>NZ_JAOEBG010000013.1 GCF_029836165.1 Pseudomonas sp. GD04091
ATCATGCGTCCGGATCAATGACGGCATCCGACATATCATTGCGCGTGATAATAACCTTCGCTCCATTCGATTCGTGCGCCACGCGCAAGGCACTCACACTCCGCCCACTACTAATACTTCGGCGGAGTTCTCCATGGATCACTCACTCAAACCCTTGCGCTTCCCCCTCGCTGCCCTGGCAGTGGTGGTGCTCAGCGCTTGCGGTCGCACCCCCGACGCTGTGCAGGCTCCCGCCGCGCCCAAGGTCAGCGTGGCCAAGGTCATCGAACAGCCGATCAACGAATGGGACGAGTTCACCGGCCGCCTGGAAGCGCCGGAAACCGTAGAGGTTCGCCCACGCGTTTCCGGCCAGATCGACCTGGTGGCGTTCACCGAAGGCGCCCAGGTGAAGAAAGGCGATCTGCTGTTCCAGATCGACCCACGCCCGTTCCAGGCTGAAGTACGCCGCCTCGAGGCCCAACTGCAACAGGCCAAGGCCACCGCCATCCGCAGCGCCAACGAAGCCCGCCGCGGCGAGCGTCTGCGCGACAGCAACGCCATCTCCGCCGAATTGGCCGAGTCGCGCAGCAGCGCCGCCGCCGAAGCCCGCGCCGGCGTCGACGCGATCCAGGCGCAACTGGACCTGGCCCGCCTGAACCTGAGCTTCACCCGCGTCACCGCGCCGATCAGCGGCCGTGTCAGCCGCGCCGAGTTCACCGCCGGCAACATCGTCACCGCCGATGTCACCCCGCTGACCAGCGTGGTCTCCACCGACAAGGTGTACGCCTACTTCGACGCCGACGAGCGCGTGTACCTCAAGTACACCCAGCTGGCCCGCGACGGCCAGCGCGGCCAGAGCACCCCGGTGTACCTGGGCCTGACCAACGAAGCCGGCAACCCGCACCTGGGCCAGATGAACTTCGTCGACAACCAGGTCAACCCGCGCACCGGCACCATCCGTGGCCGCGCTGTGTTCGACAACCGTGATGGCCAGTTCACCCCTGGTCTGTACGCACGCCTGAAGCTGGTCGGCAGCGCCCAGTACGACGCCGTGCTGATCAACGACGAAGCGGTCGGCACCGACCTTGGCAAGAAGTTCGTGCTGGTCATGGACAAGGACAACAAGGCCACCTACCGCGCCGTGGAACTGGGACCCAAGCTCGAAGGCCTGCGTATCGTGCGCAGTGGCCTGGGCAAGGATGACCGCATCGTGGTCAAGGGCCTGCAGCGCGTGCGTCCGGGCTCGCCGGTAACCCCCGAGGAAACGCCGATGGCTAGCGAGCAGACCCTTGCCGCCCTGGCCCAGCAGCGCCAGGCCCTGGAAGCCAGCAACCCGGCGCCGAAGGTGGCCGGCACCAATGAGAAAGTCGCCAGCGCCCAGGCGCCGCGCGGTTAAGGGACCACACCGATGAACTTTTCGAAATTCTTCATTACCCGGCCGATCTTCGCCGCGGTGCTGTCGCTGGTGCTGCTGATCGCGGGCTCCATCTCGCTGTTCCAGCTGCCGATCAGCGAATACCCCGAAGTGGTGCCGCCCACCGTGGTGGTGCGCGCCAACTTCCCCGGTGCCAACCCCAAGGTGATCGGCGAGACCGTCGCAGCGCCCTTGGAGCAGGCCATCACCGGTGTCGAGAACATGCTGTACATGTCCTCGCAGTCCACCGCCGACGGCAAGCTGACCCTGACCATCACCTTCGCCCTGGGCACCGACCTGGACAACGCGCAGGTACAGGTGCAGAACCGGGTGACCCGCACGCAGCCGAAGCTGCCTGAGGAAGTGACGCGGATCGGCATCACCGTCGACAAGGCCTCGCCCGACCTGACCATGGTCGTGCACCTGACCTCGCCGGACAACCGCTACGACATGCTCTACCTGTCCAACTACGCCATCCTCAACATCAAGGATGAGCTGGCGCGCCTGGGCGGCGTGGGCGACGTGCAGCTGTTCGGCATGGGCGACTACTCGCTGCGCGTGTGGCTCGACCCGAACAAGACCGCTTCGCGCAACCTGACCGCCAGCGACGTGGTCGCGGCGATCCGCGAGCAGAACCGCCAGGTCGCCGCCGGCCAACTGGGCGCCCCGCCCGCGCCGGGCTCGACCAGCTTCCAGCTGTCGATCAACACCCAGGGCCGCCTGGTCAATGAGGAGGAGTTCGAGAACATCATCATCCGCGCTGGCGCCGATGGCGAAATCACCCGCCTGAAGGACATCGCCCGAATCGAGCTCGGCTCCAGCCAGTACGCCCTGCGCTCGCTGCTGAACAACCAGCCGGCCGTGGCCCTCCCGATCTTCCAGCGTCCTGGCTCCAATGCCATCGAGATCTCCGACGAAGTCCGGGCGAAGATGGCCGAGCTGAAGAAGGACTTCCCGGAAGGCATGGACTACAGCATCGTCTATGACCCGACCGTGTTCGTCCGTGGCTCCATCGAAGCGGTGGTGCACACGCTGTTCGAAGCCCTGGTGCTCGTCGTGCTGGTGGTGATCCTGTTCCTGCAGACCTGGCGCGCCTCGATCATCCCGCTGCTGGCCGTGCCGGTATCGCTGATCGGCACCTTCGCGGTGATGCACCTGTTCGGCTTCTCGCTCAACGCGTTGTCGTTGTTCGGCCTGGTGCTGGCCATCGGTATCGTGGTGGACGACGCCATCGTCGTGGTGGAGAACGTCGAGCGCAATATCGGGCTCGGCCTGAAACCGCTCGAGGCCACGCAAAAAGCCATGAGCGAGGTGACCGGCCCGATCATCGCCACCGCCCTGGTGCTGTGCGCCGTGTTCGTGCCGGCAGCGTTCATCTCTGGCCTGACCGGGCAGTTCTACAAGCAGTTCGCCCTGACCATCGCCATCTCGACCGTGATCTCGGCGTTCAACTCGCTGACTCTGTCGCCGGCCCTGGCCGCCGTCTTGCTCAAGGAGCACCACGCGCCCAAGGACCGCTTCTCGCGCTTCCTGGAAAAACTGTTGGGTAGCTGGTTGTTCGCCCCGTTCAACCGCTTCTTCGACCGTGCCAGCCACAGCTACGTCGGTGGCGTGCGCCGGGTCATCCGCTCCAGCGGCATCGCCCTGTTCGTCTACGCCGGGCTGATGGGCCTGACCTACCTGGGCTTCTCGTCCACGCCAATGGGCTTCGTCCCGGCGCAGGACAAGCAGTACCTGGTGGCCTTCGCCCAACTGCCTGACGCGGCGAGCCTGGACCGCACCGAAGCGGTGATCAAGAAGATGAGCGAGATCGCCCTCAAGCAGCCTGGCGTTTCCGACTCGGTAGCCTTCCCGGGCCTGTCGATCAACGGCTTCACCAACAGCCCCAACAGCGGCATCGTGTTCACCCCGCTCAAGCCGTTCGACGAGCGCAAGGACCCGAGCCAGTCGGCGCAGGCCATCGCAGCCGCGTTGAATGCCCAGTTCGCCGATATCCAGGACGCCTACATCGCGATCTTCCCGCCACCGCCCGTGCAGGGCCTGGGCACCATCGGCGGCTTCCGCCTGCAGATCGAGGACCGTGGCAACCTGGGCTACGAGGCGCTGTACAAGGAAACCCAGAACATCATCACCAAGAGCCACGAGGTTCCGGAACTGGCAGGCCTGTTCACCAGCTACCAGGTCAACGTGCCGCAGGTCGATGCCGCCATCGACCGGGAAAAGGCCAAGACCCACGGCGTGGCGATCAGCGACATCTTCGAGACGCTGCAGGTCTACCTGGGCTCGCTGTACACCAACGACTTCAACCGCTTCGGCCGCACCTACCAGGTCAACGTCCAGGCCGAGCAGCAGTTCCGCCTCGACGCCGAGCAGATCGGTCAGCTCAAGGTGCGCAACAACCTGGGCGAGATGATTCCGCTGGCGACGTTCATCAAGGTCAGCGATACCTCCGGGCCTGACCGCGTCATGCACTACAACGGCTTCATCACCGCCGAGATCAACGGTGCCGCGGCGCCCGGCTACAGCTCCGGCCAGGCCGAGGCGGCGATCGAGAAACTGCTCAAGAAGGAACTGCCCAACGGCATGACCTTCGAGTGGACCGACCTGACCTACCAGCAGATTCTCTCGGGCAACACCGCGCTGTTCGTGTTCCCGCTCTGCGTGCTGCTGGCCTTCCTGGTGCTGGCCGCCCAGTACGAAAGCTGGAGCCTGCCGCTGGCGGTGATCCTGATCGTGCCGATGACCCTGCTGTCGGCCATCACCGGGGTGATCGTTTCCGGTGGCGACAACAACATCTTCACCCAGATCGGCTTGATCGTGCTGGTGGGCCTGGCGTGCAAGAACGCGATCCTGATCGTCGAGTTCGCCAAGGATGAGCAGGCCAAGGGCCTCGACCCGCTGGCTGCCGTGCTGGAAGCCTGTCGCCTGCGGTTGCGGCCGATCCTGATGACCTCGATCGCCTTCATCATGGGCGTGGTGCCGCTGGTGTTCTCCTCCGGCGCCGGTGCCGAGATGCGTCACGCCATGGGTGTGGCGGTGTTCTCGGGGATGATCGGGGTCACCGTGTTCGGCCTGTTCCTGACCCCGGTGTTCTTCTTCCTGATCCGCCGTTTCGTCGAGCGTCGCGAGGCCCGCAAGGCCGAGCACGTTGCCGCGCTGGAGAACCATGCATGAAGCTGCTCAAACCCCTGACCCCGAGCCTGCTGGCGCTGGCCCTGGCGGCCTGCGCCGTGGGCCCGGACTACAAGAGCCCGGACACCGAGCCGGCAAGGCTGGACAGCGGCCTGGAGGCTAAGGCCTTCGACCGCAGCCGCTTCGAGAGCGTGTGGTGGAAGCAGTTCGACGACCCGGTGCTCAACCAGCTGGTAACGGCGTCGCTGGACGGCAACCGTGACCTGCGTGTGGCCTTCGCCCGCCTGAAGGCGGCGCGGGCCATCCGCGAAGATGCGTCCAACGACCAGTTGCCGGTGGTCACCAGCCGCGCCAGCAGCGACATCGGCAAAGGCCAGGTCCCCGGCCAGACCGAGCGCCGGGTCAACAGCGAACGCTACGACCTGGGCCTGGACATGGCCTGGGAGCTCGACCTGTTCGGCCGCATCCAGCGCCAGATCGAAGCCAGCGAAGCCCAGGAAGAGGCCGCCGAGGCCGACCTGCAGCAACTGCAGGTGAGCCTGATCGCCGAATTGGTCGACGCCTACGGCCAGCTGCGCGGCGCCCAGTTGCGCGAACAGATCGCCGTGGCCAACCTCAAGACCCAGCAGGAATCGCGGGACATCACCGTGACCTTGCGTGACACCGGGGTCGGCAACGAACTCGATGTGGTCCGCGCCGACGCCCGCCTGGCGGGGGTCGAGGCCACCGTGCCGCAACTGCAGGCCGAACAGGTACGGGCGAAGAACCGCATCGCCACCCTGCTCGGCCAGCGCCCGGACGCCATGACGGTCGACCTGGCGCCCAAGGCCCTGCCGGCCATCGCCAAGGCCCTGCCGGTGGGCGACCCCGGCGAGCTGCTGCGCCGCCGCCCGGACATCCGCAGCGCCGAGCGCCAACTGGCCGCGGCCACCGCCAATGTCGGCGTGGCCACCGCCGACCTGTTCCCCCGGGTGAGCCTCAGCGGCTTCCTCGGCTTCACCGCCGCGCGCGGTTCGCAGATCGGCTCCTCGGCCGCCAACGCCTGGGCGCTGGGCCCGACCATCAGCTGGGCGGCATTCGACCTGGGCAGCGTGCGGGCCCGCCTGCGTGGCGCCAAGGCCGAGGCCGACGGCGCCCTGGCCAGCTACGAGCAACAGGTGCTGCTGGCCCTGGAAGAGTCGGCCAATGCCTTCAGCGACTATGGCAAGCGTCAGCAGCGCCTGCTGGCGCTGATGCGCCAGAGCGAGGCCAGCCGCAAGGCAGCCGAGCTGGCCTCGGTGCGCTATCGCGAGGGCACGGTGGATTACCTGGTGCTGCTCGATGCCGAGCGCGAGCGCCTGAGCGCCGAGGATGCCCAGGCCCAGGGCGAGGTCGAGCTGTACAGCGGGATCGTGGCGATCTACAAGGCCCTCGGCGGTGGCTGGCAACCCGAGGTGATGGCCAGCGCGCGATGATCGCCCAATGAATTGAAGGCTCCTTTGGTTGGTTCCTCCCCCAACCACTTTGCCCCGCAGGCCTTGGTCCGCGGGGCTTTTTTATAAAGCATGTAGCAAGACGACGAGCACGCTGAAGGTTCTAGGTATCCGCGGCGCCACCATCAGCCAAAGGAAACCAGCTTGCTCAAGTTCTCGTTGAGCCCTTGGCTTAAAGGGAACTTCATGGGCTGGAGATTGTGCAGCCTGTTTGCATGCTCCAATGCCTGCTCGAGCCGAATTTGCGCGCAATCCAAAGCTTGCTGTATCACCGCAGTCGGCACGTTATTTCTCAAGAGCAGATCGATGAGTTTCACGAAAGCGATCGAGTCTTCATGAAACGCTTTCAAGCAGCCCTCGACCGTTGGCTGTGTGTCAACGGCCAGGTTGTACGTACCCTTGTTCAATGGCGGTGCCCAGAACACCCTGCGTAGCGCGAGCTCGATGCGTGCACGGTCCCAGTATTGCCTGTCGAACGTCTGAATCGATCGCATTTCCTCACAGGCACGGAACAAATCCATGAACAGTTTCGTCGATGTATCGTCATTCGAAGCAGCGCCCGCGCCGCTGACAATGTAATCAAGTATCGAGAGCCCGAGGTCGAAGGCCACGACCGTCAGATGTTCTGCAGAGGCTCGCTTACGCCAGCCGCTCTCGTCGTCAGGGTCACCGAACTCGGTAATCTCGCGAAGTACAAGTGTCCGCTCCCACAGGGACACCCAGTTTTCGTGAGGAGCACTTGAATACACGAACGGTAAGGCGAGCAAACGACTCGCCAACAGATTGCGACGCGCCTGCCTGGCCATGAAGTCGGCGGCCTGGGACTCTAACGAGCGACCTGCCGTCTGCGACCAGCTGTCTGCGTCTATATCCCAATCGGTGAGTACTTCTGCAGCAGCCGGAAAATCGCCATGTCCTTCGACCGCCAGCCAGGTTCTGAGGGCGCGATAGCGCCAAGCAATCTCGTGCTCAGGGTCCTCATGGGGCGCCACCCCAGGATTGAGACGCGCGGCGTGGGGGCCGATCGCAAGAATGAGCGACGTATAAACATGGATGGGGGAAGGGGTTTGCTGGCTACTTGGGTCATCCTGAGCAATAGCCCTCTTGATCAGTAATGCTCCCCACTGGGTAATCAACCACGGAAAGTCATCACGCCGAGCCAGGGTTTCGATGATCAGACGACTGAAACTGTCCATTTCGTCAAGCAGTTGATCTTTCTCGGCAGAGGGCTTCTGCCTGGTGACTTCCGACATACCTTGGACTTGTTGTCGCAAGGCGATGTCGAGCAGGAGAATGACGCCAAGGTCTCCATTCCAAATGCCATCCACCGTAAAGCTGGGGGGCGTGCTTTCCAATACCTTCCTCCACTGGCTGAAAGACTGATCGGTTCGCCCTGCCAGCAGTGCCGCCTGAACCGCGTTGGGCTCGGGAAACACGTTCAGCATCTGGGTGTACGTCTCCAGATCAAGGTAGGAAAGAATCTCGAACTCCATTCTGTTCCACAGGTGCCAATAGTGGTCTTCTGCCGCCCAGAGGTGATGCGACCAAACCGCTGTCAGCGATTTCTCCTCCTGCCAGACCTCCCGGGATGCCAGATATGATTCTCGGGCTTTTTGGCCGCATAGCGGGCCCTCGGTCGCGGCCTGGTTCAGAGAGGCCGTCATCAGCGATATGAATGGCTGCGCCCAGTCCGGCTCTACTCGCACTTGTGCCACCAGCGCCAGCGGGAGAATAAATCCTACTCGACCATGCGATGCGCAGATGCCCGACACGGATCGCCAGGTATCCAGTGCCGGATACCGTGCCAATGCCTTAATGCAGGCAAGCGCCAGCAGCAAATACTCTGCAAAATTGCATATGTTGGACTCTCGACCATCGCTGATGGATCGGAGGTCACACTCCAGCCGTTCTATCAGCGCCTGCGGGGACTGCTCTGCGCGCGTATGGAAGTGAGCAATCGACTCCACGCAGGCCTCGAACACCTCGGTACTCAGCGCTTCAGATTCGACGATGAAATCCTGAAACCCGGAAATGACGTCCTCATCTTCAGGACCGTTACGATACTGGAAACGCTCAGCAAGCCACTTCATCTTCTTTTCCCAACTTTCTCGTCATGGTCCCAGGCAAGACAGAAGAACTCTGCTGCCCCATGCTCGGCTGCCGACCAGCCTCGCGTGGTCGCGTTTACCTGGCGGTGCAACCCTCCCACAGCCGCACCGAAATGCCACAGTTCATCATCGACAATAGCGAAACGATCATGGACGTAGGGGAAGTTCGTTTGCAGCGAAAATCGCACGTCTATCTTGCATCGCTCGTTCCGTCTGAACGAATTTATCCTCTGGGTGCGTTCGTCGAATGCCTCCTTGTATACAGCATCCACGTCCTTCCCCGCACTTTTGGTTAGCAGTCGAATGTCACTAGCCGCCATGCCTATCGGAAACCATTCCAACAGTTGTTCAAGCTTGTCGACTTCCATCTCGCCAGAGGCTTTGAATAAATAGTCATCCAGCAACCAGACACGCATCCGCGCCTCGGCGATGGCCTGTACGAAAGAAGAAAGGGGTTGCAAACGCGTTGCGCTATGTCGCGCCTTGATCGCCTGCAACTCAGGAAACCTGCTGGCATCGTCCATGCCCCACAGGCTCGGCCAGAGCATTTGCTTGTCCTTGACGAACGGCTCAATCGGCGGTTCCACAATGAAGCGGGGGGCGTTATCTAACATTGACTTGCTCACGCGCCTCCTGTCCGCTTCGCACGATCATCGAAATCGCGAAGATACTTCTCGAAGGAGGGAGCACTCTTGGTCAATGCGAGCAATTGCTGAATGACCTCATCCGCGTTCGGCACCTTGAGTATCAAGGCGGGGGCATCGCCTAAAGAACTGAAGGAGTGGCCCATGAACCAGACGTCGTCGTCCACGACAAGAAAACGGTCATGCAACTTGGTCCTCCGGCCTGTGAGCACATAAGCCTGCATCTCTCCACGAAGCAGATTTTTGGTTTCGTTCAAGATCGTTTTAAATTTTTGGAGCTTCGCTGATGAGTTCTGTTTCTTCCGTTTTTCCCTCAGTTGCTCATACTCCTCAAGCGTCATGTCCTTTCGTACGCTGTCTTTCGAAGGTGTGCCCAGGTCATCGAATGCGGTTCGAGATGTGATCACGATGACGTTCACCTGCTGGCTGCTCACCTTCGGCACAAATTGAGCGATCTGCAGAGCCCCGAAATAAGGATCCGCCATGATGACGCGCCGGCGGGCATGCTCTATCCGGTCATGAATGAAGTCAATCGCCGCCTCGCGCTCATCATCGCCAAACCAGCGCTGGTCAAAACGCTTCGTCTCATCTTGCTGCCGGCGGCGCTCAGCGGCCTCTGCGACACGCATCGATGACGAGACGGCCACCTCTCCCCAGGTAGAGGGTGCAAGCGGTTCATTGCGATGACGCAGATAGGATTTCACTGGAGCGCCGAACTTGTCACGCACGGGCACAGCCACTTTTGTTGGCGAGGACATGACGTTCATTTGCAAGTTCATGCGTCGCAGGTAGTTGGAAAGGGGCTGGTACGCCAGCAGTTTATGCACCTTGTGGCTGATCAGAAATCCGCTACTTGCCGTTTCCGAGGCCCGATCATGCAGCACGACCCCATCTTCCGGAATGTCACACGTATAAAAACGACTGAGCAGATTCGCACTTCTCTCAAAAAATGTGATCTGCAGATCGCTTAGGCTTTTCCCCGTTCTGGCAACGAGTCTGATACACGCCTTTTCCGCACTGTCAGGTGTAGCCGGAACCAAGTAATTGTCGATACGCTCTATGACAGGGTCGGGAACAATCAGTGCCAACGAACCTAGGTACTCGCTATATTCTTCGATATTGAAATGAATGCGACGCTGCAGAAAACGAATGCACTCCTTGTCCTTGAGTACGGCCTCAAAGCCATTGCCACCACCAAACCGCCTATGCACCCTGGCCCCTGCATCCCCTCGAAAAGGAGCGGGATCCTCCCGCCCGGTCAGACCAGAAAAGATTTCCCCGGTAAAGGGAATACCCAGCTCCGGCCACACCGGATTATCTTCGAATCCTGTGCAATCCACGGGCACACCATCGAATTCTCTTTTAATTGCTTCCTGCTGCATGGGCACAGGCGTTTTGAAATTCCCTGGCGCAGCCGAACGGTACCATCGGAGCGCAGCCTCGGCGGTCATGACGACGCGACGAAAATATACTTTTGCTTTTCCGCCACGAAGCGGCCAGGTCTCGATCCCGGTCATGCCTTTCTCCGGTGAACGGCCGGATGCCAACAGGGAGACACTACCGAACAAGAGCTTGGCGGGTACATCGGAGGTCGCTTGAAAAGTCGTCAGCCTAACGACTGCATAAGTGTATTCACGAGCAAGTTCACGGACATCGACAGTCTTCAAGCAACCACTCCATGGAAATAATATGGCAATTGGCCTTCAGCCTCACAGAGCGCCCCACGGCAAGTCAAGCCAAACCGTCGGTCTCTGCAGGCTTAAAGCGCTGACGCCATTCTGCTTCGAGGCTGTTTGCGTCGACATCCTGCCCCTGCGCATAAACACGCTAACCGAGAGAAAAACGCCCTCGACAACTGGCGATGGAATCGAGAAAGCCATACCCGCGCCCAGAGGCTGCTAATTGCCCCAGCAGCATTCACCCCTTGATGGCTTTCTCGATGGCGGCGATATCGATCTTGCCCATCGTCATCATGGCCTCGAACGCCCGCTTGGCAGCCGCACGATCGGGGCTGGCGACAGCCTCGGTGAGGACGCGCGGGCTGATCTGCCACGACAGCCCCCACTTGTCCTTGCACCAGCCACACACACTCTCCTGCCCGCCGTTGTCGACGATGGCATGCCAGTAACGGTCGGTTTCCTCCTGGCTGTCGGTAGCCACCTGGAAGGAGAACGCCTCGCTATGGGTGAAGGCCTTGCCGCCGTTCAGGCCGATGCAGGGAATGCCCATCACGGTGAACTCGACCGTGATCACATCGCCCGCCTTGCCCGACGGATAATCAGCGGGGGCCTTGTGCACGGCAGTCACCTGGCTGTCCGGAAAGGTCTGGGCGTAGAAGCTGGCCGCCTCCTCGGCATCGTGATCGAACCAGAGGCAGATGCTGTTCTTCGGGGTCATCGTCATGGCTCCTGTGGCTGCACACTGCCACCGAGTCTAGCCCCGCAGTCCGCCCGGCTTGCGGGCCTGCGATCAACGGAGGGTCAACTGCCTTGCGCAAAACCGCTCAACTGAGTGTTTTCCCTGTGGGCCGGGCTGGACCGCAAAGCAAGCGACGCGGTGCCTGGCACCGGCTTCGCCGGTGTTCGCGGCGCAAGTTGCTGCAACCTCACAGGCGCTGCAAGGCTCCCGACGAACAGGCGAACGCCCGGACCAGCAAGCGCACTGTATGCCGCGTTTGCCGGCCATCTGTATCTGACGCTCGGTCGCCGGCGGATCTAGCATCGAAATCCCGATCCAAGGTGCCCGCCATGAACGATTTCCCTGCCACGCTCGACCTGCACGGCCTGGCCATGCGCCCACTGCAACCCAGCGACCTGGAGATGATCTGCGCCCAGCGCGAGGCCATGTTCCTCGAGGCCGGCGGCGATCCTGCGCGCTTGCGCACCATGAGCGAACACTTCCGCCCGTGGCTGCGACCTCGCCTGGCCGATGGTCGCTACCACGGTTTCGCGCTGCTGGACGCGGGCCTGGCCGTGGCGGCGATCGGGCTGATGGAGATCGAGTGGCCGCCCCACCCCGCCCACCCGAGGGAGGACCGCCGCGGCTATGTGCTCAACGTCTACGTCGAGCCCTCTCATCGCCGCCGGGGCCTGGCCTCGAGCCTGATGCGCCTGGCCGAGGCCGAGTTCATTCGCCGGGGCGTGGGCTTTGCCGTGCTGCATGCGACCGAGGTCGGCAGGCCGGTTTATGCCGGGCTTGGCTGGACGGCCACCACGGAGATGGCGAAGGTCCTGTGAGACCCTGACAGTTTTGCCAGTTGCGCACACCAGGCCACGCTTGCAAAGTCATCGCAGGGCCACACGGGGTGCTTGGGTTTGACGTGTGCCGGCATAACGTTCAAGGTCAGGGGCTGCGCCCCCCCCCAACGACCCGACACAGCATGGAGCCCGAGATGCATTTCGACCTGATCCAGACCCTGAGCCTGGCTGGCAAGCCCGGTGTCCCCAACGATGACCGCATCGGTTGCGCCGACCGTCATGCCTGGGTCATCGACGGCGCCACCGACCTGGGGGAGCCCGGATTGCTGGGGGAGCGTGGCGGCGCGGCCTGGCTTTCGTCGACGGCGCAACGGGCGTTCGCGGCCGCGTCGGGTTCGTTGTCCGATATCTGCCAGAACGTGTTCGCCAGCATTGCCAAGGCTTACGAGCATGATTGTCGGCGCGAGCCGTTCGGTAGCTGGGAGCTACCGCGCGCCGCCTTTGCCGCAGTCGCCCTGGAAGGCGACGAGCTGGTCTGCGCGCATCTGGCCGACTGCGTGGTGCTGCATCGCGGCACAGAAGGCGTACGGTTCCTTACCCCAGCGCCGGATCACGACGACGAATGCGCCGCCGCTGCCGCCCTAGGTGCCGGGATTGGCGCTCATGGCGTGCGCCCGCCTGCCGTGCTGGAAGACCGTCGCGCTGCGCGCATGCGCGCTCGGGAGGTCCTCAGCGTCGATGCCGTCTGCGCCGGTGAGAACACCTGCCACACACGCCACCCTGTCTCACAGGGTGACGATATCGTGCTGATGAGCGATGGCCTGGCGGCGCTGCTCTCGCCCTACCAGGTCCTCGGGCCCGAAGCGTTCATCGATCAGTTGCTGTCCAACGGACTGGACGACCTGGCCCGCCGGCTGCGCGCCATCGAGCAAGAGGATGCCGCCTGCCTGCGTTACCCGCGCTTCAAGAAGAGCGACGATGCCTCGGCGATCTGGTTGCGTGTCGCCTGAGGCGTCCATCCGAACGCACCCCACCCCATTCAATCGATATATATTTTTGTATACACCGTTGATTCCAATCGTCAGTCGGCGCTAGGATTGCCAGGCTTGGCAACGCTCCCTAGACCTGTCAAGTGAAATCAAGCCCGTCGATGCCCTGGGGAGGGTGAGTCGACGGGCTTTTTATCGCCTATCGCTGTATATAAAAATCTATAACGAGGCCGCACGCCGTAACCGGCATGGCCCAGCAAGGAGCCGACATGAAGTCGCTAGCCCCCCGCCTGTCCCTGGCCGCGCTCGCCGCCATGGCCACCTCTGCGGCGTTCGCCGACGAACAGGAAAAACCATTCACCCTCGGTGAAATCCGCATTTCCGCGCCGCAGGACGACAAGCTGGCCACCGGCAACTCGGTGGTCGAGGCTGCCGACATGCGCCTGCACGACCGTGAAACCGTGGACAAAGCCCTCGCCCTGGCCCCCGGCGTCAACCTCGCCTACATGGGCGGACGGGCCGAACAGGTGGTCTTCGTGCGCGGCTTCGACCGCCTGCAGGTGCCGGTGTTCATCGACGGCATTCCCACCTACGTGCCCTACGACGGCAACATCGACCTGGGCCGCTTCACCACCTACGACCTGTCGCGCGTCGAAGTCGCCAAGGGCTTCGCCTCGCTGCTGTATGGCCCCAACACTCTGGGCGGCGCCATCAACCTGGTCACCCGCCGCCCGACCCAGGCCTTCGAAGGCGAGGTGGGCGGCGGCCTGGAGCTGACCGACCACGGCAACGTCAATGCCTACCGCAGCTACGTCAACGCCGGCTCCAACCAGGGCAACTGGTGGATGCAAGGTGGCGTGTCCTACGTCGACTACGACTACACCCTGCTACCCGACGACTTCAAGCCGACCAACAACCAGCAGGGCGAAGGCCGCCGGGAGAACAGCGACAAGCGCGACGGCAAGTTCAGCTTCAAGCTCGGCCTGACCCCCAACGACACCGATGAGTACGTGCTTGGCTATGTCCAGCAGCAAGGCCGCAAGGGTCAGCCGCCCTATGCCGGCGACCTGCCCGCCAGCGGGCAGCGCAAACGCTGGTGGGAGTGGCCGACCTGGGACAAGAGCAGCCTGTTCCTGGCCACCAACACCCGCTTCGGCGAGCATGGCCTGAAGACCCGGGTCTACCACGACACCTTCAAGAATTCGCTGGAGAGTTTCGTCTACAACAACGGCATCGTCGGCCCGTTGCAAGCGGGCTTCCCCAGCAAGTACGACGACGAATCCAGCGGTTTCTCCCTCGAAGGCGACCTGGCCCTGACAGCCAGCAACCGCCTGGGCATCGCCTACCACTTCAAGGAGGATGTGCACCGCTCCCGTGATGGCGGCGACCCGTGGACCCATTTCCGCGACCAGACCCAGTCCATCGCCCTGGAGGACACCTGGAAGCTCGACGAAGTGTTCAGCGTGGTCGGCGGCGTGTCGTACAACTACCGCAAGAGCCTGGATGCCGAGAACTTCGGCACCAACGCGGCCTCGCCCCGGGTCAAGACCCTGTACGACGAACCCACCGGCAGCGACGATGCGGTCAATGCCCAGTTGGGTCTGTTCATGAACACAGGCCCCCTGCTGGCCATCGACCACGACGGCCAGGTGCGCCTGACCGTGGCGCGCAAGAGCCGCTTCGCCACCATCAAGGACCGCTACTCGACCCGCTTCGGCACGGTGATCCCCAGCCCGGACCTGAAATCCGAACGCGCCACGCACTACGAGCTGGGCTACGCCGGTTCGCTGGGTAGCCTGTGGTCGCTGGATGCCGCGCTGTTCGTCAGCGAGATCGAGGATTCCATCCAGCAGGTCACGGTGGCGCCGCAGCCCGGCTGCGCGGCGCCCTGCGGGCAGTACCAGAACATCGCCAAGGCTCGCAACCAAGGCGTGGAGCTGGGCCTGAAGAGCGATATCGGCGACTGGCAGCTGGGCGCCAGCTACACCTACCTGGACCGCCAGAACCGCAGCAACCCGGACATCCGCCCGGTGGATACCCCGCGCCACAACCTGTTCGCCTCGGCCACCTGGAACCAGGGGGCCTGGCGCCATACCGGCAGCGTCGAGGCCGCCTCGCGCCGCTACAGCGCCTCGGACGGCACCCAGACCGCCAATGGGTACGCCGTCTACAACCTCAAGACCGGCTACACCTTCGCCAACGATCTGCGCATCGAGGCCGGCGTGCGCAACTTGCTCGACCGTCTCTACGCGTACACCGAGGGCTATCCGGAAATGGGCCGCAACTACTTCGTGCAGTTCAATGTGCCGCTGTAAGCCATGGCTGCTGGCCCTCGCCCTGTGGGCCGGGGCCGCGCAGGCGCAGCCGGTGGTGGTGCTGACCAGCTATCCCGAGGCGATGATGACCCGCTTCGAGGACGCCTTCGCCCAGGCCCACCCCGAACACCGTCTGCACCTGATCTGGCGCCAGGGCTTCGATGCCCTGCCCTTCCTGCTGCAGCCCGACCAGGGCGGCGTCGATGTGTACTGGGCGCCGTCGCCCGGCAACTTCGCTCGGCTGGCCCAGGGCGGTGGCTGGCAACCGCTGGGCATCGACCTCGACGGGCTGCCGGCGAAGATCGGCGGCATGCCTTTGCGCGACCGCGATCGACACTACCAGGCCACCGAGCTGGCAGGTTACGGCTTCGCCACCAACCCGGCGCTGTTGCGCCGACTGGGGCTGTCGCCACCGAAGGACTGGTCCGACCTGCTCGACCCACGCCTGCGCGCACGCATCGCCCTGCCCGACCCCGGCCGGGTCGGCTTTGCCCCGGTAATGCTCGATATCGTCCTCGATGCCTACGGCTGGGACCGCGGCTGGGCACTGTGGAGCGAACTGGCCGGACAGTCGCGGCTGGTCAGCCGGGGTGGCACGCTGGTGACCGACGAGGTCACCAGCGGTCGTGTCGCGGTGGGGCTGTCCATCGACTTCTTCGTCGCCTCGGCGATCGCCAATGGCGAAGACGTAGGCTTCGTCTATCCGCGCCATGGCGGGCTCAACCCCGCCCACATCGCGATCACCGCCAAGGCCCGGCATGTACAGGGCGCACGGGATTTCGCGGCCTTCGTGCTGTCGCCGGACGGCCAGAAACTGCTGGCCGACCCGGAGATCCGCAAGCTGCCGGCGCGCCCGAGCGTGTACGCCCAATTGTCCGGTGCCTACCACGACCCATTCGCCGCCGCGCGCCAGGGCGCCTACCGCTACGGCAACGACGCCTCGCGCGAACGGCTGGGGTTGGTCAGTTCGGTCTTCAGCCAGTGGCTGGCCCTGCCGCACGAACGGCTGAGCGGCTTGTGGGCGCGCGTTCACGCGGGCGAGGCCGCCGGTCACGATCTGCAGGCCGTGCGTGAACAGCTTACTCGACCACCGCTCACCTCGGCACAAGCACACTCGCCCGCGCTGCTGACGCTGTTCGCCCAGCGCCAGGACCGTGGATCGCAGGCATCACCCACGGACGCACTGGGGCGCCGCGAAATCGACTGGCAGTTCCAGGCCGCGCTGCACTTCACAGAGGCCGAACGGTTGCTCGACGGGATGGGGCTGTGAAGCGTCTGCGTATCGCGTTGCTAATGTTGCTGGGTACGAGTGGGCACGTCTGTGCGCAAGCCCCCCGCATGGCGTTCGCCCAGCCCATGCCCGGCCTGGTCGAGGATGCGCAGCTGGAGCGGTTCTTTCGTGGTCGTGGCCTGTTCCACCAGGCCTGGGTGATCGCGCCGTCGCTGGACACCGCGGTCGACGGCCTGGGCCCGTTGTACAACCGCATCACCTGCATCGCCTGCCATCCGCGCAATGGCCGGGGCCAGGCGCCCGCACAACCCGACGAGCCGATGCGCAGCATGTTGGTGCGGCTGTCGGTCGAGGGCCTCGGCGAACACGGCGAACCCGCGCCCCACCCGCTCTATGGCGACCAGCTCAACGAGCAGGGGATTCCCGGTGTGCCCGGCGAAGGCCGGGCGCTGCTCGACTGGGAGGAACATCCGTTGCCGCTGGGCGACGATGAAACGGTCATGCTGCGCAAACCGGCCCTGCGCTTCGAGGCATTGGCCTACGGCCTGCCGGGGCCGGTACGCACCTCCGCCCGGGTGGCGCCGCCGGTATTCGGCCTGGGACTGCTCGAAGCCATCGAGGCCAGTACCTTGCAAGCGCTGGCCGATGCGCCGAAACCCGACGGAGTGAAAGGCCGGATCAACCAAGTGTGGAGCGTCGAGCGCAAGCGCCTGGAGCCTGGTCGCTTCGGCCTCAAGGCCAACCAGCCTGACCTCAGGCAGCAGATCGCCAGCGCCATGCACGGTGACCTGGGGATTACCTCGCCACTGTATCCGCAGCAGAACTGCACCTCGCTGCAGCGTGCCTGCCGGCAGGCACCCGTCGGCGGCGAGCCGGAACTCGATGGCCTGCAACTGAGCGACCTGCATTACTACTTCGCCCACCTCGCGGTCCCTGCACGGCGTGATCGCGACAAACCCGAGGTGATCGAGGGTGAGCGGTTGTTCGCCGCTCTCGGTTGCGTCGCCTGCCACACGCCTTCGGTGCAGACTGGCGAACACCCGGATTTTCCCTCGCTGCCCCGTCAACGCATCGAGCCCTACAGCGACTTGCTGCTGCATGACATGGGCGAGGGCCTGGCCGACGGACGCGAGGACTTTCGCGCCAGCGGACGCGAATGGAGGACGCCACCGCTGTGGGGGCTCGGGCTGAGCCAGACGGTCGCGCCCGGCAGTGGCTACCTGCATGATGGCCGGGCCCGGAGCCTGAGCGAGGCGATCCTCTGGCACGGCGCAGAGGCCGAGGCGGCCCGCGAACGCTACCGCCAGCTGCCTCGTACGGCACGCCAGGCGCTGGAAGCGTTTCTGATGTCGCTCTAGGCATTGCATGAAACTCTTGTGTCTCCTTTCCGGTCACATCCCACGAGCATGCAACAAGGACCGCCACCCAATGGAGACTGGAAATGCCCCACCCTCTTCCCGCTCATTTGCGCCCACTGACCCTGGCCGGGGTCCTGCTTGCCTGTACACCACTGGCCAACGCCGCCGATGTGCTGCTGGTGGGCAACAAGGCCGACGCCAGCATTTCGGCGCTGGACACCCGCAGCGGCAAAGAACTGCTGCGCCTGCCGGTCGGCACTGGCCCGCACGAAGTGGTGGTCAGTGACAACGGCCTGCTGGCGGTGGTCGGCAACTATGGCGCTCAGGGCACGGCCAACAACAGCCTGAGCGTGATCGACTGGCCGAGCCGCACGGTGGTCCGCACCATCGACCTGGGGCAGGACTCGCGCCCGCACGGCATTCGCTTCCTGCCTGACAGCCAGCGGGTGGTGGTCACCACCGAGGACAGCGAACGCCTGCTGCTGGTCGACCTGGCCCAGGGCCAGGTGCTCGAGCGCATCGACGTTGGCGGCGGCAAGCCACACATGGTCGCGCTGTCACCGGGCGCCGATCGCGCCTATGTCACCCATGTCGACGGCGGCAGCCTGTCGGTGGTCGACCTGCTGTACAAGAAGAAGATCGCCACGATTCCCACCGGCAACGGCAGCGAAGGCATCGCCGTGACACCGGACGGCAGGCAGGTGTGGGTCAGCAACCGCGAAGGCGATGACGTGGTCATCGTCGATGCCCAGCGCCTGGAGGTCACCGACCGGCTGCGCACGGGAATGTTCCCTATCCGCGTGGCCATGACCCCGGACGGCAAGTATGCGCTGGTGACCTGCGCGAAATCCGCCGAGCTGGCGGTGTTCGACGTGATGGCCAAGAAAGAGATCAAGCGCATCGGCCTGGCCCGCGAAGGTGCCGAGTACCGGCGCACGCTGCTCGGTGAAGAGGCGCTGCCCATCGGCGCCGTGGTGTCGCCCGATGGCAAGCGGGTGTATGTGGCGATCAGCGGTGGCGATGAGGTGGCCGTGATCAGTACCGCCAACTGGACCGAGAAGGCGCGCTGGAAGACCGGCCCCGAGCCGGACGCCCTGGCGATCGTGATCCAGCCGAAAGAGGAAAGTTCAGCGTCGGCCAGGCCATGACGGCGCGGCCCCCATACGTACGACGCCTGGCTCGAAGCCCGGGCGAACGATGTGGGGGCTTGTCGCTGACTGGCCTGGAACCTAGTGAAAATCCCGGCTGCGCACATCCAGCCCCTGCAGCAGCGGGCTGATATCTTCCAATCGCCGCGCAATCAGGTGTCGCACTCCGTTTTCCTGCTCCAGGCGACCGCTCACCTTCAACAGTTGCGACCCCACCAGTGCCCGCCGCTGGCGCTCGGCCAGATCCCGCCAGACCACCACGTTGACCATGCCGTGCTCGTCCTCGAGGGTGACGAACGTCACCCCGCTGGCCGTTCCGGGCCGTTGCCGGCCGACCACGATCCCGGCCACCGCGATGTGGTCGCCATGCTCGACCTCCATCAGTTCCCGTGAGCTGCGACAACCCAGTGCGCGCAAGCGCGAACGCAGCAGCCGCAAGGGATGCGGGCCAAGGGTGGTGCCGAGCGTGACATAGTCGGCGACCAGGTCCTCAGCCACGCTCGGTGCCGGCAACTCGACCGCCGGCTCGGGCTGCGACTCGACCAGGGCGAACAACGGCAACTGCGCCTGCACCGCCGCCACCTGCCAGCGGGCCT
The DNA here is from genome assembly GCF_029836165.1 of Pseudomonas sp. GD04091. Taxonomy (GTDB): domain Bacteria; phylum Pseudomonadota; class Gammaproteobacteria; order Pseudomonadales; family Pseudomonadaceae; genus Aquipseudomonas. The sequence goes on from NZ_JAOEBG010000013.1 coordinate 19,584, forward strand.
GGTGCCGGTTACCGGCCAGCCCGCGCAACGCCCCGGCATCGGCCAGGCGGGCACGGGCCCGGGCATCGAGCCCGGCCCGCAGGCACAGGTCTTCGACATCGCGCCACGTTCGTTCGGCCCTGGCCTGCCGCAACCGCTCGGCATCTCCTGCGCTGAAGCCCCGGATCTGGCGCAAGCCCAGGCGAATGGCCAGCGCGCCCTCGCCCACGGGCTCCAATGTGCAGTCCCACTCACTATGGAACACATCCACGGGCCGCACCTCGACGCCCTGGCGACGAGCCTCCTGCAGCAACTGATCGGGACTGTAGAAGCCCATCGGCCAGCTGTTGACCAGGGCGCAGGTGAAAATGGCCGGTTCGTGGCACTTCAACCAACTGCTGGCATAGCACAGCAAGGCGAAACTGGCGGCATGGGACTCAGGAAAACCGTAGCTGCCGAAGCCCTTGATCTGCTCGAAGATACGTTCGGCGAAAGCCCGCTCATACCCGTTGCGCAGCATGCCGTCGATCAACCGCTGGCGATGCGGCTCCAGACCACCATGGCGCTTCCAGGCGGCCATGCTGCGGCGCAGCTGGTCGGCCTCGCCCGGGGTGTAGTCGGCAGCGACCATCGCCAGTTCCATCACCTGCTCCTGGAACAGGGGGACGCCCAAGGTGCGGTGGAAGACCTCCTTCAATTTCTCCGAAGGATAGGTGACCGGCTCCTGTTTAAGCCGACGGCGCAGAAACGGATGGACCATGTCGCCCTGGATCGGCCCGGGACGCACGATGGCCACTTCGATCACCAGATCATAGAACTCGACAGGCTTCAGCCTGGGCAGCATGGCCATCTGCGCCCGTGACTCGATCTGGAACACGCCCATGGTCTCGGCGCGGCCGATCATGGCGTAGGTGGCCGGGTCCTCCTTGGGCAGGGTCGCCAGCGTGTACTGCTGTCCCCGGTGCCGGGCGATCAGGTCGAAGCAGCGGCGCAGCGCGCTGAGCATGCCCAGGGCGAGCACATCGACCTTGAGCAGGCCGACCATGTCCAGATCGTCCTTGTCCCACTGGATCACCGTGCGCTCGGCCATCGCGGCATTCTCCACCGGCACCAGCTGGTCCAGGGGTTGTTCGGAAATGACGAAGCCACCTGGGTGCTGCGACAGGTGCCGGGGGAAACCGATCAACTCCCCCGCCAGCACCAGAATGCGTCGCAACGACGGGCTCTGCGGATCGAAGCCAGCCTCGGCCAGGCGCTCGGCGTCGGGAATACGGTCGCTCCAGCGCCCGCAGCACTTGGCCAGGGCATCCACCTGGTCGGCTGGCAAGCCGAGCACCCGCGCCACATCGCGCACCGCGCCCGCGGCGTGGTAGCTGCTGACCACCGCGGTCAGCGCGGCACGGTGCCGGCCATAGCGGCGAAACACGTACTGAATGACCTCTTCGCGGCGATCATGCTCGAAGTCCACGTCGATGTCCGGTGGCTCATTGCGCTCCCTGGACAGGAAACGCTCGAACAGCAGGCGATGCGCCATGGGGTCGAGCTCGGTGATGCCGAGGACGAAGCACACCACCGAGTTGGCTGCGGAGCCCCGGCCCTGGCAGAGGATGCGCTGGCTGCGGGCGAAGGCGACGATGTCGTGGACCGTGAGGAAATAACTCTCGTAGCCCAGCTCTTCGATCAGGGCCAGTTCCTTGTCCAGCGTCATGCGGACCTTGTCGCTGACCCCCTGGGGCCAGCGCTCGGGCAGGCCGCGCTCGCACAGCGCGCGCAGCCAGCTGGCCGGCGCATGCCCCTCGGGTACCAGCTCGCGTGGGTACTGGTACTTCAATTCGGCAAGATCGAATGTGCAGCGCTCAGCGAGCGCCAGGGTGCTTGCCAGCAGCTCACCGGGATACAGCTCGCGCAGCTGCTCCAGCGACCTCAGGTGGCGCTCGCCATTGGCGAACAGGAACTGCCCTGCCTCGGCCACCGTGCAATGCTCGCGAATGGCGGTCATGCAGTCCTGCAACGCACGGCGCCCGCGCACATGCATGTGTACATCGCCACAGGCGACCAGGGGGATGGCCAAGCGCCGACCCAGCGCCTGCAGGCCCACGAGACGTGCGGCGTCGTCAATTCCACGGTGCAGGTGCGCCGCCAGCCACAGCCGCTCGCCAAAGATGGCCCGCAACTCGCCATCGGCGACATCACCCGGCTCGGCCACCCACAGCGCCAGCAGGCCGTGGTGATGGGCCTGGAGGTCTTCGACCAGCAATCGATATTGCCCCTTCGGCGCCCGCCGTCGCGCATGGGTGATCAGCGCGCACAGGTTCTGGTAACCGGTGAGGTCCTGCACCAGCAGGACCAGCTTCGGCCCCTGATGCACCCGGACCTCGCTGCCGACGATCAGCCGCAGCTGGTGCTCCTTGGCCGCCTGCCAGGCGCGAACGATACCTGCCAGGGTGCATTCGTCGGTGATCGCCAGTGCCTGGTAGCCCTGTTCCCGGGCACGGCGAAACAGCTCATCGGCACTGGAGGCGCCGCGCTGAAAGCTGAAGTTCGACAGGCAATGCAGCTCTGCGTAACCCTGGCGGCTCATGCGAACCAGCCTTGCAACCACAGCGGTCCCGGCGCGGCCAGGTCACGGAAGGCCCAGCCGCGCAGGCCATTGTGGGTTTCGATGCGGTAATAATCACGCCGTACATCGCCACCGTCCCACCAGCCGGACTCGATACGCTCGGCCGGCCCCAGCAGTTGCAGACCGGCTTCGGACAGGGGCCGGGGCGCTGGCAGCAACCACCCGGGGCGGCTGCCAGGTGCCATCACCAGACGCCCCGCAGCACCTTGCTCGGCGCCTTGCCAGGCGCACTCGGGGCGATGGTCCGCCTCGGCCCGCATGCCCTTGACCGCGTCATCGCCGAGCCGCGCGCGCAAGCGTTCGCGCAGTTGCTCCCAGGGCTGAGCCTGCTGCGCACGCGGGTCGAACAACGCCTGGTGCGGGGGTACGAAAGGTGGCAGGTCGGCGGCGACCAAGCGCAGGTTGCGCACTGGCGCCGGGATGCGCAGTGGCTCCAGGCGTCCACGCGCCAGCTCGAACAACAGCGTGGCATCACGCTCGGCCGCCAGCAGGCCGACCTGCAGCAGCGTGTCTTCACCGTCAGCGTGTTCCAGGTGCAGTGCGAAACGCTGCACCCCGCAGTCACGCCCGGCCAGGAACACCGCCAGGTCGCTGACCAGGCGGCGCAAGGGGAACAGCAACGCCTGGTGTGACTCGACATCGAAGTTCAATTCGAGCCGGGCCTCGAAACGATCGGGCGGCTGGTAGAAGTCCAACCCCAGCGTGCGAAGGCCCAGCAACTGGTCCAGATGCAGTTGCACCTGGGCGCTGAAACGCCTGGCCAGGGCATCACGGGGTAATGCCAGTACCTGCCCCAGCTGGCGCAGGCCCATGCGGGCGAAGGCCTGCGCCGCCTCGGCAGGCAAGCCGACCCGATCCACAGGCAGGGTCAACAGCGTGGCACGGGTCGCCTCCGGGCAAGTCAGGGCCAGGCCATCGTAGCCATTGGCGAGCACTCGGGCCGCCACCGGGTTGCTGGCCAGGACGATACGCTGGCGCAGCCCCAGTTCCGCCAGTTCCTGGCGCAGGCGCGCCTCGAACAGCGGCCAGGGCCCGAACAGTTGCAGGCTCGAGCCGACCTCCAGCAACAAGGCGCGGGGGTAATGCAGGCTGACCTGGGCACTGAAGCGGTAGGCCCAGGCCGCCAGCAGTTGCTGCATCTGCTCGATGCGCGCCGGGTCGACCTCGACGCAGGTGAATCCGTCGGCCAGGGCGCGGGCGGCGGTCAAGGTCTGCCCGGCGCGCAGGCCCAGCGCGCTGGCGGCGCCGTTGACCGCCTGGAGCACACGGCGCTGGGTCGGGCCACCGATCAGCACCAGCGGTGTGTCAGGGTCGTCACGCTCGCGCAGGATGGTATCCAGCGCCAGCTGTGGCAGCAGGATGCAGGCCCAGAGCATGGCGCATCACCCCCGCCCGGGGCAGACAATGGGCATGACGGGCGGCAGGCCGCCACGGCACTTGAGTACCCGCCATTGCGCCGGGCGGCTGTCGATGGCGATACGCAGCGCGGCGGGCGACGGATTCAGCGCGGCCTGCTGCGGGCGGCAGGCGAACGCCAGGGCGTCGCCGGTTTCCGCGGCCACCTGCAGGCGCCGCAAGGCGCGGTCATCGGCGCGCTCCGGCCAACACAACACCGCCGAACAACTGCCCGAACGCAGGCACTGCTCGGCGGCCCACAGGGCATCCTTCGCCTCGGCGTCGACCTGCACCAGCCAGCGCAGATCAACCCCCGCTGCCTGCCAGGCCGGCGCATAGGGAATGAACGGCGGCGCCACCAGCAGCACCCGTTCGCCCTGCCCGGTCAGCCGGGCCAGGGTGGGCCAGAGCAATTGCAGTTCGCCACAGCCCGGGCTGGCCAGCAGCAGCTCGCTCAGCGCCGCCGCCGGCCAGCCGCCATCCGGCAAGCATGCGTCGAGCGCGGCATGGCCGCTGGGCTGCAGCCCCGACGGACGTGCCTGTACCTGCCGCCCACGCCACACCTGGCGCTGGTCGAGCAAGCGATCGAGTTCGATCACCGCGCCCATCAGTCACGCCTCAGCAGGCCGCAGAACACGCCTTCGATGAAGAATTCGCGCTCGGGGCTCACGTCGATGGGGGCATAGGCAGGGTTGCGCGGTAACAGTCGATAACCGCCAGCGGTACGCTGCAGGCGCTTGATGGTGACCTCGCCATCGAGCCGGGCGACCACGATCTGGCCATCACGGGCCTCGCCCTGTTGACGGATGCCGACCAGGTCGCCGTCGAAGATGCCGTCGTCGATCATCGAGTCGCCACGCACCTTGAGCAGGTAGTCGGGCGTGCGCCGGAACAGGCTGGGGTCGAGCAGCAGCTGCTCGTGGATATCCAGGTCGGGGCCGATCGGGGCGCCGGCGGCAACCTGGCCGAGCACCGGTACTTCGAGGATCTCCGGCCGGCGCAACGGCTCGGCCAGGCGGATACCGCGCGCCTGGTTGGGCGTGACGTCGATGAAGCCGGCCTGACACAGTGCGGTGATGTGCTTGCGCGCCACGCTGCGCGACGCGAAACCGAAGCCCTCGGCGATGTCGGCCAGCGACGGTGGCTGGCCCTGATCGGTGATGCGCTCGCGAATGAAGTCGAGAATGGCGCGGCGCTTGGGAGATAAAGTGTCCATGGAGCACATTTGTACTCTTTTCGACGCACACTGAACAGCCCCCTTCGTCGCGACGCCTCGACGGTCAGAACAGGCTGAGTGGATAGTCGACGATCAAGCGGTACTCGTCCGCGCTTGAGTTGCCCCGGGTATTGCCTGGCGCGGTATAGCCATCGCCCTCGCGATGAGTCGCCCAGCGCAGGGTCATCGACAGGTCCTTCGCCGGCCCGGCAGGCACCTGGTACTTGACGGCCAGATCGCGTTCCCAGTGCTTGGCGTGCTTGCCATCGGGGTTGTAGATGTAGCCATAGCCGATGCTGCCGGGATCGACACGGGTCAGGTCCGCCTCGCCCCGCGTGTAACCGGCGGTGAACTGCAACGAAGGCATCCCCAGCGGGGCCAGGTTCGTCTCGTACTGCAGGCGCCAGGACTTTTCGCCGGGGCCGTTGAAGTCGGCGAACTGCTGGGAGTTGCTGAGGTAGAGAAAGATCCGGTCGTTCTGCGTGATGTAGTCGAAAGGCGTCCTGCCGTCGACCTTCTGCAGCCCGAGGGTCAGGGTCTGGCCATGGGCCGTGGCGCTGATGCCGGCGCTGTAGGTGTCGTTGTCGATGTCGCCCAGCTGGCTGCGCCCCTGGTCCCGGGTCTTGTAGTAGTGCAGGTAGGGTTTGAGCACCAGCGCCTCGCTGACCTGCACGACCTCGGAGACCCCCAGATAGTACTGGTTCCACATGTCCTCGAGCTGGCCGCCGTAGACCGTCAGCTGCAGCCCTTGCGGACGGCCGTAGACAGCACCCAGCCAACCGATATGGGGGCTTTCGCGGTCCGCGGCCACGCCGGCATGATCACGCGCGCCGTAGGCGGTGACCAGGTGGGAGTGGCCGCTCTGGTTGCGCAGGCGGGTGCTCTCCACGAAGCCCGCATCCAGCCACAGGTTCGCGACGCTCTGGTTCTTCAGGGTGACGCCACGATACGCCTGCGGAAAGAGGCGGCTCGTCCCGCTGGCGAGGATGGGGTTTTCAACCAGCTGGTCGCCGGCTTTGACCAGCGTATCGAGGTACCTGAACTTGAGCGCCGCGCCCGCGCTGGCAAATTCGTCCTCCGGCCTGAGCGCAGCGTCCAGCGGGAGCAGGCCGGCGCCGCCACTGCCACCGCCGCCATCGAGCTTGAGCCCGAGAAAGGCATGCGCGTCCACGCCCACCCCGAGCGGCGTATCGGTAAACCCGGACCTGAACGAAAAGAGAAAACCCTGAGCCCATTCGGTGGGATCGCGACTCACCAGATCGGAATGGTTGTCGCGCTGGAAGTAATAGTTCCTGACCAGGGCATCCAGGCGCGCCCCCTCGATCAAGCCCGGTGGGATACGCAGCTCGACGGCTTGTCGCTCATTAACGCCGGTGAAGATGTTGTCCTGCTGCCCCAGGGCATTGTCGGCCTGCGCGGGCGAGGCCAGCGCCAGGCCAATGCCCAAGAGAGGGAGAAGCAGGTATCTGTTCGCGTGGCGGCTAGTCATCCGAGATGGCCTTTTGTCATTCGTTCGAGGGTTTTCAGGCCGCAGGGGTTAACAGTAGCTGACGACACCCTCCACGCTAGGTCGATCAGACGCCTCACAGCGTTCTGTTTGGTGAACGATGGGAAACTCCGATTGTGCAAACGCCTTCCCTGATGGAAAAATCCAGCGTTCCGCTCCGATGACTCCAGGATGCCCGATGCTGACCGCCCTGCTGTTCGACCTCGATGGGACTCTCACTGACACCGACACCCTGCACCTGCAGGCCTTTCGCACGCTGCTGCACGACCACGATGGCCGTGAACTGACCCAGGAGCAGTTCGACACGCAGGTCAGTGGTCGTTCCAACGGACTGCTGTTCGCCGACCTGTTTCCCGAGGCCGACGCGGCCCGGCGCCAGGCCCTGGCAGAACGCAAGGAGGCGCTGTTCCGCGAGCTGTCCCCGACCCTGTCGCCCCTGCCTGGCCTGCTCCGCCTGCTGGCCTACGCCGAACGCCACGCCATCGGCATGTGCGTGGTGACCAATGCGCCGCGCCTGAACGCCGAGCACATGCTCTCGGCCATGGGCCTGGGCGAGCGCTTCGAGCATGTGCTGGTCGCCGACGAGCTGGAGCGCCCCAAGCCCGACCCGCTGCCCTACCTCACCGGCCTGCAGCGCCTGGGTGCCAGCGCCGGGCAGGCGCTGGCCTTCGAAGATTCGCTGCCGGGCGTCAAGGCGGCGGTGGACGCCGGGATCTTCACCGTGGGGCTGGCGACCACGCAGACGCCGGAGCGGCTGCAGGCAGCCGGGGCGCGGCTGGTGATCGAGCATTACGACGATCCGCGCCTGTGGGACTTGATCGAGGGCATGTGATCCTGCCATCGAAGGTGCGAAGCAGCCCCACTCGGTTTCCACCGTCTGTCGGCCAAGGAGTGCTTGCTGTCGAAACGCCGGGGCGTCATTCGACCAGTCGATGAATCCACCCCCCTGGAGTCGCCGCCATGAGCAATGCCGAACACAAGCACGCCGTGGTTTCACGCAGCCAGTGGCTCGCCGCCCGCGAGCAGTTGTGGCTGCACGAGAAGGCCTTCACCCACCAGCGCGATGAGCTGGCCGCCGCCCGCCGCGCCCTGCCCTGGGTGCGGGTCGAGCAGGATTACCGCTTCCACGGACCGAACGGCGAACTGACCCTGGCCGAGCTGTTCGATGGACGCAGCCAATTGCTGGTCTATCACTTCATGTTTGCCGAAGGCTGGAACGAGGGTTGCCCGGGCTGCTCGTTCCTGGCCGATCACTTCGACGGCGCCAACCTGCACCTGGCGCACCACGACGTGAGCCTGGTCGCGGTGTCGCGGGCGCCCTACGCCGAGTTCCAGGCGTTTCGCCAGCGCATGGGCTGGCGCTTTCCCTGGTTTTCGTCACACGGGAGCAGCTTCAACCAGGATTTCGGGGTCAGCGTCGCCACCGATGGCAGCGCCCGCTACAACTACGAGCCCTATGCCGGAAACGAGAACGAATTGCCCGGCCTCAGCGCGTTCTACCGGGAAGCCGATGGCACGCTCTATCACACCTACTCCACCTACGCCCGGGGGTTGGACATCCTGGTCAATACCTACAACTTCCTCGACCTCGCTCCGCTGGGGCGCAACGAGGAAGGCACGATGGACTGGGTACGTCACCACGATCGCTATGAAGGTGCCGCCGGCAAGCCACACTGTTGCGGGGAGTGAGGCCGTCGCGTTTCAGATCGCCTGCATCGCCAGCAGCTCGGTCAGCACTTCGGCCAGGGCCTTGACCATCACATCCGCCGTGGGCCGGTGCACGATGACGATCTCGTAGCTGTCCACCTCCGGCAGCCCCTGCCCGGCGCCGAGCACTCGATGTTCGCCGCTCGCCGCCCGGGGCGGCAGCAGGCTGATGCCCATGCCATCGGCCACCGCCGCCTGGATGCCGCTCAGGCTCGAACTGGTGAAACTGATCCGCCAGCGCCGGCCCATGCCTTCGATCGCGCTGATCATGTCGTCGCGGTACAGCCCCCGCGGCGGGAAGGTCACCAGCGGCACGGGGTCGAGCTCGAAGGCCGGCATCCGCGCACTGTCGATCCATTGCAGCCGCTCCGGCCAGCAGGCCACGCCTTCGCGGCTGTTGCGCCGCTGCTTGAGCAGCACCAGGTCAAGCTCGCCATTGTCGTAGGCCTGGCTGAGGTCACGGCACAGCCCGCTGGTGACCTCCAGCTTGACCTGGGGATGGCGCCGGCTGAACGCGGACAAGGCATTGGTGGTGCGCCCCCCGACGAAGTCCTCCGGCACGCCCAGGCGCACGGTGACGCCCACCATGGCACCTGCCAGGGCCTCGAGCATCTGGTCGTTGAGCGCCAGCATGTGCCGGGCATAACCCAGCAGGGTCTGCCCGGCGTCGGTAGGCAGCACGTCGCGGTTGCCGCGCACCAGCAGGCGATGGCCGACCATCTCTTCGAGGCGCCGGACCTTCTGGCTGATGGTGGACTGCGTCGAGTGCAGGCGCGCGGCGGCGGTGGTGAAGCTGCCGCAGTCGGCCACCACGACGATGGCCCGCAACAGGTCAAGGTCGAACAGTGTCCTATTCGATTTCACGCTGGTAGACATCCTGGTATTCAACTTATGAATGACGAGCCTGACTTCTACCATGGGCCCGAACACCCGGCAACATTCGCAAACGCACTGGGTTTCATCCAGATAATTCACTTCTGCTACAACCACAGGTTGCCTAGCATCGAACCACGCCATATCAGGAACCCTGCCCATGCGCCTGTCCTTCACCGCCTTGCTGCTGACCCTGTTCACCTGCCTTGCCGCCAAAGCCGAGACCCCCGCCATGAACGCTGACCTGCTCGAGGCCGCCCGCCGGGGCGATGCGCCTGCCATCCGTCAACTGCTCGACCAGGGCGCCCAGGTGGATGCGCGCAACGACCAGGGCCAGACCGCACTGCTGGTGGCGACCCATGCCAACCAAGTGGATGCAGCCAAGGTGCTGATCGACGCCGGCGCCGACGTCAACGCCAAGGACAGCATCAACGACAGTCCCTATCTGTATGCCGGGGCGCGGGGCCTGAACGACATCCTGCGCCTGACCCTCGCCCATGGCGCCGACCTCGGCAGCACCAACCGCTACGGTGGCACCGCACTGATCCCGGCTGCCGAGCGCGGGCATGTGCAGACCGTGCAACTGCTCATCGATGCCGGCGTGGATGTCGACCATCTCAACCGCCTGCACTGGACCGCGCTGCTCGAGGCGGTGATTCTCGGCGATGGTGGCCCACGGCATGTGGAAATCGTGCGTCGGCTGCTGGCGGCCGGGGCGGACCGGTCGATTGCCGACAAGGACGGAGTGACCGCGCTGGCGCATGCGCGTCAGCGCGGGTATCGAGAGATGGTCAGCCTGCTGGAGAAATAGAATCGAACGCGCGGCATGCCGCGATGGGTCGCGAAGCGGCCCGCCCCTATTCCACGGCCTCGAACGGCAGCCCCACATAGTTCTCGGCGATATTGGCCAACCCCGCGGGCGACCCGAGGTAGTACTCGCGGTCGGCCTCCTGCATCTTGCGATCCCAGGCATCCTGGTGCTCGCCGAAGTCGTGCAGCAAGCGGGTCATGAACCAGCTGAAGCGCTCGCCCTTCCAGACACGACGCAGGGCCAGGGGCGAGTAGCGGGCCAACAGTTCGGTGCGCCCCTCGCGATACACCTTGACCAGTATCCGGTACAGGTAGTTGACGTCCGAGGCCGCCAGATTCAAGCCCTTGGCCCCGGTGGGCGGGACGATATGCGCGGCATCGCCCACCAGGAACAGCCGGCCATGCTGCATGGGTTCGACCACCTGGCTGCGCAGCGGCGCGATGCTCTTCTCCAGCGCCGGCCCGGTGACCACCTGCGCGGCCACCTCCTCGGGCAAGCGGGCCTTGAGTTCGTGCCAGAAGCGCGCATCCGGCCAGTCCTCCACCCGCTCGTCCAGGGGCACCTGCAGGTAGTAGCGACTGCGCGTGCGCGAGCGCTGGCTGCACAGGACGAAGCCGCGCTCGTGCTGGGCATAGATCAGCTCATGGCTGACCGGCGGGGTATCGGCCAGCAGGCCCAGCCAGCCGAACGGATAGGTTCGCTCGTAGAGTTTCAGCGCGCCGGCCGGGATGCTCTGGCGCGCCACCCCGTGGAAGCCGTCGCAACCGGCGATGTAGTCGCAGTCGACACGATGCTGGCGACCCTCCTGGTCGAACGTCAGGTAGGGCCGTTCGCCGTCGATGCCATGGGGCTGCACATTGCTCGCCGAATAGATGATCGGCGCCCCGCTCTGCTCACGCGCCTGCATCAGGTCACGGGTGACTTCGGTCTGGCCGTAGACCATCACGGTCTTGCCGCCGGTCAGCGCCTTGAGATCCAGGCGCTGGAGGCGACCGTTGACCAGCAACTCGACGCCCTCGTGCACCAGCCCTTCGCGGTCCATGCGCTCGGCCACGCCAGCCTCGCGCAGCAAGTCGACCGTGCCCTGTTCGAGCACGCCGGCGCGAATCCGCCCCAGCACGTATTCGGCACTCTGGCGTTCGACGATCAGCGTGTCGATGCCCGCCCGGTGCAGCAACTGGCCCAGCAACAAGCCGGAAGGACCGGCGCCGATGATTGCAACCTGAGTTTTCATTGTTGTTGTCTCATGATGAGCGTGCCCGCCTGGCAGTGGCGGGCATCTGCTGTTAGGGTTTTCACCTGTATTTTTAATGGCATCAACCTGACAAAAAGTGCGATATCCGATGGCAAAGCTGCACTTTTGAAAAATATGTTCGATTAACGGACAGGCCACGCCCCATGCATAGCCCTCTCCCCGGCATCCCGCTTTTCCAGCTTTACGGCGAGAACCGCGCCTGGCCGGACACCGACCTGCTGCACTGCGAGTCGATCCCCGCGCGCAGCCGTCTGCACCACTGGGAAATCAAACCGCACCAGCATGCCGAGCTGTTCCAGCTGCTCTATGTGCAGCGGGGTGAAGCGCGGGTGGAGATCGAAGGACGGCACAGCGTCATCCGCGAAGCCGCGATCCAGGTGGTGCCACCGCTGACCGTGCATGGCTTTCATTTCAGTGCCGATATCCAGGGGCATGTGCTGACCTTCGGCACCGCCCTGCTGAGCGAGCTGGAGCAGCGCCTGGGTGTGGCGTTGCACATGCTGGCGGCGCCACGCTGCTATCCGCTGGGCAAGGATCGGTCGCGCCTGCACCGCCTGATCGATACCCTCCAGCAGGAATACCAGGGCAACGCACCGGCCCGCGCAGCCATGCTGCAGGCGCTGGTCACCGCACTGATGGTCTGGCTCAGCCGCCAGCAGCAAGCCCTGCAGCCGCGCAGCCGGGACGAGCGCGACCAGCAGTCGCTCGGTCGCTTCCTGCGCCTGATCGAAGCGCACTACCGGGAACACTTGGGCGTGGACGTTTTCGCCCGCCGGATGGCCATCACCAGCGTGCAGCTCAACCAGTTGTGCCGCACGCTGACGGGGCAGACCGCACTGCAGCTCATCCATCAGCGAGTGCTGCTGGAAGCGCGACGCAACCTGGCGTACACACGCATGAGCATCGGGCAGTTGTCCGATAGCCTGGGATTCACTGATCCGACCTACTTTGCACGGTTCTTCAAGAGGCTCACCGGGCAGACACCCAACGGGTACCGGAAATCGGTGCAGGCCGGTTGAACAAGATCCCATGAGGAGTCGTTCGCATACCCCGCTTGACGTATACGTCAAGCGGGCATTAGGTTACCTGCATCACCTCCCCCGAGCCCTAGCATGAGCAGCCAGACCTATAGCATTTCCGACCTGTCCCGCGAGCTGGACATCACCACCCGGGCCATCCGCTTCTATGAGGAGCAGGGCCTGCTCAGCCCCGAACGCCGCGGTCTGGAACGCATCTACTCGGCCCGCGACAAGGTCACCCTCAAGCTGATCCTGCGGGGCAAGCGCATTGGTTTCTCGCTGGCCGAGTGCCGCGAGCTGATCGAGCTCTACGACCCCTCCGGCGGCAACCAGAAACAGCTCACCAGCATGCTGGCCAAGATCGCCGAACGTCGCGCCCAGCTCGAACAGCAGATGCTCGACATCCAGCAGATGCACCTGGAGCTGGACACCGCCCAGGAACGCTGCGAGCAGGCCCTGGCCGCCACCCTGAACCCGTCGCACAACAACCGTTGATCCGCCACAGGAACTCCACCATGTCATTGCCCGAGAACGTTCGCCTGGTCGAAGTCGGCCCTCGCGACGGCCTGCAGAACGAAGCCCAGCCCATCAGCGTCGCCGACAAGGTGCGATTGGTGGACGACCTCACCGAGGCGGGCCTCGCCTATATAGAAGTCGGCAGCTTCGTCTCGCCCAAATGGGTACCGCAGATGGCCGGTTCCAGCGAAGTGTTCGCCGGCATCCGCCAGCGCGAGGGTGTCACCTACGCGGCGCTGGCGCCCAACCTGCGCGGTTTCGAGGATGCCCTGGCGGCAGGCGTGAAGGAGGTCGCGGTATTCGCCGCGGCCTCCGAATCCTTCTCCCAACGCAACATCAACTGTTCGATCAGCGACAGTCTCGCCCGCTTCGAACCGATCATGGAAGCCGCTCGCAACCATGGCGTGCGGGTGCGCGGTTATGTGTCCTGCGTGCTCGGCTGCCCCTACGAGGGCCGAATCGGCGCCGAGCAGGTCGCCCCAGTGGCCCGCGCCCTGCACGAGATGGGCTGCTACGAGGTGTCCCTGGGCGACACCATCGGCACCGGCACCGCCGGCGATACCCGCCGCCTGTTCGAGGTGGTCTCGGCCCAGGTACCGCGCGAGCGGTTGGCCGGACATTTCCACGACACCTATGGCCAGGCCCTGGCCAACGTCTATGCCAGCCTGCTGGAAGGCATCGCCGTGTTCGACAGTTCGGTGGCGGGCCTCGGCGGCTGCCCCTACGCCAAAGGCGCCACCGGCAATGTCGCCAGCGAGGACGTGGTGTACCTGATGCAGGGCCTGGGTATCGACACCGGCATCGACCTGGACCGGTTGATCGCCGCAGGCCTGCGGATCAGCGAAGTGCTGGGACGTGTTACCGGGTCACGGGTGGCGCGGGCACGCAGCGCGCACTGAGTCATACGGCTGTCACAAAGGTGTGGGTGGAGTGTTACCGCCTACACGCTTCCCAGAAAAAAATCGGGTAACAGGGAAACAATTCGACAGAATTTCATGTGCCAATTTTTCCTCTAAAACAGTTAAGTCATTGATTTTAAAGCGATTTAAAAAGTTGGCACGCCACCTGCTATATCTCTGGCATAACAAGAACAAAAAACGCGATACCCAATAAAAACAACAGAGAACGGCTCTGACATAACAAGAACAATACGGCAGAGACGTAGCAAGCAGATTTTTTTGGAGTCGACGTGCTTTCCAGGGGTAACCCGCAACCTGACACAGAACAATAAAACTACCTGCAAGGTAGCGGCGGTCACGGTTGGATCACGTTGGATGAACGCAGGTCAGCGCTCAAAAAAATACGTTTGCTCTTGGCCCCGGTTGGGGGCCCCGCAGTGCAGGGACAACGGTCGACAAAAACAACAACAGGCCCGTCTCCAATAACAATAAAGAGCAGGCAACATCGCTTTGAGGGGAGCTTCGGCTCCCCTCAGTGCTTTCCACCCTCCCCGTTTTCGCCTTCCACCTTCTCCACCACCAGCGGCATGCTCGCCAGCACCAGCAATGCCAGCACGGTGCTGATCAACGCCGTGGCTTCTCGCCCCATGCCGGCGGCGGTGCCGATGGCGGCAGTCATCCATAATCCTGCCGCGGTGGTCAGGCCCTTCACATGGTGAGTGTCCTGGCCATGGCCCTTGAGGATGGTCCCGGCACCCAAGAAGCCGATGCCGGCGACGATGCCCTGGATCACCCGGCTCAGCGCCTGCTCATCGGCACCGGCCATGCTCGGCGCCAGCACGAACAACGCCGCGCCCATGGAGACCAGCATGTGTGTGCGCACACCAGCCGACTTGCCCTTGCTCTCGCGCTCGAACCCCAGCACCGCACCCAGCACCGCAGCCATCAGCAGGCGCAGCAGGATCCGAATCACCTCACGTTCATCGGTGACATCGGCGAACTCGGCCTGTATCACCGCAACGATCGAACTCCACAGTGCGTCCATCTCGTATCTCCAGCAGGCCCTCCGGCTTCTATGGAGTCGACCGCGGTACCTGGCGAACAGTGCCAGCGATCCGCCGAGCGGGTGCGGTGTATGGCCGCACGTGCCTGCAGGCCACCGCTACAACCTCCGTGAATCAAGGCCTTTCATTGCGGCAGGAGAAATCTGATACGGTTTTTATCGCCATAGCTGAGTCTGTGCTGCAAACAGATCCACCGCCATAGTGCCTGGGCCTGATAGAGGCCTGATGAGCGATGAACCATGAGCGATAGAATCCCCTTCCGAGTCATCGAGATTGCCCCTGCCGCCCCGCAAAAGAGCAAAAGCCATGCGGATGGCGGCATTCATACGCGCAGCTTCACCGGTTTCTACCGCAACCTGCGCATCGCCTTCGCCGGCTTGCTGTTCGCGCTGTTCTTCGGCACGGCCTGGTTGCAGTGGAACGGCCGCCAGGCCGTGCTCTGGGACCTGGCCGACAGCAAGTTCCACATCTTCGGCGCGACCTTCTGGCCCCAGGACTTCATCCTGCTGTCGGCGCTGCTGATCATCTGCGCCTTCGGCCTGTTCGCCATCACCGTGTTCGCCGGCCGCGTCTGGTGCGGCTACAGCTGCCCGCAGAGCACCTGGACCTGGCTGTTCATGTGGTGCGAAAAGATCGCCGAGGGCGATCGCAACCAACGCATCAAGCTGGCCGCCGCCCCCTGGGGCGTGGAGAAGATCGCCCGGCGCGGCTTCAAGCATGGCCTGTGGCTGGCCATCGGCCTGCTCACCGGGCTGACCTTCGTCGGCTACTTCACCCCGATCCGTCCGCTGGCCGCCGAGCTGTTCAGCTTCGAGTTGGGCGGCGTGGCACTGTTCTGGATCCTGTTCTTCACCGCCGCCACCTACCTCAACGCCGGCTGGCTGCGCGAAGCGGTGTGCATGCACATGTGCCCCTACGCACGGTTCCAGAGCGTGATGTTCGACAAGGACACCCTGGCGGTGGCCTACGACCCCAGCCGCGGTGAGGCGCGCGGCCCGCGCAAGAAAGGCAGCGACCCGCGCAGCCAGGGCCTGGGCGACTGCATCGACTGCACCCTGTGCGTGCAGGTGTGCCCGACCGGCATCGACATTCGCGACGGCCTGCAGATGGCCTGCATCGGCTGCGCCGCGTGCATCGACGCCTGTGACGGGGTGATGGACAAGATGAACTACGCCCGCGGCCTGATCGGCTACAAGTCCGAGCACAACCTGCAAGGCGGCAGGACCCACTGGCTGCGCCCCCGCCTGCTGGGCTACGCCGCCGCCCTGGTGGTGATGATCGGCGCCCTGGTGGTCGCCCTGCAGATGCGCCCGATGGTGTCGATGGACGTGATCAAGGACCGTGGCCTGTTCCGCGAGAATGCCCTGGGCCAGATCGAGAACATCTACCTGCTCAAGATCATCAACAAGACCCAGGAACCCCAGCACTATCGCCTGCGCCTGGTGGACGCCGACGGTTTCGAGCTGCACGGGCGCACCGACTTCACCCTCGCCGCCGGCGAGATGAGCGAGCTGCCGGTCTCGGTGGCGATGCTCGCCGACCGCCCGGCCAGCAGTTCCCAGGAACTGACCTTCGAGATCCAGGACAGCGACCAGCCAGGCGTACGCGGCACCGCGCGCAGCCGTTTCGTCGCGCCGATGAATCGCTGATCCCTTACACTGACCTTCACCTTGCCTGCCAAAGCCATAATGAAACGCTACGAACGATTCGCCGACGACATTGCCGAACTGATCCGCTCCGGGGTGCTTGGCCCCGGCCAGCGCGTGCCTTCGGTACGCTATGCCAGCCAGACCCACGGGGTCAGCCCGTCCACGGTGTTCCAGGCCTATTACCTGCTGGAACGCCGAGGCCTGATCCGAGCCCGGCCGCGCTCGGGCTATTTCGTCAATGCCCACGCCCCACGCCCGTTCAGCGAACCACAGGCGCAGGCACCGGCCACCGAGTCCACCGACGTGGACGTGAGCGGGCTGGTGTTCTCGATCCTCGACTCGATCAAGGATCCGCACACCGTGCCGTTCGGCTCGGCCTTCCCCAGCCCCACCCTGTTCCCCCTGCAGCGCCTGGCCCGCTCCCTGGCCAGCGCCAGCCGGGCCATGGACCCGCGCATGGTGGTCACTGACCTGTCGCCGGGCAACCCGCAACTGCGCCGGCAGATCGCCCTGCGCTACATGGTTGCCGGGCTGATGCTGCCGATGGAGGAACTGCTGATCACCAACGGTGCGCTGGAAGCGCTGAACCTGTGCCTGCAGGCCGTCACCCAGCCAGGCGACCTGGTGGCCATCGAGGCCCCCGCCTTCTATGCCTGCCTGCAGGTGCTCGAGCGCCTCAAGCTCAAGGCCGTGGAGATTCCGGTACATCCACGCGAGGGCATGGACCTGGGCGTGCTCGCCCAGACCCTGGAGAAACATCCGGTCAAGGCCGTCTGGTGCATGACCAACTTCCAGAACCCGGTGGGCGCCAGCATGCCGGAAGCGAAGAAGCAGGCGCTGGTCGAACTGCTGCGCCGTCACCAGGTGCCGTTGATCGAAGACGACGTCTATGCCGAACTGTACTACTCGCAGCAAGCCCCAAAACCGGCCAAGGCGTTCGATACCGAAGGCCTGGTGATGCATTGCGGCTCCTTCGCCAAGAGCCTGGCTCCGGGTTATCGCATCGGCTGGGTCGCCGCCGGGCGCTTCGCGCAGAAGATCGAACGGCTCAAACTGATGACCTCGCTGTGCGCCTCGATGCCTGCCCAGGCCGCGATCGCCGACTATCTGCAGCACGGGGGTTATGACCGCCATCTGCGCAAACTGCGCTATGCGCTCGAAGGTCAGCAGGCCAACATGCTCGCCGCCATCGCCCGCCACTTCCCGGCACAGACCCGCGTCAGCCGGCCGGACGGCGGCTATTTCCTGTGGCTGGAGCTGCCCGAACAGATGGACGCGCTGAAGCTGTTCCACATGGCCCTGGCCCAGGGCATCAGCATCGCGCCCGGACCGATCTTTTCGCCGACCCGGCGCTTTGGCAACTGCATTCGCCTGAACTACGGCAGCCCATGGGGCGATGGCGCGGAACAGGCCATGGAAACACTGGGGCGAATTGTGCGCTCGTTCTAGCGACGGCATGGCGGGCAATCCACGGCGCGGTTATAGTTTCGCGACCGGCCGATTGGATCCAGCCTATGTCCAGCACACCCTCATCCGAACAACTGCAGGCGCGTATCGACGAACTCGAAGCCCGGCTGGCCAGACGCGACCTGGAGCTGGACTGTTTCCAGCTCTTGCGCAGCCACATGGCCGAAGGTTTCTGCGTGTTGGAGATGCTCGATGGCCCTGGCGGGCCACTGAGCGACTACCGCTACCTGCTCAGCAACGACGCCTGCCTACAGCACACCGCGCATGGCAAGCAGATGGGGCAGACGGTTCGCGAGCTCATCCCGGAAGAGGCCGATGCCTGGGTCTCGCGCTTTGCCGAGGTCGTGCGTACGGGGCGCCCGAGCCATTTCGAACAACGGCTGAAGGTCACCGACCGCCTGCTCACCCTCTCGGCCCACCGCCTCGGCCCTGCCAACGACCGGCGCGTGGCCGTGCTGTTCACCGGAGTCCCGGCCAGCGAGCAGGCCCGCAACCTGCTGCTCGAACGCGCAAACAAGCGCGTGGGCGAAACCGAGTTGAACAACAAGCTGCTCGGCGAACTGGTCGACCACAGCCTCGCCAATGTGTTCGCCGCGGACAGCAACATGCGCCTGGTGGCCATCAACCGAACGGCGCGCGAGACCTTCGAGCGCCTGCACAGCTTCACGCCCAAGATCGGCGACTACGTCCCGCACATCCTCGACCGGCAGCCGGAGATCATGGCCAAGCTGGAACCCGTGTGGCCAAGGATGCTGGCAGGCGAGGCGCTCGTCGAAACGGTGACCCTGGGCCCGCGTGACGCGCCACGCCACTACGATATGCGCTACAACCCGCTGCTCGATAGCGATGGTCGGCTTCAGGGTGGCTACCTGTTCGCCTACGACATCACCGAGCGGGTCAAGGAGCAGGAGCGCCTGCGCCAGACCGAGGAAGCCTTGCGTCAGTCGCAGAAGATGGAAGCCATCGGCCAGCTGACCGGCGGCATTGCCCACGACTTCAACAACCTGCTGGGCGGCATTCTCGGCGCGCTGGAGCTGGCGGACAAACGGCTGGTCCAGGGGCGTCAGCAGGACAGCCGGCACATGCTCGGCATCGTCCGGCAGAATGCCTCGCGCGCGGCCTCGCTGATTCAGCGCCTGCTGGCCTTCGCCCGTCAGCAGACACTGCTGCCCCAGCCCGTGGACGTGCATCACCTGGTTGCCAGCATGCACGAGCTGATCCAGAGCTCCATCGATTCGCACATCGCCTTCGTCGACGCGACCCTCGCCGGTCAATGGCTCATCCGGGTGGACCCGCCCCAGCTCGAGAGCACCCTGCTCAACCTGTGCATCAATGCCCGGGACTCCATGACACGGGGCGGCACCTTGCGCATCGGCTGCAACAATTGCACCCTCGACGCCGCCCAGGCCGCCGAGCTTCAACTGCCCCCCGGGCAATACCTGCACATCCAGGTCGACGACACCGGCTGCGGCATGCCTGAAGAGGTCACTGCGCGCGCCATCGAGCCGTTCTTCACCACCAAGCCTCTGGGGCAAGGCACGGGCCTGGGCCTGTCCATGGCCTACGGCTTCGTACGGCAGTCGGCGGGCCAGCTGCTCATTGACAGCCAACCAGGTCACGGCACCCGGATTCACCTGTATCTGCCCCGAGATCCGCAAAGTCCTTCGTCGCCACCGGTTGCCGTGGTCACGCCCGATAGCCCGAAACCCCATCGCCTGCGCGCCCCCCTGCTGCTCGTGGAGGACCAACCGACACTGCGCCTGGTGATCCGCGATGTGCTCGAGGAGCAAGGCTTCGAGGTCCAGGCATTCGACAGCGGCCATGCCGCGCTGCGCGCACTTGGCAAGGGCACGCAGCCAGGATTGCTGATCATCGACATCGGATTGCCGGGCGACGTCGATGGCTATCAGGTCGCCAACGCCTATCGCGCCCTAGACGAACAACTGCCCATTCTGTTCATCACAGGCTACGACGGAGCCATCGACAGCCACGCCTTGCGCTCTGCGCAGCACACTGCACTGTTGCACAAACCCTTCGAACTGGCGCTGTTGTCCGCCCAGGTCGAGCAGCTGCTGAGCCTGGCCGACGCGACACGCGGGCCTGATGACCCCGCACGGCGATAACAGACGATCACTGCTTTTCTCCCTTGCAACGGATGCCCGCATGCCCTCTCGTGAATTGCAGTCCCTGCGCCAGGAAGTCGAACACCTGCGCCAACGCAACGCCCTGCTGGAGGCAAGGCTGAGCGCGCCTGAACAGGATGATCCGCACCTGTTGCGCTGCCTCTTCGACACCATGGACGAAGGGTTCTGTGTCATCGAGTTCTTCGACGGCCCCCATGGCCCGCTCAGTGACTACGTGCATGTCGTGGCGAATCCGGCTTATGCACGGTATGCCGGAATACCCGATGTGGTCGGACAGACACTGCGCCAGATCGCCCCGGAGGAAACGAGCAATTGGCTCGCGCGCTATGGCGAGGTCCTGCGAACCGGCCAGCCCCTGCATTTCGAGCAGGAACTGGTGGCAACGGGACGGGTGCTCTTGGTCACCACGTTCCGCATCGGAACGGCCGAGCGTCGACAGGTGGCGGTGCTGTTCACCGACGTCACCGAGCGGCGGCGCGCCGAACTTGCCCTGCGACAGCTCAACGAGCAGCTCGAGCGGCGGGTGAACGCGACCCTGGCCGAACGCGCCCTGCTCGCCGAGCTGGTGGAGCACTGTGTCGCCCGCGTCCAGGTCATGGACCGGTCACTGCGCTTTCTCGCGTTGAACGCGCGTGCGGTCAAGGACTTCGAGTACTTGTTCGGGCGTCGCGTGCAAGCCGGTGACAGCTTGCTCGAGTGCATGGACGGATTCCCCGAGGAATGCGCCAGGTCGGTGGCCTCATGGCGCCGGGCGCTGGACGGCGAAAGCTTCACCGAAGTGATCGAGTATGGGCGCGGCGATGCCACGCGCCACTTCGAACTGCGTTTCACCCCGCTGCGTGACACGGCGGGTGAAGTGAGCGGTGCCTATCTGTTCATCTACGACATCAGCCATCAGGTCGAGGAGCAACAGCGCCTGCTGCAGACCGAAGAGGCCTTGCGCCAGGCGCAGAAAATGGAGGCCGTGGGCCAGCTGACCGGCGGCATCGCCCATGACTTCAACAACCTGCTCGCTGGCATCCTCGGCGCCCAGAAGCTGATCCGCCGCCGCCTCGAACAAGGCCGCCATGCCGAGGTTCCGACATTGCTCAACGCCGCCTGCGACTCGGCGCAGCGCGCCGCCACCCTGGTACAACGCCTGCTGGCGTTTTCTCGCCGCCAGACCCTGCAACCACGGGCCACCCGACTGAGCACGCTGGTCGAAGGCATGACAGAGCTGATCAGCCGCAGCGTCGGTCCGAGCATCGAGGTGCGTGCGCACTTCGCACAGGAACAGGGCACAGCCTTCATCGATCCGCCGCAGCTGGAAAGCGCCCTGCTCAACCTGTGCCTCAATGCCCGCGATGCCATGCCAGGCGGCGGCCGCATCGACATCAGCTGCACGACACTGCGGTTGACCGACGAAGCGGCCCGGGCCGTTGCGCTCCCCAGCGGCACGTACTTGCGTCTCAGCGTCCTGGACTGCGGGGGGGGGATGCCACCCGAGGTGGTCTCACGGGCCTGCGAGCCGTTCTTCAGCACCAAGCCGCCGGGACGCAACAGCGGTCTGGGGCTGTCGATGGTCTACGGATTCATCCGCCAGTCGGGCGGGCAGTTGCATATCCAGTCCGCCCCCGGCGTGGGCACTTCGGTTCACCTCTATCTACCCTGTCACGACGATACTCCGCCAGCACGGCAAGACGCCTGGCCCAAGGCGCCGGAGCCAGTGCGCAAACCTGGCGGACGGGTCCTGCTGGTTGAAGACCAGCCGGCCATGCGCCTGGTGATCACCGAGGCGCTCGAAGAGCTGGGACATCGGGTCGAGAGCCATGCCAGCGGCCCCGCCGCGCTCGGCAGTGCTTTTCAGTTCGACCTGCTGATCACCGACATCGGGCTGCCCGGCGGACTCGACGGACATCAGGTGGCGCGAGCCTTCAGAGCGCGCAGCCCGGCCGTACCGATCCTGTTCATCACCGGCTACGATCCCAGCGTTGTCCTGAGCGACAACCCGCTGCCGGCAGGCGCCCGGATCCTGACCAAGCCCTTCCCGCTCGAAGCGCTGATCGAGCAGGTCGATCAGTTGCTGGAAGCCGCCGCCCCCCCTTTACAGGCAAGGAGCCACATCGATGCAGCCGCACCCGCAAAACCGATCCCATGATGAGCTGCACGCCCTGCGCCAGGCGCTGCGCGAAGAACAGCAACGGAGCGCGCGGCTGACCCAGGACCTTGAGCGACTGCATGAGCGGATCCAGGAAGCCGAGCGCTACCGCTTCCTGTTCGAGACCATGGAAGAGGGTTTCTGCATCATCCAGTTCATCGATGGCCCCGACGGCCCCTTCAGCGACTACCTGCACCTGATGGCCAACCCGGCCTATTGCCGTCATGCCGGCCTGACCAACGTGGTGGGCCGCACGTTAAGGGAAGTCATCCCCGACGAGGCCGATATCTGGCTGGAGCGCTTCGGCAACGTCGAGCGCACGGGCGAGCCAACCTACTTCGAACACGAACTGTTCGCCACCGACCGCTGCCTTGGCCTGGCGGCCATCCGGGTCGAGCCCGCCGAGAACCACCAGGTGGCGGTGATCTTTCGCGACGTGACCGCGCGCAAGCGTGCCGAAACCGCGCTGCAGGCGCTCAATACTCAGCTGGAGCAGCGCATCGCCGAGGCCGTCGCCGAGCGCAAGCTGCTCGCCGACCTGGTCGACGGCAGCGTCGCCTGCGTCCAGGTCGTCGACGCGCAACTGCGCTGGCTGGCCATCAACACGGCCACCCGCGCCGAGTTCACGCGACTCTTCGGCTTCGAGCCCGAGATCGGGGCATCGCTGCTGGACGAGTTCGCCGCCGACACGAGCGACTGCCAACGCTCACTGGCGCTCTGGCGCAAGGCGCTGACCGGCGATGCGTTCATCGAGGTCGCCGCGTTCGGCCAGGACCAGGCGCTGCGCCATTATGAAATGCGCTTCGCCCCCTTGCTGGATGACCAGGGCGGGGTGTTCGGTGCCTACCTGTTCGCCTACGACATCAGTGAACGGATAGCGGAGCAGCAGCGCCTGGAGAGGGCCGAGCAGGCCTTGCGCCAAGCCCAGAAGATGGAAGCCATCGGCCAGCTGACCGGCGGTGTCGCCCATGACTTCAACAACCTGCTGGGCGGCATGCTCGGCGCGCTGGAACTGGCCAGCCAGCGCCTGCGCGCAAAACGCTACAGCAACCTGGCACCGTTGCTGGGCAGCGCCCAGGATGCCGCGCAGCGGGCCGCGGCACTGGTGCACCGGTTGCTGGCGTTCTCCCGGCAACAGACCTTGCAGCCCATGCCCACTTCGGTCGACGCACTGGTCACCGGCATGCGCGAGCTGGTCGCTCGCACTGTCGGCCCGCACATCGCGCTGGACTGCCGGAGCACCCCGCATCTGTGGGAGGTACGCATCGACCCGCCACAGCTGGAAAGCGCGCTGCTCAACCTGTGCATCAATGCCCGCGATGCCATGCCCGAAGGCGGTGAGATTCGTATCGCCTCCAGCAATGTCGAGTTGAGCGAGGAACAGGCCCACCGGTTGGACCTGGACGCCGGGCATTACGTCTGCCTGAGCGTCGCTGATGACGGTTGCGGCATGGCGCCACAGGTGGTGGCCCGAGCCATGGATCCGTTCTTCACCACCAAGCCGCTCGGCCAGGGGACCGGCCTGGGGTTGTCGATGGTGTTCGGTTTCGTACGCCAGTCCGGGGGCCAACTGCACATCGAGTCCACGCCTGGCCAGGGCACCCGCGTGCAACTGTTCCTGCCACGTCACCAGGCACAGTCGGCGCCAAATGCCGTGCCGGTCACGTCATCCCAGCCGACGGCGGATGAACGTGTCGCGGCGCGAACGATCGCGGTGGTCGAGGATGAAGTGGCCATGCGCGTGGTCATCGGCGAGGTGCTCGAGGGGCTGGGGCACCGGGTGCTGATGTTCGAGAACGGCCCGCTTGCCCTGGCGGGCCTGCAGGCATCGCCTGACCTGCTGGTCAGTGATGTCGGCCTGCCGGGAGGCCTCAACGGTCGACAACTGGCCGACGCGCTGCGCCAACGCTACCCGGGCCTGAAGGTACTGTTCGTGACCGGCTACGACGAGACCGCCGCCTTGCGCGATGGCAACCTGGCGCCAGGCATGAGCCTGCTGACCAAGCCGTTCAACCTGCGGCAGCTGACCGAGCGTGTCGCCGGCCTGCTGCGCGATTGAACGGGGCGGGCCTAGCGCCCGCCGCCCAGGTCGATGAAACTGCCGGTCGAATAGGACGCCTTGTCCGAAAGCAGCCACAGGATCGCCTCGGCCACTTCTTCCGGGCGACCGCCGCGCCCCATGGGCAGGCCGGGCTCGAGCTTGGTGACGCGGTCGGGGTCGCCGCTCAGGGCGTGGAAGCCGGTATGGATGTAGCCCGGACGCACGCCATTGACCCGCACCCCTTCGCCCGCCATTTCCTTGGCCAGGCCGATGGTGAAGGTATCCAGCGCGCCCTTGGAGGCGGCGTAGTCGACATACTCGTTGGGCGAGCCCAGCCGCGCCGCGATAGACGAGACGTTGACGATCGCCCCGCCCTGCCCGCCATGGCGGCGCGCCATGCGCAGCAAGGCATGCTTGGCGCACAGCATCGGGCCGACCACATTGGTCTTCATCACTTTCAACAGGCGGAACTCGGACATCTCCTCGAGCCGACTCTGCTGACCGATGGTTCCGGCATTGTTGACCAGCGCCGTGACCGGACCCAGCTCCTGATCGACACGCTGGAACAACCGCGCCACCTCATCCTCGACGCTGGCATCGGCGCGCACGGCGATAGCCTCGGCGCCCGCTGCGCGCACCTGGGCCAGCACCGCCTCGGCGGCCTGGTCATCGGCGTGATAGTTGATGCAGATGCGGTAACCCTGTTGCGCCGCCAGCCACGCGGTGGCGGCGCCGATGCCACGGCTGGCGCCGGTGATGACGATGACCTTGTCCATGAGTCTGCCAAGTAGTCGGGAAAAGGCCTACAAGGTTAGGGGAAAAGCATCAGCGTGATCAATGCCCTGCCGAGGCCGGTGCGGCCTTGGCCGTGAACGGAGGCTTGGCCAGCCAGACCAGCAGGATCAACCCGGCGAACACCCAGGTCAGCAAGGTGAAGTAGTCCACCGTCGACATCATGTACGCCTGGCTGTTGAGGATCTGCTCCAGCTTGGCGTAGCTCTGCTGGTTGGTACCGCCGAGCTGTTCGAGGGTCTGCCGGGTGGCCGGGTCGAAGGCGCTGATGTGCTCGCTCAGGTAAGCATGATGCTGGTCGGCGCGGCGGATCCAGATCCAGGTGGTCAGCGACGCGGCGAAACTGCCGCCCAGGGTGCGCAGGAACGTCGCCAGCCCCGAACCGTCGGCGATCTGGCTGGGCGGCAGGTCCGACAGCAGGATGCTCAACGTCGGCATGAAGAACAGCGCCACGCCAATGCCCATGAACAACTGCACCAGGGCGATGTGCAGGAAGTCCACCTCGTTGGTGAAGCCGACGCGCATGTAGCAGCTGGTGCCGATCGCCAGGAAGGCGATACCGGCCAGCAGGCGCAGGTCGAAGCGGTGTGCGTACTTGCCGACGAAGGGCGACATGAGCACCGGCAACAGGCCGATCGGCGCCACCGCCAGGCCCGCCCAGGTCGCGGTGTAGCCCATCTGCGTCTGCAGCCACTGCGGCAGGATCAGGTTGATGCCGAAGAAGCCCGCGTAGCCGCCCACCAGCACCAGGGTGCCGATGCGGAAGTTGCGGTGCACGAACAAGCGCAGGTTGACCACCGGATGACGGTCGGTCAGCTCCCAGATGATGAAGATCGCCAGGAACACCACCGAGATCAGCGTGCCGACCACGATGAACGACGACTCGAACCAGTCCAGGTCGTTGCCCTTGTCCAGCACCACCTGCAGCGCGCCGACACCGACGATCAGGGTCAGCAGGCCGATGTAGTCCATCGGCTGGCGGCTGGTGACCACCGGCCGGGCGCGCATCTGCTGGCGCACCACGGCAGCGGCGAACAGGCCGATCGGCACGTTGATGAAGAAGATCCACGGCCAGCTGTAGCTGTCGGTGATCCAGCCGCCGAGGATCGGCCCTGCGATGGGCGCCACCACCGTGACCATCGCCAGCAGCGCCAGGGCCATCCCCCGTTTCGCCGGCGGGTACACGGCGATCAGCAGGGTCTGGGTCATCGGGTACAGCGGACCGGCCACCACGCCCTGGAGCACGCGGAACAGCACCAGCTCAGGCATCGACTGGGCGACACCGCACAGGAACGAGGCCAGCACGAACAGCAACGTGGCCCAGATGAACAGCTTCACCTCGCCGAAGCGCCGGCTCAGCCAGCCGGTCAACGGCAGCGCGATGGCATTGCTCACCGCGAACGAGGTGATCACCCAGGTGCCCTGCTCCGAGCTCACCCCGAGGTTGCCGGAAATGGTCGGCAGCGCCACGTTGGCGATGGTGGTGTCGAGCACCTGCATGAAGGTCGCCAGCGACAGGCCGATGGTGGTCAGCAGCAGGCTCGGCGGGGTGAACTGCGCAGGGGCCTGCTGGCTCATCGCTGGGCCGTCTTGCCGGTGGCGCTGTTGTCGTGGATCAGCCGGGCAATCAGGTCGTCGGCTTCGACCAGCTGGCGGTCATACACCTGGGTGGTGTAGCTGGCTTGTTGCGGCGGTTGCTGGGCCAGGGCCGGACCGCTCTGGTCGTGCAGGTCGACTTCGGCGACGGTGGACAGGCCGATGCGCAGCGGGTGGTCCTTCAGCTGCTCGGGGTTGAGGTGGATCCGCACCGGCACGCGCTGGACGATCTTGATCCAGTTGCCGGTGGCGTTCTGTGCCGGCAACAGGGCGAAGGCGCTGCCGGTGCCGGCGCCGAGGCTGTCGACGGTGCCGTTGTACTTCACTTCGCCGCCATACAGATCGGCGGTGATCTCCACCGGCTGGCCGATGCGCATGTCGCGCAGCTGGGTTTCCTTGAAGTTGGCGTCGATCCATACCTCGTCCAGCGGGATCACCGCCATGGTCGAAGTGCCCGGTTGCAGACGCTGGCCCAGCTGCACGGTGCGCTTGGCCACGTAGCCGGTGACGGGCGCCACCAGGGTCGTGCGGGCGTGATCGAGATAAGCCTGGCGCAACTCGGCGGCGGCGGCCATGACCTCGGGGTGGGACGAGACCACGGTGTCATCGACCAGCGCGGTGCTGGTGTTGAGCTGCTGGCGCGCGCTGTTGACGGCGGCCTGGGCCACGGTCAGGTCGTCGCGGGAGTGGGAGACTTCCTCGGCGGCGATGGCGCCGCTGTCGGCCAGCACCTTGCGCCGGTTGTAGTCCTGCTGGGCCTTCTGCAGCTCGGCCTGGCGGGTCTGCAGCTGCGCCTTGAGCGAATCGACGTTGCTGTACAGTCCGCGCACCTGGCGCACGGTGCGCGCCAGCTTGGCCTCGGCCGCCTGCAGGGCGACCTCGCTGTCGGCCGGATCGAACTGCAGCAGCACCTGCCCCGCATGTACCAGGTCGCCATCGTCGGCGCCGATGCTGGTCACGGTACCGGTCACCAATGGGGTGATCGCCACCACGTTGCCGTTCACATAGGCGTCGTCGGTGCTTTCGTGCCAGCGTCCGACCAGGCTGTACCAGGCCCAGGCGCCGGCCCCCGCGAGCAGCAGGATCAGCAACAGGGCGAGCAGCCAGACCTTGCGCTTGCGCGTGTTGTCCGGCGCGGGTGCTGGGGTGGAGGTGTCAGCGGGAGTGGCCATGACAATACCTTGGAGAATACGTGACAGGGATCAACGATCGCCGAAGCGGCGGATCGTCATAGGGTCGCCAGCGCTGAGCAGGACTTTGGCGAGCAAGTTTTCGAGCACCTTGAGCTCTTCAGGCTGCAGCACCCCGACCAACTCGTTCATCGCCGCCGCGCCCACCTCGGGCAACCGGTCGGCCAGGCGCTGGCCGTCGGCGGTAAGGGCCAGGCGCACCTGGCGGCGGTCATCGGGGCAGCGGTTGCGCAGGATCAGCCCCTTCTGCTCGAGGCGGTCGAGCATGCGCGTCATCGAACCGCTGTCCAGGCCGAGGTAGCGGCACAGCTCGGCCGGCGTGTCGACCTGGTACTGGGTGACGATGATCAGCACCTTGAACTGGGCGGCGGTGACGCCATCGGCCTCCAGGTGCCAGTCGAGGATGCGGTCCTTCAGCAACGCGGCGCGACCGAGCAGCATGCCGATGGTGCAGGTCTGAAAATTTTCCGGCGTGAAATGGGACATTCGGGAGCTGCTCGAGCAATTGTGTGCAAATATTACTGCCTAGGCAGTGAATGTCCAAGCGCTGATTAGCGGGCTAACTAAAATTTCATCCTTCTGCAAGAAGATCTGGCTACCGGCGACCCACGGCAGCAGAATCGATCCGTCACCGCCGACGCCCCTTTCCAAGGCCCCGATCATGCTCTACCGCCTGGCAGCCGATTCTCTGGTCCTTTTGCACCTGTCCTTCATCCTGCTGGTGCTGTTTGGTGGCCTGCTGGTGCTCAAATGGCGCCGCGCGCTGTTCATCCACCTGCCCGCCCTGGCCTGGGGGCTGGCCGTGGAAGGACTGCACCTGGAGTGCCCGCTGACCGACTGGGAAAACCGGATGCGCAGCGCCGCCGGCCAGGCCGGCTACCACGGCGGTTTCGTCGAGCACTACATCTGGCCGCTGATCTACCCCGCCGGGCTGACGGCGCAGATCCAGCTGTGGCTCGCCGCCGTCGTGCTGCTGCTCAACCTCGGCGTCTACGGCTATGTGCTCTGGCGCCTAGCGCGTCGCCACCACGAATAAGCGCGGGAATGGCAGCAGCACCTTGCCATCGGTGGCCGGCGGATAATCGTGCTGCATGGCCTGCAGGTACAGCTGCAGGAAATCAGCCTGCTCCTGCATGTCCAGGCGCGCCAGATAAGGGCGCAATGCCGAGCCCTTGAACCACTCCACCACGGCTTCGGCCCCGCCTGGCAGCGGGTGATGGTAGGTGGTGCGCCACACGTCCACCCGGGCGCACAGCGGGCTGAGCAGGTCGTAGTAGAAGGCCGCGTTGTGCCGGGGCGGCAGGCTGAAATCGGCGAACTTAGCCGCCCATGGACCACGGCTGGCGATCTCGCGCAGTTGCCGGTGGGCCGGTTCGTCGAGGTTGTCCGGGGTCTGCACGGCCAGGCTCGCGCCTTCGCTCAGTTGCCGTACCAGGTGCGGGTAGAGACTGCCGTGGTCCGGCACCCATTGCAGCGAGGCATTGGCGAGGATCAGGTCCTGGGGCTCCTGAGCGGTCCAGCCGGCGATATCGCCGATCTCGCAGCGCACCCGGGGAATGCTCAGGCGCGGACGCTGGCGAGCCTTGTCGACCATGTCAGGGTCGCTGTCCAGGGCCGTGACCTGGGCATCGGGATGGCGCTGCAACAGCACTTCGGTGGAGTTGCCCGGGCCACAGCCCAGGTCGGTGGCGTGCCGCACGGGCCGCGGCGGCACGGCGGCAAGCAGGTCGCGCACGGCGCGGGTGCGTTCGTCTTCGAAGAGTGAATACTGGGTGGCGGACCAGGCCATGGGGCAGACTCCTTGTAGGACAGGTGCGCCCAGCATAAGCCAAGTGGTGTCCTCGCTGCCTGACGTTGTTGGGCATCCAGGCGCTATGCTGCAGGTCGGCCCAGATAAGGACGACCACCATGAAGACAACCCTCGCCCTGATACTGCTCGCCCTGATCGCCGCCTCCGCTCTGCTCGGCTTCCCGTGGATGAACCAGCGCTTCGAACTGGCCGACCTGCGGACCAGTGCCCAACAGGAGCTGTCCCGCCCGCTGAACGATGGCAGCCTGCTGGTGTTGCAGGCCAGCACGGCGGTGGACGTGGAATACGACGCGCAGCAACGCCGGGTGACCCTGCTCGAAGGCGGCCTTTGGGTCGAAGTGGCGAAGGACGACCCCCGCCCTTTCCTGCTGGTTACCGAGCACGGCACCCTGGCCACCCATGACGCGCGCCTGTCGCTGGTGCGGCTCGCCGGACAGACCCAGGCTCGTCTGCTGTCCGGCAACGCCGAACTCGACAGCGCCGGGCAGCGCGTGCACGTGCAGGGTGGGCAGGCGATTCGCTTCGGGGCTGGTGGGCCTCTGGGCCCATGAGCCGGTCTTGCCTGGGGCCCGACTCGAATCGCGGTGTCCGCTTCGCGGGTGAACCCGCTCCCACAAGGACCGTATTGCGCTTGTGAGGGCAACGAAAACGGCCGGGACCCCGCAAGGCCCCGGCCGCTTCATGCAGCGCTATCGCGTTCAGTGACGCTTGGCGGTACGCAGTTGATGCACCACGCCCATCGCCACCACGATGGCCGCGGCGATGCCGGTGGAGATCACCAGGATCTGGTAGTCAGGCATGAACGCCATGGTCACCAGCGCCGCCACGATGAACACGATCACCAGGTAGGTCAGCCAGGGGAACAGCCACATCTTCAGGCGCACTTCCCTGCCCTCGGCGATCAGCTTGCGGCGCATGCGCAGCTGCGAGAAGGCGATCACCAGGTAAACCAGCAGGGCGATCATGCCGGTGGTGTTCATCAGGGTTTCCAGCACGTCCTTCGGTCGCAGGGTCTCGCTGAAGTTGATCAGCGCGCAGAACACCGCCACCAGGCACGAGCCGACGATGGCATTCACCGGCACGCCGGTGCCAGTGCGGGTGAACTTGAACAGACGTGGCGCGTCGCCACGCTGGGCCAGCGAGAACAACATGCGCGAGGCGGTGTAGTGGCCGGAGATCAGGCAACTGCTCACCGAGGTCAGCACCACGAAGTTCATCAGCAGCTCGGCGTATGGCACGCCCAGCAGCTCCAAGGTGCGACGGTAGGCGCCATAGCCGGATACGCCCAGCTGTGGGTCGTTCCACGGCACCAGGCAGACGATCAGGAAGATCGAGCCGACGTAGAACAGGCACACCCGCCAGACCACCGAGTTGGTCGCCTTGACGATCTGGGTGGCCGGATCCTTCGCCTCGGAGGCGGCGATGGTGACGATCTCGGCGCCGAGGAAGGCAAACATCACCCCCAGCAGCGCTCCGATCACCGTGGTGATGCCGTTGGGCATGAAGCCCTCGGAGGTCAGGTGGCTGATGCCACGCACTTCACCGAACTGCCAGATGTTCATCACCGCGGCGGTGCATACCACCAGGAAGCAGACGATCGCCACCACCTTGATCAACGCGAACCAGAACTCGAACTCGCCATAGTGCTTGACGTTGAAGAAGTTGACGGTGATCAGCAGCAGGGTCGTGGCCAGCACGAACACGTTGACGCTCACGTCGGGGAAGAAGCCGTGCAGGATCTTGCCCGCCACATAGGCCTCCCAGGCCATGAGGATCACCCAGTACCACCAGTACAGCCAGCCGATGGTGAAACCGGCCCAACGGCCGATGGCGCGATCGGCGTAGGTGGAGAACGAGCCGGTGTCCGGCGAGGACGTCGCCATCTCGCCGAGCATGCGCATGATCAGCACCACCAGGATGCCGCCGGCCAGGTACGCCAGGACGGCGGCCGGGCCGGCGCTGTGGATGACACTGCCGGATCCGACGAACAGCGCGCCGCCGATGACCCCGGCGATGGACATCATCGTCAGGTGGCGCGACTTGAGCGAGGCACTGAGCTTGCTCTCGTGCCCGTCCTTCGCGGTGGTGGATGTGGATGTTGCGTCCATCAGTTATGTACCCCGTGCTTCTTTTTATCCAAGGAAAAACTGTGAAACCCCGATGGTTATCGGTCTCACCTGTACATCAGCGCTAATGCGGGCAGGGAGGTGCGCCGGAGCGCACGCAGGCCATCCGTGGCGGCCTGCTTACGCGGCCAGAGGCGACCCTCTGGACGAACTGAACCATGCGGGGGACGGACGATGGGTGTCCGACCACGCGAAAAGAAGGTGCGAGGCGGACCTCGACGGTAAAGCAGCGATGTTGTGATTATTCATGACGCTGGTACGTGCTGTGTTGGCTATATCTGACACGTAATGTAAAAATGTCGAACACTTTGAGCCATGCACAGTGGCATGAAATCCGCACTGCACTGTACAGGCCGCCGATGCAGTACACCCGCGATACCCCGCAGGCGCCTGGCTCCCCGCACACCTGAAGGCACCCGAATGCTCCAGCTACATCCGGACTCCTCCACCCCGCTGGTCAACCAGATCATCGACGGGCTGCGCGCATTGATCGACAACCAGACGCTCAAGCCCGGGGCGAAGGTTCCCTCGATCCGGGCCTTTGCCGCCACCTATTCGGTGAGTACCTTCACCGTGGTCGAGGCCTATGACCGGCTGGTGGCCCAGGGACTGCTGGTAAGCAAGGGCAATGCGGGGTTCTTCGTCAATCGTGCGGCGAACGAGTTGCTGGAGGCGAACAACGTCGAAACCGACAGCCACCGGCCGACCTTCAATTCCGAGTGGTACCTGCAGCAGATCTTCGAGATCCGCCAGCTGCCGTTCAAACCCGGCTGCGGCTGGCTGCCCAACGACTGGATGTATGAAGAAGGGCTACGTCGCGGCCTGCGCCAGGTGGCCGGCAGCCCGCTGGAGCTGTCCGGCTACGGTGATCCCCTGGGGCTTGCGGAACTGCGCACACTGACCGCGCAGAACCTGCAGCAGGAACTGTCGATCGTCGCCAACCCGGCGCAACTGATGCTCACCCACGGCGCCAGCCAGGCCCTCGACCTGGCCGTGCGTACCCTGGTGCGTCCCGGCGACGTGGTGCTGGTGGACGATCCGGGCTACCCCAACCTGATGAGCATCCTGCGCACCCAGGGCGCCACCCTGGTGGGCGTGCCACGTACCCCGGCCGGCTACGACCTCGACCAGCTCGAACGCCTGCTGGCGCATCACCGCCCCACCGCGTTCTTCACCCAGCCGCACCTGCACAGCCCGACCTGCTCGCGCACGCCGCTGGCGCAGCTGCATCGCTTGCTGCAGTTGGCCAGCCAGCACGGCTTCCGTCTGGTGGAGAACAACCTCTACGCCGACATGATCGCCGACCCGCTACCGTGCCTGGCCAGCCTCGACCACTTGCAGCAGGTGGTGTACGTGGGCAGCTATTCGAAGAGCATCTCGCCCAACGTGCGGGTCGGCTACCTGCTGGCCAACCCCGCACTCACCCAGCAGCTGCTGCACCTGAAGATGCGCTCGGGCCTGACCACCTCGCAGGTGATGGAGCGGGTGGTGTACGCCGCGATCATCGACGGCCGCTGGCGCAAGCACCTCAAGCGCCTGCGCCAGCGCCTGGCCGAGGCGCACCAGGAAGTCGGCCGGCACCTGCACCGGCTGGGCTTCGAACTGTTCATCGAATCGGACGAGGGGATGTACATCTGGACCCGCCATCCGGCTATTCCGGACAGCGCGGCGCTGCTCGACGACGCGCTGGAGCAAGGGATCATGCTCGGGCCCGGGCAACTGTTCATGGTCGATGCCCAGGCCACCGGGTGGATGCGCTTCAACGTGGCGTTCAGCACCGATCCGGCGATGTGGGAGTTGCTGGAGAAAGTGCTGGTCAAGCATGTGCGTCGGGGTGGGGTGTGACACGCAATCGCGGGGCACCCCCACTCACCCAGGTAAGTTGCAACCGTGGGAGCGGGCTTGCCCCGCAACGAGCCTACCGCCAGTCGCGCTTTTCGCAGAAGAATGCCCGTGCATTCGCCTCCAGGCTTTCCAGGTGATAACCCCCTTCCTGCACGATCAGGCAGGGTAAGCGCAGGGCCCGAATTCGCTCTCCCAACCGCGCAAACCCATCGGTCGTCACCGCCACCTTGCTCTGTGGATCCAGCTCGTAGATATCGAAGCCCAGCGACAACACCAGCACCTCGGCGCCGAATGCCTTCACCGCGTCCAGCGCGATCTCCAGCTGCGCCATGAAGTCTGCCTCGCTGGCGCCATGGGCCATCGGCAGATTGAGATTGCAGCCCTCCCCCGCGCCACGGCCCCGCTCGTCCGCGAAGCCGGCCACGCCGGGATAGAAATTGGTCGGATCGCCATGCACCGAGACGTACAGCACATCGTCACGGTCATAGAAGATCTCCTGGATCCCCTGCCCGTGGTGCATGTCGGTGTCGAGGATCGCCACCCGGCCATATCGGCCGCGCAGCACCTGGGCGGCAACGGCGGCATTGTTGAGGTAGCAGAAGCCACCGGCGGCGTCGTGACGCGCATGGTGCCCCGGCGGTCGGCACAGGGCATAGGCAGCGGGCTCACCGTCGAGAATGGCCTTGGCCCCGGCCACGGCGCTCTGCGCCGACCAGTAGGCCGAGCGCCAGGTGTGCTCGCCCACCGGGCAGCTGCCGTCGGCCAGGTAGCGCGCGGCCTGGGCGAGGATGCCGCGCAGGGCGTTGGGCTCACGCACGAAGATGTTGGACATCACTTCGTCGCCCCAATCCTCGGGCACCTCCTTCCAGCGCGCATGGGCCTCTTCGAGGAAGGCCAGGTAGGCTTCGCCATGCACGGCCTTGAGCGGCTCGAGGCCGGCGTCGAGCGGCTGGCGGATATCGAAGTCCAGCGCCTTGGCCGCCTGCAGCAGCCGCTGGGCACGCTCGGGCACCTCCTGCGGCGTGCGCATCGCGCCACGCGAGTAATAGCTGCGCGGATGGTGCAGCAACTGTTCGGGGTGGAAATAGCAGCGCATCAGGCCTCTCCTTCGGCGACCCGGCCGGCACGGGCCAGCACGGCATTGAGCAGTACGTCGGCGCCCTGACGGGCGTCGTCGGGCAACACGTCCTCGGCTTCGTTGTGACTCAGGCCGCCGACGCAGGGAATGAACACCATCGCCGTCGGGCAGTAGCGCGCCAGCAGGATGGCGTCGTGGCCGGCGCCGCTGACGATGGCCTGCTGGCTGTAGCCCAGACCATCCACGGCCTGCTGCACGGCGGCCACGCACTCGCCATCGAACGGTGTGGCCGGGCTGACCCAGTGCCGCTCGATCACCACGCGCAAGCCGCGCTGGGCCGCGATAGCCTGCAGTTGCAGGCGCAGGTCACGCTCCATCGCCTCGATGGCGTCGTCGCAGTGATGACGCAGGTCGACGGTGAAACGCACCAGGCCAGGGATGGTGTTGCGCGACGACTTGGCAATGCTCAGCTCGCCGACCGTGGTCAGGCCTTCCGGGGCGAAGCCCTCGGCCAGCTGCTCGACCACCTGGACCATCCGCGCCACCCCGTACAAGGCATCCTGGCGCAACTTCATCGGTGTGGTACCGGCATGGGCTGCCATGCCTTCGACGGTCACATCCAGCCAGCGAATGGCCTGCCCACCCCGGACCACGCCAATGCTTTTGCCGTTGTCCTCGAGGATCGGGCCCTGCTCGATATGCGCCTCGAAATAGGCATCCACCGCACCGCCCAAGGGGCGCTGGCCGGCGAAACCGGTACGCGCCAGTTCGTCGGCGACGCTGATGCCGGCGGCATCGCGGATAGCCAGCGCTTCGTCCAGTCCCAGGCTGCCGGTGAACACCGCCGAACCGAACATGGCCGGGGTGAAGCGCGCGCCCTCCTCGTTGGTCCAGACCGCGATCTCCAGCGGCTTGCGGGTACGGATGCCAAGGTCGTTCAACCGCCGCACGACCTCCAGCCCGGCCAGCACGCCATAGACACCGTCGAAACGACCGCCCTCGGGCTGGGTGTCCAGGTGGCTGCCCATCATCACCGGGGCGGCATCCGGATCGCTTCCGTCACGCCGGGCGAACAGGTTGCCGATACCGTCCACGCTCAAGCTCAATCCGGCTTCGCGGCACCAGTGGCTGAACAGTTCACGTCCGGCCTTGTCTTCGTCACTCAGGGCCAGCCGGCAGCTGCCGCCCCGGGCGGTGGCGCCGATCTCGGCCATGGCCATCAGGCTCGCCCACAGGCGTTCGCCGTTGCTTTTCAACATTACGGATACTCCAGAATCAGGCCAGCTCGAGCTGCTGGCTACGGGCGTACTGACGCGCCAGCGCCAGCACGCAGACCAGGGAAACAGTAGCGATCAGGCTGTAGAACACTGCCATCGGCCACCATTGGCCGGTGAAGCTGTGGGCCAGCCAGGTGCCGATCAGTGGCGTCAGGCCACCGGCGATGGCGCCGCAGACCTGGTAAGCCATGGAAATGGCGGTGTAGCGCACGCGGGTCTCGAACATGCCGCTGACATACCCGGCGATCACCGCATAGAACGACGCCATGCAGGCCGCCGCCAAGGCGATGCCGAGCACGATCAGCGGACCTTCGCCACTGCTCACCAGGACGAACATCGGATAAGGCGAGGCCATCGCCAGCAGCGCCACCAGCGCCAGGAAGCGCGTGGCGCCGAGCTTTTCCGACAACCAGGCGGCCAGCGGCTGCACGCAGAACTGGATGACCGCCACGAAGAACAGGCACTCCAGGATCAGCGAACGCTCCAGGTGCAGCTGCTGGGTGGTGTAGCTGATCATGAAGGTATTGGTGAAATAGACTCCGGCGATGCCCAGGGTATTGGCGCCGATGCACAGCAACAGCGGCCGCCAGGCGGTACGCAGCACTTCCAGCACCGGTGCCTGCTCCTTGCGCCGGGTTTTCTCGGCCTGCGCGCGGCTGGCGAGGAACTCGGGCGATTCATTGACGCCCAGGCGGATCGCCAGGCCTACCAGCAGCAGCAGCGCGCTGGCCAGAAACGGCACCCGCCAGCCCCAGCTCATCAGCTCCTCTTCCGGCAGACGGGTGACCGCGCTGAACGCCAGCAGCGAAAGGATCAGGCCCGCCGGGCTGCCCAACTGGGCGAACGAGGCGAAGAAGTTGCGCCGCCCCTTGGGCGCGTGCTCGCCAGCCATCAGCACCGCTCCACCCCACTCGCCACCCACCGCGATGCCCTGGACCACCCGCAGCAGGACCAGCAGCACCGGGGCGGTGGCGCCGATCTGTGCGTAGGTGGGCAACAGCCCGATCCCCACGGTGACCACGCCCATCATCAGCAAGGTGATCACCAGGGATTTCTTGCGCCCGATGCGATCGCCGATATGGCCGAAGACGATGCCGCCCAATGGCCGGGCAAAAAAGCCCACGGCGAAGGTGCCGAAGGCGGCCATGGTGCTGAACAGGCTGTTGTCGGAGGGAAAGAACAGGGCACCGAACACCAGCGCGGCGGCGGTGGCGTAGATATAGAAGTCGTACCACTCGATCATGGTGCCGATGAACGCCGCGGCGGCGGCACGGCGCGGTTGGGGTGAAGCGACGGGCTTCATGGGGTGGCTCCTTTGCTTGTTTTTCTGGCAGGAGTTTTCGGGTCACGGTGGCGACCTCATCGCGGGGCAAGCCCGCTCCCACCCCTGCATCAGGCGTTGTGGGAGCGTGCTTGCCCCGCGATGAGGCCTGCACTGCTGGAGATGATTCATCGCCGCGACCTATAATTCAATTTTCTATTTATTATTCGAACTATTAACCACGCTTATCATCGAGCCCGCCATGCCCGACCGCCTGCTCAACGACCGCCTCGACTGGAACCTGCTGCGCACCTTCCGCGTGATCGGCCAGGAATTGTCCATCAGCCGCGCCGCCGCCCGCCTGCATCTCACTCAGCCCGCCGTGAGCCAGGCGCTCAAACGCCTGGAGGAACAGCTCGGTCGCCA
This sequence comes from Pseudomonas sp. GD04091, assembly GCF_029836165.1. Lineage (GTDB taxonomy): Bacteria > Pseudomonadota > Gammaproteobacteria > Pseudomonadales > Pseudomonadaceae > Aquipseudomonas. The sequence continues at coordinate 57,284 of NZ_JAOEBG010000013.1, forward strand.
GCTCATCGCCCGCCGAGGGCCGCGCTTCGTGCTCACCGAGGTGGGCGAACAGCTGTTCCAGCTGGCCGGCGAGGTGTATGGGCAGATGTCGCAGATCGGCGGGCTGCTGGAGCAACCCGCGGACGAGTTGGTGGGCAAGGTGCGCCTGTTGATGATCAGCCGCATCGTCAGCGAGCGCTTCGATGAGTTCCTGGCCGACTTCCACCGCCAGCACCCTCGGGTGGAACTGGAGATCGACGTGATGCGCAGCTCCGACATCGTCGCCGCGCTGCAGGAAAAGACCGCCACCGCCGGGCTCAGCCTCAACCGCCGGCCCCAGCCGCGCCTGGAGCAACGCCTGTTCCTGCGCCAACGCTATGCGTTCTTCTGCGGCAAGCACCATGCGCTGTTCGGTCAGCCGGAAGGCGATCTGCAGCGGGAAAATTTCGTCAGTTTCACCAGCGACCAGATCGGCGGCATGCTCTCGCCACTGACCATCTTCCGCGACCAGCAAGGTTTCTCCGGGCGCATCGTCGCCTCGTCGCCGAGCCTCGAGGAAGTGCGGCGCCTGGTGATCGCCGGGTTTGGCATCGGTTGCCTGCCCGAGCATGTGGTGGCGGCGGATGTCGCGGCGGGCCTGCTGTGGAAGCTGCCGCCGCTGGAGGGGATCGCCGATGTCGACATTCACCTGCTGTGGAACAGGGACCAGCGCATGAGTCGGGCCGAGGACAGTTTCATCAAGGCGTTGCAAGCCTGCCTGGATTGATGGGTTGCACAGCGGTCAGTCGTGCGCACTCAGCGCTCGCCCGGCCTTGACCGGCTGGCCGCGAGTCGCCAGGCAGTAGTACAGCGGCACCGTCACCAGCAGCCCGAACAGCCACGACAGGTCCGCGCCCTCGACCAGGTTCGAGTACGGCCCGACATACAGCGAAGTGTTGGCGAACGGCAGCTGCACCAGGGTGCCGCAGGCATAGGCGATGATCGCGTGCGGGTTGAAGCGCCCGTAGATGCCGCCATCGGCGCTGAAGATCGAGGCGATGTCGTACTCGCCCTTCTTGATCAGGTAGAAGTCGACCAGGTTGATCGATGCCCACGGCACCAGCACCAGCAGCAGCGCCAGGATCAGGCCGATGAACTCACCGATGAAGTCCGCCGAGGCGTTCAGCGCCACCAGCACGCACGTCACCAGGATCACCGAGGCCAGCACCACGCGCTCCCTGACGCTCGGCGTCCAGCGGGCGGCGAAGGTCTGGATCGCGGTGACGATCGACAGCACCGCGCCATACAGGTTGAGGGCGTTGTGGCTGACGATGTTGAGCAGGAACAGCACCATCAGGACCGGCCCCAGCCAGCCGGTGGCCTGCCTGACCGCGACCATGGCATCGGTGCCTTCGGGCACGCACAGTACCGCCACGGCACCGAAGCTGAAGCACAGGATGGTGCCCAGGGTCGCGCCGAAGTAGGTGGCCCAGAACGGCCTGGCGATGCCGATTTCACGGGGCAGGTAGCGCGAGTAGTCGCCGGTGTACGGCGAGAAGCTGATCTGCCAGATGATCCCCAACGACACCGTGGCGATGAAGCCCGACAGGTTGAACGCGCCCCGGCTGAAGAAGTCGGCCGGCAACGCCTGGGCGAACATCATGATGAAACCGGCCAGCAGCGCCGAACCCATCACCCAGGTGCCGATGCGGTTGAGGATGTGAATGAAGCGGTAACCGATCACGCCGATGGCGGTGGCGCTCAGGGCACCGATGACGATCGCGCCGGGCATCGGCACGCTCGGGGCGATACCGTGGATCGACTTGCCCGCCAGGACGATGTTGGAAATGAAGAAGCCGACATAGATCAGCGCGGTGAAGAACACGATCAGCAGCGCGCCGTAGCGGCCGAACTGGCCCCGGCTCTGCACCATCTGCGCAATGCCCAGCCGCGGTCCCTGCGCAGAGACCAGGGCGATCACCACGCCGCCCAGCAGATGACCCAGCACGATGGCGACCAGGCCCCACAACAGGTCCAGGTGGAACACCTGCACGACCATGGCGCCGGTGACGATGGGCAGTGGCGCGATGTTGGTGCTGAACCAGAGGGTGAACAGGTCGCGCGCCTTCCCATGGCGCTCGGCGGGTGGAACGTGATCGACCGTGTGATTCTCGACAAACTGGTGTTGCGATGACGGTTGGGACATAGGTTTTCAGCTCGAAAGGTCGTTTTCTTATCGTTGTACGGAAACCGCTCAAGGCGGCCTCTCAGCTGCGCACCATATTATGGTATTCCAAACTTTTGACAACACTGAGCCGCGTTTTTTCGGCGCACCTGCTCCGCTCTGCGCCGCCTCCTTGAACACCAGATTACGCGCGTGAACCAATGAACACGGGGCCTGAACCGTTCATCGCGTTCTCCGGGCAGTGGAAAATTCAGCTTGCAAAACAGGTATTACGGTATACCATCAGACACATCAACGATAAAAACCGCGGACCACCGCAGCTTTCCGAGGATCACGCCATGATCGACGCTACCGTCTACAAGAACGTCCTGGGCTCCTTCCCGTCCGGCGTCACGGTCATCACCACCCTGGACGACGACGGCTCGATCGTCGGCCTCACCGCCAGCGCCTTTTCTTCCCTGTCGATGGACCCGCCGCTGGTGCTGTTCTGCCCCAACTACAGTTCCGACTCCTACCCTGTGCTGATCCGGCAGAAACGCTTCGCCATCCACCTGCTCTCCGGCCAGCAACAGGCCGAAGCCTATGCGTTCGCGAAAAAAGGCAAGGACAAGGCCGCCGGTATCGACTGGACCTTGAGCGGACTGGGCAACCCGATCCTGGCCGGCGCCACCGCCGTCATCGAGTGCGAGCTGTGGCGAGAATACGAAGGTGGCGACCACGCCATCATGGTCGGCAAGGTACACAACCTGATCGTCCCCGAAGAGGCGCCGCGACCGATGGTCTACTGTCGCGGCAAGATGGCCTGCCTGCCCGCCTTCGCCTGACACATTCCGCATCGAGACCTGCCCCGGCAGGCGACAACAACAAGCTCCGAGGAAAGCCCCATGAAATTTTCGCTGTTCGTGCACATGGAACGTTGGGATGAACAGGTCAGCCACCGCCAGTTGTTCGAAGACCTGACCGAACTGACCCTGATGGCCGAAGACGGCGGTTTCAGCACCGTGTGGATCGGCGAACACCACGCCATGGAATACACCATCTCGCCGAGCCCGATGCCGCTGCTGGCCTACCTCGCCGCGCGCACCGAGAACATCCGTCTGGGCGCCGGCACCATCATCGCGCCGTTCTGGAATCCGATCCGTGTGGCCGGCGAATGCGCCCTGCTCGATGTGATCAGCAACGGACGCATGGAGGTGGGCCTGGCCCGCGGCGCCTACCAGTTCGAATTCGACCGCATGGCCGGCGGCATGCCGGCCACCGACGGCGGCAAGGCGCTGCGCGAGATGGTGCCGGTGGTGCGCAAGCTGTGGCAAGGCGACCATGCCTTCGAAGGCGAGGTGTACAGGTTCCCCACCTCCACCAGCGTGCCCAAGCCCATGCAGAAAGGCCTGCCGCCGATGTGGATCGCCGCGCGCGATCCGGACTCGCACAACTTCGCCGTGCAGAACGGCTGCAATGTCATGGTCACCCCGTTGATGAAAGGCGACGAGGAAGTGCTGGACCTGAAGAACAAGTTCCAGGCCGCCGTAGACAACAATCCCGACGTGCCGCGCCCGCAACTGATGGTGCTGCGCCACACCCACGTGCACAGCCCGGCCGACCCGGACGGCTGGAAGGTCGGCGCCCAGGCCATCTCGCGCTTCTACCGCACCTTCGATGCCTGGTTCGGCAACAAGACCACGCCGGTCAATGGTTTCCTCGCGCCCAGCCCTGAATCGAAATTCGCCGAGGTACCGGCGTTCGAGCTGGAGAACATTCGCCGGAACACCATGATCGGCACGCCGGAAGAAATCATCGCGCGCATCAGGTACTACGAGGAACTGGGCGTCGACGAGTTCAGCTTCTGGTGTGACAACAGCCTGCCCCACGCCGAGAAGAAGAAGTCGCTGGAACTGTTCATCAAGGAAGTGGTGCCGGCGTTCGCCTGATTTCCCTTTGCCTGAATTATTGCGGGATCGGCCCGCTCCCGTGGGTCGTCCTGGCCCGCTGGAGTGGGCTTTTTTTCAGGGCCCTAGCGCGGGGCATGACCAGACGCAGACCACCCAGAGAATTTTTCAACCCCTATTGCACATCAAATATTATGGTATACCATCAGACAATAAAATTTGATAACCCTGCCAGGAGCCATCCATGAGTTTCGAAATCCGCAAGATCGTCACCTACTCCGAAGAGACCCGCATCGAGGGCGGCAAGGCCAGCGACAAGCCAGTGACCATGGTCGGCCTCGCCGTGGTGATCAAGAATCCCTGGGCCGGTCGCGGTTTCGTCGAGGACCTGAAGCCGGAAATTCGCGCCAACTGCTCCGACCTGGGCGCGCTGATGGTCGAGCGCCTGACCGCCGCCATCGGCGGCGCCGACAAGATCGAAGCCTACGGCAAGGCCGCCGTGGTCGGTGCCGACGGCGAGATCGAGCACGCCTCGGCGGTGATCCACACCCTGCGCTTCGGCAACCACTACCGCGAGGCCGTGCAGGCCAAGAGCTACCTGAGCTTCACCAACAAGCGCGGCGGCCCGGGCACCTCGATCCAGATCCCGATGATGCAGAAGGACGACGAAGGCCTGCGCTCGCACTACATCACCCTGGAAATGCAGATCGAGGACGCCCCGCGTGCCGACGAGATCGTCGTGGTGCTGGGCGCCGCCGACGGCGGTCGCCTGCACCCGCGCATCGGCAACCGCTACATCGACCTGGAAGAACTGGCCGCCGAACAGGCCAACGCTCGATAACAACAACCAAGACGGGCCGGGGCGTGGCGCGCCTACCCGCCACGCCCGACCTTCAAGGAGCGCCCTCCATGATTCAGCCTGTCGCTGAACGTACACCGGCCGGGACCAGCTACCTGGCCCTCGGCCAGGGCCAACCCGTGGTGCTGATCCACGGCGTGGGCCTGAACAAGGAAATGTGGGGCGGACAGTTCGTCGGCCTGGCCAACGACTATCGGGTCATCGCCTACGACATGCTCGGCCACGGCCAGAGCGCCCTGCCCGCCGCCGACAGCGGCCTGGAAGGCTACGCCGCGCAACTCGCCGAACTGCTCGACCACCTGCAGCTCGCCCAGGCCACCGTGATCGGTTTCTCCATGGGTGGCCTGGTGGCCCGCGCCTTTGCCCTGCACTATCCGCAGCGCCTGGCGGCGCTGGTAGTGCTCAACAGCGTGTTCAACCGCAGCCCGGAGCAGAGCGCCGGGGTCATCGCCCGGGCCGCCCAGGCGCTGGCGCAAGGCCCGGACGCCAACGTCGACGCCGCCCTCGAGCGCTGGTTCAGTCGCGAGTACAAGGCCGCCAACCCGGCGCAGGTCGCCGCCATCCGCCAGGTGCTGGCGAGCAACGACCCGCAGGGCTACCACACCACCTATTCGCTGTTCGCAACCCAGGACATGTACCGCGCCGATGACCTGGGCAGCATCCAGGTGCCGACGCTGATCGCCACCGGCGAACTCGACACCGGCTCCACTCCGGCCATGGCCCGCCAGCTCGCCGCGCGCATTCCCGGAGCCCACAGCGTGGTGCTCGCCGAGCAGCGGCACATGATGCCGGTGGAAGCGCCGCGCGAAGTCAACAAGATGCTGCTGGACTTCCTCAGGCAAGCCCGCACCCTCACCGAATCCGCCAAGGGGATAGTCGCATGACCCTCGTTCGTTTCCAGATGTGCATCGACGGCCAGTGGCGCGATGCCCAGAGTGGCAAGACCTTCGACAGCCTCGACCCGGCCACCGCCAGGGTCTGGGCACAACTGCCCGACGCCGGCGAGGCCGACGTGGAGCTGGCCGTGCAGGCCGCCCAGCGCGCCTTCGAAAACCCGGCCTGGCGCAGCCTCAGCGCCACCGCCCGGGGCAAGCTGCTGCGCCGCCTGGGCGACCTGATCACCGAGCACAAGGAACACCTGGCCCAGCTGGAAAGCCGCGACAACGGCAAGCTGATCCGCGAGACCCGCGGCCAGGTCGGCTACCTGCCGGAGTTCTTCCACTACACCGCGGGCCTGGCCGACAAGCTCGAAGGCGGTACCCTGCCGCTGGACAAGCCCGACCTGTTCGCCTACACCGTGCACGAGCCGATCGGCGTGGTGGCCGGGATCATTCCGTGGAACAGCCCGCTGTACCTGACCGCGATCAAGCTGGCCCCGGCCCTGGCCGCTGGCAACACCATCGTGCTCAAGCCCTCCGAGCACGCCTCGGCGACCATCCTCGAACTGGCTCGCCTGGCCCTGGAAGCCGGCTTCCCGGCCGGCGTGGTCAACGTGGTGACCGGCTATGGCCCGAGCACCGGCGCGGCGCTGACCCGTCACCCGCTGGTGCGCAAGATCGCCTTCACCGGCGGCGCCGCCACCGCCCGCCACGTGGTGCGCAGCAGCGCCGAGAATTTCGCCAGGCTGTCGCTGGAACTGGGCGGCAAGTCGCCGAACATCATCTTCGCCGACGCCGACCTGGACAGCGCCGTCAATGGCGCGGTGGCCGGCATCTACGCCGCCTCCGGGCAGAGCTGCGTGGCCGGCTCGCGCCTGCTGGTGCAGGACGAGATCTTCGATGAGTTCGTCGAGCGCCTGATCGCGCGCGCCAAGCGCATCCGCATCGGCAACCCGCAGGACGACAGCAGCGAGATGGGGCCCATGGCCACCGCCCAGCAACTGGCCGTGGTCGAAGGTCTGGTGGCCGCGGCCCAGGCCGAAGGCGCCCGGCTGCGTCTGGGCGGCAAGCGCGCCGAGGTCGAGGGCGATGGCTGGTTCTACGAGCCGACCCTGTTCGAATGCGACAGCAACTCGATGACCATCATGCAGGAAGAGGTATTCGGCCCGGTCGCCGCGGTGATCCGCTTCAAGACCGAGGAACAAGCCCTGGCGATGGCCAACGACTCGCAGTTCGGCCTGGCCGCCGGCATCTGGACCCGCGACCTGGGCCGCGCCCATCGTCTGGCCCGCGACGTGCGCTCGGGGATCATCTGGGTCAACACCTACCGCGCCGTGTCGGCCATGGCCCCGATCGGCGGCTTCAAGAACAGCGGCTACGGCCGCGAAAGCGGCATCGATTCGGTGCTGGCCTATACCGAGCTGAAGACGGTGTGGATCAACCTGTCCACCGCGCCCATGCCCGATCCGTTCGTGATGCGTTGAAGAGGTGACACAGCAATGATCGAACCCGGCATCTACAAAGACGTGATGGGCTCCTTCCCGTCCGGCGTCACCGTGGTCACCACCCTGGACGCCGACGGCGGCATCGTCGGCATCACCGCCAGCGCTTTCAGCGCGCTGTCGATCGAGCCGGCGCTGGTGCTGTTCTGTCCCAACTACGCCTCCGACACCTACCCGATCCTGCGGGACAGCAAGCAGTTCGCCATCCACCTGCTGTCCGCCGACCAGACCGCCGAGGCCTATGCCTTCGCCGGCAAGGGCAAGGACAAGGCCAGAGGCATCGACTGGCACCTGAGCGAGCTGGGCAACCCGCTGCTGGCCAGGGCCACGGCGATCATCGAGTGCGAGCTGTGGCGCGAGTACGACGGCGGTGATCACGCGATCATCGTCGGCCAGGTGAGAAACCTGGTGCTGCCCGAGCAGCCGGTGACGCCGATGGTGTACCACAAGGGCAAGCTCGGCGGGTTGCCGCCGCTGGGCTGATGCCCGGCCGGATATCGGCGCGGGCCTCTTCGCGGGCAAACCCGCGAAGAACACAACACCGATATCCCAGGTTTCCGGGTGCCGTGCTACCCCACTCCCTCACCCTCGGTCACGGCCCCCGTTTTTCTTCACCCACGCAGGAATCCGCCCCATGAGCAACGAGAAATACGAGAAAGGCCTGCAGATCCGCACCCAGGTGCTCGGCGAGGATTACGTCAGCCGCTCGATCCAGAGCGCCGACGACTTCACCCGACCGCTCCAGGAGCTGGTCACCGAGTACTGCTGGGGCCACGTCTGGGGCCGCGAGGGCTTGTCGCTCAAAGAGCGCAGCATGATAAACTTGGCGATGATTTCCGCGCTCAACCGGCCCCACGAACTCAAGCTGCACATCCGCGGCGCCCTGCGTAATGGCCTGAGCCGCGAACAGATTCGCGAGATCCTGCTGCAAGTCGGCATTTACTGCGGCGTGCCCGCGGCGGTGGACAGCTTCCGCCTGGCCCGCGAGGCCTTCGCCGACGCCGACGCTGAGCCCACCCGTTAACCGCGGGCTGTTCGAACCACTGCAAGGAGTGCCACGGTTCGTGGTGCTTCGCGATGTTGGCGCAACAGCCTCATAAAGAGCGCACCTGATGAAACGCCAGCCCCTCGACGACAGCTTCAAGGTCAACCGCAACCCCGTCACGCTCCGTGAAATCGTGCTCGACAAACTGCGCGGCGCGATCATGAACTTCCACCTGCTGCCAGGCGATCGCCTGGTCGAGCGCGACCTCTGCGACCGCCTCGGCGTGAGCCGCACCTCGGTGCGCGAAGCCCTGCGCCACCTGGAGTCCGAAGGCCTGGTCGAGTTCGCCGACGCCAAGGGCCCGCGCGTGGCCATCATCACCCTGGAAGACGCCCGCGACATCTACGAGCTGCGCTGCGTGCTCGAAGGCCTGATCGTCCAGCTGTTCACCCTCAATGCCAAGGCCAAGGACATCCGCGCCCTCGAACGCGCGCTCGAGGTCAATCGCGAGGCGCTGGAGGAAGGCGAGCTGGCCCAGGTGCTCGACTCGGTGCAGGGTTTCTACGACGTGCTGCTCGAAGGCTCGGGCAACCAGGTCGCCGCCCAGCAGCTGCGCCAGTTGCAGGCGCGCATCAGCTACCTGCGCGCCACCTCGGTGTCCCAGGAGAACCGCCGTGGCGCCAGCAACCGTGAAATGGAAAGGATCGTCGAGGCGATCAAGAGCGGCAACCCGCAGGCCGCCCACCAGGCCTCGGTCGACCATGTGCGCGCCGCCGCCAAGGTCGCCCTGGACTACCTGCGCCAGAAGCAGGACGACAACGCCAAGGTCCGCGAAATCGTCGAGCCCCTGCCCCTCAAGGACCCTCGCATAGGCCGCTGACCATGCCCGCCGCCCCGCGCTACTGCCCGCACTGCACCACGGAACTGGCCCGGGGCATCCCCGGCGGCGATACCCACGAACGCCTGCACTGCACCGGCTGTGGTTACGTGCATTACGTCAACCCGAAGATCATCGCCGGCTGCATCATCGAGCGCGACGGCAAGTACCTGCTGTGCCAACGCGCGATCCCGCCGCGCCCCGGCACCTGGACCCTGCCGGCAGGCTTCATGGAGGCCGGCGAAACCACCGAGCAGGCCGCCCTGCGCGAAGTCTGGGAAGAAAGCGGGGTGCGCGCCGAGATCGTCTCGCCCTACTCGATCTTCAGCGTGCCGACCATCAGCGAGGTGTACATCGTGTTCCGCGCCATCGCCACCGAAGAGACCGGGGAGCATGGCCCGGAAACCCAGGCCTATCGGTTCTTCGCGGCGGACGAGATTCCCTGGGACGAGATCTACTACCCGGCGATCCGGCAGATCCTCGAGCGCTACATCCTGGAACGCCAAGCCGGGGTCTATGGCATCTACATGGGCAACGACGACACCGGCAAGGTGCACTTCATCCGCTGACCACGCCAGGCGCTAGCCCCAACCCTCCATGCGCATCGTCGCCCGCACCAGCCGCTGCTGCTCCTGCTCGATCTCGCGCAGGCTGTCGCGCACGCCATGGATGTGGTCACGCGCCGCGCGCTGGGCCTGCTCCGGTAGCTGCTCCATCACCGCCTGGTACAGGCGCGCGTGCTGGCGATCGATCTGGCGCTTCTGCGCAGGCCGGCAGTAGAGGTTGTTGACCGATGCGAACACGCTGCTGAGGGTCAGGTCGCTGAGCGATTGCAGGGTATGCACCAGCACCGGATTGTGCGACGCCTCGCTGATGGCCCGGTGGAAGGCGTGGTCGCGCCGGGCGTGCTCCCGCGCGTCGACGGGCACGCCGTCGTCATGGGCAGACAGCATCTCCTCGTAGCGCCGCCGGATCAGCAGGCGGTCGACCTCGGTGGCGCGCACCGCGGCCAGGCGCGCGGACTCGCCCTCCAGCATCGCCCGCACTTCGAGCAGGTCGAACAAGGTGCGTGGCTGCGAACGGAACAGGTGCATCAGCGGGCTGGCGTCACCCTGGCCGCTGAGCTCGGCGACGAACGAGCCGCGGCCCTGCTCGGTGTCGATGATGCCGCGCCCGCGCAAAATGCGCAGGCCTTCGCGCAAGGCCGAACGCGAGCAGCCGAGCTTGTCCACCAGACGCCGCTCCGAAGGCAGTGCCTGCCCGACCTTGAGCACGCCATCGACGATCAGCTTTTCGACCCGCCCGGCCACCTGGTCGGCCACCTTGACCCTTGCGCTCATTCACTGCCTCCCACTGGTAGGACCACTGCGCATGACTCCACTCGAGCCGCACGCCAAGACCACAGCTAGCCTAGTACGTATCGAACAAACTGGTAGGACCAGTCTGCAAACCACTCGACGAACATCCCCGTGCCGCCCAGCCTGCAGGGAACAACAACAAGAATCGCCGGGTGAGCCTCATGAACATCCTCTACGACGAACGCGTCGATGGCCCGCTTCCCGCCGTCGACAAGGCCGAGCTGCTGGCGGCCCTGCGCGCCGCCCTCCCCGACCTCGACATCCTGCACCGCGGCGAAGACCTCAAACCCTACGAATGCGACGGTCTCTCGGCCTACCGCACGGTGCCGCTGCTGGTGGTGCTGCCCGAGCGCCTGGAACAGGTGCAGGCGCTGCTCAAGCTCTGTCATCAGCGCGGCGTGCCGGTGGTGGCGCGGGGGGCCGGCACCGGCCTGTCCGGCGGTGCCCTGCCGCTGAGCCAGGGCATCCTGCTGGTGATGGCCCGCTTCAACCGCATCCTCGAGGTCAACCCGCAAGGCCGCTACGCCCGCGTGCAACCCGGTGTGCGCAACCTGGCGATCTCCCAGGCAGCGGCGCCCCACGGCCTGTACTACGCGCCGGACCCGTCCTCGCAGATCGCCTGCTCGATCGGTGGCAATGTCGCCGAGAACGCCGGCGGCGTGCACTGCCTCAAGTACGGCCTGACCGTGCACAACCTGCTCAAGGTGGACATCCTCACCGTCGAGAGCGAACACCTGGCGCTGGGCAGCGACGCCCTGGACAGCCCGGGCTTCGACCTGCTGGCGCTGTTCACCGGCTCCGAAGGCATGCTCGGGATCGTCACCGAGGTGACCGTCAAGCTGCTGCCCAGGCCACAGGTGGCGCGGGTGCTGCTGGCCAGTTTCGACAGCGTCGAGCACGCCGGGCGGGCGGTGGCCGAGATCATCGCCGCCGGCATCATCCCCGGCGGCCTGGAGATGATGGACAACCTGGCGATCCGCGCCGCCGAGGACTTCATCCACGCCGGCTACCCGGTGGATGCCGCGGCGATCCTGCTGTGCGAACTCGATGGCGTCGAAGCCGATGTGCAGGACGATTGCCTGCGCGTCGACGCGCTGCTGCGCCAGGCCGGCGCCCGCGACGTGCGCCTGGCCTGCGACGAGGCCGAGCGGACGCGCTTCTGGGCCGGGCGCAAGAATGCCTTTCCAGCGGTGGGGCGCCTCTCGCCAGACTACTACTGCATGGACGGCACCATCCCGCGCCGCGAACTGCCGCGGGTACTCAAGGGCATCGGCGAACTCTCCGAGCAGTACGGCCTGCGCGTGGCCAACGTATTCCACGCCGGCGACGGCAACATGCACCCGCTGATCCTGTTCGACGCCAACCTGCCCGGCGAACTGGAGCGCGCCGAGGCCATCGGCGGCAAGATCCTGGAACTGTGCGTGGCGGTGGGCGGCAGCATCACCGGCGAGCACGGCGTGGGCCGGGAGAAGATCAACCAGATGTGCGCCCAGTTCAACAACGATGAGATCACCCTGTTCCATGCGGTCAAGGCCGCTTTCGACCCGCGGGGCCTGCTCAATCCCGGCAAGAATATCCCCACCCTGCACCGCTGCGCCGAGTTCGGCGCCCTGCATGTGCATCACGGGCAATTGCCGTTCCCCGACCTGGAGCGCTTCTGATGAACACCGACCTCAGCCTGAACCTGCTGGAACAGGTCAACCAGGCGCTGGACCAGGGCACGCCACTGCGCATCCAGGGCGGCGACACCAAGGCCATGCTCGGGCGCCCGGTGGCCGGCGAGATCATCGATACCCGAGGCCATCGCGGCATCGTCAGCTACGAGCCGAGCGAGCTGGTGCTCACCGCCCGGGCCGGCACGCCGCTGGCGGAGATCGAAGCGACCCTGCACGAGGCCGGCCAGATGCTGCCCTGCGAGCCCCCACACCTGGGCGCCGGGGCGACGCTCGGCGGCATGCTCGCCGCCGGCCTGTCCGGGCCGCGCCGGCCGTGGGCCGGCGCGGTGCGCGACTATGTGCTCGGCACGCGGCTGATCACCGGCCACGGCAAATTGCTGCGCTTCGGCGGCGAGGTGATGAAGAACGTCGCCGGTTACGACGTGTCGCGGCTGATGGCCGGCAGCTTCGGCTGCCTGGGGCTGCTGACCGAGGTGTCGCTGAAGGTCCTGCCACGGCCGCGCCAGTGCCGGAGCCTGCGCCTGGAACTGGACGGCCAGCGAGCCCTGGCCGCGCTGGCCGAGTGGGGCCAGCAACCGCTGCCGATCAGTGCCGCATGCCACGATGGCGAGGCCTTGTACCTGCGCCTCGAGGGCGGCGAAGGGTCGGTGCGCTCGGCCAGCGAACGGCTGGGAGGCGATTCGCTGGACAACCGGTTCTGGAGCGACCTGCGCGAGCAACGCCTGGCGTTCTTCGCCGACCCAGCACCGTTGTGGCGCCTGTCATTGACCAATGCCACAGGCGCGCTGGACCTGCCGGGCCGCCAATTGCTCGACTGGGGCGGCGCCCAACGCTGGCTCAAGTCCGACGCGCCACCACAGGCCCTGCGCGAGCAGATCGCGAAAGTCGGCGGCCATGCCACCTGCTACATCCCCGGCGACCACAGCTGGGCGCCACTGACCCCGGCATTGCTGCGCTACCACCAGGCGCTGAAAAGCCAGCTGGATCCCCGGGGCATCTTCAACCCTGGCCGCCTGTACGCCGATCTGTGAGGCCCGACCATGCAAACCCATCTCAGCGCGTCCGCCCGTCAGCTCGCCCGCGGCGAAGAGGCCGAGCGCATCCTGCGCAGCTGCGTGCACTGCGGCTTCTGCACCGCCACCTGCCCCACCTACCAGTTGCTCGGCGATGAGCTGGACGGGCCGCGGGGGCGCATCTACCTGATCAAGCAGGTGCTCGAGGGCGAACCGGTCACGGCCAGCACGCAACTGCATCTGGATCGCTGCCTGAGCTGTCGCAACTGCGAAACCACCTGTCCATCAGGGGTCAAGTACCACGACCTGCTCGACATAGGCCGCGCCGTGGTCGACCAGCAGGTTCGACGCCCGCTGAACCAGCGCCTGCTGCGCAACGGCTTGCGCGCCCTGGTACCCCGTCCCGCCGCGTTCAAGGCCCTGGTCCACGCCGGGCTGGCACTGCGCCCGGTGCTGCCGGCCGGCCTCAAGGGCAAGCTGCCCGCCCAGGTGCCGGCGCCGGGCCAGCGCCCCGCGCCGCGCCATGCCCGCCGCGTGCTGCTGCTCGAAGGCTGCGTGCAGCAAGCGCTGTCGCCCAACACCAATGCCGCCGCCACGCGCCTGCTCGACCGCCTGGGCATCAGCGTCGAGCCGATTCGCGAGGTCGGTTGCTGCGGCGCCGTCGACTATCACCTGGACGCCCAGCAACAAGGGCTCCAGCGCGCCCGGCACACTATCGATGCCTGGTGGCCAGCGATCGAAGCCGGCGCCGAGGCCATCGTGCAGACAGCCAGCGGCTGCGGCGCGTTCGTGCGCGACTATGGCCACCTGCTGCAAAACGACCCGCGCTACGCCGCCAAGGCCGCGCGCGTCAGCGCGCTTTCCCGTGACCTGGTCCAGGTCCTTCAGGCCGAACCCCTTGACCGGCTCGGGGTGTGCGCCGAACAGCGCCTGGCCTTCCACTGCCCTTGCACCCTGCAGCACGCGCTCAAGCTCGGCGGTGCGGTGGAAGCGCTGCTGACCCGGCTGGGCTTTCACCTCACGGCCGTGCCCGATGGCCACTTGTGCTGCGGCTCCGCGGGCACCTATTCACTGACCCAGCCCGAACTGTCACGCCAGTTACGCGACAACCGCCTGGCGGCGCTGGAAAGTGACCGCCCGCAAGTCATCGCCACCGCCAACATCGGCTGCCAGCTGCACCTCGGCGGCGCAGGAAGGACACCGGTGCGGCACTGGATCGAAATCGTCGAAGCGGCACTGGAAACGGAGACCTCGCATGCATAGCAAGCCAGTTCTGAACCAGGAGGACATCGCACGGTTGCTCGACACCGCCCGCCGGCAGGCCCTGGCCGGACAGTGGTCGGTGACCATCGCGGTGGTCGACGACGGTGGCCACCCGCTGGCCCTGGAGCGCATGGATGGTTGTGCGCCGGCCAGTGCCTATATCGCCCTGGAGAAAGCCCGCAGCGCCGCCCTGGGCCGACGCGAAACGCGGGATTACGAGCAGATGGTCAACGGCGGGCGCACGGCGTTCGTCACCGCGCCGCTGCTGACCAGCCTCGAAGGCGGTGTGCCATTGCGGGTGGATGGCCAGGTGATCGGGGCGATCGGCGTATCCGGGGTCAAGCCGGAGCAGGATGCCCAGGTGGCCAGGGCAGCAGCGGATGCCCTGTGAAACTCTGCGCCTGAATGCTGGATCCAGCCGCGACCTGTGGTGGGCTTGCCATCATCAGCCTTGCTGCCCGATCACCAACGGCTCGCCAATCGCGTAGAAATGCCCGCCTGCCACGTAATGCAGGCTGCGCCACGCCGGGTCGGCATGCTCGTACGCCCAATGCCCGTCACGGAACACCCGGTCATCGGCCCAGGCCGCGACCACTTCGCCGATGAACAGGTCGTAGGTCTGCTGGTTGTGCGGCTCGTCGATCACCCGGCACATCAGCCATGCCGAGCAGCCATTGACCAGTGGCGCCGAGTAACCCTCGACCCTGGCCAGCCCGACCCCGATGCTCGCCAGCTTGTCGGGCTGGTCGAACAGGCTCTGACTGCCGACCTGGTAGGTCAGCCTGGCCTGGGCCGCATTGGGCACCTGCAGCACGAACCAGCCACTGCCCTCCACCAGTTGGCGGGTACGGGCCGTCTTGTCGAGGACCACCGTCACCTTGGGCGGATCGAAATCCAGCGCGCAGGCCCAGGCGGCGGCCATCACATTGTCGACCCCCTCGTGACTGGCCGAGACCAGCACGGTCGGTCCGTGATTGAGCAGGCGATAGGCCTTCGCCAGATCGACGGGCTGGAAGTGGCTGTGCATGGCGAACCTCGGCAATGCAGGTGGATAGGCGTCGGATTGTGCCGCACCCGCCCGCATCGCGCCATCGGCGGCGGGGCTGACACGGATCAAGGCGACGATCAGGCCCCTGCCTGTAGCTTCGGAAGCCTCCTACCACAAGCACGGACGCTTCCTGATTGCTGCCCATCTGAGGCAAAAAGATCATCCGACCTGGAAACCTCAAGACCGCCCTGCGCGGCCAACGCCTTCCAGACGAGGCCAAGCCATGCCCACCCGCGAACTGTGCCACACGCTACGCCAACTGCTGGCCCATGAGGTCAGCAACCCCGACGACAACCCGCACCTGTCCGGCGTGCGCTTCTTCTGCGCCACCGACGAGCACACCCGCCAGCTGATAGAGCGTGTCGAACTGCTCGCCAGCGAGGCGTTCTTCGACGCCAAAGGTCATGCCATCCCCGCCCGCATGCGCGATGCCGCCGTCGATGGCGTGCGCATCAAGCAGAAGCGCAAGGCCTGCGACGACGAAACGGTGATCCGCATCGCCCTGCCGGACAAAGGCTATATCACCATCAGCACCGCCCGGCTCTGACGCCCTCTCGCCTTGCGCCAGGCCAGGCTGCATGGGCAGTGGCCCGTACCGCCGCCCCTTGCAGCTTTTTCGCCAAACCCCGAAGCTTTGCCATCCCTTGCGCTTCGGACTCCCTTCCCGATGGAACTGCATATCCGCCTCGAGGGCCGCAAAGGCCTCGCCGAGCAGCTCTACCAGCAACTGCGCGCCGCCATCGACAGCGGTCACCTGGCCGCCGGCACCCAGCTGCCGCCTACCCGCCTGCTGGCCGAACAACTCGGGGTCTCGCGCAAGACCGTGGCCGAAGCCTATTCCCGGCTGACCTACGACAACCTGCTCAGCGGCGTGGTCGGCCGCGGCACCTTCATCGCCCCGCGCCAGCCCATTCGCAGCAGCAATCGCCAGACCGTCCCGCTGGCCGCCGCCGACACCCTCGAACGCTGGCGCCAGCGCGCCACGGTGCTGGGCCGGCGCGCGCTGGACGCGCCTTCGCGCTACGACTTCGTCGGCGGCGCCTCGAGCAAGGCCCAGTTCCCCTACGACCAGTGGCGCAGCTGCATGAACCACGCCTTGCGGCGCAGCCAGCGGCACACCGAGCGGCAGTTCGCGGCCCAGGGCCTGCCGGAGTTGCGCGAGGCCATCGCTCACCACGTCGCCTACGCCCGCGGCGTGCAGTGCAGCCCCACCGATGTGCTGGTGTGCAACGGCGCCCAGCAGGCCCTGGACCTGATCACCCGGGTGCTGGTCGAGCCCGGCTGCAAGGTGGCCATGGAAGACCCCGGATACCCGCCTGCGCGCCAGCTGTTCCTGGCCCTGGGCGCGCAGCTGCAATCGGTGCCGGTGGACGACCAGGGTATGTGCGTGGAGCGGATCGAGGACGGCACGCGACTGATCTACGTGACCCCGTCGCACCAGTTTCCGCTGGGCATGCCGATGGCCGAGCCGCGGCGCCAGGCGCTGCTGGCACGGGCCGCCGAGCTCGGCGCGCTGATCATCGAGGATGACTACGACTGCGAGTTCCGCTACCAGGGACCGGCGGCCGAGGCCTTGCAGCGCCTGGACCGGCATGGGCTGGTGGCGTATGTAGGGACCTTCTCCAAGACCCTGCTGCCGGAACTGCGCCTGGGCTACGCGGTGCTGCCCCCGGCGGTGCTGCAGGCCGCCTGCGTGGCCAAGCACCTGAGCGACTGGCACAGCCCGAGCCTGCACCAGTGGGCCTTGGCACGGTTCATCAGCGAGGGTTACCTGAACAAGCACATCCGCCGCTGCCACGAGGTGTACAGCGCCCGGCGCGAGCGGATCCTGACGCGGCTCGGCGGCGACCTCGCCCCCTGGTTCGACGCGGTGCCCGCCAGTGCCGGCTTCCACCTGAGCGCGCTGGCCAGGCCTGGGGTCGATGTCGAACTGCTGATCAACCTGGCGCGCAAGGTCGAGGTGGGACTCTACTCGCTGGCGCCGTTCTTCAGCGAGGCCCCGGTGCGCCCGGGGCTGGTGCTGGGCTTCGGCGCCATCGAGTTGCTGGACATCGACCCGGCGCTGGATCGCGTGCGCGACACCCTGCAGCAGCTCAGCTGAGCGATGCCGCCGGCTGGCGCTCGCCACGGGCGATAGCCTGGGCGTAACCGCCCGGGGCGAAACGCGCGGTCACCAGCAACATCGCCAGCACCGTGCAGGTCAGCAGCATCCACGAGGCCTGGAAGTCGCCGCTGGCATCGCGCAACCAACCAGTGATGTACGGCACGATCCCGGTGACGATGAAACCCACGCCCTGGACGAAGGCCGCCAGACTGCCGGCCTCCCCCGGCGTGCGCAGGTGCTCCAGGGTCAGCGTCAGGCTCAGGCTGAAGCATGCCCCCAGGCCCAGGCCGATCATCGCCACCCACAGGCCCATGGCGCTGGCCGGCGCCAGCAACAGGCCGAGAAAGCCGGCCAGCTGGATCAGCAGGGCCAACCACAGGCCGGGGCGGCGGTCGGCCAGGCGACGCAGCAGCAGAGGCAGCCCCAGGGCACCGGTGACCTGGAAGATCGTCATCAGGCCGACCAGTTCACCGCCGCCCTGGGCCGTGCCGCCATGTTCCAGGTGATAGGCCGGCAGCCAGGCCACCATGCTGGTGTAGCCGCCGTTGATCAGCCCGAAATACAAGGCCAGCAGCCAGGCGCGGCGATTGCCGAACCAGTGTCCGCCGCCACCCCCGACCAGGGTGGGTGCATCGTCTCGCGGGCGCAGGACGAGCCAGGCCACCACCGCCAGCAGCGCAGGCAACGCCCAGAGGCCCAGGCCCACCTGCCAATGGCCAAAGTGCGCGCTGATCGATGGGCCGAGCACCGCCGCCAGGCCACCTCCGGTCATCAGCGCCGCCGAATACAGGCCCATGCTCGCCGCCAGGCGGGTCGGGAACCAACGGTTGACCAGCCCCGGCATCATGCCCTGCACCACCGCCACGCCAAGGCCGGCGACCACCGCGCTGGCGATCAGCGCCCATGCGCTGTCCAGCTGCAGCCGCCACAGGCAGGCCAGGGCGATGGCCGAGAGCCCGGCGAGCATGCCGCCGTGCTCGCTCAGCCAACGCCGCAACCAGGGTTGCAGCAGCGGCACCAAGCCCATGCACAGCACCGGCAGCGCGGTCAGCAGCGCCGCCTGCTGATAGCCCAGCCCGGTGCTCTGGCGCATGGGCTCCAGCAACGGGCCGATACTGGTAAGAATCGGGCGCAGGTTCAGTGCCAACAGCAGCACCAGCAACAGGTTCAATGCCGCCCTCATGCCTGGCCGGCCTGCTTCCATTCACGGTACAGGCCATCCTCGCCGGCCGGCTTGAGCGGGCGCAGCGGCAGGCTTTGCTGTTGCGGCGGGCGGGCCATCTGCGCATAGACAGCGGCCGTGGACAGCCCGTAAGGCTCGCCCTCGTCATTGTCGTAGGCGAACCAGGCGCGCTCGATGCCGCACAGGTGCATGGCCGCCAGGCACATCGGGCAGGGATGCCCGCTGGCATAGATCTCGGCGCCGTCCAGGCGCGTGCGGCCCAGTGCCTGGGCCGCCTTGCGGATGGCCTGCAGCTCGGCATGACTGGTCGGGTCCTGGGTGCTGTGGATCTCGTTGACGGCGCGGGCGACGACCTGCCCCTGGTACACCAGCACGGCGCCGAAGGGGCGGCCACCTGCCTGAATGTTGGCGCGGGCCAGGTCGAGGGCTTCGCGCATGTAACGTTCGTGGGACATGAATCGGTTCTCCGCTAAAGACCGGCCCATTATCCCGGCTCGACGACCATGGCTGAAATGAAGAGATTGGATGCCTGCCAGTGGCCATCTGAATAAGCGATTGGCCTCCTGGCAAAGCAGGCGATTGGCTATTCGGCCTGACCCGGCCTGACGCTAAGGTGGTGGCACTTCCCCTCGCCCCCTGGAGCCACACCATGCATGACCGTATCGAATGGGCCAAACAGTCGCCGGAGGCCTACAAGGCCATGGTCGGCCTCGAGCAGGCACTGATTGCCTCGGGCCTGGAGCACTCGCTGCTGGAGCTGATCCGTTTGCGTGCCTCGCAGATCAATGGCTGCGCCTACTGCGTCAACATGCACGCCAACGATGCGCGCAAGGCCGGCGAGTCCGAGGCCCGGCTGCAGACCCTGAGCGTCTGGCGCGAGACCCGTTACTTCACTGCGCGCGAGCGCGCGGCGCTGGCCTGGGTCGAAAGCCTGACCCGCCTGCCCGAGCGCGGCGCGCCGCAGGATGAGTACCTGGCGCTGCTTGAACACTTCGGCGAAAAGAAGGTAGCCAACCTGACGCTGGCCATCGCCACCATCAATGCCTGGAACCGCTTCGGCGTCGGCTTTGCGATGGTGCCCGCTTAACGCCCATCCCTTTCAAGGTGTTCGCCGTTAGCGTTGCAGCGAACACCTTGCGCCCCTCACTCGTCACCCCGAAACCTTGAAAGAGCTGCGCCAAAGCCAGTCAGCAGCACCTGTCAGCCCCCATGCGGCCTTCCGCCAGCCTTAGTTTTTTTAAGGTTCATGAGCACATATTTACTAATTTCTCGATCCCGGCCCGCCCCGCATCATCGCTCCAACAAGAACGCGTCGCCCCTTGCCGGCACGCACCCGGGCAGCACCCGATGCCCCACCTTGCCTTGGAGTCAGTCATGACCAGCGCAGCCAATTCGGCACCCCTCATCGAGAAACACACGATCGGCTACGTGCCGCCGCAAGACCGCCATGGAAAGGTAAGGGATCTGTTCACACTGTGGTTCGGCGGCAACATCGCGCCCTTGCCCATCGTCACTGGCGCGCTGGGCGTGCAGCTGTTCCACCTCAACCTGGTGTGGGGCATCGTCGCCATCCTGGTCGGTCACCTGGTCGGCGGCGTGCTGATGGCGCTGCATTCGGCCCAGGGCCCGCAGATGGGCATCCCGCAGATGATCCAGAGCCGCGCGCAGTTCGGCTCGCTCGGCGCGCTGCTGGTGGTGGTGATCGCAGGCGTCATGTACATCGGTTTCTTCGCTTCCAACATCGTCCTGGCCGGCAAGTCGCTGCATGGCGTGGTCGAGGCCGTGCCGGTGCCGGTGGGCATCGTCATCGGCGCGCTGGGCTCGGGGATCATCGGCATCATTGGCTACCGCTTCATCCACGTGCTCAACCGTATCGGCACCTGGGTGCTGGGCATCGGCATCGTGGTCGGCTTCGGCTACATCTTCAGCCACGTGCAAAGCGACGATTTCCTCACCCGCGGCGGCTTCAACCTGGCCGGCTGGCTGGCCACCGTGTCGCTGGCGGCGCTGTGGCAGATCGCCTTCGCCCCCTATGTGTCGGATTACTCGCGCTACCTGCCAGCCGACGTCAAGGTGAGTTCGACCTTCTGGACCACCTACCTGGGCTCGGCCCTGGGTTCGAGCCTGTCGTTCATCTTCGGCGCCGTCGCGGTGCTGGCGATCCCGGCCGGCATGGACACCATGGACGCGGTCAAGCTGGCCACCGGCACCCTCGGTCCGCTGATGCTGGTGCTGTTCCTGCTCAGCGTGATCAGCCACAACGCCCTCAACCTGTACGGCGCGGTGCTGTCGATCATCACCCTGGTGCAGACCTTCGCCTACCGCTGGATCCCCACCGCCAAGAGCCGCGCCGTGCTGTCGCTGATCGTGCTGGCCGCCTGCTGCGTAGTGGCGGTGTTCGCCTCGGCCGACTTCATCGGCCACTTCGTCGACATGGTGCTGGTACTGCTGGTGGTGCTGGTGCCGTGGACGGCGATCAACCTGATCGACTTCTATGTCATCCACAAGGGCGACTACGACATCCAGTCGATCTTCAAGGTCGACGGCGGTATCTACGGCCGCTACAACCCGCAGGCGCTGATCGCCTACGCGGTGGGCATCGTGGTGCAGATTCCGTTCATGAACACACCGCTGTACGTCGGGCCGGTTTCCACACACATCAATGGTGCCGACCTGTCGTGGCTGGTGGGGCTGGCGATCACCTCGCCGCTGTACTGGTGGCTGGCCAGCCGGGACAGTGCTTATCGGCGTCGGCAGGTGAGCGCGAAACTGGCAGCGACGGCCTGATCCAAAGTGAATCGCGGGGCAAGCCCGCTCCCACGAAACCTGTACGGTACGGTGGGAGCGAGCTTGCCCCGTGACGGTTGCTCCCGGTCAACGCTCGCCGCGCAACATCTCCTTCGGCACATACTTGCCAATCTCATACTTGCCGATCGCCGCCCGGTGCACTTCATCCGGCCCGTCGGCCAGGCGCAGGGTACGCTGCATCGCGTACATGTACGCCAGCGGGAAATCACCGCTCACCCCTGCCCCGCCGTGAATCTGGATGGCCCGGTCGATCACCTTCAGCGCGACGTTGGGCGCCACCACCTTGATCTGTGCGATCTCGCTGCGCGCGACCTTGTTGCCGACGGTGTCCATCATGTAAGCGGCCTTAAGTGTCAACAGCCGCGCCATGTCGATCTCCATCCGCGAGTCGGCGATCTTGTCGACGTTGCCCCCCAGCCGCGCCAAGGGTCGGCCGAAAGCGGTGCGTTCCACCGAGCGTTTGCACATCAGCTCCAGGGCGCGTTCAGCCATGCCGATCGAGCGCATGCAGTGGTGGATCCGGCCCGGGCCGAGGCGGCCCTGGGCGATCTCGAAGCCACGGCCCTCGCCAAGGATCACGTTGTCATAAGGCACCCGCACATTCTCGAACAGCACCTCGGCATGGCCATGGGGCGCGTCGTCGTAGCCGAACACCGGCAACGGCCTAACGATCTTCACCCCCGGCGTTTCGGTGGGCACCAGGATCATCGAGTGCTGCTGGTGGCGTTGGCCGTCGGGGTTGGACAGGCCCATGAAGATCATCACCTTACAACGCGGGTCGCAGGCGCCGGAGGTCCACCACTTGCGACCGTTGATCACCCACTCGTCGCCGTCGCGCACAGCGGTGGCGGCCATGTTGGTGGCATCCGAGGAGGCCACGTCTGGTTCGGTCATGGCGAACGCCGAACGGATCTCGCCGCGCAGCAGCGGCTCCAGCCACTGGCGCTTCTGCGCCTCGCTGCCGTAGCGCACCAGCACTTCCATGTTGCCGGTGTCCGGCGCCGAACAGTTGAACGGCTCGGGCCCCAGCAGCGAGCGCCCCATGATTTCGGCCAGGGGCGCGTACTCGAGGTTGCTCAGCCCCGCGCCATACTCGGACTCGGGCAGAAACAGGTTCCACAGCCCTTCGGCACGGGCCTTGGCCTTGAGCGCCTCCATGATCGCGGTGGGCTGCCAGCGATCACCCTCGGCGACCTGGCGCTCGAACACCGGCTCGGCGGGGTAGACGTATGCATCCATGAATGCGCTGACGCGCTCGCGCAGTGCCTGGACCTTGGGCGAATAGGCGAAATCCATCGGGGCTACCTTCAGTCAATGAAGAACATGGTCCTGAGCCTAGAACAGCCACCCTTCATCCACCTAGTCTATTTTCTGCGTGTATAAACATTCATAACCAATATATGATCGCTCCATAACTCCAACAAAGAGCGGCGCCCATGAACCTCAGCAAGGTCGACCTCAACCTGTTCATCGTCTTCGACGCCATCTACACCGAAGCCAACCTGACCCGCGCCGGGCAGATCGTCGGCATCACCCAGCCGGCGGTGTCCAACGCCCTGTCCCGCCTGCGCGAGACCTTCAACGACCCGCTGTTCGTGCGCACCGCCCAGGGCATGGTGCCCACGCCCATGGCGCAGAACATCATCGGCCCAGTGCGCAACGCCCTGGCGCTGCTGCGCACCTCGGTGCAGGAAAGTCGCATCTTCAATCCGCTGCAGGCGAGCAAGACCTTCCGTATCAGCATGACCGACCTGACCGAGGCGGTGATCCTGCCGCCACTGTTCCAGCGCCTGCGGCGCCTGGCTCCGGCGCTGGTGATCGAGAGCTTCCTGTGCAAGCGCCGCGAAACCACCAAGGAGCTGGCCGCCGGACGCCTGGACTTCGCCGTCGATGCGCCGCTGAACACCGACCCGCAGGTGCGGCACGTCAAGCTGATGCAGGACCACTACGTCTGCGCCATGCGCCCCGGCCATCCGCTGGCCGACAGCAAACTCACCCTCGACAGCTACCTGGGCATGACCCACATCCATATCTCCAGCCGCCGCAACGGCCTGGGCTATGTCGACCTGGCCCTGGGCAAGATGGGCGTGCAGCGCCGTGTCGCCCTGCGCTCGCAGCACTACCTGATGGCCTCGCAGGTGCTGCAGCAGACCGACATGGTGATGACCGTCCCCGAGCGCTTCGCCCGCCGTCACCAGTTGCGCTACCAGCCCTTGCCTGTGGAGGTGCCAGCGCTGGAAACCCACCTGTACTGGCATGAAAGCACCGACCAGGATCCGGCCAATCGCTGGATGCGCGAGCAGATCATCGAATTGTGCGAACGGGTGGTGGTACAGGACCAGCAGGCGCTGGAAAACGCGCAACCCGCCTGAGAAGTTTTTTCCAAAAAACCGCAATTTTGTAGAAAAAAAAATTATTAAAATCGCCACTTGATACGGATAAGGAAAAATATTCATATCCATTACTGCCTAACATGCTGTTCATGGACGCCGAATGGCGGTGTCCCCGCACGGACCCGCACGCGATCATGTCCAGCACCCCGCTCTACTTCGACTACGCCGCCACCACCCCGGTCGATGACCGGGTCATCGAAGCCATGCTTGGCTGCCTTGGCCGTTCGACGAACTTCGGCAACCCGGCGTCCAGCGGACACTTCCATGGCCAGGCGGCTCGCGAGGCGGTGGAGCAGGCCCGTCGCCAGGTGGCCGAGCGGGTCGGCGCGCACGCCGACGACCTGGTCTGGACCTCCGGCGCCACCGAGTCCAACAACCTCGCCCTCAAAGGCATCGCCCAGGGCTTCGACCATCCCGGACACCTGATCACCAGCCAGCTCGAGCACAAGGCCGTGCTCGACACCGCCGCCGAACTGGAGCGCCAGGGTTGGTCAGTGACCCGCCTGGCCCCGGACGCTCACGGCCTGATCCAGGCCGACGCCGTGCAGGCGGCGCTGCGCCCGGACACACGGCTGGTGTCGCTGATGGCGGTGAACAACGAGCTGGGCACGCTCACCGACTTTGCCAACATCGGCGCGCGGGTTCGCGAACACGGCGCACTGCTGCATGTGGATGCGGCCCAGGCGGTGGGCAAGCTGGTGATCGATCTGGCACATCAGCCCGTGGACCTGATGTCGTTCTCGGCCCACAAGATCTATGGCCCCAAAGGCATCGGCGCGCTCTACGTCGGCCCTCGCGCCCGTCCGGTGATGCGCGCGCAGATGCATGGCGGCGGCCACGAGCGCGGGCTGCGCTCCGGCACCCTGGCCACCCACCAGATCGTCGGCATGGGCAGCGCCTTCGCCCTCGCCGGCCAGCCGGGCGAGCCGGAGTACCAGCGTTTGGAGCGACTCGCCCAACGCCTGCGCGAAGGCCTGCTGGCCTTGCCTGGGGTCACGCTCAATGGCTGCGCGCTGCAACGCATTCCGCATACCCTCAACCTGTGCATCGATGCCAAGGGTTTCAACAGCTTGGTCCTGACGGGCGAACTGGCACTGTCCAGTACGTCGGCGTGCAACTCGGCGAGCAACGCGGCCTCCCATGTGCTGCTGGCACTAGGGCTCGACGAACGCCAGGCACGCAGCAGCGTGCGTCTGAGCATCGGGCGGTATACCAGTGAAGCCGATGTGGATGGCGCGATTGCCGTGTTCAAGCGGGTCGTCACAGCCGCTGCGGTGGCGCTCTGGTAGGGGCACGTAGCCGGGGCTGACGCCTTCGCCCACCGCAGGAGCGTCAGCCCGCAGATTCACATGGCGGCCGAACCGCAACAATGGCATCGTGCAGCTTTCCCCAGCGCACAGGACGCGCTCCATGACACTGCACCTCTGGCTCACCTTTTCCCTCGCCTACCTGCTCACCTCGCTCATCCCCGGGCCCAACGTCCTGCTGACCGTGCGCAACGCCTTGCGCCATGGCCCATCGGGCATCGGCATGAGCTTGTTGGGCAACCTCACCGCGCAGCTGTTGGCAATCACTGCCGTGGCCATGGGCGTGGGCGCCTTGCTGATTTCGCTGCC
The DNA here is from genome assembly GCF_029836165.1 of Pseudomonas sp. GD04091. Classification (GTDB taxonomy): domain Bacteria; phylum Pseudomonadota; class Gammaproteobacteria; order Pseudomonadales; family Pseudomonadaceae; genus Aquipseudomonas. Next base: position 82,876 of record NZ_JAOEBG010000013.1, read on the forward strand.
CACGGCGTTCCTGGCGCTGAAGCTGGCGGGTGCCGGGTACCTCATCTATCTGGGTGTACGCCAGTTGTTCTTGCGCAACGCGCCAAAATTGTCGGCCACTGCGCCGACCCCGCCTGCGGCGCAGGCACGATGGCGCATCGCCATGGAAGCGTTCCTGGTCTCGGCGAGCAATCCGAAAAGCCTGATGTTCTTCGTCGCCTTCCTGCCCCAGTTCCTCGAACCCGGCCGATCGATCCTCACTCAGTTCGCGGCGATGTACGTGAGCATGGCGGTGATCGTCTGCGTGGTGCATTCGTTCTATAGCTTCACCGCGTATCGCTTCGGCCAGCAGGTGAAAGCCTCAACCATCGCCGCTTGGTTCAAGCGTGCCAGCGGAGCGCTGTTCATCGGCCTTGGGATACGTCTGCTCAATACCAAAGCGGTGTAAGTCCAGATCGGAGGTTTTAGCCTACCCGCTGTTGCGAAACGGCCTACAGTGAAATACTGTATGCGCATACAGCAAAACAAGGACTCCCCCTGTGGCCGGCACCTCCGTCGCAACACCGAGCAGTTTTGAGCAACTGGGTCAGCGCATCCAGAAGATCATCAACAGCCCCACCGCGCAGCGCAGCCGTGCCGCGCTGATCTTCCGCCTGGAGCACGAGTCGCCTGACGACTGGCACAACCTGCTCGCGGAAATCGCCGAGAACGACAATGTCACCCTCGCTCATCGCGACGACGGCGGCGTGCAGATCTTCTGGACCGTGCCAAAGGAAGACTGACCGTACATGAGAGTTTCGCTTTTCGCTGCCGCCTGCCTGCTGTTGACCACCGCCCCCGCCCACGCCGATGCTCCGCGCACCTTCCAGGAAGCCAAGAAGGTCGCGTGGCGTCTGTATGCGCCGCAATCCACCGAGTTCTACTGTGGCTGCAAGTACAAGGGTAACAAGGTCGACCTGGCCTCCTGCGGCTATGAACCCCGCAAGAACCTGCAACGCGCCTCGCGCATCGAGTGGGAACATATCGTCCCGGCCTGGCAGATCGGCCACCAGCGTCAGTGCTGGCAGAGCGGCGGGCGCAAGAATTGCTCGCGCCACGACACGGTCTACCAGCGCGCGGAAGCCGACCTGCACAACCTGGTACCGAGCATCGGCGAGGTCAATGGCGATCGCAGCAACTACAGCTTCGGCTGGCTGCCCGAGCAGCGTGGTCAATATGGGGCCTGCCTCACCCAGGTCGATTTCAAGGCCAAGAAGGTGATGCCACGCCCATCGATCCGCGGCATGATCGCGCGCACCTACTTCTACATGAGCAAGCAGTACGACCTGCGCCTGTCGAAGCAGGACCGCCAGCTGTTCGAGGCCTGGAACAAGACCTATCCACCACAAACCTGGGAGCTGCAGCGCAACCAGCAAGTGGCCTGCGTGATGGGGCGTGGCAACGACTTCGTCGGGCCGGTCAATATGAAAGCCTGTGGCTGAGCCGGCTCAAGTCAGCGCGCGCAGGTAGGCGCTGGCCTGCTGGTAGCGGGAGAGCCGAGCGAGGTCCGCGGGGCCGGGGCTGGGGATACGCGACAGGTCGCTGTTGTCGGCCAGGTCCGCCAGCTTGACCTGGCGCGCCAGCGGGTCGACGCCCAGGCGCACGACAAAGGCCTCGTAGCTCTCCCCTTCACGCCGGCTGAGTGCCAGCAGCGCGGCGAGGATCTTGAGCGGGAAGCCTTCACGGGCCAGATCGGACAGCGTCAGGGGCGTGTCTTCCAGCACATCGTGGAGCACCGCCACAATCCGTTGCTCGGGCGTGACCACCCGCGCCATCACCCGCAGCGGGTGGAGTATGTAGGCGGCTCCACCCTTGTCGTACTGTCCGTCATGTGCCCTGGTGGCCACGGCGATGGCCCTTTCCAGCGTTGCCATGAGGCGCTCCCCCATTCAACCCCTGCCACGTTCAGCATAGCTGCGACCTTGCAGCTGTGACAGTTTCGCCGAGGTATCCGTTCCAGCGTGGGTCAGCGCTTGACGCCGTGCTGGATGACGATCGAATCGGTCCCCAGCTTGGCCATCACTTCAGCCTTGCGTGCATCGGCCTGGTCCCGGGTCGGGAACGGGCCCAGCAATACCACTGGCTTGCCGTCACGGTATTCGACCCAGGAAGGAATGCCCTTTTCGATCAGCCGCGCGGTCATGTCGGTCAGTGCCCCCATGTTCGGGCCCTGGATCACTTCCACGTCCCAGCCTTCGGGCGCCGGCTGGTCGGCGAGCGCGTCGGCCCGGCGCTGCAAGTCGGCGCCGCCGCAAAGTTCGCGGATACGCAGGTTGTTGCCCGTCTCGTCGATGAGGATCTCGTACTGGCCGTCATGCTTGATGGCCACGTAGCTGCGGTAGGGCTCATACTGCCCGGCGTCGTCCTTGCCACGCACCTGGCCACAGATGGAACCCTGGGTGTCGAACCGCACGTTGGCGAACTTGGCCGTCTTGGGGTTGTTCAGGTGCTCGGCCACCTGCTTGTGCACGCCTTCGACCTCGTTGTCACAGCCCGCCAGGGCCAGCACCGCCATTACCACCGCCAGTTTGCGCACGCGTCTACCTCCAGATTCGAAGGGGCGCATTCTAGCATGAGCGGGAGCGATAACCGGCGGGGTGAAGCGGTAGCGGACAGTTGCAACGTATGTCGTAGGAAGCTGCAGATTCAAACGTAAGAAAACGCCGCCATACCTCAGGCATGGCGGCGTTTTCGTCACAGCCGCGACTCAGGCCGGCGCCGAGGTGCGGATCAGGTGGTCGAAGGCGGCCAGCGAGGCCTTGGCGCCCTCGCCCACGGCGATGACGATCTGCTTGTATGGCACCGTGGTCACGTCACCGGCGGCGAACACGCCGGGGATGCTGGTCTGCCCCTTGGCGTCGACGATGATTTCGCCCCGTGGCGACAGCTCGACCGTACCCTTGAGCCAATCGGTGTTCGGCAGCAGACCGATCTGCACGAAGATGCCTTCCAGCGCCAGGTCGTGCAACGCGTCGGTGGTGCGATCCTTGTAGCGCAGGCCGGTCACTTTCTCGCCATTGCCGACCACTTCGGTGGTCAGCGCACTGGTGATCACCTTGACGTTCGGCAGGCTGTGCAGCTTGCGCTGCAGCACGGCGTCGGCACGCAGCTGGCTGTCGAACTCGATCAGGGTCACCTGGGCGACGATGCCGGCCAGGTCGATGGCCGCTTCCACGCCGGAGTTGCCACCACCGATCACCGCAACGCGCTTGCCCTTGAACAACGGGCCGTCGCAATGCGGGCAGTAGGCCACACCACGGGCGCGGTACTCCTGCTCGCCCGGCACGTTCATCTCACGCCAGCGGGCACCGGTGGCGAGAATCACGGTCTTGGCCTTGAGCGAGGCGCCACCAGCCAGGCGCACTTCGTGCAGGCCGCCATCAGTGGCCGGGACCAGCGTTTCACCGCGCTGCAGGTTCATGATGTCGACGTCGTACTGCTTGACGTGCTCTTCCAGCGCCGTGGCCAGCTTCGGCCCTTCGGTCTCCTGCACCGAGATGAAGTTCTCGATGGCCAGGGTATCGAGCACCTGGCCGCCGAAGCGTTCGGCAGCGACACCGGTGCGAATGCCTTTGCGTGCCGCATAGATCGCGGCCGCGGCACCGGCTGGGCCACCACCGACCACCAGCACGTCGAAGGCGTCCTTGGCGTTGATCTTCTCGGCCTGACGGGCACCGGCATTGGTGTCGATCTTGCCGAGGATCTCTTCCAGGCCCATGCGGCCCTGGCCAAACACTTCGCCGTTCAGGTAGATGCTCGGCACCGCCATGACCTTGCGGGCTTCGACTTCATCTTGGAACAGCGCGCCGTCGATGGCGACGTGACGCACGTTGGGGTTGAGCACCGCCATCAGGTTCAGCGCCTGAACCACGTCCGGGCAGTTCTGGCACGACAGCGAGAAGTAGGTCTCGAAGGTGAACTCGCCGTCCAAGGCCTGGATCTGCTCGATCACCTCGGCGCTGGCCTTGGATGGGTGGCCGCCGACCTGCAGCAGCGCCAGCACCAGGGAGGTGAATTCGTGGCCCATGGGAATGCCGGCGAAGCGCAGGCTGATATCGGCACCCGGGCGGTTGAGCGAGAACGATGGACGACGGGCGTCGTCACCCTCCGCGCGCAAGGTAATGAGATTCGACAGGCCGGCGATTTCCACCAGCAGGTCGTGCAGTTCGCGGGACTTCGCGCCGTCGTCGAGGGAGGCAACGATCTCGATCGGCTGGGTGACCCGCTCCAGGTAGGTTTTCAGTTGCGATTTAAGCGTGGCGTCCAACATACGGGCGATTCCTTTTTCAATCTCGGATACAAAAACGCCCAGGCGATGTCGCCCGGGCGTTTGATGGGGCGGTAGAGGGTTCAGCTTTGGCGGCTGCTTACCGCCCGCGACTGACGCATGGCCTTAGATCTTGCCGACCAGGTCCAGCGATGGCGCCAGGGTGGCTTCGCCTTCTTTCCACTTGGCCGGGCAGACTTCACCTGGGTGGGCGGCGACGTACTGGGCAGCCTTGACCTTGCGCAGCAGCTCGCTGGCGTCACGGCCTACACCACCGTCATTGATCTCGACGATCTTGATCTGGCCTTCCGGGTTGATCACGAAGGTACCGCGATCGGCCAGACCGGCTTCTTCGATCAGCACGTCGAAGTTGCGGGCGATGACGTGGGTCGGGTCACCGATCAGCGGGTACTTGATCTTGCCGATGGTGTCCGAGGTGTCGTGCCAGGCTTTGTGGGTGAAGTGGGTGTCGGTGGACACGCCGTAGATTTCCACGCCCAGCTTCTGGAACTCGGCGTAGTTGTCAGCGAGGTCGCCCAGTTCGGTCGGGCAGACGAAGGTGAAGTCGGCCGGGTAGAAGAACACGACGGACCACTTGCCTTTCAGATCGGCTTCGCTTACCTGAACGAATTCGCCATTGTGGTAGGCGGTGGCGTTGAACGGTTTGACCTGGCTGTTGATGATAGGCATGTGCTGCTCCTTCATGGGGTGAGTAAGTTGATGGAGGCCATCCTACCCAAGCAGGTCCGCGCTGGCTCATTGGCAATGCTCATGTTGGCGATTGGTTTTGGCTATAAGCGGCCAGTGCCGATAGATTCTTTCATTCCTATGCCGGCATGCAGCTCGAGGTCGCGCGGGCCTCCTGGTCGACCTCGAAATCCAGCCAGCAGGCCTGATGCGGCGCGTCCCCCCAGCTCACCCGCAGCCGCCCGCGCGTGGCCCCGGTGCGCACTTGCACCAGGTTCCCCTGCCCCACGATGCCGATTTCGCTGCCCTGCTCGTCGAATACGCGAGCGCCGAACGGCAAGGCCTCGCCTCCCTGGTGTTCGGCACGAAACACCTGCAAGCTGCCGTGGCGCGTGGCGAACCGCAGCAGCGGAGCCGCGCCGGCCCTGGGTACGACCTTGTGCCCGGCAACCAGCAGTTCGGTGCTGCGCGGCATGCCCTTGGGGTCGATTTCGAGGGTGTTGACGCTGTAAGGCACCAACGAGGGGACGACCGCGTAGCCTCGCCGGTCGAGTCGTGCCTGTGAATGCTGCCTCACCCGCGCGGCAGTGGCCCCGGGCGCGTGGACGATGGCGAAGCTTTCGCCCAGCGTGGGCGCGGCCGTCACCCCACCGGCATGCGCCACCAGCGCGCCACGCGCGCCCAGCGCCAGCTGGCGTTGATCGCCGCGGATGCCCAGCGCGGCGCTGAGGTCACCAGCAGGGCCGTGGTAGCGCAGGTTACCATCGATACCGACAGGGTCGCGCGCGCCCCCCTGATACACCGCCGCGAGTCCATGCCCCCACTGTGAATGCTCGCCTGCGCGTGCGTTCCAGCGCAGGTTGCCACTGGACGCCCCACGGGCATCGAAACGCGTTGCGCTGCTCAACACGCCTCGACGGCGCTCACCCAAGGGCACGCTGAAACTGGCGGTGAGGGTACGGAACGAATCGCCGCGCTCATGACGCTGGCGGCTCAGCGTCACTCCATAGGCCAGGGCGCCAAAATGGTTGTTGTAGCCCATCAGGTAGTCGGTGCTGCCGCGCCCTGCCCAACTGCGAGTGCCGCTGACGGACAGATTGAGCCGTCCCGCGCGCGCCCCGAGGGTCTGGTCCAGCACGACGCTGGCGCGCCAATGGCTCGAATCCTCGGATCGTCCGTGGCGGGCCTGAGCGAACTGATCGAACCCAAGGTAGCCAGGGCTCTGACTGCGGGTGATGGACGCATCCAGGCGTGAGCCGCTGGCGGCCACCTCCTGGCGCCAGTTCAACCGCACGGCTTGCCCCTGCCGAGTGCCTCCGGGTGACGGTGCGGCGCTGGCGTGATAGCCGGTCAGACCCACGGCGCCAACACCCGCGTTCAGGGCAACGCCCATGGCACTGCCGAGGTAGTCCTGCGCCATCCACAAACCACCGTGCACACTCACGCGGTTGTTCAGTCCTTGCTGCCAGCTGCCCTGGCTGAACGCCGGGCCGACACGACCGTAGCCGTCGCGCCAGCGACCGGCCCCCCAGTCGAAGCGCTTGCCGCCAGAGCGCAACGCCAGCGCGGCGGCCTGGAACGGCACGGTGAAGACCTGGACACTACCGTCGGCCTCCCTCACCGTGACTTCAAGATCGTCGCTCAAGCCGCTGGGGTAGAGATCGTCTATTTCGAACGGACCAGGCGCCACGGTCGACTCGTGTACCACCCGCCCCCGATGGCGGATGCTGACCAGCGCGGTGCTGTTGGCGATGCCGCGCACCGTCGGCGCATAGCCCCGTCGGGACTGCGGCAGCATGCGTTCGTCGCTGCCCAGCTGCACGCCTCGAAAGGCGGTGCCCGAGAAGACATCCGCGCTGGTGAAGGCATCGCCGAGGGCCAACTGTGCCGACCAGGCCGGTACATCGCGTCGTACCGAGGTTGCACCGAGACGATAGCGAGTCGAAGCATCGCCCTCGTCCTGCAGACTACCCTCATGGCGCCAGTACCAGTCACCCGTATTCAGCCCGGCACGCAGGCCAAGAAAACCTTGACGGATGCTGCCTCGCGCCGGCGCCTGCTGCTGATACAAGTTCAGGTCGTAGTCGACGAAACCGACGGTGACGCCACTGTCCCAACTCTGCGGACTCACCAGATCGACAGGTCGGCGGAGCAGGCTGTCCTGGCTGATGCTCAGCACCAGCCGCAACTCGGCGTACTCCAGCGCTTCGCTGGCGTTCATGCCCAGCGCGTCGAGTGCCGCACATCCATTCGCCTCCTCCAACAGACTGCGCGCTTCTGGCGTCAGGCGTTGCAGGTCCACCCCCAGCGCTTGCAACACGTCGCTTGCGTAGCAGGGGACGGCCGAGGAGGCGCCGGGCGCTAGCCGCAACGATATCCGATGACGTCCGGCCCAATGCTGGTTGAGTGTCACGTCAAGGTCCAGCTCTCCCTCCGCAACGACGTCCGCGCGCTCAAAGCGCTGCAGGTCAGCCGACGTTCCCAGGCGCAGCAGGCGCGGATCGAACTCGACCGGGCTGGCGAGCCCCACACCGGGTAGCGCCAGCAGACCGAGCAGCACTAAGCGCAAATCCATGACAGACATGGCACACGCCCTTACTGCAGCGACACGGCGCTGGCCAGCCGCTCGGCGCCGTGGTCATCGATGAACGAATAGTCCACTTGCGTGGGCATGGCGTGCGCATCGGTCAGGCCATCGATATCGAATCGCGCCTGAGAGAAGGGCAACACGTGTACCGGCTGGCCTTTCAGCAGCGTGCCTTCACGCATCACGCCGACGCGCCCCAGGTTGACCACATACGGGCCGTTGTTTTGCGTCTCCAGCAACCAGCGCGCGCCGTCGCGCACCCAGCGCCAGACCAGCTCGCGATGAGCATCGGCAGGCCTTCCGGCCAGGTTCTCCGGGCGATGGAACAGCTTGATGCGCGTACGCAGCGCCACGTTGATGACGTTGCCGCTACCCTTGGGGCTGACCTCGAGCACATTCAGCCAATACAGGGTTTCGCGATCGAGCGGCATCGCCGTGCCGGTGTGGAACAGGCGCAGGCTCTGACTCTTTCCAGGATCGATGCGAAACAGTGGCGGCATCAGACTGAACGGCACCTGAGGATTCTGTGCGTCCTCCATGACCACGCCATCGTCGATCCAGGCCTGAACCAGCGCGGGCTGCTTGCCCTGATTGGTCAGGCTGACGGTCACCTCGGCCTGGTCGGCCGGGTAGACCACCCGGGTGGTGGCGATGGTCACGCTGGCCTGGACACTGCCGATGGCCAACAGCGAGCCGGCCAGCAGCAGTGCGCGCCAGCCGACGATAGAAAGCAGCTTCATGAACGAATCTCGCATGCAACAGCTGGGGAAGCAGCCCCCGCAGGGGCTACTGGTGCAGGCTTACAAGTACTCGAGCGAGTAACGGACGTTGGTCGAGACCAGACCAGGCGTGGTACTGCCCAGCGAGAAATAACGGGCGGTGTAGTTCAGGATGGCATTGCCGTTGACGATGTCGATCCGCTGGGAGTTCTGGTTACCTCTGGCACCCGCGAGGTTCATGGGCGCTCGGGCGCTGTTGAGCAACTGCACATCGACGTTGCCGGCCGCGCCGGACCCGCCATCTACGGTGAGCCGCCCTTCGGGGTTCACGGTCGGGCCCGGCTCGAAGTAGGTGGAGACCTGGCCAACATGCGAACACTGGCTCAGCACCAGGCTGAAACTCTGCTCGCCGGCGGTCTGCCCAGCCTGGCGCAGATCATAGGTGCTGACTTGCGGCAGGTTGACCAACAGATCGTTGTTGCCGCCGTTGATGACACAGGTCGGGCCCGCCACGCTGCCATTGAAGCTGATCAGACCTTGATCGGCATTGGCCGCCGCCGCAAGCGTCAGGGCAAAGGTGCTCAGGATAATTTTCGGCAAGGCATTCATTGGAAGTTTTCCTCTCGTTGTGACGACCTGGCGACGCCAGGCCGGTGCCACGCGAGCGGCACCCGATGAGTATCGATAACCCACCGGGTCCGAGGCTGTAGGAAAACTTAGAGGCTGTAGGACATTTCACGCGCCACCAGCGTAGGAAGCTTCGCCGGCACTGCGCCACGGAGCCGCGGCCGGGCTCCTGCGGCGCAGGCCCACTTCAACGGGTCACGGTGCGCATGGTCACGAACTCTTCGGCGGCGGTCGGATGCACGCCGATGGTTTCGTCGAACTGCTGCTTGGTCGCCCCGGCCTTCAGCGCAATCCCCAATCCCTGGATGATCTCGCCAGCATCCGGTCCGACCATGTGGCAGCCCAGTACCTTGTCGGTGTCGGCATCCACCACCAGCTTCATCAGGGTCTTTTCCTGAATGTCCGTGAGAGTCAGCTTCATCGCCCGGAAACGGCTCTCGAAGACTTGCACCTTGTGACCGGCAGCCAGGGCCTGCTCTTCGGTCAGCCCCACGGTACCGATCGGTGGCTGGCTGAACACCGCGGTGGGGATGTTCTGGTAGTCGACCGGGCGATACTGCTCGGGCTTGAACAGCCTGCGCGCCACGGCCATGCCTTCGGCCAGCGCCACCGGCGTGAGCTGCACACGGCCGATCACATCGCCGATGGCCAGGATCGAAGGCTCGGTGGTCTGATACTGCTCGTCGACGCGGATGAAACCACGCGGATCCAGTTCCACGCCGGTATTCTCCAGGCCCAGATTGTCCAGCATCGGGCGGCGGCCAGTGGCGTAGAAGATGCAGTCGGCGACAAGCTCGCGGCCATCCTTGAGCGTGGCCTTGAGGCTGCCGTCGTCGAGCTTGTCGATGCGCTGGATGTCGGCGTTGAACTGCAGGTCCAGGCCGCGTTTTTCCAGTTCTTCCTTCAGGTGAGTCCGTACCGAACCGTCGAAGCCGCGCAGGAACAGGTCGCCGCGGTAAAGCAGCGTGGTATCGGCGCCCAGGCCCTGGAAGATGCCGGCAAACTCGACGGCGATGTAACCGCCGCCCACCACCAGCACGCGTCGCGGCAGGTCCTTGAGGTAGAACGCCTCGTTGGAGGTGACGGCCAGTTCCTTGCCCGGGATGTCCGGCACCTGCGGCCAGCCGCCGGTGGCAATCAGGATGTGCTTGGCGCTGTAGCGCTGACCTTCCACTTCCACTTCGTGGGCGCCGGTCATCCGCGCATGCCCCTGCAGCAGAGTGACGCCGCTGTTGACCAGCAGGTTGCGGTAGATGCCGTTGAGGCGCTCGATCTCGCGATTCTTGTTGGCGATCAGGGTGCCCCAGTCGAAGTGACCTTCCTCCAGGGTCCAGCCAAAGCCGGCGGCCTGTTCCAGCTCGTCGGCGACATGGGCGCCGTACACCAGCAGTTTTTTCGGCACACAACCGACGTTGACACAGGTGCCCCCCAGGTAACGGCTTTCAGCCACCGCCACCCTGGCGCCGAAGCCGGCGGCGAAACGTGCCGCGCGCACACCACCGGAACCGGCGCCAATCACGAACAGATCAAAATCGTAGGCCATGTATTCAGTCTCCTAGGCGGGCGCCCAGCATAGCGCCGTTGGCCGCCACAAACAAAAAAGCCACCCTTCGGGACAATGCCGATCGCTCGAAATCATTGGGGCCGCCTTGCGGCCCTTCGCGGGCAAGCCCGCTCCCACAGAAGTTGTGCCTATCTGTGGGAGCGGGCTTGCCCGCGAAGGGCTGCACAGCAGCCCCAATGCATCAGCCGAACGGCATCACCCGAGGGGTGGCTTGCGACCTCTTGGGCGAACTCAGTACGCCTTGCCGGTCTTGTAGTAGTTCTCGAAGCAGAAGTTGGTCGCGTCGATGTAACCTTCGGCACCACCGCAGTCGAAACGCTTGCCCTTGAACTTGTAGGCGATCACGCAGCCATCCTTGGCCTGCTGCAGCAGGGCGTCGGTGATCTGGATTTCACCGCCCTTGCCAGGTTGGGTGTTCTGGATGATGTCGAAGATGTCCGGCGTCAGGATGTAACGACCGATGATCGCGAGGTTCGAAGGCGCGTCCTCGGGGGCCGGCTTCTCGACCATGTTGGTCACACGGTAGATGTCGTCACGGATCATTTCGCCGGCGATCACGCCGTACTTGTTGGTTTCCTGCGGGTCGACTTCCTGGATGGCAACGATCGAGCAGCGGTACTGCTTGAACAGCTTGACCATCTGGGTCAAAACGCCATCGCCTTCCGGGTTGACGCACAGGTCGTCGGCGAGTACCACGGCGAACGGCTCGTCGCCGATCAGCGGACGACCAGTGAGGATCGCGTGACCCAGGCCCTTCATTTCAGTCTGACGGGTGTAGGAGAACGAGCACTCGTCGAGCAGGCGACGGATGCCGACCAGGTATTTCTCCTTGTCGGTACCCTTGATCTGGTTTTCCAGCTCGTAGCTGATGTCGAAGTGGTCTTCCAGGGCGCGCTTGCCGCGACCGGTGACGATGGAGATCTCGTTCAGGCCGGCGTCCAGCGCCTCTTCAACGCCATACTGGATCAGTGGCTTGTTGACCACCGGCAGCATTTCCTTGGGCATGGCTTTGGTAGCGGGCAGGAAGCGGGTGCCGTAACCGGCTGCCGGGAACAAGCATTTCTTGATCATATACGTCCTTAACAAGGGCTTTGCGTACGAAATTCGGCGCAGTCTAATCAGGCGGCGGTCACCTTACAATGCCCGCGCGCCGGCCGATGCCATCATAGAGATATTCCAGTGTAGTTAGTTCCGGAGGCACGCAAATATTGCGCACTGCGCAGGTCAGCGCAGGCTGGCCCGCGTCCACGGCGATGGCGTCCTGGCCGTGGAAGCGGACTGGCCCCGGAGGAGGCCGCCTCAGCCGCCGACTCCCTGCCCGATCAGCACGCCATCGACCTTCTGCCCATACAGGTTGACCCCGTCATTGGCGTGGAATTTCAGGCGTGTCTTCTCGATCGAGCCCTGCACCAGCCGCGGGTCCTGAGGCCGCTCATGGCGATTGATCCAGGCCGCCACGTCCCAGGCCTGCTGGTCGCTCAGGCTGCCGGGCTTGCCCAGGGGCATGTTGTACTTGATGAACGAGGCCGCGGTGTTGATCCGGTGCATCCCGGCGCCCCAGTTGTAGGAGTCCTTGCCCCACAGCGGCGGCATCACATACTCCCCGGCCACCTTCTGCCCTTCGCCATCGTTGCCGTGGCAGAGGGCGCACTGCTGGTCATACACCTGCTTGCCTCGCTTGAAGTCGTAGCCGCCCTCGGGCTGCGGCACTTCCGGATAGCCACGCCCGGCGATCTCCACGCCCGTCGGCGCCTGGGTCGACAGCCAGTAGGCATACACGCTGAGGGCGGTCATCTGCGGGCTGTCGGCGGCCGGTGGCTTGCCGTTCATGCTGAACGTGAAGCACCCCTGGATACGCTCGGCGAAAGTATTGACCTTGTCGTTCTTCTTGCGATACGCCGGATACATCGGGTAAGCGCCCCAGAGCGGCGCGGAGTGGACCATGCGCCCCTGGTCGAGGTGACAGTTGCTGCAGTTCATGCCATTGCCGACCGCCTCGGGCATCAGCCGACGCGTGTCGACGAACAGCGCATGCCCTTCGCGGACCATCTTGCCGAATGCGTTGTCAGGGATCGCGTTTTCCGCGGGAGGTACGAACTGCGGGGCGGTCTGCCCCCCCGGGACCTTGAGCTGGGACTGGTCTTCCATGGCGATAGGCGCGGCGTGGGCGGTGCCCATGGCCAGCAGCAACAGAGCGGGAATCATCGGTTTCATGGCTTGACCTCCTGGCTGGCCGGATGGGCGAAGTAGTCGGCAACCGCCTTGACCTCGGCATCGGTCATCGCCTTGGCCACGTTGACCATCAACTGGTTGGGGTCATTGCTGCGGCTGCCATCGCGCCAGGCATTGAGCTGCGCCACCAGATAGCCGGCGGGCTGTCCGGCCAGGGGGGGAAAGTGCTCGCCGACGCCACTGCCGCCCGGGCCATGGCACTGCACGCAGCCGGGAATCTGCCGGCTCCAGTCGCCGTACAGCGCCAGGCGTGTCGTCGGATCGCCGGCGATCTGCTGACGACGCAGGTCAGGCGCGCCATCGGCGGGCAACGAGGCCAGGTAGGCGCTCACCGCTTCGATTTCCGCGTCATCCAGGGCCTTGGCCAGCGGCTCCATCACCGCCTGCTTGCGGCTGCCAGCGCGAAAATCATGCAGTTGCTTGGCGAGATAGCCGGCCGACAAGCCGGCGAGGCGAGGAAAACCGGCGGCGGCAATGCCCTTGCCGTCCGGCCCATGGCAGCCCAGGCAGGCCATGGCGGCGGGGTTCTGCCCGCCCTGGTTGAAAATCTTCTGGCCGTCGGCAGCGTGCGCCGAGGGCCAGGCCAGGATCAGCACGCTGCCGATCAGGACACGACTCAAGGGGTTCATCACGGAGACTCCATTTCCTTGTTATAAGCTTAGGCTCAAACGATATAAGCCCAGAAATACTAGGCCTATTCCCCGGCATGCGACAACGTGCCGCCGGGAAGGAAAATGGCATTTCGCCAGCTAATCGCCGATTAACTGCGCTGGATCAAGAACCGGAGATGCATTGGGTCGCCGAGGTGCGCACATCGCCCAGGCGCAGGGGGAAGTTGTTCAGGCGCTCGTAGACCTTGATCGAGCTGCCGCTGCCACGCTTGTCGATATCCAGCAACGCTGCGGGGCCAGCACCAGCCGTCAGCTTCTGCGGCACGATCAGGCGCAGCCCGCCCCCGCGGACCTCTTCCTGCAGCGGATCACGGGTATCGGCCAGCTTGCGCTTCACGCAATCGGCATACTCCCGAGGCGACTTGCCGGATATCACATCCATGGTTTCGTGAGACTGCTCCAGTTCCGACACGCTGACACAACCACCCAACGTCAGCGCCACCGCTGCCACCATCCATTTCATGCACGCCATCTCCAGCTTCTTGTAAAGTCATCCTCTGACCACGCCCAGGCGGTTTTGCTCCCACCTCTGGCAGAATTCTCCTTGGCCGGGCCAGCCCGGACGCAAGTGTAACCTCACATCGTGATATCTTTCGCGTTTGCAGAACCAATCCTTGCGGAGCACCCCATGAAATTCGTACACCAGCGCGAGCACCTGAACGAGGACGATATCGTCGTCATCGAATGCTCCCAGCGCTGCAACATCCGCCTGATGAACGACGCCAACTTCCGCAGCTTCAAGAACGGCGGGCGACACACCTACCACGGCGGCCACTTCGAGCGCTTCCCCGCGAAGATCACCATACCCAGCACCGGCTTCTGGAACATCACCATCGACACCGTGACCGCACGCCCGATCTCGGTGACCCGCAAGCCGACCTTCACCCACAAGATCAAGATCATTCGCCGCTCGTCGTCGAAACTCGGATAAGCGCATGAACCAGACCCTCAAATACGTGATCAAGTACAAGCTCGATGGCGAGCGCCGCTGGGATTTCGCCTTGATGCCCGACGCCTCCCTGGAGCAGGCCCGACAAGCACTGCGCAAGATCCACGGCGATGACGCCGACAAGATCAGCGACATCCAGGTCAGCAAGGCCCTGTAACAACGCCCGATCCCGTCGCACTCAAGGAGTCGCCCATGAGCACCTGGCAAGACCGCCGCATCCTCGACCTGCTGGGCATCGAGCTGCCCATTCTCCAGGCGCCCATGGCCGGTGCCACCGGTTCGGCCATGGCTATCGCGGTCGGCAACGCCGGCGGCCTGGGCGCCCTGCCCTGCGCCATGCTCGGCCCCGAGCAGGTACGCAGCGAGATCGAGGCCTTCCGCGCCGCCTGCCCGGGCCCGCTCAACCTGAACTTCTTCTGCCACCAGCCGCCCTTGCCCGATCCCGAGCGCGATGCTCGCTGGAAAGCGGCGCTCAAGCCTTACTACGAAGAGGTTGGAGCTGATCACGACGCACCGACGCCGGTCTCCAGCCGCGCGCCCTTCGATGAACAGAGCTGCCGGCTGATCGAGGAACTGCGCCCGGAGGTGGTCAGCTTCCACTTCGGCCTGCCAGCGCCCGAGCTGCTGGCGCGGGTCAAGGCGACAGGGGCCAAGGTGCTGTCCAGCGCCACCACGGTGGAAGAAGCCGTCTGGCTTGAACAGCGCGGCTGCGATGCGGTCATCGCCATGGGCTATGAAGCCGGCGGCCATCGCGGCATGTTCCTCAGCAGCGACATCACCAGCCAGATCGGCACCTTCGCCCTGGTGCCGCAGGTGGTCGACGCGGTGCGCATCCCGGTCATCGCCGCAGGTGGTGTCGGCGACCATCGCGGCCTGGCCGCGGCCCTCGCCCTCGGCGCCTCGGCGGTGCAGGTCGGCACTGCCTACCTGTTCTGCCCCGAGGCCAAGGTCTCGGCGGCGCATCGCCGCGCCCTGGACAGCGCCCCGGCCAGCGATACCGCGCTGACCAACCTGTTCACCGGCCGCCCGGCCCGTGGCATCAACAACCGCATCATGCGTGAACTGGGACCGATGAGTGCGCTGGCGCCACACTTCCCGTTGGCCGGAGGGGCACTGCTGCCCTTGCGGGCGATCACCGACGCCCAGGGCAATACCGACTTCAGCAACCTGTGGTCCGGCCAGGCGCTGCGCCTCGGCCGACACATGCCGGCCGGCGAGCTGACCCGGGTCATCGCCGGTCAGCCATGCAAAAAACTGACTTCGTGATCAAGAAATTGCCACGATAGCGCTTCCCGACGGATGGCTTATCGCTATATATTTCGCAACATAACGATAACCCACTGTCCCTAGGAGCCGTTTGCATGCGTATTCGCCTGTCCCACCTGGCCATCAGCGCCTTGGCCACCCTGATCTGCGTCAACAGCGCCCTGGCCGATGAAGTCCAGGTCGCCGTGGCGGCCAACTTCACCGCCCCCATCCAGGCCATCGCCAAGGATTTCGAGAAGGACACCGGCCACAAGCTGGTCGCCGCCTATGGCGCCACCGGCCAGTTCTATGCGCAGATCAAGAACGGTGCGCCGTTCGAAGTGTTCCTCGCCGCCGACGACTCCACCCCCGCCAAACTCGAGCAGGAAAAGGAAATCGTCCCGGGGTCGCGCTTCACCTACGCCATCGGCACCCTCGCCCTGTGGTCGGCCAAGCCGGGCTACGTCGATGCCAAGGGCGAAGTGCTGAAGAAGAACGACTTCAAGCACCTGTCCATCGCCAACCCCAAGGCCGCGCCCTATGGCCTGGCCGCCACCCAGGTGCTGGACAAGCTGAAGCTGACCGAGGCCACCAAGGCCAAGATCGTCGAGGGCCAGAACATCACCCAGGCGTTCCAGTTCGTCTCCACCGGCAATGCAGAGCTGGGCTTCGTCGCCCTGTCGCAGATCTACAAGGACGGCAAGGTCAGCGAAGGCTCGGCCTGGATCGTGCCCACCGAACTGCATGACCCGATCCGCCAGGATGCGGTCATCCTGAACAAGGGCAAGGACAACCCGGCCGCCAAGGCTCTGGTCGACTACCTCAAAGGCCCGAAAGCCGCCGCGGTGATCAAGTCCTACGGTTATGAAATCTGATGCCGCTCGACGCCAGTGACCTGGGTGCCATCTGGCTGACCATCAAACTGGCCAGCCTGACCACCGCGATCCTCCTGGTACTGGGCACGCCCATCGCCTGGTGGCTGGCGCGCACCCGTTCCTGGCTACGCGGGCCGATCGGTGCAGTGGTGGCGCTGCCCCTGGTGCTGCCACCGACGGTGATCGGCTTCTACCTGCTGCTGGCGCTCGGCCCCCACGGCTGGATCGGCCAGGCCACCCAGGCCTTGGGCCTGGGCAGCGTGGTGTTCAGCTTCACCGGGCTGGTGATCGGCTCGGTGGTGTACTCCATGCCATTCGTGGTGCAACCGCTGCAGAATGCGTTCGGCGCCATCGGCCAGCGCCCGCTGGAGGTGGCCGCGACGCTACGCGCCAGCCCCTGGGACACCTTTGTCCATGTGGTGCTGCCGCTGGCCCGCCCTGGTTTCATCACCGCCAGCATCCTCGGCTTCGCCCACACCGTGGGCGAGTTCGGCGTGGTGCTGATGATCGGCGGCAACATTCCCGACAAGACCCGCGTGGTCTCGGTGCAGATCTTCGATCACGTCGAAGCCATGGAATACGCCCAGGCCCACTGGCTGGCCGGGGCCATGCTGGTGTTCTCCTTCCTGGTGCTGCTGATGCTCTACGCCGGCCGCCGTGGCAAGGCAGGCTGGAGCTGAAATGAGTGCATCGATACAGGCGCGCCTGAAGCTGGCGCGCGACGATTTCACCCTGGATGTCGACCTGGCCCTGCCAGGCCGCGGCATCAGCGCGCTGTTCGGTCATTCCGGATCGGGCAAGACCTCCTGCCTGCGCTGCCTGGCTGGCCTGGAGCGTGCCGCCAGCGCCTACATCGAAGTCAACGGCGAAGTCTGGGAAGACAGCCAGCGCGGCCATTTTCTCCCCCCGCACAAGCGCCCGGTGGGCTATGTGTTCCAGGAGGCCAGCCTGTTCCCGCACCTGTCCGTGCGCGGCAATCTCGAGTTCGGCTGGCGCCGCATCGCCCCCGCCGAGCGCAAGATCAACCAGGACCAGGCCTGCCAACTGCTGGGCATCGGCCACCTGCTGGCGCGCAAGCCGGCAACGCTGTCCGGCGGCGAAGCCCAGCGGGTCGGCATCGCCCGGGCGCTGCTCAGCAGCCCGCGGCTGTTGCTGATGGACGAACCGCTGGCGGCGCTGGACAGCGCGCGCAAGCGGGAAATCCTGCCCTACCTGGAGCGCCTGCACGACGAGCTGGACATCCCCCTCATCTATGTCAGCCATGCCCAGGACGAAGTGGCGCGCCTGGCCGACCACCTGGTACTGCTGGAGCACGGCAAGGCCGTGGCCAGCGGACCGATCGGCCAGACCCTGGCCCGCCTCGACCTGTCCCTGGCCCAGGGCGAGGATGCCGGGGTGGTGCTCGAGGGCATGGTGGTCGGGCATGACCCGGATTACCAACTGTTCGACCTGCGCCTGCCGGGCAGCGACGGCCAGGTGCTGCGCATCGCCCACCCGGCGCTGCATGTCGGCAGCACCTTGCGGCTCAAGGTCCAGGCCCGCGATGTCAGTCTCGCCCTGGACGCCCAGGCGCCCTCGAGCATCCTCAACCGCTTGCCGGTGCAGGTGCGCGAGTGTCGTCCGGCGGACAATCCGGCCCACGTGCTGGTCAGCCTGGATGCCGCCGGAAGCGGGCTGCTGGCACGCATCACCCGCTACTCGGCGGACCAGCTCGGCGTGCAGCCCGGCCAGCGGCTGTGGGCACAGATCAAGTCGGTGGCGCTGCTCGGCTGAGTAACAGCGAGACGTGCGTTGTCCATTGCTGCATGACCGCTCGATGGATCGCCTCCATGTCCGACTGCCCGTTGCCCCCTGCCCTGCACTACGTCGATGACAGCCAGCCAGGGCTGAGCCGTCGCCGCTGGCGCGACCGTTTCCACTATTACGATGCCCAGGGTCAGCGGATCCGCGACGCCGATACCCTGGCGCGCATCGCCGCGCTGGTGATCCCGCCAGCCTATACCGATGTCTGGATATGCGCCGACCCGCAAGGCCATCTGCAAGCCACCGGCCGCGACGCCCGTGGCCGCAAGCAATACCGCTACCACGCGCAATGGCGCGAGCTGCGCGATCAGCACAAGTACGCACGCATGCTGGCCTTCGCCGAGTCCTTGCCGAAACTGCGCAGGCAACTGGACAGCCACCTGGCACGCCCTGGCCTGGACCGGGAAAAAGTCATGGCGCTGGTGATCAGCCTGCTCGACAGCACGCTGATCCGCATCGGCAATCGCCAGTATTTGCGCGACAACCGCTCTTATGGCCTGACCACCCTGCGCAACCGCCATGTCCAGGTCGAGGGCAGCACCCTGCGTTTTCAGTTTCGCGGCAAGCGTGGCGTGGAGCACAACGTGACCCTGCGCGACCGGCGCCTGGCCAGGCTGGTCAAGCACTGCATGGAGCTGCCCGGCCAGGCCCTGTTCCAATACCTGGACGAGCAGGGCCAACGCCACAGTGTCGGCTCGACCGAGATCAACCTGTTCCTGCAGCAGCTGACCGGGGCCGACTTCACCGCCAAGGACTATCGGACCTGGGCTGGCAGCAGCCTGGCGCTGAGCATGCTGAGGCCACTGGCCTGGGAGCCGGACAGCGAAGCCAGGCGACAGATCACCGCCATTGTCCGTCAGGTGGCTTCACGCCTGGGCAACACCCCGGCGGTGTGCCGACGCTGTTACATCCACCCCGCCGTGCTGGAGCACTTCCAGCTCGGACGACTCGCCGAGCTGCCACGCGCGCGGCGCCGCAAGGGCCTCGAACTGGAAGAAGTCACGCTGCTGAAGTTCCTACAGAGCCTGGGCACCTCCGCCGATCATTGAGGCCGACTATTTACTTCATCAAACAGAGAAATTTCCCATATGACGCCAAGCCCCCTATCCTTGCCACCGAGCACCTTCACTGATGGTTGTCGCCGCGCATCCATCGGAACCTGCGACTAAAGACCGGCAACAGAATTTGTCCGCCGGGGAATTCCTATCCGCCGAAAGCGTCTTTAATGAGAAGGAAGAGGGACAGGCTCCCACCGTTGGGTGAATTGCCCCGCGGTTTTCTATATCACCAAGGAGAACTACATGCTGATACTCACCCGCAAGGTTGGCGAAAGCATCGTCATCGACGATGACATCAAAGTCACCATTCTGGGCGTCAAGGGGATGCAAGTGAGGATCGGTATCGATGCACCGAAGGATGTCCAGGTGCACCGTGAGGAGATCTACAAGCGCATCCAGGCAGGCAGCCCTGCCCCGGAGAAGGACAACGAGCAACACTGAAGCGAACCGCATCATGCCGCACGGATGCGCCTGATCGATTGCCCGCCCGTGCGGGGATGCCCCTTCCGACGCCTCAGGTGCCCAGCAGCTCGCGTACCTTGGCGATCATCCGGTCGATGTCGAACGGTTTCTCGAACACGTCGGCGAACAGCTCCGGACGCAGCCGTCCCTGGCTGGCCTGGGCGCCGCTCATGAGAATCACCGGCAAGTCGGGCAATTGCAGTTCATCGCGGATCGACCGCACCAATTCCTCGCCATTCTGCACCGGCATCATGTAGTCGGTGATCACCAGGTCTACCCGCTTCTCCCTGAGCGCCTCGAGGGCCTTGCGCCCATTGCTGGCCTTTTCCACCAGGAAACCCGCGTCCTCCAGGGCGAAACCGAGGATATCGGCGATCAGGTACTCGTCATCGACGATCAGGATGGTGTTCATCGCGTTATCCCATCAGCGATCTCCCTGCGGGGTCGCTGAGCCACTCAGTACACCACTGGCTCCGTCGAAAACCCGCTCCAGGCTGATGCCGGAAGGCCCCATGATCAACGACTGCACGGCGGGGTCATGGTCGCTGTCGCGAACCTTGACGATCGACAGCGCGCGATGCAGCTGCGCCTCCAGTTCGGCGAAACGCATCAGCACCAGATTGTCGACGATGCTCGACAGATCCGGCGCGGGCGCGGTGATTTCCGCCCCGAAGATGTCACGCATCTCCCACGTCAGCAGGACGGTGACGCCGCGCGCGCGCAACTCACCGGTCAAGGCACGGAAAAAGGCATTCAGCCGCAGCGGATCCAGCGCCAGGCGGCCGAAGGCTCCCAGGCTGTCGATCACCACACGCCTGGCGCCGGTCGCTTCGACCTGCGCCAGCAAACGGGCACCGACCTGATCCAGCAGACCTTCGGTGGTCGGCTGCCAGCTCAAATGCGCCGCACCACTGCGCTCGAGCTCCGCCAGGTCGTAGCCCAGGGCCGCAGCCTTCAAACGCAGGCGCGCCGGCATCTCATAGAAACCGAAATGCAGCCCAGGCGCGGACACGCTCGAAGCGGCCAGAAATGCGATGCCCAATGCGGTCTTGCCCACCCCGGACGGCCCCATCAACAGGCTCACCGAGGCTTCGGCCAAGCCGCCACCGAGCATCCTGTCCAGATCATCCACACCGGTCGCCACGCGATCGAGCGTTTGCGAGCCAGGCTGGGTGGGGCGACTGTAGAGCGACTCCAGGCGCGGAAACACCTGTAACCCGGCTTCGCTGATCAGGCATTCGTGGCGCCCGGACAGCGCGCCGCTGCCGCGCGTCTTGCGCAGTTGAACATGGCGCACGGCGACACTGCCGACCATGTGCTCGCTCAGCTCGATGACGCCATCGACCATGGTGTGTTCCGGGCTGCCCTCGTCCAGGCGCGCACTGGTCAACAGCAGCACGGTACAACCGGCAAACGCAGCATGCCCTTGCAGCTCGGAGACGAATTTCTTGGTATCGAGGCTGGTTTCCGCCCGCGAGCGGGCATTGAGCAGCCCATCGACGACCAGCAGGCTGGCTTGTTGTCGGGCGATTTCCTGGCGCAACAAGCGCACCACGGCGTCCAGCCCTTCCTGCTCCAAGGTATCGAAGGCGCTGACGAACTGGATCGAATCCCCGACCTGCGCCGGGTCGAAGAACGCCAGAGTCGACAGGTACTGAAACAGCCGCTCGTGGGACTCGCTGAGCAAGGTGGCCACCAGCACTCGCCCGCCATCGCGCACGTGGTTGCAGGCCAGCTGGTTGGCCAGGATGGTCTTGCCGGATCCGGGGTGCCCCTGGACGATATAGGACGCGCCCACGACCAACCCGCCCTTGAGCAGCGCGTCGAGCCCTTCGATCCCCGTGGACAGCCGCTTGAGTTGTTCTACCATCGCCTTCTATCCATCGCTCGAAAGTTGATCCGGGCCCGAGCTCGCGGGCAAGTACAAACTCATGCAGGTACCCACGCCAGGCTGACTGCGCACACGGATCGTACCCATGCTCTGCCTGGCGAAGCCATACACCTGGCTGAGCCCAAGGCCAGTACCCTTGCCGAAGGCCTTGGTGGTGAAGAACGGCTCGAAGATGCGTGGCAAGACCTGTGGATCGATGCCCTGGCCATCGTCATGCACCTCGAAACGCACGTAGTGCCCCTGCAGCCCTTCCACCTCACCAACCAGCTGGACACAATCGACCAGCAGCCGTATATGCCCAGTACTCTCGATCGCATCGCGGGCGTTGAACATCAGATTGAGCAGCACCATCTGCAGTTGCCCGGCATCCACCTCGATCATCGGCAGGTCGGCCTGCACCTGCTGTTCCAGCTCGATGTCGCGTGGCAGGGCGTGCTCCATCAGGGCACGGGTGGACTCGACCACCTGGGCCGGTGCGATGCGGGTCACACTCAATTGCCGATGGCGGGCGAAGCTGAGCAGTTGCTGGGTCAGCTGCGTGCCCCGCTGGCCCGCATCGAGGATATGCTCGAGCAGACGCCGGGTGCGCGCCGGGTCCGGGCTGCCAATCGCCAGGCGGGCGGAGCTGAGGATGATGGTCAGCAGGTTGTTGAAATCATGGGCCAGGCCACCGGTCAGTTGCCCCAGGGCCTCGAGCTTCTGCGCCTGGAACAGTTGCGCGCGCATGGCATCCATCTGCAGCGCGGATTCGCGGCGGTCGGTGATGTCACGGGTGACTTTGGCCAGGCCGATGATCTGCCCCTGTTCGTCGCGAATCACATCCAGCGCCGCCAACGCCCAGAACTGCGTGCCATCCTTGCGTACCCGCCACCCCTCATCCTGGGCGACGCCCCGCGCCAGTGCCTGCTGCAGCAGGCGTTCCGGGCGGCCGTCGGCGCGATCGTGATCGGTGAAGAACACCGAGAAATGCCGGCCGATCACTTCGTCGGCACGGTAGCCCTTGATACGTTCGGCACCCGCGTTCCACGACACCACATGGCCTGAAGGGTCGAGCATGTAGATGGCATAGTCCACCACCGCCTGGACCAGCTGTTCATAGCGTGCCTCGGTCATCAGCGAATGGGCCGGTCGGTTCACTGAAACCATGCGCACTCCACAGGGACCGAGAAAGGACATATTGAGCGTAGTCAAAAGTCCTGCCCGCGCGCGGTGTCAGGCGACGATCGTCAGCGGTCGCGCTCCATGATCGACGGCGTGAGCCGCCGAGGCATCGCGACCTTCAATAGCCACAGCCCCACCAGCAGAATCAGCGCGCCACCACCCAGGGCCATGTATCGCTGCGGATGTTGCGCGTCGAGCCCCAGCATGAACAAATACCCGCCCAGGCTCATGAAACCGACGTAGAGGAAGGCGGCCAACAGGCAGACCTGCACGAACAGCAGCCGCCAGAACAGCTTGGGCCGCACGATTCGCACGGGAGGGATTTGACCTGAAGGACGCGCAGACATGATGACGTGCCGAGTTGGATCCAAAGTCGCAACAGTGGCGTAATGGCCGCAGCGTGTCAATTGACCTATAGTGGCCCGCCTCGATCTCACAAGGACGCGACATGACCCCGAATCTCCGCCTGCAAGGTCTGCAGGGCGACCTGATGCGCACCGCCACCGAACTCGAAGCGTTGTCCCAGACCCTGAACGGGCATGCCGTGTTTCTGCGCCACTCGATCCATCAGGCCGACGCCCAGGCCATGGATGAGCATGCGGGGGGATTGCGTCGGTGCGCCAGTGAGATGCGCGGCATCGCCCGTGGCATCGCACCCTGAACCCTGCGCCAGGTTGACGCTTCTATAACAATGGGTTATAAAGCGCGCCTGATCGCCTGCCCCTTCTGTCCATGAAGCCCGGCGGTCAACCGTGCGAGTGTGGTGGAATTGGTATACACAGCAGACTTAAAATCTGTCGGCGTGAGCCTTGCGGGTTCGAGTCCCGCCACTCGCACCACTCTTGTGTCGATGAAAGGCGTCCGCGAGGCGCCTTTTTCATGCCCGCCGGCAATCCTCCGTGCAGCTGCTAGAGTGGACACTGTCCATCTCCACCGGAGCGTAGCCATGCGCTATACCCTGCTCGAAGGTCAACGCGACATCATCCTCCTGCTCGCCCGCATCCTGTTGATGATCCTGTTCGTGCTCTCTGGCTGGAGCAAGCTCACCGGCTTCGAGGGCACGGTCGGCTACATGACTTCCCTGGGCGCTCCCGCACCCATGCTCGCTGCCGCCATCGCGGTGATCATGGAACTGGTGGTCGGCATTCTGCTCATCCTGGGTTTCTACACCCGTCCGCTGGCCCTGCTGTTCGCCCTGTTCGTACTGGGCACCGCCCTGCTGGGCCACCCGTTCTGGAACATGGTCGAGCCAGAACGCAGCGCCAACATGACCCAGTTCCTGAAGAACCTGAGCATCGTCGGCGGGCTGCTCCTGCTGGCCCTGAGCGGTGCCGGACGCTTCTCCCTCGATCGTCGCTGACCCCGACAAAGGCCCGGCGGCCGTGACGTCAATCGTCGCAGTCGTCGTGCCAGGCGGGATGATCGTCATCGTCGAAATCATCCATCGGCGCTTCGTCTTCCTCGAGATCGTCCATGGCGCCGTAGGCATCCGCTTGCGGGTCGAAATCCTCGTGGAATTCAGGGTCCAGCAGATGGTCGTGTTCAGGTTCGGGCAGATCGTCTTCGTCGTGCATGGCAGGCTCCGGTCGCTACAAGCCCGCCTGTATAGGCCGATCGGCTCGTAGGGTCAATCTCCAGGAGGGTTAACCTTGGCTTAACCGACACAGGGCACGCTATGCACTCTCCCTTCAAAAACGCGTTTGCCCGCCACCTTGGCGGGCTTTTTTTCGTGCCTCCGGCGGCGCCGCTCAAGGAACTACATCTGCATCGGTTCAAGCCCGGAGCAATCACCCCTGTGCCATGGCCAAGCGCAAGACCGTTGAAAAATTCAGTAACGGATATTCAGACACCACCGTGCGAGCTTCACGAAATTCTGACATTCGTGTAGGCAGACTGACCGGGCTTCGATACGTTCTGTTCAACCCGCCCACGTGGCGGGTTTTCTTTTTTCACCTCGCTGCCAGGGCACCGACCTGACAACAATCACACAGAGCGCACCGGAATATCCCCACCGCCGCCCTTGCCATCGCGGCGCTCGCTCATCCAGTCGTTGACCTTCTGCCCGAACTCCGCCGGCGCCTTGCGCCCGAACCGCCGCGCCAGATCGAGGATGGTCTGCTGCGCCAGTGCCTCCTCCATGCGCTTTTGCGCGCCCAGCATCACCGCGTGGATTGCGCAGGTGCCCTCGGTCACCCACCCCGGCGCAGAACCCTCGAACACCGCGCAACGTTCGCGAATCTCCCGGCAGTCGAAGATCTTCTTCGGTCCATCGATGGCCGTGACGATATCCAGCACGGTGATTTCGTCGGAAGGCCGCGCCAGGCGAAAACCACCACGCACGCCCTCGGTGGCCACCACCAGCCCGGCGCGCGCCAGCTTGGTGAATACCTTGGCCAGGTATTCCTGGGGCACGCCCTGCAGCTCAGCCAGGTCACGCACGCTGGACTCTCGGCCATCACCACGCTCATCGACCAGGAACAGCAGGCAGTGGATGCCGTACTCGACGCCGGCACTGTAAAGCGACATGTCAATCTCCGACTTGATTTGTCGCAAATAGTACGCTCTTCACCACGACCAGGCAAAGGCTTGCGGCGCCATCCGTCGAGTCGCGATCACCCCTTCAACGCAACAGCCATGCAGGCTCAAGGCGATTCAATCGGCGCGGATCGCCGGCCCAGGCAAAAAAAACACTTGCCGATTTAAACTACGATCAATACAGTCGTAGTTATTCGGCAGGCACTCAACGCCTCATCGAAGACTCGTCCCTCACCTTGCGGAGCCCTTCATGACCTCTCACATCCTCATCATCGGTGCCGGCTTTGCTGGCGTCTGGAGCGCCCTGAGCGCCGCCCGCCTGCTCGACCAGGCCCAGCGTGACGACGTGCGCATCAGCGTGCTGGCGCCACAGCCGCAGCTGCGCATCCGCCCACGCTTCTACGAAGCCGACGTGCATGGCATGCAGGCGCCAGTGGACGAACTGTTCGAGGTAACCGGCGTGACCTTCATCCATGGCAGTGCCGAGACCATCGACAGCGCCGCGCGCCAGGTTGGCTATGTCGATGCCACGGGCCAGCACCAACAGATCGGCTACGACCGCCTGATCCTCGCCGCTGGCAGCCAGGTCGCACGTCCCGCCGTGCCGGGCCTGGCCGAGCACACCTTCGATGTCGACCAGATGGAGTCGGCCGTGCGCCTGGAGCAGCACCTGGTCGGCCTCGCGACCCAGCCTGCCTCCCCCGCGCGCAACACCGTGGTGGTCTGCGGTGGCGGGTTCACCGGCATCGAGACCGCCACCGAAATGCCCGCCCGCCTGCGCGCCATCCTGGGTGAAGGCCAGGCCCGCGTGATCCTGGTCGACCGTGGCCGGAGCATCGGCGCCGCACTGGGCGCCGGTATCACCCCGGCGATCGTCGCCGCGTCGGAACAGGCGGGCGTGCAGTGGCTGACCGGCACCTCGGTGGTCGCGGTCGATGCCGGTGGCGTGACCCTCGACAACGGTGAATACATCGCCAGCAAGACCGTGATCTGGACCGTGGGCG
This sequence comes from Pseudomonas sp. GD04091, assembly GCF_029836165.1. GTDB lineage: Bacteria > Pseudomonadota > Gammaproteobacteria > Pseudomonadales > Pseudomonadaceae > Aquipseudomonas. The sequence continues at coordinate 109,231 of NZ_JAOEBG010000013.1, forward strand.
TGAAGGCCAGCCCACTGACCGCGCAGGTGGACGGCGAGCGTGACGCCCTGGGCCGCCTGCGGGTCGACGACCATCTCAAGGTGATCGGCCAGGCGCATATCTACGCCACTGGCGACGTGGCCTGGGCCGCGGTGGACGAACAGGGTAACCACGCCCTGATGACCTGCCAGCACGCCATCCCCATGGGTCGCCACTCCGGTAACAACGCCATGGCCGACCTGCTGGGCATCGCACCTGTCGCGTACCGCCAACCCAAGTACGTCACCTGCCTCGACCTGGGCGACTGGGGCGCGGCGTTCAGCGAGGGCTGGGAGCGTGAACTGAAGCTGCAGGGCCAGGAAGGCAAGAACCTCAAGCGGCAGATCAACTCGGTATGGATCTACCCGCCGGCCGCCGACCGAGCCCAGGCCCTGGCAGCGGCCGATCCGGCAATCGCCATCGTCTGAGTGACCGATGAACAAAAGGCCCTTCACGCGAGTGACGGGCCTTTTCGCGCCTGCCATGGTTTGAACGGCTGGTCAACAATGATGTCATTATGGCATCATCTGAAATAAACAGTATGAATCATGAGGAAATAACCCCTTCGCGGCGCATCGAGAGCAAGAACAACCGAGCCCGGTCAGACCGCGCTCTTGACGCCTGCCAGCCACTGCACTGTCAAGGAGCGTCCCATGCAGTTACGGAACATGAAGATCGGCATTCGCGCAGCGGGCATGTTCGCCTTGCTTGGGGTACTGATCCTGGCCATGGGCCTGATCGCCCTGTATGAAACCCGCAGGATGGACAGCGCCACCAACGAGATCCGTGTCAACTGGATGCCTGCGGTGCTAGCCCTGGGCGAGGTCAGCAGCAACCTGGGCCGGGCGCGCGCGCTCACCCTGCGCAGCGCGCTGGAGGACGGCAGCAGCGCCCGCCACGCCACCCTGGACAGGATCGCTCAGGTCAATCAACAGTTGGAGGGCGACCTCAAGGCTTACGAGGACACCATCGCCGCGCCCGAGGATCGCGCGCTGTTCGACGCCTTCATGGCGCAAAGCGAACGCTATCACGGCCTGCAGAAGGCCATTCGCGATGCCGCCGGCAAGGAGCAACTGGACGAAGCCAGGCGCCTGATCAATGGCCCGCTGGCCGAATACGCCGACAGCATGATGAACGCCCTGACGGCCCTGATCGACTACAACAGGCAAGAAGCCGAGAAAGCCTCGCTGCGCAGCAGTGCCGCCTCGCACGAAGCCCTGACCCTGATCGTCGGCGCCCTGGTCGTGATCCTGCTGGCCCTGGTGGCCATCGCCATTCTGCTCACCCGCAGCATCGTCGTGCCCCTGGCCGACGCGGTGGCGGTTGCAGAGCGGGTGGCCAGTGGCGACCTCACCCACGATATCGTGGTCGTCGGTCGCGACGAACCGGCCCTGCTGCTGCGCGCCTTGAGCCGCATGCAGCAGAGCCTGCGCGAGACCATCCGCAAGATCGCCGCCTCGTCCGACCAGCTGGCTTCGGCTTCGGAAGAGCTGCATACCGTTACCGAGGACACCAGCCGTGGCCTGCACCAGCAGAGCGCCGAGATCGACCAGGCTGCCACCGCGGTCAACCAGATGACCGTGGCCGTGGAGGAAGTCGCCAACAATGCGGTGAGCACCGCCGACGCCTCCAGGGGTGCCGACCAGACCACCCGCGACGGCCGCGACCAGGTCAACCAGGCCTTGAACTCGATCCAGCTGCTGGTCGAGGACGTCACCGGCACCTCCCACGAAATCGAACAGCTGGCCAGCAGCGCCAACGAGATCAGTCGGGTACTCGATGTGATCGGCTCGATCGCTGGGCAGACCAATCTGCTGGCGCTGAACGCCGCCATCGAGGCGGCCCGCGCCGGCGAGGCCGGGCGTGGTTTCGCCGTGGTCGCCGACGAAGTGCGCGCGCTGGCCCACCGGACCCAGCAATCAACAGCGGAGATCGAACAGATGATCGGCGGCATCCAGACCGGCACCGAGCGCGCGGTCAACGCGATGCACAGCAGCCAGGGCCGGGCCGGCGGCACACTGGAAGTGGCACAGTCGGCCGGTCAGGCCCTGGAGCTGATCGCCGAGGCCATCGCCTCGATCAACCAACGCAACCTGGTGATTGCCAGCGCCTCGGAACAGCAGGCCCAGGTGGCCCGGGAAGTGGACCGCAACCTGGTGAACATACGCGACCTGGCGACGCAGACCTCGGCCGGCGCCAACCAGACCAGCGCCGCGGCGCAGGATCTTTCACGCCTGGCAGTGGAGCTGAACGGGATGGTGGCGCAGTTCAAGGTGTGACGACCTGTCGTCAAGCGCAAAGGTGGCTGCGCGTCGGGCCAATTGAAGATGCGCGCCACCTTGGGTCCTTGCTTCCAGGGCAAAAGTCCTTGTCCCGTCGGCCGCTTTTTCCTGCTTCACGGACTGCCCAGAATCGCGCTCCTGAACCCACCTTCTTCAGGAGATGCTCCCATGAAAGGCTTCAAGCCCCTGTTGCTCGCCGCCGCCCTGGCCGCCACCGCGCATGCCGCCAGCGCCGCCGCCTGGCAGGATTCCCCCTACGGCAAGCACGACGAGATCGGCGCCGCCAACCTGCTCACTCCCGAGGTGGTCATGCAGGCCGTGGGCCTGGTCAAGACCGGCAAGACCTACCCGCTGGCCGTGCCAGTGAGCAAGGACCTGCCGGCCTTCCGCCACCGCAGCTTCCACCTGTACAACATCCAGCCCGGTGAACAGGCCGGGCAGACCCTGGGCCGCAACAAGTTCAGCTTCAACGATGAGCTGGTCAACGCCTGGACCGGTGTCGGCACCCAGCTCAACGGCATCGGGCACATCGGCATCGACAACGTGTACTACAACGGCAACAAGGCCGCCGACTTCGTCACGGTCGAAGGCGTGACCAAGCTCGGCGTGGAAAAGGTGCCACCGATGGTCACCCGCGGCGTGGTGCTGGACATGACCGCCCACTACGGCCAGGCCATCGTGCCGGGCGGCACGGCGTTCACCGTCGGCGATATCCAGGCGGTGCTGAAGAAACAACGCATTACCCTGCGCCAGGGCGACGTGGTGCTGTTCAACACCGGCTGGCTGGAGTTGATCGGCAAGGACAACCAGCAGTTCCTGGCGACCGAGCCGGGTATCGACCTGGCAGCGGCGCGCTGGCTGGCTGACCAGGGTATCGTGGCCTTCGGCGGCGATACCTGGGCTTCGGAGGTGTACCCCAATCCGACCGGCGAGGAGTTTCCGGTCAACCAGTTCATGCTGGCCCAGCGCGGGATCTACAACCTGGAGCTGATCGACAGCCGTGCGCTGGTCAAGGACAAGGTGTTCGAGTTTCTGTTCGTGCTCGGGCAGCCGCTGTACAAGGGGTCGACCCAGGTCAATGTCAATCCGGTGGCGATCCACTGACCTTCATTCATTAGGGCTGCTTCGCAGCCCATCGCGGGCAAGCCCGCTTCCACAGGGGAAGCGGCGCTTCATGAGCGTGCCACACCCACCATGCCTTTGCGCCGTCGTGCCAGGCAGGCATAGCCCAGCCACGACATCCCCGCCAGCAATACGGCGAACAGCCCGACCACCAACTGGCTGTAACGCGCCAGCCATGCCGGGAAGCCGATCACCTCTCGATACACCTGGATGTCGGCGCTGCCATCCTCGGAGCGAATGCTGATGCCGCCCTGGCGGATCTGCGAATAGTCGCTGTCGAAGTACACCCAGACCTTGCTCTCGCTCATGCCGTCGATAGCCGGGATTTCGATGAGGTTGGTCGGCGCCTGGACCAGCGTGTCGTTGCCGGCTGCGTCGCGCATCTGCACCAGGCCCCTGGCCGGCAGGCGGATCTGTACGACCTTGGCCGGCTCCGGGCCCGGATTGGCGAGTTCGATCAACAGGCCGGTGCGATGGTCCACCAACCCGGCCTCGAAGGGCCTGGCGAACAATTGCAGGTACGGCGCCTGGGCCAGTTCCAGCAGTTTGTCGATCTGCGCATGGTCGAGCGTGCCGGCGCCGATCTCGCTGATGCGGGCATGCAGACGCTCGTACTTGAGCAGGTCGTTGCTCTGGCTTACCCGCTCGTTGAACTGGCCGGGGTAGGTCAGATGGGCGTAGGTCAGGCGCGCCTGCAGACGGTGGTCATCGCCCAGCGCGGCATGAAGGCCGGCCGCGACGGCCGCGACGACCAGCAAGCCCACGAGGGATTTACCGACTTTTTCCCAGCTCACCTTGAGGGTTCCTTGTAGTGCGGTGTTGAACAGACGCAATCAGCGGCAAAGGGTGCCAAGAACCTGGAGTTCGGGCAAGGCCCAACGGACCTAGCACATGCAGAGCATCACCCCCGCGCTAGCAATCCCGGCACCGCCACCAGCAGCATCGCGATGCCCGAAAGGGTCAACAGCCCCAACACGATGCGTCGAAACGCCAATTCGCTGATCCCCAGATACAACCGCGTCCCCAGCACTGTCGGCAGCAACATCGCCAACGCCACCACGGCAAACGAAGGCAGCAGCGCAGCTGTCACCAGCCCGCTGCCCAGGTAGGTGAGCATGGTCACCGCCAGCATCGACAGGTTGAAGTTCTGGATCACCGCGCGCTGGGTATCGCGCTCGAAGCCGCGCAAGGTGCACCAGAGCGTGGGCACCGTGCCGGTGAAGCCGCCGATACCGCCCAGCACGCCGCCGACCATGCCCACCGCGCCGTCCGCCAGGCGCCCGCCCTGCAGACGCGGCAAACGCGGTGCCAGCAGCATCAGCGGACACCACACCACCAGCAAGGTGCCGAACACCGCCTTGAACCACAGCATGTCGAGGTACGGCAGTACCCAGACACCTAGTGGAATGCCCGCCAGGCCGCCCAGCACGAAGGGCCACAGCAAGGCCCAGCTGAAGCCCCGGCGCACACTGAACACGGCGATCAACTGGCCGGTGAGGCTGCCGAAGACGGTCAGCACTGCCGCCACCCGAGGCTCCAGCCCCCAGGCCCAGAACGACATCGCCACCATGCCGAAGGCAAAGCCGGACAGGCCCTGGACGAAGCCGGCGACGATGGCGCCAAGGGCGATGAGGTAGAGCGGGTCCATGGAAGCTTCCTGCCTGTGTCGAGTGGCGAGGATTCCCCATCGGGCAAGGGTTGTCCATCCCCGGCGCGACGTCGAGCCATGGCCCTTGACCACCGCGCCTGCACCGCCCCATGCTCAGCCGCTTCCACCCCACGCTCAAGGAACGACCGCATGAAGCTGGAAACACTCGCCATCCACGCGGGCTTCAGCCCCGACCCGACCACCAGGGCCGTGGCCGTGCCGATCTACCAGACCACCTCGTTCGCCTTCGACGACACCCAGCACGGTGCCGACCTGTTCGACCTGAAGGTGGCCGGCAACATCTACTCGCGCATCATGAATCCCACCAACGATGTGCTCGAGCAGCGCATGGCCGCGCTCGAGGGGGGCGTAGGAGCGCTGGCCGTGGCCTCGGGCATGGCCGCCATCACCTACGCCATCCAGACCGTCGCCGAGGCCGGCGACAACATCGTCTCGGTGGCCAAGCTGTATGGCGGCACCTACAACCTGCTGGCCCACACCCTGCCGCGCATGGGCATCCACACTCGCTTCGCCGCCCACGACGACATCGCCGCCCTCGAGGCGCTGATCGACGACCGCACCAAGGCAGTGTTCTGCGAATCCATCGGCAACCCGGCCGGCAATATCGTCGATATCGCCGCCCTGGCCGAAGCCGCCCACCGCCACGGCGTGCCGCTGATCGTCGACAACACCGTGGCCACGCCGATCCTCTGCCGCCCGTTCGAGCACGGCGCCGATATCGTCGTGCACTCGCTGACCAAGTACATCGGCGGCCACGGCACCAGCATCGGCGGCATCGTCATCGACTCGGGCAAGTTCCCCTGGGCCGAGAACAAGGAACGCTTCGCCCTGCTCAACACCCCTGACCCGTCCTACCATGGCGTCACCTACACCGAAGCCTTCGGCCCCGCCGCCTTCATCGGCCGTTGCCGCGTGGTGCCGCTGCGCAACACCGGTGCCGCGCTGTCGCCGTTCAACGCCTTCCTGATCCTGCAAGGCCTGGAGACCCTGGCGCTGCGCATGGAGCGCCATACCGAGAACGCGCTCAAGGTCGCCCATTACCTGCAAGCGCACGAACAAGTGGCCTGGGTGAAATATGCCGGATTGCCGGACCATCCCGAGCATGCACTGGCGCGGCGCTACACCGCTGGCAAGCCGGCGTCGATCCTGTCGTTCGGCATCCAGGGCGGCCAGGCGGCCGGCGCACGCTTCATCGACGCGCTGCAACTGGTGGTGCGCCTGGTGAACATCGGTGACGCCAAGTCGCTGGCCTGCCACCCCGCCTCCACCACCCATCGCCAGCTCAACGACGAAGAGCTGGAAAAGGCCGGCGTGCCGCGAGACATGGTGCGCCTGTCGATCGGTATCGAGCACAGCGACGACATCATCGCCGACCTCGCCCAGGCGCTCGAGGCCAGCCGCGGCTGACATGACGCGCCCCACCCGATACCAACGGCGGGCGTCCCCCTGGCAATAGCGGATATCCACGCAATGACGCTGTTCTACCTGAAACTCATCGTCACCCCGCTGCTGATGTGGGCCATCTCCCTCGCCTCGCGCCGTTGGGGTGGCCTGCTGGGCGGGTTGCTGTCCGGATTGCCGATCACCTCGGCGCTGGTGATGACCTTCCTGTCCCTGGAACAGGGCACCGGCTTCGCCCTGGGCGCGGTGCCCGGCGCGCTCGGCGGCCTGGCGGCGGTGCAGGCCACCTACACCTTCTACCTGTTCGCCACGCGCAAGCTCGGCATTGCCCCGACCGTACTGCTGGCGCTCCTGTTCTATGGCCTGGCCGCCTATGCCTTCACCCACTGGGGCACACTGGCCCTGTCGATCGTCGTGGCGCTGCTGCTCATCGGCGTGCTGATCCGTGCCAGTGGCCGCGAGCCCAAGCCCGACACCCTCGCCCGTCCCCGGCATCGATACTGGGAGATACCCCTGCGCATGGTGTCTGCCACCGGCCTGCTGATGATCACCACCAGCCTGGCCAGCTGGCTGGGCCCGGCCACCAGCGGGATGCTGGCGCCGATCCCGGTGATTGCCTGGCCGTTGGTGGTGTTCGCCCATGTGCAGGGTGGCCGCGCCGGGATGGCGGCGATGGTGCGCGGCAATGCCATTGGCGCGGTGGGAGTGATTGCGTTCTACCTGACGATGGCGGGGTTGCTCGAGCGTCTCGGGATCGCCGTGACCATCGGCCTGGCGATGGCCGTGGCGGTCGCGCTGACCGTCGCCCTGGCGGCAGCTTTGCGCCGTGGTCGGGCAGATCATCTGAAGTGAACGCTGTGCAAGCGGATCGACCTGCGGTGCCTGCTTCGCGGGTGCGGTTACCTCAACTGCCCCACGACCAGTCCCAGCGCGATCACGATCATCACCACCCCTGACACTCGCCCGACCAGGCGCGCCGCCGCCGGCCGGGTGCGCAGCAGCGCCTTGGCGCCATAGCCCACCATCAGGTAGATCACCAGCGAACTGCACAGGTGCACCAGCCCCAGCAAGAGGATCTGCAGCGGCAGCGGCCAGCTCGACTGCGGGTCGGTGAACTGCGGCAACAGCGCCAGGAACAACAGGAACACCTTGGGGTTCAGCCCGCTGACGCAGAACCCCTTGAACGCCCAGCGCGACCCCGAATCCGCACCACCCTGCTCGCCCGCCTCGGGCACCGCCGGGTTGAGCAGCAGGTTGCCGCCCAGCCAGAGCAGGTAGACACAGCCCGCCAACGTCAACAGGGTCAGCGCCAGCGGATGCCCGGCGAGCAAGCTACCGACACCGGCCGCGACCACCAGGGTGGCGAGGAAATGCCCCGAGAGCATCCCGGCCACCGCCGGCATTACCCAGCGGCCACGCATGCCGGCGGAGATGGCATAGGCCCAGTCGGCGCCGGGGGTGATCACGAACAGGAAGGACACGGCCCAGAACGCCGCCAATACACTCATGGTCACTTCGAATCTTCCTTTCACACGGGTTTCGATGGAAGAAAGATTACGGATATCGTTCGGGGATTTTCTTTCGTATATTTCCTGATCACGCCTAACTTGTGGAAGATTCTCCCCAATGGACAGAACCGACCGAAAGATCCTTGCCGAACTACAGAAAGACGGCCGCCTCTCGGTGACCGAACTGGCCGACCGCGTCGGCCTGAGCCTGTCACCCTGCCATCGCCGGCTCAAGGCGCTGGAAGAGTCCGCTGCGATCCTCGGCTATCACGCGCGCCTGGCGCCTGCCGCCCTGGGCCTGAATTTCGCCGCCCTGGTGTTCGTCACCCTGCGTGAGGTGACCCGCCAGCCGGTGGCGGATTTCGAGGCGGCGCTGGGGGAGATCCCGCAGATCGTCGAGGCGCAGCGGCTGTTCGGTGATCCGGACTACCTGCTGCATGTGGTGGCCAAGGACCTGCCGGCGTTCCAGAAGCTGTACGACGAACAGCTGACCAGCATTCCCAATGTCAAGCGGCTGAGCTCGACACTGGTGATGAAAGAGGTGATCCAGGACCGCTTGCTGCCGATGTGACGGCCGCCCGGCTGCCGCGACCGAAGCGCGTCACGCCGCCCCCGTGCGCTTTGCCCGGTAACTGCCCGGGCTCTGTCCGGTCCACTTCTTGAAGGCCCGGTGAAACGCGCTGGGCTCCTGGAAGCCGGTGTGCTCGGCGATCTCGGCAATGCTCAGGCAGCCTTCGCGCAACAGTTCGAAGGCCATGGCCCGACGCACCTCGTCCTTGATCTGCTGATACGAGCGCCCTTCCCGCTCCAACTGCCGACGGAAACTGCTGGCGCTCAGTGCCTGCCGCTCGGCCATCGCATGGAGTGTCGGCCATTGCCCGAAATGCCGCGCACGCAGGTGCCGATAGACCTGCGCCGCCAGACCGTTCTGGTAACGAAAGCGAATCACCAGTCCTTGCGGGGCGCTGCGCAGGAAGCTCTTCAGCGCGGCCAGGTCCTGCACCACCGGCAGGCGCAACCAGGCACTGTCGAACTCCACCTCGGTGCGGCCACTGCCCAGGCGCAGGTCCGGCCCCCAGAGCAATGCATCGTCCTCCTGGGCCGGACGCGCCAGCGCCAGCTCGGTACGGTCGATGACGATGCGCCGACCGGCCAGCCAGCACAACAGCCCGATCACCAGCACCAGGTAGGTTTCCTCGGCATACACCCGGGTCAACGGGTCGACGATGGTCGACTGGATAGCGATCACCGCCCGGGGGCCACGCACCGTCACGCTGCCGCGCAAATCACGCAGGAACAGGGCAAAGCTAGCCAGGCACTGGCGCAGTGCCTTGTCCAGGTTGGGCTCCTGAATCAGCCCACGACAGATCAGGGCAAAGCTGCCCAGTGGCATGCCATGGCTGTCGAGGTGGAAGAATTCGTCACGCAGTTCGTCGATCAGCGCCAGCCACAGCTGGGCAAAGGCCTTGGCCGGTACCCGCGCCCCCGGTTGCATCAGCACCTGCGGATCGATACCCACCGCGCGCAGGTGGGCGTCGCGGGCCTGTGGCCGGTCGCGCAAGGCGTGGAGCATGGCATTGAGGAAGTACACCGCGACTGTGTCGCTATCGCGCATGGCAAGCGTCCGCTGTCTATGCTGAGTGGCAAAAAATGCCAGGTTGACTGAACAGATCCGGCATAGGCCGCCCGCAGGCCTTTGCCTAGACTCGATCCACCTCAGGGGTAGTAGAAGGTGCGGCGGCCATTCTCGCAGAGCCGCCCCCACCCCGCCATATGCAAACGGAGCCCTCATGAGCAGCACAGACATCTTCGTCGTCAGCGCGGTACGTTCGGCCATCGGCAGCTTCGGCGGCTCACTCAAGGACCTGCCATTGGCCGACCTCGCCACTCAGGTGAGCCACGCCGCCATCGAGCGGTCGGGCGTGGCAGCCGAACAGATCGGCCATGTGGTGATGGGCAACGTCATCCCCACCGAGCCGCGCGACGCCTACCTGGGCCGGGTCGCGGCGATGAACGCCGGCGTTCCCAAGGAAACCCCGGCCTTCAATGTCAACCGCCTGTGCGGCTCGGGCCTGCAGGCCATCGTCTCGGCCACCCAGGGCCTGCTGCTGGGCGACAGCGACATCGCCCTGGCCGTCGGCGCCGAATCCATGAGCCGTGGCCCGTACCTGCTGCCGCAGGCCCGCTGGGGCGCGCGCATGGGCGACCTGCAGGGCATCGACTACATGGTCGGTATCCTCCAGGACCCGTTCGAGCACTTCCACATGGGCATCACCGCCGAGAATGTCGCGGCAGCCCATGGCATCAGCCGCGAGATGCAGGACGAGGTGGCCCTGACCAGCCAGCGCCGCGCCGCGCGCGCCATCGCCGAAGGCCGCTTCGACGGCCAGATCGTGCCGATCGAGATCAAGACCCGCAAAGGCAGCGTGCAGTTCGCCGTGGACGAGAACGTACGCGCCGAAGTGACCACCGAGCAGTTGGCCGGGATGAAGCCGGTGTTCAAGAAAGACGGCAGCGTCACCGCCGGCAACGCCAGCAGCATCAACGACGGCGCCGCCGGCCTGGTGCTGGCCACTGGCGAGGCCGTGCGCCGCCAGGGCCTCAAGCCGCTGGCGCGCGTCGTCGCCTACGCCCATGCCGGGGTGGAGCCGGCGCTGATGGGCCTGGGCCCGATCCCGGCTACGCAGAAGGTGCTGGAAAAGGCTGGCCTGACCGTGGCCGACCTGGACGTGATCGAGTCCAACGAAGCCTTCGCCGCCCAGGCCTGCGCGGTCGCCCGTGCCCTGGGTTTCGATCCGGAGAAGGTCAACCCCAACGGCTCGGGCATCTCCCTCGGCCACCCGGTCGGCGCCACCGGCGCGATCATCGCCACCAAGGCGATCCATGAACTGCACCGCATCCAGGGCCGCTACGCCCTGGCCACCATGTGCATCGGCGGCGGCCAAGGCATCGCCGTCGTCTTCGAACGCGTTTGAACGGAGTCAGCCGCATGAACATCGAACACATCGCCGTGATCGGCGCCGGCACCATGGGCAACGGCATCGCCCAGGTCTGTGCGCTGGCCGGTTACCTGGTCCTGCTGGTGGATGTCTCCGACGCCGCGCTGGAGCGTGGCGTGGCGACCCTGGGCAAGAACCTCGAACGCCAGGTCGGCAAAGGCACCGTGGACGCCGACAAGGCCAGCGCCGCCAAGGCGCGCGTGCGCACCAGCACCGACTACGCCCAGCTCGCCGGCACGCAGCTGGTGATCGAGGCGGCCACCGAAAACCTGCAGCTCAAGCAGCGCATCCTTCAGCAGGTGGCAGCCAACGTCACCCCCGACTGCCTGATCGCCACCAACACCTCGTCGCTGTCGGTCACTCAGCTGGCCGCCAGCATCGAGCACCCGGAGCGCTTCATCGGCGTGCACTTCTTCAACCCGGTGCCGATGATGGCCCTGGTCGAGATCATCCGTGGCCTGCAGACCAGCGACAGCACCTATGCCCAGGCGCTGCTGGTCACCGAAAAACTCGGCAAGACACCGATCACCGCCGGCAACCGTCCGGGCTTCGTGGTCAACCGCATCCTGGTGCCGATGATCAACGAGGCGATCTTCGTGCGTCAGGAAGGCCTGGCCAGCGCCGAAGACATCGACACCGGCATGCGCCTGGGCTGCAACCAGCCGATCGGCCCGCTGGCCCTCGCCGACCTGATCGGCCTGGACACCCTGCTGGCGATCATGGAGGCCTTCCACGAGGGCTTCAACGACAGCAAGTACCGCCCGGCCCCGCTGCTCAAGGAGATGGTTGCCGCCGGCTACCTGGGGCGAAAGAGCGGGCGCGGCTTCTTCACCTACTAAGGAGCGCGCACCATGCCCCCGGTCACTGCGGCGCTGCGCTGCGCCAACTTCGAGGAACGGCGGGACCGGGCCATGGCCCTGTTCGCCGAGAAGGGCTTCGGCCAGGTCAGCATGCGTGAGCTGGCCGCGCACGTGGGCTTGACCGCGGGATCGCTGTATCACCACTTCCCGAGCAAGCAGGACCTGCTGTACGACCTCATCGAAGAGCTCTACGAGGAGCTGCAGGCCACCCTCGACGAGGGCCGTCGCGCCCTGGCCCGGGGCAGGTCGGCGCTGGCCTGTCTGATCGCCGCGCACTGGCAACTGCATGCCGAGCGGCCTTTGCAGTTTCGCCTGGCGGAGCGCGATTTCTGCTGCCTGAACGAGGATCAACAAGCCCGGCTGTTCGCCCTGCGCGAGCGCTACGAGGCGGGCCTGTTGCGGCTGATTGCGCCGCGGACGCGGCTATCCGGGCAGACCCTGGCGGCCACCGGTCAGGTGCTCGCCACCCTGCTCAATCAGTTGCCGGGCATGTTGCAGGGCAAGGCACTGGGCGAGGGCGAAGGCATGGCGTTGATGGAGAGCCTGGTGGTGGGAGCCGTGGAGCGGACGCTGGGTTCGAGCTGAGCCCGCCGTCACGGCTAAATCCGCACATGCGCCACTCGTCTTCCGGCTATCGGTCATCTGCAGACGAGGTCCCTCCATGAGCAGCATGAGCACCCTGGCATCGAGCGTCGCGCGCAACCTGCGCAAGATCATCAAGGCCGACGACGGCCCCCGTCCCTATCAACTGTTCGATATCCAGTTACGTCGCCGCGAGCTCCTGAGCCCGTCGCTGTGCCGCTTCGTCTTCGGCGGAGAGGATGTGCGCCTGATGCGCACCCTGGCCGCGGACCAGCGGGTCAAGCTGTTCTTCCCCGACGCCGAGGGCCGCGAACCGGCCCTGCCCAAGGATGGCGACTGGCACGCGGCACGTCGCGAGGCACAGCACCCCATGCGCACCTACACCATCCGCGCCCTGCGCCAGGACGCCGGCGAGCTGGACATCGACTTCGTGCTGCACGGCGACAGCGGCCCCGCCTCAGCCTGGGCCGAGCGCGCCCAACCGGGCGACCGCCTGCAGATCGTGGCGCCGCACCGCGCCGCCTGGGACGATCCCGGCGGCTATGAGTGGCAACCGCCACAAGGGCTGCGCAAGCTGTTGCTGATCGGCGACGAAACCGCCCTGCCCGCCATCGCCGGCATTCTGGAAAGCCTCGCCGAGCTGCAGGAACCACCTGCTACCCAGGCGTTCATCGAAGTCCCCGAACCCGGCGACTGCATCGACCTGCGCCACGCCCCTGGCACCGAACTGCACTGGCTGGCCCGCAGCGAACTGGGCTGTGGCTACGGCGAAGCCATGCGCCACGCGGCACTGGAACTCGCGAGGCTGCCACAACCGGCGCCGACCGGCGACAGCGCCGCGGCCTTGAAGGAGGTCGACATCGACAAGGAAATCCTCTGGGAACTGGCCGAGCCGGCCGGCAACGATTTTTACGCCTGGGTAGCCGGCGAGTCGGCGGCCGTGATGGCGATCCGCAAGCACTGGATCAAGGAGCGAGGGCTCGACCGTCGCTGCCTGACCCTGATGGGCTACTGGCGGCACGGGCGCAGCCTGGATTGAAAGCCTTTGGTTGATTTCATCAATGACCACTATCGAGTCTGTCGATTTCCGCTTGCGCCAGCATGCACGTAAGGTTGCGCCATGACCCACACGGAGACACCTCCATGGCCACCGTCCAAATCATGTCCGTCGTCGGCAGCGCCGTCCCCCGCGAACTGCGTCAGCAAGGCCTGCTGGCATGCTGGTACCTGATGCGCAATGGCGAGGCCATCAGCGGCCCGCTCACTTCTCGCGCCTCGGCACAGCATATGGCCGAACACCTGAGCACCTGCGCGCTGCTGGCCTGAACCGAATCTGTTGTCATGCGTTGCTCCCTTAACGCGCTTTGTCGCCCGCCTTCATGGCGGGCTTTTTTTTGCCTCACGGGCACTGCGCGGGGCTCAAGCCAGCGGTGCGGCTGCCGATGTCCTGAAACCTCGAGGCACGCAATCACAAGGAGCGTTCGACACGATGATTCTGGTAGTGGAAGGCATTAGCGCCAGCGGCAAGACCACCTGGTGCGCGCGGCATGCAGGCCGACAGGTGATCGCCGAACATGGGCGCCTGAAGAACGCACCTGACCGAACGGCGGACGCCGTCGGCGCAGCGAGGTTCTGGGCGCAGCGCAACGTCGATCGCTGGCAGGCAGCACTGGCCATGGAACATGCCACTTCGCTGGCGGTGTGCGACAGCGACCCGCTCAAACTCCACTACATCTGGACCCTCTGGCAGATCGGTGAAGCCAGCGAACACGACTGGCTCACCGAGTTGCAGGCCACCCGCGAAACCATCGCGCAAGGGCGCATCGGCTTTGCCGACTGCTACCTCGTCAGCCGTATCGCCCCACAGCTCGCCCGTGAGCGCGCCAACGCCGACACGACCCGTCGTCGGAGCAGATTCGAACTTCACGTACGCCTGCAGCCCGCGTTGCTGAAATGGTACTCGGCCCTGGAGCAGGCGCTGCCCGGCCGGGTACGGTTCGAGCTGCCCGCACAGATGCCCGCCGCGCCAAGGCTCGACGGGCGCTATTCGCTCGAAGCATTCGACCAGATGATCGCATCGCTCGCCTAGCGCGTTCAGCTCTCCAACTGTCGCTGCAAGCACGCGCGGGCTCGAACATTGCCTGGTGACACCGGCCAGTGACGCCCGCGCCGCCAAAGTGAGGCTCTCCCCGCGCAGGACTTATCGATGACGACTCAAGGCAATGACTGAACAGTCACGAAACACCCACTCCGTACTGCCGACTTCGAAGACTTTCACGCGACAAAAAGTTAACGAATATCGACATCATCAAATTAAAAATTGATAAATATCGGCCGCCCCTATACTTATCCGATTCATAGCCCTTCCTTCACACAGAGCCTTGAATCCAATAGCAAAACGCCGCCACCGACCCATTAATTCAAAGCAAGATACCGCCACCCCGCTCTATTGCTCAGCAGTACCGGTTTATATACACAGGACGATTTCATGAGCATATCTGAGCCGTTATCTCCCCGCGTGCGGAGCAAGTGGATGCTCCCCGTGATTTTCTTCACCCTCTCCCTGGTACCGACTCTCGCCATTGTCCTGGCATTCGAAGACTCCTACGGAAAAATCCGCTCAGGCAGGAGCCATCAAGCTGCCGATCACTTTGCCCACGCGGTCGAGCGCTCATTGACCCATGCCCTGAATGCGGCCTACGGCCTGGGTGCGGCCGTGCGGCACCACGACGGCCGGCTTGATGATTTCGCGGAGCTCTCAACGTATATCGTTCCCCACCCAGACCGCCTTTACGCCCTGGCGCTCGCGCCAGACGGCAACATCACCCAGACCGCCCCGATCAACCGACAGATACTGGCGGACAGCAGCGACTTTTCGACGCTGTTCGGCCAGCACAATCGAAAGATGGAGATGGCCGACCTCCCTGCGGACCGGGTCACGTTCAAGGGGCCGCTGCGCCTGGGGGATGGCTCGCTGGGAGCTGTCGGCGTGATCCCGATCTTCATAGGCAAACACGCGGCGGACAAGAAGTTCTGGGGGCTGTCGGTGGTCGCCATTCATCTGGACAGCGCACTGCTGGAAGCAGAGTTAGAGAGCATTGGCAAACTCGGTTATCGCTACAAGTTGTCAGGCCTGAATCCGATCACGGGAAATCTGGAAACCCTGCTCGGCGGCACGATCGCCGAAGACGACCCGCAGCCTGTGATTCAGCGCCCCATCGAAGGAACGGCACTATGGCTCAGCGTGATCTGTGTCGATCGACCCGGCTATGCAGGGCTGATCATGGCCATTGCCATGGCCTTGCTGATCTGTTGCCTGATTGCCTGGTCGTGCTATACCCGGCTGCAATTGATCGATCAGAAAAAGGAACTGAAGAACTTCGCGTCATTCGATACCCTCACGGGGCTGCCCAATCGCCGCTTACTGATGACGCAATTACAAACGACGTTGGAACAGGCCGATCAATATCAACGTAAAGTTGCCGTTTCCTATATAGACCTGGATGGCTTGAAGCAGATAAACGACAACTGCGGTCACGCGGCCGGCGACCAAGTACTGGTCGAATGCTCCCAGCGCATACAACAGTGCCTGCGGCCCAGCGACACACTGGCGCGCGTAGGCGGCGACGAGTTCATCCTGGTCCTGGCCAACCTGCGCCACGAGCACGAAGCCGACACCGTGCTGCAGCGGGTCATCGAAGCGGCCAACATCGACTTCTGTTTCGACGGCACCGGGGCGAGCATTTCGGCCAGCGTCGGCACAGCGTTCTTCGATACCCATGGCAAACGAATCGACGAGCTGCTCACCCAGGCCGACAACGCCATGTACCTGGCCAAGAAAAGTGGAAAGAATCGACGGGTGGTGGCGCCGGTTCAGCAGGCCGACAACTGTTGACATACCGACCGGCTGGCACCCCACCTGATATAGACATGAAAAGGATGCGCAGTGAAATCACTCGATACACCTGTTAAACGCGTCGGCGCCCTGATACTGGCGTTCGGTATTGTGCTCTCGGCAATCGCGGCGATTCAGATACTTGGCGACACTTACGCCAAACGACACTTCGTTGGCGTATGGCTCGAATCCGTGTTTTTCGAAAAATATTCGTTCCGCAAGTTTCCGCTGGCGTCCTATGCAACATGGATAACCTTGATCGGCCTGCTCTTCTCTTTCTGGTACGAGGCCACCGTCAAACGGTTATGGGCATGGGTCGCCACGGGAAGTCTCCCGCCCAGGGCGCCCGGGTCATCCCGACGAATACGCTTCAAGGACGCCAGCAGCGCACTGGAACATGCCTGCAAGCATGCGCCCGGCACGCTATTGCCAGGCCAGATCACCCCGTGCCTGGTCATCTGCGCCAACAGCTCTGGCCAATCGCTCGGGCTGGCGGTGATCGACATCCCGACGAGCGACGGCCCCAAACGGACAACCGCGGCCTTCACCAGCAATGTGCTCCCCAGCGACATCATCGGCCGCCTCTGCGCAGCGCGCGTCGGCCCCGCGGATCCCGAGACCGGGGTACCGTCGCACCTGATTTGCGGCGAGTTCTCGCTGACCTGGCGAGACGGTGCCTGGCAGATGAGGCACCAGCTGTAAACGCCCATTCAAGCCCGTGTCGACGGGCGCTGAACGCTTGCGAAAAGCGGCGCCGAGCAACGGCAGGAGCGGGCTCGGGATTAAATTTCCTTCACCTTGCGCCCTTTGGATATAAGGCATTCGACAGCCGTTGCACCATACTCCAGAATGCATCGGTTCTTTGGGGGAAACCCTTGCACAGCCAACGACATACCAACATTTAGTGAGCCTCAACGTGAAAACTTCCCTGTCCATCCTCAGCCTGCTGCTGTTGCTCACAGGTACCGCGACCCTCCCGTCGACCGCTGCTGCACAACCCCAGGCGACGGTCCAGCGCGACCCTAGCAAACTGCACCTGGCCTCCGGCAGCGCCCTGCTGATCGACCTCAACACCAACCAGGAGCTGTATTCCAGCCACGCCGATCGCGTGCGCCCCATCGCCTCGGTCACCAAGTTGATGACCGCGATGGTCGTGCTCGACGCCAAGCTGCCCATGGACGAAATGCTCACCATGACCATCGCCAACAATCCGGAGATGAAGGGCGTGTACTCGCGGGTGCGCCTGGGCAGCGAGCTGAACCGGCGCGAGACCTTGCTGATCACCCTGATGTCGTCGGAGAACCGCGCGGCCAACTCTCTGGCCAACCACTACCCGGGCGGCTACGGCGCATTCATCAAGGCGATGAACGCCAAGGCGCGCAGCCTGGGCATGAGCCACACGCGCTATGTCGAGCCGACCGGCCTGTCGACCCTGAACGTGTCCACCGCCCATGACCTGGCCAAACTGCTCATGGCCTCGCGCAAGTACCCAATGCTCAGCGAACTGTCGACCACTGCGGAAAAGACCGTGGCGTTCCGCAAGCCCAACTACACCCTGGGTTTTCGCAACACCGACCACCTGGTCAACAAGAGCAACTGGGATATCAAGCTGACCAAGACCGGCTTCACCAATGAAGCTGGGCACTGCCTGGTGCTGCTGACGAAGATGGACAACCGCCCGGTGGCGATGGTGATCCTGGACGCCTTCGGCAAATACACCCACTTCGCCGATGCCAGCCGCATGCGCCAGTGGCTGGAGACCGGCAGCGCCAAACCGGCGCCGGCGGTGACGATGCAGTACAAGAGCGAGCGACAGAACCGCGCGCGCCTGGCCCAGGACTGAGGCCAGCCTGCCGGGGCCGCCTGACGGCCCCGGTACAGCCCAGGCTCAGGCGTGGGTGTCGACCGAGCCGCCAGCCGTGCTGCCACCCGCTTCGCTGAGCGCCTGCAGCAGCTGACCGGTCGCGGCCAGGATCAAGCCGTTGAGCGTGGCGATGCTGGCCTGCTTGGCCTGGACCGCCGCCAGCTTCGTTGGGTCATCCTTGGCCTGCTCCTGCAGCTGGGCCAACTGCTTCTGTTCCTGTTCCAGCTGCTTCTGCAAGCGCTTGATCTGCTCGCGCAGCTCCTTGACGCTCGGCGGCTCGTCGCTCTTGAGGTCTTCAAGCTCCTTTGGCTTGCTGTCCTGGGCCTTGAACACATCACCCTTGAACACCAGGCCGCCCTGCTCGTTGACCTCGGGCTTGCCCGGCTGCGCCGCGGTCGCCGACGGTTGGGCAGCCCCGGCCAGGGTCGGGATATTGATGTTGGCGGTGGTTATTCCAACCATTGCGAACCTTCCTTGAAATGG
Source organism: Pseudomonas sp. GD04091 (assembly GCF_029836165.1). Classification (GTDB taxonomy): domain Bacteria; phylum Pseudomonadota; class Gammaproteobacteria; order Pseudomonadales; family Pseudomonadaceae; genus Aquipseudomonas. The sequence goes on from NZ_JAOEBG010000013.1 coordinate 127,914, forward strand.
ACTTTTACACAACCGGCTATCGGCCGGTCCGCACGGATCTTGAATGCCGCCTCGCGGATAAATTTGCCCCCCTGCCATTCGTCCACCTGATACCCGAGCCCTGCCCGCGCATGCCGGCAGGCCGATCCGATCAGCCCCGCAACGAGATGGCAATGACCAAGACCCGTTCCCGCAAAGCCCTGTACATCGGCCTGCCCCTGGCCCTGGCGGTCGCCCTGGGGAGTGCCGCCGGTTATTTCTACTGGCAGCGCCTGGAAGCCGGCTACCCGCACAAGATCGTCGAGCAGGCCAATGCGCTGCACGAGCACATGCTGTCCTTCGACAGCCACATCACCGTGCCGCTGGACCTGGGCAGCGCCGGCAACGAAATCGACAAGGACGGCAGCGGCCAGTTCGACCTGGCCAAGGCCGGCAAAGGCCGGCTGTCGGGCGCCGCACTGACCATCTTCGGCTGGCCGGAGATCTGGAACGGCGACAACGCCCCCCATCGCCCCACCCCGGGCTTCGTCGACGCGGCGCGGCAAGAACAGGAAGTACGCTACAAGATCATCAGCGCCATGGTGCGCGATTTCCCCAACCAGGTCGGCATCGCCTATACCCCCGACGACTTCCGCCGCCTCAACGGCGAAGGCAAGTTCGCCGTCTTCATCAGCATGCTCAACGCCTACCCGCTCGGCCATGACCTGGCGCAACTGGACCTGTGGGCCGCGCGCGGCATGCGCATGTTCGGTTTCAGCTACACCGGCAACAACGACTGGGCCGACTCCTCGCGGCCGCTGCCGTTCTTCAACGACACCGCCGATGCCCTCGGCGGCCTGTCGCCCCTCGGCGAGCAGGCGGTCAAGCGCCTCAACGACCTGGGGGTGATCATCGACGTGTCACAGATGTCCACCCTGGCCCTGGAAGACGTCGCCCGCCTCTCCCGCGCGCCGATCGTCGCCTCGCACTCGGCGCCCAGGGCGCTGGTGGACATCCCGCGCAACCTGTCGGACAAGGAGATGCAACTGATCAAGGACAGTGGCGGCGTGATCCAGGTGGTCGGCTTCGGCCAGTACCTCAAGCCGCTGAGCAAGCCGGTGCTGGACAAGCTCGAGGCCTTGCGCGTGCGCTTCGATCTGCAACCGCTGCAGGGCCTGGCCAATGCCCTGATGCCGGGCGACGCGATCATCGCCATCTGGCCCGAGTCGCGCTTCGGCGAGTATGCAAGTTCGCTGTACGGCATCCTTGAAGAAGAGCCCAAGGCCACCCTCAAGCAATACGTCGACGCCATCGACTACACGGTGAAGAAGGTCGGCATCGACCATGTCGGCATCAGCTCGGACTTCAACGACGGCGGCGGCCTGGACGGCTGGAAGGACGTCAGCGAAATCCGCAACGTCACCGCCGAACTGTTGACCCGCGGCTACAGCGAAACGGACATCGCGAAGCTCTGGGCCGGCAATTTCCTGCGTGCCTGGGAACAGGTGCAGAAATCCGCCCGCCCCGTCGCCACTCGCTGATCAAGGCCCCCTACATGAGCAACCGCCGTACCTTTTTGAAACAGGCCGGCCTGCTGGCCGCCAGCCTGCCGCTGCTGCCGCAGGCCCTGGCCCAGAGCGCAAAGCCACTGACCGGCGCCGACAAGTGGCGCCACCTGCGCGAGCTGTTCCCGCTGGACCCACAGGTCGCGCATTTCGCCAATTTCCTGGTCACTGCCCATCCGCGCCCGGTGCAGGACGCCATCGACCGTCACCGCGCCGACCTCGACCGCAACCCCGCCGCGCTGATGGACTGGGAAAGCCAGTACGAATGGCAACGCGAGGACGAGGTGCGTGACTGGGCCGCTCGCTATCTGGAGGTCGGCCAGCGCCAGATCGCCCTGACCGGCAGCACCACCGAAGGCCTGGCGATGATCTACGGTGGCCTCAAGGTCGGTGCCGGGCAGGAGATCCTGATTACCGAGCACGAACACTATTCCGCGCAGAAGGCGCTGGAGTTCCGCAACCAGCGCCAGGGCACCGCGGTGCGCCAGATCCGCCTGTTCGACGACCCCTGAACGGTGTCCACCGACCAGGTGCTGAGCACCATCGACAAGGCCATCAAGCCGCACACCCGGGTACTGGGCATGACCTGGGTGCACTCCGGCAGCGGCGTCAAGCTGCCGGTGGGCGAGATCGGCGAATTGGTGCGCCGGCACAACCGCGAGCGCAGTGAAACCGAACGCATCCTCTACGTGGTCGACGGCGTGCACGGTTTCGGTGTCGAGAATGCGCGCTTCGCCGACTTCAACTGCGACTACTTCATCGCCGGCACCCACAAGTGGATGTTCGGCCCACGCGGCACCGGGATCATCTGCGCCGCGTCCACCGGCATGGAACACCTGGTGCCCACTGTCGCCACCTTCTCCCGGGACGAGGACTTCGCCACCATCATGACTCCCGGGGGCTACCACGCCTTCGAGCATCGCTGGGCCGCCGGCGAAGCCTTCAAGCTGCACCTGCAGCTGGGCAAGGCCGACGTGCAGCAACGCATCCACCAGCTCAACACCCTGCTCAAGGAACGCCTGGCCGAACACCGCCAGATCCAGCTGGTGACCCCGCGCGCCGAGCAGTTTTCGGCAGGCTTCACCTTCTTGCGCATCAAGGACCGCGACGCCGACGCCGTCGCCGCCCACCTCACCGCCAACAAGGTGATGTGCGACGCCGTGTACCGCGACGTCGGTCCGGTGATCCGCCTGGCGCCGAGCCTGCTCAACGACGAGCAGCAGATCGATCGGGCCATGACCCTCATTACCCAGCAACTTTGAACAAGGCATCCCCCCATGAGCGCATCTCTGCACCGCCTCACCCTGGCCGCCGTGCTGGCCGCCTGCAGCCTGCCGGCCCTGGCCGCGCAACCCTCCGACAAACCCGGCACGGTGTTCCGCGACTGCGCCAAGACCTGCCCGGAAATGGTCGTGCTGCCCGCCGGCACCTTCACCATGGGCACTCCGCCCGACGAGATGGGGCGCCAGGACGACGAAGGCCCTCAGCATCCGGTGACCTTCGCCAAGCCGTTCGCCATCAGCCGCTTCCAGATCACCGCCGGTGAGTGGGCCGACTACCAGAAGGCCACCGGCATCGTCATCGCCGACGGCGACGATCGCCCGGGTCGACGCTGCACCAACAGCAAGCCCAGCTACAAGCAGGGCCCGCGCCAGCCGGCGGTGTGCATGAGCTACGACGACATCGAAGCCTATGTGGCGTGGCTGTCGAAGAAGACCGGCAAGCACTACGCCATGGTCAGCGAAGCCCAGCGCGAGTACGCCGCGCGCGGCGGCAGCACCGGCATGTTCCCGTTCGAGCCGGATGCCAACCTCGAGATCAGCAAGAACGCCAACGTCTATGGCCCCAAGGACGGCTTCAGCTACAGCTCGCCAGTGGGCAGCTTCCCACCCAACGCCTTCGGCGTGTACGACATGCACGGCAACGTCTACGAGTGGGTCGCCGACTGCTACCACGACAGCTATGTCGGCGCCCCGGCCGATGGCAGCGCCTGGAAGGAAGCCGGCTGCCGGCAGATCTCGATCCGCGGCAACGACTGGGGTGAGGCACCGATCTTCTCGCGCTCGGGCAACCGCAACACCACGGTGCGCGACGACCGTGGCGACTGGATCGGATTGCGCGTGGTCCGCGAGCTGTAAAGCGCCCGACGGCGGTAAATTCTCCGCCAGCCGGCTCGTTCCTATCGGTGTACTTGCGCAGGACACGGGGCGCCTTTCAGCGGCGCCCCCACTCGACCATCCAAGGAACCGCAACCATGAGCCAGACCTCTTCCCCCGAAAAAATCCACGACCTCATCGGCGTCGGCTTCGGCCCTTCCAACCTGGCCCTGGCCATCGCCCTGGAAGAGCTCGCCGAGACCAACGGCCACGCCCTTGACGCTCTGTTCATCGACAAGCAGACCGATTACCGCTGGCACGGCAACACCCTGGCCACCCAGAGCGAGCTGCAGATTTCCTTCCTCAAGGACCTGGTCTCACTGCGCAACCCCACCAGCCCCTACAGCTTCGTCAACTACCTGCACCAGAAGCAGCGCCTGGCCGACTTCATCAACCTGGGCACCTTCTACCCCTGCCGCCTGGAGTACAACGACTACCTGCGCTGGGCCGCCGACCACTTCGCCACCCAGGCGGTGTACGGCGAGGAAGTCCTGCGCATCGAGCCCGAACTGCGTGATGGCAAGGTCGATCACCTGCGCATCGTTTCCCGCGACCAGCAAGGCCGCGAAACCCAGCGCCGCGCCCGCTCGGTGGTGGTCGGCAGTGGCGGCACGCCGAAGATCCCCGAAGCCTTCCGCGCCTTCAGGAACGATCCGCGAGTGTTCCACCACTCCCAGTACCTGAGCGCCCTGCAACAGCTGCCATGCAACGACGGCAAGCCGATGCGCATTGCCGTGGTCGGCTCCGGACAGAGCGCCGCCGAGGCCTTCATCGACCTCAACGACAGCTACCCGTCGGTCAAGGTGGACATGATCCTGCGCGCCTCGGCCCTGAAGCCTGCGGACGACAGCCCGTTCGTCAACGAAATCTTCGCCCCCGAGTACACCGACCTGGTGTTCAACCAGCCCCACGCCGAGCGCGAGAAGCTGGTCAGCGAATACCACAACACCAATTACTCGGTAGTCGATGTCGACCTGATCGAACGCATCTACGGCATCCTCTATCGCCAGAAGGTCGCCCACCAGTACCGCCATGCCGTGCTGTGCCGCCGCACCATCGAAGAGGTGGTGGAAACCGCCGAAGGCATCGAGCTGACCCTGCGCGACCTGGCCACCGACGTGCGTCAGACCCACCGCTACGACGCAGTGATCCTCGCCACCGGCTACGAGCGCCGCTCGCACCGCGAGCTGCTGTCGCCGCTGCAGCAGCACTTGCAGGACTTCGAGGTGGACCGCGACTACCGCGCGCTGGCCAGCCCCGAATTCGGTGCCAACGTCTACCTGCAAGGTTTCTGCGAAGCCTCCCACGGCCTGAGCGACACCCTGCTGTCGGTCCTGCCGGCACGCGCGGCGGAGATCGGCCAGTCGCTCTACCAGCATCTGGGCAAGCAGGCCAGCAACGCGCCGGCCGCCCTGCGTCAGACCTGCGCCTGAGAACGGGAACCAACCGATGAGCACTTCCAACCGCGGGGCCCTGCGTGAATTGCTGGCCCTGCTCAAGCCCTTCTGGCCGATCGTCACCCTGTCCATCTTCCTCGGCATGATCGGGGGCCTGAGCGTGACCACGCTGCTGGCCACCATCAACGGCGCGCTGCACGCCGAGGGCGACCTGGGGCACAGCCTGATCCTCGGCTTTGCCGGTTTGTGCCTGCTGGCCCTGGTGAGCACGATCCTGTCGGATATCGGTACCAACTATGTCGGCCAGCACATCATCGCCCGGCTGCGCAAGACGCTGGGCGAGAAGGTGCTCGCCGCGCCCATCGAACAGATCGAGCGCTTTCGCAGTCACCGCCTGATCCCGGTGCTGACCCACGACGTGGACACCATCAGCGACTTCGCCTTCGCCTTCGCCCCCCTGGCGATCTCGCTGACGGTGACCCTGGGCTGCCTCGGCTACCTGGCCATGCTGTCATGGTCGATGTTCCTGCTGATGCTGGCGGCCATCGCCATCGGCACGAGCGCCCAGTACCTGGCGCAATCGGTAGGCGTGCGTGGCTTCATGGCCGCCCGCGACGCCGAGGACGACCTGCAGCGCCAGTACAACGCGGTCGCCGGTGGCGCGAAGGAACTGCGCATCCACCGCCCCCGTCGCCACCGCATGTTCGTGCATGGCATCCAGGCCACCGCCGACTTCATCTGCAAGACCCAGATCCGCGCGATCAACACCTTCGTGATCGCCAAGACCTTCGGCTCCATGCTGTTCTTCGTGGTCATCGGCGTCGCGCTGCTGATGCACGGCGCCGGGCCAGGGCAGGACAAGGCGGTCATCAGCGGCTTCGTCCTGGTGCTGCTGTACATGAAAGGCCCGCTGGAGCACCTGATCGGCACCCTGCCCATCGTCGGCCGCGCCGGCATCGCCTTCCAGCGCATCGCCGACCTTTCCCGGCAGTTCTCCTCCCCCGAGCCGCATCTGCTGCTGACCGACGCACCCGCCGCCTGCGCCACGGTGCGCAGCCTGGAGCTGGTCGACGTGAGCTATGCCTTCCCGCCGGTGGGCGATGCCGCGCCATTCCGACTGGGGCCGGTCAACCTGCGGATCGACCAGGGCGAGATCGTCTTCATCGTCGGCGAAAACGGCTGCGGCAAGACCACGCTGATCAAGTTGCTGCTGGGGCTCTACGCACCGCAGCAGGGGCATATCGCGCTGGATGACAAGGTCATCGACGCCAGCGACAGGGACCAGTATCGCCAGCTGTTCACCACGATCTTCGCCGACTACTACCTGTTCGACGACGTGATCCAGGGCGAACAGACCATCCCCGAGGACGCCAACCAGTATCTGGAGCGCCTGGAGATCTCGCACAAGGTGAGCATTCAGGACGGCAAGTTCACCACCACCGACCTGTCCACTGGGCAGCGCAAGCGCCTGGCGCTGGTCAATGCCTGGCTGGAGCAACGCCCGGTGCTGGTGTTCGACGAGTGGGCGGCCGACCAGGACCCGACCTTCCGCCGGATCTTCTACACCGAGCTGCTGCCTGACCTCAAACGCCTGGGCAAGACCATCATCGTGATCTCCCACGACGATCGCTACTTCGATATCGCCGACCAGCTGGTGCGCATGGAAGCCGGTCGCGTGGTCACGCAGCACGTCCCGGCCTGACCACTCCGTCGAGCGCGGCGCACGACCCCGGCTTGGCCGGGGCACGGCGCCGCGACTCGCCCGCAAGGAAGCTGGAACAGTCGATGCCAGAGCATTACCCCCTTGGGGTTTCCATCAGATAAATCGCAAAAGACAGATAGTGAGTTCTGTTTTTTCCGGTTTTTTATCCGTGATGCGTCTAATTATCAGTTACTGGTTATTCCAAAAGAAAAACTGCCCGCTTCCTTCAGGAGTTCCTTTCACCCATGCACCGCCCGAATCTGTCCCCGACCCCTCTGGCACGCGCCGTACGTCCATCGCAGTCGAACCGTACGGTACTGCCGGGCGCCCTGCTCGCCCTGATGCTGCTGGGGAGCAGCGCAGCGCACGCCGAGCAGGTCTCCGTCAACATCGCCGCACAGCCACTGTCCAGCGCCCTGCAGCAACTGGGTCAGCAGACCCACATGCAGGTCCTCTACAGCCCCGAGCTGGTGCAAGGTCTGAAGTCCAGCCCGGTCTCCGGCTCGCTGTCGACCGACGAGGTGCTGCAACGCATGCTCCAAGGCAGCGGCCTGTCATACCGCGTGGATGGCCACACCATCCTGCTGATGCCGCCACCGAGTGCCGGCGAGGCCGCGCTGGAACTGAGCCCGACGTCGATTTCCGGCATGGCGCCGGGCTCGGTGACCGAGGGCACCGGCCTGTACACCACCTACATGTCCAGTAGTTCGACGCGCCTGAACCTGACCCAGAAGGAAACCCCGCAATCGGTCACCGTGGTCACCCGCCAGCGCCTGGACGACCAGAAGCTGACCAATCTGACCGAGGTGCTCGAGGCCACCCCGGGCATCACCGTGCTGCGCACCGGCATCGGCGCCGAGAACGACACCTACTGGTCGCGTGGTTTCCAGATCAACAACTTCGAGATCGACGGCGTTCCCACCTCCCCTCGCCTGGACAACACCACCCAGAGCACGGCGATGTACGACCGTGTCGAGATCGTGCGTGGCGCCACCGGTCTGATCAGCGGCACCGGCACCCCGTCGGCGACCATCAACATGATCCGCAAGCGCCCGACTTCGACCTTCCAGGGCAGCGTGACCGCCGAAGCCGGCAGCTGGGACCGCTACGGCACCGGATTCGACGTCTCCGGCCCACTCACCGACAGCGGCAATGTCCGCGGTCGCCTGGTGGTCGACTACAAGACGCAGAACTCCTTCGTCGATCGTCTCGAGCAGGACACGCAGCTGATCTACGGCATCTCCGAATTCGATCTCAGCGAAGCGACCATGCTGACCGTCGGTTTCAGCTACCTCAAGACCCAGGTCGACGACCCGCTGCGCACCGGCTTCCAGGTCCGCTATGCCGACGGCAGCAAGACCGACTTCAGCCGCTCGAAGAACAGCTCGCCGACCTGGTCGTACAACGACCGCAAGCAGACCAACGTCTTCACCTCCCTCGAGCATCAGTTCGACAACGGCTGGAGCGGCAAGGTCGAGCTCAGCCACAGCGTCATGGACTTCGACGAGCTGATCAACTACATGAACGGCGAGATCAGTTCGGCGGACGGCTCCGGCGCCTACATGTACCCCAACCGCTGGTCGGGCAAGCCTCGCCAGAACAACCTGGATGCCTACCTGACCGGCCCGTTCACCCTGTTCGGTCGCGAGCATGAGCTGATCACCGGCGTCACCCTGTCACGCTACACCGAGAACACCCCGGATCACGGTGGCTGGTTCGGTCCCTGGACCGGCTACGACGGCACCATCGACAACGTCTGGGACTGGAAGGGCCAAGGGCCGCGCCCCGACACCACCACCGTCGGCAAGACCTACATCCAGGAAAACCAGTACGCCGCCTACATGACCGGCCGCTTCCACGTGACCGACGACCTCGCCGTCATCCTCGGTGGTCGCGTCACCGACTGGCGGCGCACCAGCGACTACGAGAACTGGAACGACCCGACGCTCGACAACAAGAGCGACGAGAACCGCCACGGTGTGTTCCTGCCCTATGCCGGCGTGGTCTACGACCTCAACGACACCTGGTCGGTCTACGGCAGCTACACCAAGATCTTCAACCCGCAGCCCTATGGCGTCCACGATGCCAACTTCAAGGCCCTTGACCCACAGGAAGGCACCGGCTACGAGCTGGGCGTGAAAGGCAGCTTCAACGACGACAAGCTCAACGCCAGCCTGGCGCTGTTCCGTATCGAGCAGGACAACCTGGCCGTCTACGAGCGCGCGCCGGACATCTACCGCGCCGAGCAAGGCACCACCACCAAGGGCGTGGAACTGGAGCTCAACGGCGAGCTGGCCGAAGGCTGGCAGGCGTTCGCCGGCTACGCCTATAGCGTCAGCACCGACTCCGACGACAACCGCATCGTCACCAACACACCGCGCCACAGCGCCAAGACCTTCACCACCTACCGCCTGCCCAACATCCTGGACAACAAGCTGACCATCGGCGGTGGCGTGAACTGGCAGAGCAAGACCGGCCAGAACCTGCACACCTTCACCCAGGGCAGCTATGCCGTGACCAACCTCATGGCACGCTACGACATCACCCAGAACCTGAGCGCATCGCTCAACCTCAACAACGTCTTCGACCGCAAGTACTTCTCCTACGTCGACAGCTGGGGCGTGTACGGCGCACCCCGCAACTTCATGACCAGCGTGCAGTACAAGTTCTGACCGCAACCACGACCTGGGGCGCAAGGCCCTGGGTCGTGGCGAACGGATTGAGCGTCTTGTCACAGCGGGCTTGCCCGCGAAGCAGGCGCCCCGGGTACAACGCAAAAGGGCCGCATAGCGGCCCTCGGTTTCCGGTGCGAAACCTCAGTACAAGGCGTCGCGCAACACCTGCGCCAACCTCGCATACACCGTATCGATCTCGGCCGTGACCAGGCGCATGCGCAGGAAGTCGTGCACCAGCCCCTCGAACACTTCACTGCTCACCGTCACCCCCTGCTCGCGCAGGTGACGCGCGTAGGCCTGCCCTTCATCTAGCAGTGGGTCGAAGCCTGCCAGGCCGATGTATGCCGGCGCCACGCCCTGCAGGCCAGAGGCCAGCAGCGGCGAGAAACGCCAGTCCGAACGGTCCTCGGCCTGGCGCGCATAGTGATCGTAGAACCATTCCAGGGTGGCGCTCTCCAGCAGGTAGCCTTCGGCGAACAACGTACGCGACTCCCAGGTTTTCGAGGCGTCGGTCACCGGATAGCACAGCAATTGCAGACGTGGCTGGATCGGCCCGCCGGCCCGCGCTGCGTCGATCGCCAGCACGCTGGCCAGGGTCGCGCCGACACTGTCGCCGCCCAGGGCCACCCGGCTGGCATCCAGCCCCCACTCGCGCGCATTGACCGCCAGCCACGCCAAGGCATCGGCGCAGTCGTCCAGCGCCACCGGAAAGCGCTGCTCCGGGGCACGCCGGTAATCGACGGTCAGCACCGCGCAGGGGGTGCGTGCGCAGAACTCGCGACAGACACCATCGTGCGAGGCGATGCTGCCCACCACGAACCCGCCGCCATGCAGGTACAGCAGCACCGGTAACGGCTGCTCGGCCGGCATGGATGGCCGGTACAGGCGCAACGCCAGGGTGGCGCCATCACGGGCCTGGCAACGCAGGTCCTCGCTGTGGACCTGCGGCGCCCCCCAGCGCATGCGCACGGAGGCCTGCTCGAAGGCATCGCGGGCCTGGGTGGGGGTCGACTGGTGGAAGGCCATGGACTGGCCGTCGCCAGGGCTGGCTTCGACCAGGTCGAGGAATTCGGCAATTTCAGGATTCAGTGGCATGACTCGGTTCCTGAGCCGGACGCACCCGCGTCCGGCCTGTCAGAAGAAAGGAAATTCAATCGGCCTGGACCTGCAGGCAATGCTCGATCAACAGCACCAGTTCGGCCTGGAACTGATCCATGAAGGCGGTGATGGTGCCCTGGCGGAAGCGTCGGTTGCTGTAGATGCAGCGGAACGACAGCTTGCCGTCGAACACTTGGCCGACCACTTCGAGCCAGTTGGCCAGGCTCGCCTGCTGCGAGAAGCTGTCGCCGACACTCTCCGGCGCGGGCAGGAACAGCGCCTGCTCGGCGTCGAAGCTCTGGTCGAGCTGCCCCAGGTAGTTGAAGGTGACCTGCGCCTGGGGCAGGTCGGCCAGGCGCGCGCGCACCCACGGCTCGTCCATGTGACGCAGCACACCGTAGCCGATGCCCTTGTCCGGCACCTGGGCCAACTGCTCGCGGATCGCCACGATCGACGCCCCGGGCGCGGATACCGGGCTCAGGCGCACCGGATACATGCTGGTGAACCAGCCCAGGGTGCGGCTCAGGTCCAACGACTCGAACAGGTCCTCGCGGCCATGACCCTCCAGCAGCACCAGGGCCGACGAACTGTCGTCCCACTGGCACAGGGCCCGGCTCAGAGCGGTCAGCAGCAGGTCGTTGATCTGCGTCTGGTAGGCCGCGGGGGCCTCCTTGAGCAGCTGTGCGGTCCGCTGCGCATCCAGGCTGAACGCGGCCTCTTCACGGTGGCACATGAGGTTGGCGCCGCGCGGGTTGTCGCAACGCAGCGGCCCGTCCTGCCGGTCAAGCTGCGCCACCCAGTAGTCGAGCTCGCGCTCGCGCAGGGTCGCGGCATGGCCGGCCAGGCCAGCGGCCCATTCGCCGAAGCTGCTGGTACGCACCGGCAGCTGCGGCTCCCGTTCGGCGAGGAAGGCCTGGTACGCCTCCTGCAGATCCTGCAGCAGCACCCGCCAGGACACACCGTCGATCACCAGGTGGTGGATCACCAGCAACAGACGCACCTGGCCATTGCCCAGGGTCGCCAGCAATCCGCGCATCAGTGGCCCCTGGGCCAGGTCCAGGCTGCGTTGCAGCTGATTGGCCAGTTCCTCCAGCGCGTCCTCGTCAGCCACATCGCGCACCCACAGCAGCGGGTCGTCGCCCAGGCGCTGCAAGCACTCCTGCAACGGCTGGTAGCGCTGGATCCAGCGCCCCTGCTCCTGGGTGAAGCGCAGGCGCAAGGCATCGTGCTGGCCGAGCATGCAGGTCAGCGTGCGCTCCAGCGCGCGCGCATCCAGGGCCTGGTTGGCACGCAGGATCAACGCCTGGTTGAAGTGCTCCGGGGCATGGGTCTGCGCGGTGAAGAACCATTCCTGGATCGGGATCAGCGGGAAGGCGCCTTCCACCACCACGGCCTGCTGCTCGCCGCTGACCCGTGAAACGCCCTGCTGGTCGAACAGGTTGGCGATGGTCTGGCAGCGCATCAGGTCGCGCAGCTTGAGTTCCAGTTTCAACTGCGCGTGGTTGCGCACCCGCGAGATCACCTGCAGGCTGAGGATCGAGTCGCCACCCAGCTCGAAGAAGTTGTCGGCGATCCCCACCTGCTCGACCTGCAGCACCTCGGCCCAGATCTGCGCCATCCATTGCTCCTCCTCGCTGCGCGGGGGGACATGGCTGGCCAGGTCGAAGGTGGGCTCCGGCAGGGCCTTGCGGTCGAGCTTGCCATTGGGCGAGACCGGCAGGCGCTCCAGGCAGATCACCTGCACAGGCACCATGTAGGCCGGCAGCGTCTCGGCCAGGGCAGCCTTGAGCTGATCGCCGCGCACTTCAGCGGCGGCGGCGACATAGCCGACCAGTTGCTTGCCGGAAACGCCGTCACGGGCGATCACCACGGCATCGCCGACACCTGGCTGCTGGCGCAGGCAGGCTTCGATCTCGCCCAGCTCGATACGGAAACCACGCACTTTCACCTGGTGGTCGAGGCGACCGACGTAGTCCAGTATCCCGCTGTCGCGCAGCCGGACCAGGTCGCCGGAACGGTAGAAGCGTGCGCCGGGCTCACCGAACGGGTCCGGCACGAAACGCTCGGCGGTGATCGACGGCCGCTGGTGATAACCACGGGCCACCCCCTCGCCGCCGATGAACAGCTGCCCGGCGAAACCGACCGGCAACGGATTGAGGTCATCGTCCAGCACACGCAGCGAACGCCGGCCCACGACCCGGCCGATGGGCGCGTAGGCCGCGCCGCAGGGTTCCTCGGCCGAGGCCTTCCACAGCATCGGCGTGACCACTGTCTCGGTCGGGCCATAGCCATTGGTGATGTAGCGCGGCCGCAGCACCTCGCGCACCTCGGCCAAGGTCTGTTCCGGCACCGCGTCGCCGCCCAGGCAATAGATGCGCACAGCGGGCGGCTCGATACCGCTGCGCTGCACGTACTCAGCCACCTGCTTGAGGTAGGCGGGCGGGAAGCAGGCGATGTCGACCCGACCCCGGCTCAGCGCCTCGCAGGTCTGCTGGGGTGTCCACAGTTCGTTGTCGCGCAGAATCAGCGTACCGCCCACCGACAGCGTGGTCAGCCAGCGCTCATGAGCGCCGTCGAAGGCGAACGACATGAAGTGCAGCTCACGGGTGCCGGCCTCCATCTCGTAGAGCTCGGCGATGGCCTGGCAATGCATGCTCAAAGGGCCATGGCTGACCGCCACGCCCTTGGGCACGCCGGTCGAACCGGAGGTGTAGATCAGGTAGGCCAGGCTGTGCTCGCTCGGCACCGGGAACACGCTGGCCGGCGTACAGGCTTCGCTCGCCAGGGTTGCCGGATCGAGCGGTTCCAGGCCCTCGGGCAGGGCCAGGCGCTGGCTCAGGTCGGCACGCCCGATCAGTTGGCGCATGCCGGAATCCTGGATCATGAAGGCCAGGCGCTCGACGGGGTAGTCCAGGTCCAGCGGCACATAGGCCGCGCCGCTCTTGAACACCGCCAGCAGGGCCACCAGCATGTCCACCGAGCGCTCCAGGGCCACGCCCACCAGCACTTCCGGGCCGGCACCACGGGCGAGCAGTTGCCGCGCCAGCAGGTCGGAACGGGCCTCCAGGGCCGCGTAGCTGAGGGTCTGGCCGGCGCACTCGGCGGCGATGGCCTCGGGACGCGCGGCCGCCTGGCGGGCGATAAGCTGCGCCAGCATCACCCGCTCGCAGGCCTGCGCCGGCACCGCGCCCCAGGCATCGAGCGCCTGGTACTGCGCCGGGCTGAGCCGTTGCAGGTTGCCGATGCATTCGACAGGGCTGTCGATCATCGACTGCAGCAAAGTCTCCATCAGTGCGCGAATGCCCTGCACGGCCTCGGGCGTGAAGTGACTGCGCAGGAACAAGTACTCGATCGCCAGGGTCTCGCCCAGGGTCACCGCCAGGTCCATGGGGAAGTTGGTGACATCGTGGCTGCTCGAGGCGCCGAAGCGCAGGCCGCCCTGGGCCTGTTCCAGGCGCTGGTCGATGGGGTAGTTCTCGAACACGATGATGCTGTCGAACAGGGCCTGGCCGCCCTGCCCCGACCAACGCTGGATATCGGCCAGCGGCGCATGGGCGTGCTCGCGCAGGTCCAGGTTGTCGGCCTGCAGTTGCTGCAGCCACTGATCCAGGCGCTGGGTCGGCTCGAGGGTCTGGATCACCGGCAAGGTGTTGATGAACAGGCCAAGCATGTGCTGCGCGTTGGCCAGGCTCTCGGGGCGGCCGGCCACTGTAGCGCCAAAGGCCACGCTGCGCTGTCCGGTGTAACGCTGCAACAGCAACAGCCAGGCGCCCTGGATCAGGGTGTTGGCGGTAATGCCCTGGGCGCGGCAGTGCTGCTGCAACGCGGCGGTGCGCTGGGCGTCCCAGCGGGTATACAGCGCCTCGTGCCCCGGCAGGTCGGCATTGTGCCGCGGGTGGACCGACTGGCTCAGCTGGGTCGGCGCGTCGAGCAGGCGCAGACGGCCCTGCCAGTAGTCCTGCAGGCGGCCTTGGTCCTGATCCTGCAACCAGGCGATGAAGTCACGATAGCGCCCGCTGTCACCGGTGACTTCGCCGCTGGCGTAATGCTGCAGCACCTCGCCGAACAACTGCGAACTGCTCCAGCCATCCATGAGGATGTGGTGGCTGGTCCACACCAACTGGTGCTCGGCGTCACCCGTGCGCACCAGCAACAGGCGTTGCAGCGGCACCTGGCCGAGGTCGAAGCCACGCTGTGCGCGGGCGAGCGCCTCGAGGTCGGCGGCGGTGAAGGATCGTGCCCGCCAGTCGAGCACGGTCATCGCCACGTCGACGTGGCGGTGCACCACCTGCAACGGCGCGCTCTGGCCCCCCTCCCAGTGGAAGGAGGTACGCAGGATCTCGTGACGACCGATCACATGCTGCCAGGCGGCGCGGAAGCGCTCTTCCTCGAGCCCCTCGACCGGCAGGCTGAGCTGGTTGACGTACAGGTCGTCGCCTTCGTCGGACAGGCTGTGGAACAGCATGCCCTGCTGCATCGGCGACAGCGGGTAGATGTCCTCGACCTCGGCCACCGACACCGGCAGTGCGTCGAGCTGCGCCTGGCTCAGGCCCGCCAGCGGGAAGTCCGATGGCGTCAGCCCCTGTGGCGCCCGGCAGTGCTCGACCAGCGCCGCCAGCTCCGCCTCGTAGGCGCGGGCCAGCCGCTCGATGGTCGCGCGGGCGAACATCTGCCCGCTGAAGCTGAACGCCAGGCTCAGCTCGCCGCCATACACCTGGCCATTGAGCACCAGCCAGTTGCCCAGCGGCGCCAGCGGGCTCTGCTCCTCGCCCGCGCTTTCGGCGGCAGGCACGAACAGCGCCCGCTCATCAAACTGGCCATCCAGCTGGCCCAGGTAGTTGAAGGTGATGCGCGGCACCGGCAACTGGGCCAGGCTATCGCGCGCGGCCTCGTCGCCCAGGTAGCGCAGGACGCCGAAGCCGATGCCCTTGTGCGGCACGCCGCGCAGCTGTTCCTTGACCTGCTTGATCGAGGCGCCCAGATCGTCGGCCGGGGTCAGGCGCACCGGGTAGGCGCTGGTGAACCAGCCCACCGTGCGGCTCAGGTCGATGTCGTCGAACAGGTCTTCGCGGCCATGCCCCTCCAGCTCCACCAGCGCCGAGTCGGCGCCGCTCCAGCGGCACACCACGCGGGCCAGGGCGGTCAGCAGCAGGTCGTTGACCTGGGTGCGGTAGGCCGTCGGCGCCTGTTGCAGCAGGCGCCGGGTCAGCTCGGCGTCCAGGTGCGCCTGCACGCTCTGGCGATGGCGGTTCTGCAGGCTGGCGCTCAGGTCGGCCTCGGGCAGGTCCAACGGCGCGCCATCGAGTTGCCATTGCCAGTAGGCCAGCTCGCTGTCCAGGCTGGCGGCATGTTGCTGCAAGCGCTCGCCCCAGGCCTTGAAGGCGCTGGTCTTAGCCGGCAGTTTCGGCGCGCTGCCCGCCAGGGCCTGGCGGTAGGCATCATGCAGGTCTTCCAGCAGCACCCGCCAGGACACGCCATCGACCACCAGGTGGTGGATCACCAGCAACAAGCGCTGGCTACCGTCGGCCAGGTCGATCAGCACCGCGCGCAACAGCGGGCCCTGGGCCAGGTCCAGGCTGCGCTGGGCTTCCTCGCAGGTCGCCTCGATTTCCTCGGCGCTGCGCACCGCGGCACGCCACAGCAATGGCTGGGCCGGTTGCAGCGGGCCGTGTTCGGCGCTGCCGTCGGCAAAGCGCAGGCGCAGGGCGTCGTGCTGGGCGTACAGCGCCAACAGCGCCTGCTCCAGCGCGGCGGCATCCACCGTTTCGGTGCCACGCAGCAGCAGCGACTGGTTCCAGTGCTGCGGCTCGCTCATGCGCTGGTCGAAGAACCACTGCTGGAAAGGCAGCAGCAGAGCGTTGCCCGTCACCGGGCCCTGGTCGATACGCGGCACGACCGCATCCCCGAGCTGGGCCACGGCCGCCAGACGCTGCACGGTCTGGTGCTGGAACAGCGCCTTGGGCGTGATATGGATCCCGGCCTGCCGCGCACGGCTGACCACCTGGATCGACATGATCGAGTCACCGCCCAGGGCGAAGAAGTTCTCGGTAACGCTTACCGGACCACCCCCCAGCACGGCCTGCCAGATCTCGGCCAGGGCGGTTTCCGTCGGTGTGGCCGGCGCCTGATAGTCGCGGGTCTGAAGGGCCACGTCTGGGCGTGGCAGGGCCTTGCGGTCGAGCTTGCCGTTAGGCGACAGCGGCAGGCTGTCCAGTGCCAACCACTGGTTCGGCACCATGTAGTCCGGCAGGCCACGGCGCAGGTGTTCGGCCAGTTGCGCCTGCCACTCGGCGGTTTCGCCGTTCAGCACCACATAGCCAACCAACTGCTTGCCATCCGGCACCGTCACCACCGCTTCACGGACCAGCGCGTGCTCCAGCAAGCGCGCCTCGATCTCGCCCAGCTCGATGCGCAGGCCGCGCAGCTTGACCTGGTGGTCGATA
>NZ_JAOEBG010000014.1 GCF_029836165.1 Pseudomonas sp. GD04091
CGCCACCGCTGCCTTGAAGCCGACGAACAGCGCATGGGCCACCAGCGCGTGACCGATGTTCAGCTCATTGATGCCCTTGATCGCCGCAACCGCCTCGACATTGTGGTAGTGCAAGCCGTGGCCAGCATTGACGATCAGCCCCTGGCCGACGCCAAATGCCACGCCATCGACGATACGCTTGAGCTCTTCGGCCACTTCGGTGGGCGTTTCGGCGTCGGCATAACGGCCGGTGTGCAGCTCGACGGCCGGGGCCCCGACACGCCGCGAGGCTTCGATCTGCCGCGCGTCGGCATCGATGAACAGCGACACTTCGGCGCCGGTGCGCGACAGGCGCTCGACGGCGGCCTTGATCCGCGCCTCCTGGCCTGCCACGTCCAGGCCGCCTTCGGTAGTCAGTTCCTGGCGGGTTTCCGGCACCAGGCAGATATGCGCCGGGCGGATCTTCTCGGCGAAGGCCATCATCTCTTCGGTGACGCCCATCTCGAAGTTCATGCGGGTCTGCAGCACGTCCTTGAGCAGCAGCACGTCGCGCTCCTGGATGTGCCGACGGTCTTCGCGCAAGTGCACGGTGATGCCGTCGGCACCCGCTTCCTCGGCGTCCAACGCGGCCTTGACCGGGTCCGGGTAACGGGTGCCCCGGGCCTGGCGCAGGGTCGCCACGTGGTCGATGTTGACACCGAGAAGCATGCGGTTGCTGTGAGTCACGAAGGGGCACTCCTGAGGGTTGAGCCCGACAGCATACGTGCAGATCAGCGCTTGCGAAACAGTTCCCGGCTGACCAGTGGCTTGGGCCCCAGGTGCACGGCGAGGGCCTGACGCATCAGGCGCTTGGCGGCGAGCAGGGCACCGGGCGCCTCCCAGTCGGCCTGGGCCAGGGCCAACAGTTCGCTGCCCTTGAACAGCCCTGGCTGGAACAGCTCGACGCGCTCCAGGCCAGCATCCACCTGCAGACGATAGAGGCCATCGGCAACGACCGGGACGCCGTTGGCGTCATGGTCCAGGGCGAAGGCGTAGCCCAGCTCATCCAGCAGGCGCCATTCGAACGAGCGCAGCAACGGCTCCAGCGGACGTCCCGCTGCCAGTGCCTGCAGGGTCAGGGTGTAATGCTCGAACAAGGCTGGGTGCGGTGCCTCGGCCGGTAGCAGGCGCATCAGCAGTTCGTTGAGGTAGAGCCCGCTGAACAACGCATCGCCATGCAACCAGGCGGCAATGCCCAGGGTGTCCAGGCGACCGACATTCTTCAGCTCGCCACGCCCGCGCAGTTCCACTTCCAGCGGCACGAACGGGCGCACCAAGCTGCCGCCCTTGCCCCGCGCCCGGCGCAGCACCGCGCGCACCCGCCCCTGGGGGGTGAGGAAGTCCACCAGCGCGCTGGTTTCCTTGTAGGCGCGGCTGTGCAGCACGTAGGCGGGTTGCGGGGTGGGTTGGTCCATCTGCTCTCTCCAAAGGCCATGAACGCCTGTGGGAGCGGGTTCACCCGCGAAAGCGTCAGTGAACCCACCATCGCCTTCGCGGATAAACCCGCTCCCACAGGAAACGCCGATCGCGTCAGGAGCGGTTACAGGTCGCCGTAACCCAACGACCGCAGGGCGCGCTCGTCGTCCGACCAACCGCCTTTGACCTTGACCCAGAGGTTGAGCATGACCTTGGCGTCGAACAGGGTCTCCATGTCCTTGCGCGCATCGGAGCCAATGCGTTTGATGCGTTCGCCCTTGTCGCCGATGATGATCTTCTTCTGCCCGTCACGCTCGACCAGGATCAACGCATGGATGTGCAGCACATGGCCCTGCTGCTTGAACTCTTCGATTTCCACGGTGATCTGGTACGGCAGCTCCGCGCCCAGCTGGCGCATGATCTTCTCGCGCACCAGTTCGGCGGCGAGGAAACGGCTGCTGCGGTCGGTGATCTGGTCTTCCGGGAAGAAATGCTCGTTTTCCGGCAGATGCTTGGCGATCAGGGCCTCCAGCGACTCCAGGTTGTGCCCCTGCTGGGCGGAGATCGGCACGATCTCAGCGTTCGGCAGCTGCTGTTGCAACCATTGCAGATGCGGAATCAGCTCGGCTTTCTCGTCCATGCGGTCGGTCTTGTTCACCGCCAGGATCACCGGGCCGGTCACGTACTGCACGCGCTCGAGCACCAGTTGGTCTTCGTCCGTCCAACGGGTGCGGTCGACCACGAAGATCACCACGTCGACGTCCTTCAGGGCCGCCGAGGCGTTGCGGTTCATGTAGCGGTTGAGCGCCTTGTCGTTGGCTTTGTGCATACCGGGCGTGTCGACGTAGATCGCCTGCACGTCACCCTCGGTCTTGATCCCGAGCATGTTGTGGCGGGTGGTCTGCGGCTTGCGCGAGGTGATCGCCAGCTTCTGGCCGAGGATGTGGTTGAGCAGCGTGGACTTGCCGACGTTGGGGCGGCCAACGATGGCCACGTAGCCGCAGCGGGTCGAAGTGTTCTCAGTCATTGCCATTCTCCACGCCCAGGGCGATCAATGCGGCGGCGGCGGCGACCTGTTCGGCGATACGCCGACTCACGCCCTGGCCACGGCTCTTGTTGTTCAGCAGCACCACTTCGCATTCGACGAAGAAGGTCCGGCAGTGCGGTTCGCCCTGGATATCCACCACTTCGTAACGCGGCAATTCACAGGCACGCGATTGCAGGAATTCCTGCAGGCGAGTCTTGGGGTCCTTGTTGGTGTCGACCAGGGTCAGGCCATCGAACTCGTCGGTCAGCCAGGCGAGGATACGCTCGCGCGCGGTCTGCATGTCGGCGTCCAGGTAGATGGCGCCGATCAACGCCTCCAGGGCGTCGGCCAGAATCGACTCGCGGCGGAAACCACCGCTCTTGAGTTCACCCGAGCCCAGGCGCAGGTACTCGCCCAGATCGAAACCACGGGCCAGTCGGGCCAGTGTCTCGCCTTTGACCAGACGTGCGCGCAGACGCGACAACTGGCCTTCGCGGGCCTGCGGGAAGCGCTCGAACAGCGCTTCGCCGACCACGAAGTTGAGGATGGCATCGCCAAGGAATTCCAGGCGCTCGTTGTTGCGCCCGGCATAGCTGCGATGGGTCAGGGCCAGCAGCATCTGGTCCTGGTTCTTGAAGGTGTAGCCGAGCTTGCGCTCCAGGCGGCCAAGGGAAGCACTCATGCGGCCACCCCGGCAATGTTCAACGCGTTGTTCAAATCAACATCCTGAAAGACGGTTTGACTGTGGTCCGTCGCCGATAACGACGAAAGCCCTCGCTCCCTGAGAACACAGCCTATGTCAGAAATGCAATCGGCGCCGTCCGTGGACAGCGCCGTCGATACTCAATGGATCAGACCGACCCGCGACAGGTTCGGCAAATGACTCAGCTTCGGCTCCGGCCAGCTCATCCATACCGCGAAAGCCTTGCCGACGATGTTGCGGTCCGGAACCATGCCCTGCAGCTCCTTGGGAATGTTCGGATCATCCCAGAAACGGCTGTCGTTGGAGTTGTCGCGGTTGTCACCCATCATGAAGTAATGACCGGCCGGCACGGTCCATTGCTGGTCCGGCGGCATGCGATAGCGGGTCATTTCCTTGCGGATCAGGTGCTCGGCCTCGCCGAGTTTCTCCTTGTACAGCTCGGCGCTGCCCAGCGTGCCCGGCTCGCTGCCGACCAGTTGCTCGGCAACCGCCTGGCCGTTGACGTACAGGCGCTTGTCGCTGGTGTAGCGAATCAGGTCGCCCGGCAGCCCGACCACCCGTTTGATGTAGTTGACGTTCGGATCGCTCGGGTAGCGGAACACCATCACATCCCCGCGCTGCGGATCACCCACTTCGATGACCTTCTTGTCGATCACCGGCAGGCGAATGCCATAGGAGAACTTGTTCACCAGGATGAAGTCGCCCACTTCCAGCGTCGGCTTCATCGACCCCGACGGGATCTGGAACGGTTCAACCAGGAACGAACGCAGCACCAGCACGATGAACAGCACTGGGAAGAACGACTTGCCGTACTCGACCAGCAAGGGTTCCTTGTTCAGGCGTTCGACCACGGCCATTTCGGGCTGGGTGACGCTGCCCTGGTAATTGGCGATCGCCGCTCGCCGGCGCGGGGCCAGGAACAGCAGGTCGATCAAACCCAACAAGCCACAGACGGCGACGGCGATGACAAGCAACAGCGGGAAATTTAGCGACATAGGACCTAGCTATCCAACCTGAGCACGGCGAGGAAGGCTTCTTGTGGGATCTCCACGTTGCCGACCTGTTTCATGCGTTTCTTACCGGCCTTCTGCTTCTCCAGCAGCTTCTTCTTACGGCTGACGTCGCCGCCGTAGCACTTGGCCAGTACGTTCTTTCTGAGCGCCTTGACGGTCGTCCGCGCAATGATCTGGCCGCCGATGGCTGCCTGGATCGCCACGTCGAACATCTGCCGAGGGATCAGCTCCTTCATCTTCTCGGTCAACGCGCGACCTTTGTAGGCCGCGTTGTCGCGGTGCACGATCAATGCCAGGGCATCGACCTTGTCGCCGTTGATCAGCACGTCCAGTTTGACCAGGTTGGCCGACTGGTAGCGATCGAAATGATAGTCCAGCGAAGCGTAGCCGCGGCTGGTGGACTTGAGGCGGTCGAAGAAGTCCAGCACCACTTCGTTCATCGGCAGGTCGTAACGCACCTGCACCTGGCTGCCGAGGAACTGCATGTCGCGCTGCACGCCACGCTTCTCGATGCACAGGGTGATGACGTTGCCCAGGTGCTCTTGCGGCACGAGGATGGTGGCGGTGACGATCGGCTCGCGGAAATCGTTGACGGCCGAGACGTCCGGCAGCTTCGACGGGTTGTCGACGGTGATGACTTCGCCGGTCTTGAGCTCGAGCTCGTAGATCACGCTTGGCGCGGTGGTGATCAGGTCCAGGTCGTATTCGCGCTCCAGGCGCTCCTGGATGATCTCCATGTGCAGCATGCCGAGGAAGCCGCAACGGAAACCAAAGCCCAGGGCGTCGGAACTTTCCGGCATGTACTGCAGCGACGAGTCGTTCAGCGTCAGCTTCTGCAGGGCGTCGCGGAAGTCCTCGAAGTCGTCGGAGCTGACCGGGAACAGGCCCGCGTAGACCTGTGGCTGAATCTTCTTGAAGCCTGGCAGCACTTCGACTTCAGGCGTGTTGGACAGGGTCAGGGTGTCACCCACTGGCGCACCGTGAATGTCCTTGATGCTGGCAATGATGAAGCCGACTTCACCGGCCTTCAGGTCGGCGGTCTGGGTGTGTTTGGGGGTGAACACGCCGACGCTGTCGACCAGGTGCACCTTGCCGGTGGACTTGACCAGGATCTTGTCGCCTTTCTTGACGCGGCCCTGGCGCACACGCACCAGCGAGACCACGCCCAGGTAGTTGTCGAACCAGGAGTCGATGATCAACGCCTGCAGCGGAGCGTCGATTTCGCCTTCCGGCGCGGGGATGGTCTGTACCAGGCGCTCGAGCACCTCGTCGACGCCCATGCCGCTCTTGGCACTGCAGGCCACGGCGTCGGTGGCGTCGATGCCGATGATCTTCTCGATCTCGTCCTTGACGCGGTCCGGGTCAGCCTGGGGCAGGTCCATCTTGTTCAGCACGGGCATGACTTCCAGGCCCTGCTCGATGGCGGTGTAGC
Source organism: Pseudomonas sp. GD04091 (assembly GCF_029836165.1). GTDB lineage: Bacteria > Pseudomonadota > Gammaproteobacteria > Pseudomonadales > Pseudomonadaceae > Aquipseudomonas. The sequence continues at coordinate 5,610 of NZ_JAOEBG010000014.1, forward strand.
AGTTGGCCACGGACTGGGCCTCCACACCTTGACCGGCGTCGACCACCAGCAGCGCACCTTCGCACGCCGCCAGCGAGCGCGAAACTTCATAGGTGAAGTCGACGTGGCCGGGGGTGTCGATGAAGTTCAGCTGGTAGGTCTTACCATCCTGCGCCTTGTAGTGCAGCGTGACGCTGTGGGCCTTGATGGTGATACCGCGTTCACGCTCCAGGTCCATGGAATCAAGGACCTGGGCTTCCATTTCGCGCGCTGTCAGGCCACCGCACATCTGGATGAAACGGTCGGCCAGCGTCGACTTGCCATGGTCGATGTGGGCGATGATGGAGAAATTGCGGATATGACTCAAATCACTCACGGGTCAACACTCGAAAAGGCTGCGAGCCGGACGCCCGCCGAAAAATAGCCGGGAATTGTACCTCAAGCCGCAGGGATATGGGAGATTCCTCTATCGGCCTGTATACAACCCTTGTGGGACGGCGGTTCGCCGCTGCGACTTGCCCCGCAACAGGGCAAGCCCGCTCCCACGCAGGCCCTTTCAGCCTGCCGGCCCATGAAAAAGGCAGCCGAAGCTGCCCTTTTCCTACGCCACGCTCAGCTTATTCAGCCAGCTTGAAGGTAATGAAGCTGGCGCGACCCTGACGCAATACGCGCATGGACACCGAACGGTTCTTCGGCAGCTCCTTGGCGATCTCGGTGAACTGCTTGGCCGAGGCGATCGCCTGGTTGTTCAGGTGGCTGATGACATCGCCCGGACGCAGGCCGATCATGGCTGCCGGGCCGTCCTGGACTTCCTTGATGACCACGCCGCCCTTGAGCTCCAGGGACTTCTTCTGCTCGGCGGACAGGTCGGTCACCGAAACGCCAAGGCGATTGCTGCTGCGTTCGGCGCCGCCCTGGGCACCAGTGCCGATATCGGCGTCGTCGTCCGGCAGGGCACCAATGGTGACATCCAGGTTCTGGCGCTTGCCGTTGCGGATGATCTCCAGCTTGGCCTTGTCGCCATCCTTGAGGCTACCGACCAGGTGCGGCAGGTCGGCGGACATGACGATCGGCTGGCCGTTCATGCTCAGGATCACATCACCGACCTGCAGGCCGCCCTTGGCCGCCGGGCCCTCTTCCAGAACCTGGGCCACCAGCGCGCCGGCCGGCTTGTCCAGGCCGAAGGACTCGGCCAGGTCCTTGTTGACCTCCTGGATCACCACGCCCAGCCAGCCGCGGCTGACCTTGCCGTCTTTCTTCAGCTGGTTGGAAACGTCCAGCGCCACGTCGATCGGAATGGCGAACGACAAGCCCATGAAACCGCCGGAGCGGGTGAAGATCTGCGAGTTGATGCCCACCACCTCGCCTTTCATGTTGAACAGCGGGCCACCGGAGTTGCCGGGGTTGATCGCCACGTCGGTCTGGATGAACGGCACGTAGGTGTCATTCGGCAGGGTACGCCCCTTGGCACTGACGATGCCTTTGGTCACCGAGTGGTCGAAGCCGAATGGCGAGCCGATGGCCAGCACCCATTCACCGACCTTCAATTTCTCGGAATCGCCCAGCTTGACGGTCGGCAGGTTCTTGCCTTCAACCTTGAGCAGGGCCACGTCGGTGCGTGGGTCGGTGCCGACCAGCTTGGCCTGCAGCTCGCTGCGGTCGGACAGACGGACGATGATCTCGTCGGCATCGGCGACCACATGATTGTTGGTCAGCACGTAACCATCGCTGGAAATGATGAAGCCCGAGCCCAGCGACTGGGCCTCACGCTGGCGGTCGCCACGAGGCGAACGCGGCTGCTGCGGCATGTTGCGCTCGAAGAACTCGCGGAACATCGGCGGCAGGCCTTCCAGGTCAGGCATCTGCCCGGCGGCGATGCGGCGGTCCGGCAGCTTCTGCTTGGTACTGATGTTGACGACCGCCGGCGAGGCCTGCTCGACCAGGGTGGTGAAGTCCGGCAGGGCTTCCTCGGCCTGGGCGGTGAGCACCTGGCCGAGCATGAGCACGGCGGCGAACATCGAGAGATAGGTTTTCAAGCGTGGTATTGACATACGGCTCCCGTCACAACGAGCGTAGTTAGCAGTAGGACCCCTGCAGAAGCAGGAAAGGCCAGACTCCGAGAAGCCTGACCTATAGAAAATTTGCGGCTGGATTGCAAATGACAATGCTTTAATTTCATGTCAGCTCTGTGTAACAGAAGCTGTCAGAAAGCGGCCAAACCTCATTGCCGCGCCTGGACATCCTGGGCCCGCATCGACAGGGCGACACGCTCGGCGGTCCCCAGGGGAATCTCGCCAACCACGGTGACCATCACCTTGCCCGTGGGCGTGGTGAGGCGGCGCGATACCGCAACAGTCGGGCCGAGCTGGGCACGGGTATCGGCGCCGACATCGCTGCCGATAGGCTCCAGAAACACCGAGAACCGCGCCAGGCCATCGTCGTACATCAGGCTGCTGACCGTACTTTTGCGTGCAGGGTCGCGACGCACCGAACTGTTGACCAGCTCGAAACCTGGCGGCAGCCAGTCCGAACGCCAACCAGCGACGGTTTCCGCGGCGCTGGAGGCCACCTGCTCGACCGGCTTGCACGCGGCGCTGGCGCTGAGATCGCTGTCGCTCGGCAAGTCGTCGGTGTCGAGGCGGGTCATCTGGAAACGCTCGAGCAATTGCCCCTTGTCGTTGAGCATCAACGAGCGCAGAGGCAGCCCGGTACGGCGATCCAGGTGTAATTCGAAGGCATAGCGGTGCTGATCGCGGGGGCTGAGCGTCACGATCACCGCGTCGCGCCCGGCGACGCGTGACTTGCCTGCCACGCTCAGGTCGTACCAGCTCATCAGTTTCAAGGGATCGAGCATACGCGGCGCGGAATCCGGTGGCGTGCCCACGCCGCTGATCAAGGCGCCACTGACGCATTGCACCTTGCCATCGACACGCACGATTTCCTGGGCCGAGCCATCGAGCTGAAGCAGACGCTCGCTGACCTTGCCGTCCTGGACGCGATGCCAGATATCGTGGGTGGAAAAGCTGCCGTTACGTTCGTAGACGAAAGAGCCTTGGTAACTCTGCTCTTGTTCAGCCCGTGCCAGCTTGTTCAGCCACTCGCTCGCCTCGGGCGAAGAGTTGGCCGCCAGGGCCTGCACCGTCAGGCTGCTGCCAAGCAGCAGCGACAGGAGAGGTAGCGCGCGCATGATCCTCCTTACTTAGCGGTTTCCAGGCTGGCGGCACGGGCGTATGGCAGCGCGGTCTCGTTGCCCTTGAGCGCGGACTCCTGGGCATGCTGACGCAGGTAACCTGGCAGGCGCTGATCCCAGCCGGCCTGATTCTGCAGCACACCGTTGGCCATCGGGCCGGTCGGTTGTTCGCTGCTTTCACTGTAGCCTGCCAGAACGGCCGGACCCTGTGCCTGCGGCATGCTCAGTCCCTGCTGTGCAGGTTGCTGGGCGGCCAGCTCGGCGCCGGTGATCTCGTCCTGGTTGTAGAAACGCACACCGGCCAGCACGGCAACAGTAACCGAGGCAGCCACGGCCAGGCGGCCAATGCTGCGCCACGGCCCTTGCTTGACCTTGGTCGGCACGGCTTCGTCGGCCAGCGCCGCGCAGACCGCCGAGGCGATATCCAACTTGGGCAGCAGCAACTCCTTGTGCATGGCTGCGCGAGCGACCTGGTAGCGCGACCAGGTGGCACGGGTTTCGGCATCGTCGACGGCGTTAAGCACGCGACGCAATTCCAGTTCGTCCGCTTCGTTATCCATCACCGCGGACAGCGATTCCTGCAAAGCTTCACGACTCATGGCGGTTCCTCTCTTGGCTGTCGCCGCTGTCTCAGGTTTCCTGCAACAGAGGCTGCAGGGCTTTGTCTATGGCCTCCCGAGCGCGGAAGATTCGAGAGCGCACGGTACCCACCGGACATTGCATGACACTGGCAATGTCTTCGTAACTCAGACCGTCGAACTCGCGCAGTGTCAGTGCCGTGCGCAAATCTTCGGGCAGTTGCTGGATGGTGCGATGGACAGTGCCTTCGATTTCATCCCGCAACAACGAGCGCTCTGGGGACTCGAGATCCTTGAGACCATGATCGCCGTCATAAAACTCCGCATCCTCGGAGCTCACATCGCTGTCTGGTGGCCGTCTTCCACGGGACACCAGGTAGTTCTTCGCCGTGTTGATGGCGATGCGGTACAGCCAGGTATAGAAAGCACTGTCACCGCGAAAATTCCCGAGCGCCCGGTAAGCCTTGATGAAGGCTTCCTGCGCCACGTCCTGCGCCTCATGGGTGTCGTGTACGAAACGCACGATCAACCCGAGAATCTTGTGCTGATACTTCAGCACCAACAGATCGAACGCTCGCCTGTCGCCGCGCTGCACGCGCTCGACAAGCTGCTGATCCTCTTCCTGGGTTAGCATGAACACTCCTCAGTGAACTCGAAGGAGCGTTGCGACAGCCATCGTTCAGGCTTGCAACCATAGACTCGGGCTTTGCGCAAAAGTTCTCCCCTCCAAGCAAGTTTCCTGCGGCCCTTGGTCGGCTCGCACGAAAGACGCAGCGCGGACACGGCCGGCTGCGTCGATAATCTGGTTTCATTACACAGGTGCCAGCCCAAGATAGAGCTGCCGCCCTGCGTCGCCGCGGCAAAATATGGCGTACGGGCAGCCTTCATGAGATTTCCGGGGCCGTCGGAAAGTTCCCAAGAAGATCGCCGCCAACGCTCAAGCGCCATTGGAAATCAGGCACCTGGGGCTGCTATAAAGGCATCCCGGCCAGGATTCACGATAGTTTCACAATGCCATCGGCGCCTGACTATTGTGCCGTGCCCCCCTCAAAGATTACTAGTGTCCCGACATGAGCCAACAATTCCAACATGATGTCCTGGTGATCGGCAGTGGTGCCGCCGGTCTCAGCCTGGCACTGAACCTCCCCAGCCACCTGCGCATCGCCGTGCTGAGCAAGGGCGACCTGGCCAATGGCTCGACTTTCTGGGCCCAGGGCGGCGTCGCCGCGGTGCTCGACGACACCGATACCGTGCAGTCCCATGTCGAGGACACGCTGAACGCCGGTGGCGGCCTGTGCCACGAGGACGCCGTGCGCTTCACCGTCGAGCACAGCCGCGAAGCCATCCAGTGGCTGATCGAACAAGGCGTGCCGTTCACCCGCGACGAGCATTACAGCGTCGACGACGGCGGCTTCGAATTCCACCTCACCCGCGAAGGCGGCCACAGCCATCGGCGCATCATTCATGCCGCCGATGCCACCGGCGCGGCGATCTTCACCACCCTGCTCGAGCGCGCCCGCCAGCGGCCGAACATCGAGCTGCTCGAGCAGCGCGTGGCGGTCGATCTGATCACCGAACGACGCCTGGGCCTGGGTGGCGATCGCTGCCTGGGCGCCTACGTGCTCGACCGCAACACAGGCGAAGTCGACACCTTCGGCGCGCGCTTCACCGTGCTGGCCACCGGCGGCGCGGCCAAGGTCTACCTCTATACCAGCAACCCCGACGGCGCCTGTGGCGATGGCATCGCCATGGCCTGGCGGGCCGGCTGCCGGGTGGCCAACCTGGAGTTCAACCAGTTCCACCCGACCTGCCTGTACCATCCGCAGGCCAAGAGTTTCCTCGTCACCGAAGCCCTGCGCGGCGAAGGCGCGCTGTTGCGCCTGCCCAACGGCGAGCGCTTCATGCCGCGCTTCGACCCGCGCGAGGAATTGGCGCCCCGGGACATCGTCGCCCGCGCCATCGACCACGAGATGAAGCGCCTGGGCGTGGACTGCGTGTACCTGGACATCAGCCACAAGCCCGCCGAGTTCATCAAGAGCCACTTCCCGACGGTCTACGAGCGCTGCCTGAGCTTTGGCATCGACATCACCCGCCAGCCCATCCCGGTGGTGCCGGCGGCGCACTATACCTGTGGCGGCGTGGTGGTCGACGACCGTGGCCATACCGACGTTCCGGGCCTCTACGCCATCGGCGAAACCAGCTTCACCGGCCTGCACGGCGCCAACCGCATGGCCAGCAACTCGTTGCTCGAGTGCTTCGTCTATGGCCGTGCCGCCGCCGCCGACATCCAAGCGCACCTCGAGCAAGTGAGCATGCCTCGCGCCCTGCCCTGCTGGGATGCCAGCCAGGTCACCGATTCGGACGAAGACGTGATCATCGCGCACAACTGGGACGAATTGCGGCGATTCATGTGGGACTACGTGGGTATCGTGCGTACCAGCAAGCGCCTGCAACGCGCCGAGCACCGGGTGCGCATGCTGCTGGATGAGATCGATGAGTTCTACAGCAACTACAAGGTCAGCCGCGATCTGATCGAGCTGCGCAATCTGGCCCAGGTCGCCGAGCTGATGATCCGCTCGGCGATGCAGCGCAAGGAAAGCCGCGGCTTGCACTACACCCTCGACTATCCGGCGATGCTGCCCCAAGCCCACGACACTATCCTGCAGCCGCCCACCTTCGCCGGCTGAACTTCAGCCGCACGCGCAAGCGCCGGTGCTGCTCATGCGCCAGTGCGTCCCCGGGGATGCACTGGCTCTGGCTCAACCAGCGCCCCTTGGTCACGAAACGCAATACCACGATGCCCGGCAAGGCGATGCTGTCACGGCAGAGCGTTGCCGGCTGCCATCCCCCCGCGCGGCTGTACACACACCAGCCACGGGCGTCGCGCCGCAGCCCGGTCATGGCCTGGGGAGCGCTCAGCAGGATTCGATGGGGTATGACCCAGCAGGCGTGGGCAAGGCATGCGAACAGCAGCAGGCAACGCAGCCAGATGGGCAATGCGACGGCGGCAAGGCCGATCATCGCCAGCGCCAGGCTGGCGAGGTAGGCCGTCAGCAGCAGGCACGAGCCCTGCCAACGGCACTCGAAGACATCATTTGGGCTGGACACGGTCCAGGATGATGCGGACCATGCGTTGCAGCTCGGGGTCCTCCGATTCGGTGCGCTCCATGAACCAGCCGAACATGTCCTGGTCTTCGCAGGTCAGCAGCCGGCGATACAGCTCACGGTCCGCTTCGCTCAGGCTCGGATAGACTTCCTGGGTGAATGGCACCAGCAGCACATCCAGTTCCAGCATGCCGCGGCGGCTGTGCCAGAAAAGCCGGTTGAGTTCAGTTTGTTCGACCATGGGGCCCTCCTCGAGTGGTCGCGCAGTATACCGTGCGGCGAACGAAGCGGCACAAGGCGTTGGTCTAGTCACCTACCTATTTTGTTACCGGCGTTCTATGATGGCCGCCAGTCTCTAGCTACCGCGATGACCCATGGCCGATACCGCTTTCTTCTGTCCCCTCTCCCATGAGGGCATCCTCGCCGTCCGCGGCTCCGACGCCGGCAAGTTCCTGCAAGGCCAGCTGACCTGCAACATCAACTACCTCGACGAGGAGCACGCGAGCCTCGGCGCCCGCTGCATGGTCAAGGGCCGCATGCAGTCGAGCTTCCGCATCCTGCCTGAAGGCAACGGCTACCTGCTGGCCATGGCCAGCGAGCTGCTCGAGGCACAGCTGGCCGACCTGAAGAAATACGCGGTGTTCTCCAAGGCCACCCTGAGCGACGACAGCGCCGCCTGGGCGCGCTTCGGCCTGCAGCACGGCGATGCCGCACTGCAGGCGCTGGGCCTGAGTGTCCCGGCCGTGGCCGGTGCGACCGTTCGTCATGAAGGCCTGATCGCCATCGCCGTGTCGGCGAACCGCGTGGAGCTCTGGGCGCCTGCCGACCAGGCCGCCAGCGTGCGCGACGAGCTCGCCGACGTGCTGCCCGAAGGCTCGCTCAACGACTGGCTGCTCGGCCAGGTGCGTGCCGGCATCGGCCAGGTCATGGGCCCGACCCGCGAACTGTTCATCCCGCAGATGATCAACCTGCAGGCCGTCGATGGCGTGAGCTTCAAGAAGGGCTGCTACACCGGCCAGGAAATCGTCGCGCGCATGCAGTACCTGGGCAAGCTCAAGCGCCGCCAGTACCGCCTGGCACTCGACCAGGCCGAAGTGCCGGCACCGGGCGCCGAGATCTTCTCGCCCACCCACGGTTCGTCGGTCGGCGAAGTGGTGCTGGCGGCCGGCACCGGCAGCGGCGTGGAACTGCTGGCCGTGCTCAGTGCCGAAGCGGTAGCGGATGACAACCTGCACCTGGGCAGCCTGGAAGGCCCACGCCTGGCATTGCTCGACCTGCCTTACGAACTGGACCGCGACCGGGAAATCCAGCGCTGACCAACCCGCCCCGCCGCCATGGCAGGGCCGCACCACTGCCGTAGAGAAGTCCATGAACAAGCTGGCCGAGATGGTCCAAGCGCAATTGCTCGCCGCCATCGACAAGGACGACCTGGTCCTGCCGACCCTCCCGGAAGTTGCCCTGAGCATCCGCGAAGCCGCCGAGGACAGCGAGATCAGTGTCGCCGCCCTGAGCAAGGTGATCGGCCGCGACGCCGCGTTGTCGGCCCGCCTGATCAAGGTGGTCAACAGCCCGTTGCTGCGCGCGGCCGTCGAGGTCACCGACCTGCACACCGCCATCACCCGCCTGGGCATCAACTACAGCTGCAACCTCGCCATCGGCCTGGTGATCGAGCAGATCTTCCATGCCCGATCACCGGCGGTTGAGCAGAAACTGCGGGATATCTGGGCCAACAGCCTGGAAGTCGCAGGTATCAGCTATGAGCTATGCCGTCGCTACACCCAGCTCAAGCCCGACCAGGCCACCCTCGGCGGCCTGGTCCACCAGATCGGTGCCCTGCCGGTGCTGATCTATGCCGAGGAACACAACGAACTGCTGTCCGACCCGGTGTGCCTGCACTACGTGATCGAACAGATCCAGCCGGTGCTGGGCGACAAGATCCTCAGTGCCTGGGAATTCCCCGAGCAACTGGTCAACCTGCCCGGCCAGGTCCAGGACCTGGATCGGCGGACCGACAGGATCGACTATATCGATGTCGTGCAGATCGCCCGCTGCATCAGCCAGCGCGGCCGCAGCCGGCCGCTGGCGGCCCTGCCGGCCTACCGGCACCTGGGATTGCCCTATGGCACCGAGCTGGATATCGGCGAATTGCTCGATGCGCGGAGCATGCTGCGCTGAGTGGATGGGCTTGCCCCGCGATAACGCCGATCAATCCGCGATAAAGCTCACCCGCACCTTCAGCCCCCCCCGCTCACCGTCGTGCAGGCTGATCTGTGCCAGGTGCGCCCGGCAGATCTCGCCAACGATCGCCAGCCCCAACCCGCTACCTTGGGCACTGCGCCGATAGAATCGCTCGAACACCCGTTCACGCTCGTCCTGTGGAATCCCCGGGCCGTCGTCCTCGACTTCAAGCACGGCCGGCGCCAGCACCCGCAGGATCACGTCGCCCCCGGGCGGGGTGTGGGCCAGGGCGTTATCCACCAGATTGCTGAGCAACTCATTGAGCAAGGTCGGCTCGCCCTTGAGCCACACCGGCGCCTCGGCCTCCAGCGCCAGGGCCACGCCACGGGCGTGGGCCAGGGGCGCCATGGCCATGCCCAGTTCGCGGGCCAGTTGGCTCAAGTCCAGGCGCTGGGCCCCGCCTTCGGCGATGGCGCGGGCGCCGTTCTCCACCCGCGCCAGCGACAGCAGCTGGTTGGCCAGATGCGTGAGCCGGTCCGTACCCTGGGCCGCCGCTTCCAGGGTCTTGCGCCATTCATCTGGCGCTTTCGAGCGCAGACCCAGCTCGACCCGTGCCTTGAGCGCCGCCAACGGCGTGCGCAGCTCGTGGGCGGCATCGGCGATGAATTGCGCCTGGCGCTCGAACTGCCCGCGCAAGCGTTCGGTGAAGTGGTTGAGTGCCCGCACCAGCGGCCCCAGCTCGCGCTGCACCTGGACCACCGGCAAGGCACGCAAATCATCCGGCTGGCGCTCCTCCACCGCCGTGCGCAGGCGCTCCAGCGGGCGCAGCGCGGCGCTGACGGCGAACCACACCATCACCAGCGCACCGAGCGCCAGCATGCCCAGGCGCAGCAGGGTATCGGCCATCAGCCCGCGGGCCATGCGCACCCGAGCCTCCTCGGTCTCGGCCACGCGGATCTCGGCCATGCCGTTCATGTTCGGCTCGCTGACCGCCTTGAGCAGGCTGACCACACGCACGTCCTGGCCCAGGTAGGTGGCGTTGTAGAAGCGCGCCAGGGCCGGGTAGTCGTCGGTGCGCGGCGTGCCAAGCGGCGGTGGCGGCAGGTTCTCGTAGCCGGAGATCAGCTTCTGGTGGATGTCCAGGACCTGGTAGTAGATGCGCCCGGCGCTGTCGTAGGCGAAGGTGTCCAGGGCCACGTAAGGCACGTCGGCGCTGAGCGTGCCGTCACGCTGGGACAGCCCGGCGGCGATGGTCCGCGCCGAGGCCAGCAGCGTGCGGTCGTAGGCGGTGTCGGCGGCTTCGCGGCCATTCCAGTAGGCGCTCAGGCCGCTGGCCAGCATCAGCACCACCAGCAACAGCGCCAGGTTGCCCAGCAGGCGCCCGCGCAGGCTGACATTGTCACGCATCACGATGCTCGAGCAGGTAGCCCAGGCCACGGAAAGTGACGATGTACACCGGGTGACCATCGAGTTTCTTGCGCAGGCGGTGGACATAGATCTCGATGGCGTCGGGGCTGGCTTCCTCGTCCAGGCCGAACACCTGGGCGGCCAGCTGCTCCTTGCTCATCACCCGCCCCGGCCGGGCGATCAGGGCCTCGAGCACGCTCTGCTCGCGCTGGGTCAAGGTGAGCGGGTCGTCGTTCAGGGTGAAGCGCCGGGTATCCAGGTCGTAAACCAGCGGCCCGCAGCGCTGCTGGCGCTCGCCGCCGAGCACGCTGCGACGCAGCAGGGCCTTGACCCGGGCTTCCAGCTCGGTCAGCTCGAAGGGCTTGGCCAGATAGTCGTCGGCGCCCAGGTTCAGGCCGTGGACCCGGTCCTTCACATCGCTGCGCGCGGTGAGCATCAGTACCGGCAGGGTCTTGCCACGTCCGCGCAGACGCGCCAGCACCTCGAAGCCGTCCAGGCGCGGCAGGCCGACATCCAGCACCGCCACGGCGTAGTCCTCGCTGGCCAGCGCCAGGTCGGCGGCCACGCCGTCGTGCAGCACATCCACGGTCAGGCCCTGGCTCTTGAGGGCCTGGGCCACGCTTTCGGCCAGTTGCAGATGGTCTTCGACCAGCAGCACACGCATCGGATTCTCCCTGCTCGGGTGGGCTTTTTGCGCGGAGTGTACCGCCGTGGCGGGTGCTGTGAAGCCCTCGCGGCAAACCTTTCACGCTGAAAGGTTAGCGAAAGGTTGGTTGCCTAGCATCGCACCACGGTCGCCCCGCGCGCCGCAAAAAGCACCAGCAAGGTGCAAATCGAATAAGAACAATAAATGGAGTCACCGACGATGCTGTCCACGCAGCCGCAGGCGTTCACGCCTACCCGTTCCTTCGCCGCCCGACCTTCCGCCCTCGCCAGTGCCGTCGCCCTTGCCGGTGTCGCGCCCATGAGCCAGGCCGCCTTCTTCGAAGACAGCACGGCCACCTTCGAAACCCGCAACATGTACTTCAACCGCGATTTCCGCGACGGCACCAGCGCGCAGCAATCCAAGCGCGACGAATGGGCCCAGGGTTTCATGCTCAATTTCGAGTCCGGCTACACCGAAGGCACCGTCGGCTTCGGCCTGGACGCGCTGGGCATGCTCGGCGTCAAGCTCGACTCCAGCAAGGATCGCACCGACACCGGCCTGCTGCCGACCCACGACAACGGCAAGGCCGCCGACGAATACTCCAAGCTCGGCCTGACCGGCAAGGTCAAGGTCTCGCAGACCGAACTGAAGATCGGCACGCTGATCCCCGAACTGCCCACCCTGCAGCCCAACGACGGGCGCATCCTGCCGCAGACCTTCGAAGGCGGCCTGGTCACCTCGAAGGAGATCAAGGGCCTGACCTTCACCGGCGCACGCCTGGAAAAGGCCAAGGACCGCAACGACACCAACTGGGAAGACCTGGCCCTGAACAACAAGAACGGCCGATTCGGCGGTTCCTTCAGCGCCGACAACTTCGACATGGGCGGCCTGGACTACCAGTTCACCGACCGCATCACCGGCAGCTACCACTTCGCCCAGCTTGACGACATCTACCGCCAGCACTTCATCGGCATGGTCGCCACCCAGCCCTGGGGCCCGGGCACCTTCGGCGCCGACCTGCGCCTGGCGATCAGCGACGATGCGGGCGCGGCCAAGGCCGGCAAGATCGACAACACCACCTTCAACGGCATGCTCAGCTACACCCTGGGCGGCCACAAGGTCAGCGGCGCCTGGCAGCAGCTGTCTGGCGACAGCGCCTTCCCCTACATCGACGGGGCCGACCCCTACCTGGTCAACTTCGTCCAGATCAACGACTTCGCCGGCGCCGACGAGCGCTCCTGGCAAGCGCGCTACGACTACAACTTCGCCGTCCTCGGCATTCCCGGCCTGACCTTCATGACCCGCTACATCAGCGGCGACAACGTCAGCCGCGCGGCCGGTGGCGAGGGCAAGGAGTGGGAACGCAACACCGAACTGAAGTACGTGGTACAAAGCGGCCCGTTGAAGAACGTCGCCGTGCGCCTGCGCAACGCCACCTTCCGCTCCAACTTCGCCCGCGACGCGGACGAGGTGCGGCTGCTGGTGAGCTACAGCGTGGCTCTGTGGTAACCCATAACAACAACGCTCACGGAGATAGACGATGACCTCTTCACTGCGCCGCCTCGCCCTGGCCACCGGTTGCCTGCTGCTGGCCGGCAATGCCCTGGCCGCCGAACCGAAACGTCCCGAATGCATCGCCCCGGCCTCGCCCGGCGGCGGTTTCGACCTGACCTGCAAGCTGGTGCAGAGCGCCCTGGTGCAGGAGAAGATCCTCAGCAAACCGATGCGCGTGACCTACATGCCCGGCGGCGTCGGCGCGGTGGCCTACAACGCCGTGGTCGCCCAGCGCCCAGGCGATGCCGGCACGCTGGTGGCCTGGTCCAGCGGTTCGCTGCTCAACCTGGCCCAGGGCAAGTTCGGCCGCTTCGACGAGAACGCGGTGAAATGGGTGGCGGCGGTCGGCACCAGCTATGGCGCCATCGCGGTGAAGAACGATTCGCCCTACAAGACCCTCGATGACCTGGTCGCGGCCCTGAAGAAAGATCCGAGCAAGGTGGTGATCGGCTCCGGCGGCACCGTCGGCAGCCAGGACTGGATGCAGACCGCGCTGATCGCCAAGGCCGCCGGCATCAACCCCCGCGACCTGCGCTACGTGGCCCTGGAAGGCGGCGGCGAGATCGCCACTGCGTTGCTCGGCGGGCACATCCAGGTCGGCTCCACCGATATCTCCGACTCCATGCCGCACATCCAGAGCGGCAACATGCGCATCCTCGCGGTGTTCTCCGAGAACCGCCTGGACGAGCCAGAGATGAAGGACATTCCCACCGCCAAGGAGCAGGGCTACGACATCGTCTGGCCGGTGGTGCGCGGTTTCTACCTGGGGCCGAAGGTCAGCGACGAGGACTACGCCTGGTGGAAGGGCTCGTTCGACAAGATGCTCGCTTCCGAGGACTTCGCCAAGCTGCGTGACCAGCGCGAGCTGTTCCCGTTCGCCATGACCGGCGAGGAGCTGGACGGCTACGTGAAGAAACAGGTGGCGGACTACAAGGCGCTGGCCCGGGAATTCGGGCTGATCCAGTAAGCCTCCGACGACTCCCTGTAGGAGCGGCCTTGTGTCGCGAAAGGGCTGCGCAGCGGCCCCAGGATTTCAGCTTCGCAGCGTGAATTGCCGGGGCTGCGTTGCAGCCCTTTCGCGACACAAGGCCGCTCCTACAGGGGCCGCGTCATGCCGATGAACCATGAGGATTCTTCCATGATCCTGCAACGCCTCTTCGCCCTGGCCCTGCTGGCGCTGTGCGCCGCGCTGGCCGTGATGGCCTGGCCCTACCAGGCCGCCTTCTCCTATGAACCGGTGGGCCCGCGCGCCTACCCACTGCTGATGCTCGGCCTCATGAGCCTGGGCCTGCTGTACCTGGCGATCCGCCCCACGCCCATCGTGCGCAAGGACGACGAGCCGGAGCTGGACCGCGAAACCCTGATCAAGATCACGGCGTGCGTCGGCCTGCTGGTGGTTTTCGCCAGCACCTTCGAAGCCCTGGGCTTCATCCTCAGCGCCATCCTGGTCGGCGTGCCCATGGCTCGCCTGTACGGCGGCCGCTGGCTGCACAGCGTCATCGTGGTGGTGGGCATGAGCCTGTTCCTCTACTGGCTGTTCGACCGCGTGATGGACGTACCGCTGCCCCTTGGCCTGCTCGACGTACTGGAGAACTGACACATGGATACCTTGAGCTACCTGGGCCAGGGCTTCGGCGTCGCCCTGAGCCCGTACAACCTGGTCACCGCCCTCACCGGCACCCTGATAGGCACCGTGGTCGGCCTGCTGCCGGGCCTGGGCCCGATCAACGGCGTGGCCCTGCTGATCCCCATCGCCTTCGCCCTCGGCCTGCCGCCGGAGTCGGCGCTGATCCTGCTGGCGGCCGTATACCTGGGCTGCGAATACGGCGGGCGCATCAGCTCGATCCTGCTGAACATCCCCGGCGAAGCCTCCACCGTGATGACCACCCTGGACGGCTACCCCATGGCCCGCAGCGGCCTGGCCGGCGTGGCCCTGTCGCTGTCGGCCTGGAGTTCGTTCATCGGCGCCTTCATCGCCACCTGCGGCATGGTGCTGTTCGCCCCGCTGCTGGCGAAATGGGCGATCGCCTTCGGCCCGGCGGAATACTTCGTGCTGATGGTGTTCGCCATCGTCGCCCTCGGCGGCATGGCCGGTGACAAACCCTTGAAGACCTTCATCGCCGCGTTGATCGGCCTGTTCCTGTCGGCGGTCGGCATCGACGCCAACAGCGGTGTGTATCGCTTCACCGGCGACAGCGTGCACCTGGCCGACGGTATCCAGTTCGTGGTGCTGGTGCTGGGCCTGTTCTCCATCAGCGAAATCCTCCTGCTGCTGGAAAAGACCCATCACGGCCACGTGGCGGTCAAGGCCACCGGGCGCATGCTGTTCAACCTCAAGGAAGCGGCCTCGGTATTCTTCGTGAACATCCGTTGCGGCCTGCTGGGCTTCTTCATGGGCGTGCTGCCGGGCGCCGGCGCGACCCTGGCCAGTGCCGTGGCCTACATGACCGAAAAACGCATTGCCGGTGACAAAGGCAAGTTCGGCAAGGGCGACGCCCGTGGCCTGGCCGCGCCGGAAACCGCCATCGGAGCCTCCTGCTGCGGCGCCCTGGTGCCGATGCTGACCCTCGGCGTGCCAGGTTCGGGTACCACAGCGGTGATGATCGGTGCGCTGACCCTGTACAACATCACCCCCGGCCCGTTGCTGTTCGAACAACAGCCGGACATCGTCTGGGGCCTGATCGCCTCGCTGTTCATCGCCAACATCATGCTGATCATCCTCAACGTGCCGATGATCCGTGTGTTCACCCGCATCCTCGCCGTGCCGAACTGGGCGCTGGTGCCGGTGATCGCGATCATCACCGCGATCGGCGTGTATGCGGTGCATGCCACCACCTTCGATCTGTTCCTGATGGTCGGCATCGGCATCATGGGCTACATCCTGCGCAAGCTGGACTTCCCACTGTCGCCGATCTTGCTGGGCTTCATCCTCGGCGGGCTGATGGAGCAGAACCTGCGTCGCGCGCTGTCGATCTCCAACGGTGAACTGGGCATCCTCTGGTCGAGCCCGATCAGCATGGGTGTGTGGGTCCTGGTGTTCTGCATGCTGAGCCTGCCGCTGCTGCGCAGCTGGCGCAAACGCGCCCTGCAACGCCGGGCCATGGCCGATGCCTGATCGGTCGTTGCCGCTGTTCTGGGCCACCGGGCTGGTCGGTCTCGCTGGCGGTTTCGCCGCCAGCCAGGTCGGCTGGCCCTTGCCGTGGATGGTCGGCTCGCTGCTGGCGATCATCCTGGTGCGCTGCCTGACGCCGTGGCAGCTCAGCGAGATCCCCAACGGCCGCAAGTGCGGGCAGTGGATCATCGGCATCGGCATCGGCCTGCACTTCACCCCGGCGGTGATCGAGCAGGTGGCCAGCCACTTCGCGCTGATCTTCTTCGGCGCGTTGTTCACCACCCTCTCCAGCGTGATCAGCGTGTGGCTGTTGCGACGTACCGGTGAAGACCGCGCCACGGCGTTCTTCGCCAGCATGCCGGGCGGTTCGGGGGAGATGGTCAACCTCGGCGCGCGCAATGGCGCGGTGCTCAGCCAGGTGGCCGCGGCACAGAGCCTGCGGGTGCTGGCGGTGGTGCTGTGCGTGCCGGCGCTGTTCAAGCTGCTGGTGGGCGATGGCGTGCCATTGAATCACCAAGGCAGCGTCAGTGGGGCCTGGCTGGCATTGATCGCGCCACTGGGCGTTCTGGCCGCGCTGCTCTGGCAGCGTCTGCGCCAGCCCAATCCGTGGCTGTTCGGCCCCTTGCTGGTGGCCGCCAGCGTGAGCCTGGCGGGAAATCTGCAGATCGGCCTGCCCAACGGTGCCAGCCAGATCGGCCAGTGGTTGATCGGCAGCGGCCTGGCCTGTCACTTCAACCGCGCCTTCTTCCGCCGGGCGCCGTCGTTCCTCGGGCGTACCCTGCTGGCCACGGCGCTGTGCATGCTGATCGCCGCGGGCGCGGCCTGGGCGTTGAGCCTGCTGACGCACCTGGACCTGCGCTCGCTGACGCTGGGGATGATGCCCGGGGGCATCGCCGAGATGAGCCTGACGGCGGAGACCCTGCAACTGTCCGTGCCGCTGGTGACGGCATTGCAAGTGATGCGGTTGTTGTTCGTGCTGTTTCTGGCCGAGCCGTTGTTCCGGCGCTGGGCAAGGCCCTGAATCACGGGGCCGCAAAGCGGCCCTCTGTTCTCGGATTACAACGGCGGCAACGCCCAATCGATCGGCGCCATCCCGCGTTGCTCCAGGAAGCCGTTGGTACGGCTGAAATGCCCGCAGCCAAAGAACCCGCGGTAAGCCGACAGTGGTGACGGGTGTACCGATTTGAGCACCAGGTGCTTGCTGGCGTCGATCAGCTTCTGCTTGCTTTGCGCATGCGCTCCCCACAGCAGGAACACCACGTTCGGGCACTGCTCGCTGACGACCTGGATGATCCGGTCGGTGAAGAACTCCCAGCCGCGCTTGGCATGGGACGCGGCATTGGCGCGCTCCACGGTCATGGTGGTGTTGAGCAGCAGCACCCCTTGCTCGGCCCAGCTCTGCAAGTAACCGTGGTTGGGGATGGGCAGGTTCAGGTCGCGCTGCAGTTCCTTGTAGATATTGACCAGCGACGGCGGCGTGGGGATGCCTGGCTGCACCGAGAAGCACAGGCCATGGGCCTGCCCCGGGCCGTGGTACGGATCCTGGCCGAGGATGACCACCTTGACCTGCTCCAGCGGTGTCGAATTCAAGGCGTTGAAGATCAGCGGTCCAGGCGGATAGATCTCCTTGCCCGCGGCATATTCCGCACGCAGGAACTCACGCAGCTGGTGCATGTAGGGCTGGTCGAACTCGGCGCGCAGCGCGGCTTTCCAGCTGGGTTCGAGTTTGATGCGATCGTCGTCGGTCATGGGGGCATCCAATAGCAAAGTGGCGCGACACTAGGAAAGCCTTGGCAGCTTGTCAATCGATCCGACCGACGACCGGCAGCTTCGCCAGCGCGGTCCATACTGGTGGGATGACCTGCACGAGGTAGCCATGTCCATTCAATGCGAGGTATTCACCGGCGCCGACGGCGCCCGCATCGGTATCGCCACGCTGGATGCGCCCAAGGCACTCAATGCCCTGACGCTGCCCATGATCGAAGTGCTCGACGAGCGCCTGCGCAGCTGGGCCAGTGATCCTGGCATCGTCTGCGTGCTGCTGCGCGGCAATGGATCTAAGGCCTTCTGTGCCGGTGGCGACGTCAGGGCGTTGGTCCAGGCCTGCCGCGAGCACCCGGGCAGCGTGCCAACGCTGGCCGCCAGCTTCTTCGCCAGCGAGTACCGCCTCGATCATCGTCTGCACACCTACCCCAAACCCCTCCTTTGCTGGGGCCATGGGCACGTGCTGGGCGGTGGCATGGGGCTGTTGCAAGGCGCGTGCGTGCGTATCGTCACGCCCAGCAGCCGCCTGGCCATGCCCGAGATCAGCATCGGCCTGTACCCCGATGTCGGCGCCAGCTGGTTCCTCGCCCGCCTGCCAGGCAAGCTCGGGCTGTTCCTGGGGTTGACCGGGGCTCCGATCAATGCCCGCGACGCACTGGATCTCGGCCTGGCTGATCGCTTTCTGGGCGAACACCAGCAAGAGGCCCTGATCGAGGAACTGCTGCAAATGAACTGGCAGGAGCAAACGGCCCTGCAGCTCAACAGCCTGCTCAAGGCCGAGCAGCACAGGGCCTGCGCCCAAATGCCCGAAGGTCAGTGGTTGGCACGCCGGACGGTGATCGACGAAGTGCTCGATGTGGCCGACCCGGTGGCCGCCTGGCGCGCGCTGACAGGTCTGGCCCGGCACGCCGACCCGCTCCTGGCGGCAGCCGGCCAGCGTCTGCATGAAGGCTGCCCATTGACCGCGCACCTGGTGTGGGAGCAGATCCGCCGCGCGCGCTATCTGTCGCTGGCGCAGGTGTTCCAGATGGAATACACCATGAGCCTGAATTGCTGCCGTCACCCAGAATTCAGTGAAGGCGTACGGGCCAGGTTGCTGGACAAGGACAATGCGCCGCACTGGCACTGGCCGGATGTGGCGCAAGTGCCAGACGCGGTCGTGGCGGCGCACTTTTCGAAGGCATGGGAAGGACGGCACCCGCTGGCAGACCTGGAATGAAGCCCGAACACTCAACGCTGCCAGTTGCGATCCCCACGCCAACCGCCACCGGGTCGCTGCTCACGAGTGCCTGGGCCGTTGGAATGCCAACGATCTGTGCGCCGACCATCATTGCGGTAATCGTTACGATCCCGGTCGCGCCCGTAGTCATAGCGCTGGCGATTGCCATAGTCGTAACGCGGGTTGCCCTGCCAGTGCGGTTGCACGCCAGGGGCAGGGTAAGGCCGGTAGTGCGGGCCTGGTGCCGGGCGGTAGTAGCGCGGGGCAGGCTGGTAGTAGTAACGCGGCTGCGGCGCCACGTGGTAGCGGTCGTAGCGGTAGTAACCGGGGTACACATAGCGATCGGCGGTGTAGTAGTCGCTGCGGTAGTAGCCGCCGCTTGCGTAATACGGCGCGCAGCCGGCCGTCAGAAGCCCGAGCAGGACGATCAACAGGATTCGTGGGTACATGGCGGCCTCCTGGACCGCAAGGATGTCCGTCACAGCGGCGCTGGCGGACGTCGACAGCGATGCGTTCGTCGACACTGGATAAGACCGCCAAGGCAGGGTTCGGTGCCATTTCTGCAACATATTGAAACAGGTCGTCTTGCCCAGCGGCGGGCGGGCGTCTCGCTCCGATATACTCTGCCGCCCATGACTGCGTCTGCTCCCTGACGCCCGGAATCGACCATGCCTGACACTCGACGCTGCCCCGCCTGTGGCGCCCTCAACCAATGCGGCCTGGCCGACCCACGCAGCGCCACACAAGGCTGCTGGTGCTTCAGCGTGAGCATCGACCCGGCCGTGCTCGAAGCGCTGCCCAGCGAGCTGCGCGACAAGGCCTGTCTATGCCCGCGCTGCGCGCAAGTGGACGCGCAGCTCAAGGCAGCGTCGACCGCCGCGATCCGCTAGACTGCGCGCCGTTTCCCCACGATCTGCCGCCATGCGCCTCGACCGATTCCTCGGCAACCTGCCCTGCTACAACCGCCAGCAAGTACGTCTGCTACTGGCCAGCAGGCGCGTGCGCGTGGATGGCGTCGCGACTGGGGACCCGCTGCACGAGGTGCGTGAATTCAGCCGGGTCGAGGTGGACGGTCAGGTGGTGCAGGCCGGCCGCCCCGCCCGTTACCTGATGCTGCACAAACCCACCGGCTGCGTCAGCGCCACCAGCGACCCACAGCACCGCACGGTACTCGACCTGCTGCCCGAAGACCTGCGCGATGATCTGCATATCGCCGGGCGCCTGGATTACAACACCACCGGCCTGATGATCCTGACCAACGACGGTCAGTGGTCGCGACGCCTGACCCAGCCGCAAACCAAGCTGCCGAAGATCTACCACGTGCGGACCGAGGACGAGATCGGCGCACATTATGTCGACAAGTTTCGCGAAGGCTTCTACTTCGCCTTCGAAGACCTCACCACCCTGCCCGCCCGACTGGATATCCTTGGTCCCCGGGAGGCACGCCTGGCGATCATCGAAGGACGCTATCACCAGGTGAAGCGGATGTTCGGCCATTTCCAGAACAAGGTGGTGGGACTGCATCGGGAGCGCATGGGCCCCATCCAACTGGATCCAGGGTTGGCACCGGGTGAGTTCAGGGCGCTCTCGGCCGCGGAAATCGCCACGGTCTGAGCCCATTCGCGGGTAAAGCCCACACAGCTTCCCTGAGAACACCTGTGGGAACGGGTTACCGCGAATGGGCCGGATCAGGACAACCGAAGCCCCCACACGACCGCCGAGCGCCCCGAGTCACATTTTTCCCCGAACGGCACTTGCGCGATCCGAACCGCACTGCTTGAATCGAATCGTCAGTCTGCATGTGACCGCTAAGTCACATCGCCGTCCCAGACGCCCTTTGCCGGCCATCCCGCCCCTCGATGCGCGGGAGCACGGCAAATCGCCCGCAACAACAATACCGTCGACGAATGCGTCAAGGATCGACACCAGGGCCCACCGGTTTCACTTCCAGGCGAATGCCTACCTGTCATAAAGCACGTGCACCCTGATGGCCTCTGCGGTCGATTCGGCGTCGTACACGCGAATCGTCCAGGCGAACCACCAGGTGACGCGAATACCCTTTTTGCGCCAGGAGTCGATGACATGAGGCCAGAAATCGCTGTACTTGATATCCAAGGGCAGTACCGGGTTTACACGGAGTTCCATCGCGCGCAGGGCGCCGAGAAGACGATCATCCTGATCAATGGCTCGCTGGCCACCACGGCGTCCTTTGCACAGACGGTGCGCAGCCTGCACCCGCAGTTCAACGTGGTGTTGTACGACCAGCCATATGCCGGCAAGTCGAAACCCCACAACCGCCAGGAACGGCTGCTGACCAAGGAGACCGAGGCGCACATCCTGCTCGAGCTGATCGAGCACTTCCGTGCCGACCACGTGATGTCGTTCTCCTGGGGCGGCGCCTGCACCCTGCTGGCGCTGGCGCACCAGCCGCAGTTGGTGAAGAAAGCGATCGTCAGCTCTTTCTCGCCGGTGATCAACGAACCGATGCGCGACTACCTGGAGCGCGGTTGCCGGTACCTGGCCGCCTGCGACCGCTACCAGGTGGGCAACCTGGTCAACGACACCATCGGCAAATACCTGCCGTCGCTGTTCAAGCGCTTCAATTATCGGCACGTCAGCAGCCTGGACAGCCACGAGTACGCGCAGATGCACTTCCACATCAACCAAGTGCTCGACCATGACCTGGAGAGAGCGTTGAAGGCCGCGCGCAACATCGATATTCCGGTGCTGTTCATCAATGGTGACCGCGACGAGTACACCACCGTCGAGGATGCCCGGCAGTTCAGCCGGCATGTGGGGCGCAGCCATTTCAGCGTGATCCGCGACGCCGGCCATTTCCTCGACATGGAACACAAGAGCGCCTGCGAGGATACCCGCAGCGCCATGCTCGGTTTCCTCAAGCCGGCTGTGCGCGAGTCCCGTCAACGCTACGCACACGAACAGGGGCAGCATGCACTGGCCATCTGAGCGCATCGGCGACCTGTAGCCCTTCATTACCCGCAGGCTATGGGCCGCCGACAGGCTTTTTTATGGCTCTGGGCTTCTCATTCGTGAGGGCTTCTGGTAAAAAGTCGGGCGCCGACGCGGGTATAGTTTAATGGTAGAACAGTAGCTTCCCAAGCTTCCGACGAGGGTTCGATTCCCTCTACCCGCTCCACATCGCATTCCCCGCATGGCGTCCCAGCGACGTCATCGCTGTCAAAAGGAGCCTCGGCTCCTTTTTTCGTTTCTGTCCCTTCATTGATCTGGCCCATGGCCGTCCCTTGCCCGATTGGCTTGAATGCCCGACGCCTTTTGCGCTTGCAAGCCAAGCGGTTCCGGCGCATAAGCACCTAAGCTTTCTGAAACATTTCCAAAGGACTGTGCATGTTTCTCTCCCGCTGGCTACCGGGCCTGGCCAACCTGTTGCACTATCGCCGCGAGTGGTTCCACGCTGACCTGCAGGCCGGCCTGTCGGTGGCCGCGATCCAGATTCCCATCGCCATCGCCTATGCGCAGATCGTCGGCCTGCCGCCGCAGTACGGTCTGTACGCCTGCGTGCTGCCGATGATCGTCTATGCCCTGGTCGGCAGCTCGCGCCAGCTGATGGTCGGCCCCGACGCCGCCACCTGCGCCATGATCGCTGGTGCCGTGGCGCCACTGGCCATGGGCGACCCACAACGCATCGCCGAACTGTCGGTGATCGTCACAGTGCTGGTAGGCGCAATGCTGATCGCCGCCGGGGTGGCGCGGGCCGGCTTCATCGCCAGCTTCTTCTCCAGGCCGATCCTGATCGGCTACCTCAACGGTATCGGCCTGAGCCTGATCGCCGGGCAGCTGTCCAAGGTCGTGGGTTTCAGGATCGAGGGCGATGGTTTCATCCTCAGCCTGATCAACTTCCTCCAGCGCCTGGGCGAGATCCACTGGCTGACGCTGGCCATCGGCCTGGTCGGCCTGGGCTTGCTGATCTGGCTCCCGCGCCGCTATCCACGGCTACCGGCAGCGCTGGTGGTGGTGCTGGTGTTCACCGCCCTGGCCGGGCTGTTCGGCCTGGACCGTTACGGCGTGGCGATCCTCGGCCCGGTCCCGGCAGGTATCCCGGAGCTGGCCTGGCCGCAAAGCAGCCTGGCGGAAACCAAGAGCCTGCTGCGCGACGCCCTGGGCATCGCCACCATCAGTTTCTGCAGCGCCATGCTCACCGCCCGCAGCTTCGCCGCCCGCCACGGCTATGCGATCAACGCCAACCATGAGTTCGTCGCCCTGGGCGTGAGCAACCTGGCCGCCGGCATCTCCCAAGGCTTCGCCATCAGCGGCGCCGACTCGCGCACCGCGGTCAACGACATGGTCGGCGGCAAGAGCCAGCTGGTGGGCATCATCGCCGCGCTGGTGATCGCCCTGATCCTGCTGTTCTTCACCGCGCCCATGGCCTGGATTCCCCAGGCCGCGCTGGGCGCGGTGCTGCTGATGGCCGGTTGGGGGCTGATCGACGTCAAATCGCTCAAGACCATCCGCACACTCAGCCGCTTCGAGTTCTGGCTGTGCCTGCTGACCACGGTCGGCGTGCTCGGACTGGGCGTGTTGCCGGGGATCGTGTTTGCCGTGACCCTGGCCATCCTGCGCCTGCTCTACAGCATCTACCAGCCCACCGACGCCGTGCTCGGCTGGGTGCCCGGCATCGAAGGCCAGGTGGACGTGCGCCAGCACAAGGACGCCCGCACCGTGCCGGGCCTGGTGGTGTACCGCTTCGACGATGCGATCCTGTTCTTCAACGCCGACTACTTCAAGATGCGCCTGCTCGACGCCGTGCAAGGCGAGGCCCAGCCAAAGGCGGTGCTGTTCGATGCCGAGGCGGTGACCAGTATCGACGTCAGCGGCATCGCCGCCTTGCGCGAGGTGCGCGATACCCTCGCCGCCCAGGGCATCCACTTCGCCATCGCCCGCGCCCGCGGCACTTTCCTGCGCATGCTGGTGCGCTCGGGGATGGCGCGCGAGATGGAAGAGAAGCTGCTGTTCGGCTCGGTGCGGGCAGGGATCCGGGCGTACAGGGTGTGGCGCAACAGAAGCAGCCAAGAGGTCATGAACAAGTAAAAGGGGAGACCTACAGCAGCGCCGGAAGGGAATGATGTGGCAGCCACAACGACCCTGAGCATGTCCTGAAGGCACTCCCACGCTGAACCCAACGCCTCTCAACCCTGCGGTACACACGCCCGCGCGACAGCCTGAGTGCCCTGTCCGATCAAGCTGATCAAACCGCAGGGCAGACTACCCCGCCACTGCAGGTAGTCATGGCCGGCGGGGAACTCCACCTGCTCCACTCGATACCCCTTGGCCAGCAGCACATCGCGCAGATGGCGGTTGGTGTCGAGGATCCTCGGCCCTTCGAACAGCCCCGCCTGCAGGTAGAACCGCAGCGGCTGGCGCGGTGCCTTGACGTACTCGCGGGTCAACCAGCCGGGCTCGGCGCCGGACATCGGCCACCAGTAGGAGCCGGACATGCTCAACACGTTGCCGAACAGCTCCGGGTGACTGAGCCCCATATAGGCCGACGCCAGCCCCCCATAGCTCGAGCCTGCGACCACCGTGCGCGAAGCGGGCGCCGACACGCCTTGACCACTGGCCCAGGGCATCAATTCCTCGGCCATGAACCGGGCAAACAACGGATTGGGCGGCAGCTCCCGCTCACGGCTCTGGCTGCTGGGATTGGCGATGATGAGCGCCGCGGTGGGCGGGATCAGGCCATCGGCGATCAAGTTGTCGAGCAGGGTCGGCGTTGGCACCTGGCGGGTATAGGCATGGGCATCGAACAGCACCAGCAAGGCCTGATCGGCCTTGCCTGGGCGCCAGCCCACCGGGCGGTAGAGATAGATGTCGCGTTCATTGCCGAGCAATTGGCTGGCCAGGCGTTTGCGCTCCAGGCTGCCACGGGGCACGCCTGCTCGCTCGGCGACCCAGGGCTGAGATGCCGCGTCCGGCAATTCCAGGCGCGAGCGCGACAGCCAGGGATCGCCACTACCGTCAGCGAAGGTGTTCGGGTTGAGCGGATCGCGGCGGGTGCTGGCAAGGATCACCCGACGGTCATCCGACACCGGCACGTCCGGCGCCATCTGATAACTCAGCCGAGTGGCCGCGGGCACCTCGAAACTGCCGTACCAGACATCGCTCGTACCCAGGCGGGACAATGGCTCGTGGTTGCCCGACGGAGCGCCGAACAACCGCACATTGTCCTGCGCGCCCCGCCAGAGAAAGGTCACCAGCCGTTGCCCGGGCTGCCCCGGGATGGCTTCCACCAACGGCGTCCCCTCTCTGGCACGGGCCTTCCAGAACGCTCTGGTATCGCCCCCTGTCGCCAACTGCCGTTGCAGCGCACGCAGGGTGGGACTGGCCAGCGGGGCGGAGGTACGGCGTTGCTCGCCAATCGGCACCACCTGCTCCAGGCGCAGGCTGAAATGCTCTGCAGGACGGATCGCCAGCGACTCGGCGCGCACCCCGTAACGCCCCTCCTGCGCGGCCACGAACAGAAACTCTCGGGGCTGGTCCAGGCCGTCGACCAGCAGGCGCAAAGGCCGCCCTTCGGCATCCAGCAGGCGCAGGCTGACATCGCCATCGACGCGCCCGCGCACCAGGTCACCGGCCTTGAGCGCCAGGTGCCAGACCGGTTGGCCGGTGTCGCCGACCTGGCCATCGACCACCCTCCCCACCTCCAGATCGGCGCCTGCGGCCGCGCTCGAACAGAGTACGGCGAGCAGTCCCATGCCAGCCAATCGTTTGAATCGCTGCATGAGCACCTCAGAAGTCGACACTGGCGGAAAGCTTGAGCGTGCGCGGCTCGCTGACCGTCGCGTAGCCGTCGTTGAACACCCCGGCCCAGTAGGCGCGGTTCTCGACGTTCTCCAGGCTCGCGCGCAGGGTCACGTCCTTGCTCAGCACCTTGGTCGCATAACGGGCGCCCAGGTCGTAACGGGTCCACTGCGGGATCTTCAGCTGGTTGGCCGAGTCGAGGTACTGGGAACTGCTGTGGATGCCCAGGGCGGTCAGGGTCAGGCCCTCGACCCAGGGCAGGTCCCACTCGGCGCCGAGGTTGGCCGACCAGGCCGGCACGCCGCGGGCGGTGTTGCCGTCCAGGCTGCCGCCGGCGGTCTTGCTCAGCACGGCACGGGTGTAGGTGACACCGCCGAGCAGGCGCACGCTGGGGACGACCTCGCCGAACATCGTCCACTCAACGCCACGGTTGCGCTGCTCGCCGTCATCGGTGTAACGGTTGCTGGGCTTGTCGTAGATCATGCTGGGTTTCTCGATCTGGAACAGCGCCAGGGTATGGGTGAAGTCGCCCAGGTCCCACTTCACCCCGGCCTCCATCTGCTTGGCGACATAGGGCGCGAACTGTTCGCGGTAGTTGGCCGCCCTCACGTCCGTCACCATGCCACCCTGGGTCAAGCCCTCGATGTAGTTGGCGTACAGCGATACCGGCGCATCCCAGGGCTTGAGCACGATACCCACGGCCGGAGTCAGCTTGCGCTCGTCGTACGCGGGGCTGCTCATCTTCTGACGGACACGCTGGGAGCGGACGCCGAGGGTCAGCAGCACGCGCTCGTCAAGGAACCCCAGGGTATCGGCCACGGCGAAGCTCGACAGGGTGTTGTCGCCGGTCTTGGTGCTGCTGCCATGGTTGCCGGCGATGACCGCCTTGCCTGGCTGGTAGATGTTGGTGGGGTACTTGGGGCCGGTGACCGTGGGCGCACGGCCGATGTCCTGGTGCAGCAAGGTGGTGCTGAGCACCAACTGATGGCTGACCGGGCCCGTCATGAAGTCGCCGCGCAACCCCGCCTCGCTGGACAGGCTATGGGTGTAGCCGGCCTGGTTGTAGGTTTCGCCGGTGGCCGAGCCGTCGGCCTTGTCCACCACCACGCGGGTGCCATTGAGAAAACCATCGTAACGGGTCCGGGCACCACCGACGCTGGCGTAGGCGCTCCAGTGGTCATCGAGCTGATACTCACCGCGCACCACCACGGCCTTGCTGATTTGCCGGGCATGGATGCCCTCGAGGATGTTGGTGTCCGGCTTGGGCGCACGGGTCACCTGATTGAGGCCGGTGAAGCCGGCCATCATCGGGCTGCCGTTTTCCAGCTTCTCGTGGCTTTCGTAGGCGTCCAGTTCAAGCTTGAAGTCGTCGCCCCGGTAGTCCAGGGCAAGGGCGGCCAGGGTGCGATCCTTGGACTGCTCGTCGACCCCGGTGTCACCGCTGCCGTAGACGCCATTGAAACGGATGCCGAAGCGACCTTCGGCGAAACGCCGGCCGACATCGAGATGCTCGGCCACGTAGCCATCGGACACATAGCTGGTGGTCAGGCGGGTCAGTGGCGTGTCGCCGGCGCGCTTGGGCACCAGGTTGACCACACCGCCCACGCCACCGTTCGGCGCCATGCCATTGAGCAGCGCGCCCGGCCCCTTGAGCACTTCCACACGCTCGAGGAACTCGGTCGGCACATGGCCGTCCGGCGCCAGGCCATACAGGCCACCCAACGCCAACTCGGTGGAATCCAGCGCATAGCCCCGAATCATGAAGTTCTCGTAGGCATGCCCTTCCCCGGTGCTGAAGCGGATGGACGGGTCATTGCGCAATACCGCGCCGACCGTGCCGCTCTGCTGGTTCTCGATGGTCTTGGCGGTGTAGGCGGTGACGCTGAAGGGAGTGTCCATCAGATCACGGTTGCCCAGCATGCCGATGCGCGCGCCACGGGCCACCTGGCCGCCGCTGTAGCTTTCCGGCAAGTCGCTGTTGAAACCCGAGGCGTTGACCGTGGTCGCGCCCAGCGTGAGGGCGCCAGCCTCGGCAGGCCCGCGCAGGATGATCACGCCCCGCTCCTCCACGGCCATCAGGTCGCTGCCGGCCAGCAACTGGCGCAGGGCCTGGAGCACCGTGTAGCGGCCCTGCAAGGCCGGCGCGCTGCGCCCGGCGAGCAGGCGGCTGTCGGCGGCGATGGCCACGCCCGACTCATGGGCCAGTGCGTGGACCGTGGCCTCCAGTGACTGACCTGGCAGGTCCAGGTTCAGTGGCTGGCTATCGGCCAGGGCCAGGCCGCTGCCGCCAAGGGCACAGGCCAGGGCCAGGCGCCGCAGGGTGCCGGGGGCACGGAGGGAGAGAAACGACATGATCTGTCCTTGCGAGAGGTGGGTTCACAGCTGATGACGCGGCAGCGCTGGTTTACCCCTCAAACGCATTTCGCACGTGCACGATCAGCGGCTGCCCGCCCTTCTCCAGCACGCTGACAGGCAGGATTCGCGGCAAGGCTTCGAGCAGCACGTCCGGTCGATCGCTGGGGAAGCTGCCGGTCAGGCGCAGGTCGGCCGCGCCTGGATCGACCTTGACCGCTCGCGCGACATAAGCGTTCAGTTCTCCGATCACCTCGGCCAACGGTTGATCGGTGAACGACCACCAGCCGCGCCGCCAGTGCGCCAGATCGGGGCCAAACTGGCCACCGGCACGCAGATTGCCCAGGCGTCCATCGCCGCCCAGGCAGATGCGCTCGCCCGCCTGGAGCACCTGCTCCCTCCCCTGCAGGTCACGTACCTGCACCCGCCCCCTGGAGACCGCCACCTGCACCCGGTCACCGCGGTCGCTGACGGTGAACGCGGTGCCCAGCACCTGCACCAGCCCAAGGCGGGTGCTGACCAGGAACGGCCGCCACATTTCGTGGGCGACATCGAAGAAGACATTGCCATGCAGCAGCAGTACCTGGCGCTCGCCATGGTCGAAGCGCACACGCAGGTTGCTCTCGGCGGCCACCAGCAGCTGGCTGCCATCGGGCAGCGCCAGCGCCCGGGGCGCCTGCGCATGCGCGGTTTGCAGGTCCTGCTGGAACGGCGCGGTGCGCTTGAACATCCAGCCCAGCCAACCGCCCGTGGCCAGCAGCAGCGCCAGCGCGCCGCCCTGGCGCAGCAAGCGCCGGCGACCGGGGTCGCAGGCCTGCGGCTGCAGGGCGCCGCGCAGCTGCGGGGCCAGGCGATGGACCAGCTGCCAGCGCTGCTCGGCCTCCTGCCAGGCGCGCTCATGCTCGTCGCTTCTGTTGCGCCAACGCCGCGCCAGGCGTTCGGTCTTGTTCACGCGCTCGGGGTCGTCGCCCTGCAAGGCCGCCAGGTACACCAGTGCCTGCTGTACCTTGCGCGGTGAAGTGGGCTCAGTCATGACGGGTCGCCATTCGCAGCTCGGACAGGTCGAAGACCGCCCGGGCGATGTGCAGCTCGACCGACTTGGCCGACAGCCCCAGTGCCTCGCACACCTCACGATGGCTATGCCCGTGCAGGCGCACGCGCACGAATACCTCGCGACGCAGCTTCGGCATGCGCTCGATACGGGCGATCAAGTGCTGCAGCTGCTCGCGCGCGATCATGATGTCCTCGACGCTGGGGCTGAGCCTCTCGGCCCGTACCAACCAGTCGTCCAGCGCCGCCAACTCGGTGCTGCGGCGCCGGTACTGGTCGATGCACAGGTTGCGCGCCGCCTGGAACAGCAAGGCCCGGGCATTGATCACCGGCGCATTGAGCGCATGGGCATAGGCCTGGGCGAAGCTGGACTGGGCAATGTCGGCCGCGTCGTCGGGATTGCGCAAGCGGGCGCAGAGATAGCGGCGCAGGTCGCTGTAGTGGGCGAGCAGATCGTCGACGGCAGCCTGGAGGGCCGGTCGGGCGCTCCAGCAGGTGGAGAGGGAAGTCATTGCGAAGCGGGCGAGGGCCGTTAATAGGAATCCCTATCATTCTCACACATGTCATTCAGCCATCGCCAGCCTCATCTTTGACGCTCAGTAGCCGAGCGACTGCAGCAACTGGCCTTCGCTGCGCGGCACTGGACGGCCGTAGAAACGCATCAGCTCACCCGCGCGGTTGGTGAAGATGCCATCCACGCCGGCTTTCATCGCCTTGTCGAAGTCCACTGCCTGGTCAAGGGTGTACACATGCACCAGCAGGCCCTTGTCATGGCTGGCCTGGTTCATCCAGGGCTGGATCAGGTCGGCATAGCTCTGCTCGCCCAGATGGGTACGGGTCGCCGAGGGTCCGGTCCCGATGGCGCCATCCGCCTTGGCGTAATCGAGCCAACGTTCGAACTCGGCACGGTCCTTGGGTTGCTGACGGGCGTAGAAGGCGGACTTGTCCCTTTCGCCGGACTCGGCGAAGTCCTGCCCGGAGGCAGGTTCGATAGCCCCCTTGGCCACCCACAGCAGCAGGATCTTGGGTATTTGCGGCATGGCCTCGTGCAGCAGCTTGAGGCTGTTGCGGTCGAATGTCTGCAACACCACGCGGCCCGGCTCGTCGAGCCAGCCCCGTGCCTCGAGCCGGGCTTTCAGGTCCTGCTCGATCCCGGGAAACTGCGCCGGCTGCTTGGTCTCGATGTAGAGGCCAGGGTGGCGCCCGGGGCTACCTTCGGCGATGTCGATCACCTCGTCGAGGGTCAGAATCCGCTGTGCCTTGAACGCTTCACGCGCCCGCTCTGGATAAGCCTTGTTGAACCAGCTGCCGGCGTCCAGCGCCTTGAGTTCGGCCAGGGTGAACGCACTGACCGGGCTGTCCTTGCGCTCGGGGTAGCGTTCGGCGACATCGCTGGTGCGGGCCAGCACATCGTCGTGCACCACCACCAGCACGCCGTCGCGGGTACGCTGCAGGTCCATTTCCAGGTAATCGGCACCCAGTTCGCGGGCCAGCAGGTAGGCCGGCCGAGTGGACTCGGGGGCATCGTACGAGGCGCCGCGATGGGCGATCACGGCAGGGAGCGGGATACCTTGGGCACTGGCGAGGTCCTGGCTGCTGGCGGCGCAGGTGGCGCCGGTCGCCAACAACGTGCTCAGGCCAAGGACCATGATCAGGGGCGTATGCATTCGACTGTTCCTTGTAGAAGTGGGCTGGCCCGCGATGGCTATCAGCGGCGCGTTCCTGTGGACGGCAAGCCTCGCACACTCTGCATGACATGCTAAAGTCGCCCGCGTTTCCCCCGCAGCCCACGGATTTTCCATGCCCGCACTCGACACCCACCTGCCCGCCTGGGCCGACCTCAACCAGCGCCACCCCTGCTCCGCCCTGCTGCTGGGCAATGGTGCCAGCCGCGCGCTGTGGAAACCGTTCGGCTACTTTTCGCTGTTCGAAGAGGCACAACGGGTGCGGCACAAGGCACTGGGCGTGAGCGACCAGGCGTTGTTCAAGGCTCTCGGCAGCGAGCTGTTCGAGCCCGTGCTCAGCACCCTGAACACGACCGTGCGCGCCAACGCCGCCCTGGCGATCAACTCCACCGCGCCACTGAACCGCTATTACTCGATCAAGGAAGCGCTGATCCACGCGGTACGGGCCGTGCATCTGCCCTGGCCGCTGTTCAGCGTCGAGACGCGCCGGGCGGTCAACCAGGCGTTGCGTCAGTACCGCACGGTCTACACCAGCAACTATGACCTGATCCTGCCCTGGGCCATCGCCGAGGATCCACAGGGCTTCGCCAGCCTGTTCGACGAACAGGGCTTCTTCGATGTCCGCCGTGCGCCAGGAGAAGGTATTCGTGCCCTGCACCTGCATGGCGGCATGCACCTGCTCAAGCTGCCCGACGGCAGCACCCGCCAGCGCAGCGCCGAACAGGCCGAACTGCTGGAGGGCTTCGCCGTCAACATCCCTGGCGAGGTGCCGCTGTTCATCAATGAAAGCCGCAGCGACGACAAGCTGCGCGCCGTGCGCAACTCCGACTACCTGTCCTGGAGCCTGGGACAGCTCGCCCAGGAGCGGGAAGGCCTGTGCCTGTTCGGCCAGCACCTGGACGCCAGCGACCAGCATCTGCTCGAGGCGATTCGCCAAGCGCGCCCCCGTCACCTGGCCATCGCCATCCGCCCACTGAGCGAAGCGTCAATCATCAACCAGAAGCAGCACTTTACCGATCGTTTCAGCGCAGTAGCTGGCACTTCACTGTATTTCTTCGATGCCTCCAGCCACCCGCTGGGACTCCCCGAACTGGCCATTCCCGTGCCTGCCGAACACAACCGGCGGCGTTGATCGTGCCACTTTGCAAATGTAAATAATTCTCGATAAGATCCGCACCCTTTCCTCTCGCCAACCCCGGAAAGCGTGCATGCAGCGCCCCAAGCCCGACCCCGCCGCCCAGGAAACCTGTCGCGGTTTCTATGCCGACATCCTGCATTTCCTGCGCAAGCGCATGGACAATGCCAGCGATGCCGCGGACATGACCCAGGACGTGTTCGCGCAATGGCTTGGCTACCGGGACCGGGCCAAGGTGGAGCAGCCCCGAGCGTTCCTGTTCCAGATGGCGCGTAACCTGCTCAGCGACCACTGGCGACGGCAGAAGGTGCGCCATGCGGTACTGGCCGACGACAGCTTGCCGGACGAGCCGCCTGCGCCGGCCAACGACCCGCTGGAGCACGCCCAGCAGCAGCAACGGCTGAATCAATTGCGCCAAGTGCTCGCCGAGCTCTCGCCGCGACGACGCGAAGCCCTTATGCTGCACCGTTTCGAAGGCCTGACCCAGGCCCAGATCGCCGAACGCATGAACATTTCCGTCAGCATGGTCGAGAAGCACATCGCCGCCGCCCTGCTGCAATGCAAGCAACGCCTGGACAGTGACACCGGCATGGAGCAGTCCTCATGACCCCCACCGACGAGCTCGACCCGCGCCCGATCGACGCCCAGGCGGCGAGCTGGTTCAGTCGCAACCGCAATGCCCCTTCACGGGAGGAGCGCAAGGCATTCGCCCAATGGATGCAGGTAGCGGAGCACGCGCGCGCCTATCGCCAGTTCGAACAACTGTGGGACGACCTGGCGGCGCTCAAGCAAGCCAACCGCCCGGTCCCGCTGCCGGTCCGCCGCCCGCCGCGCTGGCGTCCGACCCTGGCGACAGCGGCGGCGCTGCTGTGCGCGATAGTGGTCGGCAACCCAGGCGCCGGCAGCGAAACGGTCAGCCAGCGCATTGCCGCCAGCCAGACAGCGCAGCACCTGCAACTGCCCGACGGCAGCCAGCTGTACGTGAACAGCCAGACCCGCCTGCGCCTGGATTTCAGCGCCGAACGCCGGCTGATCCACCTCGATCATGGCCAGCTATACATCGACGTCGCGCCCGACAAGGAACGCCCGCTGTTCGTCGACGCCGGCAGCGGCCGGGTGCGTGTCGTCGGTACCGGTTTCGACCTGCGGCGTGGCGACCGTGAACTGGTGGTTGGCGTCGCTCACGGCCAGGTGGCGTTCGAAACGCCCGGCGAGCGAAACGCCCCGCTGCTGCTCGGCGCCCAGCAGGGCGCCACCTACGACCTGGCCCAAGGCAGCCTGACCCGCCAGGAACTGGGCGAGCAGTCCGTCGCCGATTGGCGCGAGGGCCATGTGAGCTTCCGCAATCGCGAGCTGGCCAGCCTGATCGACGAACTCGGGCTCTACCGCCAACAGCCGGTGGTGCTGGCCGATCCGGCCCTGGGTCGCTACAAGGTCTCCGGCAATCTCGATGTGCACGATCCAGACGCGCTGCTCAACGCACTGCCCGCCTTGCTACCGGTCAAGACCACCTTACTGGCCGACGGCCGCCTGCGCATCGAGCGGCGCCGAAAATAATTTGAGAATTTTTATCATTCGCAGGTGAGGCTTTTTCGCAAAGACGCGTCTTCCTCCTCGCCTGCCGCGTGATGGCGGGCTTTTTCCGGCCTTTTGCCGTTTGGGGGAATCCATGTTGTCCGCGTTGCGTCCGTTGCACTGCCTGCCTGCCCGACCTACCTTGCTCGCCCTGTGCCTGGCCGTGAGCCTGGCCGCCGAAGCCGCTCCCGTGCCGTTCGACCTGCCAGCGCAACCGCTGGCTCGCTCGTTGAGCCAGCTGGCCCAGCAGGCCAAGGTTCAGCTGCTGTTCGACGAGGCCCTGCTCGGCACGACCCAGGCTCCGGCCCTGAAGGGCGACTTCGAAGCCGAAACGGCCATCAGCCGGCTGCTGATCGGCAGCCGCTTCAACGTCGTGCGCATGGGCAACACCTACGTGGTGCGCCTGCGCGAGGACGACCCGAGCGCCGACAACAGCATCCAGCTCGGCGCCTTGAGCATCGTCGGTGACGGCCAGCAGGTCGACGCAGGCAACGTCGGGCGCTCGACCCTCGACCAGGAACAGATCGACCGCTATCAGCCGAACAACATCCCCAGCGTGCTCGCCACCCTGCCGGGCGTGAACATGGGCGGTTCCTCCAAGCCCGGCGGCCAGACCATCAACATCTGGGGCCTGGGCGATGCCGAAGACGTGCCAATGACCCTCGACGGCGCCCCCAAGAGCGGCTTCGAACGCTACCAGCAAGGCACGATCTTCATCGAGCCGGAACTGATCAAGCACATCGAAGTGGACAAGGGGCCGCACTCGGTGAAGACCGGCAACGGCGGTTTCGGCGGCAGCGTCAACATGGAGACCAAGGACGCCGGCGACCTGCTGCAGGAAGGCCGCAACAGCGGCGCCATGCTCAAGTACGGCTATGCCAGCAACGACCACCAGCAGATCTACAGCTCGGCGCTGTTCGGCCGCAGCGATGATGGCCGCTTCGATGGCCTGGTCTATTACACCAAGCGCGACGGCGGCAACCTGAAGATGGCCGACAACCTGCCCGACCCGAACAACCAGTGGCCGATCAACCCCAAGCGCGTGCCCTACAGCGCCCTGGACCTGGATGGCATGCTGCTCAAGGGCAATGTCCACTTCACCGACGAACACAGCCTGGGGCTCTCCTACTCACGCTCGCAGAGCGAACGCTGGACCACCTTCGCCTCCACCGCCTACCCGGCTCCGCCGTCGGCCGCGGACATCAAGAAATATGGCTACGAAGGTTCGCTCAAGCGCTTCCTGGCCAACCGCACCACCATCGACACCACCTGGTCGGCGACCTACAAGTACCAGCCGATCGAGAATCCGTGGGTCGACCTGCAGGTGAAATATTCCGAATCCGACACCAAGCAGACCGACGAGCGCGACGCCACGGCGTTCTTCCAGCCAGCCACCGGCGGGCGCAAGATGGACACCGAGTACAAGGACCGCATGCTCGACGTGAAGAACACCAGCAGCTTCCTCACCGGGCCGCTGGAACACGCGCTGACCGCGGGCGTGCAGGTCCGCCGCCACGATCGCGACACGCAGATGTGGATGCCCGGCAAGACCTATGAGGTGCCCAAGTACAACTATGGCCATTACCAGCCGTACTTCATGCCCAGCGGCCAGGTCGACAGCCAGGGCTACTACCTGCAGGACGCCATCACCCTGGGCAGCCTGACCATCACCCCTTCGCTGCGCTATGACCACGTCACCAACGAAGGCAAGCCCAACCAGGCGCCCTACTACAACAATCCGGCCGCGGGTCACGACTACAGCGACAAGACCTACAGTGGCTGGTCGCCACGCCTGTCGCTGTTCTGGAAAGTCACCGAGCAGACCGCCCTGTTCGCCGACTACAGCAAGACCTGGCGCGCCCCGGTGCTGGACGAGCAGTACGAGGTGCAAGGGGTGGGCAGCCGCACCGCCACCAGCCGCAACCTCGACCCTGAACGTATCACCGGCGTGCGCGTGGGCAGCATCAGCGACTTCTCCAACGTGTTCACCCAGGGCGACAGCGCCCAGGTGCGCGCCACGCTGTTTCGCAACAAGATCACCGACGAGATCTTCAAGGCCACCGGCGTCGGCTGCCAGGAACAGCTGGTCACCGGCGGCAGCATCGCCAACACCTGTGGCGGTGGCCTGATGGGCAACTACCGCAACATCGGCGACGTGGTCTACAAGGGCTTCGAGATCGAGACGTTCTACGACTCCACCTACCTGTTCGGTGCGGTGTCGTACGCCTGGATGGAAGGCCGCCATGAAGGTGCCTACACCAACCCGTGGGGGCCGGATGTGTGGGCCAAGGACGTGCCGGCGCCCAAATGGATCACCACCCTGGGCGTGAAGATTCCGGCCTGGGACGCCCGCGTCGGCTGGACCGCGCAATTCGTCGGCGCGACCCACCACCTGCCCAGCGACAAGTACTTCGAAGGCCCGGCCAGCGCGCTCGGTGACCGTTACTACGACAACTTCGGCAACGAGAAGTACGAGATCCACGGACTGTTCGCCAACTGGAAACCGCAACAGCCCTACCTGAAGGGAACCGAGGTCAACCTGACCGTGGACAACCTGTTCAACAAGGCGATCAGACCAGAGCTGTCGGGGGAAAACGCCTATACCGTCGGACGCAATGCCAAGATCAGCGTGACCCGGTTCTTCTGAAGCAGCCAATCGGCACTGATGCGAGGGACCGCATCACCGCCCGCCGGTCACTCGCTCCTGTGCCCTGGCGACATTGACTTGCATTGCCACAAGGGCCAGTTCCAACAGGGTCTGGGCGATGCTGTAGTTTCCCCGAGCCTGCATCCACGAAAGGATGTCGGCGAGGTGCCAGAGCGACAGGCTGCCGTCATGCACCGGCACTGGAAAACTGCGGTGGTGAGAGAGCATCAGTTTGCGCATGTTCTGCCGGGAGACGCCCACCAGCTCAGCCACATCGCTGAGGCCGACCAGATCAGGGCTGGCCTCGATCAAGCGGGCGTGCGGTATCAAACGCCGAACATCCGCCAGGGCGCTGTGCATGGCCTCCCAGGCAGTCGCCCCTTCACGGGCGAAGGCCAACGCCAGGCGGCCTGGCTGGCCGATACCGACCACGGCGTCGTCGCA
This sequence comes from Pseudomonas sp. GD04091, assembly GCF_029836165.1. Lineage (GTDB taxonomy): Bacteria > Pseudomonadota > Gammaproteobacteria > Pseudomonadales > Pseudomonadaceae > Aquipseudomonas. The sequence goes on from NZ_JAOEBG010000014.1 coordinate 42,007, forward strand.
GCCGCTCTCTCCCAGGCGTTCGACCAGCGCATCGACATCTTCATCGTCGGTCAACTGGTACTTGAGGGTGAATTCATACTCCATCACTTGCGCTCCACGGACTGATTGACGATGCCGCGCGTCGACGTGCAGTTGTCGACGATCCGCCGTAACTGACGGGCGAAGTTGCCCGGGTTTTTCGGCGTGCTCCACACGCTGGTGATGCAGAACTCGCCGCAACGGCATTCGCGGTCGTTGTTGGGGCAGTAGATGCGCCCCCAGCAATGGCCACCTCGTACCACGACTTTCCAGCCCTGCGCCTCGGCGTGTGTCAGGGTCTGCTCGACTTCCTTGTTGGGGTGTGCGGGGCGGGCCATCAGCTGTGCTCCAGTATGGACATGGGAATAAGGTTGTCAATCGACAACCACGAGATATCGACGGGCGTCATCCCGACCCAGCCTAGATCTCGTATCCCATCACTCCGCCTCGCGATCAGCGCTTGGGAAGCGTCCTATCGCAAATCGGGAAACCCTACCCGGCGATCAGCCCATCGGCCTGCAGCAGGGTTTCCAGGCAGTGCTCGCGCACGCCGTAGAACGCCTTGAGTTCGGCAATCTTCTCCAGCAGGGCCGCATTGTCCTGCGGCTGTCGACGCTTGACCGCCAGAATCATCTTGTTCTTGTTGGTGTGCTCCAGCGAGATGAACTCGAACACCTTGGTCTCGTAGCCGCAGGCTTCCAGGTACAAGGCGCGCAGGCTGTCGGTGAGCATCTCGGCCTGCTGCCCGAGGTGCAGGCCGTACTGCAGCATCGGCTGCAGCAGGCTGGGGCTGTGCAACTGGGGGCGGATCTGCTTGTGGCAGCACGGCGAGCACATGATGATCGCGGCGTTGCAGCGGATGCCGGTATGGATGGCATAGTCGGTGGCGATGTCACAGGCATGCAGGGCGATCATCACCTCGATGGCGTCGGGGACCACGCTGCGCACATCACCGCATTCGAACACCAGGCCCGGATGCTCCAGGCGCGCGGCGGCGGCGTTGCACAGCTCGACCATGTCCGGACGCAGCTCGACACCGGTGACCTTTGCCTCGCGTCCAAGGGTGTCGCGCAGGTAATCGTGCATGGCGAAGGTCAGGTAGCCCTTGCCCGAACCGAAGTCGGCCACCCGCAACACCTGATCCGCCGCGACCGGCGCGCTGGCCAGGGCATGGTCGAAGACTTCGATGAACTTGTTGATCTGCTTCCATTTGCGCGACATCGACGGAATCAGCGCACCTTGCGCATCGGTCACCCCGAGATCGCGAAGGAACGGCCGTGACAGCTCCAGGTAGCGCTTCTTCTGCCGGTCGTGCCCGGTCGCGGCCACATCAGGCTGGAGCTGTTGCGCCAGGTGACGCTGCAACATCGGTTTGCCCTTCTTGCTGAAGCCAAGCTGCACTTCACCCGCGGCGGTGAACAGGTGGGCGTTGCGAAAGCTTTCCGGCAACAGTTCGGCGACCAGCGCCTGGGCCTGGTCCAACGGCAGGTTGCGGGTGATGTCGCGGGTCTGGTGACGGTAGACCAGTTGCAGGCAGGCCTGGCCCTTGAGCTGCACCGGCTTGGCGATGATCCGTTGCAAGCTCTGGTCGGCGCCGACGTGGCGGGCCAGCACCAGCTTGCCCAGGCTGCCATCGGCCAGGGCATCGGCCAGCAGGCTCAGGAACTGGGCACGCGCATCCGGCGCGGTGGGAGCGGAAGAGGAAGAAGACATGGGAGCGGGTGCCTCGGAATGCGGGGAGCGCGTTGCGCAATGCGAGGCATTCTACGTCGATGTCGGCCCATCGCGAACCCCTGCGGCGGCGGGCCGCTGCCAGACCGCTTGGTGTCCGCTTCACCGCCCCACCCACCCCAGCCGCCTTGCGCGATCCCTGAAGGAGCGGATCAGTCGAGAATCACCAGGCGGTTGGGCAGCTCATTGCGGGCGTGGGTCGGCGGCACATGTTCGCTGAGCAGCTCGCCACAGGCCTCGATGCACTCGACGAAGCCTTGCAATGTCCGTCCTTGCCGTACCTGGACAGTGAACCGCGCGACAATGGCTTCGCGCGCCTGCTCGGGCAGGTGCCGGGCGATGCCCTCGTCGACCAGGATTTCGACATGGCGTTCGGCCTCGCTGACGAAGATCAGCACCCCGGTGGCGCCCGCGGTGCGCTGCAGGTTGAGTTCGAGAAACTGCTGGCGGGCCAGCCCGGAGGCGCGCCGGCGACGCAGCAACGACGGCACCACCCAGACGGCCAGGCGCGGATGACGCAGCACCAGGCACAGGCCGATGAAGGTCAGCATCTGCGCCAGCAGCAGGCCGTTGACCCCGATCCCGCCCAGCCACAGGTGCAGCGCGCCCGGTACCAGCAAGGCCAGCAAAGCGGCCCAGAGCAAGGGCAGGTAAGGGAAGTCGTCGGCGCGGCGGGCCAGCACCGTGACCAGTTCCGCGTCGGTGCGCCGCTCGGCGCGGGCGATCGCCTCGGCGATCTGCCGCTGTTCGTATTCGGTCATGCCATCGTCTCTCGAGCGTTCTTGTCGTTGTTATCCCGGCACTCGGGTGGGCGAGAGTGTATCTCAACAAGCGCCATATATAAGGCATAATCCGCGCCTGCGTCGGATCCTGGAGAACGGTCCGAAAAACAGCCAGCGGACGTTACAACAACAGACGTACGAAACGTCTCTCACAACCGCATACACTCGACAACGGAATTGATGATGAAACTGTCTTTGCTGGGCCTGGCCATGGGCCTTGCCAGTCAGGCGGCCCTTGCCGCCTCCACCGCCGCGCCCCTGCAGGACAAGCAGGCGTTCATCGATCACCTGGTCGGCCAGATGACCGAAGCCGAGAAGATCGGCCAACTGCGCCTGATCAGCATCGGCCCCGAGATGCCCCGCGAGAAGATCCGCGAAGAAATCGCCGCCGGGCGCATCGGCGGCACCTTCAACTCGCGCACCGCCCCCGAGAACCGGCCGATGCAGGACGCTGCCATGCGCAGCCGCCTGAAGATCCCGATGTTCTTCGCCTACGACACCATCCACGGCGAGCGCACCATCTTCCCGATCAGCCTGGGCCTGGCCGCCACCTGGGACATGGATGCCATCGCCAAGGTCGGCCGCACCTCGGCCATCGAAGCCGCCGCCGATTCGCTGGACATGACCTTCGCGCCTATGGTCGACATCGCCCGCGACCCGCGTTGGGGTCGCACCAGCGAAGGCTTCGGCGAGGACACCTACCTGACCTCGCGGATCGGCCAGGTGATGGTCAGGTCGTTCCAGGGCTCGAGCCCGGCCAATCCCGACAGCATCATGGCCATCGTCAAGCACTTCGCCCTGTACGGCGCGGTGGAAGGCGGGCGCGACTACAACACGGTCGATATGAGCCTGCCGAAGATGTACAACGACTACCTGCCCCCCTACCGCGCCGCGCTCGATGCCGGGGCCGGTGGGGTGATGGTGGCGCTGAACTCGATCAACGGCGTGCCGGCCACCTCCAACACCTGGCTGATGAACGACCTGCTGCGCAAGGAGTGGGGCTTCAAGGGCGTGACCATCAGCGACCACGGCGCCATCCAGGAACTGATCCGCCATGGCGTCGCCCGCGATGGCCGCGAGGCCGCCAAGCTGGCGATCAAGGCCGGCATCGACATGAGCATGAACGACACGCTCTACGGCGAAGAGCTACCGGGCCTGCTCAAGTCCGGTGAAGTCACCCAGGCCGAACTGGACCAGGCCGTGCGTGAAGTGCTCGGCGCCAAGTACGACATGGGCCTGTTCAAGGACCCGTACGTGCGCATCGGCAAGGCCGAGACCGACCTCAAGGACTACTACGGCAACGATCGCCTGCACCGCGAGGCCGCTCGCGACGTCGCCCGCCGCAGCCTGGTGCTGCTGGAGAACCGTGACCAGACCCTGCCGCTGAAGAAAGCCGGCACCATCGCCCTGGTCGGTCCGCTGGCCGACGCACCGATCGACATGATGGGCAGCTGGGCCGCCGATGGTCGCCCGGAACACTCGGTCACCGTGCGCGAAGGGCTGGTCCGCGCCGTTGCCGGCAAGGCGCAGGTGGTCTACGCCAAGGGCTCCAACGTCACCGGCGACAAGGCGATGTTCGATTACCTGAACTTCCTCAACTTCGCCGCCCCGGAGATCATCGACGACCCGCGCCCGGCCGCCGTGCTGATCGACGAAGCGGTCAAGGCGGCGAAGCAGTCGGATGTGGTGGTGGCCGTGGTCGGTGAGTCCCGTGGCATGTCCCATGAATCCTCGAGCCGCACCACCCTGGAGATTCCGGCGATGCAGCGTGACCTGATCAAGGCGCTCAAGGCTACCGGCAAGCCCCTGGTGCTGGTGCTGATGAACGGCCGCCCGCTGTCGATCGCCTGGGAGCGCGAGCAAGCCGATGCCATCCTCGAGACCTGGTTCAGCGGCACCGAGGGCGGCAACGCCATCGCCGACGTGCTGTTCGGCGACTACAACCCTTCCGGGCGCCTGGCCATCACCTTCCCGCGCTCGGTCGGGCAGATCCCGATGTACTACAACAACATGCGCATCGGCCGCCCGTTCACGCCAGGCAAGCCGGGCAACTACACCTCGCAGTACTTCGAGGAGCCCAATGGCCCGCTGTACCCGTTCGGCTACGGCCTGAGCTACACGAACTTCGAGCTGTCCGGGCTGAAGCTTTCGCACAAGACGCTCGAGCGCGGCGGCACCCTGCAGGCCAAGGTCACCGTGAAGAACACCGGCAAGCGTGACGGCGAGACCGTGGTGCAGCTCTATATTCGCGACGAGAGTGCGTCGATGAGTCGCCCGGTGAAGGAACTGAAGAACTTCCAGAAGCTGATGCTCAAGGCCGGCGAGGCGCGAACCTTGACCTTCGACATCAGCGAGGAAGACCTGAAGTTCTACAATGGCCAACTGCAACGGGTTGCCGAAGCGGGCCAGTTCGATGTGCAGATCGGCCTCGATTCGCAGACGGTGCAGCAGCAGAGCTTCGAGCTGCGCTAAGCCGGTCCGGCCTCATCGCGGGGGCCAGCCCGCGCCCACGGGTTTCAAGTATTTCCGTAGGCGCGGGCTGGCCCCGCGATGAGGCCGGCACAGACAACCGAGATCCCGGATCCGCCCCATGCCCTCATCCTTTCGCGCCCTGCGCCTGGGCTTGATCGTCCTGCTGATCCTGGTCGGCACCGTCCTCAGCGCCGGCTGGGCGATGCAACAGGCCAAGCGCCAGGCGATGGAAACCGACGCCCGTCGGGCCAGCCAGCAGCTGAGCCTGTACGCCAATGCGCTGCACACCCTGATCGAACGCTACCGCGCCCTGCCCGCCGTGCTGGCGCTGGCCCCGGAGCTGATCGACGCCCTGCGCGGCCCGGTCACCGAACCGGTACAGGACGCCCTGAACCGCAAGCTCGAACGCATCAACGGCGCCGCCAACTCCTCGACACTGGAACTGCTCGACCGCACCGGGCTGGCCATCGCGGCCAGCAACTGGCGCCTGCCGACTACCTACGTCGGCTCCAACTACGGCTTTCGCCCCTACTTCAAGCAGACCCGCAGCCAGGGCAGCGGGCGCTTCTACGCGGTCGGCGTGACCAGCGGCGTGCCGGGCTATTTCCTGTCCAGCGCGGTAAACGACGAGCACGGCCGCTTCCTCGGTGCCATGGTGGTCAAGCTGGAGTTCCCGGAACTTGAACGCGAGTGGCGTCAGGGCAGCGATATCCTGCTGGTCAGCGACGCGCGCGGCATCACGTTCATCGCCAATCAGGACGGTTGGCGCTACCGCGAGTTGCAGCCCTTGTCCGGCGCCGACCGCGCCGAGCTTGCCGAAACCCGCCAGTACGACAAGCAGCCCTTGGTGCCCTTGCAACACCAGGCCCTGACCCGCTTCACCGACACCAGTCACCTGACCCGCGTGCAAGGCCCGGATGGCCTCGCCGAATACCTCTGGGAACGCCTGCCACTGGAAGCCGAAGGCTGGACCCTGCACCTGCTGCGCAAGCCGCAGGTCGCCGAGGACGGTCGCAACGCCGCCCTGGCCGCCTCGGCGATCTGGCTGAGCCTGGTGTTCGCCGCCCTGTTCGTCAGCCAGCGCCTGCGCCTGGCCCGCCTGCGCCAGCGCAGCCGCGAAGAACTCAAGCGCCAGGTCGAAGAGCGCACCCGCGACCTGCGCACGGCCCAGGAAGGCCTGGTGCAGTCGGCCAAGCTGGCGGCGCTGGGGCAGATGTCGGCGGCCCTGGCCCACGAAATCAACCAGCCCCTGACCACCCAGCGCATGCAACTGGAAACCCTGCGCCTGCTGCTTGACCAGGGTCGCCACGAACAGGCACGCCAGGCCCTGGAGCCGCTGGAGCAGATGCTCACACGCATGGCCGCGCTCACCGGCCACCTGAAGACTTTCGCCCGCAACAGCCCCGGCGGCTTGCGCGAGCGCCTCGACCTGGCCCTGGTGGTCGACCAGGCCCTGCACCTGCTCGATGCCCGCATCCGCGCCGAGGAGGTGGAAGTGGCGCTGTACCTGGCACGGCCGGCGTGGGTGCGCGGCGATGCGATCCGCCTCGAGCAGGTGCTGATCAACCTGCTGCGCAACGCCCTCGACGCCATGGCCGACAAGCGCTACAAACGCCTGGAGATCCGCATCGAGGCCGATGACGGACAATGGCGACTGAGCGTGCTGGACTCCGGCGGCGGCATCCAGGAAAGCGATCTGTCCAAGGTCTTCGACCCGTTCTTCACCACCAAGCCGGTGGGCGAGGGACTGGGCTTGGGACTGGCGATCTCCTATGGCATCGTCAGCGATGCCGGTGGCCGCCTGCAGGTCGAGAACCTGCCGGGCGGTGCGCGTTTCAGCCTCACCCTGCCCCGCGACCTGGAGTCCCCATGTTGAATTCAGTGATCGTCGTCGATGACGAAGCCAGCATCCGTACCGCGGTGCAACAGTGGCTGAGCCTGTCGGGGTTCAGCGTGCAGCTGTTCGCCCGCGCCGACGAATGCCTGGCCCAGTTGCCGCGCAACTTCCCCGGGGTGATCGTCAGTGACGTACGCATGCCCGGGTTGTCCGGCCTGCAACTGCTCGAGCGCGTGCAGCGGGACGATCCCGACCTGCCGGTGATCCTGCTTACCGGGCATGGCGATGTGCCCATGGCGGTCGAAGCGATGCGCAACGGCGCCTACGATTTCCTGGAAAAGCCCTTCACCCCACAGCACCTGATGGGCAGCCTCGGCCGTGCCCTGGAAAAACGCCAGCTGGTGCTGGAGAACCGCCGCCTGCACGAGCAGGCCGATCTCAAGGCGCAACTGGAAGGCACCCTGCTGGGCATGTCCCAGGGGCTGCAGCAGCTGCGCCGCCAGGTGCTCGACCTGGCGGGCCTGCCGGTCAACGTGCTGATCCGGGGCGAAACCGGCAGCGGCAAGGAGCGCGTGGCCCGCTGCCTGCACGATTTCGGCCCGCGCGCCGACAAGCCGTTCGTCGCGCTCAACTGCGCCGCCATTCCCGAAGCGCTGTTCGAAGCCGAGCTGTTCGGCCATGAAAGCGGCGCCTTCACCGGCGCCCAGGGCAAGCGCATCGGCAAGCTGGAGTACGCCAACGGCGGCACCGTGTTCCTCGACGAGATCGAAAGCATGCCCTTGGCTCAGCAAGCCAAGCTGTTGCGGGTGATCCAGGAGCAGAAACTGGAGCGCCTGGGCGCCAACCAGAGCATCGCCATCGACCTGCGGATCATCGCCGCGACCAAGCCCGACCTGCTGGAGGAGGCCCGTGCCGGGCGCTTCCGCGAGGACCTGGCCTACCGTCTGAACGTTGCCGAACTGCATCTGGCGCCCCTGCGCGAACGGCGGGAGGACATTCCCCTGCTGTTCGAGCACTTTTCCCGTGCCGCCGCCGAACGCCTGGGCCGCACTGCCCCGCCGGTGAGCGGTGCGCAGCTTGCCCGGCTATTGGCCCACGACTGGCCGGGCAACGTGCGCGAACTGGCCAATGCCGCCGAGCGCCATGCGTTGGGGTTGGGCTCCCCGGCGTTGGAAACCCTGCCGGATGCACAGTCCCTGAGCGAGCAGATGGAAGCCTTCGAGGCCCAGTGTCTGCGCGCTGCCTTGCGCCAGCACAAGGGCGAGATCAAAGGGGTGATGGAGGCGCTGCAGCTGCCGCGGCGCACCCTGAACGAAAAAATGCAGCGGCACGGGTTGGCGCGCGAGGATTTTCTCGAAAACCAATGAGCGGATATCCGCCTATCGATTCAAGCAAATGAGCGGAAGATTGCTCATTCGCCCCTCGATCCAAGGGGCTGCCTTGCAGCCCATCGCTGGCACGCCAGCGCCCCCAGGTTTATTCGCCACCCAGCCAGGACACGGCCTGGGTGATAGCTGGCTTGCCAGCGATGGGCGCAAGACGCCCCCAAATGGATCACCCGGCACCCATTTGGCACACCTCCTGCAAAACCCTTCTCAAGCTGCGCCCCGAGCGCGCTCCACAAAAACAACGAGAAGGTATCCCTGATGGATAACGCCAGCACTCTGCCCACCGGGGCGGCCGTTGCACCCGCCGCGGAAAAGTCCACCGCCTCCCGCCTCAAATCGATCTTCAGTGGTTCCATCGGCAACATGGTCGAATGGTACGACTGGTATGTCTACGCCGCGTTCTCGCTGTACTTCGCCAAGGCCTTCTTCCCTGCCGGCGACACCACCGCGCAACTGCTCAACACCGCCGCGATCTTCGCCGTGGGCTTCCTCATGCGCCCGATCGGTGGCTGGCTGATGGGCCTGTACGCCGACCGCAAGGGCCGCAAGGCCGCGCTGATGGCCTCGGTACTGCTGATGTGCGCAGGCTCGCTGGTCATCGCCCTGACCCCAGGCTACGAGACCATCGGCGTCGCCGCGCCGATCCTGCTGGTGATCGCCCGCCTGATGCAGGGCCTTTCGGTAGGTGGTGAATACGGCACCTCGGCCACCTACCTGAGCGAGATGGCCAGCAAGGAACGCCGTGGCTTCTTCTCCAGCTTCCAGTACGTGACCCTGATCTCCGGCCAGCTCATCGCCCTGGCGGTGCTGATCATCCTGCAGAACGTGCTGACCACCGAAGAGCTGTATGCCTGGGGCTGGCGCGTGCCGTTCGTCATCGGCGCACTGTGCGCGGTGGTTGCGCTGTACCTGCGCCGCGGCATGGAAGAGACCGCCTCCTTCACCAAGAAGGAAAAGTCCAAGGAAAGCCTGATGCGCACCCTGATGCGCCACCCCAAGGAACTGCTGACCGTGGTCGGCCTGACCATGGGCGGCACCCTGGCCTTCTACACCTACACCACCTACATGCAGAAGTACCTGGTCAACACCGTGGGCATGAGCATCAGCGACTCGACCACCATCTCGGCGGCAACGCTGTTCCTGTTCATGTGCCTGCAGCCGGTGATCGGCGGCCTGTCCGACAAGATCGGCCGGCGTCCGATCCTGATCGCCTTCGGCGTGCTCGGTACGCTGTTCACCGTACCGATCCTCAGCACCCTGCACACCATCCAGAGCTGGTGGGGCGCGTTCTTCCTGATCATGGCCGCGCTGATCATCGTCAGCGGCTATACCTCGATCAACGCCGTGGTCAAGGCCGAGCTGTTCCCTACCGAGATCCGCGCCCTGGGCGTCGGCCTGCCATACGCGCTGACCGTGTCGATCTTCGGCGGCACCGCCGAATACGTGGCCCTGTGGTTCAAGAGCATCGGCATGGAAACCGGCTTCTACTGGTACGTCACCGGCTGTATCGCCTGCTCGCTGCTGGTCTACGCGACCATGAAGGACACCAAGCAGCACTCGCGGATCACCACTGACTGATCCACCTGTCGCTGACAGGCAAAAGGGCGCCCCGCATGCGGGGCGCCCTTTTTTTTGGGGGAAATCATCAGCGGATTCCAGAGCCGTGCTTAGGACGAACGGTCGCTCCCCCTTAACTTCCTATTAATTGCCTACCGACACCCTGTAATGGCCTCCTCGCCGATAGGCGACCTCCAATGCAGGAACCAGGAGCGTCAGCCTGTCGGCGAGCGGGGCGCCAGCTGAACGATTACCGCACGCACATATATCGATTAATTGGATTTTTATGCGCTTATTTTTGCGCTTTTTAATCGAATTCATTGGCGTAGCATTAGAGCCATAGGAAACAACAACCTCGGCAACCCCCCGGAGCAACGACCATGAAAAACAAACTGATCCTCACTCTCGCCCTCTCGGTACTGGCTACCGGCGCTTTCGCCGAAGACGGCTTCGACCGCACCAACGCCCACACCTTCGCAGCCGTAGAGCGCCAATCGGCCAACTACGCGGAAGATGGTTTTGATCGCACCGGCGCCCAACGCTTCGCCGAAGACGGATTCGATCGCACCGGCGGCCAGCGGTTCGCCGAAGATGGCTTCGACCGCACCGGTGCCCAGCGCTTCGCCGAAGATGGTTTCGATCGCACCGGCGCCCAGCGCTTCGCCGAAGACGGTTTCGATCGCACCAACGGCCACCGCATCGGCTGATCACCGATGCGCGCAACCAGCCCGGCCTCGGCCGGGCTTGATCATTTGCAGCCGGGCAAAGCCTTGGCACACTAGGCGCCTCGTTCCCAACCAGGAAGGGCCTCGCGGCCTTGCGCAGATGTACTACTACGAACCCGCCAAAGGCCACGGCCTGCCCCATGACCCGTTCAACGCCATCGTCGGCCCGCGCCCCATCGGCTGGATCTCCAGCCACGACCTTGAAGGCCGCCTGAACCTGGCGCCCTACAGCTTCTTCAACGCCTTCAACTACATTCCGCCGATCGTCGGCTTCTGCAGCGTCGGGCGCAAAGACAGCCTGAACAATATCGAACAGACCGGTGAATTCGTCTGGAACCTGGCTACCCGCCCCTTGGCGGAACAGATGAACCAGAGCTGCGCCGCCGTGGCGGCGGATGTCGATGAGTTCGTGCTGAGCGGCCTCACCCCCACCGCCTCGAACGTGGTGAAGGTGCCGCGGGTAGGCGAAAGCCCGGTGAGCTTCGAGTGCAAGGTGAGCCAGATCGTCCAGCTCAAGCGCGCCGACCAGGCGCTGGTTCCCAGCTGGCTGATCCTGGGCGAGGTGGTGGCAGTGCACATTGCCGAACACCTGCTCAAGGATGGCCTCTATGACACTGCGGCCGCCGAGCCGATCTTGCGTGGCGGCGGCCCGGCCGCCTACTTCGCCCTGGGCGAACTGTTCAAGATGGCCCGCCCGCAGGCCTGATCAGAAGACCAGCTCGCCTTCCTCGCCCACGCCCTGCAGGCGTTCGAGCTCGGCGCAGGCGGCCTCGTCGGCCGCGATCGCCGACTTGAACACCTGCCCGTCGAGCACCTTGTGAAATCGCGGCGCGCCGCCCATGCCCAGGGCCTTCACGGCGATCGCCGCGCTGTAGCCGCCGCCTTCCACCGGGACCATCGCCGAAACCGCTTCGAAGTGGGGGAACTCTCTACGTGCCATGCTGCACTCCGCCTGTGTGATCGAGGGGCGGCATTCTACACGCTAGGCGAAGGTATGCAGGTCCAGGCTGCTGACCACCTGTTCCTGCACCAGTTCGCCGAACACCGCCAGCGTGGGCGAGGCAAAGTAGCCGCTCATCGCCTGCTGGTCGCGCCAGCTGCCACTGAGCAGCCACAGGTCGGTATCGACCTGCGAGCGCTGCACGCTGAAACTCAGGCAGCCCGGCGTTTGCAGCGACGGCTCGAGCAGGTCGCGCAGGCGCACGCCGAGTTCCGCGGAACGACCGTTGCTGGCGCGGATGAAAGCCAGGTGTGTGACCGGTTGCTGCTGGGTCATGAACGATCTCCTTGAAGCGCTACGGACGGGAAAACCAGGCTGCCAAGGTTAGGGGCTCGCCCACGCGCGACGTTAGGCCATTACTGCCGACCGATTGCCTGATCCTGCCGTGCGGCAGGATCAGGCAATCGATCTGCAGCTTTCGACTAGCGCCGGTCATTGCCCAAACCTATGCTGCCCCGGTCAGCAGAGGAAACCCGCCATGACGCCATCCATCCCCCTCGACCCGATCCTGGAACAGCAACGCCAGGAGCTGGCCGGCCTGATCCAACGCCATGGCCATGGCCCATACGGGCCGGTGTCGGCCATCGACGACCTGTACCTGACCCGCTACGAGGAAGATGTGCGCGGCATTCCCGCACTGGCGCAACCGGCCTTGTGCATCCTCGCCCAGGGCAGCAAGACGCTGTTCCTCGGCGACGAACGGTATACCTACGACCCGCTGCACTACATGGTGGTCTCGGTAACCTTGCCCATTACCGGCGCCCTGCTCGAAGCCAGCCCCGAGAACCCGTGCCTGGGTGTACGCCTGGACATCGACCCGGCGCAGATCAGTCAGCTGATCGCCGAAAGCGGGCCGATGCTGGTGCCCAGCCAGTCCGCCGGCCGTGGGCTGTTCGTGGAAAGGAGCGATGCGCAGTTGCTCGATACCCTGTTGCGCCTGTTGCGCCTGCTCGATACGCCCCGCGACATCGCCGTGCTCGCCCCGCTGGTGCGGCGCGAACTGATGTATCGCGTGCTGCGCAGCCCGCAAGGCTGGCGCCTGTACGAGATCGCCCTGTCCAACAGCCAGACCCACCGGGTCTGCCAGGCCATCGCCTGGCTCAACAAGCATTATCAGGAACCGTTGCGGATCGAGGACCTGGCGCGCGAGGTCAACCTCAGTACGTCGACCCTGCATCACCGTTTCAAGGCGGTGACCTCCATGAGCCCGTTGCAGTACCAGAAGCAACTGCGCCTGCAGGAAGCCCGGCGATTGATGCTCAACGACGGGTTGGAGGCAGCGGTGGCGGGGTATCGGGTGGGTTATGAAAGCCCATCGCAATTCAGCCGCGAATACAGCCGGTTGTACGGCGCGCCACCGATACGCGACGTGGCACGCCTACGTGCGAGCGCCAGCTGAACAACCCGCGGTGCCCGCGAACCGAGGGCATAGCCCTCGCGCGCACTTCAGCCTTGCACCGCCTGCTGCCACTGCCCTTGATCCACCTGGATCAAGGTCGGCCCCTTGCGCTCCACCGCCCGTGCCAGCGCCGCCTGCAATTGGACGAGATCGCCGACGTCCTCGGCGTCGGCCCCCAGCGCCCGCGCCACGCCGATGAAGTCCGGGGTATGGATATCCACGCCCACCGGCTCGATGGCCCGGTTGACCATGTACTTCTTGATTTCCTCGTACCCCTGGTTGTTCCACAGCAGCACGATCAGCGGCACCTGGGCTTCCACCGCGCTGGCCAGCTCCGGCAAGGTGAACTGCAGGCCGCCATCGCCGATCAGGCACACCGCCGGCGCGCGCTGCGCAGGTACTTCGGCGCTGCCCAGCCAGGCGCCCATCGCCGCCGGCAAGGCGTAGCCCAGCGTGCCGTAACCGGTTGAGGCGTTGAACCAACGACGCGGCTGGGCCATGTCCAGGGTCAGGTTGCCGGTGTACACCGGCTGGGTCGAGTCGCCCACCAGGATGGCGTTGGGCAATGTTTCCAGAATGCCGGTCAGCAGACGCGTCTGGCTCAAGGTCGGCTGATCCCAGGTGGCGGCGTTGTCCACGCGCAAGCGCGCGGCGCGGGCAGCCCCCCAGCTGGCGTCGCGCCGTGGTTGCGGCTGCAGTTGCAGCGCCACCAGCAACGCTTCGCTCGCCTGCTCCGCATCGGCGACCAGCGCCAGTTCCGGCAGGTAATTGCGCACGGTCTGGTCCGGGTCGATGTCGATCCGCAGCAGGCTCCCGGGGATCTCGAAACCACCTTTGAACGTCACGTCATAGTCGGTCTCGGCCAGCTCTGTGCCGACGGCCAGCACTACATCGGCCTCGGCCACCAAGGCACGGGTGGCCGGCAGGGTCTGGGTCGAACCGATCTGCAGGGGATGGCGCGCAGGCAACAGGCCTTTGGCGTTGATGGTCAGCGCCACCGGCGCCTGCAGGTGCTCGGCCAGGCGGGTGAGCGCATCGCCAGCCCCCAGGGCGCCGCCACCCGCAAGGATGAGCGGCCGTCGGGCCTTGGCCAGGCGCGTGGCCATCTGCTGCACCGCCAACGGCGCGGCACCGGCGCGGGCGGTGCGGACCGGGCGCGCCGGTAACAGGTGATCGGCCGGCTCGACCAGCACATCCAGTGGAATCTCGATATGCACCGGGCGCGGCCGGGCACCGTCGAACACGGCAAAGGCACGGGCCAGGACCTGGGGCAGGTCGTCTGCGCTCATCAGTGTCTGCGAGAATGCCGCCACGCCAGCGACCAGGCCGGACTGGTTGGGCAGCTCGTGCAGCTTGCCACGCCCGCCGCCGAGCTGGTCGCGGGACTGCACGCTGGAGATGACCAGCATGGGGATCGAGTCGGCATAGGCCTGGCCCATGGCGGTGGTGATGTTGGTCATGCCCGGGCCGGTGATGATGAAGCACACCCCTGGCTTGCCACGCGTGCGTGAGTAGCCGTCGGCCATGAAACCGGCGCCCTGTTCATGGCGCGGAGTGACATGGCGGATCGAGGACGCCGCCAGGCCACGGTAGAGTTCCACGGTATGCACGCCAGGAATGCCAAAGACATGGTCAACGCCATAGCCTTCGAGGAGTTTTACCAGCACTTCGCCACAGGTTGCCATCGTCGAATACCCGATTCTTGTTGAGATCGGTGTTCATGGAAGCAAGTGGTGGCTACCGCCACAATGCAAAAAAACACATACTAGCCATGACTTGACCTCATGGCTCACCTGTGATGAAACGCCTACCGCCCCTCCCCGCCTTGCATACCTTCCTGGTGACCGCCCAGCACTGCAACTTCACCCGCGCGGCGCAGCAGTTGCATATCACTCAGGGTGCGGTCAGCCGACAGATCGCCGGGTTGGAAGAGCACCTGGGTTACCCGCTGTTCCAGCGCCAGGCACGCGGCCTGGCCCTGACGCGCGAAGGCCAGGATTGGCTGCCCAGGGTGCAGCAGCTCTTCGCCCTGCTCGAGCAAGGCGTACGCGAGGTCGGCGGGCGCAGTTCGACACTGCAACTCAAGGCCCCCACTTGCGTGATGCGTTGGCTGCTGCCACGCCTGATGGAGTGGCAAGCCCTGCGCCCTGACGTACCGGTGGAGCTGACCACCACCGTGCAGCATGGCGTGGATTTTCGCCGGGAGGGCTTCGATGCGGCGGTGGTCTATGGCGCCGAACCCAACCAGGGACTGCAGGTGTGCAAGCTGTTCGACGAGCAACTGACGCCAGTCTGTGCGCCATCCCTGTCGGACGGTCCATTGCAATTGCAGGACCTGACCCGGCACATGCTGCTGCATCCATCGCGGGACGAGCATGACTGGCGGCTGTGGTTGCAGGCGGCCGGAGCCGGATTCGAGCCGCAGGGGCCGAAGCAGCATTTCGAGACGCTGGACATGGCGATGGCGATGGCGGCGCAGGGGACTGGGGTTGCCATCGGCGATTTTTCACTGATCGGCGATGATCTGCGCGCCGGGCGGTTATGCATGCCGTTCGAGCTGAAGGTGACAACCGGGAAAGGGTATTACCTGGTGACCCCATCGAAGACCCTGCCCGCAGGGCTGGCCGAGCTGATGGAGTGGCTGTGCGAGCGTGCTGCTCGATAATCAGGCAGCCCCGCTCCCACAGCAGGCTCGCCGCTGTCACCAGCGATGAAGACGGCTCAGTATCCGACCGTGAACCGGGCCCGGGAGTGCGCCGGTTTCTCCAGCTCATCGATCATCGCGATCGCATAGTCGGCGAAGGTGATCCAGCTCTTGCCATCGGCGCCGATCAGCAGGTGATCCTTGCCCAGCGTGTAACGCCCGCTGCGCTCACCTTCGACGAACTCCGCCGACGGCGACAGGAAGGTCCAGTCCAGCGACGGTTCCTGACGCAGCACATCGAGGAAGCGCACCCCGGCGCTGGCCTCGGCCTTGTAGGCTTCGGGGAAGTCCGGACTGTCGATCACCCGGTGCCCGGAGGGCAGCAGCAGACTGCCGGCACCGCCGACCACCAGCAGGCGCTTGACGCCGGCACGCTTGACCGGCTCGATGATCGCGTGGGGTTCGAGAGTGGAGAAATGCGCCGCGCTCAGGACGGCGTCGCAGCCTGTGACCGCCGCCTGCAAGGCGGCGCTGTCCTTGGCATCCAGCGCCTTGACCGTCACACCTTCACGGCCTTGCAGCGCGCCTGGGTCGCGAGCGATGGCCACCACACTGTGGCCACGACGCAGCGCCTCCTCCAGCAACTGACTGCCAGCGCGCCCGGTGGCGCCGATGATTGCGATCTTGCTCATGGAAAACACTCCAGTTGGTTGAAAGGGGTTACCACTTCATCTCGCCTTTGGCGACCTTGGCGCCCAGTTCCAGGGAGCTCTCGTCGGCAAGGTTCGGGTAGCGCTGCTTCATCGCCGCGATCAGCGCGGCGGCGTTGGCAGCCTTGGCGGCCTCGGCGTCGAAGTCACGAATGTAGCCGGCGGTGAAGCGCACCGCCGCCAGCGAACGGCTGCTGTCGCCCAGGTAGTGACCCGGGATCACGGTACGCGGCGCGAGCTTTTCGATGTGCGCCAGGGTGCTCAGCCAGTCGGCATGGGATTGCGCAGTCTGGGTGTCGGCCATCCACACATGGATATGTTCGGACACCACCACGCCACCGACCACGGCCTTGATCGAAGGGATCCAGACGAAGCTGCGATCCGGCTGCGGCCCGTCGAGGCCGACCACCTCCAGCGCGTTGCCTTCCAGCTCCAGGCGATTGCCCTCGAGGACCTCCGGCACCACCAGCTTCGCCGGTTTGTCGGCGCCCATCTGCGGGCCCCAGTAGGCAAGCTTGGCGTCCATGGTCTTGCGGATATGCTCGACGGTCGCGGCCGAGGCCACCACCCGCGCCTTGGGGAACGCCTGAACGAGCGTGTCCAGGCCGAAGTAGTAGTCCGGGTCGCCGTGGCTGACATAGATGGTGGTCAGCTGTTTGCCACTCTTGCGCAGGCGTTCGACCACCTGTTGGGCCTGGGCCTTGCCGAACTGGGCGTCGACCAGGATGGCATCGTGCTCGCCACTGACGATCACCGAGCTGACCGGGAAGATGGCGTCATGGCCGGGGTTGTAGACATCGAGCTTGAGCGGTTCGGCGGCCATGGCCGGGCCGGCCAGGGTCAAGCAGGCCAGGAGCAGGCCACGCAGAGGGGTGAAGAGCGACATGGGGCATTCCTGTGTACGGGACGATGGAAACAAGCTTAGTTGCCCGATCCAATACAAAAAATGCGATGCTGCAACATAGTTTGTTTCTGAAATCGGGCAGATCATGGACCGTCTCAACGCCATGCGCGTCTTTGTCACCGTCGTCGACCTGGGTAGCCAATCGGCCGCGGCGGATCATCTGGAACTTTCGAGGCCGGTCGTCTCGCGCTACCTGGCCGAGCTGGAGGACTGGGTCGGCGCACGGCTGATGCAGCGCACCACGCGCAAGCTCAGCCTGACTGCCGCCGGGCAGGAAACCCTGCCACGCTGCCGCCAGTTGCTGGAACTGGCCGGCGACCTGCAGAACGCCGTGCGTCAGCCGGACGACGCACCGCGCGGCGAGCTGCGCATCAGTGTCAGCACGTCGTTTGGCCAGGCCCAGCTGGTGGATGCCTTGGCCGCCTACGTCAAACGCTATCCCGGCGTGAAGGTGGAGCTGCAGATGCTCGACCGCACCGTCAACCTGGTGGACGAACGCATCGACCTGGCAATCCGCACCAGCAACGATGTCGACCCCAACCTGATCGCCCGGCGCCTGAGCGTGTGCCGTTCGGTGATCTGCGCCAGCCCCGCCTACCTGCGCGAGCACGGCACGCCGCGGCAGGTGGAAGAGCTGAGCCGACACAATTGCCTGACCCATGCCTATTTCGGCCACAGCCTGTGGCATTTCGAGGTGGATGGGCAGAACGTCGCCGTACCGGTGCAGGGCAACCTCAGCGCCAACGAAGCCATGACCTTGCAGAAGGCCGCGCTGGCCAACGCCGGAATCGCCATGCTGCCCACCTATCAGGCGGCAGCCGCGCTGCGCAGTGGCGAGCTGGTGCGCCTGCTGCCAGAGGCCAGGCCCAGGGAGCTGACGCTCAATGCCGTGTACACCTCACGCAAGCACATGCCAGCGACCCTGCGCAGCATGCTGGACTTTCTCGCGCAGCGATTCAGGGACGAGCCGGAGTGGGATCAAGGACTGGGTCTGTAACTCGTGCAGATCAGCCAGGCAGGCCTATGCTTGAGGTATCACCTGTTGCATCAGCAGGAGGTCCGCACCATGAGCATCAGAACCCGGTATTGCGCCATCGTCCTCGCCCTCGTCGCGGTGGCAGGGCTCTACGGCTCCGCCTGCTGGCGGGTCGAGCTGCTACGCAGCCAACCCAATGCCGCCGCCAGTTGCGTCCACGAGCACTGCGTCCCCCACACTGCCACGTTGAGCGCCGTCAGGTAACGGGGATCATTCCTCGACGCTCATGTACTCCTTGGCCCAACGGATGTAATCCTCCGGCTGGGTGTAGGTGTGCGATAGCTCGGTGGCGCTGAGGCTGTGCGACTTGTGCTGCTGGCCACGCTGTTGGCGCAGACAGTCATAGGTGGCCTTGATGGCGGCGAAATAGGCCGCATGGCCGTCGACCACGATACGCACGCCCAGGCGTGCCAGGCGCTCGTCGTCGCGCAGGTTCGGGTTGCCGTAGGTGACCAGCATCAGCGGCACGCTGAGGTGCTCGGCAATCTGTTCCAACTGCTCGAAGTCCTTCACACCCACCATGCAGATGCCATCGGCACCGGCCTTCTGGTAGCTCTGGGTGCGCACGATGATTTCTTCGGTGGTCAGCACGCCGGCGTTGGTACGGGCGATGATCGCCAGCGCCGAATCCACACGCGCTTCCAGCGCCGCACGAATCTTGCCCACGCCCTCATCGACCGGAATCAGGTCGGTGGACTTGCGGCCGAACTGGGCCGGCAACAGTGTGTCCTCGATGGTCAGGGCGGCCACGCCGGCACGCTCCAGTTCGATCACCGTGCGCATCACGTTGAGGGCGTTGCCATAGCCGTGGTCGGCGTCGGCCAGCACCGGCAGTTGCGCGACCCGGCCAATGCGCGTGGCCTGCTCAACGAACTCACTGAGGGTGATGAGGGCGAAGTCCGGCGCGGCCAGGACCTGCAGCGAGGCGACCGAGCCGCCGAGAATGCCGACTTCGAAGCCCAGGTCCGCGGCGATGCGCGCGGACATCGGGTCGAAGACCGAGGCGGTGTGATAGCACGAACCTGAAGCAAGCAGTTCGCGGAAGGCAAAACGCAGATCGTGGTGGGAAGCCTTGGGCATGATCACTCCGCTTGTAATGAGAAAATTGTGAACGGCTGACAACCGACCCCTGTACCGGGTCTACCTGACTGTTCCAACCGTCGCCATCTGGGCGGTCATGCTCGACATGCAGGCAGAGGAATAGAAGGTGTGGACATACAGTGACGCGAAACCCTGCGGCAAACGGCCGCACCACGCTGGTGCAGGCCCCGGATTTCAGCCTCTGCGGCCCGGCCACGATATCACGCGGCCAAGCAGCACTGGATGAATGCGCCAATGCCGATCTTGCATAGGGGATGCAGGTAGTACATAGGTAGCTATGTAACTCAGGTTACAATTCCCACCCTGAAATGAGCCCATCGCGGGGCGAACTGGCTCCGACGATGCCTCGCGATTGCGCCAACACCGACAACAAGGTACACCCGTGACCGCCGCCCTGCCCCCTACCGCCCTGCGTAGCGTCCTGACCGCCCTGATGCTGGCGATCTTCCTTGGCGCCCTCGATCAGACCATCGTCGCCGTGTCCATGCCGGCGATCTCCGCTCAGTTCAACGATGTCGGCCTGCTGGCCTGGGTCATCTCCGGCTACATGGTGGCCATGACCATCGCCGTGCCGATCTACGGCAAGCTGGGCGACCTCTATGGACGGCGGCGGATGATCCTCACCGGCACCGCGTTGTTCACCCTGGCCTCGATCGCCTGCGGGCTGGCCCAGGACATGCCGCAGCTGGTGCTGGCGCGCGTCATCCAGGGCATCGGCGCCGGCGGCATGGTGTCGGTGAGCCAGGCGATCATCGGTGACTTCGTGCCGCCGCGCGAACGCGGCCGCTACCAGGGCTACTTCAGCAGCATGTACGCCCTGGCCAGCGTGGCCGGGCCGGTGCTTGGCGGCTGGCTGACCGAGTACCTGTCCTGGCGCTGGGTGTTCTGGATCAACCTGCCGCTGGGGCTGGCGGCCTTGTGGGTGATCCACCGTGCGCTGGATGGATTGCCGGTACAACGCCGCGAAGCGCAGGTGGACTATCTCGGCGCGCTGCTGATGATCATCGGCCTGGGCGGTCTGCTGCTGGGCATCACCCTGGTCGGCCAGGGCCATGCCTGGCTTTCGACGCCAGTGCTGGCGCTGCTTGGCTGCGCGGTGCTCGGCGTGCTGGTGTTCGTCATTCATGAACGGCGCTGTCGTGAACCATTGTTGCCGCTGGGGCTATTCGGCAATCGGGTCGCGGTGCTGTGCTGGTGCGTGATCTTCTTCGCCAGTTTCCAGTCGATCTCGCTGACCATGCTCATGCCTTTGCGTTTCCAGGGCATCACCGGAGCCGGGGCGGACAGCGCCGCGCTGCACCTGCTGCCGTTGGCCATGGGCCTGCCCATCGGCGCCTTCACGGGCGGGCGCATCACCAGCTTGACCGGCCGTTACAAGCCACAGATCCTCACGGGCGCACTGCTGATGCCCGTGGCCATCGCCGCCATGGCCCTGACGCCGCCGCAATCGGGGCTGCTCAGCGCGCTGTTCATGCTGCTGACCGGGATCGCCTGTGGCCTGCAGTTCCCCACCTCTCTGGTCGGTACACAGAGCGCGGTGGAGATGAAGGATATCGGCGTGGCCACCAGCACCACCAACCTGTTCCGTTCGCTCGGCGGGGCCATGGGCGTCGCTTGCATGTCCAGCCTGCTGCTGGCGCTGCTGCATCAGGGAGGCTTAGAGATGATGGGCAACCCGTTGCTGGGCAGCCTCAAGATGGGCGAGGCGGACCCACTGACCCAGGCACGCCTGCTGGAGACCTTCCGCCATCTGTTGCTGGCCAGTGCCGCGGCCTCTCTGATCGGGCTGTTGGCCGCGCTGGCGTTGCCGGACCGGCAATTGCGCGGGCGTTGAAAGCCCCGCGCCCTGCAGGGAGCAAATCCGGTCATGACAAAGTATTAATCCCCCCTTAATGTATGGGGGAAACACTTCATCACAATCATTCACAAAGTGTCATTTGCGCAGGCCCGGGCTCAAGCGCAGCATGTCCAGCCCGGTGTCGACCCATTTTTCAACGTCACCCAGCAGGTCGAAGCTGTCCGGTAGCAGCAACCAGCGCCCAATCAGGCCATCCACATAGGCAAATGTCGCAATGGCCGCCCGTTCGGGGTCGAGATCGGCCGGTAGCTGGCCACGTCGCACGGCGTTGGCCAGGGTCAGGGCAATACTCTGGTGGCAGTCCAGCACCGCCCCCTGGCGCTGCTGGCGAATCTCACACATGTCGTCGGTGAACTCGCACTTGTGATGCAGGATTTCATTGATACGCCGGGTACGGGCATCGAGCACCAGCTCGCTGAACACTTGCAGAAGCAACTTGCGCATGCAGCCGAGCGGATCCAGCTCATCTTCGCTTTCACTGGCCCGGGCCAGGTGGTCATGCGTCTCGTGCAGGCTGTCGAGCAGCGCCTGTACCAGATCGGCCTTGTTGCTGAAGTGCCAGTAGATCGCGCCGCGGGTCACCCCCGCGAGCTCGGCGATGTCGGCCAGGGTGGTTCGCGCAACCCCGCGCTTGTAGAAGGCCTTTTCCGCCGCCTCGATGATCTGGGCGCGGGTTTCCTGGGCTTCTTCTTTGGTTCGACGGACCATGGCAGTACAACCTCGTCAGGCCCCGCACGCTCGCTTGGCGGGCGGGAATCAGGCCGGGGCAAGCTCTTTTCAAGGCCGCTCCCGGGTGTATTTGGGCGATCCGTGGCGAAAGATCCACGACTCACCTGCGCTATTTACAAACAACCATGAATGCAAGTATATTCCTTAGCAAGCTATTTATCCACCGGATAGCGTTTTTCCTACAAGACTCTTCCACTATATTCTTGAGCTCCCCTGCTCCTGCGACCCGAGGATCCTCATGCAATTCAAGCCAGCCGTAACCGCCCTGGTTTCCGCCGTGGCCCTGGCAACCCTGCTCAGTGGCTGTAAGAAAGAGGAAGCAGCGCCAGCGCCGCAGGCTCCTCAGGTCGGCGTCGTGACCCTGCAACCCCAAGCCTTCACCCTGACCTCGGAACTGCCGGGGCGCACCAGCGCCTACCGGGTGGCCGAGGTCCGACCACAGGTCAATGGCATCATTCTCAAGCGCCTGTTCAAGGAAGGCAGCGACGTCAAGGAAGGGCAGCAGCTCTACCAGATCGACCCCGCCGTCTACGAGGCCAACCTGGCCAACGCCCAGGCCAACCTGCAGGCGACCCGCTCGCTGGCCGAGC
Organism: Pseudomonas sp. GD04091; assembly: GCF_029836165.1. Lineage (GTDB taxonomy): Bacteria > Pseudomonadota > Gammaproteobacteria > Pseudomonadales > Pseudomonadaceae > Aquipseudomonas. Next base: position 64,488 of record NZ_JAOEBG010000014.1, read on the forward strand.
GCTACAAGCAGCTGATCGACGAGCAGGCCGTGTCCAAACAGGAATACGACGACGCCAATGCCAAACGATTGCAAGCCGATGCCTCGCTCAAGAGCGCCCAGATCGACCTGCGCTACACCAAGGTCCTGGCACCGATCAGCGGTCGCATCGGCCGCTCGTCGGTCACCGAGGGCGCACTGGTAAGCAACGGTCAGGCCAACGCCATGGCCACCATCCAGCAGCTCGATCCGATCTACGTCGACGTCACCCAGTCCACCGCCGAGCTGCTGAAGCTGCGTCGTGACCTGGAAAGCGGCCAGTTGCAGAAGGCCGGCGAGAACGCCGCCCAGGTCCAGCTGGTGCTCGAAGATGGCAGCCTGTTCAAGCAACAGGGTCGCCTGGAATTCTCCGAAGTCGCGGTCGACGAGACCACCGGTTCGGTCACCCTGCGCGCCATCTTCCCCAACCCCGAGCACACCCTGCTGCCCGGCATGTTCGTGCATGCGCGGCTGAAGGCCGGGGTCAACGCCAACGCCATCCTGGCGCCGCAACAGGGCGTGACCCGCGACCTCAAGGGCTCGCCCACCGCACTGGTGGTCAACCAGGAGAACAAGGTCGAACTGCGCCAGCTCAAGGCCAGCCGTACCCTGGGCAGCGACTGGCTGATCGAGGAAGGCCTGAATCCGGGTGACCGCCTGATTACCGAAGGCCTGCAGTTCGTGCGCCCAGGCGTCGAGGTCAAGGTCAGCGAAGCCACCAACGTCAAGAAGCCGGGCGGCCCCGATCAGGCCAGCGCAGCGAAAGCAGACGCCAAAGCGGAGTAAACCATGTCGAAGTTCTTTATCGATCGCCCGATCTTCGCCTGGGTGATCGCATTGGTGATCATGCTGGTCGGCGCTCTGTCGATCCTGAAGCTGCCGATCAACCAATACCCCAGCATCGCGCCGCCGGCCATCGCCATCGCCGTGACCTACCCGGGCGCCTCGGCGCAGACGGTGCAGGACACCGTGGTGCAGGTGATCGAGCAGCAGCTCAACGGTATCGACAACCTGCGTTACGTGTCGTCGGAAAGCAACTCCGACGGCAGCATGACCATCACCGCTACCTTCGAACAGGGCACCAACGCCGATACCGCCCAGGTCCAGGTGCAGAACAAGCTGAACCTGGCCACCCCGCTGCTGCCGCAGGAAGTGCAGCAGCAAGGTATCCGCGTCACCAAGGCAGTGAAGAACTTCCTGCTGGTGATCGGCCTGGTGTCCGAAGACGGCAGCATGACCAAGGACGACCTGGCCAACTACATCGTCTCCAACATGCAGGACCCGATCTCGCGTACCGCTGGCGTGGGTGACTTCCAGGTGTTCGGTGCTCAGTACGCCATGCGTATCTGGCTCGATCCGGCCAAGCTGAACAAGTTCCAACTGACGCCTGTGGATGTACGCACCGCGGTCTCCGCGCAGAACGTGCAGGTGTCTTCCGGCCAGCTCGGCGGCCTGCCGGCGCTGCCGGGTACCCAGCTCAACGCCACCATCATCGGCAAGACCCGCCTGCAGACCGCAGAGCAGTTCGAGAAGATCCTGCTCAAGGTCAACGCCGACGGCTCCCAGGTGCGCCTGGGCGATGTCGCCACGGTCGGCCTGGGTGGCGAGAACTACGCGGTCAGCGCCCAATACAACGGTTTGCCGGCCTCGGGCCTGGCGGTCAAGCTGGCCACCGGCGCGAATGCCCTGGACACTGCCAAGGCGCTGCGCCAGACCATCGCCGACCTGGAGCCGTTCTTCCCGCCGGGTGTCAAGGCGGTGTTCCCGTACGACACCACGCCAGTGGTCACCGAGTCGATCAGCGGGGTGATCCACACCCTGATCGAAGCCGTGGTCCTGGTGTTCCTGGTGATGTACCTGTTCCTGCAGAACTTCCGCGCCACCATCATCACCACCATGACCGTTCCGGTGGTGTTGCTGGGTACCTTCGGCATCCTCGCCGCCGCCGGCTTCAGCATCAACACCCTGACCATGTTCGCCATGGTCCTGGCCATCGGCCTGCTGGTGGACGACGCCATCGTCGTGGTGGAGAACGTCGAGCGGGTGATGTCCGAGGAGGGCCTGCCACCGAAGGAGGCGACCAAGCGCTCCATGGAGCAGATCCAGGGTGCCCTGGTCGGTATCGCCTTGGTGCTGTCGGCAGTACTGCTGCCCATGGCGTTCTTCGGCGGCTCCACCGGTGTGATCTACCGCCAGTTCTCCATCACCATCGTCTCGGCCATGGGCCTGTCGGTGCTGGTGGCGCTGATCTTCACCCCGGCCCTGTGCGCCACCATGCTCAAGCCGCTGAAGAAGGGCGAGCATCATGTGGCCAAGCGCGGCTTCTTCGGCTGGTTCAACCGCAACTTCGACCGCAGCGTCGTGGGCTACGAGCGTAGCGTTGGCACTATCCTGCGCAACAAGATTCCGTTCCTGCTCGCCTACGCGCTGATCGTGGTCGGCATGATTTGGCTGTTCGCCCGCATTCCCACCGCGTTCCTGCCCGAGGAAGACCAGGGCGTGCTGTTCGCCCAGGTGCAGACCCCGGCCGGCTCCAGTGCCGAGCGCACCCAGGTGGTGGTCGACCAGATGCGCGAGTACCTGCTCAAGGAAGAAGCCGATACCGTGTCGTCGGTGTTCACCGTGAACGGTTTCAACTTCGCCGGTCGTGGCCAGAGCTCGGGCATGGCGTTCATCATGCTCAAGCCATGGGGCGAGCGCTCGAAGGAGAACAGCGTGTTCGCCCTCGCCCAGCGCGCGCAGATGCACTTCTTCGGCTTCCGCGATGCGATGGTGTTCGCCTTCGCTCCGCCCGCGGTGCTCGAACTGGGTAACGCCACCGGCTTCGACGTGTTCCTCCAGGACCGCGCCGGTGTCGGTCACGCGAAGCTGATGGAAGCGCGCAACCAGTTCCTGGCCAAGGCCGCGCAGAGCAAGATCCTCAGCGCCGTGCGCCCGAACGGCCTGAACGACGAGCCGCAGTACCAGCTGACCATCGACGACGAGCGCGCCAGTGCCCTGGGCGTGACCATCGCCGATATCAACAACACCCTGTCGATCGCCCTCGGCGGCAGCTACGTCAACGACTTCATCGACCGTGGCCGGGTCAAGAAGGTGTACATCCAGGGCGAGCCGAACTCGCGGATGAGCCCGGAAGACCTGCAGAAGTGGTACGTGCGCAACGGCGCGGGCGAGATGGTGCCGTTCTCCTCCTTCGCCAAGGGCGAATGGAGCTACGGCTCGCCGAAGCTGTCGCGCTACAACGGCGTCGAAGCGGTGGAGATCCTCGGTACCCCGGCCCCTGGCTACAGTACCGGTGAGGCCATGGCCGAAGTCGAGCGCATCGCCGGTGAACTGCCAAGCGGTATCGGCTACTCCTGGACCGGCATGTCCTACGAGGAAAAACTCTCCGGCTCGCAGATGCCGGCGCTGTTCGCCCTCTCGGTGCTGTTCGTGTTCCTCTGCCTGGCGGCCCTGTACGAAAGCTGGTCGATCCCGATCGCCGTCGTGCTGGTGGTGCCACTGGGTATCATCGGTGCGCTGATCGCCACCAGCCTGCGCGGGCTGTCCAACGACGTGTACTTCCTCGTCGGCCTGCTGACCACCATCGGCCTGGCAGCGAAGAACGCGATCCTCATCGTCGAGTTCGCCAAGGAGCTGCACGAGCAGGGCCGCAGCCTGTACGACGCGGCCGTCGAGGCCTGCCGCATGCGTCTGCGCCCGATCATCATGACCTCGCTGGCGTTCATCCTCGGCGTGGTACCGTTGACCATCGCCAGCGGCGCCGGTGCGGGCAGCCAGCACGCCATCGGTACCGGTGTAATCGGCGGCATGATCAGTGCGACCGTACTGGCCATCTTCTGGGTACCGCTGTTCTTCGTCGCAGTGTCGTCGCTGTTCGGCAGCAAAGAGCCGAAAGAAGACGCCACCCCTGAAACTCCACGTTATGAGGCTGGGCAATGACCAAGTCTTTGTTATCCCTGGCGGTCACCGCCTTCATCCTCGGCGGCTGCTCGCTGATCCCCGACTACCAGGCGCCGGAATCCCCGGTGGCCGCGCAGTGGCCACAAGGCCCGGCGTACTCGCCGACCGAGTCGGCCAACGTCGCTGCAGCCGAACAGGGCTGGCGCCAGTTCTTCCACGACCAGGCGCTGCAGCAGCTGATCCAGACCTCGCTGGAAAACAACCGCGACCTGCGCGTCGCGGCGCTGAACATCGACGCCTACCGCGCCCAGTACCGCATCCAGCGCGCCGACCTGTTCCCGGCCGTTACGGCCAATGGCAGCGGCAGCCGCCAGCGGACGCCGGCGAACATGTCGCAGACCGGCGAGGCGGGCATCACCAGCCAGTACTCGGCCACCCTCGGCGTCAGCGCCTATGAGCTGGACCTGTTCGGCCGGGTGCGCAGCCTGACGCAACAGGCCCTGGAGACCTACCTGTCCAGCGAGCAGGCACGCCGCTCCACGCAGATCAGCCTGGTGGCCAGCGTGGCCAACGCCTACTACACCTGGCAGGCCGACCAGGCCCTGCTGAAGCTGACCGAGGAAACGCTGAAGACGTACGAAGAAAGCTACAACCTTACCCGTCGCAGCAATGAGGTAGGCGTGGCTTCGGCGCTCGACCTGAGCCAGGCGCGTACCGCCGTGGAAGGCGCTCGAGTCCGGCTGTCGCAGTATCAGCGCCAGGTCGCCCAGGACCTGAACAGCCTGACCGTGCTGGTAGGGACCGGAGTGGGCACCCTGCCCAAACCGCTGGAGCTCAATGCCGACCAGCTGGCCGAAGTACCGGCCGGCCTGCCGTCCGACATCCTGCAGCGCCGTCCTGACATCCAGGAAGCCGAGCACCTGCTCAAGGCCGCCAACGCCAACATCGGTGCGGCCCGCGCAGCGTTCTTCCCAAGCATCAGCCTGACCGCCAACGCCGGGACCCTGAGCCCGGACATGGACGGGCTGTTCAAGGGTGGTTCGGGCACCTGGCTGTTCCAGCCGCAGATCAACCTGCCGATCTTCAACGCCGGCAGCCTGAGAGCGAGCCTGGACTACTCGAAGATCCAGAAGGACATCAACGTCGCCCGCTACGAAAAGACCATCCAGACCGCCTTCCAGGAAGTCTCGGACGGCCTGGCCGCGCGCAAGACCTTCGAGGAGCAGTTGCAGGCCCAGCGCGACCTGGTGGCCGCGAACCAGGACTACTACCGCCTGGCCGAGCGCCGCTACCGCATCGGGATCGACAGCAACCTGACCTTCCTCGATGCCCAGCGCAACCTGTTCAGCGCCCAGCAGGCACTGATCAGCGACCGCCTGTCGCAACTGGTCAGCGAGGTCAACCTGTACAAGGCCCTCGGCGGCGGCTGGTACGAGCAGACCCAGCAGCAGGCTTCGATCCAGACGCCAAAAGGCTGATTGCTCCAGCAACAGCATCAAGCCCACCCTCGCGGTGGGCTTTTTGTTTGGAGCTTCTACCGGCCTCTCGCCGACAAGCCGGCTCTCACAGGTACAGCGCAAGCCATGAGATCAGCGCGAACCCTGGGAGCGCCGGCTTGCCGGCGATGAGGCCCGATGCCCAAACAATTCGTTCGATAATCGCCCCCTTCCACTTGCGACGAATTGCCTCGCGCCCACCCTCCCCCGCACCATCACCCACGCAACGTTGCACAAGTTCTCTCTAAAGACGCCAACCCTGCGGCCCGCACCCGCAGCGCACCGGCTCGCCCAATAAAAACAAGAGATCCACGACAGATGAGCACTTTGCAACCCGCACGCCAGCTGCTGCCGGGCCTGTTGGCCCTGTCCTGCGCCCTGCCCGTCCTGGCCGCCGAAGGTGGCTTCCTGGAGGACGCCAAGGCCAGCCTCAACCTGCGCAACTTCTATATCAACCGCAACTTCGTCGACCCGGCCAACCCCCAGGGCAAGGCCGAGGAATGGACCCAGAACTTCATCCTCGACGCCCGCTCCGGCTTCACCCAGGGCACCCTGGGCTTCGGTGTCGATGTGCTCGGGCTGTACTCGATCAAGCTGGACGGTGGCAAGGGCACGGCCGGCACCCACCTGCTGCCGGTGCACGACGATGGCCGCCCGGCGGATGACTTCGGCCGCCTGGGCGTGGCGTTCAAGACTCGCCTGGCGCAGACCGAACTGAAGGTCGGCGAATGGATGCCGGTACTGCCGATTCTGCGCTCGGACGATGGTCGCTCGCTGCCGCAGACCTTCCGCGGCGGCCAGCTCACCTCGAAGGAGATCGACGGCCTGACCGTCTATGCCGGCCAGTTCCGTGGCAACAGCCCACGCAACGACGCGAGCATGGAAGACATGTTCATGCAGGGCCGCGCGGGTATCACCTCCGATCGCTTCAACTTCGCCGGCGGCGAGTACACCTTCAACGACAAGCGCACCCTGGTCGGCCTGTGGGATGCCCGACTGAAAGACATCTACCGCCAGCAGTACCTGAACCTGGTGCACAGCCAGCCGCTGGGCGACTGGACCCTCGGCGCCAACCTGGGCTATTTCCTCGGCAAGGAGGATGGCAGCGCCCGCGCGGGCGACCTGGACAACCGCACCGCCTCGGCGATGCTCTCGGCGCGCTACCAGGGCCATACCTTCTACGTCGGCCTGCAGAAGGTCAGCGGCGACGATGCCTGGATGCGGGTCAATGGCACCAGCGGCGGCACCCTGGCCAACGACAGCTACAACGCCAGCTTCGACAATGCCGGGGAGCGCTCGTGGCAGGTACGCCATGACTTCAATTTCGTCACCGTGGGCATTCCCGGGTTGACCTTGATGAACCGCTATATCAAGGGCGACAACGTGCATGCCGGCGGTGCGAACAATGGCAAGGAATGGGCGCGGGAGAGCGAACTGGCCTATGTCGTGCAATCGGGGACGTTCAAGGACCTGTCGGTGAAATGGCGCAACTCGACCATGCGCCGGGACTTCAGCACCAATGCGTTTGACGAGAACCGGTTGATCGTCAGTTATCCGTTCAATCTCCTTTGACTCCAGCGCGGGGCGAGCCTGCTCCCACGCCGCTCCTACGTTGTGCACGCGGCGTGGGAGCGGGCCCGCCTCGCGATCAGGCCAGCCGCCCAGCAAATAACTAAAGTGAATATTTAAATCAAATAACATTCTTTGACGCTATATGTAACAACCCGCTAAAACCGAGCCCTGATCCCCGCACCAGAGCCCGAGCATGGACCTCCGCCAACTGCGCTATTTCATCGCCCTCACCGAATACCGCAGTTTCGTCCGCGCCGCCGAAGCCATGGGCATCACCCAGCCCGCGTTCAGCCGCGCCATCCAGAACCTCGAGCAGACCTTCGGCTGCGCGCTGGTCGATCGCGCCAACAAGGCACTGCCGCCGACACCCGAGGGCCAGGTGGTGCTGCAGCACGCCCGCCGCCTGGTGCAGGGCGCCGCGCAGTTGAACAATGAGGTCCTGCAGATGACCAAGCTCGATGCCGGCGAACTGCACTTCGGTTGCGGTCCGGCCCTGGCCGTGCGCCTGGTGCCCCAGGCCCTGCAGCACTTCATCGCGACTCACCCGGGTATTCGCAGCGCCTTGCTGGTGGACAATGCCGAACGCCTGGGCCAAGCCCTGCGCCGCGAGCAGATCGAGTTCTTCGTCGATGACGTGCGCCCCTTCGAGGCCGACCCGAATTTCCACACCGAACCATTGACCCCACGTCCCGGCTTGTTCTTCTGCCGTCCCGGCCATCCGCTGTTGGCCAAGGACAGCCTGTCGACCAACGACCTGTTCGCCTATCCGCTGGCCAGCGCCCTGCTCGCCCCGGGCGTGCGCAAGCGCCTGGCCAACCTCAGCGGGCGCAGCGATTTCACTCCGCACCTGCAGACCGAGCATCTTGCCGTGCTGCGCAGCGTGGTGCTGGCCAGCGACGCCATCGGCACCGCCAGCGAAGAAGCCGTGAGCGAGGACCTGGCCACCGGCCACCTGGTACGCCTGCACTGGCGCAACCTGCCCCCGGGCCTGGAAGTGCTGAGCGTGCGATGCGGGGTGATCAGCCGCAGCGGCTATCGCCTGTCGCCGGCGGCTCGGGCGATGATCGATACCCTGGTCAGCCTGGATGCCGCCCCATCGCCCGCAGACGCGGCGCGTCGACAATCTCCACCTCGCCATAGCCCAGGCGCACCACGCCGGACTGCTCGAGGTTCCTGAGGATCTGGTTGATGGTCTGACGTGACAGCGACAGCATCAGCGCCAGCTGCTCCTGAGAGACCTGCAGCCGCCACTGGGCGACATCGCGTTCGCCGTAGCCTTCGGCCATCTGCAACAAACGCTGCGCCACCCGCGGCGCGGCGGCCAGCAGGCTCTGCTGCTCCAGGGCGACGAACACCCAGCGCAGTTTTTGGCTCATCAAAAGGGCCAGGTCGCGCCAATGGCGGGGCTCGCCTGCCAGCCACTCGAGAAGCGGCGCCTGGGGGATCCACAGCAACCGCGTCGCGCCCTCGGCGAAAGCGTCATGGGTGCGCGGCTGGCCATCGAACAGACTGATCTCGCCGAACCAGTGCGGCGACTCGACCAGCGTCAGCAATGCCTCCTTGCCCTCGCTGCTGACCGCACCGACACGCATCGCCCCTTCGAGCACCGCGTACAGGCCGCAAGGCGCATCGCCGCGCTGGAACAGGCATTGCCCTGGCGCCAGCTCACGCGGACGAGCCAAGGCCAGCAGGCTATCCTGAACGGTAACGGGCAATTGCCGGAACCACTGGCCATGCACAAGCTGGGTACGCGGGTCGAGCATGGTGCCTCGCAAAGCGGACTCTGTCGGCCAGGCGACAGACGACGATGGAAGAACGGGGCAAGCTGCGCTCACCCCTGATGGAGGAACAACAATGAAAAACCTCGTCGAACACCTGAGTCAATACGCGGCCTATCACCGCGATCCACGCAACATCGCCACCCACTTCATCGGTATTCCGCTGATCGTGCTGGCGGTGACCATCCTGCTGTCGCGTCCCGGTTGGGACGTGGCGGGTCTCTGGCTGTCACCGGCGCTGCTGCTGGCGGGCTGGTCGGCGTGGTTCTACCTGCGCCTGGACCTGCGCTTCGGGCTGGTGATGGGCCTGCTGCTGGGGTTGTGCCTGTGGGCCGGACAGGCGCTGGCCGTCCAGGGCACCGGCGTGTGGTTGAGCGCCGGACTGGGCGCGTTCGTGGTCGGCTGGATCATCCAGTTCGTCGGGCACTGGTACGAAGGGCGCAAGCCAGCATTCGTCGATGACCTCAGCGGGCTGATCATCGGGCCGCTGTTCGTGGTGGCGGAGCTGGCGTTCATGGCCGGGCTGTGCCCTGAGTTGAAAAAGGCCGTGGAGGCCAATGCCGGGCCGGTGGCCATCCGCCAGAAGAAAGCGGCGATCTAACCAGAAGAGTCAGGGGCCGCTGCGCGCCCCATCGCGACACAAGGCCGCTCCCACAGGGGTTTGCACAGGCCTGTGGGAGCGGCCTTGTGTCGCGATGGGCTGCGCAGCAGCCCCGGCAATCTCTCAAGTCACCTGAGTGCGCGACTCCACCCCCAGCTCATCCCACACCGACTCGGCCAGGTGGAAGGTGGCATTGGCCGCTGGAATCCCGCAGTAGATCGCGCTCTGCATGATCACCTCCTTGATCTCTTCCCGCGTCACGCCATTGTTGGCCGCCGCGCGCAGGTGCAGCTTGAGTTCTTCGTTGCGGTTCATGCCGATCAGCATGGCGATGGTGATCAGGCTGCGGGTGTGCCGTGGCAATCCCGGGCGCGTCCAGATATCGCCCCAGGCATGCCGGGTGATCATCTCCTGGAACTCGCCATTGAAGTCATTGAGTTTTTCCAGGCTGCGGTCGACATGGGCATCGCCCAGCACCGCGCGGCGCACCTGCATGCCCGCCTCGTAGCGTTGTTTCTCGTCCATCGGATGCTCCTTAACGGGCCAGCAGGAAGTCGAGCACCCGGCGGCTGAACGGCGCGCCGATCTCGACATTGGACAGGTGCGCGGCAGGGAACTCTACATAAGCGGCACCGAGGATGCCGGCCTGCATGAAGCGGCCGTGCTCGGGGGTGGTGACCGCGTCGGCGGTGCCGGCGACGATCAGGGCCGGCACTTGGATGCGGTTGAGCTGGTCCCGGAAGTCGGCATCGCGGACCGCGCCGCAGTTGGCCGCGTAGCCCTCGGGCGAGGTCTGCGCCAGCATCTGGCAGATGCGCTGGGCCTGGTCCGCCTCGGCAGCGGCGAAGGCCGGGGTGAACCAGCGGGCGGTGGACGCATCGCGCAGATCGCGCATGGCCTGCTGGCCGCCCTTGAGCACGGTATCGATGCGGCTGTTCCACACCTCGTCGTTGGCGATTTTCGCCGCGGTGTTGCACAGGGTCAGGCTGAGCAGGCGGCTGCCGGCATTGATGCCCAGCCACTGACCGATCAGGCCACCCATGGACAGGCCGACGAAGTGGGCCTTTTCGATATCCAGTGCATCGAGCAGCGCCAGTACGTCTTCACCCAGCTGGTCGATGCTGTAAGGCCCCTCGGTGACCAGCGATGCACCATGGCCACGGGTGTCGTAGCGCAGCACGCGCAAATGTTCGGCCCACACCGGGATCTGGATATCCCACATGTGCAGATCGGTGCCCAGCGAGTTGGACAGCACCAGCACCGGCGCATCGGCCGGACCGTCGAGTTGGTAATGCAGTTCGCCATCGGCCAGTTGCACGTGCGCCACAGCGGTCTCCTTCAAGCAGTGAATCGTTGATGTTCGGCCACCGCCCGCGCCACCCACACACGGGCCTGGCCGAGGTAGTGGGTCGGATCGAGCAGGCGGTCGAGTTCGTCGCTGGACAGTTCGGCAGCGACCTGCGGCTCGTCACCCAGCACGGCACGCAGGTGCCGCCCCTCGGCCACGGCGCGCTGACAGCATTGCTCCAGCAGGTGATGGGCACGGTCGCGGCCAAGACGCTGGGCAAGCACGATGCTGACCGCCTCGGCCAGCACCAGGCCTTGGGTAAGGTCGAGGTTGCGGCGCATGCGCGCGGCGTCCACCTGCATGCCCTCGGCGATCACCTGGGCCTGGCGCAAGGCGCCGGAGACCAGGCAGCAGATATCCGGCAGGGTTTCCCATTCGGCGTGCCACAGCCCAAGGCTGCGCTCGTGCTCCTGGGGCATGGCGGCGAACAGCGTCGACAGCAGCCCCGGCACGCGGGTGGCGGCGCCGATCAGCACCGCCGCGCCTACCGGGTTGCGCTTGTGCGGCATGGTCGAGGACCCGCCCTTGCCGGGCGCCGCAGGCTCGAACAGTTCGCCCGCCTCGGTCTGCATCAGCAGGCTGACATCGCGGCCGAACTTGCCCAGGCTGCCGGCAATGAGGCCCAGCACCGAAGCGAATTCCACCAGGCGATCGCGCTGGGTGTGCCAGGGCTGCTCGGGCAAGCTCAGCTGCAACTGCTCGGCCAGTGCCTCGGCTACCGGCAACGCCTTGCTGCCCAGCGCCGCCAGGCTGCCCGACGCCCCACCGAACTGCAGCACCAGCAGACGCGGGCGCAGCTCCTTGAGGCGTTCGCGATGCCGGGTCAACGCACCCAGTACGCCGGCCAGCTTCATCCCGAGAGTCACCGGCGTTGCGTGCTGCAGCCAGGTACGCCCCACCAGGGGCGTGTCGGCATGGTGCAGCGCCTGACGTGCAAGGGTATCGGCCAGCTTGCCGAGGTCGCGCTCGATCAAGGCCAAGGCATCGCGCAGTTGCAGCACCAAGCCGCTGTCCATCGCATCCTGGCTCGTCGCCCCGAGGTGCACGTAGCGCTCGGCCTCGGGCACGCCACTGGCGACCACCTTGCCCAGCGCCTTGACCAGCGGGATGGCCGAGTTGCCGGCAGTGGCAATGGCCTCGGCCAGGGCACCGACCTCATAGCGCTCGGCCTTGCAGGCCGCCTCGATGGCCACCACCGCCGTGTGCGGCACCAGCCCGGCAGCCGCCTCGGCACGCGCCAGCGCTGCCTCGAAGTCGAGCATGCCCTGCAACCGGCCACGGTCGGAAAAGACCTCGCGCATGGCCGGCGCGGTGAAGTAGGCATCGAACAGCTGGTTGCTCATGCAACGTCCTCAATGGTCATGGTGCAGGTACGCCGCCTGCTTCGGCAGACGCAGGCTGAACAGGAAGGCCACCGCCATCATGGCGGTCACGTACCAGTAGAAGGTGTTCTCCATGCCCATGGCTTTCAAGCCCAGGGCCACGTATTCGGCCGAGCCGCCGAACACCGCGTTGGCCACGGCATAGGCCAGCCCGACACCCAGCGCCCGGACCTGCGGCGGGAACATCTCGGCCTTAACCAGGCCGCTGATGGAGGTGTAGAAACTGACGATGCACAGCGCCAGGGTCACCAGCACGAAGGCCATGAACGGACTGCTCACGGTCTTCAGCGCCATCAGCAGCGGAACGGTGAAGATCGTCCCCAGGGCGCCGAACAGCAGCATCGAATTGCGCCGCCCGATCCGGTCGGACAGCATGCCGAACACCGGCTGCAGGATCATGAACAGGAACAGCGCGCCGGTCATCACGAAACTGGCGCTCTTGGCATTCATCCCCGCGGTGTTGACCAGGTACTTCTGCATGTAGGTGGTGAAGGTGTAGAAGATCAGCGAACCACCCGCGGTGTAGCCCAGCACGGTGATGAAGGCGGCGGCATGGTTGCGAAACAGCCCGCTGATGCTGCCGGCGTCCTTGTCCTGGCGGGTCTCGGCGCTGCTGGTCTCCTTCAGCGAGCGGCGCAGCATCAGCGAGATCAGCGCGGCGATCGCGCCGACCACGAATGGGATGCGCCAGCCATAGGCGCGCAGTTCTTCTTCCGTGAGCAGTTGCTGCAGGATCACCACCACCAGCACCGCCAGGAGCTGGCCGCCGATCAGGGTGACGTACTGGAACGAGGCGAAGAAGCCGCGCTGGCCACGCAGGGCCACTTCGCTCATGTAGGTGGCGGTGGTGCCGTACTCGCCGCCCACCGACAGGCCCTGGATCAGCCGCGCCACCAGCAGCAGGGCCGGCGCCCAGGTGCCGATGCTGGCGTAGGTGGGCAGGCAGGCGATGATCAGCGATCCGCCGCACATCATCAGCACCGAGATCATCAGCGAATTCTTGCGCCCGTGGCGGTCGGCCAGGCGGCCGAAGATCCAGCCGCCGATGGGGCGCATCAGGAAGCCGGCGGCGAATACCCCGGCGGTGTTGAGCAGCTGGACCGTGGGGTCGTCGGAGGGGAAGAAGGCCGGGGCGAAGTAGATGGCACAGAAGGCATAGACATAGAAGTCGAACCATTCCACCAGGTTGCCCGACGAGGCGCCGACGATGGCGAAGATGCGCTTGCTGCGTTCTTCGCCGGTGTAATAGCTGGAAGTCATGGTGTTTTCACTCCTGGGGGTCACTGCAAAGTCTAGACATACCCAGTAACAATCTCGTTCCCTGCCGGACACGGTTCCCTGTAGGAGCGGCCTTGTGTCGCGAAGGGGCTGCGTAGCAGCCCCGGCGACTTTCGCGTTGGAACAAAGGTCTTGGGGCCGCTCTGCGGCCCTTTCGCGACACAAGGCCGCTCCTACAGACAATCACGTCATGCCTGCGATCAGACCCGCTCGATGGCCAGCGCCAACCCTTGCCCGACACCCACGCACATGGTCGCCAGCCCCTTGCGTCCACCGCTCCTCTCCAGCTGATGCAACGCCGTCAGCACCAGCCGCGCCCCGCTCATGCCCAGCGGATGCCCCAGGGCAATCGCACCGCCATTGGGATTCACCTGCGGTGCATCGTCCGCCACGCCCAGCTCGCGCAGTACCGCCAGCCCTTGGCTGGCGAAGGCTTCATTGAGCTCGATGACATCGAAATCCGCCACCGCTAGCCCCAGCCGCTCAGTCAACTTGCGCACCGCCGGCACCGGGCCAATGCCCATCAGCCGAGGTGCGACACCAGCGCTGGCCATGCCCAGCACCCGGGCACGCGGGGTCAGACCGTGCTGCTTCACCGCCTCGGCCGAGGCCAGGATCAGAGCCGCCGCGCCGTCGTTGACACCCGAGGCATTGCCCGCGGTGACCGTCTTGTCCGGACCGTTGACCGGCTTGAGCTTGTTCAGTGCCTCCAGGGTGGTCTCCGGGCGCAAGTGCTCGTCACGCTCGACCACGGTCTCGCCCTTCTTGTGGACGATACGCACCGGCACGATCTCTTCGGCGAAAAAGCCTGCGGCCTGCGCGGCGGCGGCCTTCTGCTGGCTGCGCAGGGCGAAGGCGTCCTGGTCGGCACGCGACACCTGGTAATCGTCGGCGACGTTGTCGGCGGTCTCGGGCATCGAGTCGACGCCGTACTGCGCCTTCATCGACGGGTTGACGAAACGCCAGCCGATGGTGGTGTCCTCGAGCTTCATGTTGCGCGAATAGCCGCTCTCGGCCTTGCCCATCACGAACGGTGCGCGGGACATCGACTCGACGCCGCCGGCAATGGCCAACTCCATCTCGCCGCTGGCGATGGCGCGGAAGGCAGTGCCGATGGCGTCCATGCCCGAGGCACACAAGCGGTTGAGGGTCACCCCCGCGACATTTTGCGGCAGGCCGGCCAGCAGCAGCGCCATGCGCGCCACGTTGCGGTTGTCTTCGCCGGCCTGGTTGGCGCAGCCGAAGAACACTTCGTCGAGCTGGTCCCATCGCACTGTCGGGTTGCGCTCGATCAGCGCCTTGAGCGGCACCGCCGCCAGGTCGTCGGCGCGCACGCCGGCCAGGGCGCCGCCGAAGCGGCCGATGGGGGTGCGGATGGCGTCGCAGATGAATACGTCACGCATCAGGCTTCTCCTGCCGTCTGGCCGTGGGCAGCGGCGGTGCGGGCTTCGAGGTCGCGCAGGGCGGTCAGTTCGACGTCGCTCGGCGCGGCAGTTTCCTGCACGTCGTCGGCGAAACGGATCGCCCAGCCGGTGGCGGCGATGATCTGCTCGCGGGTGACGCCCGGGTGGATCGAAGTGACCACGAACTCATGGGTGCCCGCTTCCGGTTCCATGATGCACAGGTCGGTGATGATGCCGACCGGCCCCTCACCGGGCAGGCCCAGACGCTTGCGCGAATCACCGCCTTCGCCGTGACCGACCGAGGTGATGAAATCGAGCTTGTCGACGAAGGCGCGCGGCGACTGCTTGAGGATGATCAGCACCTGCTTGGCGGAGCCGGCGATTTCCGGCGCTCCGCCGGCGCCCGGCAGGCGGGTCTTCGGTGCATGGTAGTCGCCGACCACGGTGGTGTTGATATTGCCGAAGCGGTCGACCTGGGCGGCGCCGAGGAAACCGACATCGATGCGCCCGCCCTGCAGCCAGTAGCGGAAGATCTCGCCGGTCGGCACCACGGTGTCGGCGGTTTCGGCCAGCTCGCCATCACCGATGGACAGCGGCAGCACGCTGGGCTTGGCGCCGATCGGGCCGGATTCGTAGATCAGCACGACATCGGGCGACGAGGTCAGGCGCGCCAGGTTGGCGGCCTTCGACGGCAGGCCGATGCCGACGAAGCACACGGCGCCGTTGCGCAGGCGACGGGCGGCGGCGACGGTCATCATTTCGGAAGTGGAGTAGCTCATTGCGCGGCCTCCGCGGTGCTGGCCAGCTTGGCCTGGAATTCGGTGAAGTCCCGGGTGCCACGGATGAAAGTGTCGATCCAGGTGGTGAACGACTCACGATTGCGGGCGATCGGATCCCAGGCCTGGTAGAAGCGGTTGTCGCGCTCGTAGTAGCCGTGGGCATAGGACGGATGGGCGCCGCCGGGCACCAGACAGACCGCGCTGAGCGCCCAGGTCGGCAGCACGCAGGCATTCATCGGCGCGTTCAGGTCATCGACGATTTCCTCGACAGTGACGATGCAGCGCTTGGCCGCCAGGGCCGCCTCCTTCTGCACGCCGAGGATGCCCCACAACAGCACGTTGCCCTTGCGATCGGCCTTCTGCGCATGGATCACGGTGACGTCCGGGCGCACCGATGGCACGGCGGCGAGCACTTCACCGGTGAACGGACAGGTGACGCTCTTGATCAGCGGGTTGACCTTGGGCAGGTCGGAACCGGCATAGGCGCGCAGCACCGCGAACGGCAGGCCGGAGGCGCCCGCGACGTAGGCGTTGGCCAGGTCGGCGTGGCTGTGCTCCTCGATCTCGATGGCATGCGGCCACTGCTTCTCCACTGCGTCGCGCAGGCGGTGCAGCGAACCGACACCGGGGTTGCCGCCCCAGGAGAAGATCAGCTTGCGAGCGCAACCGGCCCCGATCAGCTGGTCGTAGATCAGGTCCGGAGTCATGCGCACCAGGGTCAGGTCACGCTTGCCCTGGCGGATGATCTCGTGACCGGCGGCGGTCGGGATCAGGTGGGTGAAGCCTTCGAGGGCGACGCTGTCGCCATCCTGGATGAACTGCTTCACGGCCTCGTGAAGCGAGAGGATTGCTGCCATTGGAGACTCCTGGTCAGGACGAGTCGGGTCAGTGAGCAGCGGGCCGTTGCGTCGCTGCGATGGGCCCAGATTACGGAGGCTGGCGGGGGCGTTACAATCCGATAATCGCACTTTTGTTCGGTTATCGAACCATTTGTTACCCTGCTATTCATATCTGCCTGCCCTGCGGGAGCAGCTGCGCCCTCCCGCAGAGGCTACCGATCAAGTCGCGTCGGCGTGACTCACCAGCCCCTTGACCACCACCCCCACTGCCGCCAATGCCGCCGGCACCAGCAGCGCCGTCAGCACCTGCTCGAAATTCCAACCCAACCCCAGCAAGGTAGCGCCGCTCCATGCACCGAGGATCGCGCCGAAGCGACCGATCCCGAGCATCCACGACACGCCGGTGGCGCGCCCCTGGGTCGGATAGAAACGTGCCGCCAGCGACGGCATGGCCGATTGCGCGCCGTTCACGCACATGCCAGCGATCAGCACCAGTGTGGCCAGCAGCGTGATGTTGCCCAGGCTCTGCCCCACCGCATAGGCGAACACGCCTGCCAACAGGTAGAAGATGCCGATCACCTTGTGCGGATTGAAACGGTCCATCGCCCAGCCCACGGCCACCGCGCTGAGCACGCCACCGAACTGGAACAACGCGCCGATGAAGGCGGCCTGTTCCATGCTCGCGCCACTGTCGCGCATCAGGGTAGGCAGCCAGCTGGTCAGCAGGTAGACGATCACCAGCCCCATGAAGTAGGTCAGCCACAGCAACCCGGTGCCCAGGCCATAGGTGCCGGAGAAGATCACCGCGAACACGTTGCGTGCCGCCACCGCCTTCTGTTCCGGCACACTGAAGCTCGCGGCCTGGGCCACCAGCGTCGGTGCGATTGGCGCCAAGGTCTTGCGTACCTTGTCGGTGCCACGGTTGCGCACCACCAGAAAGCGCGCCGATTCCGGCAGCCAAGCCAGCAGCACCAGTGCCAGCAGCAGTGGCAACACACCACCGATCACCAGCAAGCTGTGCCAGCCGTAGGCCGGGATCAGCTTGGCCGAGATGAAGCCACCACCGGCCATGCCGAGGTTGAAACCACAGAACATGCTGGTCACCAGCAACGACTTCAGGCGTTCCGGCGTGTACTCGGACAGCAAGGTGGTGGCATTGGGCATGCCGGCGCCCAGGCCCAGGCCGGTCAGGAAGCGCAGTACCAGCAGTTCATCGACGTTGGTCGCGTAGGCCGAGGCCAGGCTGAAACCACCGAACACCAGCACCGCCCCTACCAGCACGCCCTTGCGTCCGAAACGGTCAGCCAGCGGGCCGGAACCCAGTGCGCCGAACACCATGCCGATCAGCGCGGCGCTCATCACCGGGCCCAGGCTGGCACGATCGATGCCCCATTCCTGGGACAGTGCCGGCGCGATGAAGCCCATGGCGGCGGTATCCAGGCCGTCGAGAAAGACGATCAGAAAGCACAGGATCACCACCCGCCATTGGTAGCGGGACAGCGGCTGGTCATTGATGAAGGACTGGACATCGAGGCAGTTGCCGACAGCGGATTGGGGATTGTTCATTGTTGTTATCCGGGAGTTGGGCACAGGCAGGCTACCGCGCATCGTTGACGCGCAGGAACAGGAAACAGCGGATACGACGGCCTTGACTCAGCCGGAGTGCAGCAGCACTGCGCGCGGGTGCGGCCGCGACAGCGAAGGGATGGTATGCATGGGATGCCCTCGGGCCTGTTGTTATTGTCCGGTCGGCGTAGCCGACGGCTGTGACAGACATTAATCAGCGGGCGGGGGCCGTGCAATTCGTCGGGAACGACTCTGTGCGTTTATCGAACAGGAAACGGTATCGGGTGTTCGACCTGCAGGGCTCGCGGCCCTGTATTGCCGTCGATGGGGCGCAAGGCGCCCCCGGCCCTTTTTCAGCCAAACAGTTGGTGGCACAGGTCCCTGCTCGCCGCCAGCAGGATCGGCAGAAACCGCTGCTCCAGCTCACTACGGCTGACCCGCCCGACATGCGTACTGACGTTCAGCGCCGCCAGCACCTGGCCCGAGGCGTCATAGATGGGCACGGCAATCGAACGCAAGCCCTGCTCGAGCTCCTGGTCGACCACGCACCAGCCCTGTTCGCGCACCTGCTGGATGCAGGCGAACAGCGATTCCGGGTCATGCAGGGTACGGCTGGTACGGGCCTTGAGGTCGGCGCGATCCAGGTACTCGTGCAGGCTGGCGTCGTCCAGCGCCGCCAGGAGGATGCGCCCCATCGAGGTGCAATAGGCCGGCAGCCGCCCGCCAACCGACAAGTCGACCGAGATCAGCCGCTCGACCGTGGCCGACCGCGCTATATAAAGGATGTCGTCGCCTTCCAGCGTGGCCATGTTGGCCGCCTCGTGCAGCTGGTCACTGATCCGGTCCAGATAGGGCTGGGCCGACACGGCCAACGGCGTGGACGACAAGTAGGCATGGCCAAGGGTCAGGACCTTGGGCAACAGCGAGTAAGTACGCCCGTCGGTGGTCGCGTACCCCAGCTTCATCAGGGTGTGCAGGCATCGGCGCACCGCGGCCCGGGGAATTTCCGTACGGTGGCTGATCTGAGCGATGGTCAGGTGCCGCTTGCGCTCCTGAAAAGCCTGGATCACCGCCAGGCCTCGGGCCAGAGAGGTCATGAAATCCGGGTCGCCAGTGAAGGCTTGGATGCGCTTGGCCGCCGATGCCACGATTGGTGGCGCCAGCGCGGGGCTGGTAGTGCGCGTGGGCTCGTTCGCTTGCGGGTCGCGGGTTTCTTCGCTCATGGGCCTGCCTCAAAAAATCGGTCGCTTTGTGCGATTATCGAACGAACGGCCGATAATCGCAATTGACCGCTGACACTTTTGCTTATACCTTTCCCCTGCCACATGTGGCTTCTTTGGAGAGACTGGTCAGGTACCCACCGTAGAAGTCCCAGGCAACGGCCTCGCCCACCCGCGAGGCCGTTTTCATTTCTGACGATGAAAAGTGAACTTTCATACTCTGGGAATTTGAACTTCTTTCTCGCCTGATCGGACAAAGCGAATGTCCACACAGGGCAACTTAGCAACCTGAGTCAATCTTCGGTAAAGAACCATAGCCTTCCAGTTGCTGGTTGCTATAATCCCGCTCGTTGGTTGCATCAGACGCACAACGGATCCAATCAACAGACTTTCGTTGCTTCCCGACCTGCATGCCCACGGCATGAATCGAGGTTTGCCCCATGCAGCGTCACGGACTGTTTCGAACGGCCGTGAACATTTGCCTGTCATGTCATTGCAACGATATATCCGCGCGGATATCCACACACATGATGTGTATTAGAAGTGTTCGCGCTCAACTTCAAGCCCTTCAGGTAATACTGTGACGAAAGAAGAACTGCGCGCGGAACTTGAGCGCCAGGCTGAACGTTACAAGGATGTTTACGGTGGCGAAGTCACCACCTATGCCGCCCAGCCCGAGCCGGAACGCAAGCCCTGGCGCAAACGCGCCAGCCTCCTCGACCAGGCGTTTGCCCAGGAACTGGAAAAGATGGAGAAGGACCTGCGCACCGACGAGACCTGACCAGATCGGTCTCGTCGCGCGCGCGGTCGTCGGCGCCTGGATCTGCCGGATCCCTTGTCGAATTGCTGCGTATGAAATGGAATTACACAAATTTCATACGATCGTTTGAATCGTGAGCAAGCACCACCAGCCTGTTCAAATCGTTGATTTTCAAGAAAATTAGCGACAATTTCCTACAGATTTATTCTGTTTTCCCGCTGCGATTGGCGCCTGACTGGCCGATGCCTGGCTGCCATCGGTCCGCGGCAGGTGCATCGATTGCCATGGTTTTCTGGCATAATCCGCCCCCCCTAAGACCGCCAGAAAACCTTCATGATCGATTTATTCAGCGGACTGGATGCCTGGGTTGTCGTGAGCTTGATGCTCGCTCTGACCTTCGTGCTCGCATTCGAGTTCATCAATGGCTTTCATGACACCGCCAACGCGGTAGCCACCGTCATCTATACCAAAGCCATGCCGCCACACCTGGCCGTGTTCTTCTCCGGTGTGTTCAATTTCCTCGGGGTTCTGCTCGGCGGTGTCGGGGTGGCCTATGCCATCGTCCACCTGCTGCCGGTCGAACTGCTGATCAATGTGAACACCGGACACGGCCTGGCCATGGTCTTCTCGTTGCTGGCCGCGGCCATCACCTGGAACCTGGGCACCTGGTACTTCGGTATCCCGGCCTCCAGCTCGCACACCCTGATCGGCTCGATCCTGGGCGTGGGCCTGGCCAATGCCCTGCTCAGCGACATTCCGCTGGGCGACGGCGTCAACTGGCAGAAGGCGATCGACATCGCCATGTCGCTGGTGCTCTCGCCAATGGCCGGCTTCGCCGTGGCGGCCCTGCTGTTGATCGGCCTGAAATGGTGGCGCCCACTGTCGAAGATGCACAAGACACCAGATCAGCGTCGCAAGCTCGACGACAAGAAGCACCCGCCGTTCTGGAACCGCCTGGTGCTGGTGATCTCGGCCATGGGCGTGAGCTTCGTGCACGGCTCCAACGATGGCCAGAAAGGCATCGGCCTGATCATGCTGGTGCTGATCGGCATCGTACCGGCCAAGTTCGTGCTCGACCTGAACAGCACCACCTACCAGATCGAGCGTACCCGTGACGCCACCCTGCACCTGAGCCAGTTCTACCAGCGCAACGCCGCGACCCTCGGCGAATTCCTGGCGCTGGGCAAGGCCAAGTCGAGCGACCTGCCCGAGCAGTTCAGCTGCAACCCGCAGCAGACCGAACCGACTATCGCCGCGCTGCAATCCTCGCTCGCCGGGGTGACCGACTATCGCGCGCTGAGCGCCGAGAAGCGTGTCGAAGTCCGCCGCTACCTGCTGTGCCTGGATGACACGGCGAAGAAGGTCGGCAAGCTGCCAGGCCTGGAAGCTCGTGAAAAGGCCGACCTGGAGAAGCTGCGCAAGGACCTGACCGCCACTACCGAGTACGCGCCGTTCTGGGTGATCGTCGCCGTCGCCCTGGCCCTGGGCCTGGGCACCATGGTCGGCTGGAAGCGCGTGGTGCTGACCGTTGGCGAGAAGATCGGCAAGCAAGGCATGACCTACGCCCAGGGCATGTCGGCACAGATCACCGCGGCGTGCGCCATCGGCATGGCCAACGTGTTCAGCCTGCCCGTGTCCACCACCCACGTCCTGTCCTCGGGCGTGGCCGGTACCATGGTCGCCAACAAGAGTGGCCTGCAAGGCGGCACCGTGAAGACCATCCTGCTGGCCTGGGTACTCACCCTGCCAGCCTCGATGGGCCTGGCGGCCGGCCTGTTCTGGCTGGCATCCAAGGCCATCGGCTGATTGCTGATGCAGTACTGAAAAAGGCGCCTTTGCAGGGCGCCTTTTTCACATCCGTCATGCAAGCCTTGCCGCGCCACCTGCGTGGGAGCGAGCGCGCCCCGCGATAGGGCCGCGACGGGTCTAGCGTTTCTTCCCTCCCAACAACGATCCCATCAACCCGCGCACCAGCTGCCGCCCCAATTGATTGGCCGCCTGGCGCACCGCCGACTTGATCGCCTGCCCCGCCGCGCTCTGCAGGAACTCCCCGGCCTTGTCGGTGAAACTGTCGTCATCGGCCTTGGCCTGCGGCACGGGCTCGACCGGCTCGCCCTTGCGCTGGGTCAGCATCTCATAGGCCGATTCGCGATCGATCGGTTTGTCGTAGCGCCCGGCCAGGGGCGACGCTGTGATCAGCGCGGCACGCTCACCCGCCGTCAATGGCCCGATCCGCGATTGCGGTGGCGCAATCAGCACACGCTGGACCATGGCCGGCGTGCCCTTCTCCTCCAGCGTGCCAACCAAGGCCTCGCCAATGCCCAGCTCGGTCAGCACCGCCAGGCTGTCGAACGCCGGGTTCGGCCGGAAGCCATCGGCCACCGCGCGCAGCGACTTCTGCTCCTTGGCCGTGAACGCCCGCAGCCCGTGCTGGATGCGCAACCCCAGTTGCGCCAGGACCGCGTCCGGCAGGTCGCCCGGCGACTGGGTCACGAAATACACGCCCACGCCCTTGGAACGGATCAGCCGTACCACCTGCTCCAGGCGATCCTGCAATGCCTTGGGCGTGCCATTGAACAACAGGTGCGCTTCATCGAAGAACAGCGCCAGCACCGGCTTGTCGGCATCGCCGCGCTCGGGCAACTGTTCGAACAGCTCTGCCAGCAGCCACAACAGGAAGGTCGCATAGACCTTGGGCGCATCGTGCACCAGGCGGCTGGCGTCCAACAGGTGGATGCGCCCCCGCCCGTCGCCATCCGGGCGCAGCAGATCCTCCAACTGCAGGGCCGGTTCGCCGAACAGCGCCTCGGCACCCTGTTGCTCCAGCGTCGCCAGGCGACGCAGCAAGGCCTGGGTCGAAGCGCTGGTCATCAGCGCGCTGTCCTCGCCCAGCAGCTGAGGGTTGTCCTTCAGGTGCGCGAGCAAGGCCTTGAGGTCCTTGAGGTCGAGCAGCAGCAGGCCCTCTCGGTCAGCCACCTTGAAGGCAGCGTACAAGGCGGCCTGCTGGCTGTCGGTGAGTTCCAGCAGGTTGCCCAGCAGCAGCGGGCCCATTTCGCTCAAGGTGGTACGCAACGGGTGCCCCGACTGCCCGGCGATGTCCCACAGGCTCACCGGGTAGGCCTGGGGCCTGTGGTTCAGCCAGGGCATCCCGGCGATCCGCTCGGCCACCTTGCCCTGGGGCGCGCCAGCCGCGCCAAGACCACACAGGTCACCCTTCACGTCCGCGGCGAACACCGCCACTCCCGCGTCGCTGAACAGCTCGGCCAGATGCTGCAAGGTGACGGTCTTGCCAGTACCGGTGGCACCCGCCACCAGTCCATGGCGATTGGCCAGGCGCATGGCCTGGGATACCGGCTGGCCATCCGGCCCGGCGCCTATGACCATTCGTAAGGAATCCGACATATTGCTTTTTCCCCTGCTCAAGTTCTGCCACTTAACGGCCGATATTTCAAAATGATTCTTCCCAGAAAAAAAGACAGGAACAACCCGAAAAGGACCCACGGGCATTGTTGCACTGTTTTCCAGCCGTGCTTTGTGCGAACGACCCGATAAAAACCTTAGCGGACGCGATCACGTTATGAATAAAAGCCTTCGTTTCAGCCACAAGATTCTTCTGGCGGCATCACTGATCGTGATCCTCGCCTTCAGTCTTTTCACCCTCTACAACGATTATCTCCAGCGTAATGCCATACGCGCGGACCTCGAGAACTACCTGGCTGAGATGGGCGACTCCACCTCCACCAATATTCGCAACCTGTTCGAAGGGCGCATCAAGCTGGTCGAGAACGTCGCCCAGAACCTGGCCCAGTACCCACAGAACACCGGCACCCTGCTCGGGCAGAACGCCCTGACGTCGAGCTTCCTCACCATTTACCTGGGCCAGCCCGACGGCACCTTCACCGTGCGACCGGATACCAGGATGCCCGATGGCTACGACCCCCGCGTACGCCCCTGGTACAAGGACGGCCTGAACGCCAGCGGCCCGATCCTCACCGAGCCCTACATCGACATTGCCACCAACAAGATGGTCATCTCGATCATCAGCACCGCCTCGCGCTCGGTGGGGGTGGTCGGCGGCGACCTGGCGCTCGACGGTCTGGTGGACATCATCAACTCGCTGAACTTCGGCGGCATGGGCTATGCCTTCCTGGTCAACGACCAAGGCAAGATCCTCGTGCACCCGGACAAGAACCTGGTGATGAAATCCCTGTCCGACCTGTTCCCGCAGAACACACCGAAACTGTCCCGCGACCTGGCCGAAGTCGAGCTCAATGGCGAAACCCGCCTGCTGACCTTCACCCCGGTCAAAGGCCTGCCGTCGGCCAACTGGTACATCGGCCTGTCGGTGGACAAGGACAAGGCCTTCTCGATGCTCAGTACCTTCCGTACCTCCGCGGTGATCGCCACGCTGGTGGCGGTGGTGATCATCATCGCGCTGCTTGGCCTGCTGATCCGCGTCCTGTTGCAACCGCTGCACACCATGACCCGTGCCATGGAGAACATCGCCGAGGGCGAAGGCGACCTGACCCGCCGCCTGGAGATCCACAACCACGACGAGTTCGGTATCCTCGGCACCGCCTTCAACCGCTTCGTCGAGCGTATCCACGGCTCGATCCGCGAAGTGTCCTCGGCCACCGAGCAGGTCAACGAAGTGGCCTTGCGCGTGATCAGCGCCTCGAACTCGTCGATGACCAACTCCGACGAGCAGTCCAACCGCACCAACAGCGTCGCCGCCGCGATCAACCAGCTGGGGGCCGCCGCCCAGGAAATCGCCGGCAACGCCGCCCAGGCTTCACAGCATGCCAGCTCCGCCCGGTTGCTGGCCGAAGAGGGCCAGCAGGTGGTGCAGCGCAACATCGAAGCGATGAACCGCCTGTCGGACCTGATCGTCGATTCCAGCGCGCATATCGAGACCCTCAACAACAAGACCGTCAATATTGGCCAGATCCTCGAGGTGATCACCAGCATCTCCCAGCAGACCAACCTGCTGGCGCTCAACGCCGCCATCGAGGCTGCCCGCGCCGGCGAGGCCGGGCGTGGTTTCGCCGTGGTCGCCGACGAGGTGCGCAACCTGGCGCACCGCACCCAGGAGTCGGCGCAACAGGTACAGACCATGATCGAGGAACTGCAGGTCGGTGCCCGCGAGTCGGTCGACACCATGGGCCAGAGCCAGCGCCACAGCCAGGACAGCATGGAGATCGCCAACCAGGCCGGCGAACGCCTGGGCAGCGTCACCCAGCGCATCGGCGAGATCGACGGCATGAACCAGTCGGTGGCCACCGCCACCGAAGAGCAGACCGCCGTGGTCGACTCGATCAACATGGACATCAACGAGATCAACATGCTCAACCAGGAAGGTGTCGAGAACCTGCAGGCCACCTTGCGCGCCTGCTCGGACCTCGAACAGCAGGCCGGGCGCCTCAAGCAGCTGGTCGGCAGCTTCCGCATCTGACCTGCCGCCCGCTCCCTGCGTGGGAGCGGGCGTGCCCTGCGACAGAACAGCCCGCCAAACCCCGATCGAACAAACTATCCTTCAGGTAGGTCAACCCTCAGGCGCGTCATCGTCGGTTCATTACCGCCAGATGACACACCCGAGGACGATCCCGGAGGGATGCTGATCGTGCACATCGCCGACATCACCATGTTCTACGCCCCGGCCAGCGGTGGCGTGCGAACCTATCTTGATGCCAAACACCGCCGCCTCGACGCCATGCCCGGCGTTCGCCACAGCCTGCTGATCCCCGGCGCCAGCGCCAGCCATACCGATGGCGTCTACCACGTCCCCGCCCCACCACTGCCGTTCGGCAACGGCTATCGCTTCCCGGTGCGCCTGGCGCCCTGGTGCAACGTATTGCGCGGGCTGCAGCCCGACCTGATCGAAGTGGGCGATCCCTACCTCACCGCCTGGGCCGCACTGGAGGCACGGCGCAAACTCGACGTGCCAGTGATCGGCTTCTATCACTCCGACCTGCCATTGCTGGTGAGCAACCGCATGGGCAACTGGTTCACCCCCAATGTCGAGGCCTACGTCAGCAAGCTGTACGGCAATTTCGACCGGGTCCTGGCGCCCAGCCAGGTGATGGCCGACAAGCTACGCAGGCTCGGCATCGACGATGTGCATGTGCAGCGCCTGGGCGTGGACCTCGCGCTGTTCCACCCCGAACGCCGCGACCCCGGCCTGCGCGCGGAACTGGGCATCGCCGATACCGCCCGCCTGCTGGTGTTCGCCGGCCGCGGCTCCAAGGAGAAGAACCTGCCCGTGCTGCTCGACTGCATGCGCACCCTCGGGCGCCACTACCACCTGTTGCTGGTCGGCTCGAACATGCCGGCCAATGTGCCGGACAACGTCAGCGTGATCGGTCATTTCTGCCCGCCCCAGGAAGTCGCCCGGCTGCTCGCCAGCGCCGACCTGCTGGTGCATGCCGGCGATCAGGAAACCTTCGGCCTGGTCATTCTCGAAGCCATGGCCAGCGCCACGCCGGTGGTGGCGGTGCACGCCGGGGCCTTCGGCGAGATCGTCGACGAACAGTGCGGCCGCCTGTGCCGGCCCAACGACGGCCCGGCCATGGCCGAGGCGGTGCACGAAGCGTTCGAGGCCGGGGTACGCACTCTCGGCAGCCAGGCCCGCCGCCATGTCGAGCGCCACTACAGTTGGGATACCGTGGTCAGCGGCCTGCTGCAGCATTATCAGGCGGTGC
Organism: Pseudomonas sp. GD04091; assembly: GCF_029836165.1. Classification (GTDB taxonomy): domain Bacteria; phylum Pseudomonadota; class Gammaproteobacteria; order Pseudomonadales; family Pseudomonadaceae; genus Aquipseudomonas. The sequence goes on from NZ_JAOEBG010000014.1 coordinate 91,128, forward strand.
TCGGCCACCAGCCTCGGGTACGCGCCCATGGCTGAGCTGCGCAGCGGCCCGCGCAGCCTGATGCTGGTGCTGCACGATGTGGCGCCGGAGACCTGGCCGGACTACCAGCCCTTCGTGCAGGCCATCGATGAATTGGGCGGCGTCCCAATGACCTGGCTGGTGGTGCCGGACTTTCATCACCGTAACGCGCTGCTGCGCTCGCCGACCTTCTGCCGCCTGCTCGAGCGACGCCTGGCCCGCGGCGATGAACTGGCACTGCACGGCTACTATCATGCCGACGATGGTCCGGCGCCACGCAGTCCGGGCGAATACTTCATGCGCCGCCTATATACCCACGAAGGCGAGTTCTACGGGCTCGACCAGGCCAGCGCACTGCAACGGCTAAAAGCCGGGCTGGCGCTGTTCGGCCAGCAAGGTTGGCCAGTTGCCGGCTTCGTCGCCCCGGCCTGGCTGATGAGCGACGGCACGCGCCAGGCTCTTCGCCAACTACCGTTGCGCTACACCAGTACGCCGCAACACCTGTACCGCCTGCCGGACTTCACCGCCATCGATGCTCCCGGCCTGGTATGGAGCGCACGCAGCGCCTGGCGTCGCGGCGTGTCGAGAATCGTCAGCGACTGGCAATGCCGGCGCTGGCGCGAGGCCGAGACCCTGCGCCTGGGCCTGCATCCGGTGGACATGCGCCATGCAAGCGCGCGCAACTACTGGCTCGACACCCTGCACAGCCTGCTGGCACAGGGCCGCGAGCCACTGACCAAGTCAGCCTGGCTGGATCGCCAGGTCAACCCATGAAACGCCTGGGCTGGCTGGCCCTGGCAGTGCTGCTGGCGGTGCTGGTCCCGGCCCTGCTCGGCGGCGGTCAACTGCTGGCACGCCTGCAATCCTTCGCCCCCAGCCTGATGCTGCTGCTCCTGGGAATGATCCTGCTGTGCTGGATCATCAATGCCATCCGCCTGCGCCTGTTGCTCGGTGAACAGGGCGCGCAGCTGGGCCCGGTCCGCAGCCTCGGCGTGGTCATGGCCACCGAGTTCGCGATCTGCAGCACGCCCGGTGGCAGCGGTGGCCCGCTGACGCTGATGGCGCTGCTGACGCGCGAGCGCATCGCCGCCTCACGCAGCGGCGCGGTGTTCGCCATGGACCAGTTGAACGACTTGGTGTTCTTCTTTTGCGCGATGCTGGCGATTGCGGCCTATGCCCTGTTCCACAGCCTGGGGCACAGCCAGGAAAGCATGCTGCTGGGTAGCGCCCTGCTGCTGTGCGCCGCACTGGCTGTGATCGTCGTGCTGCTGCGCTGTCGGCGCGCGGTGATGCGTGGCAACGGCCGCCTGCTGCGGCGCCTGGGCATGCCCCCCGCGCGACGGCGGCGCTGGGCACGCAAGCTGCTGCGTTTCCTCCATGCCCTGGCCGACACCTGGCGCCTGCCCAAGCCTACCCTGGCGCTGGTGTTCGCCCTCACTTGCGCGCACTGGAGCCTGCGCTACAGCGTGCTGTACCTGGTATTGAGGGGGCTGGGGGTAGAGCTGGCGTGGATACCGAGCTTTCTGGTGCAGATGCTCTCGCTCAGCGCCGGGCAGTTCAGCCTGCTGCCGGGAGGTGCCGGCGCGGCGGAAGTGACCTCGGCGACCTTGCTGGCGCCGCTGGTAGGATCATCGACCGCAGCCGCGGCGATCCTGATCTGGCGTGCGGTCACGTTCTACTTCTATCTGATCGCTGGCGGGCCGGTGTTTCTGTGCCTGCTGGCAGGTCCGCTGCTGGCGCGCTGGCGTCGCCAGACGGATTGAAGCGCTTCCACAGCTCGGCGGCACCGGGGAATTCGGTGCCGTCGTCGTCGCTCAACGCGTCGGGGTCGAAACGGGCCAGGCAGCCTTCGCCCAAGGTCGGTGGCGCCGAGGCGCCGGCCTTGTCACGTGGATCCGCCATGCGCAGGCCCTCGACTCAGTTGAACACCACGGTCTTGTTGCCATGGACCAGCACGCGGTCTTCCAGGTGATAGCGCAGGCCGCGGGCCAGCACCATCTTCTCCACGTCACGACCGAAACGCACCATGTCTTCGATGCTGTCGGCGTGGCTGACACGCACCACGTCCTGTTCGATGATCGGGCCGGCATCCAGCTCTTCGGTGACGTAGTGGCAGGTCGCGCCGATCAGCTTCACGCCACGCAAGGCAGCCTGGTGATACGGCTTGGCACCAACGAACGACGGCAGGAAGCTGTGGTGAATGTTGATGACTTTCTCGGCGTACGCCTGGCACAGCTGGGGTGGCAGGATCTGCATGTAGCGCGCCAGCACCACGGCGTCGGCGCCGTATTCCTCGACCAGGCGCGACACTTCGGCGAAAGCCGGCTGCTTGTCCTTCGGATCGACCGGGACATGATGGAACGGAATGCCGTGCCACTCGACCATGCTACGCAGGTCGTTGTGATTGGAGATCACGCAGGGGATTTCGCAATCCAGCTCGTCGGTGTGCCAGCGGTGCAGCAGGTCGGCCAGGCAGTGCGACTCACGGCTGGCCATCAGGACAACACGCTTCTTCTGGGCAGAGTCGGTAATCCGCCAGGTCATGGAGAACTCTTCGGCAATCGGCGCAAACGCCTCGCGGAAAGCCTCGATACCGAATGGCAGCGACTCGGCGCGGATCTCATGGCGCATGAAGAACCAGCCACTCTGCTCGTCGGAGTGGTGGCTGGCTTCGTTGATCCAGCCATTGTAGAGAGCCAGGAAATTACTGACTTTCGCCACGATGCCGACGCGGTCGGGGCAGGCAATCACCAGTCGATAGGTGCGCATGAGAGAGACTCCAGAACTTCGCAAAGGCGCGTATTCTAGCGGCCTGGCAAAAAAAACGCAGTAATCATCTACGCCCGCGCCTGGCCGGGCGCGGGCGCAATCGGGTCGTACAATTCCCTTCGATTCAAGGGGCAATCGCCGCCGCCCCGCCCAACATGTAAATTTTTTTAACCTAATAGCGAGGAAATCTTCCCGCGCTATTAATTGATTCATGACTTTTTAATTGTTTACTTGGCAGTTTGGCCTGTCTATTATTGCCCGCACTGTCTCTCTGAACATGCATTTAAGGAACACACCATGTCCCTGATCAACGAATACCGCGCCACCGAAGAAGCCATCAAGGAACTTCAAGCCCGCCTGGCCAACCTGTCGCAAGATGACAAGCTGAAGAAAGAACTGGAATTCGAAGGCAAGCTGCGTGCCCTGATGGGCGAATACTCCAAGTCCCTGCGTGACGTGATCGCCCTGCTCGACCCGGAAAGCAAACTGAGCAAGGCACCGCGCGGCGCCGTCAAGACCACCGCCACCAAGCGTGCGCGCAAGGTCAAGCAATACAAGAATCCGCACAATGGCGAGATTATTGAAACCAAAGGCGGCAACCACAAGACGCTGAAAGAGTGGAAAGCCAAATGGGGCGGCGACGTCGTTGAAAGCTGGGCTACCCTGCTGGACTGATTCGCGTCACCCACGCATCGGTTTCAACAAGAAAACGCCGGCAACCGCCGGCGTTTTTTGTATCCGTTCAATTCAAAGCGCGAACTGCACTTTCAACTGCCTGACATGACTTTGCCAGGCATCCAGTACCCGCCGCCCCTCCTCGCTCGCCTCGCCCCAGCTGCTCTGCCATGCCTGCTCGAATGCATCGAGGGTATTCGGCGCGCCCTGGGCCGGGTTCGTCAGCCGTTGCTGGCAGAACCCATGCCAGCGCGCACGTTCCTGTTCACTCAGGGTGTCGAAGAAGTTGCGCGCACGGTAACGGAACAAAAGTTCCGGCATGCGTGGATCGTCGAACATCCAATGCCCCTGCGCCAATTTCGCCGGGTCTGTCTGACGTACTTGTTCGCTCAGACGCTTGTCACGATCACCGAGGAATCCGTCGTACAACTGTTGCTCCGGATCCTCGCTCGGCGCAAAGGCCTCTTCTTCATAAATGATGCCCAGCTTGTCCCGCCAGGCCTCTTGCTGATTGATCAATTGTTCTGCCCGTGACTGCAGCGCCGCCATATCGAGGCCCAGCCGTTGTTGATCAACCGGGCGCAATACCGACAAGGGCGCCAGTACCGGACAACGGTTGATATGCACCAACTTCAACGGGACCGGTAGTTCCCCTTCGCCCATCTCTTCACGCCGTGTGTATAAACGCTGGCGTAACGCCTCGGCACTGTCCCGCAGCAGCGGTGTTGTTTCCAGGTGCAGGTCACAAACTATCAACGCATTGCGGTTACGTGGATGCCACGCCAGCGGCAGCACCACTCCCAGATAATTGCGCTGTGCCGAGAAACGTCCGGATACATGCACCAAAGGCTGCAACAAACGAATCTGTTCCATCACCTTGTGCTTGCTGCGCAACTGGAACAACCAGTCGTACAACTTGGGTTGCCTGTCGCGGATCAATCGCGCCAGGGCAATCGTCGCCCGTACGTCGGAAAGCGCCTCATGGGCATGGCCATGGTCGATGCCATTGGCTTTGCTCAGCAGTTCCAGGCGCAGACTGGTGCGCCCCTCCTGCTGCGGCCAGACGATGCCTTCCGGCCGCAGGGCATAGGCCGTGCGCACCACATCGATGAGGTCCCAGCGGCTGTTGCCGCCCTGCCACTCACGGGCATAGGGGTCGAAGAAGTTGCGATAGAGGCTGTAGCGGGTGACTTCGTCATCGAAGCGCAGGGTGTTGTAGCCGGCGCCGCAGGTGCCGGGCCGGGCCAATTGGTCGTGCACCCGAGTCATGAACTCGGCTTCGCACAGGCCCTGGCTGGCCAACTGCTGCGGGGTGATGCCGGTCACCAGGCAAGCCGCCGGGTGCGGAAGAATGTCGTCGGAGGGACGGCAATAGAGGCTGATCGGCGCCTCGATCTCGTTGAGATCGAAGTCGGTGCGCACACCGGCCACCTGCAACGGGCGGTCGCAGCGCGGGTTGATGCCGGTGGTTTCGTAGTCGTGCCAGAAGATGCTGGAGCTCACGGGGTCGTCCTGTTCCAAGGTCGACCAGAGTCTAGCGGCCCTTGCGGTCCCCGGACCAGCCTCAGACCGAGGCGTTCATGGGGCGGAAACTGAAGAAGTCGCGCAGCGAACGCACAAAGTCATCGTATTCCGGGGGGGCCTGCAGCAGCATGAAGCCGGCATCGTAGTGCCCCGGCGTTTCATCCTCACGGCACCACAGGCAACTGGCGGTCAGGTTGATGAACTGCAGCCCGCCTCCGGCCAGCGGCACGCGCAATTGCAGCTCGAAGTCAGGCCCCACCAGCACCGGCAACTGGCTTATCAGCATCAACCCGGCCTCGGAGGCGTTGCCCAGATAGCCGATCTGCAAGTCGGTGAAGCGGTTGAACACCTTGAGCACGCAAGGCAGCTGATGGCGTTCGATATGTCGCTCGATAAACATGATCGCAATGATGTCCTGTACCCGGTGCCAGGAAGACAAGGTACTGGCGATGATCGTTACAACGCTTTAACAGATTAGTCCAAGCCGACGGACGGACTACATGAAATCATCGACACCTTGGCATTAACGCCAAGGTGTAGTGCTCGTCGGGGTGGCCATTGCCGCTTCGCCGCCGCGCAGGTGCCCAAGCTTCTCCAGCGTCTGCAAGCGCGCCTGGGCGCGGTAGGCGTACTCGTTGCGCGGGTATTGCTGGATCAGGTACTGGTAGGTCTGCGCCGCGTCGACATAGAGCTTCTGCCGCTCCAGGCACTGGCCACGCAGCAGCGAGACCTCCGGGTGGATGAACGGGCGAGCGCGGCTGGTACGGTCGACCTGGGACAGTTCCAGCATCACCTTGGCGCAGTCGCCGCGGTCGTAGGCCCGGTAGGCATTGTTCAGGTGGTGGTCCATGGACCAGCGGGTGCAGCCGACGACACTGGCCGCCATGGTCAAAACGATCAGGGTGCGCATGGGAATTCTCCTTTCGATGGGCAGTGTATCGGCCTTGCACGGCAAATCTTCACAGCCTTTTGCAAGCATACCCCCGCCGTTCAAACGCAACCCTGCCTCGTGTGCCGGTAGTGCAACGGAACAATGACTACAGCGAGATTCAGGAGTAGCCTTTCGCTGCGCTTCACTATAGGAGTCTGTGCATGACCATCCGCCGTACCAAAATCGTCGCCACCCTTGGCCCCGCCAGCAACTCGCCGGAGGTGATCGAACAGCTGATCCTCGCCGGCCTGGACGTGGCACGTCTGAACTTCTCCCACGGCACCCCGGACGAGCACAAGGCCCGCGCCCGCCTGATCCGCGAGATCGCCGCCAAGAACGGCCGCCACGTGGCGCTGCTGGGCGACCTGCAGGGGCCGAAGATCCGCATCGCCAAATTCGCCAACAAGCGCATCGAACTGAAAGTCGGTGACACGTTCACCTTCTCCACCGCTCACCCGCTCACCGAAGGCAACCAGGACATCGTCGGCATCGATTATCCCGACCTGGTCAAGGATTGCGGCGTGGGTGACGAACTGCTGCTCGACGACGGCCGCGTGGTCATGCGCGTCGAGACCGCCACCGCCGATGCCCTGCATTGCGTGGTGATCGTCGGCGGCCCGCTGTCCGACCACAAAGGCATCAACCGCAAGGGTGGCGGCCTGACCGCCCCGGCCCTGACCGAAAAAGACAAGGCCGACATCAAGCTGGCCGCGCAAATGGACCTGGACTACCTGGCCGTGTCGTTCCCGCGTGACGCCAAGGACATGGAATACGCCCGCAAGCTGCGCGACGAAGCCGGCGGCAGCGCCTGGCTGGTGGCCAAGATCGAGCGCGCCGAGGCCGTGGCCGACGACGAGACCCTCGATGGTCTGATCGCCGCCTCCGACGCGGTGATGGTCGCCCGTGGCGACCTGGGCGTGGAAATCGGCGACGCCGAGCTGATCGCCATCCAGAAGAAGATCATCCAGCACGCCCGCCGCAACAACAAGGCGGTGATCGTCGCGACCCAGATGATGGAGTCGATGATCCAGAACCCGATGCCGACCCGCGCCGAAGTGTCCGACGTGGCCAACGCCGTGCTGGACAACACCGACGCGGTGATGCTCTCGGCCGAAAGCGCCGCCGGTGCCTACCCGATCGAAGCGGTCCAGGCCATGGCACGCATCTGCCTGGGCGCCGAAAAGCACCCGACCAGCCAGAAGTCCAGCCACCGTCTGCACACCACTTTCGAGCGCTGCGACGAGAGCATCGCCCTGGCGGCCATGTACACCGCCAACCACTTCCCGGGCGTCAAGGCGATCATCGCCCTCACCGAGAGTGGCTACACCCCGCTGATCATGTCGCGCCTGCGTTCGCACGTGCCGATCTTCGCCCTGTCGCCGCACCGCGCCACCCAGGCCCGTGCCAACATGTTCCGTGGCGTCTACCCGATCGCCTTCGACCCGGCCTCGCTGCCGGCCGACAAGGTCAGCCAGGCAGCCGTGGACGAGCTGCTCAAGCGTGGCCTGGTGCAGCAAGGTGACTGGGTGATCCTGACCAAGGGCGACAGCTACCACACCATCGGTGGCACCAACGGCATGAAGATCCTGCATGTCGGTGATCCGCTGGTCGGTTGATTCGCCAGTAACAGCCATCGCGGGGCAAGCCCGCTCCCACAAGTGCCGACGGGCTCGGCGTGGGAGCGGGCTTGCCCCGCGATCATTTCAGCCTTCAAACATGCTCGGTGAATACATCCGCCAACACCTGGTTGCGCGGCACTCCGGCAATGAACAGCCGCCGGGCGAAGCGCTCGACGCTTCCCGGTGATCCGCACAGTAGCGCCATCGTCTGCCGCGATGACGGCCGCAACCCCGCCAACGCGTCCTCCAGCTGATCCGTCAGTACCAGCTCTACGCTGATGCCTGCCATTTGCGCCAACGCCTCTGCCAGATAATGCCCGGCCATATCGCGGGCCACGTGCATCACCTTGATCTCGCCCTGATGGCCTTGTCGCCGCGCCTCGCGCAGGATGCCCCACAACGGCGCCAGCCCGGTGCCCGCCGCCAGCAGCCAGAGCGGCCGCGCCTGCCAGTCCGGGTCGTAATGCAAGGCACCGCCCCTGAGCTCGCCGAGCCTCAGTACATCCCCCAGCCGAATCTGCCTTGCCTGGTCGCTGAACGCGCCGCAACGGCGGCAATCCAGGTGGAATTCCAGAAAGTCGTCCTCACCCGGCAGGCTCGCCAACGAGTAAGGCCGGGCAACACCGCCGCTCCACAACACCAGATGCTGCCCGGCCTGATAACGCAGTGGCCGCTCCGCTCGCAGCCTCAGGCGCAGCACATCGACGAACCAGTCCAGCCCGACCACCGTGGCCGGCAGGCCATCACTGCGGGGGTCGAACGGCGCCACCCGCAAGTCGCTGGCGACCGAGCACTGGCAGGCCAGTCGCCAGCCCTGTAAACGCTTGTCCGCAGCCAGCGCCTCGGGTTTCGCGTCGACGGGCATGCCGTCCAGGCAGCGCACCAGGCAGGCGTGGCAACTTCCGGCGCGGCAGCTGTAGGGCACATTCAGGCCTGCCTCGTTGAGGGCATCCAGTAGATTGCTGCCGCTTGGCACCGCCCATTGGCGCTCGCCCACGTAAAGTTCGGGCATGGTCAGGATTCTCGTTCGATTCAAGGTTTTTCTGGGGCGTGAAGCGCTGCCGATGCCACAGCATCGCATGTCATCAGCAAAAAGGATGCCCTTGCCCTGCCGACCAAGGTCCAGACCACCCGCTGATGTTTCGCACGAAGAGGCGCGGTATACTGCCGCGCCTTTTTGTGCCGGCCCGACCAGCCGGCGCCTTGCCAGGCGTTCCTGACACACTGGTGTGCACTGTCGGAATGCCTTTACGAATGTTCCCGTCTTTAAGAGGAGCGCGCTGCATGACCGTGATCAAGCAAGACGACCTGATTCAGAGCGTCGCCGACGCCCTGCAATTCATTTCGTACTACCACCCCGTCGACTTCATCCAGGCGATGCACGAGGCCTACCTGCGTGAAGAGTCGCCTGCCGCGCGTGACTCGATCGCCCAGATCCTGATCAACTCGCGCATGTGCGCCACCGGCCACCGCCCGATCTGCCAGGACACCGGTATCGTCACCGTGTTCATCCGCGTCGGCATGGACGTGCGCTGGGACGGCGCGACCATGAGCGTCGACGACATGATCAACGAGGGCGTGCGTCGCGCCTACAACCTGCCCGAGAACGTCCTGCGCGCCTCGATCCTGGCCGACCCGGCCGGTGCTCGCAAGAACACCAAGGACAATACCCCGGCGGTGATCCACTACTCGATCGTCCCCGGCGACAAGGTCGAAGTGGATGTCGCGGCCAAGGGCGGCGGCTCGGAGAACAAGTCGAAGATGGCCATGCTCAACCCGTCCGACTCGATCGTCGACTGGGTCCTGAAGACCGTCCCGACCATGGGCGCCGGCTGGTGCCCGCCTGGCATGCTCGGCATCGGCATCGGCGGCACCGCCGAGAAGGCCGCCGTCATGGCCAAGGAAGTGCTGATGGAGTCCATCGACATCCATGAGCTCAAGGCCCGTGGCCCGCAGAACCGCCTCGAGGAGATCCGCCTGGAGCTGTTCGACAAGGTCAACCAGCTGGGCATCGGCGCCCAGGGCCTGGGCGGCCTGACCACCGTCCTCGACGTCAAGATCATGGACTACCCGACCCACGCCGCCTCGCTGCCGGTGTGCATGATCCCCAACTGCGCCGCCACCCGCCACGCCCACTTCGTGCTCGATGGCAACGGCCCGGCCGAGCTGGAAGCGCCGTCGCTGGACGCCTACCCGGAAATCGTCTGGGAAGCCGGCCCGAGCGCCCGCCGCGTCAACCTGGACGACATCACCCCCGAGGAAGTCGCCAGCTGGAAACCGGGCGAGACCATCCTGCTCAACGGCAAGATGCTCACCGGTCGCGACGCCGCGCACAAGCGCATGGTCGAGATGCTCAACCGTGGTGAAGAGCTGCCGGTGGACCTCAAGGGCCGCTTCATCTACTACGTCGGCCCGGTCGACCCGGTCGGTGACGAAGTGGTCGGCCCAGCCGGCCCGACCACCGCCACGCGCATGGACAAGTTCACCCGCCAGATCCTCGAACAGACCGGCTTGCTGGGCATGATCGGCAAGTCCGAGCGTGGCCCGACCGCCATCGAGGCGATCAAGGACAACAAGGCCGTGTACCTGATGGCCGTCGGCGGCGCCGCCTACCTGGTGGCCCAGGCCATCCGCAAATCGAAGGTCCTGGCCTTCGCCGAGCTGGGCATGGAAGCGATCTACGAGTTCGACGTGAAGGACATGCCGGTCACCGTCGCGGTGGACAGCCAGGGCGAGTCGGTGCACATCACCGGTCCCGCACTGTGGCAGGGCAAGATTGCCGAGAGCCTTGCGGTGGAAGTGAAGTAAGCCTCCCTGCAACGAAAGAACCGCTCCCTTCGGAGCGGTTTTTTTTGCCTTGGGTTTCTGACGTTCAAGATGTATTTACCGCCTCCCAGCATCTGCCTCCCACTTAAATGAGCCCCTTCTCCCACACAGGACAGGCTCATGAACCACACACTACAGGCCAACCAATGGCTTCGTCGTTTCCGTCTCGACATCACCTCGAGCAGCAATCGCCTCTACGCCAACGGCCGCCAGCAGGTAGAAGTCACCATCACCCTCGAGCCTCGTGAAGGCCAGACCCTCACCGAGCAGCAGCTGTCGACCCTGCAGCTCATCCTGATCGATGACGATGGCCATATTCGCGACCTCGATGACCAACTGCGGGCCCATCACCAGCGTGATGAGCGCTTCGACTACCATGGCGCAAGCACTAGCGTGCCGGGCGCGCTCACACAGCCATCGCCCCGCGCGATTCGCCGACGCTTCTACGTGAGCTCGACCCTGCCGGGCGGCTCACTGAGCACGATCCACGCCGGTATCTGGCGCGACGAGCACACCAGCTTCGAGACCGATGCCGCGCCTTTCCGCTCCAGCGTGGTCATCGAGTCCGTGGCGCCGCCCAGCCCGCACGAGTCCCGCTTTCAACTCTCCGCCCAGGACAAGGTCAGCTACAAGCTCGACAACGGCAGCTACTGGAATGACGAGATCGAGGAAGAAGTGGCCTACTTCGGCTTTCGCGACCCGAACAACCGGATCGTCGCCAGCCATGCCCATGCAACGCCCTCGGCCGAGCCGTTCTACGTGCGCAACAACTGGGACCATGCACTGATCTCGTTCGAACTCACCAACGATTACAGCCAGCACTGCCGCGTGGCCGCCTACGCCGTGGATCAGCCATTCAGCCTGCAACTGCCCGACTCCAGCCAGGCCCTCACCCAGCGCCCTCACCACATGACGCTCTACCGTCACTTCTCGCGCTTCTATCGACGCTGGTTCAACGATCTCAGCGAATCGCCCAGCCGCTGGACCGTGCTGGATCGCCACGGCAACGCCTACGGCGTCGAGTTTCTCGCCGGCGAAGGAGGCAAGGCCTTGGGCTTTCGGCTGACCGCCCCTCGTTTCTAGCGCCGCGCCGACCAACCTCAGCCACGGGATCTCACCGCATGTCGACCTTGCATACCCAGGCCAGCAACTTCCTGGACTTCATGAAAACCGGTGTGGACAACCGCACCGGCCAGTTCACCCTGGCCCTCGCCCTGCCGCTGCCGCCCGCGAACCAGCTGTGCGGACCGGCGCTCCCCGTCACCCTCAGCTTCGCCAGCCTGGCCTCGAACCTGGACAAGGGTTACGGCCTGGGGTGGAGCCTGGGCCTGTCGGAGCTCTACCTTGACCAGGACAGTACCCGCCTGAGCCTTTCGTCCGGCGAACGGTTCGCCATCGATCTGGACCGCTCCAGTTTCCTCGTCGACAGTCACCTGGCGTTTCTCGACCAGAAACTCGACAGCTTGCGACTGCGTCAACAGGCCGATGGCAGCCTGCGCGTGGAGCACGCGTCCGGACACAGCGAAATCCTCCGGCAACAGGCCTCCAGCCCGTGGTTCGTGCTTGAGGAACTGCGCTCGCCGGAGGGCCGCAGGCTGTATTTCGACTGGCTGCCATTCGGCGATGACGGTTGCCGGCTCGAACAGGTCCGCGACGAGCTGCGCACCCTGCTCAGCCTGGACAGGCGCGAAGATGAAATACGCATCACCTTCAACCCCTCCAGCCCGCAAGCCGCCACCCTGCGCCTGGTGCTGAGCGATGGCCGGCTGACGCAGATCCATGTTCCGGAAATCGCGACCCCGTTTCAGATCGACTACACCCTGGCCGCTACGCTGCTGTTGCCCAGTACCCTGCTCAGCCCCATGGGCGCCAAGGACATCATTCACTGGGCGACGGGCAACGAAGGTCATCGCCTGCCCGTTGGCGCGCCGTTCCCCTATCTGCCCAGGGTACTGTCCTGGACCCACACCTGCGGCACTGCCGCCAACGAGTTGAACCGCACCTACGAATGGGTGGGGGACAGCAACTTCCTCGGCTTCGGCAGCGACCAGGCGTTCGCCTGGGACAGCGGCCGGGACAACCTGTACCAGGTCGACAGCGAGTATCACTACCAGCTCATCGAAACCTTGAGCGATGGCGCTGGCCGGACTCTGGAGACCATCACCCGGACCTGGAACCGCTTTCATCTACCGATACTGGAAGCCTCACGGCGCGGCGACTGCGAAACCCATACCCACACCACCTACGGCATCGACCCACAACTGAACTGGGAACAGCAGCCTGCCGCCTGCCAGTTGCCGCACGAGGTTTCCCTCAGCTACATCGACCATGCCCGCGACGGCGCCACCCGCACGCAGACCACCCGCTACCGCTACGATCCGCACGGCAACCTCCTCCAGGTGATCCACCCCGACGGTCTCCAGGAGCTCAGCGAGTTCTATCCGGCGCAAGGCGCCGAGGGCTGCCCGGCAGACCCACTGGGCAGGGTCCGTCATCTGAAAAGCTCGACCGTGATCCCGGCCCCCGCCAAGGGCGAGGCCCCGACGCTCGGCACCCGCTACACCTACCTGGCCTTGCCTTCGCTGATCGCCGGGGAGCCCGCGCACCCCGTGCTGGCCAGCGAAGAAGCGTTCGACGTGGGTGACGGCCGTGTTCTGCAGCGCACCGAGCAGCATTACATCACCGCCCCTGGCCCCCTGCATGGCCGGGTAGCCCGGCGCGTCACCACGCTCGGCGACAAGGCAACCACCACGGCGTACCGCTATGAGATCACAGCGGATGAACTGGTCAGCGAAACCACCTGCATCGGCTACGAACACGACGACGAGAACCGTGCGAGCCACAGCCAGGGGCATTCGCTGCTGAGCGGACTGACCCGCTGGGAGCGCAGCCAGACCGGTGCCTGCCGCCGATACCGCTACGATGCCCTCGGCCGCATCGTGCAAACGCTGAGCGCAGCGGACAGCCCCTGGCAGACCGTGCGCAGCGCGCGCCACCACGTGGACGATGCCGTGGCACGCGACGCCAGGCCGGACGGTAGCGTCAATCCGGTGATGCTCGAACAGGTCGACGCCAACGGCGGCCGCCAGCGTCAGTGGCTCGATGGCGATGGCCGAACCGTGAAGGTGGAACAGGAAGACCTCGATGAAGCCCCCGGCCATTTCCGGGTAATCGCCCGATATGCCTACGATGCCCTTGGCCGGCAGATCAGCCGGACCTCTCAGGACTGGCTCGGCCCGACCACCACCACGCCACTCACCTTGACCACCACCACGGCCTATGACGACTGGGGCCAGGCGTGTCTCGACATCGGCCCCGACGGCATCCACAGCCACAGCCGACACGACCCGGTCACCTTGCGCAGCGAGCAGTGGCAGGAGGCCGGCGGCCTGGCCGGAGCGAAGCAGGTCGTGCTCAGCGACCTGACCGGCCAGCCGATCGAACACCAGGACATCGATGCCGACGGCCGCCTGGTGCGCACCCGCAAGCGCCTGCGCGACGGGCTGGGCCGCGTGATCGAGGAGCGCATCGAAGTACCCGGCGCCTCGGCCATCACCACGCGCTTGCGGCATGACCACCATGGCCGCCTCATCGAAAAACAGCTGGTCGACGGTACCCGACTGGCCTGGACCTTCGCGCCCCACAGCGACGAGCAGCACCTTGAGTCCATCTCGATCACGCCTGCCCAGGAGCAGCAACCATGACCGACCTTTCCATCCTGCTGGGCCGCCAGACGTTCGATGGCCTGGGACGCCAGCGCAGCGTGCAAATCGCCGGGCGCACCACCCACTACCATTACCGCCCCGGCCAGCTGCCGCCCGTGGCCAACACCCTGGCCGACGGCGAGCGCCTGGCCTACAGCTATGAACCGCAACTGGACGACGCCCTGCTGTCCAGCGCGCCTGCAGGCCAGCCAGGCGAACAGCTGGGCTATCACGCCACCTTCGGCAAACCTGCCTCGGCCAGCAATGCCCTGGGCGTGCAGCAATGGCACTTCACCCCGTCGGGCAAGGCACTGCGCGACACCTGGACTGTCGATGGCATCGAGCACAGCACCCACTGGCGGCATTCGCTCAATGGCCTGCTGCTGGGCTTCACCGACAGCGCGGGCGGCGAACACCAGCGCCAGTACGATGGGTTCGGGCGGTTGAGCGTGCTGTCGGTCGGCAGCGTGCGCACGACGTTCACCTACGACGCCTTGTCCCGCCCAGCCTCCGTCACCACCGACGACCCGGCCAGTGGCCGGCAGCTGGTCAAGCAACTGAGCTACGACAGCATGGGCCGTGAGGCAACCCGCACCTTCAGGGTGAAACAGGCTGGCAAGACGCGTACCTGGCGCCAGAGGCTGGTCTATTCCGCGCTCGACCAGGTCGTTTCCCGCACCTGGCACGATGGCGAGCGGCAAGGTGAAGAGCATTTCGCCTACGACCTGCGTGGGCGCCTGGTGCACTACACCGCCAACGCCGCGGCCGCGCCGCAGGACCCATTCGGCAACCCCATCGTCGATCAACGCTTCACCTTCAACGCCCTCGATGGCTTGCGCGAGGTGGTCAGCACCTTTGCCGACGGCACCCAGGACCATGCCCGGTTCGACTACGCCGAACACGACCCCACCCAGGTCACGTCGATCCATCACAGCCACGACAGCTGGCCAACCCGCATCGACCTGCATTACGACGCCTGCGGCCGGGTGATTGGCGACAGCCTAGGCCGTCACATGACCTGGACCACCGACGACCGTCTGGCCAGCGTCAGCATCGCCGGGCAGACCTGCCGCTATCGCTACGACGCCAGCGGCCAGCTGTGCGACCGGATACTCGACGGCGAGCTCGAGCGCAGCTTGCACAGCGCCGCGCAGTTGACCCACGTACAACAGGCCGATCAACGGCTGGAGCTGATCGGGGATGGCAGCGGCCTGTTCGCCCTGAGCAAGGTGGCAGACGGCATACGCCAGACCACCCTGCTCGGTTGCGATGCCCAGGGCAGCGTACGCCTGGAGGCCATGGAGCCTATGCACAGTCGCCACTACAGCGCCCACGGCGCCGGGACGGATACGGGCGAACAGCCCTACGGCTACGCCGGCCTGCGCCGTGAACCGCTGAGCGGTTGGTACATTCCGGCAGGCTATCGCCCCTACGACCCGATGCTCATGTGCTTTCTCGCCCCCGACAGCGAAAGCCCGTTCGGTCGAGGCGGCATCAATCCCTACGCCTATTGCGCGGGCGATCCGGTCAACCGTGTCGACCCGGACGGTCACAGCTGGGTGAGCTGGGCCCTGGCGGGTGCCGGGCTGGCGCTGGGCGCCGCGGTCGCCCTGGCCAGCCTCGGCACCGCCATGCCCGCCGTCGCCGCCCTGTTCGCCGGCAGCCTCAGCGCCAGCGGCGCCTGGGCGATCGGCACGGCGGCGCTCAATGCCGTATCACTCGCCACCGGCGTCGCCGCCATGGCCCTCGAGGCCAGTGGCAGGGACCAGCAGAGCGCGGGCGTGCTCGGCTGGATTTCCCTGGGCAGCGGGCTGGCCAGCCTGGGGACTGGCGCGGCTGCACGCATGACGGCGGCCCCCGCACGGGCAACGCAACTGACCCGTGGGGCCAACGCCATCCGCCTGCGTGAGCCCCGCTTCACCCGACCGGCCTACTGGGAGCAGCGCAGCGAAATCCTCTACGCCGAAATGCCGGGCCAGAACGATGTCGCCATGCACTACAACCTGTGGGGCCAGGGTATTCGCGCGTTCGAAACCCACGGCAGCAAAGGCGGCCAACTGATGAACGCCGTGGGCCAGATGGAGGACCCGGCACGTATCGCCCTGAGGGAGATCGCGCCACGCCTGGCCGGGGTCGAGCAGAACGTGCCGCTGGTGCTGCTGGCCTGCCATGGCGGCAAGAGTGGCGCGGCGCAGCGCATCGCCGATATCCTGCAACGCCCGGTCTATGGCTACGACAAGGTCATCTGGGTCAACCGCGCGGGCTTCATCCAGTCACTCAGGGTCGACAGCTTCACCAGCAGCCTGCCTTCGCAGAACATCTCGCGCTGGCAGCGCCTGCAGGGAGCGAAAGGGCCGTTTTCCTTCTATCCCCAACGCGAGGTCGCCACCGGGAGAACCTACTACCCCCGCTGAGCCGCCCCGCCCGCGCGGATCACGCCGGCAGCGCCTTGAGCCAGAACGACATGATCTTGGCCGACTGCTCCTGCTCGTCAAGGTCTCGCCATCGGTAGGCGGTGCGCAACGACGGTTCGTGGAGGAAGCCACGGTTGCGCCAGAACCCCTGCAACGGCTTGTAGTCCGCCGGGCGCCGCGGATGCCCGGCGGGACGCTCCACCGCACAGAACGCGCAGTAGTCGAACTCGGCGAGCTTGTGCGCATAGGACTCGCGCTCGATGAAGAAACGCACGCCGAGCCCCCGGCCGCGATAGGCCGGCAGCAGCACCGACTCACCGAAGTAGTAGACCGAGGCCGGGTCGCGCCCCTGGGCAATGAACGGCTGTTGCAACTCGGTATCGACATCCACCAGCGGCAGCCCGGTGGCGGCGCCCACCACCTGGTCGCCGTCCAGCGCCAGCACCACCAGGCTGCGCCCGGAGTCCGCGTAGCTGGCCAGGTAATCGGCCTGGTGATTCAGGGAGCTGTCCCAGAGGTAGGGAAACTCGCGAAACAGCGTCAGACGCAGGCGCGCGAGGTCATCGATGTGAGGCGCGATGGCGGCGCCATGGAGCAGGCGTATTTCCATGCGGGGCGGTCGTCCTGTCGATGTGCATGACTGAAGGCCAACCCTAGCACCCGCGCCGCGCCCGGGCCTTTCCCCTGCGCGACAGGTATTTCTCCATGACCGCTACCGAAGCGGCGCGCATCAGGCTATGCGCGTGCCCAGCACCTTGAGAAACGCCGCCAGCCACGCCGGGTGCGCCGGCCAGGCGGGCGCCGTCACCAGGTTGCCGTCCACGTGCGCCTGGTCCACGGCGATATCGATGAAGCGTCCGCCCGCCAGCCGGACTTCGGGCGCGCACGCCGGATAGGCGCTGCATTCGCGCCCTTCGAGCACCCCGGCCGCCGCCAGCAGCTGCGCCCCATGGCACACCGCGGCGATCGGCTTGCCGGCCTGATCGAAAGCCTTGACCAGCGCCAGCACCTTGTCGTTCAAGCGCAGGTACTCCGGCGCACGCCCGCCCGGGATCAGCAACGCGTCGTAGCTTTCGGCCCTGACCTGGACGAAGTCGTAGTTCAGGGCAAAGTTGTGCCCAGGCTTCTCGCTGTAGGTCTGCTCGCCCTCGAAGTCGTGAATCGCCGTGCGCACGGTCTGCCCCGCGACCTTCTCCGGACACACCGCATGCACCGTGTGGCCGACCATGCGCAGGGCCTGGAACGGCACCATCGCCTCGTAGTCCTCCACATAGTCGCCCACCAGCATGAGAATCTTCTTCGCCGTCATCGCATCCACTCCTTCCATTGCATGGGATCAATCCCAGCACGATAGTCCGCTTTGCCGAACAGCGATATACGCCGCTAGTTGCGTCGGTCGAGCAGGTTGGCCACCAATCGGTCGAGCCAGCCCCACAGGCGTTGCTGCACCCGTCGCCACAACGGACGGGCATGCCAGCGCGCCAGGTCGACCTCCTGGCTGAGGGCGAAGTCGCGCTCGAAACTGGCGGCCACGGCGGCGGTCAGCGGCGGGTCGAGCGCCTCGACGTTGGCCTCGAGGTTGAAACGCAGGTTCCAGTGGTCGAAATTGCACGAGCCCACGCTGACCCAGTCATCCACCAGCACCATCTTCAGGTGCAGGAAGCACGGCTGGAATTCGAAGATCCGCACCCCGGCGCGCAGCAGCCGTGGATAGTAACGGTGACCGGCATAGCGTACCGCCGGGTGATCGGTGCGCGGCCCGGTGAGCAGCAGGCGCACGTCGATGCCTTTCTGCGCGGCGCGGCGCAGCGAGCGACGCACGCTGAAGGTCGGCAGGAAGTAAGGCGTGGCCAGCCAGATGCGGCGCTGGCCGCTGTTCAGGGCCCGCACCAGCGCGTGCAGGATGTCCTTGTGCTGGCGGGCGTCGGCGTAGGCTACCCGGCCCATGCCCTGGCCCTGGACCGGCACCTGGGGCAGGCGCGGCAGGCCGAAGCCTTCGGGCGGGCGCCAGGCGGTACGGCGCTGGTTGGCGTGCCACTGGCGGTCGAACAGCAGTTGCCAGTCGGTGACGATCGGCCCTTCCATGCGCACCATCACTTCGTGCCATTCGCTGGTGTCCAGGCCCGGCGTCCAGAACTCATCGGTGACACCGGTCCCGCCCACCACGGCCCAGCGTTCGTCCACCAGCAGCAACTTGCGATGGTCGCGATAGAGGTTGCGCAAGCCCCGGCGCCAGCGCAGGCGGTTGTACCAGCGCAGATGGACCCCGGCGCACTGCAGCCGCTCGCGCAGTGCCAAGGGAAAGGCCAGGGAACCATAGTCGTCGAACAGGCAGCGCACCCGCACGCCGCGGCGCGCCGCCTGCTCCAGGGCTTGGACCACCGCCTCGGCACAGGCGCCGCCCTCGACCAGATACAACTCCAGGTCTACCTGGAACTCGGCGCGCACGATCGCCAGCAGCATGCGCGGAAAGAACTCGGGGCCGTCGATCAGCAGTTCGAACTGGTTGCCGTCCCGCCAGGGGAAGACCGGCCCCGGCATGTCAGCGGGCGGTGAAGATCAGCACCGCACTCACCGGCACCGAAGGGTTGATCGACTTGAGCCCGGCCAGCTTGCGCAGTTTCTCCAGCCCCGGCAGCAGGCCGAAGTCCGCGGCCCGCAGGATCAGCGGCTCCAGCGTGACCACCTGGAAACGCCGCTCGTCCAGGCGCGTGGCCAGCAGCAAGGTGTTGTAGCTGCGGGTCTGGCCATGCAGGGTGACGCTCACCGGCAGGCGCAGCTCCAGTTGCGCGCCATTGGCCAGGTCGTTGATCGGGCGCAGGTCGATCTGTGCCTGCACATTGGCTTCGGGGAACTGCTCGAACGCGAACAGCTCATCGCGCATGCGCTCGTCACGCAGCGGGATGCCGCTGCTGATCGAGTCCATTTCGATGCTCACCTCGGCCCCACCCTTGCGGTCCACCTTGCCGTGCAGCACCAGGAAACGGTTGACCTCGGCGATCTTGCCATTCTTGCCGGTGACGAAGGACAGGCGCGAAGACTCGCCGTCCAGATGCCAGTTGGCGTGGGCGGGCAGGCACAGGGCGAGCAGTAGCGCGGGTAGCAGACGGGACGCTTTGAACATGTGAAATCCTGTAAATCAAGGCCGTCAACCTTACCCGCACGGTTTCACGGCAGCAAGCGGCAGCCCTCCCGCGTCCCCTGCCACGCCGCCTGGTTGCGCTGGCCCAGGCCCTCGGCGGTGACCAGACGCCGGGCGCCGTCCTCGTCGAGCCGCGCCAACGGCAGATACTGCTTCACATAGCCCCGGCAATACGCCGGATCGAAGCCCATGACGAAACGACAGGAACAGTACTCCTTGGCCGAATAGGCCGAGAGAATGCCCGGGAAGTCCGCCAGTGCCTGGCGCTCGTGCCAGGTCCAGGCCAGCAGCAGCGCCAGCGACAGCAGCAGGATCCGCTTCATGCGCCCTCCCCGGCGACGGTGGCCAGCACTCGCCTGAGCAGTTCGTTGTGGCTGTAGCGGCCGTCGCGGTCATCGGCGTAACGCACGATCACCAGTTTCTGCGTGGGCAGCACATAGAGCGCCTGGCCCCAGTGCCCCAGCGCGGCGAAGGTATCGATTGGCGCGTCCGGCCAGGGTGTCGGCTGGCCTGGCAACGGCTGGTTCAGCCACCAGTGACCGCCTGGGTTGGCCTCGCCGGGGATGGGTTCGGCAGCGACGAACAAGGCACGGTTGAACGCCACCCAATCCTTCGGCAGCAGTTGCTGGCCGTGCCAGCGCCCGTCACGTTGCATCAGCAGGCCGATACGCGCCAGATCGCGAGCGCTCAGATAAAGGTAGGAAGATCCGACATAGGTGCCTTCGGCGTCGCTCTCCCACACGGCGCTGTCGATACCCAATGGTGTGAACAGGGCCTGCCAGGGGTAGTCGCCATAGCGGCCAGGTTCGAGCATGCCGCGCAACGTCGCGGCCAGCAGGTTGCTGTCGCCGCTGGAATAGGCGAAACGCCGGCCGGGTTCACTGGCGGCGGGCATGGCGGCGGTGTAGCCGGCCATGTCGCGCCGGCCTCGGGTGTAGAGCATGGCGACCACCGACGACTTCAGCGGCGCGTATTCGTAGTCTTCCTGCCAGGCCAGGCCGCTGGCCCAGTGCAACAGGTCGGTCAGGCGCAACGCCGGATGGGCCTGCAGTGCCGGGTAGTAGCGGGCGGCTGGGTCGTCGAGCCTGAAACGCCCCTCGCCGTAGGCGACGCCCATGACCGTGGCCAACACGCTCTTGCTCACCGACCAGGTCAGGTGGGGTGTTTTGGCACGCGTCGGCGCCGCGTAGCGTTCATGAATGATGCGACCGTCGCGGATGATCAGCAGCGCGTCGGTACGGATGCCGCCGCGCTCGGCGTCGCGCGCTGGGAAGGCGTAGGTGTCGACGGCTTGCCAGTCGAGGGCGGCGTCGTCGACCGGCCATTGCGAGGTGGGCCAGTCCTCGGCCCAGGCTGCTCCGGCAGCCATGGCCAGGAAAAACAGCAATGCCTTCATGGTGATCGCCTGCATGGGGCTGTTCGTGCAGCCCCGGGTTCATAGGATCGTCCAGCCTTCCAGGCTTTCATGACAGTCCGGCGGCCACCCAGGCCTTGGTCAGGCGCTTTTCACGGGCGACGGTAGCCAGCGCCAGCACACCCTGATCGCGTAGCCAGAGCTGCGCCCAGTGCTCCGGGCCTGCCGCCAGCGCCTGATCGATCTCGCCGCGCAGGCTCTGGAACTCGGCGAACAGCCCGCCCAGCAGCAGGTGGCAGGCCACACTGTCGGGGCACTGGCGACTGCCTTCGGCACAACCGCCGAGCAGCCCGATCAGGCGCAGACGCAATGCCTGCGGCCAGGCGCACTCCTGGGCGACACCGTGCAACCAGGCCACCAGGGCGGCGAGCACGTAAAGGTCTTCCAGGGAGCGGAACGGTTTGACGTAGGCGTCCCAACCATCGCCGGCCAGCAGCTCGCACGCGGCCTCCTGCAACAGCAGGCGCCCATGGCCGACTTCGGGCATCAACGGCAGGGTCGGCAAGGCTTCGAGGGTGACGCCGGGCTCGCCGGGATAGACCACCGCCAACTGCAACCGTGGCGATTCGCCCTGCCCTTCGCTGCGTGCCGCCACCAGCAGCCATTCGGCCTCGAGGCCCGCGGTGACGAAATCCTTGCGGCCGGTCAGGCGCAGGTCATCGAGGCGGGTACGCATGTCAGCCGGGCGCACGCTGCGCCGCTCGGTGGCGCACAGCGCGCCCAGGCTGAGCGGCGCGCTGGGCCAGAGCACCCGCAGCGCCGCCTGGTAACCGAGCAGGAAGGCCAGCCCCGGCGTGGTCATGGCCCGCCCGCCGAGCACCGCCAGTTCGAACGGCGCGACAGCGCCCAGGCGCTCGAGCGTGGCCGCATAGGTTTCGCCCAGAGTCGCCGCCAACGGCTGGCGCAAAGGGTCGTTGAGTCGTTGCAACCAGGCCATCGCAAGCTCCTTGTGGGGTGTCATGCAAGCATCACCAAAGATTCACGGGGGTGACACCAGGCGTACCTAGGCTGACTTTGCACAACAAAGCCGACCGGCCGCAACCCTTTGGCTGGCTTATGGAGACTCGCAATGACTCGGATCGCTCGCTCTGGCGACAACAGCACTGAACGCCGTCTGCAAGCCGAACGCCTGGTCGGCGCCGCGGCCTTGCAGGAAGCACAAGCCCTGCGTTTCAAGGTGTTCAGCGCCGAATTCAAGGCCAAGCTCAAGGGCGCCGAACACGGCCTGGACATGGACGACTACGACATCCACTGCCGCCACATCGGCGTGCGCGACCTGGCCACCGGCCAGTTGGTCGCCACCACCCGCCTGCTCGACCACCAGGCCGCCAGCAGTCTGGGGCGCTTCTACAGCGAAGAGGAGTTCAGCCTGCACGGCCTGCTGCAGTTGCAAGGCCCGATCCTCGAACTGGGGCGCACCTGCGTCGACCCGGACTACCGCAACGGCGGCACCATCGCCGTGCTCTGGGGCGAGCTGGCCGAAGTGCTCAACGAGGGCCGCTACAGCTACCTGATGGGTTGCGCCAGCATCCCCATGCAGGATGGCGGCGTCCAGGCCCATGCGATCATGCAGCGTCTGCGCGAGCGCTACCTGTGCACCGAGCACCTGCGCGCCGAACCGAAGAAGCCGCTGCCGAACCTGGCCCTGCCGAACAATGTCATCGCCGAAATGCCACCGCTGCTCAAGGCTTACATGCGCCTGGGCGCGAAGATCTGTGGCGAGCCGTGCTGGGACGAAGATTTCCAGGTCGCCGACGTGTTCATCTTGCTCAAGCGCGACGACCTCTGCCCGCGTTATGCCCGTCACTTCAAGGCGGCGGTCTGATGCCGAGCCTGCGGGCCGGAGCCCGCCTGCTGCGACTGTTCCTGGTACTGGCGCTGGGCGTGGCGATGGCCAGTGTCATCGCCCTCGGCGAGCGCCTGGGGCTGCGTGCCTCGGTCGAACGCCGCCAGCGCTGGACGCGGCTGTTCATGCAACGCCTGGTGAATGCCTTGCCTTTCCAGGTACGGGTGATCGGCGAATTGCCGGCGCGTCCGATGCTGTGGGTCTGCAATCACGTGTCATGGACCGACATTCCCTTGCTCGGCATGCTCACCCCGCTGTCGTTCCTGTCCAAGGCCGAGGTGCGCCAGTGGCCGCTGGCCGGCTGGCTGGCGGAGAAAGCCGGGACCCTGTTCATTCGTCGCGGCGGCGGTGATGCCCAGCGCCTGCGCGAACAGATCAGCAGCCAGCTGGGCGAGCACAGACCGTTGCTGATTTTCCCTGAAGGCACCACCACCGACGGTCGTACCCTGCGCACCTTCCATGGACGCCTGCTGGCCGGGGCCATCGACCAGGGCACGCCGCTGCAACCGGTGGCGATCCAGTACCTGCGTGACGGCGAACCCGATCCGGTGGCGCCGTTCATTGGCGAGGATGACCTGGTGTCACACCTGATGCGCCTGTTCGGCCAGGACCGCGGCGAAGTGGTGATCCACCTGCTGCAACCGATCGGCAGCGAGGGCAAGGAGCGAGCGGCGCTGGCGTTCCTGGCGCAGCAGGCGATTCATCAGGCCTTGTTCGGTATCGAGGACATCGAGCCGCGCCGGCAGGCCAAGGCTGCCTGAACAGAGGCCGACGCCTGTGCCGACCTCTTCGCGGGTAAACCCGCTCCCACAGGTTTCAGGTATCGCACTGTAGACGTGGGAGCGGGTTTACCGCGAAAGGCCAGTCTAGGCGACAGAGCATCAGCGGTCGGGCATCCTCTGGGCCGCCGCGAACGCCTGCAACTGCGGATAGAACTCGCGAAAATCCGCCAGCAATGGCTCATACAGGCGTTCCAGTTCCACCATCACCCCGCTCATCCCGTCCGGTCGCGACAAGCGTCGGGCAATCCCGTCAAACACCTGCTCCAGCGTGGCGAAGTCGCCATACGCCCCCAACCAGTCGTCCGCCGCCATGAACGGCGCGATCCGCGCCAACCGCCCCGGCAACTCCGGCTCGGCCAGCAGCACCTTGTAGAAGTCCCCGGTGAACTGCGCCAGTGGCTGCTGCGCATACTCGCCCCAGTGCCGCGCCAGGCAATGGTCGAAGAACACATCCAGCACGATGCCGGCAAAACGCCGCCGCTCGCGCGGGAAACGCGCCAGCGCCGCCAGTACCAGCGGGTGGCTGTCGGTGTAGCTGTCGATATGCCGGTGCAGGCGGATCGCGGCTTCCAGCACGGGCGGAAAACGCCCGTCAAGCGCGCCCTTGACGAAATCGCCATACAGGCTGCCGAGCAGTTGCTGCGGCGCGGGGCCGCCCAGGTGGAGGTGTGCGAGGTAGTTCATGGCGGCAGTCTAGCACCGCGCCGACCTATATCGTCATGACCCGATATAGCGTTTCAAGCTGAGCTCAGAACCTCTTCATATTTGTATATCGCGATGCAACGATTTATATTTCGCCACATCGCGATATACCGCTACACACCACGAGCCCAACCATGCCTCTCGATCTCGACGAAATAATAAAAGCCCTGGCCCATCCGGTCCGGCGAGACATCCTCAACTGGCTGAAAGACCCGGCCGCGCAGTTCCCCGACCAGCAGCACAGCATCGAACACGGTGTGTGCGCCGGGCAGATCGACCAACGCTGCGGCCTGTCGCAGTCGACCGTCTCCGCCCACCTGGCCACCCTGCAGCGCGCCGGCCTGATCAGCAGCCAGAAGATTGGCCAGTGGCATTTCTTCAAACGCAACGAGCAAACCATCCAGGCTTTCCTCGAGCAGATGAGCCAAGAGCTCTGACAAGGACCTTGCAATGCCCCTCCCCCTACTGATCCTGGCGCTCAGCGCCTTCGCCATCGGCACCACCGAGTTCGTCATCATGGGCCTGCTGCCCGATGTCGCGCAGGACCTCGGCGTGAGCATCCCCGGTGCCGGCTGGCTGGTGACCGGCTACGCCCTGGGCGTGGCCATCGGCGCGCCGTTCATGGCCCTGGCCACCGCCCGCCTGCCACGCAAGGCCGCGCTGGTGGCGCTGATGGGCGTGTTCATCGTCGGCAACCTGCTGTGCGCGGTGGCCGGCGACTACGACCTGCTGATGTTCGCCCGGGTGGTCACCGCGCTGTGCCACGGGGCGTTCTTCGGCATCGGCTCGGTGGTCGCCGCCAGCCTGGTGCCGGCCAACCGCCGCGCCTCGGCGGTGGCGCTGATGTTCACCGGCCTGACCCTGGCCAACGTGCTCGGCGTGCCACTGGGCACCGCGCTGGGCCAGGTCGCCGGCTGGCGCTCGACCTTCTGGGCGGTGACCGGCATCGGCATGATCGCGCTGATCGGCCTGATCCGCTTCCTGCCGCTGCAGCGCGATGCCGAAGCGCTGAACATGCGCGCCGAACTGGCCGCGCTCAAGGGCGCCGGCATCTGGTTGTCGCTGAGCATGACCGTGCTGTTCTCGGCCTCGATGTTCGCCCTGTTCACCTATGTCGCGCCGCTGCTGGGCGATGTCACCGGCGTGTCACCGCGCGGCGTGACCTGGACGCTGCTGCTGATCGGCCTGGGCCTGACCCTGGGCAACATCCTCGGCGGCAAGCTCGCCGACCGGCGCCTGGGCGCCACCCTGATGGGCGTGTTCGCCGCCATGGCCGTGGTCTCCACCGCCCTGAGCTGGACCGCCAGCGCCCTGGTCCCGGCCGAGATCACCCTGTTCCTCTGGGCCACCGCCGCCTTCGCCGCCGTGCCGGCGCTGCAGGTCAACGTGGTTGGCTACGGCAAGGCCGCACCGAACCTGGTGTCGACCCTCAACATCGGCGCCTTCAACCTGGGCAACGCCCTGGGCGCCTGGGTTGGCGGCAGCGTCATCGCCCACGGCCTGGGCCTGACCCGCGTGCCCCTGGCCGCGGCGGCCCTGGCGGTCCTGGCGCTGATCGTCACCCTGATCACCTTCAGCCAGCGCGGCGGCGACGCCGAACTGGCCACCGCGTCCAACTGACCCACGCGAGGCTTTGTCATGACCACGCTTTTCGATCCGATCCAGCTGGGCGACCTCGTACTGCCCAACCGCATCATCATGGCCCCGCTGACCCGCTGCCGGGCCGACGAGGGCCGCGTGCCCAATGCGCTGATGGCCGAATACTACGTACAGCGCGCCAGCGCCGGGCTGATCCTCAGCGAGGCGACCTCGGTCACGCCGATGGGCGTCGGCTACCCCGACACCCCCGGCATCTGGAACGACCAGCAGGTACGGGGCTGGAACAACGTGACCAAGGCGATCCATGGCGCGGGCGGGCGCATCTTCCTGCAGCTGTGGCACGTCGGGCGCATTTCCCACCCGTCCTACCTGAACGGCGAACTGCCGGTAGCCCCCAGCGCGATCCAGCCCAAGGGCCATGTCAGCCTGGTGCGCCCGCAGAGCGACTACCCGACTCCGCGCGCCTTGGAAACCGAGGAAATCGCCGATGTCGTCGAGGCCTACCGCAGCGGCGCCGAGAACGCCAAGGCCGCCGGCTTCGACGGTGTGGAAATCCACGCCGCCAACGGCTACCTGCTCGATCAGTTCCTGCAGAGCAGCACCAATCGGCGCACCGACCGCTATGGCGGCTCGCTGGAAAACCGTGCCCGGCTGCTGCTGGAAGTGACCGATACCGCCATCGAGGTGTGGGGTGCGGGACGTGTCGGCGTGCACCTGGCGCCGCGCGCCGATGCCCATGACATGGGCGACGCCGACCGCGCCGAGACCTTCACCTATGTCGCCCGGGAACTGGGCAAGCGTGGCATCGCCTTCATCTGCTCGCGGGAGAAAGAGGCCGACGACAGCCTCGGCCCGCTGATCAAGGCGGCCTTCGCCGGCCCGTACATCGTCAACGAACGTTTCGACAAGGCCAGCGCCAACGCGGCCATCGCCCGCGGCAGGGCCGACGCCGTGGCCTTCGGCATCCCGTTCATCGCCAACCCCGACCTGCCGGCACGCCTGGCCGCCAATGCGCCGCTCAACGCACCGCGTCCCGAGACGTTCTATGGCAAGGGGCCGGTGGGCTATATCGACTATCCGCGGATGTGATTGAAACGATCGCGGGACGAGCCCGCTCCCACTGTGGGAGCGGGCTCGTCCCGCGATGGGCGCCGACTCAGGGTCGGGCGTTGATCTGCTGCTGCAGGTTCTGGATCTGGCTCTGCAAGGTGCTGATATTTCGGGTGGTCTGGCCACGGAAGGCATCGAACTCCTGCACCGATGCGCCCCCGGCCGAAGGCGCGGGCCGGTTGTCGACCTGGCTCTTGAGCACCAGCACGTCCTGCTCCAGACTGGCGATCGCCGCGCTCGGGTTACCCTGTTTCTTCAGCGCCGCCACCTCGTTGCTCAGGCTCTTGAGTTGAGCATCCAGCTTGCCGCCGTCCAACTGCCCTGACTTGAGCGCCGCCAACTCGGCGTTCACAGCCTTTAGCTGAGCCTGCAACTGGCCCTGCAACTCGGTCACGGCCTTCTGTTGTTCACGGGTATCGGCCAGCACCTGCTCCAGGCGCTTGCCCAGGTCGCCCGCCTGGCCGGCGACACCCTGCTGCTGCTTGCCCTGCTCGGCCAGCGAGGCCTGCAGTTGGCGGATCTGCAGTTTCAACGCCTCGCTGCCCGTGCTGTTGCTCGACTCGCTGGCCTCGACCTTGCCGCTGATCGCCTGCAGGCGCCCGGCCGCCTCTTCACTGATGCGGGCAAAGCTTTCCTGGGTGGCCACCAGTTGCTGCTCCATCAGCGAGATCTGCTGGAAGCTCCACCAACCAAGTCCCGCCAGGGCAATGAACGACGCGCCGAGCAAGGCCCACAGTGGGCCGTTGCTGCGCGGCCGCACGGCCTGCTGGCGGCTGCGGGCCACATGGGCCGGCAGCAGTTCATCGTCATCGGGGGTGCCGGCGCGCAGGGTGGGCACGTCGTCGAATTCGTCGTGGGCGTCGTTACGCATGGGTACATTCAACCGCTGTGGTAGCAAAGGGGCATGAGTATAAACCGCCAGGGCGGCGCACTGATGACCATCATCCCGCCCACAGGTTCAGCGCTGGCCCGGCTGCGCCTGCCACCAGGTGCAGAATTCATCCAGCGCGCTCCACACATCGGTCCTGGGCCGGTAGTCCAGGTACTGGCGTGCGCGGCTGATATCCAGGGTGAAATCCCTGCTCATCACCTGCATCGCCGTGCGGCTCAGGGTCGGTTGCGGGCGCCCGGGCCAGAGCAGGCAGGCCGCCTCGTTGAGCGCCGCCAGGCTGTAGGCCAGGCCGTAGGAACGGTAGCGGGTGACCTGGGGCAGCTGCATCCGGCGCATGACGTAGTTGATCACGTCCCACAGCGGCAGCGGATGACCGTTGCTGATGTTGTAGGCCTGCCCAAGGGCCTGGTCCTCGGCGAACAGCGCGCTGAGCAGCGCCTCGTTGAGGTTGTGCACACTGGTGAAGTCGACCTTGTTCAGGCCATTGCCGATGATCGCCACGCGTCCCTTGCGCTGCATGCGCATCAGCCGCGGGAAAATGCTCGCGTCCCCGGCCCCGGTGACGAAGCGCGGGCGCAGGGCCAGCACTTCCAGGCCGAACTCCTGGGCGCCGAACACCTTCTGTTCGGCCAGGTGCTTGGTCAACGCGTAGTGATCGTGGAAGCGGCGCGGCACCTGGTCCTCGCGGATGTCCAGCTGCGAACGGCCGTTGAAGTAGATCGACGGCGACGACAGGTGCACCAGGCGCCGCACATGTTCCTTGATGCAGCCTTCGACCACGTTCTCGGTGAGCACCACGTTGCCCTGGTGAAAGTCCTGGTAGCGTCCCCACGTGCCCACCGCGCCCGCGCAGTGCACCACCGCATCCACGCCCTGGCACAGGCGTCGGGCCAGCTCGGCGTCGCCCAGATCGCCCGGGATGAACTGCGCCCCGCGCCTGACCAGATGCTCGACGCCCTCTGCTTGCCGGCCATTGACCCGCACCTCCAGGCCCTGCTCCAGGGCGAAGCGCGCAAAGCGCCCGCCGATGAAGCCGCTCGCGCCGGTGACCAGAATTCGCATGTAAGACTCCGCCTTGCCAGATTTCGGATGCAACTGACGCCCGATGTGCCTACAAGGGCACCAGCCAGTCCCGCGCCGAATGGCGCAGGTGGTCGGTCAGCTGGGCGAGCAGCTGCCCGCCATTGCGCCAATGATGCCAGTACAGCGGCACATCGACAGGGGTATCGCGGCAGATTTCCACCACCTCGCCGCGCGCCAGCTGCTCGGCCACCTGCCGTTCCGGTGCCAGCCCCCAGCCCATGCCCGTCTCGATCATGCGCAGGAACCCCTCGGACGAAGGACACAGGTGATGCAGGAAACCATCCTGGACACCCAAGGATGCGAGGTAACGATGCTGCAGGGAATCATCCGGCCCGAACACGATCGCCGGGGTGCGCGTCAGCCGTTCGACCGCGAAACCGTCCGGAAAATAGCGCGCCATGAACGCCGGGCTGGCCAGCGCCCGATAGCGCATCGACCCCAGCGGCAGGCTGCGCGCGCCGGCCACCGGGCGTTCGCTGCCACACAGGCAGGCGGCCACTTCGCCGGCGCGCATGCGCTTCAGGCCGACCTCCTGATCCTCGACCACCAGGTCAAGCAGCACCTGCTGTTCGGCGCAGAAGGCCCCGACCGCGCCCGCCCACCAGGTCGCCAGGCTGTCGGCGTTGAGGGCGATGCGCAGGCGTTCGGGCATGCCCTCTTCGTCCAGTGCCGGCACCTGGCGCTGCAAGTCGCGCTCGAGCAGGCGCACCTGCTGCACATGGTTGAGCAACTGCCGGCCGACCTCGGTCGGGCTCGGCGGCGCGGCGCGCACCAGCACCGGCTGTCCGACCCGCGCCTCCAGCAGCTTGATGCGTTGCGAAATGGCCGATTGCGACAAGCCCAGCACCTGGGCGGCGCGTTCGAAACCGCCTTGTTCGATCACCGCGGCGAGGGCGGCGAGCAGCTTGTAGTCGAACATCGATTTCCCTAATGCCAGATCAGCTCTATTTGTTTTTCTTATACCGTCGGCCCCGCCACAATGGCCACATCTTTCTTGGCAATCCGCGTCGGCGACAGCGTCGGCGCCCGTGGAGCGTTCCCGCTATGTGGCAAAGCTATTTCAACGGCATGCTGGTGGCCTTCGGCCTGATCATGGCCATCGGCGCGCAGAACGCCTTCGTCCTGGCGCAGAGCCTGCGCCGCGAGCATCACCTGCCGGTGGCGGCGCTGTGCATCGTCTGCGACGCCCTCCTGGTGGCCGCCGGGGTGTTCGGCCTGGCCACGGTGCTGGCGCACAACCCGACGCTGCTGGCCATCGCCCGCTGGGGCGGCGCGGTGTTCCTGATCTGGTATGGCGCCAAGGCACTGCGCAGCGCCTGCTCGAAGCAGAGCCTGCAGCATCAGCAAGGCCAGGGCATGCGCTCGCGCCGCGCGGTGCTGCTCAGTGCCTTGGCGGTGACCCTGCTCAACCCGCATGTGTACCTGGACACCGTGCTGCTGATCGGCTCGCTCGGCGCCCAGCAGACCATGCCGGGCGCCTACGTGGCCGGCGCCGCCAGCGCCTCGCTGCTGTGGTTCTCGACCCTGGCCATCGGCGCCGCCTGGCTGGCGCCGTGGCTGGCACGGCCGGCGACCTGGCGCATGCTCGACCTGATGGTGGCGGTAATGATGTTCGCCGTGGCGGCGCAGTTGATCTTCACCTGATCCCCACCGTCGATCGGCCTGCGCCAACCGCTCTGGAACCTCTATTCCCTATAGATGTTGCGTGGTTAAGCGCGGGGCCCGGTGCTATGATCCAGCCCCTGCGTCGCAAAGAGTACAAACTCGCCGACGCTCAGAAGGCCGCCCGTGATCGGCCTTGCGCAAACCGCAAACAGACCTGAATCAGGAGATCCACCATGGCTTTTGAATTGCCGCCGCTGCCGTACGCCCACGATGCCCTGCAGCCGCACATCTCCAAGGAAACCCTGGAGTATCACCACGACAAGCACCACAACACCTATGTCGTGAACCTGAACAACCTGGTCCCAGGCACCGAATTCGAAGGCAAGACCCTGGAAGAGATCGTCAAGACCTCTTCGGGCGGCATCTTCAACAACGCCGCTCAAGTCTGGAACCACACCTTCTACTGGAACTGCCTGGCCCCGAACGCTGGCGGCCAGCCGACCGGCGCCCTGGCCGAGGCCATCAACACCGCCTTCGGCTCCTTCGACAAGTTCAAGGAAGAGTTCACCAAGGTTTCGGTCGGCACCTTCGGTTCCGGCTGGGGCTGGCTGGTGAAGAAGGCTGACGGTTCCCTGGCCCTGGCCAGCACCATCGGCGCCGGCAACCCGCTGACCAGCGGCGACACCCCGCTGCTGACCTGCGACGTCTGGGAACACGCCTACTACATCGACTACCGCAACCTGCGTCCGAAGTACGTCGAGGCGTTCTGGAACCTGGTCAACTGGAAGTTCGTTGCCGAGCAGTTCGAAGGCAAGACCTTCAAGGCCTGATCGCTGCTGCCTTGCACAGAAAACCCGGCCTCGCGCCGGGTTTTTTGTGGCCGGGGATCGGCTTGTGCGCACAGGCCATGACCCGTCCGGTTGAATTCGCGACATCCCCACCTTCGCGCTCTTGCTCAGAGCGCATTGCGCGCTAACATCAACCTTCGGGAAAGTTGACGCAGCGCACTCAAGTCGCATGACCGCTCAACCGATACAGGGCCAAGGGCAGATCCGCCGATAGCCTTGTTGCCTGGTGCGGCACTCGGTCGATAGTCTGTCGCCATGGTTGATGGCAAAATAATGGCATGCGCATGGATTAAGGAAACCCCATTGAAGCTGGAATTTCGGAACAGCTTATCGGTCAAGTTGCTCAGGGTCGTGCTGCTCTCGGCGTTGGCTGTCGGCGTCGTCCTCAGTTGCGCGCAGATCGTCTACGACGGATACAAGACCCGCCAGGCCGTGAACAACGATGCCCAGCGCATCCTCGACATGTTCCGCGACCCCTCGACGCAAGCCGTGTACAGCCTTGACCGGGAAATGGGCATGCAGGTAATGGAGGGCCTGTTCCAGGACGAATCGGTGCGCATGGCGTCCATCGGCCATCCCAACGAGACCATGCTGGCGGAAAAATCCCGCCCGATGCAGGACATGGCCATGCGCTGGCTGACCGACCTCATCCTCGGCCAGGAACGCACCTACACCACGCAACTGGTCGGCCGTGGCCCCTACAGCGAATATTACGGCGACCTGAGCATCACCCTCGACACCTCTCGCTATGGCAAGGACTTCCTGGTCAACGCCGTGATCATCTTCGTCTCCGGTGTCCTGCGCGCCCTGGCCATGGGCCTGGTGCTGTACCTGGTCTACCACTGGCTGCTGACCAAACCGCTGTCGAAGATCATCGAGCACCTTACCCAGATCAACCCCGACCGCCCCAGTCAGCACCAGATTCCCCTGCTCAAGGGGCACGAGCGCAACGAGCTGGGCATCTGGGTCAACACCGCCAACCAGCTGCTGGCCTCCATCGAGCGCAACACCCACCTGCGCCACGAAGCGGAAAACAGCCTGCAACGCATGGCCCAGTACGATTTCCTCACTGGCCTGCCGAACCGCCAGCAGCTGCAGCAACAGCTGGACAAGATCCTCGTCGATGGCGGCCGCCTGCAACGCCGTGTCGCCGTACTCTGCGTGGGGCTGGACGACTTCAAGGGCATCAACGAACAGTTCAGCTACCAGGTCGGCGACCAACTGCTGCTGGCCCTGGCCGACCGCCTGCGCGCCCACAGCGGCCGCCTGGGCGCCCTCGCGCGGCTGGGCGGCGACCAGTTCGCCCTGGTCCAGGCCAACATCGAGCAACCCTACGAGGCCGCCGAGCTGGCGCAAAGCATCCTCGACGACCTCGAAGCGCCCTTCGACCTCGATCACCAGCAGATCCGCCTGCGCGCCACCATCGGCATCACCCTGTTCCCCGAGGACGGCGACAGCACCGAGAAGCTGCTGCAGAAGGCCGAACAGACCATGACCCTGGCCAAGGCCCGCTCGCGCAACCGCTACCAGTTCTATATCGCCAGCGTCGACAGCGAGATGCGCCGCCGTCGCGAGCTGGAAAA
The DNA here is from genome assembly GCF_029836165.1 of Pseudomonas sp. GD04091. GTDB lineage: Bacteria > Pseudomonadota > Gammaproteobacteria > Pseudomonadales > Pseudomonadaceae > Aquipseudomonas. The sequence continues at coordinate 124,214 of NZ_JAOEBG010000014.1, forward strand.
GGACCTGCGCGAGGCCCTGCCGCGCAACCAGCTGTACCTGGTGTACCAGCCACAGATCAGCTACCGCGATCACCGCGTGGTCGGCGTCGAAGCCCTGCTGCGCTGGCAGCACCCGGAGCTGGGCATGGTCCCGCCCGACCAGTTCATCCCCCTGGCCGAACAGAACGGCAACATCATCAGCATCGGCGAATGGGTGCTCGACCAGGCATGCCGCCAACTGCGCGAATGGCACGACCTGGGCTTCGGCGAGCTGCGCATGGCGGTGAACCTTTCCACCGTGCAGCTGCACCACAACGAGCTGCCACGGGTGGTCAACAACCTGCTGCAGGCCTACCGCCTGCCCCCGCGCAGCCTGGAGCTGGAAGTCACCGAGACCGGCCTGATGGAAGACATCAGTACCGCCGCCCAGCACCTGCTGAGCCTGCGCCGCTCCGGCGCCCTGATCGCCATCGACGACTTCGGCACCGGCTACTCGTCGCTCAGCTACCTGAAGTCGCTGCCGCTGGACAAGATCAAGATCGACAAGAGTTTCGTCCAGGACCTGCTCGACGACGATGACGACGCCACCATCGTTCGCGCCATCATCCAGCTGGGCAAGAGCCTGGGGATGCAAGTGATCGCCGAAGGCGTGGAAACCGCCGAGCAGGAAAGCTACATCATCGCCCAGGGCTGCCACGAGGGTCAGGGCTACCACTACAGCAAACCGTTGTCCGCCCGCGAGCTGACCAGCTTCCTCAAGCAGGCGCAGCGCAACCAGGTCTCGGCGCTGTAACCCCCGCCAGCCTTGGCGGTGCACCGCAAACGGGCGTTTGCATGAAATGCGCGCCCTCCCCTTTACAGCAAATGCAAATCTTTCGCATGATGTGGCGGTTTCGCGTGCCACGGCGCACGGTCCACCCCATGGTCCAACCACACGACGCAGGAAACCAACAATGATCCGAATGCCTCTGGCCTCCGCCAGTCTGCTGGCCATCGCCATCGCCCTCGCCGGTTGCGGCGAAGGCAAGGACGACAAGGCCGCCGCTCCGCAAGCCCAGGCACCTGCTGCCGCCAGCACCAACGCCGCGGCGCCGGGGGCTGTCGATGAAGCGGCTGGCAAGGCCGTGGTCAAGCATTACGCCGAAATGGTCCATGCCGTGTACAGCGACTCGCTGAGCACCGCCAAGCAGCTGCAGAGCGCCATCGACGCATTCCTGGCCACGCCCAACGACCAGACGCTGAAGGCCGCCAAGGACGCCTGGGTCGCCGCCCGCGTACCGTACCTGCAAAGCGAAGTGTTCCGCTTCGGCAACACCATCATCGACGACTGGGAAGGCCAGGTGAACGCCTGGCCCCTGGACGAAGGCCTGATCGACTACGTCGACAAGAGCTACGAGCACGCCCTGGGCAACCCGGCAGCCAACGCCAACATCATCGCCAACACCGAGATCCAGGTGGGCGAAGACAAGATCGACGTCAAGGACATCACCCCCGAGAAGCTCGCCACCCTCAACGAGCTGGGCGGTTCCGAAGCCAACGTCGCCACCGGCTACCACGCCATCGAGTTCCTGCTCTGGGGTCAGGACCTCAACGGTACCGGCCCGGGCGCCGGCAACCGTCCGGCTTCCGACTATCTGGAAGGCAAGGGCGCCACGGGCGGTCACAACGACCGTCGCCGCGCCTACCTGAAAGCGGTCACCGACCTGCTGGTCAAGGACCTCGAGGAGATGGTCGGCAACTGGGCACCGAACGTCGCCGACAACTACCGCGCCACCCTCGAAGGCGAGCCGGCCAACGACGGCCTGCGCAAGATGCTGTTCGGCATGGGCAGCCTGTCGCTGGGCGAACTGGCCGGCGAGCGCATGAAGGTCTCGCTGGAAGCCAACTCGCCGGAAGACGAGCACGACTGCTTCAGCGACAACACCCACTACTCGCACTTCTACGACGCCAAGGGCATCCGCAACGTCTACCTGGGCGAGTACACCCGCGCCGACGGCAGCAAGATGACCGGCCCAAGCCTGTCGTCGCTGGTGGCCAAGGCCGACCCGGCCACCGACGCCACGCTCAAGGCCGACCTAGAAGCCACCGAGGCCAAGATCCAGGTGATCGTCGACCACGCCCTCAAGGGCGAGCACTACGACCAGCTGATCGCCGCCGACAACGCCGCCGGCAACCAGATCGTGCGTGACGCCATCGCCGCCCTGGTCAAGCAGACCGGTGCGATCGAGCAGGCCGCGGGCAAGCTGGGGATCGACAACCTGAACCCGGATACCGCCGATCACGAGTTCTGATCAGCGCCAACGGTTCACCAGAGGCGGCCTTCGGGCCGCCTTTTTTGTTTTTCGGCAGCGCCGCCGCCCCCTGTAGGAGCGGCAAACTGACATCGATTTCATCTGGCAATTGCAAATTGCTCTTATTCAAACACCCCCGGCCTGATAAGCTTGCACGCCGGTTTTTCGCCCATGCCCAGGATCCTCGATGTCCTTGCTCCGCCTAAGCCCCCTGCTGCTGGCCTTCGCCCTCGCCGCCTGTGACGACGCCCCGCGTTTCACCCAGGCCGAGCCCGGCGAAGCCCTCTCCGGCGGCAAGGCAACGGTGCAGCGCAGCGACCGCAACGCCTACTCGCTGCCCTCGGCCAACCTCACCCCCGAGCGGCGCCTGGACTTCGCCGTGGGCAACAGCTTCTTTCGCAACCCCTGGGTGATCGCCCCGTCCACCACCACCGCCCGCGATGGCCTCGGCCCGCTGTTCAACACCAACGCCTGCCAGAACTGCCACGTGCGCGACGGCCGTGGCCACCCACCGGAGCCGGACGACAGCAACGCGGTGTCGATGCTGGTGCGCCTGTCGATTCCCGACCAGCCCTACTACGCCCGGGAGATCGAACGCCTGGGCGTGATCCCTGAGCCGGTCTATGGCACGCAGCTGCAGGACATGGCCATCCCCGGCGTGGCGCCAGAGGGCAAGGTGCGCGTGACCTACGACAACCACACCGTGACCTTCAAGGACGGCCACCAGGTCGAACTGCGCCGCCCCACCCTGCAGATCACCCAGCTCGGCTACGGGCCGATGCACCCGGACACCCGCTTCTCCGCCCGCGTCGCCCCGCCGATGATCGGCCTGGGCCTGCTCGAAGCCATCCCCGAAGCCGACATCCTGGCCAACGAAGACCCGGACGACCGCAACCGCGACGGCATCCGTGGCCGGGCCAACCGGGTGTGGGACGACGCCCAGGGCAAGACCGTGGTCGGCCGCTTCGGCTGGAAGGCCGGTCAACCCAACGTCAACCAGCAGAACGTCCACGCCTTCGCCGGCGACATGGGCCTGACCACCACCCTGCTGCCCAAGGACGACTGCACGCCGGCGCAGGTCGATTGCCTGGCCGCGCCCAACGGTGATGGCCAGGGCGGCGAGAAGGAGGTCAGCGACAACATCCTGCGCCTGGTCACCTTCTATACCCGCAACCTGGCGGTGCCCGCCCGCCGCGATGTCGCCGCGCCGCAAGTGCTGGCCGGCAAGAACCTGTTCTTCCAGGCCGGCTGCCAGGGCTGCCACACCCCGCAGTTCACCACGGCCGCCAATGCCGCCGAGGCGGAACTCGCCGGCCAGGTGATCCGCCCCTACACCGACCTGCTGCTGCACGACATGGGCCCCGGCCTGAGCGACGAGCGCACCGAGTTCGCCGCCAACGGCCAGGACTGGCGCACGCCGCCGCTGTGGGGCATCGGCCTGAGCGAAACCGTCAGCGGCCATAGCCAGTTCCTTCACGACGGTCGCGCCCGCAACCTGCTCGAGGCCGTGCTCTGGCATGGTGGCGAAGCCCAGGCCGCGCGCGACCAGGTACTGACCTTCAACGCCGAGCAGCGCGCCGCGCTGCTGGCCTTCCTGAACTCACTTTAAAACGCGCAAGGAGCCGGGCATGTTCCGACCCAAACTGTTGTTCACCAGCCTCGCCGCACTCGCCCTCGGTGCCTGCTCGCCGCAGGACCCGCAGGCCGTGACCTCCGCCGCCATCGCCAAGCAGGTGATCCTGCCGACCTACAGCCGCTGGGTCGAAGCCGACCGCGCGCTGGCCGCCAGCGCCCTGGCCTACTGCGAAGGCAAGCAGCCCCTGGAGACCGCCCGCGCCGACTTCCTCAACGCGCAGAAAGCCTGGGCCGAGCTGCAACCGTTGCTGGTCGGGCCGCTGGCCGAAGGCAACCGGGCCTGGCAAGTGCAATTCTGGCCGGACAAGAAGAACCTGGTCGGACGCCAGGTCGAGCAGTTGGTCAACGGCGACAAGCCGGTCGACGCCGAGTCGCTGGGCAAGGCCAGCGTCGTGGTGCGTGGCCTGTCGGCCTATGAGTACATCCTGTTCGACAGCAAGCCGGACATCGCCAGCGCCGAGCAGAAGGCCCGCTACTGCCCGTTGCTGGTAGCCATCGGCGAGCACCAGAAAGCCCTGGCCGAAGAGATCCTCAAAGGCTGGAACAGCACCGACGGCATGCTCTCGCAGATGACCAAGTTCCCCAACCAGCGCTACGCCGATTCCCACGAGGCCATCGCCGACCTGCTGCGCGCCCAGGTCACCGCCCTGGACACCCTGAAGAAGAAGCTCGGCGCGCCGATGGGGCGCCAGAGCAAGGGCATCGCCCAGCCGCTGCAGGCCGAGGCCTGGCGCAGCCACTCCTCGATCAAGAGCCTGGAAGCTTCGCTCAAGGCCGCCCAGACGGTATGGGTCGGGGTCGACAACCAGGGCTTGCGCGGCCTGCTGGGCAAGGACCAGGCGGCACTGGCGCAGAAGATCGACGACGCCTACGCTACCGCGATCAAGCTGCTGGCCGACAACCAGAAGACCCTGGGCGAGCTGCTGGCCGACGACACTGGCAAGCAGGCCCTCAACCAGATCTACGACGCCCTCAACGTCGTCCACCGCCTCCACGAAGGCGAACTGGCCAAGGCGTTGAACGTCCAGCTGGGCTTCAATGCCAACGACGGTGACTGATCATGCTGCGACGCCAGGCCCTGAAACTCGGTAGCGTATTGCTCAGCGCCCTCACCCTGGGCGGCTGGAGCCTGTTCCGCAACAAAGGCAGCGAACCCTTGCTGCTCTCGGCGCGCGACGACGGCGAAGGCAGGCACTATGCCGTCGGGTTCCGCCTGGACGGCACCGAGGTGTTCAGCACCCAGGTGGCCCAGCGTTGCCACGCGATCATCAACCACCCAAGCCTGCCCATCGCGCTGTTCGTCGCCCGTCGCCCCGGGACCGAGAGCTACCTGGTCGACCTGCGCGACGGGCGCCTGCTGCAGACCATCGCCTCGCAGCCGAACCGCCACTTCTACGGCCACGCGGTGATCCACAAGAGCGGCGAATGGCTGTACGCCACCGAGAACGACACCACCGACCCCGGCCGGGGCGTGCTGGGGGTGTACCGCTTCGAAGGCGAGCGCCTGGTGCACACGGGCGAGATCTCCACCCACGGCATCGGCCCGCACGAAGTGTCGTGGCTGCCGGATGGCGAAACATTGGTGGTGGCCAACGGCGGCATCCGTACCGAGGCCGAAAGCCGAGTGGAGATGAACCTCGACGCCATGCAGCCGAGCCTGGTGCTGATGCAGCGCGACGGCACCCTGCTGAGCAAGGAGACCTTGGCCCAGCAGATGAACAGCGTGCGCCACCTGGCGGTGGGCGACGATGGCACCATCGCCGCCTGCCAGCAGTTCATGGGGGGCTCGGACGAGACCGCCGAGCTGCTTGCGATCAAGCGCCCGGGCGAGCCGTTCAGGGCCTTCCCGGTCGCGGACCGCCAGTTGCAATCGATGGCCCAGTACACCGCCAGCGTCGCCATCCACAGCGACCTGCGCCTGGTGGCACTGACCGCGCCACGGGCCAATCGCCTGTTCATCTGGGACCTGGACAGCGGCGCGGTGAAGCTCGACGCGCCGATGCCCGATTGCGCCGGGGTCGGGGCGGTCAAGGACGGCTTCGTGGTCACCTCCGGGCAAGGGCGTTGCCGCTACTATGATTGCCGCAAGGCCGAGCTGATCGGGCAGCCGATGAACCTGCCGTCCGGATTCTGGGACAACCACCTGCATCTGGTCTGATTTTTTGTAGTTGCTATCGAGGGACACAGGCGTGTCCCTCCCCTTTTCGCAAAAACCGACAATACTTTCCCCCACCGCACGTGGGCCGGATCGCCCGTGGTCGTGCCCAACGAACAACAACATCCACCTCCAGGGAACCGGACCATGTTGCGCCGCCGCATGCTGATCATGTTGGCCGTCGTCCTGCTGATCGTGTTGATCCTGGGGGGCATCAAGGCCTTTTCCATCTACCAGCAGGTGCAGATGTTCTCGGCGCCCAAGCCGCCGGTGAGCGTGGCCGCGGCCCAGGCCGAACTGCGCCAGTGGCAGCGGCGCCTGCCGGCAGTCGGCAGCCTCAAGGCCTACCAGGGCGTGGAGCTGAGCCTGGAGGTGGCCGGCACGGTCAGGTCGCTGCACTTCGAGTCGGGCCAACAGGTAAAGGCCGGCCAGTTGCTGCTGCAACTGGACAGCGACCAGGAAACCGCCCTGCTCGGCACCGCCCAGGCCGACCTGGGGCTGGCCAAGGTCGACTTCGGCCGGGGCAGCCAGCTGGTCGGCGACTCGGCCATCTCCCGCGGCGAGTACGACCGCCTGAGCGCCCAGTATCGGCGCAACCAGGCGGTGGTCGACCAGCTCAAGGCCTCGCTGGCGAAAAAAAGCATCAGCGCGCCGTTCAGCGGCACCATCGGCATCCGCCAGGTGGATGTCGGCGCGTATTTGGCCAGCGGCACGGTGATCGCCACGCTGCAGGATCTGTCCAGCCTCTACGTCGACTTCAACGTGCCCGAACAGGCCCTGCCGCACCTGAGCCTGGGCCAACGGGTGCTGGTGCAGGTGGCCGCGTATCCGGGCCAGACCTTCTCCGCCAGCCTCAGCGCGATCAACCCCAAGGTCGAGGAAAGCACCCGCAACCTGCTGGTGCGCGCCACCCTGGCCAACCCCGAGGGCAAGCTGCTGCCTGGCATGTTCGCCAACCTGCAACTGCTGCTGCCCGATCCGCAACAGCAGGTCGTGGTCCCGGAAAACGCCATCACCTACACCCTGTACGGCAACTCGGTGTACGTGGTCAGCCAGAAAAAATCCGAGGATGGCCAGCCGCAGGGGAACGCTGATGGCCAGCCGCTGCTGATCGCCGAGCAACGCACCGTGCAGACTGGCGAGCGCCGTGAAGGATGGGTCGTGGTGGACAAGGGGTTGCAGGCCGGCGATCAGGTGGTCACCGCCGGCCAGCTCAAGCTGAGCCCGGGCGCGGCGATCCGCATCAGCGCCGACAAAGCCCTCAAGCCCGCCGCGCCAGACGCGGACTGACCGGGAGGCGACCATGGCGTTCACCGACCCGTTCATCCGCCGCCCGGTGCTGGCCTGCGTGGTCAGCCTGCTGATCCTGCTGCTCGGCCTGCAGGCCTGGAGCAAGCTGCAGATCCGCCAGTATCCGCAGATGGAAAATGCCCTGATCACGGTGACCACCGCCTACCCCGGGGCCAACGCCGAGACCATCCAGGGCTACATCACCCAGCCGCTGCAACAGAGCCTGGCCAGCGCCGACGGCATCGACTACATGACCTCGGTGAGCCGGCAGAACTTCTCGGTGATCACTGTCTATGCGCGCATCGGCGCCGACAGCGACCGGCTGTTCACCCAGCTGCTGGCCAAGGCCAACGAGGTGCGCAACAAACTGCCCCAGGACTCCGAGGACCCGGTGCTGAGCAAGGAAGCCGCCGACGCCTCGGCGCTGATGTACATCAGCTTCTACAGCGAAGAGATGAGCAACCCGCAGATCACCGACTACCTGTCGCGGGTGATCCAGCCCAAACTGGCCACCCTGCCGGGCATGGCCGAAGCCGAGATCCTCGGCAACCAGCTGTTCGCCATGCGCATCTGGATCGACCCGGTGAAACTGGCCGGTTTCGGCCTATCGGCGGTGGACGTGACCAACGCCGTGCGCCGCTACAACTTCCTCTCCGCCGCCGGCGAGGTGAAGGGCGAGTACGTGGTCACCAGCATCAACGCCACCACCGAGCTCAAGTCCGCCGAGGCTTTCGCGGCGCTGCCGGTCAAGACCGATGGCGACAGCCGTGTGCTGCTGGGCGATGTGGCGCGCATCGAGATGGGCGCGGAGAACTACGACACGGTCAGCTCGTTCGATGGCACGCCGTCGGTGTACATCGGCATCAAGGCCACACCGGCGGCCAACCCGCTGGAAGTGATCAAGGAAGTGCGACGCATCATGCCGCAGCTCGAGGAAGGACTGCCCTCGAGCCTCAAGGCATCCATCGCCTACGACGCCACCCTGTTCATCCAGGCCTCCATCGACGAGGTGATCAAGACCCTCGGCGAGGCGGTGCTGATCGTCATCGTCGTGGTGTTCCTGTTCCTCGGTGCCCTGCGTTCGGTGGTGATCCCGGTGGTGACCATTCCGCTGTCGATGATCGGCGTGCTGTTCTTCATGCAGATGATGGGCTACTCGCTGAACCTGCTGACGCTGCTGGCCATGGTGCTGGCCATCGGCCTGGTGGTGGATGACGCCATCGTCGTGGTGGAGAACATCCATCGTCATATCGAGGAAGGCAGGACGCCGACCGAGGCGGCCCTGCAAGGCGCCCGCGAGATCGCCTTGCCGGTGGTGTCGATGACCATCACCCTGGCCGCGGTCTACGCGCCGATCGGTTTTCTCACCGGGCTGACCGGCGCCTTGTTCAAGGAGTTCGCCCTGACCCTGGCCGGCGCGGTGGTGATTTCCGGCATCGTCGCCCTGACCCTGTCGCCGATGATGTGCGCCCTGCTGCTGCGCCACGAGCAGAACCCCAGTGGCCTGGCCCATCGCCTGGACCTGATCTTCGACGGCCTCAAGGTGCGCTACCAGCGTGTGCTGCACGGCACCCTGGACAGCCGCCCGGTGGTGCTGGTGTTCGCCGTGCTGATCCTGTGCCTGATCCCGCTGCTGCTGATGTTCACCCGCAACGAACTGGCCCCGGACGAGGACCAGGGGGTGATCTTCATGATGAGCAGCTCGCCACAGACCGCCAACCTCGACTACCTCAACGCCTATACCGACGAGTTCACCCCGCTGTTCAAGCGCTTTGCGGAGTACTACTCATCGTTCCAGATCAACGGTTTCAATGGCGTGCAAAGCGGCATCGGTGGCTTTCTGCTCAAGCCCTGGAACGAACGCGAGCGCACGCAGATGCAATTGCTGCCGCTGGTACAGGCCGAGCTCGAACAGATTGGCGGCCTGCAGATCTTCGGCTTCAACCTGCCCTCGCTGCCCGGCACCGGCGAAGGCTTGCCGTTCCAGTTCGTGATCAACACCGCCGGCGACTACCCGGCACTGCTGGACGTGGCCCAGCGCGTCAAGGAGCGCGCCCAGGCCTCGGGCAAGTTCGCCTTCCTGGATATCGACCTGGCGTTCGACAAGCCCGAGGTGGTGGTCGATATCGACCGGGCCAAGGCGGCGCAGATGGGCGTGTCCATGGACGCCCTGGGCGGTACCTTGGCGACCCTGCTGGGCGAGGCGGAGATCAACCGTTTCACCCTCGAGGGCCGCAGCTACAAGGTCATCGCCCAGGTCGAGCGTCCCTACCGCGCCGATCCTGGCTGGCTGAACAGCTACTACGTGAAGAACGATCAGAACCAGTTGTTGCCGTTGTCGACGCTCATCACTCTCAGCGACCGCTCCCGGCCACGCCAGCTCAATCAGTTCCAGCAGTTGAACGCGGCGATCATCCAGGGGGTTGCGCTGGTGAGCATGGGCGAGGCGCTGGACACGGTGCGCGCCATTGCCCGGGAAGAAGCACCGGAGGGCTTCTCGGTGGACTACGCGGGCCAGGCGCGGCAGTTCGTCCAGGAGGGCAGCGCACTGTGGGTGACCTTTGGCCTGGCGCTGGCGATCATCTTCTTGGTGCTGGCGGCGCAATTCGAGAGTTTTCGGGATCCGCTGGTGATCCTGGTGACCGTGCCGTTGTCTATCTGCGGGGCGTTGTTGCCGCTGTTCCTCGGGGTTTCGAGCATGAACATCTATACCCAGGTGGGGTTGGTGACCTTGATCGGGCTGATCACCAAGCACGGGATCCTGATCGTCGAGTTTGCCAACCAGCTGCGAGACGAGCACGGGCTCGGAGTGCGCGAGGCGATCGAGGAAGCTGCCGCGATTCGGCTGCGGCCGGTGCTGATGACCACCGCGGCCATGGTCTTCGGCATGGTGCCGTTGATCCTGGCCAGCGGGGCCGGGGCGGTCAGCCGGTTCGATATCGGGATCGTGATTGCCACGGGGATGTCGGTTGGGACCTTGTTCACGTTGTTTGTGTTGCCCTGTATCTATACCGTTTTGGCGCATAGGGGGGCGCGGGCTGGGGGGGTTGTTTCGGGGGGGTGAAAGTTTGGGTTTGGGTTTGGGTTTGGGTTTGATTGTTTTGAAACTTGTATGCACATTCGTGGGCGATAGCGACAGTTAGTCACCTTTCCGCCTTTACGGCGGCCTACTTTTCTCGTGGGAAAAGTAGGCAAAACCGTTCGGCTCCGTTCATCCGGCCCCTGCGCTGCGCTCCGGGGTCCCCTCGCTCCGGCCTTGCTCCCGGGAGGACCGCGCTGAACGCCCCATCCTGGGGCGCAGCGCTTGACGGGCATCCATGCCCGTCACCTCCCTCCGCAAGTCCTACGCTCGGCCTACTGAAGTCGCAATTTGTGGCGCCTGAACTATCGCGCGCTTAGAAGCAAGAGCAAGAGCAAGAGCAAGAGCAAGAGCAAGAGCAAGAAGTGCGAAGTTATTTACTTGACAGTTATATATATTGGCTGTTTCGACCTGTCGCGGGACAAGCCCGTCCCTACAAAGATTTATATATCGATGACTATTGCGTGGCAGCGGGTTTGCCCTGCGATGGAATAGAGAGATTAATTACATAC
>NZ_JAOEBG010000015.1 GCF_029836165.1 Pseudomonas sp. GD04091
CTCGGCCACCGCGCGCTGCGGCTGGTCGACGATGCCCTGCAGCAGGTTGATGAAGTGCGTCGAAAGCCGCTCGATGGTCGAGTGATCGAACAGATCGGTGTCATACGTCAGGGAAATCACCAGCCCCTGCGCGGTCTCGCTGGTATCCAGCACCAGGTCGAACTGCGCGGTGGCACTGTCCCAGTGCAGCGGCTCGATACGCAGGTCGCCCCAGTCACGCTCGGCCGTCGCGCCGTGCTGGTGGTTGAACAGCACCTGGAACAGCGGGCTGTGGCTGAGGTTGCGCTCCGGCGCCAGGGCCTCGACCAACTGCTCGAACGGCAGGTCCTGATGGGCCTGGGCCTCCAGCGCCGCCTGGCGCACCTGGCGCAGCAACATGTCGAAGCCCTGGCCGCCCTCGACCTCGGCGCGCAGCACCTGGGTGTTGACGAAGAAGCCGATCAGGCGTTCGGTCTCGGCACGGGTACGGTTGGCCACCGGCACGCCGACGCGGATATCGGACTGGCCGCTGTAACGGTGCAGCAAGGCCTGGAATGCCGCCAGCAGCAGCATGAACAAGGTCGCATCCTGGGCCTTGGCCAGGTGTTGCAGGCCATGGCTCAATTCAGCGTCGAGCGGGAAGTCCAGGCGGGCGCCACGCAGGCGCCGCCGGGCTGGACGCGGCCGGTCGAACGGCAGCTCGAGCACGGTCTGCTCACCGCCCAGCCGCGCCATCCAGTACTCCAGCTGGCGCGCACGCTCGCCACCGTCGAGCCACTGGCGCTGCCAAGCCGCATAGTCGGCGTACTGCACCTGCAGCGGCGCCGGCTCACCGCCCTGATACCCCTGCAGCAGCTCCTCGACCAGCACCTCCAGGGACGCGCCATCGGAGACGATGTGGTGCTGGACGATCACCAGCACATGTGCCTGCTCGCTCAGCGCCAGCAGCTTGACCCGCAGCAACGGGCCGCGCACCAGGTCGAACGGTTCGCGGACCTGGGCATCGATCCAGGCCGCCACCGCGGCGTCGCCCTGCTCGTCCAGACGCTGTACCGCGATGGGCAGCGCCATGCCCGGGTGAATATGCTGACGCAACGGGCCGGCGGCGTCATCGAAGGTGGTACGCAACGGCTCATGGCGGGCGATGACGCGATCGAACGCCGCCTGCAACGCCGGCAGGTCGAGCGCGCCTTCCACACGCAAGGCGGCCGGGACGTTGTAAGCGGCGCTCTGCGGATCCAGTTGCCAGAGGAACCACTGGCGCTCCTGGGCATAGGACACCGCCATCGCCGGCTCGCGCGGCAGCACCGGGATCGTCGAGGTCGGCGCCTGGGCAAGCGTGGCGCAGCGGTCGGCGAAGGCGCCCAGGGTCGGCTGTTCGAACAGGTCGCGCAGGGGCACGTCGAGGCCGAGGGCCTGGCGGATGCGCGAGATCACCTCGGTCGCCAGCAGCGAGTGGCCGCCCAGGCTGAAGAACCCGTCGGCCAGGCCGACGCGCTCGACCTGCAGGGCCTGCGCCCAGATCGCCGCCAGTTGCGCCTGCAACGGCGTGCGGGGCGCCTCGTACGCCCGCTGCGCGGCACTGAAGTCCGGTGCCGGCAGGGCCGCACGGTCGAGTTTGCCGTTGTTGTTCAGCGGCAGCCGCTCCAGCACCAGCAGGTGGGCGGGGATCATGTAGTCAGGCAGCGCCTGGCCCAGCGCGCCGCGCACGCCTTCCAGCCAGTCTTCGGCCGGCGTGGCCTGGGCGGCGACCAGGTAGGCCACCAGCTGCGGCCCGGTCGGCCCTTCGAGGGCCAGGACCGCCGCCTCGCGCACCGAGGCCAGGCCTTGCAGGCAGGCCTCGATCTCGCCCATCTCGATCCGCATGCCGCGGATCTTCACCTGATGGTCGATACGCCCGACGTACTCCAGCACGCCCTGTTGGGTGTAGCGCGCCAGGTCGCCGCTGCGGTACAGCCGCGCGCCGGGTTGCGCCGCGTACGGGTCCGGCAGGAAGCGCTCGGCGGTCAGCCCAGGGCGATTGAAATACTGCTGCGCCAGGCAGTTCGGCGCGCCGATGCACAACTCGCCGACACCGTCGACCGGCAACAACTGGCCGGCGCTGTCCAGCACATACAACGAACGTCCCGCGATGGCCCGGCCGATCGGCACGCCATGGGCATCCCGTGCATCTTCCAGCTGGCAGTCATGCACGCTGGAGACCACGGTGGCCTCGGTCGGGCCGTAGGTATTGACCAGGCTGATCCCGCCCAGCCCCGCGGCATGCCACAGGCGCAGTCCTTCCACCGACATCGCCTCGCCGCCCACATGGACCTGACGCAGCGTGCCCAGGCCTCGACCCGGTTGCGCCGCGCAGGTCTTGGCCAGCATGTGCCAATAGGCGGCCGGCAGGTCAGCTAGGGTCACGCCCTGCTCGACGATCAACCTGGCCAGCTGATCGGCATCCCACAGTTCCTCGCCACGCATGACCAGCGCGGCGCCGACGCACAGCGGCGGATAGCACTGCTCGACGAAACCGTCGAAGCTGAACGTCGCGAACTGCAGCACCCGGTCATCGTGCTCCAGGCGGGAATAGGCCGTGGCGCTGTCGCTGAACTCGCGCAGCGCCGCATGGCTGATCGCCACGCCCTTGGGCCGCCCGGTGGAGCCGGAGGTGTAGATCACATAGGCGAGTTGCCCCTCAGCGACCGGCACCTGCGGGTCGTGATCGGCGAACGTCGCCGCCTGGGCACGCAGCGCGTCCAGTTCCAGACGACGCAGCCCCACCGGCAGCGCCAGCCCTGCAAGCAGGCCATCGTCGCACAGGAGCAGGTCCAGGCGGCTGTCCTCGACCATGTAGGCCAGCCGCTCGTGCGGATACTGGGCATCCAGCGGCACGTACGCAGCGCCGCACTTGAGTACCGCGAGCAGGTTGACCACCAGCTGCGGACCGCGTCGCAGAGCCAGGCCGATACGCTGGCCGGGGCGCACACCTTCGGCGATCAGGCAGTGCGCCAGGCGGTTGGCGCAGGCGTCGAGCTCGCCATAGCTCAAGCGCAGGTCACCGCACTGCAGCGCCAGCGCCTGTGGCTGACGGGCGGCCTGCGCGGCGATACGCTGGTGCACCATGTCCGGGCTGCTCAGCGCCACCGGCCCACCCTGGCTGTGGTCGCGCACGGCGACCTGGGACTGCGCGTCCAGCAGGCTCAGCGCGCCCACCGGCGCGGCAGGCTGCGCGACCATCTGCGCCAGCAACTGACGCAAGCCGGCGCACAACTGGCGAACCTGGGCCGCCTCGAACAGCGCGGGGTCGTAGCTGAACTCGAGGCTCACGCCCTCGCCCAGCTCGACACCGATCGTCAGCGGATAATGGGTACGCTCGTGGTTGCTCACCGCCCCGAAGCGCAAACCGGCCGGAGCGCCCTGGCGCAGAGCCTCGGCCACCGGGAAGTTCTCGAACACCAGCAGGCTGTCGAACAGCGCCGCGCCCTGCTGGCCCGCCCAGCCCTGGATGGCATACAGCGGCACATGCTCGTACTCACGCAGGCCCAGGTTGAAGTCCTGTACATCGCCCAGGTAGCGGGCGACTTCACGGTCCGGCGCCGCGTCGATCAGCACCGGCAAGGTATTGATGAACAGGCCGAGCTGGTCGTCGATGCCTGGCAGCGGTACCGAGCGCCCGGACACCGTCGCGCCGAAGGCCACGCAGGCTTGCCCGGTCAGGCGCTGCAGCAGCAGCCCCCAGGCAGCCTGGAACAGCGTGTTCAGGGTCACCTTGTGCTGGCGGGCGAACTGCTCCAGTTCACGGGTCTGGGCGGCGTCGATATGCGTACGGTATTCGCCTTCGCCCTGCGAAGGCACTGGCCGGCGCAAGGCCTGGGCGAGCAGCGTGGGTGCCTGCAGGGCGCCGAGGCGGGATTTCCAGAAGCGCTCGCCGGCACCGACGTCCTGGCGCTGCAGCCACGCCAGGTAGTCGTGGAAACGACCGACAGGCTCCGGCGCGTGGTCGCCGACGTAGTGCTGGATCACTTGGGCCAGCAACTGGGCGTTGCTCCAGCCGTCCAGCAGGATGTGGTGGCTGGTGTACACCAGGTGCCAGTCATCCTCTCCGGTGCGCACCAGCAACAGCCTGAACAGCGGCGCGCTGGAAAGCGCGAAGCCTGCCTCGCGCTCCGCGTGCGCCAACGCGTCGAGGTCGCTCACCGCCTCGTCGATGATCCGCAGTGGCAGCGCCAGCGCGCGATGGACGATCTGGTGGGCACTGTCCAGGCCCTGCCAGTGAATGCTGCTGCGCAGGATCTCGTGACGGGCCAGGGCTGCCTGCCAGGCCTCGCCGAAGCGTGCCAGGTCCAGGCCACCGATATCCAGGCGCAACTGGTTGATATAGGCCCCACCCTGCGTTTCATACAGCGAATGGAAGAACATGCCCTGCTGCATGGGCGACAGCGGATAGAGGTCCTCGATCTCGTGACCGGGCACCGGCAACGCATCCAGCTGCGCCTGGGTGATGCGCGCCAACGGGAAGTCCGACGGCGAAGGCTGCCCCGCAGGCACGCCCAGGCAGTGCTCGATGAGCGCCTCCAGCTCCTGGTCATAGGCCGTGGCCAGTGCCTGGATCGTGTCGGTGTCGAACATCGCCAGGCTGAAGCCCCATTGCAGCGACAACTCACCGTTGTAGACCTGTCCTTCCAGGGTCAGCCAGTTGGCCAGCGGCGCGTCCGCATCCTGGCCGTCGCCACCGCGTTCGCTGGCCGGTGCCAGCAAGGCCTGGGCATCGAACTGACTGTCGAACTGGCCCAGGTAGTTGAAGGTGATGCGCGGCGCGTCGAGCGTCGCCAGAGCCTCGCGCACCGAGGCGTCACCCAGGTAGCGCAGCACGCCGTAGCCCAGGCCTTTGTCCGGCACCGCGCGCAACTGCTCCTTGATGGCCTTGATCGAGTCACCGTGATCGGCTTGTGGGGTCAGGCGCACCGGGTAGAGGCTGGTGAACCAGCCGACGCTGCGGGTCAGGTCGATGCCCTCGAACAGCTCTTCGCGGCCATGCCCCTCCAGTTGCACCAACGCCGCCTGGCTGCCGCTCCATCGGCAGATGACGCGCGCCAGAGCGGTCAGCAGCAGGTCGTTGACCTGGGTGCGATAGGCCGCGGGCGCGGCCTGCAGCAACTGACGGGTCCGCTCGCGGGACAGGCGCGACGCCAGTTTGGCCCCATGCCGATTGCTCACCGCCGCGTCCGGCCTGTCACACGGCAGCGCGCCGTCGCCGCGTTGCGCCTGCCAGTAGGGCAACTGCCCAAGGAACGTCGGCACCTGTTCGTGCAACTGCGCCGACCAGGCCTGATAGCTGCTGGTGCGCGCCGGCAACGACGCCTCCTGCCCGGCCAGGCGCTGGGCATAGGCCTGCTCCAGGTCTTCCAGGAGGATGCGCCAGGACACACCGTCGACCACCAGGTGGTGGATGACCAGCAACAGGCGCTGCTCGCCTTCCGGCAAGTCGACCAGCAAGGCGCGCAACAGCGGGCCGCTACCCAGGTCGAGGCTGCGCTGGGCGTCGTCGCACAGTGCCGTCAGCGCCTGGGCATCCGGCGCCTGGCGCTGCCAAAGCTCGACCTGCGCGACCTGCGCGCCATAGTGCTGCCGCCAGCCTTCGGCGGTGGACTCGAAACGCAGCCGTAGCGCGTCATGATGGTTGACCACGTCACCCAGGGCGTCAGCCAGCGCCTGGACCGCCAGCGGTTGCCGGGCGCCGAGCAGCAAGGACTGGTTCCAGTGCTGGCGGGCAGGTATGGCCTGCTCGAAGAAGTGCCGCTGCACTGGGCTCAGGACCACCTCGCCGGTGGCCGGCACCTGCTCCACCGTCATCGATGGCTGGCGTCCGACCGCGCCGGCCAGGCCACGCACGGTCTGGAACTGGAACAGATCGCGCGGGCTGAACTGCAGGCCCTGGCGCCGGGCGCGGCCGACCACCTGAATGGCGATGATCGAATCCCCGCCCAGTTCGAAGAAGTTGTCGTCCAGGCCGACCTGCGCCACACCCAGCACGTCGCTCCAGACCTGTGCCAGGGTGTGCTGCACGGCGGTTTCAGGCGCGGCGTAGGCGCCGCGTGGCGCGGCATCCGGTTGCGGCAGGGCCTTGCGGTCGAGCTTGCCGTTGGGGGTCAGCGGGAAGTGCTCCAGTGGCACCAGGTGGCTGGGCACCATGAACTCCGGCAGCGCCTGCAGCAGCCAGTCCTTGAGCCCTTGCTGCCAGCCTTCGGGCGCTTCGTCGAGTACCAGGTAGGCCACCAGCTGCTTGCCATCGACGGCCAGCACGACAGCCTCGCGCACCCAGGCATGCTGGGCCAGGCGCGCCTCGATCTCGCCCAGCTCGATGCGCAGGCCACGGATCTTGACCTGGTGGTCGAAGCGCCCCAGGTACTCGATCACGCCGTCCGCGCGCTGGCGAACCCGGTCACCGGTACGGTACAGACGCTGCCCGGCGACGAAGGGGTCGGCGACGAAGCGCTCGGCGGTCAGGCCGGGGCGACGGTGGTAGCCACGAGCCAGGCCGATGCCGCCCAGGTAGAGCTCGCCAGAGACGCCCGGCGCCACCGGCTCGAGACCCGCGTCGAGCACGTAGGTGCGAATGTTGGCGATCGGCTGGCCGATCGGCACGCTATCGCGGCCTTCGTCGAGGCAGGTCCAGTGGGTGACGTCGATGGCCGCCTCGGTGGGGCCGTAGAGGTTGTACAGCGCCGCCGCCGGCAGCTTGCCGAACACCTGCAGCTGGGCGTCAACCGGCAACGCCTCGCCGCTGCAGACGATGCGGCGCAGGCTGTCACAGGCCTCGACGCCAGGCTCGTGAATGAAGGCCTGGAGCATCGAGGGCACGAAATGCAGGGTGCTGACCTGGTGGCGCCGGATGGTCTCGATCAGGCGCGCCGGATCGCGGTGGTCGCCGGGCGCTGCCACGGCGAGGCGCGCGCCGGTCATCAGCGGCCAGAAGAACTCCCAGACCGAGACGTCGAAGCTGAACGGGGTCTTCTGCAGCACCGTGTCGCCGGCATCCAGGCCATAGGCTTCCTGCATCCAGTGCAGGCGGTTGGCCAGGGCTTCATGGCTGTTGCCGGCGCCCTTCGGGCGGCCGGTCGAGCCGGAGGTATAGATGACATAGGCCAGTTGCCGGGGATCGACATCCACTTGGGGGGCGCTGTCCGGCTGGTCGTCCAGCGCCAGCTGGTCCAGGGCGATGCACTGCACGTTGCCAGGCACCGGCAGGCTGCCCTGCTGCGCCTGCTGGGTCAGCAGCAGGCTGATGCCGCTGTCCTCGATCATGTAGGCCAGGCGCTCCTCGGGGTATTCCGGGTCCAGCGGCACATAGGCCGCGCCGGCCTTGAGGATCGCCATCAGCCCGACGACCATTTCCACGCTGCGCAGCACGCTGATACCGACCAGGCTGTCGGCCCCGGCGCCCTGGGCGCGCAGGAAGTGGGCCAGGCGGTTGGCGCGGGCGTCGAGTTGCGCATAGCTGAGCACGGTGTTGCCGAACACCAGCGCCGGAGCGTCCGGCGCATCCCGGACCTGGTCCTCGAACAACTGGTGCACGCCACGCCCGAGCGGGTAGTCGCGGCCGGTGGCGTTCCAATCCTGCAGCACCGCGCGACGGCTGGCGTCATCGAGCATCGGCAACTGCCACAGCGCGTCGTGCGGCTGACTGACCAGCGCCTGCAACAGGGCCTGCCAGTGCCCGGCCATGCGCTCGATGGTGGCGGCCTCGAACAGGTCGCTGGCGTAGGTGAACGCGGCATGCAGGACGCCACCCTGCTCGTAGGTGTCCAGGCTCAGGTCGAACTGGGTGGTGCGGCTGCGCCATGCCAGGGTCGACAGCTGCAGCCCCGAGGCCAAGGTGACGGTGGCCAGGTCGGCGACCTGCGGCTGGTGGTTGTACATCACCTGGAACAGCGGCGCGTGGCTCAGGCTGCGCTCGACCTTGAGCGCCTCGACCAGGCGCTCGAACGGCAGGTCCTGGTGCGCCTGGGCACCGAGCACGACCTGCCGGATGCCTTGCAGGTAGGCCAGTACATCGCTTTGCGCGTCCGGCTGCACCCGCAGCACCTGGGTATTGACGAACAGGCCGATCAACCCTTCGACTTCGGCGCGATTGCGGTTGGCCACCGGACTGCCGATACGCAGGTCGGCCTGGCCGGTATAGCGCTGCAGGAGCAGGCCGAACGCGCCGAGCATGACCATGAACGGCGTAAGGTTGTGCTGACGGGCGAAGCCGCGCAGCTGCTCGGCCAGGGCCGCGTCGACGGGGAACGAGCGACGCTCGCCGCTGAAGCTGGGCGTGGCCGGGCGGGCGTGATCCAGGGGCAGCTCGAGCACGGGCTGCTCATCGCCCAGTTGCGCCTGCCAGTACCCCAGCTGGCGCGCCAGCTCGCCGGCTTCCAGCCAACGGCGCTGCCACAGGGCGTAGTCGACGTACTGGATCGGCAGGTCCGCCAGCTGGGGCGCCTGGCCGGCGGCGAAGGCGTCGTAGCAGCGGCTGAATTCGTCGATCAGCACGTTCATCGACCAACCGTCGGAAACGATGTGATGCAGGGTCAGCAGCAGCACATGCTCCTGCTCGGCCAGGCGCAGCAGACGCACGCGCAGCAGCGGCCCATGCGCCAGGTCGAACGGACGCAGCGACTCGGCCTCGGCTTCGGCGCGCACCTGCGCCTCACGCGCGTCCTCGGCCAGCTGGCGCAAGTCGACGCGCTCGATCGAGGCCTGGGCGACCGGCCGATGGACCTGGAGCAGGCTGTCGTCGGGCTGGACCTCGAACACCGTGGTCAGGCTCTGGTGACGCGCCAGCAGGGTGGCGAAGGCCTGTTCCAGCGCCGCCTCGTCCAGATGACCGGTCAGACGCACCGCACCTGGCAGGTTGTAGGCGCCCCCTTGCGGATCCATCTGCCAGAGCACCCACATGCGCTGCTGGGCATAGGACAACCCCTGACGGTCCGGCACCTGGACCCCGGCGGGGATGGGGAACTGGGAAAAGTCGATGCCCTCCTTGGCCAGGGTCTCGAGGAACACGCCGCGCTTCTCCAGCGGCAGTTCAATGAAACGGCGGGCCAGTAGCAGGGACTTTTCGGCATTCATCAGATTGCTTCCGTACGAGTGAGGTATCGGGCGGGGCCCGGCTATCCCTACGAAACGGATAAAACGGCGGAAAAATTACCGGCAAGCCACGGCTTGCGGTGAGCAGGGCAAATCCTGAAACATTTGCTTTCATTTAATCACGCAGGTTTCTGATTCTCATTCGTCCTATTAAGTGCAGCCCTCGAGGTTGAGCAGAGACTCGACCGCACTTTTCCCGCAGAAGACCGACTGATGGCCCGACAACCGAAAAAATCCAATTCCAAGCTGTGGTTCCTGGTCCACAGCTGGCTCGCCCTGCCGATCTGGTTCTTCGTCCTGATCGTCTGCTTCACCGGCATGCTCGCGGTGGTCAGCCAGGAGATCGTCTGGCTGGCCAACGCCGACGTTCGCGCCAGCAAGCCCAGCGACGACGCCGAGCGCCTGAGCTTCCAGCAGGTGCTCGACGCCATGCACAAGGCCGAGCCGGACATGGCGGTGAGTTCGCTCAGCCAGCCCGACGGCTCGCACTTCGCCCTGCAGGCCCAGGTCACCTATCCCGACGGCACCAGCCCGACGCTCTACGTCAACCCGTACACCGGCGCGATCCAGGGCAAGAGCCCGGACTTCAACTTCGAGGCCTTCACCCGCGCGCTGCACGGCTGGTGGCTGGTGCCGTTCACCAACGGCTACAGCTGGGGCTGGTATCTGGTTTCGCTGCTCGGACTGCCGATGCTGGCCTCGCTGGTCACCGGCCTGGTCGTCTACAAGAAGTTCTGGCGCGGCTTCTTCAAGCCGGTGCGGCTCAAGCATGGCGCACGCATCTTCTGGGGCGACCTGCATCGCCTGGCAGGGGTCTGGTCGATCTGGTTCATCGCCGTGATTTCCATCACCGGCACCTGGTTCCTGATCCAGGCGACCCTGGCCGACAACCACATCACCATTTCCAGCGAGCCGATCGTGCCGGTCATCGCCCGCGAGCAGGTGCCGCAGACCGCCGATGGCAGCCCAGCGCCGCGCATCGACCTGGACGAGGCGGCGCGCATCGCCACCCGGACCATTCCCGGCCTGGAGGTGAGCTTCATCTCGCTGCCCTCCACCGCCTACAGCCACTACAGCATGGGCGGCCGCGGCTGGTACCCGCTGATGTTCCAGACCGCCGAGATCAACCCCTACACCCGCAGTGTCGACAGCCAGTTCCTGCTTGGCGACCGCACGGCCCTGGAGTTCGTCACCGAATCCATGCGCCCACTGCACACCGGCGACTTCGGCGGCCTGCCGATCAAGCTGATCTGGTTCTTCTTCGGCCTGGTGCTGACCCTGATGGTGTTCAGCGGTCTGCTGATCTGGACCAAGCGCACCGCCCAGGCTACCGCCGCCGCTCTCAAACGTGCCGAGCGCCCGGCCCGGCCCCGCAAGACCCCCGAGCAAACCCCCGTGGAGGCCCAGCCATGAGCCAGGCGAACACCTTGCCGCACGGCGGCCTGAAGCAGTTCTGGCTCAAGTGGCGCTTCCACCTGAACGCCCTGTTGATCCTCATCCCGCTGGGCTTCATGCCCAAGTACTTCGCCGACGCCAGCCTGTTCCGCGGCGACAGCGGCCTGGGCGCCAACATCATCCAGGATGTCCAGGTGGGCCGCTGGACCCTGGACCTGGCCGAGCTGCGCGACGAAGCGCCTCGCGCCGACGGACCGGCGGGGCACTTCAAGATGTTCAGCGCCGCGCTGTGCAAGACCTGCGACGAAGGCGTCAAGGCCATTTACCTGCGTATCGGCAAGCCACGCAGCCTGCGCGCCGCCGGCACCATCTTCTTCGGCTCGCAGTACCGCATGGGCACCAACCTGCCGATCCCACCACGCACCCGCCCCGACGCCGACCTGTGGATCACCATCGAAGGCTGGGACGGCAAGATGTACCAGGCCTCGGTCCCGCTGGCCAAGGCATCGCCGGCCACCGTGGCCTGGCTCGAGAAACAAGGAGGCAAGAAATGAAACAGCTGATGCGCAGGCTCGCCCTGCCCCTCTTGGCCCTGGCCGCCACCCCGGCGCTGGCGCACAACCCGATGTGCGAATGCACCGAAGCCGGTGAGCAGATCACCTGCAAGGGCGGTTTCTCCGACGGCAGCGGCGCCCCGGGGGTGACCCTGGACGTGATCGGCTACGACGAGCAGGTGCTGGTCGCCAGCAAGCTCGGTGACGATTCGACCCTGACCTTCAAGCGCCCGGATGGCGAGTTCTACGTGCTGTTCGATGCCGGCCCCGGCCATGTGGTGGAAGTGGACCACGCCGACATCGGTGCGCCATGAGCCGCGCCCAGGTCGTGCGCCCGGCCGGTGCCGGGCACGAAACCCTCTACGTACTGCTGGTCGCGGCGTTGATCCTGATGTTGGCGGCCAGCGTGGTGAGCCTGCGTGGCGAGCGCCAGGACGAGGTGGCCATCGCCGCCCACCAGCTCGACGCCCGGCGCGACCTCAACGCCGCCGAGCAGGGCATCCACACCGACCTGTGGGTGGCCGCCGACGAGATCCGCGCGTTGCACGAGGAAACCGGCAGCGCGCCCGAGACCCAGGCCCTGGCCGATGAAGGGCTGCCGCCGTTCGTTGCCGATGCCAGCAGCCAGAGCCGCGGCGGCCACCAGTGGTCGCGGCTGGAGAACAGCACCTACCTGGGTCGCAGCCAGGATGCGCAGGTGGCCGGCAGCTTCCTGATGATCCTCGCGCCCAGCGCCGACACCCCACCCGATATCTGGCTGCGCCGCGACAGTACCGCCGTGGCGCCGGACGCGCTGGACCGCGACACCCTGATCGCCGCCGGTTGGCAGCAGGTCGTCACCCACTTCGATGCCGGGGTCACCCGCCAACACCGCCACTGAACCCAAGGACCCGCCCATGTTCCGCTTCGCCCGCGCCCTGGCGCTGCTTCTGGCCTGCACCCTGCCCGCCCTGACGTTCGCCGCCGACGGCAAGCCCCTGCGCATCGGCATCACCCTGCACCCCTACTACAGCTATGTGACCAATATCGTCGGCGACAAGGCCGAAGTGGTGCCGCTGATCCCCGCCGGTTTCAACCCGCACGCCTATGAACCTCGCGCCGAGGACATCAAGCGCATCGGCAGCCTGGACGTGATCGTGCTCAATGGCGTGGGCCACGACGATTTCGCCGACCGCATGATCGCGGCCAGTGAAAAGCCCGACATCAAGACCATCGAATCCAACGGCAACGTGCCGTTGCTGGCCGCCACCGGCATTGCCGCGCGCGGCGCCGGCAAGGTGGTCAATCCGCACACCTTCCTGTCGATCAGCGCCACCATCGCCCAGGTCAACAACATCGCCCGCGAGCTGGGCAAGCTCGACCCGGACAACGCCAAGTTCTACCAGCAGAACGCCCGCGCCTATGCCAAGCGCCTGCGCGCCCTGCGTGCCGAGGCCCTGGCCAAGGTCACCCAGGCGCCGGACGCGACCTTCCGCGTGGCCACCATCCACGCCGCCTACGACTACCTGGTGCGTGATTTCGGCCTGGAAGTCACCGCCGTGGTGGAACCGGCCCACGGCATCGAGCCGAGCCCGGCGCAGTTGAAGAAGACCATCGACCAGCTCAAGACGCTGGACGTGAAGGTGATCTTCTCGGAGATGGACTTCCCGTCGGCCTATGTCGAGACCATCCAGCGCGAATCCGGTGTACGCATCTATCCGCTGACCCACATTTCCTACGGTGAATACACCCAGGAGAAGTACGAAGTGGAGATGAAGCGCAACCTCGACACCGTGGTCCAGGCCATCCAGGAGAACCGCGCGTGACCGCCGCCGCCAACCTCACCGCCGCCTGCGGACCGCGTATCGAGTTCGACGGCATCGACCTCACCCTTGGCCGCACGCGCATTCTCGAGAACGTGTGCTTCAGTGTCGCCCCCGGCAGCGTGCATGCCATCGTCGGCCCCAACGGCGGCGGCAAGAGTTCGCTGATCAAGACCCTGCTCGGGCAGATGCCGCACCAGGGCCAGCTGACCCTGCACTGGCCGGGCGAGCGCGAAGTGATCGGCTATGTGCCCCAGGCGCTGGAGTTCGACCGTGGCCTGCCGATGACCGTGGATGACTTCATGGCCGCCATGTGCCAGCGTCGCCCGGCGTTCCTCGGCTTGTCCCGGCGCGTGCGCCCGGCGATCGACGCGGCGCTGGCGCGGGTCGGCATGCTCGACAAGCGCAAGCGGCGCATGGGCGCGCTGTCCGGTGGCGAGCGCCAGCGCGTGCTGCTGGCCCAGGGGCTGGTTCCCGAGCCGCAGCTGCTGGTACTGGACGAGCCGATGTCGGCCCTCGACGAAGCCGGTATCCAGGTGTTCGAGCAACTGCTGCACGGCTGGCGCCAGGCCGGTACCACCGTACTGTGGATCGAGCACGACCTGGAAGCGGTGCTGCGCCTGGCCGACCGGGTCACCGGGCTGAGCCGCCAGGTGCTGTTCGACGCCCCGCCGGCCCAGGCCCTGACCCCCGAACGGCTGCTCGGGCTGTTCTCCGTCCATCCGCGTAGCGAGAGCCTTGCCTGATGAGCTTCGAAACCTTCCGCCAACTGGTCCAGGAATGGGCCAGTGCTGGCTATCTGCCAGAGGCCCTGGCCTACGGCTTCGTGGTCAACGCATTGCTGGCCGGCCTGATGATCGGCCCGGTGCTGGGTGGCCTGGGCACACTGGTCGTGGTCAAGCGCTTTGCCTTCTTCTCCGAGGCGGTCGGCCATGCCGCGCTCACCGGGGTGGCCATCGGCATCCTGCTCGGCGAGCCCTACACCGGCCCGTACGGCAGCCTGTTCGGCTACTGCCTGCTGTTCGGCATCCTGCTCAACTTCCTGCGCAACCGCACCGGATTGTCCCCCGACACGCTGATCGGCGTGTTCCTCTCGGTGTCGCTGGCCCTGGGCGCGAGCCTGCTGCTGATGCTGGCCGGCAAGATCAACGTGCACATCCTCGAGAACGTGCTGTTCGGCTCGGTGCTCACCGTCAGCGCCCAGGACCTGGTGGTGCTGGGCATCGTCGCGGTACTGGTGCTGGCGCTGTCCCTGCCGCTGTACAACCGCATCATGCTGGCCAGCTTCAACCCGCAGCTGGCGGCGGTGCGCGGGGTGGCGGTGAAGACCCTGGACTACCTGTTCGTGGTCCTGGTGACCCTGGTCACCGTGGCCTCGGTGAAGGTGATCGGCGCGATCCTGGTCGGCGCCCTGCTGGTGATCCCGGCGGCGGCGGCGCGCCTGGTCAGCCAGTCGCTCAAGGGCTTCTTCTTCATCTCGGTGCTGATCGCCACCCTGAGCACCCTGCTCGGCATCCTGCTGCCGATCGTCTTCGACCTGCCGGTGCCCTCGGGCGCGGCGATCATCCTGGTCGCCGGCATCTGCTTCGCCCTCGCCGCCCTGGCCCGCGCCCTCGTCCCACGCCTGCAAGGAAACCCGGCATGACCCTGAAGAAACTCACCCTGGCGCTGGCCCTGAGCGGCCTGCCACTGCTGGCCAACGCCACTCAAGTGCTGACCACCCTGCCGGTGACCCACAGCCTGGCCAGCGCGTTGCTCGACGGCACCTCGGTGCAGCTCGAGCGCGCGGCCCCCGCCAACCTGCCGGCCAGCCGCCAGCCGTCGTACTTCAGCGGCCGCGGCGGCGCCAGCCTGCAGAAGGTGGCGCAGCAGGCCGACGCGGTGATCGGCGTGCGCTCGATCTGGCGTGACGATCCGCTCTACCCCATGGCCCGGCGCAGCAACATCCGCATCGTCGAGATCGACGCCGCGCGCCCGGTGGACGGCGCCCTGCCCGGTATCGCGGTCAAGGGCGAGGAAGCCTTCGCCGCCTACCCCTGGCTCAACCCGACCAACCTGGGGCGCATGGCCGATGTCGTGGCCAACGACCTGGAGCGCCTGTCGCCGGCGGACAAGGCAAAGATCCAGGCCAACCTGGCCGCCCTCAAGCGGCAGATGCTGGAACTGACCGCCAGCAGTCAGACGCAACTGGCCAAGGTGGACAACCTGAGCGTGGTCAGCCTGTCCGAGCGTCTGGGCTACCTGGCCAGCGGGCTGAACCTGGACGTGGTCGAGCAGCCGCTGCCCGCCGATGACAAGTGGGACGACGCCAGCCTCAAGGCGCTGGGCGACACCCTCCAGACCCAGGACGTGGCGCTGGTGTTGCACCATCGCCAGCCAGACGCCAAGGTCGCCGAAGTGATCGCGGCTTCGGGTGCCAGGCTGCTGGTGGTCGAGAGCGACCCGGACGATACGGTGGCCGGGCTCAAGGCCAGCGTCGCGCAGGTGGTGAAGGCGCTGGGACAAGGCTGAGGCCCCTCACGGGAGCGGGCCGGCCCGCTCCTGTTGTGCCTTCGCTTGCAGTAAACTCCCGAGCCTTACCTTGCGCCCAAGGCTCCTCCCATGCCCCGCCTGACGAAACTGCTGCTGCCCCTCCTGCTGCTCGGCACCCTCGCCGCCTGCGACCAGAAGCCCACCCGCGAGGAGAAGATCCTCGCCAACCTGCCGCTGCAGGAAGCCTACGATCACAATATCGAGCGCATGGCCGGCCTGCTGGCGATGACCCACACCCGGGTTCCCCAAGACACGATCAAGGACGTGCTGCGCAAGCACCTGACCGTCGAGGACCAGCGCCAGGACCTGTTCAAGCTCTACAGCGAAGAGCATTTCACCGACGCCGAATTCGACACCATCGCCCAGGCCACCCACGACCCGGCCCGGGCCAAGGCGCTGGGCGACACCGATGAGGGCAAGCGCCTGAGCGAAAAGCTCACCGCCCTGATGCGTGAAAGCGCCCGCGACCCGAAGGTGCAGGCGCTGGCGGAGCAACGCATGCAACAGGTCGAGGACGAACTGCAGGCGCTGCAACAGGCAGCCCCCTGAACGCCCTATCCACCTCCTGATTCCCCTTGGTGGCATATGGCCTTTACGAGTAAGGTAGCCCTCTCTTCTTCGTCCAGTGAGATCAGGATTGCCACACGCCAAGCATGGACTGCGCCTGGACCTGCGCACGCTCATACTCGTTCTCTGCGCGCTCACCGCCGTGGTGATGCTGCTGACCAGCTATTTCGCCAGCTATCGGGTGCAGCGCCAGTTGCTGATCGATCATTCGCTGGAGGCCAACCGCGTCTATGCCGCCAAGCTGGCCGCCATTGCCGAGACATTCCTAGGTAACGCCCTGCAACAGCTGGCTTTCAGTGCCGGGGTGCAGGGCCGGCAGTCCCACGACGGGGCGGCCATGCAGGCCGAGACCGAGCGCCTGCTGAACCAGAGCAGCGCGTTCAACTCCACCTTCCTGGTGGATGCCCAGGGTATCCTGCGTGCCATCTCGCCAGCACCCCTGCGCCATCTCACCGGCACGCCGTCCAACTCCCCCGGTGCCCAGCAGGCCTTGCGCGAGCGGCGCACGCTGGTGTCGACGCCGTTCCTGTCGGCGGCCAACAACCTGGTGGTGGTGCTGTCGCAGCCGATCTTCGATGCCCAAGGCCGCTACCTCGGCTACGTCGGCGGCAGCCTGTACCTGCGCGAGCGCAATATCCTCAACAGCCTTCTGGGCGAGCATTTCTACAAGGATGGCTCCTACCTCTATGTGGTCGATCGCAACCGCCGGCTGCTCTACCACCCCGATGGCGAGCGGGTCGGCACGCAGGTCGCCGGCAATGCGCTGGTCGATGAACTGGCCACCCGGGACAGCGGTACGCGGCGGGTCGTCAACAGCCAGGGCGTGGAGATGCTGGCCGGTTTCGCCAGCGTGCCCAGCAGCGGCTGGAGCATCGTCGCCCAGCAACCGCTGGCCGCGACCGTGGCGCCGCTGCGGCACCTGATTCTCAGTGTGGTGGGGATCTCCGCCCCTCTGGCGCTGCTGGGCAGCCTGCTGCTGTGGTGGCTGGCGCTGATCATCGTCCGTCCGCTCTGGCGCCTGGCCGCTGCCGCGCGCAGCCTGGACCGCGCCGGCACCGCCGAACGCCTGCATCAGGTGCCAGCCTGGTACTTCGAGGCCGCCGAGCTCAAGCGTGCCCTGCTGTTCGGCCTGAACCTGCTGCACGAGCGCATCGGCCGGCTCAACCGGGATGCCCAGACCGATCCGTTGACCGGGCTGGTCAACCGTCGCGGGCTGGAAGCCACGCTGGCAGAGCTGCAGGCCGAAGGGCGAGACTTTGCCGCCATCGTGCTGGACGTCGATCATTTCAAGCGGGTCAACGACGAACATGGACACGCGGTGGGCGATACGGTGCTGCAGCGCTTGGCCGATCTCATGCGCCGAAACTGCCGCACAGGCGACCTGCTGTGCCGTACCGGAGGTGAAGAGTTTCTCATGCTGCTGCCCGGAGCCAGTCGTGAAGTGGCCAACGCAGTTGCAGAGCGCCTGCGTTCATCCGTCCAGCAAACCCCCGTTGCGCCGGTCGGCAATGTGACCATTTCGCTGGGCGTCGCACACTGGAGGGCCGCTGCCCAGGAGGCTCCGCCAGCAGCGCTGAGCAGAGCAGACAATGCGCTGTATGTGGCGAAACAGAGCGGTCGAAATCAAGTTTTCGAAATGCTGGTCGACTAGTTCTCCAACCCCTGGCTGCCCATTTTGGAGACTTGGCATGACCGCGCATACAACCGCCCCCTCACCCAAAGCGTCCCGAGCGATCTACGCGTATGCCCTGAGTGCCTGGATCGTACTCATCCTGCTCACGCTCACGCTCGACAGCGCCTTGATCGCCGCCGTCGCCATTGGCTACACAGGCCTGCTGCCATTCCTCATTGCCGCGATCTGGATTTCACGACTCAACGAACGCTACAAGCTTTCCGACAGGCTGAACAACTGGCTGAGCAAGATCGTTCTGACCTGGCTGCTGTTTAGCTATGCGGCCTATGCGCAGAAGTGGGCCGCCTCAACAATCAATGAGATCTTCTCTATCGACGCCAGCCAGCTTGGCATCACATACATGGTCCTGGCGGCATTCTTTACCCCCTTCGGCCTGCTCTACCAAGGCTCGCTCATGGGGCTGGGGGTAACTACCATCACCATTGTCGCCATGATTGGCGTCACCGCAGTGGCCCCTCTGCTGGTCAGTTCCATCTCACTGCGCAAACTCGCAAAGGGGGCCGCCGTCGCCCTGCTCGTGCTCGCCCTTTGCCTCGTCTTTTTCAGCATCGGCGCAAACATTGCTCGTGATAAGGCCAAACTGATCAAGTCATTCGCCGTCTGGGCCGACTTCAACAGTCATCATCTGTGCTCCGATGACTGGACCAGGCAGACGTCCAGCGTGGTGTTCCTTGGTGGTGACAAGGTTCTGGCCTACCACCCTTACGCCAGGGATGGTCAGTTCAAAGTGCAGACTTGCAATTTTCGCAAAGCCTTCGATTGAGTCGCGCAAGGTCTGTGCGAGGAGTAAACAGGCACGTTATGTCTCGTTGGCCGACCACACCGCCAGCTCATAGCCATCCGGGTCGATGAAGTGGAACCGCCGCCCGCCGGGAAACGCGAACACCGCCCGGCTGATACGCCCCTGCGCCGCCTCGATGCGGCGCTGAGCTTCGGCCAGATCATCGGCATAGAGGATCACCAGCGGCCCGCCCGGGCGCACCGGCTCCCCGGTGGTGAAACCACCCGTGAGGCGGCCATCGCTGAACTCGGTATAAGTCGGCCCGTAATCGGTGAAGCGCCAGCCGAACACGGCGCCGTAGAACGCCTTGCTGCGGGCGATATCGATCACGTTGAACTCGATGTTGTCGATCTGTCTGTCCTTGCCTTGCGTACCCATGGGACCCCTCCCTGCGCTCATGTGGGCCGCGCTGACAGTGCAATCATTGCCAACGCCGCATATGTAACAAAGCTTGTCTTAATATTGTCATCTTTCGGTCATAGGATTGACCTCGTTCTGACATTTCCCACTCAAGGATGACCTCCCATGCGCCGTGTCGTGTTCAACCAGAAAGGCGGTGTCGGCAAGTCCAGCATTGCCTGCAATCTTGCCGCCGCCAGCGCTGCGGAGGGTTACCGAACCTTGCTGGTGGACCTCGACCCTCAGGCCAACGCCACCTATTACCTGACGGGCCTGGCCGGTGATGCCATCCCATCCGGCATCGCCGACTTCTTCCGCCAGACCCTGTCACCAAACCCGGCCACCGGCAAGCGGCATCGGGTGGCGATCACGCAAACCCGCTACGCCAACCTGCACCTGGTCACCGCCAGCCCGGACCTTGCCGACCTGCAGGGCAAGCTGGAGAGCAAGTTCAAGATCAACAAGCTGCGCAAGCTGCTGGTGGAACTGTCGGCGGATTATGAGCGCATCTACATCGACACGCCGCCCGCGCTCAACTTCTACACCTTCAGCGCCCTGGTCGCGGCCGAACGCCTGCTGATCCCCTACGATTGCGACAGCTTCTCGCGCCAGGCGCTGTACAACGTGATGGCCGAGGTGGATGAGCTGCGTCAGGACCATAACGCCGCCTTGCAGGTCGAGGGCGTGGTGGTCAACCAGTTCGCCAGCCGCACGGCGTTGCACCAGACCCTGGTCGATCAGTTGCGCGGCGAGGGGCTGCCCGTGCTGCCGGTGTACCTGAGCAGCTCGATCAGGATGCGCGAGTCCCATGAAGCGGCAGTGCCGCTGGTGCACCTGGCACCACGGCACCGGCTGGCGCAGGAGTTCGTCGACCTGCTGGATGTGCTGGAACGAGCGGCCTGACCCCAGGCCGACACTCAGGTGCCACAGGCAAATACCCCCTCTGCCAGGTCGCTGCCGTCTGCTGTAACATCGCGCGCTTTGTTCAAGGAAGACGCGCCATGCGCCGTTTGCTGTTCCTGCTGTTCCTGCTCACCTTGACCTCCTGCGCACCGCGCCTGCCGCCCCCCGCACCAGCCCCCACGCCGCTCACCCTCCTCGACCATGGGCGCTTCCAGCTCTGGTACGACTGCCAGCGCGGCGAGCCGCACCGCTTCGCCTTCACCCTGGGCAAGGACGAAGGCCACCTGGCGCGCGTCGACAACTTCCGTATTGATCGCAGCCTGCCCGAAGGCTGCAAAGGTCAGTACTCGGCCAAGGCCTACTCCACGCCCAAGGGCTACCACCGTGGACACCTGGCCGCGAACAACCACTTCGACGACGATCGCACGGCCATGGACGCGTCCAACCTGATGAGCAACATCGTGCCGCAGTTGGCCTCGCACAACAGCCGCACCTGGTACCAGACCGAATTGCTGAGCGAGTGCTACCGTGACCTGCATCCGCTGACGGTGATCGGCGGCGTGGTATTCGGCCGTGAAGGCCAGGCCCTGGCCAACGACCACTTTGTCCAGTCCCACGGCATCGCCACGCCGGAAGCCTTCTGGAAGGTGCTGCTGACCGAGGATGATCATGGCCAGGCGCAGGTGATCGCCTGGTGGATTCCACACCAGGCTGGACTGGGTAGCGACCTCGACCCGTACCTGCGCAGCGTGCACGAGATCGAGGCGCTGCTGGGGCCGGGTGAAATGCCGATCGATGTGCCCGAAACGCTGAAGGACCAACGTCCTGCGCAGACCTGGCCCGTGCCGACAGGCTGCGATCGACAGTGACCCCTTGTACCGTCGACAACGGTAGCCGATCATTGAAGATCCTTTGCCCTGGCACGTCTCGTAACAGGGCATCTGCCTCTTTCCCGCCAGGCACACGAACGTGCCGGGTCCCCTCTGCCAAGGATGTTTCCGTGTCGAAGATTCATCGCTTCACCCTGCTCCCTCTCGCCGCGCTCGGCCTGGCGACGCTCATGGCCTGCGGCAGCGCGAGCAAGGCGCCGCCAACGGTCGACGCCGCTACCATGGCCGCCTTTGTCGCGGCCATGCAGAGCTCGCTGATCAACCGGATCGCGCCCGCCAACCAGGGTCACCTGGTTGGCGTGGTCACGCTCAAGATCACCCTGAACAGGCAAAACCAGCCGATCGCCTGCGAGGCGCGGCGTAGCGCGCCAAGACATGCCCGACTGTTGCCGCGGGGCCTCGTCGCTTCGGACTTTCGCCAGATGGCGCAACTGGTCGAGCGCCAGTGCTGGCTGACGGTCTACCCGCCTGTTCCCGAAGGCTTGTTCGAGGAGGACCGGGTCGAGGTGATGGCGCCGCTGGTGCTGCTGCCTTATCCAGAGTCCCCGGCACCTGATCGGCTGTAGCGGAGTACTCAGGCGCTACCAGGACACTGTGGGGGAGATCTATCGGGGCATCGCGACGCCTGTTTCGTGACGGTTCGACGCCCCGATGAACCCGCTCCCGCAGGGTCTTGCACTTCACCCAAGACCTGCGCCACGGTCCACCAGCGACCCTATCAGACATCCCAGCGTCGCCCACGAAGAAGCAACCGCTCTGTCTCCCCTGTCTACTGGCCGGACAACAACGACGGCGCCCCCGAGCGCGCCGCATTCGTCCAGGCTGCCCAGACCACCGGAGAGCACATCCATGTCCATCGTCCATGAGGTCCCGCCCGCCACCTTGCGTCGGGTGATCGCCGCCTCGGCCATCGGCAACTTCGTCGAATGGTTCGACTTCGCCGTCTACGGTTTTCTCGCCACGCTGATCGCCAGCCAGTTCTTCGCCAGCGAAGCGCCCGGCGTCGCCCTGCTCAAGACCTTCGCCGTGTTCGCCGTGGCCTTCGCCCTGCGCCCGCTGGGCGGCATCGTGTTCGGCGCGCTGGGGGACCGCCTCGGGCGCAAGCGCATCCTGTCGCTGACCATCCTGCTGATGGCCGGCTCCACCACGCTGATCGGCCTGCTGCCGACCTACGCCAGCATCGGCGTGCTGGCCCCGACGCTGCTGACCCTCGCCCGCTGCCTGCAGGGCTTTTCCGCCGGGGGTGAATATGCCGGGGCCTGTGCATACCTGATGGAACATGCGCCCCGGGGCCGGCGCGCGTTCTATGGCAGTTTCGTGCCCGTCTCGACGTTCTCCGCCTTCGCCTGCGCGGCGGTCATCGCCTATGGCCTGGAGGCGAGCCTGTCAGCGGAGGCGATGAACGCCTGGGGCTGGCGCGTGCCGTTCCTGGTGGCGGCGCCCCTGGGCCTGGTCGGGTTGTACCTGCGCTGGCGCATGGAGGAAACCCCCGCGTTCCGCCAGGCCCTGGCCGAGGGCAAGACCCACGCCCACTCGCCGCTCGGCGATACCCTGCGCCACCATGGCCGCACCATCCGCAACCTGGGGGCGTTCATCTCGCTGACGGCGCTGTCGTTCTACATGTTCACCACCTACTTCGCCACCTACCTGCAAACGGTCGGCCAGCTCAGCCGCGCCCAGGCACTGCTGGTCTCGACCGTGGCCCTGCTGTTCGCCGCCGCCGGCTGCCCGCTGGCCGGCGCCTTCTCCGACCGGGTTGGCCGGCGCCGGACCATCGGCTTCACTTGCCTGTGGGTCATGATCGCGGTGTTCCCGGCCTACTGGCTGGCCAGTTCCGGTTCGTTGTCGGGGGCGCTGCTGGGGGTGATCCTGCTGGCGATCGGCGCGCTGCTCAGCGGCGTGGTCACCGCCGCGCTGCTCTCGGAGTGCTTCCCCACCCGCAGTCGCTACACGGCCTCGGCCATCACCTACAACGTGGCCTACACCCTGTTCGGCGGCACCGCGCCGTTGGTGGCGACCTGGTTGATCGAGCAGAGCGGCAGCCGCCTGGCACCGGCGTTCTACCTGGTGGTGATCGCCTTGCTGGCGTTGATCGGCGGGCTGGCGTTGCCGGAAACCTCGAAGGTCTCGCTGCATGATGAAAGCCCGGCTGCCGATGAGCCGGGCATGACGCAGAACCTGTAAGAAGGTGCGGGCCGGGGCGCGCGAAGCGCCCCGGCACTGCTGTCACGCCAGATCGAATCGATCCAGTTCCATCACTTTCACCCACGCGGCAACGAAGTCCTTGACGAACTTCGCCTTGGCGTCGCTGCTGCCATACACCTCGCTGATCGCGCGCAGCTGGGCATGGGAGCCGAGCACCAGGTCGACCCGGCTGGCGGTCCACTTCAGCTGCCCGGTCTTGCGGTCACGACCTTCGAAGGCTTCGTTGTCGGCCGAGGTCGGCTTCCACTCCACGCCCATGTCCAGCAGATTGCGGAAGAAGTCGTTGCTCAGCACGCCCACCTTGTCGGTGAACACCCCTTCCTTGCTACCGCCATGATTGGCGCCCAGCACACGCAGGCCAGCGATCAGCACGGTCAGTTCCGGCGCGGTCAGGGTCAGCAACTGGGCCTTGTCCAGCAACAGCTTTTCGGCCTTGACGCTGTAGCGGGCCTTGCTGAAGTTGCGGAAACCATCGGCCAGCGGCTCGAGCACGGCGAACGACTCGACGTCGGTCTGTTCCTGCGAGGCATCCACACGGCCCGGGTGGAACGGCACATTGACCGCGTGCCCGGCGTCCTTGGCAGCCTTCTCCACCGCCACGCCGCCGGCCAACACGATCAGGTCGGCCAGGGAGATCTTGTTGCCCCCCTCGTTGCGGATCTTCTCCAGTGCGGTCAGCACCTTGTCCAGGCCCTGGTTGGCCGTCCAACCGTTCTGCGGTGCCAGGCGCAACCGGGCGCCGTTGGCGCCACCGCGCTTGTCGGAACCGCGGAAGGTCGAGGCCGAGGCCCAGGCGGCGGATACGAGCTCGGCGACACTCAGCCCCGAAGCCTGCACCTTGGCCTTGAGCGCGGCGATATCGGCTTCGCCTGGCTGAGGGCCAGCCTTGGGCAGCGGGTCCTGCCACAGCAGTTCCTCATTGGGCATTTCCGGGCCCAGGTAACGGGCCAGCGGGCCCATGTCACGGTGGATCAGCTTGTACCAGGCACGGGCGAAGGCATCGGCGAGCTGGTCGGGATTGTCCTTGAAGCGCCGGGCGATGGGCTCGTAAATGGGGTCGAAGCGCAGGGCCAGGTCGGAGGTGAGCATCGAGGGCGCATGACGCTTGGAGGCGTCATGGGCATCAGGCACGGTGCCGGCGCCCTTGCCGTCCTTGGGTCGCCACTGGTGAGCACCCGCCGGGCTCTTGGTCAGCTCCCAGTCGAAGTTGAACAGGTTGTTCAGGTACTCGTTGCTCCAGCGGGTCGGCGTCGACGTCCAGATCACCTCCAGGCCGCTGGTGATGGCATCGCCGCCCACGCCACTGCGGAACTTGTTCTGCCAGCCCAGGCCTTGCTGCTCCAGCCCCGCAGCCTCCGGCTCAGCACCGACATTGTCGGCAGGGCCGGCGCCGTGGGTCTTGCCGAAGGCGTGGCCGCCGGCGATCAGGGCCACGGTTTCCTCGTCGTTCATGGCCATGCGGCCGAAGGTGTCGCGGATATCCTTGCCCGAGGCGACCGGGTCGGGGTTGCCGTCCGGTCCTTCAGGGTTCACATAGATCAGGCCCATCTGCACCGCGGCCAGCGGGTTTTCCAGGTTGCGCTCGGCGGCCAGGTCGCGGCTCTGCTCCTCCGGGCGCTTGGACGGTTCGGCCACCAGGTCGCCCTGACCGGGCGCCTCGGTCTTGCCGTAGCGGGTGTCGCCGCCCAGCCAGACCTTTTCCGACCCCCAGTACACGTCCTCGTCCGGCTCCCACACATCGGCGCGACCACCGGAGAAGCCAAAGGTCTTGAAGCCCATGGACTCGAGGGCGACGTTGCCGGTGAGCACGATCAGGTCGGCCCAGGAGATCTTGTTGCCGTACTTCTGCTTGATCGGCCACAGCAGACGCCGGGCCTTGTCCAGGCTGACGTTGTCGGGCCAGCTGTTGAGCGGGGCGAAGCGCTGCTGACCGGAACCGGCGCCGCCACGGCCATCGCCGATGCGATAGGTGCCGGCACTGTGCCAGGCCATGCGGATGAACAGCGGGCCGTAGTGACCGAAGTCGGCGGGCCACCAGTCCTGCGAGTCGGTCATCAAGGCCTTCAGGTCGCGCTTCAGGGCCTGGAAGTCCAGGCTCTTGAAGGCCTCGGCATAGTCGAAGTCCGGGTCCATCGGGTCGGACTTGCGGGTATGTTGGTGGAGGATCTTCAGGTTGAGCTGGTCGGGCCACCAGTCACGGTTGGTGGTGCCGCCACCTGCGGTTTGATGGAACGGGCATTTCGATTCGTTCGCCATCTGCTTCTACCTTTTGGGTCGGGTCTGTCCAGATTTCCAGGCGTTCTTGTAGGTACGGTGCCGGGTGTTCGATCGGCCGCGCGCGAGGGCGCGTGCCTACCCCTCATCAGGTGTGGTCGGTCGCTGCCGACCCAGGTCCGCCAGGCGTCCGGGCGCGTCTGCGCGCCGGCTTTTCGCGGAACCAGCACAAAGACTAGTCGAGCGTGGGCAGAGGTCTAATAGAAGCGCTATTGCGCGGTGATAGCCTGGCTCTGTCAGGGCCATGATCGGGAACGGCGAACACGGGCATGGCCCGTGTCCCGTCCCGCGGTGTCACTTTCGCCGGTGAACCCGCTGCCACGCAAGGGTGTGCGCTACTCAGTCACGATCGCCTGCAAGCGCTGCCACAGCTGCTCGACATGCTCGCGCTCGGTCGGCAGCGCTCCCACCGACACCCGCACCATCCAGCGCCCCTCCAGGGTCGCCGGAGTCACGTAGGCGTCTCCCGAGCCATTGAGCCGTTCGGCCCAGCCACGGGTATGGGCATCCAGCGCCTCCTCTTCCAGCCCGGCTGGGCGGTGGCGGATGCACAGGGTCTGCAGTTGCACCGGCGCCAGCAGCTCCCAGTCAGGCGATGCCTCGACCTGCGCGGCCAGCCAGCGGGCGTTGTCCAGGTCGCGGCGCAGGCGCTGCTGCAAGGCCTCGACCCCTTCGCTGCGCAGCATGAACCACAGCTTCAGGGCACGGAATCGGCGCCCCAGCGGGATGCCCCAGTCGCGCAGGTTCTTCACCTCGCCATCGACCGCCGACTGCAGGTAGCTCGGATTGGTGCTCATCACCCGGATCAGATGCTGCGGGTCACGCACGTAGTAGATCGAGCAGTCGAAGGCCACGCCCAGCCACTTGTGCGCATTGACCACCACCGAGTCGGCCAGCTCGATGCCGTCCCACATCCAGCGGCACTCGGGCAGGATCATCGCCGAGCCGGCCATGGCCGAATCGACGTGCAGCCACAGCTGGTTGGCCTGGGCGATCTCGCCGATCGGGCGCAGCGGGTCCAGCGCGGTGGTGGTGGTGGTGCCGGTGGTGGCGACCACGGCGCACGGCTGGTTGCCGGCGACCAGATCCTTGGCGATGGCCTCCTCCAGCGCTTCGGGGCGCATGGCGAACCGCTCGTCGGTGGGGATCAGGCGGATGTTGTCGCGGCCGAAACCGGCCAGCAGCGCGGCCTTGTCCACCGAGCTGTGGGCGTGGGCGCTGACGTAGACGATCAGCGGCCGGGCCTGGGCCTGCAGGCCACCGCGCACCTGGGCGTGGTCGCTGGCGCGCTCGCGGGCGCAGATCAGCGCCACCAGGGTGCTGGTCGAGGCGGTGTCCTGGATCACCCCGCTCCACTGGTCGCTCAGGCCCAGCAGCTGGCGCAGCCAGTCCAGGGTGGTCTCCTCCAGCTCGCTCAGGGCCGGGCTCGATTGCCAGGACAGGCCAAGCACGCCCAGGCCAGTGCTGAGGAAATCGCCCAGCACCGAAGACAGGCTGCCGTTGGAGGGGAAGTAGCCGTAGAAATTCGGGTGTTGCCAGTGGGACAGGCCCGGCATGACCAGCCTGTCGACATCGCCCAGGATCGCCTCGAACGGCTCGCCCTGTTGCGGCGCCGCGCCGGGCAAGGCGGCCTTGAGGTAGCCAGGTTCGACCTGGGCCATGACCGGACGCTCGGCGACGGTCTGGCGGTAGTCGGCGATCAGGTCGATCAGTTGGTGGCCGTACTGGCGGAATTGTTCGGGGGTCACACCGTGTCTCCTGGAGTTTGCCCGCGAAAGGGCCGGGATGACGTCCAGTCTAGGCGCCCCTGCCCCGGCGAATAACCCCACTTCGCGCATAGCTGCTATGGCGAAGGCGCATATCCGCCCTGCACGCCGAATTGCGACTGGCGCCACACCTCGAACACCCGGTTGCGCAACCAGCGATGCTCCGCCGAGGCCTGCAAGCGCTGGTGCCAGACCACCCAGTAACGCTGGGTGTGCTCGACGAACCCCAGCGACCGCCAGGCCAGGCCATGCAGCCGTGCAAGTTGCCGGGCGATGTGCTCGGGCACCGTGGCCAGTGCCTGGCCATTGCCGATCACCTGCACCATGGCGCTGAAGAACGGCACCTCCAGGCTGACGCGCCGCTGCAGGCCCTGGGCGCGCAGGTGACGGTCGATGAAGCTGTCCTTGTCGCCGCCACCGGATACACGTACGTGCTTGAACCTCAGGTAGTCATCCTGGCTTACCTGGTCGAGGGCGCTCAGCGGGTGATCGCGGCGCATCAGGCACACCGCGCGATCCTCGCCCAACAGGCGGCCATGCAGGTTGGGCGGCGATTCGTCGAACAGCGTGGTGGCCAGGTCGATCTCGCCACTGGCCAGCAAGGCATATTGCCCGGCCTGCCAGGTGCGGTACTCCAGCGACACCCCGGGCGCCTCCTGCTCCAGCACCTTCACCAACTGCGGCAGCATGTGTTCAGCCACATAGTCGGAGGCCGCCAGGCAGAAACGTCGCTCGCAGCGCGCCGGGTCGAACGCCGCGGGCTGGCGCAGGGCGTTCAGTTCCTCCAGCACCTGGCGCAACGGCTCGACCAGCGTCTCGGCGTGCTCGCTGAGCACATAGCCTCGGCCCTGGCGCACCAGCAACGGGTCGTCGAAGGCCTCGCGCAGGCTGGCCAGCTGGCGGCTCAGGGTCGATTGGCTGCACCCCAGGCGCTCGGCGGCGTGGCTGAGGTTCTTCAGCTGCAGGAGGCAGTCGAGGGTGCACAGGTGGGCGAGGCTGAGGGAGGCGAAGGTGGGGTGCATGGCACGGGTCCGGAAATGATCGCGGGGCAAGCCCGCTCCCACACATGCACTGGGAGCGGGCTTGCCCCGCGAGGATGACGCTCGGCTCAGTCGGTCAGGCCGACATAGACGTTCTGCACGTCTTCGTTCTCGTCGATCGCCTCGAGGAAGGCCTCGACCTCGGCCAGGGCTTCGGCGCTCAGGCCGGCGGCGCTCACCGGGTTCTTCGGGGTGTAGCCGATCTTCGCCGAGGTGACGGTGAAGCCATGCTCCGGCAGGGCCTTCTGCACGGCGTCCAGGTCGGTGGTGTCGGTGATGAACAGGGTCGAACCCTCTTCCTCGCCGTCCTCGAAGTCCTGGGCACCGGCTTCGATGGCCGCCATTTCCGGGTCGGCGTCGCCTTCCGGGGTGGCCTCGATCAGGCCGACATGGTTGAAGTCCCACGCCACCGAGCCGCTGGCGCCCAGCTGGCCCTTGCGAAACAGCACGCGGATCTGCGCCACGGTACGGTTGATGTTGTCGGTCAGGCACTCGACGATCAGCGGCACCTGGTGCGGGGCGAAGCCTTCGTAGCTGACGGCATGGTACTGCACGGCCTCGCCGTCCAGGCCTGCGCCTTTCTTGATCGCGCGTTCCAGGGTCTCACGGGTCATCGAGGCTTTCTTGGCCTGGACGATGGCCAGGCGCAGGCGCGGGTTCATGTCCGGGTCGGCGCCCGACTTGGCAGCGATCTGGATCTCCTTGGCCAGCTTGCCCATGATCTTGCCTTTGGCATTGGCCGCTGTTTCTCTATGTTTGGCTTTCCACTGTGCGCCCATATCGACTCTCTTTGTTTCCGCGGCCGGTTCAGGAAGCGACCGGCCAAAAGTGGGGAGCAGTTTATACGCCCTCGCCGGGCTGTTCGACAAGAAATCACGTCACCGGCACCGACCGGCCGCTTTTTCCGCCGCCCCCTCGTTGCCGCGCGCATTTGCTTGTATGGTGTTGCCCAAGAAGGATGTTTTACCCGCACAGGAAAGACTTACATGCCCCAACGCAATGTCATCAACGCCTCCGTCAGCCCCAAAGGCAGCCTGGAGACGCTGTCGCAACGTGAAGTCCAGCAACTGAGCGAAGTCGGTACCGGCAGCCTCTATACCCTGTTCCGCCAGTGCGCCCTGGCCATCCTCAACACTGGCGCCCATGTCGACAATGCCAAGACCATCCTCGAGGCCTACAAGGACTTCGAGGTGCGCATCCACCAGCAGGATCGTGGCGTGCGCCTGGAACTGCTCAATGCCCCCGCCGATGCCTTCGTCGATGGCGAGATGATCGCCAGCACCCGCGAGATGCTGTTCAGCGCCCTGCGCGACATCGTCTACACCGAGAGCGAGCTGGCCAGCCAGCGCATCGACCTGGAAAGCTCCCAGGGCATCACCGACTATGTCTTCCACCTGCTGCGCAACGCCCGCACCCTGCGCCCCGGCGTCGAGCCGAAGATGGTTGTGTGCTGGGGCGGCCACTCGATCAGCAGCGAGGAGTACCAGTACACCAAGAAGGTCGGCCACGAACTGGGCCTGCGCAAACTGGATGTCTGCACCGGCTGCGGCCCGGGCGTGATGAAAGGCCCGATGAAAGGCGCCACCATCGCCCACGCCAAGCAGCGCATGCACGGCAGCCGCTACCTGGGCCTGACCGAGCCAGGCATCATCGCCGCCGAGGCGCCCAACCCGATCGTCAACGAACTGGTCATCCTGCCGGACATCGAGAAGCGCCTGGAAGCCTTCGTCCGTGTCGGCCACGGCATCATCATCTTCCCCGGCGGCGCCGGCACCGCCGAGGAATTCCTCTACCTGCTCGGCATCCTCATGCACCCGGACAACCAGGACCTGCCGTTCCCGGTCATCCTCACCGGCCCGCGCAGCGCCGAAGCGTTCCTGCTGCAGTTGCACGCCTTCGTCGGCGCCACCCTCGGCGAAGCGGCGCAACGCCACTACCAGATCATCATCGACGACCCCGCCGAAGTGGCCCGGCAGATGGTCGAAGGGCTCAAGGCGGTCAAGCAGTTCCGCCGCGAGCGCAACGACGCGTTCCATTTCAACTGGCTGCTGAAAATCGACGAAGGCTTCCAGCGTCCGTTCGATCCGACCCACCAGAACATGGCCGAACTGGCCCTGCGCCGCGACCTGCCCCCTCATGAGCTGGCGGCCAACCTGCGCCGGGCGTTTTCCGGCATCGTCGCGGGCAACGTCAAGGACAAGGGC
Organism: Pseudomonas sp. GD04091; assembly: GCF_029836165.1. Lineage (GTDB taxonomy): Bacteria > Pseudomonadota > Gammaproteobacteria > Pseudomonadales > Pseudomonadaceae > Aquipseudomonas. Next base: position 30,102 of record NZ_JAOEBG010000015.1, read on the forward strand.
ATCCGCCTGATCGAAGAGCACGGGCCATACCAGATCCATGGCGACGCGGTGATTCTCGATCCGCTCGGGCGGTTGCTGCAGGCGTTCGTCGACCAGCACCGGATGAAGTTGCCGGGTGGGGCTGCCTATGTGCCGTGCTACCAGGTCGTGACCTGACCCCTGTGGCAGCGGGCTTGACCCGCGATGGCGCCGCCCAGGCAAACGCCATCGCGGGTCAAGCCCGCGCCCATCGGGTAACTGCATTTCGTAATATCTCGCAGATATTTCCCACGCCAAGCAGTGAACCTGCCTACAAAAAAGCGGTCTTTCGCTGACGGTCAATCCACCCGACCGGATCGCCGGCCCAGTCATCGGGCCTTCATTCGTCCCGTATTCAGCGAAGACCAGCATGCCAGACAACCAGCCAGCCTCCCCTGCCCTCGCCACCCTGCGTGGCGGCCTGATCGCCGCCCTGATCGCCGTCGCCGCCCCGGCCCTCGCCGAAGAACCGGCCAGCGATGCGCGCTGGGTCAGCGACAGCCTGAGCACTTACGTGCGCAGCGGTCCCACCGATGGCCACCGCATCGTCGGCACGCTCAAGTCCGGGCAGCGGCTCACGCTGGTCACCAGCCAGGGCAACTACAGCCAGGTGCGTGGCCAGAATGGCGACCTGGTGTGGATCCTCACCAGTGACCTGCAGGCAGTGCCTGGTCAAAACGAACGCCTGCCGCAGCTGGACGCACAGGTGGCCGAGCTGTCCGGTCAGCTCAAGACCATCGACGACAGCTGGAAGAACCGCGTGCAGGGCATGCAGGAAACCCTCGATTCGCGCAAGGCGCTGATCGACGAGCTGGAAACCCGCAACAAGGCATTGAACGAGCAGCTCGACCAGGCCCAGTCGAGCCTGCGCGACACCCAGGCGCGGCTCGGTGACGAGAACAAGCAGGTGATGATGCGCTACATGGTCTACGGCGGCAGCATCGCCGGCGCCGGGCTGCTGGTGGGCCTGATCCTGCCGGCGCTGACCCGCGGCCGCAAGCGTAACGACCGCTGGTTCTGAAGGTTACTTCGGCTGGTTGGTGACGCCAAAAGGTATATGCACGGAGGGCACTACGGTGCGAGAGCCCTTCAGGTGCGCAGGATGGTCCTCGAAGAAGATGTGAGGCTTCAGCACCTGCAAAACCCGGCGTTTCTCGATGCCGCCAAGGAAGAAGGCGTCATTGGCCATGACTCCCCAACTCTTGAGGGTGTTGAGCGCTCGCTCGTGGGACGGCGCGTTGCGCGCGGTGACGATCGACACCCGCAGGCGGTTCACATAACCGGGGTGTTCGAGCTTGTACTGCTCCTCGAACGCCTGGATCCGCGCGACACGCACGAAGAACTCCTTCAGCGGGCCAGGATTGTGCGGTTGGGCGACATTGATCACCTCGTGGGCATGAAAGCTGTCCAGCCCGCCCGACTGCATCACGGCCTCCGACTCGTCCCCCGCCAGCACGCCGTCGAAGTCGAAGGCGATGCGCAGGTTGTCCTCGCTCTCGTCGTCATCGAACTGCGAGTCGAGCACCTGGCCGGCCGGATAGCCACTCTTGATCGCCGCATCCACATGCTGTTTGTCGGCGGAGAGGAACAGGGCGATGTTCAGCGCGGGGATGTACTCGTATGGCGAGCGTCCCTGAGTGAAGATCGCCCGGGTCATGTTCAGGCCGTAGTGGCCGATGGTCTTCATGACCCGCATGCCGGTGTCCGGGTCGTTCTGCGACAGCAGCACCACCTCCACCAGTGGGTCTTCGGGGTCCGCGCGCAGGTCGTTGAGGGCCAGCAGACGCTTGATGAAGGGATAGGCGATACCCTTGCCCAAGGGCACGTCCAGGTGCTGCTCCTGGTACTTGCGATACTGCGCCTCACCGTCGCGTCGGAACACCGCGTCGGACTCGCTCAGGTCGAACACCGCGCTCGAGGCAACGCCGATCACCAGGCGGTCGTCCAGTTCGAAGGGCATCGGGGCTTTCCTTGTCGTGTAGAAGTTGAAGTTGCGGGTAATCAGCCGTCGATACGGCCCTGCAGGCGTGACGTCCAGTCCTCGACCTGGTGCTGCTCCAGGCGTTTTTCCAAGGTACGACGCCAGCTCGGCACCAGCGGCAACGCCAGGCATTCGCGCAGCAGCTCGGGCTCCAGCCGCTTGTCGAACAGCACCGCCGACAGCCGGGCCACCGACCACTGCGCATGGGGTCTTTCGACCAGCTGCAAGGTATCCCCCGCCGCGAGCGTACCCTCTTCCAGAACCCGGTAGTACCAACCGGTGCGTCCGCTCTGCTGCACCCGCAGCGCCATCTGCGCCACATCGAAACGATCGTTGAGTTTCCAGCAGGGCATGCGCCCCTGGGAGATCTCCAGCAATGCCGAGCCCACGCGGATGCGGTCGCCCAGGCAGACATCCGCTTCGCGCCAGCCATGGCTGCTGAAGTTCTCGCCGAATGCGCCGGGCCGCTCCAGCAGCGGGTGCGTGCCGAGCTCGGCGAGCCAGTCGGCGTAGTGCTCGCGGGGGTAGTGGTGGATGGCCTTCTCGACGCCGCCATGCACCCGCAGGTCGCCCTGTTCGTCGCCGGCGATGCCAAGGAAGGTGACCTGGTGCGAACCTTCGCGGGGTTGTTTGTCGATGGCGCTGCGCGAACCGGGACGAGTAAAGGGCCGGGCGATGCCGGTGAGCAGGCTGTCGAGGCGTGGACTGGGCGGATGCATGCGGCGGTCTCGCGGAAAGGACTGGGCGAGCTTACACCAGCGCCGTTGCCCGTGCAGTCCTGCAGAAGCGGGTTTGTCGGCGTGCCGAAAAAACCCGCTCCCACAAGGTACCAGGCTCGATCTCGCGCAGAGCCCGGCTACTTGCCGCGGGCCTTGTTATAAATGGTCTTGGCACGGTCGGCCGAAGACTGGCATGTCGCCATGTCGCCTTTGGCCTGGGCTGCCTTGGCCTGTTTGAGCAGCTCATGATAGTCATGAGCCATACCGCCATGCAGCGCCTGACCATCGGTCCTGCTGATGTACTCCAGATCCTCGATCTTGGCCTCACAGTTGGTCGCAGCCTTATCCTCGGCCTGAGCAGTGAAACTCAGTACGCAAGCAATCACTAGCAGTGTCATGGATTTCATGGAGTGTTCTCCTGGGAAACAGCCTGACTACTGGAGTGTGAGCCGGACTGCAGGTCGGCCCAGCAGCAAGGAGAATAGTTCTCCAGCGCACGGCGCGCGTGGCTTCAGCCCAACGGTAGCGCCACCTCGGCCAGCAGAAAATCGATGAACGCCCGTACCCTCGATGGCATGTGCCGGGCTTGCGGATAAATCAGCATGAACGGCCGCGACGTCCCGCCATGCTCGGCCAGTACCTCCACCAGCTCGCCACTGTCCAGAGCGTCCTGCACGGTAAAGCGATAGGCCTGCATCAACCCGCCGCCGTGAAGCGCCAGGGTGGTGGTGGCGAGAAAATCGCCCTGGCAGGTGAACGCACCCTGGGTGTCGAGCTCCACCAGCTCGCCATCACGACGAAAGCTCCACGGCGCACGTCGCCCAGTGCTGGGCATTTCGAACTGGATGCACTGGTGCCCGGCCAGGTCGTCCAGCGTGCCTGGCGTCCCGCTCCGGGCCAGGTAGCCCGGGGTGCCCACGACCACCAGCTCGGCCTGCTCGAGGCGCCGCGCCACCAGGCGTGAGTCGGCCGGCGCCCGCCCGCGGATCGCCAGGTCGAAGTTTTCCTCGAAGAAGTCGACATTGCGATTGCTCACATGCACGTCCACCTGCACCTGCGGATAGCGCTGCTGAAAACGCGGCAACATCGGCAACAGCCGGTGGTGGGCGTAAGGCGTGGGGGCACTGATGCGCAGGCGGCCACTGGGCTGGAGCTGCCCACCGGCAACCTGGCGCTCTGCCTCGACGAGCTGGCCAAGGGCTTCGCGGCATTGCTGGTAATAGGCCTGGCCAGCCTCGGAAAGGCGCATCTGCCGGGTGGTACGCACGAACAGGCGCACCCCCAGGCGCTCTTCCAGGCGCGCCACCGAGCGGCTGACCGCAGCCGGGGTGACGCCCGCCTGGCTGGCCGCCTCGGTAAAGCTGCCGGCGTCGGCGGCAAGGCAGAACAGCTCCAGGCTGCCCAGTTGCAGGTCATCGAAATGGCGGGTCATGGCGGCTCTATTGTTTACATGGTGTATCGATTGAAATGCCATGCGCCTCATTTTTCAAGCTGAACTTGCCGCCTAAAGTGGCTCCATCCGCGATCAACCGGAGTTCGCAGCATGAGTACAGCAAGAACCGTCATCATCACCGGCGCGTCCAGCGGCCTGGGCTTCGCCCTCGCCAAGGCGTTCCTCGAACGCGGCGACAACGTGGTCGGCAATGCCCGCACCGAGGCCCGTCTGAACGAAGCCGCCGCGCTCCTCGGCCATCCACGCGGCTTCATCGGCGTGGCCGGCGACATCGCCGAGAAAGCCACCGCCGAGCGGTTGTTCAACGCGGCAGTGGAAGCCTTCGGTCAGGTCGACATCCTGGTCAACAACGCGGGGATCTTCATTCCCAAGCCGGTCACCGACTACACCGAGGCCGATGTCGACGCACTGGTCGGCACCAACCTCAAGGGCTTCTTCTACCCCGCCCAGGCGGCGGCACGGGTGATGAAAGCCCAAGGCCATGGGCATATCGTCGCCATCACCGCCTCGGTGGCGATGCAACCGGATACCCGGGTCCCGGCACTGCTGCCGGTACTGGTCAAAGGTGGCCTGAACCAGGCGGTCAAAGGCCTGGCGCTGGAACTGGCGAGCAGCGGCGTGCAGGTCAATGCCGTGGCGCCCGGCATCATCGATACCCCGCTGCATGGCGACGGTGCCGAGGGGCTGGGAGCGCTGTCGCCGAGCGGGCGCACGGGCAAGCCCGAGGATGTGGTGGATGCCGTGCTGTACCTGACCGACGCCGGCTATGTCAGTGGCGTCATCCTGCCCGTCGACGGTGGCAGCACCGCCGGCACCTGGCACTGAAACCTGGAGAACCGCAGCATGCCCTACGTCCATATCCGCGTGACCGATGAAGGCGTCACCGCCGAGCACAAGCGCCAGCTGATCGAAGGCACGACCCGCTTGCTCGAACAGGTACTGAACAAGCCACCGGCCAGTACCTTCGTGGTGATCGAGGAAGTGTCCACCGACAACTGGGGGGTTGGTGGAGAGACGGTGACCGCGTTGAGGCAGCGCGAACGGTAGCACCTCTGTGGGAGCGGGTTAACCCGCTCCCACAGGGCCGCGCATGCGCCTTGCCCGAACCTGCCCCCCTACTGCCGTAACCGCTCCAGCGCCTCCAGCACGAACCCCGTCGCCCGCTCCACCTCGCCGTCCCGGCAGGCAATCCCCAGTTGCCGCCACAACCCCGGCCGCAGTGGTCGCCGGACGATCCTTGGATCATGCGCCTGCACCTCCCCCTCCTGCGGCAGCAAGGTCGCGCCATAGCCCGCCGCCACCAGGCTCTTGATCGCATCGTTGTAGTTCAGTTCGATCCGCGGCTCGGGGTACAACCCTGCGCCGGCGAACCACTCCGAGGTCACCCGCGACAACTGCGTGGTGCTGTCGTTGAGGATCAACGCCCGCCCTGCCAGCCACATTGGCGTGATCCGGGCCGGTGGCTGCCAGTCGGCGGGCACGTAGGCCATGATCGGATCGCGCCGCCAGGGCGTGACCCTGAGCCCCTTGCCCGCCACCTGCGGCAGCGCCACCAGACCGATGTCCAGGGTGCCCTCGCGCAAGCGCGCCAGGGAGGCCTGCGAGGTGAGCACCTGAACCTGCACGTCGATGCCTGGATGATCCACCCGCAAAGCCTCGAGCGCCTTGGGCAACAGATGGGCGATGGCCCCGGTGGAAGCGCCCAGGCGCACTCGCCCCTGCAAACCTTCGACCTGGCGGCGGACTTCGTCCAGGGCCTGGTCGGCGTCGGCCAGCAGGCGCCGGGCACGGACCAACAGCGTCTCGCCGATGACGGTGGGACGCACCTGCCCGCGGGTCCGGGTAAGCAGAACCGCACCAATGCGCGCCTCAAGCTCGGCCACGTGCAGGCTGATGGTCGGCGGCGCCAGGTTGAGCTGGCGGGCGGCGTCAGCGAAGGAACCCTGGTCGGCGATCACCACCAGGGTGCGCAGGCGGTCGAGGCTGATTTCGCGCATGGAGCTCCAGAAAGGTTCAAGGCCATCATTCAGAAATTCTGAACAGCAGTTTCATGATATTCAAATTTTCTTTCGTGGCGACAACAGCGAGCATGACGCCATCGTTCTCCTGCTATCGGACACTTACCATGCACCAGCCCCTTGTCTTCATCGACGGCAACCAAGGTACCACCGGCCTGCAGATCCACGCCCGCCTGCACGGGCGCCAGGACCTGCGTCTGCTCACCCTGCCCGAGGCCGAGCGCAAGCACCCGGCGCGCCGACGCGAAGCGATCAACAGTGCCGACATCGCCCTGCTCTGCCTGCCCGATGACGCCGCCCGCGAGGCAGTGGCGACGATCAGCAATCCGGCGGTGCGGGTGATCGACGCCAGCTCCGCGCACCGCACCACGCCCGGCTGGGTCTACGGCCTGCCGGAGCTGGACCAGGGACAGGCCGAGCGCATCGCCCGGGCCACTCGGGTGAGCAACCCCGGCTGCTACCCCACCGGGGCCATCGCCCTGCTGCATCCATTGGTCAAGGCCGGGCTGCTGCCAAGCGACTACCCGTTGAGCATCCATGCGATCTCCGGCTACTCCGGCGGCGGCCGGGCAGCGGTCGAACGCCACGAGCAGCGCAGCGACGCCTATCTGCCGACCGTGCAACTGTATGGCCTGGAACTGGCGCACAAGCATGTGCCGGAGATCCAGCAGCATGCCGGCCTCGGTGCCCGGCCGGTGTTCGTGCCGGGCTACGGCGACTATCGCCAGGGCATCGTGCTGAGCATCCCGCTGCAGTTGCGTCTGCTGCCGGGTGTCCACGCCGAACAGCTGCAAGCCTGTCTCGAGCGGCACTACCAGGGCGCCCGTCACGTGCAGGTACTGCCCCTGCACCAGGCAGGCCCGGCCCCGGCGCTCGACCCGCAGGCGCTGAACGACAGCAACAACCTGCGCCTGGCTCTCTATGCCAACCCCGAGCACGGCCAGGTGCTGCTGACGGCGGTGTTCGACAACCTCGGCAAGGGCGCCTCGGGCGCCGCCGTGCAGAACCTCGACCTGATGCTGGCCGGCCTGCGCTAGCGTAGACTAGGCACCCCGCGTCGCTTCGACGCGGGGTGTTTCCGCCCAGCTGGAGTCCGACCCGCGATGTTCATCCTCCGCCGCCTCGACGGCGTGCCACCTGAATCCTTCCAGAACCAGATCCGCCAGCTGGTGATTGACCATGTCGGCCAGCTCAGCAGCGTCGCCATCAGCCCGGACAACCCGCTCTACCCGCTGTACCAGTACGGCGTGGGCATGGAAGTGCATCAGTACCTGATGGCCCTGGACGGCACCCGTGGCCTGAAGGTGGAGCTGACCCTGGCCCTGGACGCCGACGCACCGGACCAACTGCTCGGTTTCGCCTTGTCACTGCCGGCCCAGGATGATGCCCAGGCCTGCTCCCTGGCCTACCTTGCCGTGGCCTCCAGCCACCGCCGCCAGGGCATCGCCCGGGCACTGCTGGATGACCTGCGTGCGCGCTACGCCTGCGTCGAGCTGAGCGCTTTCGCCGAGCAGGTTCCCTGGTTCGAGGCCATGGGCCTGCAAGTGGTGGCCAGCGCCGGGCCGCAAGTGCTGATGAGCAGCAGCGGGCACGCCAGCGGGGCGTTGATCGGGCGGCTGGATATCGCGCCGATCTACCAGAGCACCGAGGTGCGGCAGATCCATGCGTACCTGCTCAAGCAGCGTGGCGAGGAAGCGATGGTGGCAGCCGAACGCCTGCGTGACGAGCGGCTGGACAGGTTGACGGAGCAGGCGAACGCGTGTGTCAAACAGCGACTGACCCGTCATTGAGCGATAGCACTGGGGCCGCTTGGCAGCCAATCGCCAGCGACAGGGCCGCATAGCGGCCCCGGCAATCTTCAGGCATGTACCCAGCGCCGATGCAGCCCACGGGCCAGGGCATCGAGCATGAAGCCCAGCCCCCCGATCAGCAGCACCATGGCCATCAACTCGGAATACGCCAGCCGGTCCCGGGTATCGAGAATGAAGTACCCCAGCCCCGCGCTGACCCCGAGCATCTCGCACGGCACCAGCACGATCCACAGGATGCCGATGGCCAGGCGCACCCCGGTCAGGACGTGGCCGATGACCCCGGGAACGATCACCTTGCACAGCGTCTCCCAGCGCGTGGCACTCAGGCTGCGGCTCAACTGCAACCAGCGCGGGTCGAGCTGACGCACGCCCGCGGCGGTGTTGAGCAGGATCGGCCACAGCGCGGCGAAGGCCAGCAGGAAGTAGATCGGCTGGTCGCCCACGCCCATCAGCATCACCACCACCGGCATCCACGACAGCGGCGAGATCATGCGCAGGAACTGGAACGCCGGCGTGGTCGCCGCCTCCAGGTGGCGGTAGCTGCCCACCAGCAGCCCCAGCGGCACACCGATCAGCAGCGCCAGCAGCAGGCCGACCAGGATGCGCTTGAGGCTCACCCAGATATGCCCATAGACCTCGCCCTGCCCGAGCAGCTCGACCAGGCTCTGCAACGTGGCCTGGGGCGAGAAGCGCGCCGACAGCCCATCGCTGGCGCCGAAAACCTGCACCCCTGCCCACCACAGCAACAACAGCACCACCAGACCCACCAGGCCCAGGGCGCCATGCACGACATGCCTGCGCATCAGACCGCGAACTCCTCGCTACGCTGGAAATTCTCGGCGATGCCGAAGGTTGCCGGGCCACCCACGGCGGCGATGGCGTTGCGCACGAAGCGGTCGTCCACCAGGTCACGCGCGGTGTGCGCCGGATCCAGCCCAGCGAGGAAACCACTCTCGCCTTCGATCAGGGTGTTCTTCAGGCGCTTGACCAGCTCCTCGGTGTAGCTGGGGAACGGGTATGGCTGGAAGTCGATGCGCTTTTCATCCCATTGCTGATGCTGGATCGCGCCGCTGGCGATGTACCCGGCGCGCTCTTCGGCGGAAGGTGCCAGCACCTTGGTCAGCACCGCCGGCTCGTGCGGGGTGTACTTGTTGGGGCCGGCCTTGGACAGCAAGGCGGCGGCCTCGGCACGATGTTCACGGGTCCACTGCTGGGCCTTGACGATGGCATTGACCACCTTCTGCGACCATTCCGGGCGATTGTTCAGATCATGCTCGTGCATGAACACCACGCAGCATGCATGGTTGCGCCAGACGTCGCCGGTGAAGCGCTGCACGCGGCCGACCTTGAGGTTCTCGGCCAGGGCGTTGAACGGCTCGGCGACGATGTAGCCGGCGATGCGCTTGCTGGCCAGGGCCGGCGGCATATCCGACGGTGGCAGCACCAGCAGGTTGACCTCGTTGTCCGCCAGCTGCGCGCTGGCCGGCTTGGACACCGGCTTCAAGCCGTTGTCGTCGAGCATCTGCTGCAGCACCACGTTATGGATCGAGTACCAGAACGGAATGGCCACGGTCTTGCCGCCAAGCTGCTTCATGTCGGTGATGTCCGGCGCCACGGTCAGTCCCGAGCCACCGACATGGTTCCAGGCCACGACCTTGGCCGGCACCTTGCTGCCATAGCGCGCCCACACGGTCATCGGCGACAGCAGGTGAATGACATTGACCTGCCCGGAAATGAACGCCTCGATCACCTGCGCCCAGCTGCGCAGCAACACCGGGCGCTCGGCCTTGATGCCCTCGGCTTCGAACAGGCCGTTGTTGTGCGCCACCAGCAGCGGCGTGGCGTCGGTGATCGGCAGATAGCCGATGCGTACCGGCGCGTCCGGCTCGGCGGCGGCGCGCGCCTGCAGGCTCGCCAGCAACGGCACGGCGCCGGCGGCGGTGAGCATGGCGCTCAGCTTGAGAAAATCGCGACGAGACGTCGTGGAACAGCAGTCATCCATGCACATGGACAGCCTCCGAGGGCAAGGGAGAAGGAGTGGGTTCGGCTGTGCGGCTTGCCCGCCGAAGGGTTTTCAGAATTTCGATGCGCAGCGCGCCCAGTTCCTCGACCCGCTGCGCGCGGGGCTGCGGCAGGTCGATATGCCATTGACCCAGGGTGCGCGCCGGCTGGTTGCCCAGTAGCAGCACGCGATCGGACAGCAGCAGGGCTTCGTCGATGTCGTGGGTGATCAGCACCGCGGCGGTGTTGTGGGTGGCGATCAGCTGCAGCAGCAATTGCTGCATGTCGGCCCGGGTCACCTCGTCCAGCGCACCGAACGGCTCATCCAGCAACAGCACCTCGGGCTGGCGCGCCAGGCAACGGGCCAGCGCGGTGCGCTGGGCCATGCCGCCGGAGAGCTGGGCGGGGTACTGGTTGCGAGCGTGGGCCAGGCCCACCGCGTCGATGGCATGCTCGATCCGTGCACGCCGCTCGCTAGCCGTCAGCCTGGGCTGCCGAGCGAAATCGAGGCCGAAGGCGACGTTCTTTTCCAGGCTCAGCCAGGGCAGCAGGCTGGGATCCTGGAACGCCACGGCCAGACGCGGATGCGGGCCTTGCAGCGGCTCGCCGTGCAGGCTGACGCTGCCGCCGCGAGCCTGCTGCAGGCCAGCCAGCACGCGTAACAGGCTGGATTTGCCAACGCCGCTGGGGCCGAGGATGGTGACCACCTCCCCCGGCGCGAGCGACAGGTCGAACTGTTCCAGCACGGCCTGCCAGCCACCTTCGCACGGATAGCCCAGGCTGATGTCGCGGGCTTCGAGCAACACGTCGGTCATGCAGCGGCCGCCTGGCGTTGCAGTTCGGCGCGCAGTTGCACCAGGCTCGGCGTGACGATCGGCACGAAGGCCGACTCGCGCCAGCGGCGCGCGAAACCTTCGCCATAGGCCGTCAGGTAAGCCTTGCCACCACTGGCTTGCAGCTCTAGTTGCACGGCATCGGCCGCACTTTCGGCCAGCGTGATGCGCAGCTTGAACAAGGCAGCCGGCTGCCCGAGGAAGCGGCCGTCGAGCAGGCCTTGCTTGAGCTCGCCGACGGTGTTTTCCAGGCGCGCCTGGAGCACCTGGCAGGCTTCCTCGAGGAACGAGCCGCGGCCCTGCAGGTGCTCCTGGGCTTCCTCGAGCGCACGACGGGCCAGGCCGATGGCCATGCCGCACTGCAGCGCCAGGAACGCCGGACGCACCTTGGGCAGAAACTCGCGGGCATTGTCGTGCAGCAGCCAGTCGCGAGCCAGCGGCACCTGGTGGAACGCCAGCGCCGCGGTGTTGCTCGATTGCAGGCCCATCAGCTGCAGGTCGGCGGAACGCTCAAGGCCCGGCGCATCCGAGGGGATGGCGACCACGAACGGCGCACCGCCCGCGTCATTCTCGATGGCCGCGGCCACCACGAAACCGCTCTTGCGCAGGTTGGTGACCCAGTGCAGGCGCCCTTCGAGGTTCCAGCCATCGGCTGCCGCCCGCGCGCTCACCTGCAAGGCCTCGATGCCGGAGAGAAACTTCATGGCGTTGGAAAGCCCGGTGGCCCCGGCCAGCTCGCCCTTGAGCAGCGCGGGCATCAGCCGTTCGCACAGTAAGCGGTTGGGGCTTTGCAGCAGGTATTCGATGAAGGCGCGCTGCCCCCAGCAGACGAAGGCCGCTGCCAACGAGCGGCTGGCAATCGCGGCAATGGCCTCGACCGCCTCGGTGACGTCGCCGCCCGAACCACCCTGGGCCGGATCGACGCCGATGCGCAGCAGCTGCGACTCGGCGATGTGCGCCAGTACCAGATGCGGATCGCACTGACCTTGGTCGATAGCCTCGGCATTGGCATCCAGCCACTGTCGAAATGCACAATCAAGCATGTCCCTACTCCTTTTGAAACACCGGCGCGCCGGCATCAGGCTTCGATTACGCCGAAGGCTGCCAGCGGTACTTGCTCAGTTCGTCGTTGAGCGGCGTCTGGGCGAACACATTAGCAAAGTTGCACAGGGTTGCGAGACTCACCCCGAGAATCACTTCCAAAGCGTTGCCCTCGGTGAAGCCGGCGTCGCGCAAGGCCTGATAGGTGGCGTCGCTGACATTGCCACGGGTGGCGATCACTTCGCGGGCGAACGCGGCGAGCGTCTCGTAACGGGCATCGGGCAGCTCGCCACGGGCACGCAGGGCATCGACCACCTCCTGCGGCAGCTTGGCCTTGTTCAGGGCCACGGCGGTGTGGCCGGCGACACAGAAATCGCAGCCGTGCTGGGTGGCCGCGATCAGTTGCACCACCTCGCGCTCTGCCAGGGTCAGCTCGGACTTGCCGTTGAGGGCCGAAACGGTGACGTAGGTTTCCAGCGCGGCCGGGGCGTTGGCAAGGATACCCAGCAGGTTGGGAATGAAGCCGGAGTTCTTCTGGGCGTTTTCAAGGAACGGACGTGCGGCTTCCGGAGCGGTCTGCAGGCTGTGTAGAGTGATGCGCGCGGACATTGGAGTGGTCTCCTTTGATGTAGGTCGCTACAGTCTGTTGGTTATAAGAAGTAGCATCCATATTCATCAGTCGCCTTTCCTTGCTCCAGAGTCTTTGCATTAGATGATTTCATCCAGCCATCTTGTCGATTGGTTATTAGAGAGCCTGGAGCTCGACGCCAGCCTGTTCCATGTCGGTCGCTACTGCGGCGGCTGGCACGCCAGCACCCAGGGCATGGGCCGGGCCAGTTTTCATCTGGTGGTACAGGGGCGCTGCTGGCTGCACATCGATGGCCAGCCCGAGCCGGTCCGGCTGGAAAGCGGCGATGCGGTGTTTCTGCTGCGCGACCTGGCCTATCGGCTGTCCAGCGATCAGGATCCGGCCGCAGCCTGCGCCCAGCCACGCCAGACCATGCAGGCACTGGATAACGAAGCGCCCGACGGCGTGGGGCTGGTCTGTGGGTTCTTCCACTTCCACCCAGGCTTGTCGTCGCTGATCGTCGAAGGGCTGGCCGACTGGATCCTGCTGCGCGCCGACGACCCGGCCGGCAGTGCGGCACGGGCACTGTTCGAGCTGATCCTGGAAGAGTGCCGGCGCATGCCGCAACCTTCCGAGACACTGCTCGAACGCCTCACCCATCTGCTGTTTCTGTATGTACTGCGCCAGCAGGTGCATGCCGGCCAGTCGCTCGGCGGCCTGGTCGCCCTCGCCCGTCAGCCGGCGTTTGCCGGGTTGCTGGAGCGCTTGATCGACGAGCCGGGGCAGGCGTGGACGCTGGAGAGCATGGCGGCGTGCACCGGGCTTTCGCGCTCGGCGTTCTTCAAGCGGTTCAATGAACTGGCCGGGCAGTCGCCCGGGCAGGTGCTGCTGGCGTTGCGCATGCGCCACGCGTGCCAGTTGCTCAAGGCCGGGAATACCGTCGAGCAGGTAGGCGCACAGGCGGGATATCAATCGGTGGCGGCGTTCACCCGGGCGTTTGCCAAGGCGGTCGGCGTACAGCCCGGGGCTTATCGCAAGCAGCATGAAGGGCGGGCGGCTTGAGTCGATACTCCCACCCTGGCAGACCGCGAGCTTGCAAGGGTCGCTATTTCATTCAGCGATCTGCAAGCGCTTTCGATTACGTTGATCGATGGCCACGGCGAGCCCTGCCAGCAAAATGGCCAGGGTGTAGGCGACAAGGCCGAGGTTGAGCCCCAGAATCATCTTCTCGGATCCATCCGAGAGCACCATCGACCCGCCGTAGCCATCGCGCAGCCAGTAGGCCAGCAGAAATCCGCCCGTTACAAACACCGTAAGCAGGCTCGCCAGCTGAAGATCGCTCCTGCCCCAGACAAGCCAGACACTGAATGCGCCGAGCGCGGTATTGGTAAACAGCTGCCACGTCTCGTGAAGCCTGGCATGGGCCTCCCACGCCGGGTTGAATACATGGGTATCGTTGATCTCGAGAATCGGTACGACCACGGCGTAAAAGACGATTCCGACCGTTACCAACAACTTCGCCAGCATCAGCGACCTCCTTGTCCATTTTGGCGGTACCGACCCAGTAGCGGCTACGCGGAAAAATACCGGAGCCAGTAGGCCTCTCTGCACGGATTGGTAAAGCTGATGTGGGTGGGGCTGACCACCGCGCCGCGTGGTTGGCGAATGACTTGGTAGCTGATCCAGCATTCAGCGCAGCCCCCATCACAGGGGAAGTTGTCCTGTTCGGCTAGCCGTTTGATGAGCGTGCCGTCGTCAAAGGCATAGGTTTTTTCCTCAGCGGTGACGGTGAAGCCTTGGTCAAGCCAGGTTTCTTGATGCGAACGCTCAAGATGCGCGGCCCGAGGCGAGCACAAACCCAGGATGGCGCTGACATAGTTGGCGAGGTGATCCAGCTGGGTCATCGGCGGTGTTCGGTCTATGGCGGCCAGGGAAAGTGCGGCAACTTTACTAACAAGGCTGCCCTTGCGACAACTCTGCCCATCACCAGGCAGCTCGATCCTGCGTCCTCGTGGCCATTTTCATTTTCGCGGATCTGGGTCGAGCAATGGAGTGAACGTTCACGCACGCTGCGCGCACACCGGTAACGCTTGGCTACTGGCCGGCGCGAATGGCAAAGATGACGCCGCTCTTCGCCCTGGCGCTTGTCGCGCACACCTCAAGATGAATCGATTCTTCATGCAACACGGCGATGCCGGGCCTTGCCCTCACCCTCCTCTACGGCTACTACTAAAGTCTTAGGCAAGGAGGCATAGAAAATGATTTCGAGGTTCGTAATCGTTCCAGCAGTACCCAATGAACATGATCGACAGCGTCTTGGCCTACGTTACTGGACGCCGACCTACTCAGGCGGCTTCGACATCTACGACAACAAGGAAAAACAACGGCTCACGCCGACCTATCCGAGCAGGGAGGAGGCAGAGACGGCATGCAAGAAGAAAAACCTGGAGGCGGATTGCCCCAACGGAGTGCTTCCTAGACTGCAAACCCGTTGATCCGGCACGAACCGGATATCCGCATGGGTTCGAAAGCAGCCATGCTGCCGAAAGCCCGAGCGGCACGCGATTTTCTTCGGTATCCCAGATTTGTCCCAAACAGAGCGCAGAGGGACAATGCGCAGGCATGAAAAAGCCCCGCAACCTTAAAGATTGCGGGGCTTTCGAAGAGTGGAGGCCGAGGTCGGAATCGAACCGGCGTAGACGGATTTGCAATCCGGAGCATAACCACTTTGCTACTCGGCCTCAAAGTCGGAGTCAGCTTTCGCTATCTCCTTGAAACCGCTGAACTTTTTCAAGCCAGCTGCGTTTCGATGGACGCCATTATGTCGGCATTCGATGGACCTTGCAACCCCCTTCAAGAAAAAAATCTTCAAGGGGGTCAAGGTGTTAGCGAAGGCGCCCGAGTTTGCTCCACAACCCGACCAGGGTGTTCTCCACCGCGCCACTGGCGGCCATGCCGATGCGCTCCTGCAGGCTCTTGCGCTCGGCGAAGTGCAGATGGAACACATTGGCCTCGCGGGCGCTGCGGCTCAGGTATTCGTCGCTGGTGCCCAGTTCATCCACCAACTGGCGGTTCAGCGCGGCGATACCGAGCCAGACTTCGCCGGTGGCCACTTCATCGATGTGCAGTTGCGGACGGTAGCGAGCAACGAAATCCTTGAACAGCTTGTGGGTGATGTCCAGGTCCTCCTGGAATTTCTCCCGCCCCTTCTCGGTGTTCTCGCCGAACACGGTCAGGGTGCGCTTGTACTCGCCAGCGGTGAGCACTTCGAAATCGATGTCGTGCTTCTTCAGCAGGCGGTTGACGTTGGGCATCTGTGCCACCACGCCGATCGAGCCGAGCACGGCGAACGGTGCGCTGACGATCTTCTCGCCGATGCAGGCCATCATGTACCCGCCACTGGCGGCGACCTTGTCGATGCAGATGGTCAGCGGGATGCCGGCTTCGCGGATCCGCGCCAGCTGCGAGGCTGCCAGGCCGTAGCTGTGCACCAGGCCGCCGCCGCTCTCAAGGCGCAGGACCACTTCGTCACGCGGGGTGGCCAGGGTCAGCAGCGCGGTAATCTCGTTGCGCAGGCTCTCGGTGGCCGACGCCTTGATGTCGCCATCGAAATCGAGCACGAATACCCGGCGCTTGTCTTCGGGCTTTTTCTTCTGCTGCTTCTCGGTCTTCGCCTGCTGCTTGCGCAGTGCCTTGAGCTGGGCCTTGTCGAGCAGGCCTGACTCCAGACGCTCGCGCAGCTCCTTGTAGAACTCGTTGAGACGGGTGACCTGCAATTGCCCACCCGGCTTGCGTCGCCCCTTGCCGCGCAGCCCGGCGATGGCCGACAGCACGACGAGGATGGCGATCACCAGCGTTGCGGTTTTGGCGAGAAAGCTTGCGTATTCGGCAAGAAACTCCACGTTGACTCCTTGATAGACCAGCACCTGAACGGCGCGAAATGTTGCAAGCATACCGGTGCGCCTGGGCCGCTGCCAGCCAGGGAAAATGCTGGCAACACAGTTCAAACGACCTTTTCAAACGCTTGTATGTTTTTTCGTTGACAGCCTGCCTGGGGCAACCTAACCTCGCAGCAACCTTCAACCGGGCCGGACTTCCACGTGGGCAACCTGTACCTGATCCGACATGGCCAAGCTTCCTTTGGTGCCGCCGACTATGACGTGCTTTCGCCGGTGGGCGAGCGTCAGAGCCTGGCACTGGGCGAGCACCTGGCTCAGTTGGGCCTGCGCCTGGATCGCTGCGTGGCCGGCACCTTGCGCCGCCAGCAGGACACCGCGCGCCTGGCACTGGATGCGTTGCATGCCCATGGCAATCCGGTCCCGGCCATCGAGACCGACGCCGCGTTCAACGAGTTCGACGCCGACGGCGTGATCCGCGCCCTGCTCCCCGGTCTGCTGCCCGACGAGCCCGATGCCCTGCATGTGCTGCGCAACGGCACGCAGAACCGCAGCGAGTTCCAGCGCCTGTTCGCCTTGATGGTGCAGCGCTGGCACGCCGGCGAACATGCCCACGACGACAACCTGGAAACCTGGCAGGCGTTCACCGGCCGGGTCGGCGATGGTCTGTGGCGCCTGCTCGACAGCGCGGCCAGCGGCGCCAACATCGCTCTGTTCACTTCTGGCGGCACCATTGCCGCCCTGCTCCACCTGGTTAGCGGAATCACGCCGGCGCAGGCCTTCGCCCTGAACTGGCAGATCATCAACACGTCGCTCAGCCACCTGAAATTCCGGGGGCGCGACGTGGCACTGGCTTCCTTCAACAGCCAAGCCCATGTGCAGCTGTTGAGGGCGCCGGAGCTCATCACCTATCGCTGAGCCCGGCCTGTTTTGTCCCTTTGGGGACGCGAATATCACTCTATAAGGAATGCGCCATGACCTCCGTAGCTGATGCCGTCAAGAAGATGCAAGAGAAGTTCAACCCAGTCGCTGCCGAAGGCCTGGACCTGGTGTTCGGCTTCAACATCACCGACGAAGACAAGCACTACGCCCTGATCGTCAAGGATGGCACCTGCGACATCCAGGAAGGCGAGAACGCCGACGCCAACTGCACCCTGGTGATGGACAGCGAAACCCTCAAGGGCATCGTCAGCGGTGAAACCGACGGCATGCAGGCCTTCATGGGCGGCAAGCTGCGGGTCGAGGGCGACATGATGCTGTCGATGAAGCTCAGCGAGCTGTTCCCGGCCTGATCGGCGCGACGAATCGCGAATGAAAAAACCGAAGCCTGATGCGCTTCGGTTTTTTTTTGCCCGCGCCAAACCGCTGCCCATCAGGGCCGTTGATCGCCCGGCAACACCCAGGCCAATAAGCGTCTGGCACGCTTGTACCAGCTTCGACAGGAAATTAGATTAGCCAATAATCCTTGCTCCAGATCATAAGGAAATCGCATGACGCTCACCGACCAGTCCACCCAGGTCCGCCCCGGCGAAGAACTCGATGCCGCCGTCATCGATCCTTATCTGAAGGATCATATCCCCGGCCTGCAAGGCACGCCGACCATCAGCCAGTTCCCCGGCGGCGCCTCCAACCTGACCTACCTGGTGGCCTATCCCGGCAAGGAGTTCGTCCTGCGCCGCCCACCGTTCGGGCACAAGGCCAAGTCGGCCCACGACATGGGCCGGGAGTTTCGCATCCTCAACCAGCTCAACGACGGTTTCCCCTATTGCCCCAAGGCCTATGTGCACTGCACCGACGAATCGCTGATCGGCGGCGAGTTCTATGTGATGCAGCGGGTCAGCGGCATCATCCTGCGTTCGGATATCCCGGCCGAGCTCGGCCTGGACGCCAACCGCACCGAGGCCCTGTGCAAAAGCTTCATCGACCGCCTGGTCGAGCTGCACCAGGTCGACTACCACGCCTGTCGGCTGGCCGACCTGGGCAAGCCCGAAGGCTACGTGCAGCGCCAGATCGAAGGCTGGGCCAGCCGTTACGAGAAAGCCCTGACACCCGACGCGCCGCGCTGGGAGCAGGTGATCGCCTGGCTGCGCGAGAAGATGCCCGCCGACCACCCGCGCCCGGGCATCATCCATAACGACTACCGCTTCGACAACGTCATCCTGGACAGCGCCAACCCCATGCGCATCATCGGAGTGCTGGACTGGGAAATGGCCACCATCGGCGATCCGCTGATGGACCTGGGCAACAGCCTCGCCTACTGGATCGAGGCCGACGACCCGGCGCCGGTGCAACTGATGCGCCGCCAGCCGAGCAACGCCCCGGGCATGCTGAGCCGCCAGCAGTTCGTCGATTACTACGCCGAGCGCGCCGGCATCCGCATCGACAACTTCGACTTCTATTATTGCTACGGCCTGTTCCGCCTGGCCGGCATCGTCCAGCAGATCTACTACCGCTTCTTCCACGGCCAGACCCAGGACAAGCGCTTCGCCCAGTTCATCCACATGAACCGGCTACTGGAGCAGATGAGCCTGCAACTGATCGGCAAATCCGGCCTGTAACTCCGGCAGACAACAAGGAATACCCGCATGTCCAAGACCCACCTGTTCGACCTCGACGGCAAGATCGCTTTCGTTTCCGGTGCAAGCCGCGGCATCGGCGAGGCCATCGCCCACCTGCTGGCCCAGCAGGGTGCCCATGTGATCGTCTCCAGTCGCAAGCTCGACGGCTGCCAGCAGGTCGCCGAAGCGATCATCGCCGCCGGTGGCAAGGCCACCGCGGTGGCCTGCCACATTGGCGAGATGGAGCAGATCCAGCAGGTGTTCGCCGGCATCCGCGAGCAGTTCGGCCGCCTCGACATCCTGGTCAACAATGCCGCCACCAACCCGCAGTTCTGCAACGTGCTGGATACCGACCTGGGGGCGTTCCAGAAGACCGTCGACGTGAACATTCGCGGTTACTTCTTCATGTCGGTGGAGGCCGGCAAGCTGATGCGCGAGCACGGCGGCGGCAGCATCATCAACGTCGCCTCGATCAACGGTGTCTCGCCCGGACTGTTCCAGGGCATCTACTCGGTGACCAAGGCGGCGGTGATCAACATGACCAAGGTGTTCGCCAAGGAATGCGCGCAGTTCGGCATCCGCTGCAACGCCCTGCTGCCAGGCCTGACCGACACCAAGTTCGCCTCGGCGCTGGTGAAGAACGACAGCATCCGCAATGCCGCGCTGCAGCAGATCCCGCTCAAGCGCGTCGCCGACCCGAGCGAGATGGCCGGTGCGGTGTTGTACCTGGCCAGCGACGCCTCCAGCTACACCACCGGCACCGCGCTCAATGTCGACGGCGGCTTCCTCTCCTGACCGACGCGGGAGCAGTGGCGGCGGCCTACGCTTTCGTCGCCTGCAACGTATAGCTCAACGGCAGGCGCCAGGGCGCGTCGACCAGGCGCCACTCACCATCGGCGCCCTTCGCCATCTGCCCAGGCAGCGCCTCCCAGGGGATGCTCTGGTGTTCCTCCAGGCCGGTGATCCGCAGCCCATTGCTCAGCAAGGCGGTGATCACCTCGCCCAGGCCATGGCTCCACTCATGGGTCTCGGTCTGGGTCAGTGCCTGGTCGGTGTCGACGTAGGTCTGGTCGTTGTGCCATACCGTCGGGGCCTCGCGCTCGAAATAGGGATACTCCACTTGCAGGCGATCCTGCTGGTCCTCGTCGATGGCCATCAGCATCGGGTGGCCGTCACGCAGGAACAACCGCCCACCTGGCTTGAGCAGCGCCGCCACGGTTCGCGCCCAGCGCTCGATGCTCGGCAGCCAGCACAACGCACCGATTCCGGTATAGACCAGGTCGAAAGCGCCGGGGGGCAGCACCTGATCAGCCTGGTACACGTCCGACTCGACATACCCGATGCCCGCGCCACAGCGCTCGGCCAGCAGACGCGCCTGGGCCAGGGAGGCAGCGGAAAAATCCAGGCCACAGACATCGGCGCCGAGGCGTGCCAGCGACAGCGTGTCGGTGCCGATATGGCATTGCAGGTGCACCGCGCGCAGGCCCTGGATGTCACCCAGCCGCGGCAGATCGAAGCGCACCACCTCGGACAGATGCCCAGGCTCGGCAAGGAAACGCTCGACCTCGTAATCCTTGGAGGCGGCGTGCAACGGTGCGCGTTCATCCCAGCTGGCGCGATTGAGTTCCAGTGATCGGCTCATGCGGTGCTTCCCTGTCCAGTGTGAGTCAGGCGCCACGTTAACCGGCGCCGGGATGCCAGGCAACTCCCCGTCAACCTCAAGTTGACAGCTCAGGTATACTGCCCGCTTCGTCCCGCCCAAGGATCCAGCGCCCATGACGGAAAACAGTTTCGCCTTTCGCCTCAAGGAACTGCTCGAACACCACAAGCTGACCCTGCAAGCCGTCGGCACGGCGCTGGGGATCTCGCGCACGGCGGTGCACAAGTGGACCCGCGGCGGGGAGATCGACTACGACAACCTGCGCAAGCTGGCGAATTTCCTCAAGGTCAACTGGATCTGGCTGCGCTACGGCGAGGAGGCCTTGCACAGCGTGCAACAGGCCGAAGTGGTCGAACTGCCCATGACCGATGTGCGTCGCCGCTACACCGCCGAAATCATGGAAAGCGAAACGCGCATGAAACTGGCCCAGGAAGGCGCCCGCATCGTCACCTGGGAATGGAACCTGGTCACCGACGCAGTGACCTACTCGCCCAACGTCGAGGCCGTGTATGGCTGGGCGTTGCAGCGCAACGAAGACTTCTGGCTGCACATCCACCCCGAGGATGCCCAGCACATGCAGGGCATGTACGCCCAGGCGGTGGCCGACGGCACCGGTTGCGAGTGCGACTTCCGCATCACCCGCCCCGACGGCAGCCAGCGCTGGATCGCCTCGCGCGCCACGGTGCTGCAGGACAGCGTCGGGCGGCCGGTGAAGATGGTCGGCATCAGCATGGACAACACCGAACGCAAGGTCGCCGAAGAGGAGCTGCGCCAGAGCGAGGCGCGCTTTCGCACCATCTTCGAACTGGCCTGGGGCGCGCTCGCCTATATCGACCCGGACGGCAGCTGGCGGCGGGTCAACGGTAGCTTCTGCGAGCTGCTGGGCTATCGCGAGGACGAGCTGTACGGCAACACCTTCCAGCAGATCACCCACCCCGATGACCTGCCGGACAACCTGACGCTGCTGCAACGCCTGCTCGCGGGCGAGATCGAGCGATACGAGGTGGAAAAACGCGTGCGCCACAGGGACGGGCGCTACATCTGGGTAAGGGCCCGCACTGCCCTCGAGCGCCGGGTCGACGGCCAACCGGAACATCTGATCAGCGTGTTCGAGGACATCACCGCCGAGCGCGAGGAGCATGAACGCCTGCAGACCCATATTGCCGGGCTGGAAGCACGGCTGGCCTGACGCCGAAGCGCCGGCTACAAGCAGGTCGCCGCCGCCGCCCGCCGCCGCAGAGCCATTTCGTCGTCGCTTCGCGCGTAATAGTCGACCCGCGTCCCGCCCGCCTGAGCGTACACATCGACGAACGACTCGGCCTCACGGGTATAGACCGTGAACCCGCCCTGCTTGCGCGCCTCGAGGTAACCACTGGCGTCGACCCCGAATGCCTTCTCCTCCTGCCAGCTGAACTGGATGCACTGGGCGACCAGGTCGGGCGTCTTGTGCGAATCCAGACGTGCGGTCGGAGCACCGCCACGCGCCGCCTCCATGGTCGACGACGCACAGCCCACCAACAGCAGCGCGACAGTCATCGGCAGAATTGCTCGCATGTTCCATCCTCGGAAAAAAGAAGGCGACTCTAGCACCACCGGGCAGGCAGGTGAATTGCCAGGCAAGCGTCAGTTCGCCCCCAGCCATGCGGCCATGCGCACGGCGTTCCGGCCACCGGCCTTGGCCTGGTACAGCGCGGCGTCGGCCTGGGCGATGAGGCTGGCGATGCAATCGTCCGCCCCAGGCACGCCGCACCACAGCCCGACACTGAACCGCAGCGGGATATCACTGCCAGCGTACCGGGCCGGGCTGGCGGCGATGGCCTCGCGCAGGCCCTGCAACGCACCCATGGCGCCTTCGCCATCGGTGCCCGGCAACAGCAGCAGGAACTCTTCGCCGCCATAACGCCCCAGGCTGTCGCCGGCCCGCAAGCGCTGCTGCAGTTGGCGCACGCAGTGACACAGCACTTCGTCGCCGGCCATGTGGCCGTGCAGGTCGTTGATCCGCTTGAAGTGATCGATGTCGATCATCGCCACGGCCAGGCTGGCGTGGTCGATACGCGCCTGCGCCAGCTCCACGGCAAAGCGCTCGAGGATGGCCCGGCGATTGTAGGTGCCGGTGAGCACGTCGCGCTGGGCCAGGTATTGCAAGCGCGATTCGCTGCGCTCCTTGGCCATCAGGACCAGACCGATCGAGTACATCATGACGGTGACCGTGCCGATGCCCACCGAGATCGTCTGCTTGAGGTTGCTGGCGTCGTAGCGCATTTCGGCGGCACCACCGGCGAGCACGGCGAGCACCCGCATGCCCAGGCCGACCAGGCTGATCGCCGCGCCGATCGAAATCAACAGGTGCGCCCTGCCCGCCGCCGTCCTTGGACGGTGCGCCCAGTACAGCAGCAGCGCGCACTGCAGCATCAGCACCAGTGTCGCCAGCAGCATGCGCGGCTCCAGCGTGTCGAGCAGCAGCGTCAGGCCGCCCAGCATGAGCAGCGGAATGGCGAAGATCCAGCGCCAGGGCACCCGCTGTTCGCGCACCCGGAAAAGGCTCGCCGTGTAGAACGCCAGGGCCAGCGACAACAGGCTGTTGCCAAGCCCGTAGCTCACCCATAGCGACGCATGGCCATACAGGGTGTAGCAGACATACGCCAAGGCATGGGAAAGCAGCCCGCAGCCCGTCAGCAACAGGTTGTCACGCTGGTTGAACTGTCCGACCAGCAACAGGCAAAAGGCCAGGATGGTCGCGACCAGGGCAACGGCAGCGAACAATGTCGGGGTGTGGGCGATCATCGTGATTCACCGTGCGTGGCAGATGGCCGTCTTGACTGCGGCCTGCCAGCAAGTCTAGGTGGGCCCGGCGACAGCGGCCATGGCCGTGCGGGACAGAACAGCAGCCCACAGGCACGCCGCTCATCGCCACGGCAGTAAAATTTACCGTGGCAAAGAACCAAATCGACCGTTCCAGGTCTCAGCAGGTACCGCGTAATCCGTTACGGATCAAGGACCTATATCTTGATGACTCGCCTTGCAAGCCTTTCGCTGATCGCCACCCTGCTGCTGCTCGGCGGCTGCCACAGCCACCACTACCACGACGACGATGGCTGGCGCGACGGAGATCGCGGCCACCGTCATCACCATCGGCATGACCGCGACCACGATGACGACGACAATCGCCAGTACCGTGACCGTTACTGGCGCTGAAGCGTCCTTGCAACCCTGACAACACCGCCGCCCGCGCGGCGACTTTCCCTGATGACTCCCCTGAGGTTCAAAACATGCGTCTGACTCTGCCCTCCCTCGCCCTCGGCCTGCTGCTCTGCCAGGGCGCCTTCGCCGGTGACGGCACCTCGGCAATCGGTGGCGGCCTGGGCGGCGCCCTGGGCAATGTGGTCGGCAAGCAGATCGGTGGCAGCACCGGCGCGGCCATCGGTGCCGGCCTGGGTGGCGCCGCCGGCAGCGCGGTCGGCGCGCGCAAGGGCAACCGTACCGAAGCGGCGATTGGCGGCGGCCTGGGATCGGCCGGCGGCTCGCTGCTCGGCGGCAAGCTCGGCGGCTCGAACGGCTCGACCATCGGCGCCGGCCTGGGCGGCGCGGCCGGTGGCGCCATCGGCAACCATGTGGGCGACAGCAACCGCAAGCACAAGCACCGCCACTGATCCAGCCTTCACGGCATCGCGGGGCAAGCCCGCTCTCACCGACTACGTGAGAGCGGGCTTGCCCCGCGATCGTTGGAAGCCGGTAAAACATTGCAGCACATCAACGACGTGTTCACGCCGAGCTGTCACACTGGGGCCATCGCCTTTTCGTGCCTGCGTGTGAAGGAACACCCCTCCCCATGAACCATGAGCTGCTCTGGGTCCTCGGCCTCCTGGCCATCGTCGTCGTCCTGTTCATCATCAACCGCCCGCGCATGGATGTGGTCGCCCTGCTGGTGATCCTTGCCCTGCCATTGTCCGGCATCCTTACCGTCGAGCAGGCCCTGGCCGGTTTCAGCGACCCCAACGTGGTGCTGATCGCCGCCCTGTTCGTGATCGGTGAAGGACTGGTGCGCACCGGCATCGCCTACCGCATCGGCGAATGGATGAGCGAGCGCGCCGGTAACAGCGAGGCGCGCCTGCTGGTGCTGCTGATGGTCGCGGTGGCCGGACTCGGCTCGGTGATGAGCTCCACCGGGGTGGTGGCGATCTTCATCCCGGTGGTGCTCAGTATCGCCGCGCGCCTGCAGCTCTCGCCCAGCCGGCTGATGATGCCGCTGAGCTTCGCCGGCCTGATCAGCGGCATGCTCAGCCTGGTGGCCACGCCACCGAACGTCGTCGTCCACAGCGAACTGGTGCGCCATGGCGAAGCGGGTTTCGGTTTCTTCAGTTTCACCCCGTTCGGCCTGGTGGTCCTGCTGCTGGGTATCGGTTACATGCTGCTGACCCGCCACTGGCTCAACGGCGAGCTGCGCAAGGATGGCCGGGTGGAAAGCCGGCGCACCCTGCTCGACCTGGTCCTGGACTACAAGCTCAGCGGGCGCGAGCGCCGCCTGCGTATTCGCCCCCATTCACCACTGATCGGCCATACCCTCGGCGAGCTGGAGCTGCGCACCCGCCATGGCGCCAACGTGGTCGGCATCGAGCGCCAGCACAAGTTCACCACCCGGGTGATCGCCGCCGACTCCGGCACCGTGCTGCAACAGGGCGATGTACTGCTGCTCGACCTGTTCGCCAATCGCGATGACCTGCGCAGCCTGTGCCAGGCCATGCTGCTCGAGCCCCTGCACTTCAAGGCGGCCTATTTCATCGACCAGTCCCAGGAGCTGGGCATGGCGGAAGTCTCGCTGCCACCAGGCTCGCAGTTGATCGGCAAGAGCATCCTCGAGCTGGCCTTGCGTACTCGATACGGCCTCAACGTGGTCGGCCTGCGCCGTGACCAGGTCGCCATCGAGGACCAACTGGTGGAAGAAAAACTGCGCCTGGGCGACACCCTGCTGGTGATCGGTCCGTGGAAAGCCGTGCGCCAGCTGCAGGGCGAACCCCGCGACTTCCTGGTACTGAGCCTGCCGGCCGAAATCGATCAAGTCGCCCCTGCGCGCGCACGCGCACCCTATGCGCTGATCAGCCTGGCGGTGATGGTCGGCCTGATGGTCAGCGGCCTGGTACCCAATGTCATCGCCGCGCTGATCGGCTGCCTGCTCATGGGCGCCGGCCGCTGCATCGACATGAACAGCGCCTACCGCGCGATCCATTGGCAGAGCCTGGTACTGATCGTCGGCATGCTGCCCTTCGCCCTTGCCCTGCAGAAGACCGGCGGCATCGACCTGGCCGTCGACGCGCTGGTCGGTTTTCTTGGCGGCGCGGGCCCCAGCGCGATCCTGGCGTGCCTGTTCGCCCTCACCGCGGTGATCGGCCTGTTCATCTCCAACACGGCCACGGCGGTGCTGATGGCGCCGGTGGCGATCAGCACCGCCCAGCAACTGGGCATGTCGCCGTACCCCTTCGCCATGACCGTGGCCCTGGCGGCTTCCGCGGCGTTCATGACCCCCGTGTCATCGCCGGTGAATACCTTGGTGCTGGGCCCAGGCCAGTACCGTTTCGCCGACTTCGTCAAGGTCGGCGTGCCCTTCACCCTGCTGGTGATGCTGGTCACGGTGGTGATGGTGCCGTGGGTGTTCGGGCTGTAGGCCATCGCCATATTCTGGCGGTTCGCAGCGAATTGACATCAATTGCCGACTGAAAGACACTGACGCGACTTGTCCCAGGTGCCTACAGCCGTTTTCCTGGATTCCGTCTTCGCTTGCCGGTCGAGCCCATGGTGTCTCCAGTCCCATCGCGCCTGCTGCCCGTCCTGAGCCTGTTCGGCCTGACCCTGGCCCTGACCGTGGCAGGCATCCTGGCTCGCCCGATAGAGTCCCTTTCGCTGTTCTGGCCGGTCAACGCGGTGCTCGCCGGCGTGCTCCTGCGCAACCCGCGGCAAGCCAACCTTTCCGGTTTCGTGCTGGTCTACCTGGGTATGGTCATCGCCGACCTGGCCTGTGGCAGCGCCTGGGTACCCGCGCTATGGCTCAACCTGTGCAACCTCGGCGCCATCGTCACCATCTGGTACCTGATGTCGCGCCTGCCACGCCTGCATCGTCGACTGCGCACGCCCCACGGTACGCTTTGCCTGTTCGCAGCCTGCGCGGCCGGGGCCGTGGTCGCTGCAAGCCTGGCCTGCGTGATGGCTGCGCCCTGGTTCCAACAGTCCCTGCAAGCGACCTGGCTGGCCTGGTTCAGCGAGCAGTTTTCCACCAGCGTGCTGGTGCTGCCGGTGCTGCTCACCGCGCCCTCGTCAAGGGCCTTGACCCGTGGCGGCAGCGCCAGCCAGCCGATTCGCCTGGCGCCGCTACTGGTACTGCTGGCTTCGCTGGCGCTCAGTATCGCCTTCGGCGGGCCCGGCGCGATCGCCTTCCCGATCGCCGCGTTGCTGTGGTGCGCACTGAGCTACTCGCCGTTTCTCGTGTCCCTGCTGGCTCTTACCGCAGGCAGCACGCTGATCGTCGCCGTGGCGCAGAACCTCATGCATTTCAGCGTGCCGCAGAGCGAGCCGGGTGTCTCCACCCTGATGTCGGCACGCCTGGGTATCGCCATGCTGGTGCTCGGGCCGTTGGTGCTGGCCTGCGTGAGCAGCGCCAACCGTAGCTTGATGGCTCGCCTGGCCCACCAGGCGACCATCGACCACCTGACCGGCACCCTCACTCGCAGTGCCTTCACCCGACGCGCCAATGCCCTGCTCGACGAGCGCCAGCGTCCTCCCTCAGGCCTGCCGCTCACCCTGATGATGCTGGACATCGACCACTTCAAGACGATCAACGACCGCTACGGCCATGCGGCCGGAGACCTGCTATTGCGCCAGTTCGCAACCACGCTGCAGGACCAGTTGCATGAAGGCGAACTGCTTGCCCGCCTGGGCGGCGAGGAATTCGCCATCGTCGTGCCGGGGCTGGCGCCCGAGCAGGCCAAGTTCACCGCCGAGCGCCTGCGTCGGGCGGTCCAGGACCTGCACACCACGCATGCCGACCCACGCCTGCAAGTCACGGTGAGCATCGGCCTGGCCGGCTGCGGCGCCGATACTCCGGCGCCCAGCCTGGACCAGCTGCTGGCCCAGGCCGACCAAGCCCTGTACCGGGCCAAGGCTCACGGTCGCAACCGTATCGAACAGGCCGATCCGCAGCGCCAGGTCGTCTGAGCTATCCGCCCAACAGGTCCCAGCTCAACTTGGCGATCAGCACGCACAACAGGACCAGGAACAGCCCCCGCACGAACCCCGCCCCCTTGCGCACCGCCAGCCAGGTACCGGTCAGCGCGCCCAGGATATTGAACAGCGCCATTGGCAGAGCGATGGCCCACAGTACGTTGCCCGAAGGAATGAAGAACACCAGCGCGGCCAGGTTGGTGGCAATGTTGACCAGCTTTGCCGAGGCCGACGCATGCAGGAAGTCCAGGGCGAAGAAACGGATGAACAGGAAGATCAGGAAACTGCCGGTACCCGGCCCGAACAACCCGTCATAGAAACCGATGGCACCCCCGATCAGCACCGCCAGGCATTGCTCCTTGCGTCCGATGGCCGTCGGCTTGTGCAAGGTACCGAAGTCCTTCTTGCAGAAGGTGTAGATGGCCATCAACACGATCAGCACCAGCACCGCCGGACGCATCAGGCTTGCCGGCACCAGCGACACGGTGGCGGCGCCGAAGAACGACATCACGAACGCGCTCAGCGCCGCCGGGACGATCAACCCCCAGTCCAGCTTTACCTTGCGAATGAACGAACGCGCGGCGAAGGCGGTGCCGCAGACCGAGGCCAGCTTGTTGCTGCCCAGCAGGCTTGCAGGTTGCGCGGCAGGCAACACGTTGAACAACGCCGGGATCTGGATCAGCCCACCGCCCCCCACGGCAGCGTCGATCAGGCCAGCAGCGAAAGCGAACAGCGAAAGCAGGGCAATATCCATCATGGCGAATGTCCAGGCGGTACAAGGCAGGCCGCCAGACTAATAAAAGCGTTGCGCTTATGTTGAAATACCACGTTGCGAAAACTGCAACGAGGATAGGCCAGATGGCACTGGACATGCTGCGTGAAATACAAGCTTTCGTCACCGTCGCCCACAAGCGCAGCTTCGTCAGTGCGGCCCGCGCCCTGGGCCGCTCACCCAGCGCCGTGACACGGGCTGTGCAGGCCCTGGAGGACAATAGCGGAGCCAAGCTGCTCAACCGTAATGCCAGCGCCGTGACCCTGACCGAAGCGGGTGAACGCCTGCTGCCCCACGCCGAACGCTTGCTGGATGTGCAACGGGATGCAGCCGATGAACTCGCCGCGCTGTCCGGTAGCGCACAAGGCTGGATTCGCCTGGCCGCCCCCGAGGTGCTTGCCCAGCAAGTGTTGCCGGAGGTGTTGGCCGAGTTCTCCTGCCGCCATCCGCAGGTCACCCTCGACGTGCAGTTCAGTGACCAGGCCCTCGACCCGTTGCAGGGCAAGTTCGACTTCGTGATACGGGGCGCCTTTCCACAATCGAGCGAACTGATCGGCTATCCCCTGTGGCGGTATCGCCGGCACCTGTATGCCAGCCCCCGGTACCTGGCGCATGCCGGCATACCGCTGGAGCTGGACGACCTGGAGCGGCACGCGCTGATCCTGCACACCGCCCCGCGCATCCTCAAGGCCTGGCATTTCTGTCGCGACGGCAGGATCAGCAGCCTGCGCCCCCGGCCACGACTACGGCTGGGTTCAGGCGTCGCGGTGCTGCAGAGCACGCTCGCTGGCGCGGGCATCGCACGCCTGGCCGACTGGCTGGGCGAGCCCGAAGTGCTTGCCGGCCGCCTGGTGCGGGTGTGCCCCGACTATCACTTGACCTCCAGTAGCGGACATGACCCGCAGATGCACGCGGTCTACCCGGCCGGCGACGTGCCGGCGCGAGTCCGCGAGCTGCTGCAGGCACTGCGCGAAGCCCGCCCGCGGCCGGGCAAAATGGCCTGAACAACGCTGCTCAAATTCTGCTCAATCTGACAGAGGCCTTGCCAGACAACATCTGCAGCGTTTTATCCACAGACCTACCCACGTTTTTTGTGGACAGTTTCAGCAAGCCTTGAAGGAATTATCGCAAACGCAGCAAGGCGGCATTGGCCAGTCTTACCAATTCGATCCACTCGCTTGCACTGATCACCCCGGAACGCTCCAACTCTTCGGCACGGCGCAGTGCCTGATCGTATTGCTCTTCGTGAAGGATATCCTCGCCGAGAAAACGACCGCGCCACTCCAGCATCGCTGCAGTGCCTTTCTTGCATTCCATAGTGTGTATCGACTCCAAGGCAAGTGATCGGCCCGTGTGCCCGGGCCCTGGGGTTGGGGGCGCGAGATTACACGAGCGACTTGCACTTGAGAATGACTTGCAGCTACCGCTTGTCCAGACAACCGCGGCGAGGCAAGACAGAGAGCCCGCCTTCAGGCCGGGCGGGCTGGCAGGAAAATGCGGCTCAGCTTGGCGGAATGGTACCGAGCAAGCCAATCATGATAGTCAGCAGCAGAAAACCACCCAGAAACAGCGCGAGCTTGCCCATCGGAACCTCTACAGTGTGATGACGGAACGGCGGGGCTGGCCGTTGCTGGAGCGAAGCGGCGCAGCCTGCCCAGCGCACACCGTGTTGGAAGGCTGGGCCTGGGCATATTGTCGGGCAGTGACTGATACGATCACAGATTCAGGTTCGCGCAAAAAAAGCGGATCAGATGATCCCGCCCCGCTCCTTCACCACTGTGCTACGGTCGCGGCACAGCCAAGGAGAACCGCCGGACATGACCGCTCTCGCCGACAACGCCGCTCTGCTGATCATCGACATGCAAAATGGTATCAACCATCCGCGCCTAGGCCGACGCAACAACCCCGAGGCTGAGCTGCGCATGGGCGAACTCCTCGGCGCCTGGCGCCTGGGGAGGCGCCCGGTGGTCCATGTCCGCCACATCTCCCGCGACCCAGGCTCGGTGTTGCGCCCGGGCCAGAGCGGCTGTGCATTCCAGCCAGCCTTCACCCCACTGGCCAGTGAAACGGTGTTCGAAAAGCACGTGCCAGACGCTTTTTGCAACAGCGGCCTGGAACGCTGGCTGCACCAACGCGACATCAACCAGCTGGTCATCGTCGGTGTGATCACCAACAACTCGGTGGAGTCCACCGCGCGCTCGGCGGGCAACCTGGGGTTCGAAACGGTGGTGGTGGCAGACGCCTGCTACACCTTCGACCAGCACGACCTGCCAGGGCGGTTGTGGTCGGCGGAAGATGTGCACGCATTGGCCCTGAGCAACCTGGCCATGGACTATGCGCGTATTCTCGAAAGCGCCGCGGTGCTCGCCATGACCTGAACTCAGCCGAGCAGGCGCAGCTTCGCCATCGGTACCCAGCCAAGCTCCCCGTTGGCTACCCGGCGACACCAGAGCCAACCGTTCAAGGGGCGCAAGCCTTCCAGTTGCTGGCCAGGGTCGATGTCCAGCTCATGGGCCGAGTAGGCTTCCAGCGCCCTGCCCCGATCGACACCAAGCCGCTCGATCACCTGGGCAGGCACCCAGCCAGGCTCCTGGCCGTGGCAGCCGCACAGGTACCAGTCCTCCCAGTGCTCGTCGCCCTCGTAGCGTTGGCCGATGCTCAGCAACGCGCCACGGGCGAAAGTGATGGGCGCAGGGTACTCACTGCGGTGTGCTGCGATCGCGACGTACTTCACAGGCCTCTCCCTGGCTGCGAAAAACGTCGATGCTAGTCGAAGGGCCCTCAGAGCACCATGACCATTTCATGCCAGGCCATGCCGCCGTGATCGGAGGCTGACGGACGGACGTACGCGTAGCCCATCCTCTCGTACAACCCGACATGCCGCGCCTTGCACATCAGGTGAATGGTCGCTTTGCCTCGTTCGCGCATCTGCTCGACGAACCGCGTCATCAGGCGGCTGGCATGACCCTGACCTTGGTGGACCGGGTCGAGCACGACCGACATGATCACCACATTGGGCGCCTGCGGATCATGCCCGACCAGCTCCTTGAACGCCTCGTCCGACATCAGCACCTCATGGGCGCAGCCGCTGTTGATGAAGCCGATCACCTGGTCATCCGCCTCCAGCACCAGAAAGCCGTCCGGGTACTGGGCGATGCGCGTGGCGATCTTTTCCCGGGTGGCAGCTTCGTCGCCTTCGTAGGCGCTGGTTTCGATCTGGTAGCAGCGGTCTACGTCGGTTGACAGGGCATGGCGGAACGTCAGGGTGCTCATGGGGCGGATCCGGATGGCGGGAAACAGGGGCGGCATGCTAACGGAAGTCGCCGCCCGGCTGCATGCGCCGGGCGCCACTCAGACCGACCGGGTGATACCCCCATCGACCCGCAGGTTCTGCCCGGTGATGTATCCCGCGCCCTCGGAAGCCAGGAAACTGACAGTCGCCGCGATCTCTTCGGCCTTGCCGTAACGCTCCATGGGAATCCGGCTACGAAATTCTTCCTTCTCCGGCAAGCTGTCGATGAAGCCCGGCAGCACGTTGTTCATGCGGATGTTCTCGGCAGCGTAGCGATCGGCGAACAGTTTGGTGAAGGCCGCAAGCCCGGCGCGGAACACCCCCGAGGTCGGGAAGGTCGGATCCGGCTCGAAGGCCGCGAAAGTCGAGACATTGATGATGGCGCCGCCCTTCTGCCGCTGCATGATCGGCGTCACCAGCCGAGTCGGACGCACCACGTTGAGGAAGTACACCTCCATGCCACGATGCCAGTCCTCGTCGGTCAGCTCGAGGATAGGCGCACGCGGTCCGTGACCGGCACTGTTGACCAGCACATCGACCCGCCCCCAGCGCTGCATCACGCTGTCGACCAGACGCTGCAGGTCTTCTACCGACTGGTTGGAGCCGGTCACGCCAATGCCGCCCAGCTCTGCCGCCAGCGCCTCGCCCTTGCCGGACGAGGACAGGATGGCGACCTTGAAGCCATCGGCGGCCAGCCGCCTGGCGGCCTCGGCGCCCATGCCACTGCCACCTGCGGTGATGATTGCCACTTTCTGAGAAGCCATGTGCCGTTCCTTTCAGGAGTTGATCAGGTAGGTGCATGAAGCCAGAATCCGCTTGACCGCACCAATCACAAATACTGGCACGAGCCTGCAGGAAATCTACCGGATGAGCGCTCCCAAGCGACGCAACGCCCCCGCCATCATCAATCACCTGACGGCATTCGAGGCAGCCGCCCGCCTGGGCAGTTTCCGCGCTGCGGCCGACGAGTTGCATGTCACCCCCGGTGCTGTCGCCCAGCAGGTGCGCACGCTCGAAGCCAAGCTCGAGCGCCCGTTGTTCGAACGGCTGCCCCGTGGCCTGCGGACCAACCGGGACGGTGCCGACTATCTCGCCCGCGTGCGCCTGGCCCTGGACATCATCGAAGACGCCACCGGCGAACTGCTGGAGCGTGACAGGCAGCACGACCCTCGGCAGATCCTGCTCAGCACCACGCCGGCCTTTGCCAGTCGCTGGCTGATCCCGCGCCTGGGCCAGCTGGCTCAGGCGCACCCTGAGGTGGCCGTGATGATCGACGCCTCCGACAGCACCCGGCCACTCAGCGGCAAGGGGGCCGTCGACCTGGCAGTGCGCTGGGGGGCGCCGCCTTTTGCCGAGTCCTATGCCCTGCCCTTGCTGCCCGGCGTGGCGGTACCCGTCTGCGCGCCCGCGTTGCGTGGCGAACATCAGTGGCAGCGGGCCATCGACCTGGTCCGGCAGCCACTGATTTCCGATAGCCACAACAATTGGAAACGCTGGTTCGACCACCATGCGCTGCCCGGCACCCGCTTCAACGGCCCTGTGTTCTCCCAGACCATTCTCGCCATCGAAGCCGCCGAGCAAGGCATGGGCATCGCCCTGGTGCCTCGCCTGCTGGTGGAAAACGCCCTGAAGGCCGGCACGCTGGTGCTGGCGCTGGAAGAACACGAACTGCACAGCAGCGCGGGGTTTCATTTGCTCGCAGATCACACGCCGGAGCCGGGGTCTGCCGCCGAACAAGTGGCACGCTGGCTGGAAAGCGAAGCGAAAGCCCAGGCCTGAACGCTGTGTACAGATGCAAACGCCCAGAGGGTGGCCTTCGGATAGCCAATTGCAACATATCGTTTCAGCATGGTGTGGTAAGCCATGCCCTGCTCCGATCCTCGCGCCAAGCCAGCCGTTCAGCGCCAAGGCGTGCCAGGAAAGGCCTGGCGCTGAGCAGGCGGAAGCAAGTGGAAATACTCATACCTACTGTTTCGTAAGACTATTCCTGCGCACTAGTAGGACGCTTCAGCCGCAACGGCTGTCGGTGTATGAATAATCAGTATTGAAGGGTGGATTGAACTGATACCGTCGAGTCTTTCCTACAACGGCACGGATGCCAAGGCATGTGAGAACGACATGGATAACTACGACACCTCGGCCCTCGGATTGCAGAAATGCCTGCTGAACATGCGGCGGGATCACGCAAGGCTCGAAGCACAAGGCGAACTGGAAAAAGCAGCGAGCCTGGCTCGCGTGATTGCGACGCTGGAAGAGGGGTTGAACAGGACGCCCGAACCATTGAAGCCGACGACGTTGCAGTGATCGTTTCAGCTGCCAGGCGCAGCAGTAGCGTAACCAGCAAGCGCCCTCGACAAGCATTGCCGTCACTGATACGACCAGCGCCGGCGCGCTGGTCGAGCGGCTGACGTACAGCCGTCCGGCCAGGTCCTGTCGATCGCCACTTCAGGATTCACGAGGCATGCGAACCACCTCGTAAAATCTAGTAACACTCCCCAGGCAGCCCATTCATGAAACCGAACGGCGTGAATGCTGTCCGATTGCCATCGGTAACGGCAGAGGCCGCCCATCCCGACCAGAAGGCCGGGCAGGATCCGCGCCGCGTGACAATCCTTGAACGGCCTCGATACCCCGGTTTACCGGCGCGTGCATCCCGCCTGCGGAGAATGCCGCACCAATTCAAACAAGGCTGAAAGAGCGAACCATGAAACAGAACATTCTCCTCGTTGCCGTCTGTGCCGCCCTGCTCCAGGCGTGCACCCCGGCTTCCACTTCCCATGAAGGATCGCCCTCCATGCCCGCCTCCACTTCGTCTGTCGCCGCCCAGCCAGAGCTGACCGCTTACTACTGGAACCTGGTATCGGCCAACGAGGCCTCGGGCGCCCCCATCGACGCCCTGACCAAAGGCATCGAGCGCAAGCTACGCCTGAGCTTCGCCGAAAAGAACCTGAATATCAGCGGCGGCTGCAACACCCAGTTCGGCGGGTACAGCTATCAGGACGGCGTATTGAAAGTACAGTCACTGGCCTCGACCCTGATGGCCTGCGACAAGTCTCTGATGGACGTGGATACCCAGGTCGGTCGCCTGCTCAAGGGCGACTTGCGCGCCGCTATCGGCGGCGACACCTCGGAGCCGGTGCTTCAGCTGACCACCCAGGACGGCTCGGTACTGAAGTTCCAGGGCGAAGCCACCCCGCAGACCCGTTACGGCAGCAAGGGCGAGATCAAATTCCTGGAAGTAGCCGCCAAGACCGTCAAATGCAGTCATCCGCTGATCCCGAACTATGAGTGCCTGCAAGTGCGCGAACGCCGTTATGACGACGCCGGCCTGCAACTGCCGACTCAGGACACCTGGCATCCGCTGTACCAGTCCATCGAGGGCTACGAGCACCGTGACGGCGTGCGCACGGTGCTGCGGGTGAAGCAGTACGAGTGGAAGAACCCGCCAGCTGACGCCCCATCGAACGTCTACGTGCTGGACCTGGTGGTCGAGCAGGACACTTCGGGCAAACGCAAGTAATCGCAGCAGAGGCAGGCCGGCATCCACCGGCCTGCAACTCGACGGCGATCATTGCTTCCCGTTCGCCACAGGCATGAAAGCACCGACCAAAAGGACACTCGCAGGCCCCAAGAGGAAACTCACGCTCGTTCCTGGGCTCATCACCGGCACGACAATGGTCATTGCGAACAGGCCTGCGCCTATCCAGAACCGTCGACGCGGCGTGAGCCACCCTCGAATACGCTCCAGCCACTTGGGCATTGCCAGACTCCTGTCTTTTATGGGGCACCACTGCACGGCCGCGCGCTCAAAAGGCGACATTACCGAACGGGCTTATCGCCGAACTGGAGCAACTAGCAAAGTATCGGAAGCGTTTCCGAAATAAACCATTCCCAAGGGTGTTCCCATGGGTAGTTTTTCTGTGCCCCAGAAACGCAAAAAGCCCTGAATAATCAGGGCTTTGAATATGGCGGAAGCGTAGAGATTCGAACTCTAGGATAGTTGCCCATCGACGGTTTTCAAGACCGTTGCCTTAAACCACTCGGCCACGCTTCCAGCTGGTTTTGCGGCGGCAATCATACCGTAATGAAACAAGCTGTCAAACTCTCTGTGTCGCGGGTTGCGGCAGCTCTGATATGCTCCGCATCATACGTTCCAATACCGCAGGTCCCGAACCGCGGTCTCACCCCAAAGGAGTGCGCCATGCGCGAACAGGATTATGCCGTCCAACACGGCCAGCAGGTCGAGCAGCAGGAGGTCAGCAAGGTCCTGCGCAACACGTACAGCCTGCTGGCCCTCACCCTCGCCTTCAGCGGCGTCATGGCTTTCGTCGCCCAGCAGATGCGTGTCGGCTACCCGAACATCTTCGTCGTGCTGATCGGCTTCTACGGCCTGTTCTTCCTCACCGCCAAGCTGCGTGATTCGGTCTGGGGCCTGGTGTCTACCTTTGCCCTCACCGGTTTCATGGGCTTCATCCTCGGCCCGATTCTCAACCGCTACCTGGGCATGGCCGGTGGCGCCGAGGTAGTCAGCTCGGCCTTCGCCATGACCGCCCTGGTGTTCGGTGGCCTGTCGGCCTACGTGCTGATCACCCGCAAGGACATGAGTTTCCTCAGCGGCTTCATCACCGCCGGTTTCTTCGTCCTGCTGGGTGCCGTGGTCGCCAGCTTCTTCTTCCAGATCAGCGGCCTGCAACTGGCGATCAGCGCTGGCTTCGTGCTGTTCTCGTCGGTCTGCATCCTGTTCCAGACCAGTGCCATCATCCATGGCGGCGAGCGTAACTACATCATGGCGACCATCAGCCTGTATGTATCGATCTACAACCTGTTCGTCAGCCTGCTGCAGCTGTTCGGCATCATGGGCCGCGACGACTGACCGGATCAGTTGAGCGCCCCGCGAAAAAGCCCGCCTCGGCGGGCTTTTTCGTACCTGTGGGTTAGGCAACCGGGCCAGTGAATGAGCAAAGAGACATTGACCTAAAAGTCAGCTTACTGCCTGTTTCCTCCCCGATCGTGTGGCCATCGTGCTTGCCTCTACCCCAATGGCTTTTCAGCCCGTAGAATGCGCTCCTTTTTTCTTCCGGGGCAGCATTTCCCATGAGTTCACACGAACACGGCCCGGGCGCGGCGGCGCCTGCCAATGAACTGGTCCTTGGCCTCGAGGACAAGCCACGCCTGCTGATCGGCCTGCTGGCGGCACTGCAACATCTGTTGGCCATCATCGTGCCAATCGTCACGCCGGGCCTGCTGATCTGCCAGGCGCTGGGCGTGTCGGCGCGAGACACCAACCTGATCGTATCGATGTCGCTGGTGATCTCGGGTATCGCCACCTTCGTCCAGTGCAAGCGCTTCGGCCCCTTCGGCGCCGGGCTGCTGATCGTCCAGGGCACCAGCTTCAACTTCGTCGGGCCGCTGATCGCCGGCGGTGCGCTGATGGTCAAGCAAGGCACGCCGGTAGAAAGCGTGATGGCGGCGATCTTCGGCGTGGTCATCGCCGGATCGTTCGTGGAGATGGGCGTTTCGCGCATCCTGCCCTTCGTCAAGCGCCTGATCACCCCATTGGTCACCGGCATCGTCGTGCTGATGATCGGCCTGACCCTGATCAAGGTCGGCCTGATCAGCATGGGCGGCGGCTTCGGCGCCATGGCCAACGGCACCTTCGCCGATGGCGAGAACCTGCTGCTGTCAGGCGTGGTCCTGGCGATCATCGTCATCCTCAACCGTATCCCGGTGGTGTGGATGCGCAGCTGCGCCATCGTCATCGCCCTGGCCGTCGGCTATGCCCTGGCCGGCTACCTGGGTCGCCTGGACTTCACCGGCATGCACCAGGCCGCACTGTTCCAGGTGCCGACACCGCTGCATTTCGGCCTGGGCTTCTCCTGGTCGCTGTTCATCCCGATGCTGGTGATCTATCTGGTCACCGCCCTGGAAGCCATCGGTGACGTGACCGCCACCAGCAAGGTCTCGCGCCAGCCGGTCGAAGGTCCTGTATGGATGCAGCGGATCAAGGGCGGCGTACTGGTCAACGGTGCCAACTCGTTGCTGGCCGGCCTGTTCAACACCTTCCCCAGTTCGATCTTCGCCCAGAACAACGGTGTGATTCAGTTGACCGGCATCGCCAGCCGCCATATCGGTATCTGGATCGCGGTCATGCTGATCCTGCTGGGCCTGTTCCCCAGCGTTGCCGGGGTGATCCAGGCCGTGCCGGAGCCTGTGCTCGGCGGGGCAGCCATGGTGATGTTCGGCGCGGTGGCCGCGTCGGGGATCAATATCCTCGCCAGCACCCGTCTCGACCGCCGCGCCCTGCTGATCATCGCCGTGTCGCTGTCGCTGGGGCTGGGCGTGGCGCAGGTCCCTGAGTTCCTTGCGCATATGCCATCGGCACTGCGCAATGTGCTGGAATCGGGCGTCGCCACCGGCGGCATCTGTGCCCTGGTGCTCAACTGGTTCCTGCCGGAGAGCAAGGAGCAGGCCTGATCCGCACCCGCCTGACCCAAAAGCCCGCGCCCACCCGTGCGGGCTTTTTGCTTTATCATGGCCGAATTCCTTCGCACGAGCGTTCCATGAAATTCGCCATCGCGGTTTTTTCCCCGGCCCATGCGCCCTCCTCGCGCCGCGCCCTGCGCTTTGCCGAGGCAGTGCTGGCCGGCGGGCATGAAATTGCCCGATTGTTCTTCTATCAGGACGGGGTACACAGCGCCTCGGCCAATATTGTCGCGCCGCAGGACGAACTGGACGTGGCCGCGCAGTGGCGCGCCTTCGTCAACGAACACCGACTCGATGCGGTGGTGTGCATCGCCGCCGCCTTGCGCCGGGGCGTGCTCGATGACACGCAAGCCAATCGCTACCAGCGTCCGGCGGTCAATCTGCCGATCATGTGGGAGCTGTCCGGTCTCGGCCAGTTGCACGAAGCCGCACAACAGGCCGATCGCCTGGTCTGCTTCGGAGGTGATTGAGATGGCCAAGTCCTTGCTGATCATCAGCCGCCAGGCCCCCTGGAACGGCCCAGGCGCCCGTGAGGCGCTGGATATCGCCCTGGCCGGCGGCGCCTTCGATCTGCCGCTGGGCATGCTGTTCCTCGATGACGGCGTGTTCCAACTGGCCGCACAGCAGCAACCCGATGCCCTGGAGCAGAAAAACCTGGCGGCCAATCTCCAGGCCCTGCCGATGTTCGGTGTCGAGGAACTGTTCGCCTGTGGTTACAGCCTGGCTCGCCGAGGCCTGGATGGCGGCTCGCTGAGCCTGCCGGTCGAGGTGCTAGACGACGCCGCGCTGACTGCGCTGATTGCCCGCTTTGACCAGGTGGTAACGCTCTGATGACGACCCTGCACGTAATCGCCCACTCCCCCTTCGGTGACGAGCGCCTGGCCAGCTGCCTGCGCCTGCTGGGCCCACAAGACGCGCTGCTGCTGTGCGGCGACGCCACCTACGCTCTCACCCAAGGCAGTGAACCCTGGCAAGCCCTGCAAGCCGCCGCGCTGGACGATCGCCTGTTCGCCCTCACCGAGGACCTGCAGGCCCGCGCGCTCGCCAGCGACCTGGCCCGGGCCGTGGATTACCCAGCCTTCGTCGAGCTCACCCTGCACTACGACAAGGTCAACAGCTGGCTATGAGTACCCTGACCGTCGGCGATCATGCCATCGCCCTGGACAAGGACGGCTTCCTGGTCGACCTGCGGGACTGGTCCCGTGACGTCGCGGATGCCCTCGCCACACGCGAAGGTATCGCGCTGACCGAGGACCACTGGGAAATCCTCGCGCTACTGCGCCAGTTCTATCAGGAGTACCAGCTGTCACCGGCCACCCGCCCGTTGATCAAGTACACCGCGCTCAAGCTCGGCGCGGACAAAGGCAACAGCCCGCACCTGAACCGCCTGTTCAATGGCACCCCCGCCAAACTCGCCGCCAAGCTGGCGGGACTGCCCAAGCCGACCAACTGCATATGAACGAACCACGCCCCCTGACACTGCAGACCCCGGCCGAACATCCATTCGCCGAATTCGTGCGCATCCTCGGCAAAGGCAAGCGTGGCGCCCGTGGCCTGACCCGCGAAGAAGCCCGCGCCGCCATGACCCTGCTGCTCGAAGGCAAGGTCGAGGACACCCAGCTGGGCGCCTTCCTGATGCTGCTGCGACACAAGGAAGAGAGCGCCGAAGAGCTCGCGGGCTTCACCGAAGCGCTGCGTGCTCATCTGCAAGCACCGAATATCGCCGTCGACCTCGACTGGCCCAGCTACGCCGGCAAGAAGCGCCACTTGCCCTGGTATCTGCTGGCAGCCAAGTGTCTGGCAGGCAACGGTGTGCGCATCCTGATGCACGGAGGTGGCGCGCATACCGCCGGGCGGCTGTACACCGAACAGTTGCTCGACCTGCTGCAGATCCCACTGTGTAGAGACTGGACCGCCGTGGGACGAGCCCTCGACAGCGGACGCCTGGCCTTCGTCCCACTGCACGACTGGGCACCACAGTTGCAGCGCATGATCGACCTGCGCAACACCCTCGGCCTGCGCTCGCCCATCCACTCCCTGGCTCGGGTCCTGAACCCCCTCGCGGCCCGCTGCGGCCTGCAGAGCATCTTCCATCCCGGTTACCAGGCGGTACACCGCGAAGCCAGTCGACTGCTCGGTGACCATGCACTGGTGATCAAGGGTGACGGTGGCGAGATCGAGGTCAATCCGGATGTCATCAGCCACCTCTACGGCACCTCGTCCGGTGAGGCCTGGGATGAAGAGTGGCCGGCACTCAGCGCCCAGCGCCATGTGAAGCCCGCGACCCTGCAACCGGAGCACCTGCTCGCCGTATGGCACGCCGAGGCTGATGACAGTTATGGCGAAATGGCGGTGGTCGCGACCATGGCCCTCGCCCTGCGCGGGCTGGGCAAGCCTCGCGAGGAGGCGTTCAATATCGCCCGCACCTATTGGGCAACACGGCAAGACATCGAATAAGTCGATGAGAAGCGCGCATTCTTTGCGCTATTTATTCGAACGGTTTTCTCTAGACTGAGCTCCAACGACAAACGACTTTGTTCCGAGGAGCTCCGACATGGGCCTTTTGATCGATGGACGCTGGCAAGACCAGTGGTACCAGACCAGCAAGGACGGCACTTTCCAGCGCGAAAGCGCCCAACGCCGCAATCAGTTGCCCGCCGCCGAAGCCGGCCGATACCACCTGTACGTGTCGCTGGCCTGCCCCTGGGCTCATCGCACCCTGATTTTCCGCGCCATCAAAGGCCTGGAGCCACTGATCGACGTCTCCGTGGTCAGCTGGCTGATGGGCGAGCATGGCTGGACCTTCGATCAGCAGCAAGGCTCGACCGGCGATCATCTGGATGCGCTGCAGTACCTGCACCAGCGCTATACCCAGGACGACCCTCGCTACACGGGCCGCGTGACCGTGCCGGTGCTGTGGGACAAGAAAGAGCAACGCATCGTCAACAACGAGTCGGCGGAGATCATCCGCATCTTCAACAGCGCGTTCGACGAACTGACCGGCAACACGCTGGACCTGTATCCACAACCCCTGCGCGCCACCATCGACGCGCTCAACGAACGCATCTATCCAGCCGTGAACAACGGCGTCTATCGCGCCGGGTTCGCCACCTCGCAGGACGCCTACGAGGCCGCCTTCGACGATGTATTCAACGAACTGGACCGGCTGGAGGCATTGCTGGATCGACAGCGCTACCTGGCCGGTGAGTACCTGACCGAAGCCGACGTGCGCCTGTTCACCACACTGGTGCGTTTCGATGCGGTGTACCACGGCCACTTCAAGTGCAACCTGCGCCGCCTGGGCGACTACCCGAACCTGTCCAACTGGCTGCGCGAGCTGTACCAGTGGCCGGGCGTGGCGGGCACGGTGAACATGGAGCATATCCAGAAGCACTATTACATGAGCCACAAGACCATCAATCCGAACGGTATCGTGCCCAAGGGGCCGCTGCAGGACTTCAACCTGCCGCATGATCGGCAGCGGCTGCCAGGAAAAGGGATCTGGAAAGGGTGAGCAAACCAGGGCTGCATTGCAGCCCTTTCACGGCACACGCCCGCCTCTACCCACGCTCGTCGAGCAATGCCTGGATCACCCGATCCTGCCCCGCATAGTCGCCCTCGCCAAAGTGCACATGCCTCACCTGCCCCTTGCGATCGACAAAATAATGCGCCGGCCAGAACTGGTTGCCCCAGGCGTTCCAGATCCGATAGTCGTTGTCCACCGCCACCGGGTACTCGATGCCCAGCTGCCTCACCTGCGCCCGCACATGGCCGATATCACGCTCGTGATCGTATTCCGGCGTATGCACGCCGACCACCACCAGCCCCTGCTCAGCGTAGCGCCGCGCCCAATCGTTGACATGGGGCAGGCTGCGCCGGCAGTTGATGCAGTCGTAGGTCCAGAAATCCACCAGCACCACCTTGCCCTCGAGCGCCGGGCCATCCAGCGGCGGCGAGTTGAGCCACTGGCTTGCGCCGGCCAGCGACGGCATGGGGCCGTAGCTGTCCCGGGCCAGCAGATGCCCCGCCAGGCCCAGCCCGACCAGCGCCAGGGCCACGCCGCCGGCCTTGAGCAGGCGGCGCCTGAAACGCACCTCAGTTGTCATGGCAGCCACTGGTGGCGTAGGAGCGGTACTCGACACTCTGCGCCTTGCCTTGGGAATCGAGGTAGTCCATGCGGGTTTTCACCGGACCACAGGTATTGCTGCGGTCATCCTTCACCGACAGCACCTTCTTCACATCCAGCCGGTCG
The DNA here is from genome assembly GCF_029836165.1 of Pseudomonas sp. GD04091. Taxonomy (GTDB): domain Bacteria; phylum Pseudomonadota; class Gammaproteobacteria; order Pseudomonadales; family Pseudomonadaceae; genus Aquipseudomonas. The sequence goes on from NZ_JAOEBG010000015.1 coordinate 72,667, forward strand.
CCGTAGCGGTACTGCATCACGCTGGCATCATTGAGCGAGCTGCTGCTGGCCTGGGCAGCCAGGGCGCCGAGGCCGAGGACGGCGAACAGGGCGGCACTGGCGAGGGTCTTGAGGTTCATGGCATTTCTCCTGGAACGAGGTCGTGGCATGGGGAGGCATCGCTCCCCGGTCGAGAGCCATTTCACGCCCGACAGGTATCTTGCTTGTGTCCACCGGTGGGGTGATGTGCTTGCGTCTGTATCTGCGCCGGGGCCAGATACACTGCAATACAAACCACGGCAGGCAAGCCCGGATCCGCTCGGTACACTGCGCCCATCCCCCCGCACAAGGACACCCCGATGGAACACGTCGATCACATCCTGGTCGTCGACGACGACCGCGAGATCCGCGAGCTGGTCGGCAACTACCTGAAGAAGAACGGCCTGCGCACCAGCATCGTCGCCGATGGTCGGCAGATGCGCGCGTTCCTGGAAAACAACGCTGTCGACCTCATCGTCCTCGACATCATGATGCCCGGCGACGACGGCCTGCTGCTGTGCCGTGAGCTGCGCGCCGGCAAGCACCGCAACACACCGGTGCTGATGCTCACCGCGCGCAACGACGAGACCGATCGCATCGTCGGCCTGGAGATGGGCGCCGACGACTACCTGAGCAAACCCTTCTCCGCCCGCGAACTGCTGGCGCGGATCAACGCCGTGCTGCGCCGCACACGCATGCTGCCGCCGAACCTGACCATCAGCGAAAGCAGCCGCTTGCTCGCCTTCGGCCCCTGGCGCCTGGACACCACCGCCCGCCACCTGCTCGACAAGGAGGGCACCCTGGTGGCGCTGTCCGGCGCCGAATATCGCCTGCTGCGCGTGTTCCTCGACCACCCGCAGCGGGTGCTCAGCCGCGAGCAGCTGCTCAACCTCACCCAGGGCCGCGAGGCGGACATCTTCGACCGCTCCATCGACCTGCTGGTCAGCCGTCTGCGCCAACGCCTGGGCGACGACGCCCGCGAGCCTACCTGCATCAAGACCGTGCGCAGCGAAGGCTATGTATTCTCGCTGCCGGTACAGCTGCTGGAGCCGCCGGCATGAAATGGCCCCGCACCCTGGCCTCGCGCCTGGCGCTGATCTTCTTCACCGGGCTGGTGCTGGCCTACGGCCTGTCGTTCAGCCTGCAAGCCTATGAGCGCTACGTCAGCAGCCGTTCGATGATGCTCAGCAACCTGGAGCTGGACGTCTCGACCTCGGTGGCCATCCTCGACCGCCTGCCCGCCGCCGAGCGCGCGGCCTGGCTACCACGCCTGGAACGGCGCACCTATCGCTACCGCCTCGACGGCGGCCTGCCCGGAGAAGCCATGCCCAGCGCCGACCCACCCATGGCCGCCGAGTCCATCGTCAAGGCCATCGGCGATCGCTACGCACTGACTTTCCAGGAGATCCCCGGCCCCAGCGCGCACTTCCAGGCGCACCTGCGCCTGGCCGACGGCGCGCCGCTGACCATCGACGTCACCCCCGCCACGGTGCCGGTGGCCACCTGGCTGCCGGTGGTGCTGCTGATCCAGCTGGCGCTGCTGCTGGCCTGCACCTGGCTGGCCGTACGCCTGGCGATCGGCCCGCTGACCCGCCTGATCCGAGCCCTGGACACCCTCGACCCGAACAACCCCGGGCCCCAACTGGACGAAAGCGGCCCGCGCGAGGTGCGCTACGCCGCCGTGGCCTTCAATGCCTTGCAGGCACGCATCGCCGCCTACCTCAAGGAACGCATGCAACTGCTCGCCGCTATCTCCCACGACCTGCAAACCCCCATCACCCGCATGAAGCTGCGGGTCGAGCAGATGGACGATGGCCTGGAAAAGGACAAGCTGTGGCACGACCTGGATGCCATGGAACATCTGGTGCGCGAGGGCGTGGCCTATGCCCGCAGCATGGACAGCAGCACCGAGGCACCCTGCCGGGTCAACCTCGATGCCTTCCTCGACAGCCTGGTGTTCGATTATCAGGACAGCGGCGCGCAGGTCGACCGGCGCGGCAGCACCCAGGCGACCCTGCAGACCCGACCCCACGCCTTGCGCCGGGTACTGGTCAACCTGGTCGACAACGCCCTGAAGTTTGCTGGCGCCGCGCAGTTGGAGGTGGGGTGCGAGGACGGCGTGACGCTGATCCGCGTGCTCGACAATGGGCCGGGGATACCTGAAACGGAGCTGGACGATGTGCTCAAGCCGTTCTACCGCGTCGAAGGGTCGCGCAACCGCAGCACGGGCGGCACCGGGCTGGGGTTGGCGATCGCCCAGCAGCTCACCCAGGCCATGGGCGGCAGCCTGACCTTGCGCAATCGCGCCGAAGGCGGGCTGTGCGCGCAGGTCGAGCTGCGCTGAATCCACCACCGCCGGGGCTGCCGTGCAGCCCTTTCGCCGGCACAGGCGACAACAAAGCAAGATCGTTCAAGCCACTCCCGCGGCACTCTGGCATGCTGGTCTGCCCTGTCGATTCGTTGTCGTCCCATGTCCAGCCCGCCAGTCGCCCGCCAAGCCTTCCTCCACGGCGCCATCGCCATCCTGCCGCTGTCACTGGCCGTCGCGCCCTGGGGCCTGCTCGCCGGCTCCATGGCCATCGAGGCCGATCTCAGTGCCTGGCAAGGCCAGGGCCTGTCGGCCATCGTCTTCGCCGGCGCGGCGCAGTTGGTGGCGATCGGCATGCTCAAGGGTGGCGCCAACCTGTTCTCGATTCTGCTCACCACCTTGCTGCTGACCTCGCAGCACCTGCTCTACGGGCTGTCGATGCGCCCGGTGCTGTCGGGCCTGCCGACCCGCTGGCGACTGGGCCTGGGTTTTCTGCTCACCGATGAGTTCTTCGCCTTGACCAGCCACCACGACCAGCAGCAGTTCAATCGCTGGTACGCCCTGGGCGTCGGCCTGACCTTCTATGTGGCGTGGAACCTGTTCACCCTGGCCGGCATCGTGCTTGGCCAGAACATTCCACACCTGGACCGGCTGGGCCTGGATTTCTCCATCGTCGCCACCTTCGTCGCCCTGATCGCGCCGCTGGTACGCAACCTGCCGACGGTGGTGTGCGTGGCGGTGTCGCTGTTCTGCTCGGTGCTGTTCAGCCACTGGCACTGGGAAACCGCCCTGGTGGCGGCAGGCCTGCTGGGCATGACCGCCGGTTTCGTCTGCCAGAAGTTCTCCGGAGGCCGCTCATGATCTGGCTGCTGATCGTTGCCATGGGCGCGGTGGTGTTCCTCAACCGCTACGCTTTTCTCGAACCGCGCCTGCCCCTGCGCCTGAGCTCCAATGCCCGGCAGTTCCTCGGCTTCGCCGTGCCCGGCATGCTCACGGCGATCTGCGGGCCGATCATCTTCCTGCCTGGTCACCAGCTCGACCTCAGCCCACTGAACCCCTACCTGCTTGGTTCGCTGGTGGCCATCGCCCTGGTGCTGTTGACCCGCAGCGTGTTGCTGAGCATGCTGGCGAGCATGCTGATCTTCTTCCTCCTGCGCAGCTGGCTGGCATGAGCACGCCCCTGCGCGAACAGACTCACCTGTGGCAGGCGCCCGCCCTCGGCGACGTCGAGATGCTGCACGCTCGCTACATTCAGCAACGCTTCGCCCCGCATGTGCACGAAGGCTACGTGTTCACCGTGATCGAATCCGGCGCCCAGCGCTTCTGGCACCGTGGCAGCGAGCACCTGGCGCCGGTAGGCAGCATGGTGCTGATCAACCCCGACGAACTGCACACCGGCGCCACAGCCCACGAGGCCGGCTGGCGCTACCGTGGCTTCTACCCCGAGCATGAACGGGTCACCGGCGTACTCGACGAACTGGAGCTAGGCCGCAACGGCCTACCCCGCTTCAAGGACAGCGTGATCCAGGACCCTGCCCTGGCCGCAGCCTTCAGCCAGTTGCACCAACTCTCCGAGTCCGATGCCAGCGCGTTGGAACAGCAGACCGCCTGGCGCCAGGCGGTACTGGCGCTGGTGCAGCGCCACGGCCACTGCGCCGAACCCGCCGCCCCTGGCAACGAGCCGCTGGCCGTGTCCCGCGCGCGCGAGCTGCTGGAAAGCCAGCTCGCCGCCCCTCCCTCGCTGGAGGCCCTGGCGGCAGCGGTGAATCTGTCTCCTTTTCACTTCGCCCGGGTATTCCGCCAGGCCACCGGCCTGCCACCGCATGCCTGGCTCAAGCAGCGCCGCCTGGCCCGTGCCCGCGAGCTGCTGCGCAGCGGGTTGCCGGCCCTGGAGGTGGCCTTCACCCTCGGCTTCGCCGACCAGAGCCACCTCAGTCGCCAGTTCAAGCAGGCCTATGGCGTCCCTCCCGGGGCTTATCGTCAGGCTTGCCTGGCGCTATAGGCCCCCGGGGTGGTCCCGGTCATGCCGCGAAAGAACGCGATGAACGCGCTGTCGCTGGCAAACCCCAGGTCTTCGGCGATATCGCCCAATGGTCGCTGCAACGCCAGCTGCTCCACGGCACGCAACAAACGCCACTGCTGCCGCCACTGCTGGTAGGACATACCGGTGTCTCGACGCAGTACGCGGCTGATGGTCTTCTCGCTGGCGCCGACATGCCGCGCCAGCTCGCCCAAGGCAGGCGGCAGTTGGTCCAGGCGCTCGACCAGCCCGGCGAGGCGCCGGTCGCCCGGCAGCGGCAGGAACATCGGCTGGCGAGGTGCCCGCTGCAGCTCGTCCAGGCACAGCGCCAGCAGGTGCGCTTGCGCACCGGCGCTCCATGCCGTGTCGAACGGCGCCTGGGCAATCCGCTCGAGCAGCTCGCGCAACAATGGATTGACGCTGAGGATCGTGACCTCCCGGGGCAGTCGCTCACCGAGCGTCGGGCTGAAATAGAGCGAGCGATAGTCCACCGTCTCGCGCATGCGCGCCCGGTGCGCCAACCCTGCCGGAATCCACGCCGCCTGGGTCGGTGGAAGCAGGCACAGGCGACCGGGCGCCTGGATGCGGACACAGCCCTGGCGGGTGAACAGCACCTGCCCGCGCCCATGCCGGTGTTCGCCAGAGTCGTGATCGCCCAAGGCCGAACAGATACCCACTACCGGGGCATCGAAGGCATCAGGGTCGAAATGTGCGTCAGGTTGCAGCCAGGCCACGATAGCGTTGTCCGATTTCAACGATAAATAAGCGGAATCGCGATAATAGCCCACAGTGCAGAACCCCTACGATGGCCTCCCGTTCTCGTTCCAAGGCATTCGCTCCATGCGCTCCCCCTCCTGGCTGGCACTGGCCACCGCCCTGCTGATGTTTGCGCAGGTTGCCGAAACCCTCTACAGCCCCGCCCTGGTCTCACTGGCCGAGGGTTTCGCGGTCGACGCCGCCGACGCGTCACTGACGCTGTCGCTGTACTTCGTCGCGTTCGCTGCGGGTGTATTGACCTGGGGGCGTCTGTGCGACCGTTGGGGCCGACGCCCGGCCTTGCTCACAGGTCTTGTGCTGTACACCTGCGCCGCGCTGGCGGCGTTGCTGGCGATAAGCTTTGCCCAGCTGCTGTTGGCGAGGATAGTCGCGGCCTTCGCCGCAGCGGCCGGTTCGGTGGTGACTCAGACTGCGCTACGTGATCGCCACGACGGCGCGGAACTGGCCCGGGTGTTCTCCCTGATCGGCGCCTGCCTGGCGCTCAGCCCGGCGCTTGGCTTGATCACTGGCGCCTGGCTGGACCGACTGTCCGGCTATCACGGCGTGCTCGCCGGCCAGTTGCTGATGGCTCTGCTGTTGCTCGCCTGGACCTGGCGAGGGTTGCCCGAAACACGCCCGACCTCGCTATTCACGCCGACCATGGCCAACGTGCTGCGACGCTTGCTGAGCGACCGTCATGTGCTGCGGGCCAGTGCCCTGGTGGCAGTGTTCAACATCAGCGTGTTCAGCTGGTACAGCCTGGCGCCATTCGTCTTCGAACGACTCGGGGCCAGTCAGTGGATGGGTTATTCCGGCGCAGCGCTGGCATTCGGCTCGGTGCTGGGGGCCCGCCTGAATGGGCGACTACTGCGGCGAGGAATCAACGCCGGTCGCCTGCTGCGTCTGGCCTGCCTGCTCGACCTGCTGGCGGCGCTGGCGGTGCTGGGCTTGGGCGACAGCCTGTGGACGGTGGTGCCCATGACGCTGGTGCTGTGCGCCTTCGCCATGGCGATCCCGCTGGTACTGGGCTCGGCACTGGCCGCCTACGGCGATTGCCGCGGTAGCGCCGGGGCATTGTTCGGATTGTTCTACTACCTGCAGATCGGGGCGGGCATGCTGCTGGCGGGGGCCTGCCAGGCTTTGGGAGCGACGCTGTTCGCCTGTGCCGTGGCGGCCTGGGCACTGGCCATCGGCTACGAGCAGCCTGGCCGGCCGCTGCTACACTCAAGGGGCTGAACGGAGGATCGCGCCATGTCCGAACGAGAAATCACCACCCTCCTGTCGCTGATGAGCCAGCGTCAGGCCTGCCTGAGCAGTGCCTGCAAGGAGATCGCCGACTGGATCGACCGGCAAGGCGATGTGCCCGCCGCCGGCAAGATCCGCGCCAGCCTGAAGGCGCTGGAGGCCGAAGAAGCCCAGGTGCGCAAGACCCTGACTTCGCTGAACATCGAACGGCCGCTGCCACGCTTTCGTAGCTGAGGTTTCTGCAGCCCTTTTGCGAAACAAGGCCGCTCCTGCAAGAGATCGTGGTCCCTTGCAGGAGCGGCCTTGTGTCCGCGAAAAGGGCGCGTAGCGCCCCCGATGCACGGTCAGTGATTCATGTGCATGTGGTCATGCCCGGCACCGGCCTCGGCGTTCAGCGCACGCACTGGCGCCTGCACCTGCAAGGTTTCCTTCGCACCCTTGGCATCCTCGATGGTCAGGGTCAGCGGCACCTGCTCACCTTCCTTCACCTGCTGGTTCAGGCCCATCAGCATCACGTGGTAGCCGTTCGGGTCCAGCTTCACCGCCTTGCCGGCCGGCAGCTCGACGGCCTTGACCTCACGCATGCCCATCACGTCGCCGTTCATGGTCATCTCGTGCACCTGCACAGTCTTGGCCACCGGCGACGCCACGCCGACCAGCTTGCTGTCGCTGCTGGCGGTCAGGGTCATGAAGGCGCCGGTAGCCTGCTGGTGCGGCACGCTGGCGCGCACCCAGGCACCGCTCACGGTGGTCTGGGCGAAGGCAGGCATGGCCAGGGCCAGCAGCGTCAGGGCGGCCAGGCCGCGCTTGATTGGTTGCATCGACATTCAGCAGATCTCCATCAGGGTGGCCAGGTCTTCGGCGCATTCCTTGGCGTTCAGGGAGTGGCCCAGGCTCAGGCGCAAGGTGCCACGTGTATCGTAGACGTAGCTGGTGGACGAGTGAGAGATGGTGTAGGTGTCGCCGGCCGGGACCTTCTCGTAGAACACCTTGAATTCCCTGGCCACCTCGGCGATTTCCTCGGGAGTGCCGGTCAGGGCGATGATCGACGAGTCGAAGGCCTTGACGTAGGCGTCGAGCACTTCGGGGGTGTCACGCTCCGGGTCCAGGGTGATGAATACCGGCTGGAAGATTTCCTGGTCGCGTCCCCTGAGCATCTTCTTGATCTGCACCACACGCGCCAGCGCGGTCGGACAGACCGCCGGGCACTGGGTGAAGCCGAAGAAGATCATCGGCATCGAACCGTAGAAACTCGACAGCGTGCAGTCGTTGCCTCGAGTGTCCTTGAGCTTGAACTTGCGCCCGAGGATTTCGTTGCTCATGTTCTTGCCGTACTTGAAATCCAGGCCTCGGGCCGGGTTGCAACCCGCCAGCAGGCCAAGCCCCAGTACGCCCATCCCGGCGACTACCGCGCGCCGGGTCAACAGATCAGTCATGGAACCATCCTTTACAGGGAAGGTGCCGACCCCTGGGATGGGCCGGCCAGAAAACCGGGGCATTCTGTCACGCTCCCCCCGCACCATCCACCCGACATGCGGCTGATCGGGCTGCAGCCCTTTGTTTACGGGGCGCGACCCGTTGTCGCAGGCCTTGAATCCGTAACACTTTGTTGCTAGGGGGTCAGTGCACATTCGCCTGCGCGGTGCTCATGCGATCGGCAATTCGCGGACAGCCATTGAGGTCCACCGCCTGCTGCCAGTACTCACGTCGCATCGGCGAATCCCTGCGGCCAGCCTTGTGTCCCAGCAGCCGATAGAGTTCGGCCTTGTAGGCCGTGGCCTCTCCCCACTGCAAGCGATTGTCCTTGGGGTCTGGCTTGAAGCATTCGAACCAGACCGCCGGCTGCGGATAGTAACTGGCGAACTGCGGGAAGTCGGCCAGCGCCTTCTGCAGGGCCGGCAGGTACGCCGGGCCATCCACGTAACCGATGCAATCGGTGCTCACGCGCAGCGCCGCGGGAGCGAAGCCTTGTTCCAGGCTGTCGGTCATCAGCTTGCAGGTCGTGGCCACGTCCACGGAAGGTTCATAGGCGAAGTAGTAGAGCGCTAGACGATACTGAGCCACGGCATGGCCCTGGGCCGCTGCCTGTTGCAACTGTACAAGCGCCGGATCGCGCTCCTTGCGCAACGCCGCAGCGTCCGCTGCAAGCGCCTGCGCAGGCGTACCCGCCAGGGAGCGCTGGACCAGTTCGAGCAGGCGTGGTTCCAGCGCATCCAGGGTCGTCACGGCCTCGCGATATTGCTCGTCGGTACCGCCCGGTGGCTGGTAGCTGGCCAACGCCTGCGCGCAGGCTAACGACAACGGGATCAGCAATGCATGCCGGGCTTTCATACCGAGCGTCCTTGTTCAGTAAAGGGAAGAGAGAGACTTGATGCAGCGCGGGGCAAGCCCGCCCCCACAGAGAAAAGCTGCAGGAGCGGGCTCGTCCCGCGACGGCGTCACCACTGTCGATCAGTAGTACGCGTTTTCCTTCTGACTATGGTCAGTCACGTCACGCACGCCCTTGAGCTGCGGGATGCGCTCGAGCAGGGTGCGCTCGATGCCTTCCTTCAGCGTCACATCGGCCTGGCCGCAGCCCTGGCAGCCACCGCCGAATTGCAGCACGGCAATGCCATCGTCGACCACGTCCACCAGGCTCACGGCGCCGCCGTGGCTGGCCAGACCGGGGTTGATCTCGGTCTGCAGGTAGTAGTTGATGCGCTCGTTGATCGGGCTGTCCTCATTGACCATCGGCACCTTGGCGTTCGGCGCCTTGATGGTCAGCTGGCCGCCCATGCGGTCGGTGGCGTAGTCCACCAGCGCGTCCTCGAGGAACGGCACGCTGACCGCGTCGAGGTAGGCGGTGAAACTCTTCAGGCCCACCGGTTCGTCGTCAGGCTTTTCTTCGCCCGGCTTGCAGTAGGCGATGCAGGTCTCGGCGTACTGGGTGCCCGGCTGGGTAATGAAAATACGGATGCCGATGCCAGGCGTGTTCTGCTTGGAGAGCAGATCGGCCAGGTAATCATGGGCGGCGTCGGTAATGGTTATAGCGCTCATGGAAGTTCCTCACAGACTTGCCGGCAGTGTACGCCAAGCCGGCCCCTGAACAAAGTCCTAGCATTTGACTCGGGAAAGCGCCAACGCCGGCTCCCGCGCCGAATCCGTCGCGATCCAGGCCTTGAGCCGCCCGTACAGGCCACGTTCCAGCCATTGGTAGCTGAACCACGACATTAGTCCGATTGACGGCACGCACAAAGCGAACACCAGATAGGGGCTCAGGCCCAGCCGCTCATGCACGAACAGCCCGGCGTACAGCACCAGCACATGGATCAGGTACACCGAATAGGAGCAATCACCCAGCGCCTTGAGCACCCGGTTGCCCTTGAAACAGGGCTCCAGGGCGATGAACGCCAGTACCACCAGCGCGCTGGGCAGTCCCCAGTGCAACAGGCGCGGCGAGGCATCCAGGTGATACAGGGCGAATCCTGCCAGGCCGAGCAGCCCCAGCGGCAGCCACAACCCCTTGCGGATCAACCCACGGCGGTACAGCACGCCCAGGCCAATCCCCAGCAGGAACTCGTAGACGATGTCGTTGTTGTAGAAGCGGCTGAGCACGCCCAGCCGACCCAGCACTTCGCTGACCAGCAGCAATGCCGCCGTCACCAGCAGCAGGTGATGACGCTGACGCACCAGGAAGGCCAGGCCGAACAACAGGTAGAAGAACATTTCGAAGTTCAGTGTCCAGCCGACGTTGAGCGTCGGGTACAGGCCGTAGCCACCCGGGTTCTGCGCCGGAATGAACAGCAGCGAAAGCAGCAGGTGCTGCCACTCGAACACCTGGTGCGGCATCCAGCGGCTGGCGATCAGCATCAGCACGGCCATCAGCAGGGTGTAGAACCAGTAGGCGGGGACGATGCGCAGTGCGCGGTTGAGCAGGAACTGCCCGGGGGCGATGTCCTTGTCGCGGGTCGAGAGGTAGATCACCAGGCCGCTGATCACGAAGAAGATGTCCACCCCGACCGCGCCGCGGTCGGCCAGCAACTGGCCGATGGGGCCGGTGGCGTGGAAGTCGAAGAAGATCTGCATGAAGTGGTGGCAGACCACCACCCAGGCGGCGAATGCCCGAAGAGCCTGAAGCGAATACAGCATGAAATACCCTGTGATCGGCGGTGCATTGAGGCCCGGCGAGCGCTTCGCGCTCGTTTCGCCGGCAAGCCGGCTCCCACAGGATTCGCGCACACCTGTGGGAGCCGGCTTGCCGGTGATGGGCTGCAAAAGCAGTCCCCGGGGCCTACCTACCGATTCCGACCCCATTGGCGCCGCAAAGGTCAGGCCGACCGATCAGAGGTTCTCGTAGCGGTTCATGTCCAGCACGCCCGCCTCCACCGGCTCGGTCTCCTTGATATAGCTGTTCAGGTCGTGGAAGTAGCGCCAGAACTCGGGGTGGCTGCGGCGCACGCCCCAACGCATGACGACGCGCTCGAACTTCGCCGTGTCATCGCGCGCGGCCTCCATGTCCTCGACAAACTCCGGCACATCGGCCGCCGGGATGTTGAAGATGAAGTTGGGATAGCTGCTGAGCACGCCCGGATACAGCGTCAGGGTGTCCAGCCCCGGCTGGTAACGATAGGCCTCGCCCAGCAGGAACGCGACGTTGCTGTGGGCACGGTTGCGCAGCAGGCTGTAGACCTGACGCTGGCCGCCCTGCCCTTCGATGCGCAGCATGGTCGCCTCGGGCAGCTGGCCGATCACCTTGAGCCCCGCGGCCGGACGCGAGACCAGGCGGCTGAGCGACTGCTCGACATCTCGGAATTGCGCCGAAATCGCAGGGCGCGAGCAGTAGGCGCCCAGGCAGCGGTTGATCGGATCGGGCGCCGCGTTCAGGCTGGCGGTGCGCTGCAGCAGCTTGAGGCCGAAGTCACGCTTGGGATCGTGCTTGTCCAGCTTCAGTGCGCTCGGGGTACTGGTGTCGATATCCTCGTAGTCCAGCCACATCTTCACCTTGCCGCTGTTCTGGTACCAGTCGCTGAGGATCGCGCCGCGCTTGCCGGCCGGCATCAGGCGCAGGAAGTTGACCTCGGCGCCATTGCGGATCAAGTCGAAGTACAGGCGCGTCTGCAACTGGTGCGAGACGTTGCCGAACACGTCGAAGTTCACCGCCAGCTGGTAGTAGGTACGCTCGAACAGCGGATAGTCGAACAGCCACATCGTCAGCGGTACGTCACCGATCAGGCCCTTGGTCACCGAGGCGCTGTCGAAGTGGCGGAAGATGCTCAGCAGGGCGTTGTCGTTGCCAGCCCACAGCGTCGACCAGCTGGGCGCCGGCTGCTCGGCATAGGCGTCACGACGCAGCGCTTCGTATTCATTGCGCTTGTCGCGGTAGGCGTGCCACAAGCTCAGCACGCTGCCGACATCGTCGATCTGCCCCGGCATGGCCAGCAGCGGCGTGGCCTCGCCCCGATACTTGGCGTCGGTGACATAGAGGTCGTGGGCCGGCTCCTGGAACAGCGCCCAGAAGTTGTCGCGGATCACGTCGGTGGCGATCTGCCCGCGGCACACCGGGCCGCGGATGAAGGTGCGCACGAAGTATTCGGCGTTGTCCAGCATGAACTGGTAGCGCGCCACGGCCGGAATCGCCTCGAACGTCTCGAACGGGTTGGCGCGGTGGCGCGGGCCGTAACCGGGCAGCGCGGTGGCGTGCCAGTCGCCGCTGTAGAACAGCTGCTTGACCCGCTTGAGCTTCTGCGGCCCCATTGGGTAGGTGATGTGGGTCTTGTGCACGATCACGCCCTGCACCGGGATCAGGCGGTAATAGAAGTCGGTGCCTGGCGGGTCGTTGGGTCGGCGCGTGGCGATCAGGTCCACCGGCTGGCCGCTCGGGGTGCGCGAGCGCACCCACTGGAAGAAGTGGCCCTGCTCGCCGCCGACGAAGTGAATGTGAGCCAGGAACAGGTGTTCGTACAGCCAGCGGCCGACCAGCGCCTCGGTCGAGCCCGGACGATTGAGCAACTCTTCCCATTCGGCGATCTGCTTCGCTTCCACCGCGCTGGGCTGGATCGGCGTCTTCTCCACCGGGGCACCAGCGGCCAGCCAGCGCTGCAGGGTCTGATATTCCTGATCGGTCAGGCCGGTGACCGCCAGCGGCATGCCCTCTTTGGGGTGGACGCCGGCATAGGCATCGAACTCGTGCGGCAGTGGGCACATGTTGTTGCGATTGAGCCCCAGGACGATCTCTTCGGGCAGCTTGGCATTGGGCGTGAGCGGGGTCTTGTGGCCCAGCTCGAGCATGCGCGCCATCAGCGCCGCCTGGTCGCCCTGCTTGTCCAGCACCGAGTAGAAGCCCTGCTTGCGCCAGCCCGCCTCGTCGCGGGCATCGTAGAACAGCCGCGTGGTGGGCACGGCCTGGCTACGCTCGCCCTGGTAGACCGGCACCTTGGAAGCCCCCCGCTCGGCGCCCTCGGCGCTGCCCAGGTTGAGCTGGCAGGCCGCGTCGTTGCAGGCGTGGCAGGCTACGCATTTCTCGGTGAAGATCGGTTGGATATCCCGCGTGTATGAGATCGTCGGGCTCGATTGGGGGGCCTGCCCGAACGCCGCGCCACTGATGAGCAAGGCGAAGGCGCTGGCAAGTATGCGATGCAGCATGTGCCGAATGTCCTGGTTACTTGAAGCCATCACGATGTGCCTGGCGGGTCCTGAGGTGTTGGGAGGCGCGCAACAACATGAGGGAAATTCATGCAAATGGGCGATACGCCTAAAATCCATGCAGCTTTGTTATTATTCGGCACCTTCTGATTTTTGCCCGACCAGGTAGTTCCTATGTCCGACCGCAGCGCTCGTTTACAAGCACTCCAGAACGCACTCCAAGAGCGCATCCTGATCCTCGACGGCGGCATGGGTACTATGATCCAGAGTTACCGCCTCGAGGAACACGACTATCGTGGCACGCGCTTCGCCGATTGGCCAAGCGATGTCAAAGGCAACAACGATCTTTTGCTGCTCAGCCGCCCCGATGTCATCGCCGCGATCGAGAAAGCCTACCTGGATGCCGGCGCCGATATTCTCGAGACCAACACCTTCAACGCCACGCAGATCTCCCAGGCCGACTACGGCATGGAGGCGCTGGTGTATGAGCTCAACGTCGAAGGCGCGCGCATCGCCCGCCAGGTGGCCGATGCCAAGACCCTCGAGACCCCGGACAAGCCGCGCTTCGTCGCCGGCGTGCTCGGCCCGACCAGCCGCACCTGCTCGATCTCCCCTGACGTCAACGACCCCGGCTATCGCAACGTCACCTTCGACGAACTGGTGGAAAACTATATCGAGGCCACCCGTGGCCTGATCGAGGGTGGCGCCGACCTGATCCTGATCGAGACCATCTTCGACACCCTCAACGCCAAGGCGGCGATCTTCGCCGTGCAGCAGGTGTTCGAAGAAGACGATGTCGAACTGCCGATCATGATCTCGGGCACCATCACCGATGCCTCCGGCCGTACCCTGTCGGGCCAGACCACCGAGGCGTTCTGGAACTCGGTGCGCCACGCCAAGCCGATTTCCATCGGCCTGAACTGCGCCCTGGGCGCCAAGGACCTGCGCCCGTACCTGGAAGAACTCTCGGCCAAGGCCGACACTTTCGTCTCGGCGCATCCCAACGCCGGCCTGCCCAACGCTTTCGGCGAATACGACGAGACGCCGGCGGAAATGGCCGCGGTGGTCGAGGAGTTCGCCGCCAGCGGCTTCCTCAACATCATCGGCGGTTGCTGCGGTACCACCCCGCCACACATCCAGGCCATCGCCGAGGCCGTGGCCAAGTACAAGCCACGGGCCATCCCGGACATCCCCAAAGCCTGCCGCCTGTCGGGCCTGGAACCGTTCACCATCGACCGCCAGTCGTTGTTCGTCAACGTCGGCGAGCGCACCAACATCACCGGCTCCGCCAAGTTCGCCCGACTGATCCGCGAAGAGAACTACACCGAAGCGCTGGAAGTCGCCCTGCAGCAGGTCGAGGCCGGCGCCCAGGTGATCGACATCAACATGGACGAAGGGATGCTCGACTCCCAGGCCGCCATGGTCCGCTTCCTCAACCTGATCGCCGGCGAACCGGACATCTCCCGCGTGCCGATCATGATCGACTCCTCCAAGTGGGAGGTGATCGAGGCGGGCCTGAAGTGCATCCAGGGCAAGGGCATCGTCAACTCCATCTCCATGAAGGAGGGCGTCGAGCAGTTCAAGCACCACGCCCGCCTGTGCAAGCGCTACGGCGCCGCCGTGGTGGTGATGGCCTTCGACGAGGTCGGCCAGGCCGACACCGCGGCGCGCAAACGCGAGATCTGCCAGCGCAGCTACGACATCCTGGTCGATGAAGTGGGCTTCCCGCCGGAAGACATCATCTTCGACCCGAACATCTTCGCCGTCGCCACTGGTATCGAGGAGCACAACAACTACGCCGTCGACTTCATCGAAGCCTGCGCCTACATCCGCGATCATCTGCCTTTCGCGCTGTCGAGCGGCGGCGTGTCCAACGTGTCGTTCTCGTTCCGCGGCAACAACCCGGTGCGCGAGGCGATCCACTCGGTGTTCCTCTACCACGCGATCCAGAACGGCCTGACCATGGGCATCGTCAACGCCGGCCAGTTGGAGATCTACGACGAGATCCCGGCCGCCCTGCGCGAGAAGGTCGAGGACGTGGTGCTCAACCGCACCCCGCACGGCACCGATGCCCTGCTGGCCATCGCCGATGACTACAAGGGCGGCGGCGCGACCAAGGAAGTGGAAAACGAAGAGTGGCGTTCGATGCCGGTGGACAAGCGTCTCGAGCACGCGCTGGTCAAGGGCATCACCGCCTACATCGTCGAGGACACCGAGGAGTGCCGCCAGCAGTCGGCGCGCCCGATCGAGGTCATCGAAGGCCCGCTGATGAGCGGCATGAACGTGGTCGGCGACCTGTTCGGCGCCGGCAAGATGTTCCTGCCCCAGGTGGTCAAGTCGGCCCGGGTGATGAAACAGGCGGTGGCCCACCTGATCCCCTTCATCGAAGCCGAGAAAGGCGACAAGCCGCAGGCCAAGGGCAAGATCCTGATGGCCACGGTCAAGGGCGACGTCCACGACATCGGCAAGAACATCGTCGGCGTGGTGCTGGGTTGCAACGGCTACGACATCGTCGACATGGGTGTGATGGTGCCGGCCGAGAAGATCCTGCAGACCGCCCGCGAGCAGAAGTGCGACATCATCGGTCTGTCCGGGCTGATCACCCCGTCGCTGGACGAAATGGTCCACGTCGCCCGGGAAATGCAGCGCCAGGACTTCCACCTTCCGCTGATGATCGGCGGCGCGACCACGTCCAAGGCGCACACGGCGGTGAAGATCGAGCCGAAGTACGCCAACGATGCGGTGATCTACGTCACCGACGCCTCGCGCGCGGTGGGCGTGGCCACCCAGCTGCTGTCCAGGGAGCTCAAGGCCGGCTTCGTCGAGAAGACCCGCCAGGAATACGTGGACGTGCGCGAGCGCACCGCCAACCGCAGCGCCCGCACCGAGCGCCTGAGCTACGATCAGGCCATCGCCGCCAAGCCACAGTACGACTGGGCCGGCTACCAGGCCGCGGTGCCCGCCTTCACCGGCGTCAAGGTGCTGGACGACATCGACCTGCGCGAGCTGGCCGAGTACATCGACTGGACGCCATTCTTCATCTCCTGGGACCTGGCCGGCAAGTTCCCGCGCATCCTCACCGACGAAGTCGTCGGCGAGGCTGCCACCGCGCTGTACAAGGACGCCCGAGAGATGCTCGACAAGCTGATCGACGAGAAACTGATCAGCGCCCGGGCGGTGTTCGGTTTCTGGCCGGCCAACCAGGTCGCGCATGACGACATCGAAGTCTACGGCGACGACGGTCAGCCACTGGCCACCCTGCACCACCTGCGCCAGCAGACCATCAAGCCCGACGGCAAGCCGAACTGGTCGCTGGCCGACTTCGTCGCACCGAAGGACAGCGGTGTGACCGACTACGTCGGTGGCTTCATCACCACCGCCGGCATCGGCGCCGAGGAAGTGGCCAAGGCTTACCAGGACAAGGGCGACGACTACAGCTCGATCATGGTCAAGGCCCTCGCCGACCGCCTGGCCGAGGCCTGCGCCGAATGGCTGCACGAACGCGTGCGCAAGGACTACTGGGGTTACGCCAAGGACGAGCAGCTGGACAACGAGGCGCTGATCAAGGAGCAGTACAGTGGCATCCGCCCTGCCCCGGGCTATCCGGCGTGCCCGGACCACACCGAGAAGGCCACGCTGTTCCGCCTGCTCGATGGCAGCGCCATCGGCGAGACCGGCCCCAGCGGCGTGTTCCTCACCGAGCACTTCGCCATGTTCCCGGCGGCGGCGGTCAGCGGCTGGTACTTCGCCCACCCGCAGGCGCAGTACTTTGCCGTGGGCAAAGTGGACAAGGACCAGATCGAGCGCTACAGCGCGCGCAAGGGCCAGGACATCAGCGTGAGCGAGCGCTGGCTGGCACCGAACCTGGGCTACGACAACTGACCCCGTGGGAGCGGGCTTTCCCCGCTCCTGCGTTCCTCTCAGGATTACCTACACTGTCCCTGATTGCCTCTGACCAAGGAGCCACTCATGGACGACCGCACCCCGGGCAAACCGCCCACCTTCTGGCAAATGCTGCAAAGCATCCTCGCCGCCGCCTTCGGCGTGCAGAGCGGCAAGAACCGCGCGCGCGATTTCACCTATGGCAAGGCCAGCCACTTCATCGTGATGGGCACGTTGTTCACCCTGATCTTCATCTTCGTGCTGATCGGGCTGGTGCAACTGGCCATGCATCTGACGGCGCGCTAGCACGCGCAGGCAAACGCAAGCCGCCCGCGGATATCCCGTCCGCGGGCGGTTCAGGTGCGTTTCACGGTCTGAAGCGGTATCCGCTACTGATGGCTGACCCAATACACGGCAGTGACCACCACCAGCACGATCAGGCACAGGATCGCCCAGGCATCGACGCTGCTGTCAGCTTTGCGGATCTTGGTAGAGTTTCCCATTGCATTGCCTCTTGTAGTGTTTATGGGAATGCACTTCAAGCAGCAGTTAAGTCCAGCAATGCCCTTCGCTCAAGCAGGGTCTTTCAATAGTCGACGGGTGACGTGAGAAACGGGTAGCGAAAGTCCGCGGCACGCCCCTCGGCGCTGTAGCGGTGAAAGTCGATGCCGTAGCCACCCTGCTCCAGCAACTGCAGCCAGCGTCGCGCCTTGACCGGATCGATCAGTTGCAAGGCCGGCACACGGTGTTCGCGCAGGCCATCGCGGTCCAACGCCAACCCTTGGGCATCGTCATGCAGCATGACCATGGCCCAGCCGCCCAGGCTGAAGTGCCCCCCCATCAGCACGCTCAGGCGCCCGTCGATGCGGGCGCGCAGGGCCTCGGGCGAGCTGTTGACCGCGCTGAACAGCACGTCGCGCCCAGGCACCTTGCCCGCGGCCTCGAACGCCTGCATGGCGCCGAACGCCATCTCGTCGTTGGCCGACCACACCAGTTTCGTGTGCGGATAGCGCTTGAGCAGCATCTGCGCCTGCTCGAAGGCCCGCTGGCGACTCCAGCCGCCATACACCACCTGCCGCAGGCGCACCTGGGGATGGTCCGCCAGGGCCCGGCGCATGCCCTGCTCACGCAAGCGCGAGGCCGGCGTGGTGTTGATGCCGGCAAAGGCCAGCAAGTCCACGCGCTCGGTCGTCGCCGGCAACTGCGCGATCATCGCGCCGAGCATCTGGTAGCCAGCCTCTTCGTCGTTGCCGGTGAGCGTGCCGAGCACCTGGGCGTACTTCTCCGGCTGCGCCTGGATGCTGCTCGCCTGGCTGTCGGTCAGACCGTTGTTGACCAGGAACAGCTTCACCCCGGTGCCACGCGACAGGCGGATGATTTCCGGCGCCACGTACTGTTCGTTGACCACTACCAGATAATCCGGGCGTCGCGCCCCCTGCAGCACCGCACGGGCCTGGGACAGGGCGAGATCCGCGCGGCGTTCGCTGTACTGCACGCGCAGATCCATGCCCAGGTCCGTCGCGGCGGCCTGCATGAAGCGCGAATAATCGACCCAGAAGGTTTCGTTGGAATATCCCGGATTGAGAAACACCACCGAAGCGGCCTGTGCGCTCGCTGCCAGCGGCAGACTCAGGCACAGGCTCTGGCACAAGGCCTTGAGCATGCGGTTACATCCCTGCGATACAAACGCCCGATTATAGCCATCCGATGCCCCTGAGCGGACAAATGCCAGTCAGTCTCACTTAGTCCAAATGGTTCTTTTCATATGCAAAAACATCACTTTAGCGCATAAACCCACTCTGCTATCGTTCCCCCGCTCCGACCCGGAGTGCGCGGCCGTGCGCGCGATTAGCTGCATGCAGCCTGAGACAGGACTTATATGTACGTATACGACGAGTACGATCAGCGGATCATCGAGGACCGCGTCAAGCAGTTCCGTGATCAGACCCGCCGCTACCTGGCCGGTGAGCTGAGCGAAGAAGAATTCCGCCCTCTGCGCCTGCAGAACGGCCTGTATATCCAGCGTTTCGCCCCGATGCTGCGGGTCGCCGTGCCCTATGGCCAGCTGAACGCACCTCAGGTCCGCATGCTGGCGAAGATCGCCCGCGACTACGACAAGGGCTACGCGCACATCAGCACCCGCCAGAACGTGCAGTACAACTGGCCGGCGCTGGAAGACATTCCAGAGATCCTCGCCGAGCTGGCCACCGTGCAGATGCACGCCATCCAGACCAGCGGCAACTGCCTGCGCAACGTCACCACCGACCAGTTCGCCGGTGTCGCCGCCGACGAGCTGGTGGACCCGCGTCCGTGGTGCGAGATCGTCCGTCAGTGGACCACCTTCCACCCGGAATTCGCCTACCTGCCGCGCAAGTTCAAGATCGCCGTCAACGGCTCCAAGGATGACCGCGCCGCCATCGAAGTGCACGACATCGGCCTGGAGCCGGTGCGCAACGCCGCCGGCGAACTGGGCTTCCGCGTGCTGGTCGGTGGCGGCCTGGGCCGCACCCCGGTGATCGGTTCGTTCATCAACGAATTCCTGCCCTGGCAGGACCTGCTCAGCTACCTGGACGCCATCCTGCGCGTGTACAACCGTTACGGCCGCCGTGACAACAAGTACAAGGCGCGGATCAAGATCCTGGTCAAGGCTCTCACCCCGGAAGTGTTCGCCGAGAAGGTCGAGGCCGAGATGGCTCACCTGCGCGGCGGCAGCACCACCCTGACCGAGGCCGAGGTGCAGCGCGTCGCCCGTCACTTCGTCGACCCCGAGTACCTGGCCCTCGACAACGTCGACTACAGCGCCCTGGACGCCGAGCACCCGGGCTTCGTCCGCTGGCGTTCGCGCAACACCCGTGCGCACAAGAAGCCCGGCTACATCGCCGTGACCCTGTCGCTCAAGCCCACCGGCGTCGCCCCCGGCGACCTGACCGACAAGCAGCTGGACGCCGTCGCCGAACTGGCCGAACGCTACAGCTTCGGCTACCTGCGCACTTCCCACGAGCAGAACATCATCCTCGCCGACGTCGAGCAGCGCCAGTTGCACGCCCTCTGGCTGGAGCTGCGCGAACAAGGCTTCGCCACCCCGAACATCGGCCTGCTGACCGACATCATCTGCTGCCCGGGCGGTGACTTCTGCTCGCTGGCCAACGCCAAGTCGATCCCGATCGCCGAATCCATCCAGCGTCGCTTCGACGACCTGGACTACCTGTTCGACATCGGCGAGCTCGACCTGAACATCTCCGGCTGCATGAACGCCTGCGGCCATCACCACGTCGGCCACATCGGCATCCTTGGCGTGGACAAGAAGGGCGAGGAGTTCTACCAGGTCTCGCTGGGCGGCAACGCCGCCCGCGACGCCAGCCTGGGCAAGATCCTCGGCCCGTCCTTCGCCCAGGACGCCATGGCCGACGTGATCGAGAAACTGATCAGCGTGTACGTCGAGCAGCGCACCGAAGACGAGCGCTTCATCGACACCTACCAGCGGATCGGCATCGACCCCTTCAAGGAACGCGTCTATGCAGCGAATCATTAAGAACAACCAGATCGTCGACGAAACCTGGCACCTGCTGCCCAAGGACGTCTCGATCGACGAGCTGACCAACTGCGACGACTACATCGTGCCGTTGCAACTGTGGCGCGATCATCCGAGCCTGCTCAAGGCCCGCGACGGCGGCCTGGGTATCTGGCTGGACAGTGACGAGGAAGCCGAGGAGATCGGTGAAGACGTCGAGCACTTCCAGGTGATCGCCCTGAACTTCCCGGCCTTCACCGACGGGCGCAACTACTCCAACGCGCGCCTGCTGCGTGACCGCTACAAGTTCAAGGGTGAGCTGCGCGCCATCGGCGACGTGCTGCGCGACCAGCTGTTCTACATGGCCCGCTGTGGCTTCGATGCGTTCGCCATCCGCGCCGACAAGGACCCGGAAGACGCGCTGCAGAGCCTGAAGGACTTCTCGGTGACCTACCAGGGCGCCACCGACGAGCCGCTGCCGCTGTTCCGCCGCCGCTGATCGCCAGCGCAGCACCGACAAGGCCCGCCTCCTGGCGGGCCTTGTCATTGGGCGACCAGTAGTCCCTGTGGGAGATCGCCCCGCCCTTTGGGCTACGCTGTCGCGCAGGGAGCTTTCCCCCTGTGGGAGCGGCCTTGCGTCGCGAAAGGGCTGCGCAGCAGCCCCCAGCAATTTCGATGGTGGATCGGAATCCGGGGCCGCTGCGCGCCCCTTTCGCGACGCAAGGCCGTTCCCACAGGGCCTAGATAAATCAATAAGCTAGCCCGCAAGGGACTTCACGCGCACCTCAACGCAACGGCACGTAGATGTCCGTCTGCCACTGCTCCAACGGCGTCCGCGGATAGATGCTCAGGTAGTGGAAGAACAGCGGATGATCGCGCAGTTCCTCGCCACTGGCGGGCAACCAGTCGCGATAGATCGGGTAGATCGTCTCGCCGATATGGTCCGGCGACCCCACATGTCGCACCACCGCGCAGCGACCGCCCGGCAGGCTCAGCTCCCGCACGCCCTGGGCGTTCGCTCCCACGGCCTCGTGGATCTCCCCGCAGATGGCGAAGCGAAAGTCTTCCGGCGCCGTGGTATCCGGATTGTTGTAGGGAATACCGAAACTCCGGCTGGTAGCCACGGGCGACTGTCCGCTGCTCATGCGCCAGTCGATGAACCGCTGGACGGTCTCGCTGACTTGATTGGGCGGCCCACGGTGCTCTAGCGCGGCGAGACGGACGGTGGCGAAATCGACGATTCGTACCTGCATGGTGATGCTCCTGGAAAAATGAGGGATGGCAAACACCGTATTCCATAGCTGCCAGCCTGGCTGACGCCTGAACCCACTGGGCGCCTGCCCGAAGGCCCGCCGGAATGCCCTGCTGAAAGCCTCGGGGCTTTCGAAGCCGGCCTCCAGCGCCACCTCCAGCACCGAATGGCGGGACTGGCCGACCAACCGGTGCGCGGCACGACGCAGGCGCATCAGCTGCACGTAGCGGGCAACCGGCACGCCCACATAGGCGCTGAACTGCCGATGAAAGTGGAACACCGAAAAGTGCGCCACGGCACTGAGGGTCTCCACCGACAGGTCGCCTTCGAGGTTGTTCTCGATATAGGCCAGCACGGTATCGAAACGCTGCTGGTAGAGGGCGTTGACTGACAAGGCCGATTGCTCCTGGAAATACGATCCGCGATAGGTTCCTCGATTCACCCTGGCCAGCACCTAGCCGTCTTTGCTCACTTGCCGATTGCCTTTACTCCACTCACGACCCACCCATGCATTATTGATTCAAGGTCAAAAGACCTTGGCCCGCCGGCGCCTTAATCAAATCGCGCCAACACTGCAGACTGCACCCACTCGATCGAACCCACCCGCCACTGTTGCAGGTCCGATCCTTACACCGTCCACCAGGAGCAGATCCATGAGCATTCCATCCTTCGGCCTCGGCACCTTCCGCCTCACCGGCCAGACCGTCATCGATTCGGTCAAATCGGCCCTGGAACTGGGCTATCGCGCCATCGATACCGCGCAGATCTACAACAATGAAGCCGAAGTCGGCCAGGCCATCGCCGAAAGCGGCGTGCCACGTGACGAGCTGTTCATCACCACCAAGATCTGGATCGACAACTACGCCGCCGACAAACTGATCCCAAGCCTGCGGGACAGCCTGGCCAAACTGCGCACCGACCATGTCGACCTCCTGCTCATCCACTGGCCGGCGCCTGGCAACGGTGTCGAATTGAGCGAGTACATGCAAGCCCTGGCCGAAGCCAAGAAGCTGGGGCTGACCCGCCAGATCGGCGTATCCAACTTCAATATCGAGCTGACCCGCCAGGCGATTGCCGTGGTCGGCAAAGGCGAGATCGCCACCAACCAGATCGAACTCAGCCCGTACCTGCAGAACGGCAAGCTGACCGCCTTCCTGAACGAACAAGGCATCACCACCACCTCCTACATGACCCTGGCCTACGGCAAGGTCCTGAAGGACCCGGTGCTGGCCGAGATTGCCGCCAAGCACAACGCCACCGTCGCCCAGGTGGCCCTCGCCTGGGCGCTGCAGCTGGGCTATGCGGTGATCCCATCGTCCACCAAGCGCGAGAACCTGGCCAGCAACCTGCTTGCCCGTGACCTGCGCCTGGACAGCGACGACCTGGCACGCATCGCAGCACTGGAACGCAACGGTCGTGAAGTCAGCCCTGACGGCCTGGCGCCAGCCTGGGACTGATTCCCGCCACCTGTGCCGTCCGGCATCCGGACGGCACCTGAAATTCCGCTATCGCGTAAAACACGGAGCTCCCGATGAGCACGCTTTCCCCCAAACGGGTCCTGTTCGCCCTGGCCATCGGCGCCTTCGGCATCGGCACCACCGAGTTCACCCCCATGGGGTTGCTGCCCGTCATCGCCGAAGGCGTCGACGCCAGCATCCCCACCGCCGGGATGCTGATCACCGCGTACGCGATCGGCGTGATGGTCGGCGCACCGATCATGACCTTGCTGTTCAGCCGCTTCGGCAAACGCGCCGCACTGATGATGCTGATGGGCATCTTCACCGTCGGCAACCTGCTCTCGGCCCTGGCGCCGGACTACTACACCCTGTTGGCTTCACGCCTGGTCACCAGCCTCAACCACGGCGCCTTCTTCGGCCTCGGCGCGGTGGTCGCCGCCAGTGTGGTGCCAAAGGACAAGCAAGCCAGCGCCATCGCCACCATGTTCATGGGCTTGACCATCGCCAACATCGGCGGCGTGCCAGCCGCGACCTGGCTGGGGCAACAGATCGGCTGGCGCATGGCCTTCGCCGGTACCGCCGTGCTCGGCGTGCTGGCCATCGCCGCGCTGTGGTATGCCCTGCCCAAGGGTGAACGCGGCAGCGCACCGCATGTCCGCAAGGAGCTCGCGGTGATCGCCCGCCCCAACGTATTGCTGGCCATGGCCACCACGGTGCTCGGTGCCGGCGCCATGTTCACCCTGTACACCTATGTCGCGCCGGTGCTGGCCGAACTGACGGGCGCCTCCGACACGTTCGTCACCCTCGGCCTGGTGCTGATCGGCATCGGCTTCACCCTCGGCAACAGCCTGGGTGGCAAACTGGCGGACTGGTCGCTGGATGGCGCGGCAAAGATCTTCCTCGCCGCACTGGCCGCGATCATGCTGCTGATGCCGCTGGTGCTGGGCACCCCTGTCGGCGCAGCCATCGCCCTGCTGGTCTGGGGAGTGTTCACCTTTGCCGTGGTGCCGCCACTGCAGATGCGCGTGATGACTGCCGCGATCGAAGCACCGGGCCTGGCCTCGTCGATCAACGTCGGCGCATTCAACCTGGGCAACGCGGTGGGCGCCGCGCTGGGCGGCGCCGTGATCAGCCTGGACCTGGGTTATGCCGCCGTACCGATGGCGGGCGGGCTGTTGGCAGCGGGAGGGTTGCTGCTGGTATGGCTCGGCGGGCGGGGCAAGGTAACGGAGAAGGCCTTGGGCGACGCCGCCTAAGATGCATCAGGGGCGCTTGCGCCCCTTTCTCGTAGCTTGACCGAAAGACAGAAAGCAAAAAGGGCGATCCTTGCGGATCGCCCTCTTCTGATTTGGTAGGCACAATTGGACTCGAACCAACGACCCCCACCATGTCAAGGTGGTGCTCTAACCAACTGAGCTATGTGCCTGTCGTGTGGGGCGCATATTAGTGATCGAGAACATACCTGTAAAGCGTTTTTTTCAAAAAAATCAAAAACTTTGCGGAACAGCTCGACGCGACCTAGGTAAGAGCGGCTTCAACCGCGAAGCAGGCACCACGGTGTCTGGCACTCGCTTGGCGAGTGATCGCGGCTGCAGCCGTTCCTGCCGGGAACGCGTAAACGCCCGAGCGCAAGCAGAATGCAAAAAGGGCGATCCTTGCGGATCGCCCTCTTCTGATTTGGTAGGCACAATTGGACTCGAACCAACGACCCCCACCATGTCAAGGTGGTGCTCTAACCAACTGAGCTATGTGCCTGTCGTGTGGGGCGCATTCTACCGATTCCCGATAGGGTGTCAACTGTTTTTTTCAAGCTAACCTACTGAATATTAAAAATATTTGCGGCATGGGCAGCAACCTCGGGCTGTAAAGGATTTTCACCGGACGACTAGCGGGTGTTTATTATTATTGATAGCATCGGTACATTCGTTAAAAATATAAAACACGAGGTTCCTCGAGCATGGCTAACACCCCCTACCCCCAGTCCTACTACGCCGCCTCGGCCAACCCGGTGCCGCCACGTCCGGCGCTGCAGGGTGAGGTGGAAACCGATGTGTGCATCATCGGTGCCGGCTACACCGGCCTGTCCAGCGCCCTGTTCCTGCTGGAAAACGGCTTCAAGGTAAGCATCGTCGAAGCCGCCAAGGTCGGTTTCGGCGCCTCGGGCCGCAACGGTGGCCAGATCGTCAACAGCTACAGCCGCGACATCGACGTCATCGAGCGTACCGTCGGCCCCAAGCAGGCCCAACTGCTGGGCCAGATGGCCTTCGAGGGCGGGCGCATCATTCGTGAGCGCGTGGCCAAGTACAACATCCAGTGCGACCTGAAGGACGGCGGCGTGTTCGCGGCCCTGACCTCCAAACAGATGGGCCACCTGGAATCGCAGAAACGCCTGTGGGAACGCTTCGGCCACACCCAGCTCGAGCTGATGGACCAGAAGCGCATCCGCGAAGTCGTCGCCTGCGACAACTATCTGGGCGGCATGCTCGACATGAGCGGCGGCCACATCCACCCACTGAACCTGGCCCTCGGCGAAGCCGCAGCGGTCGAGTCGCTGGGCGGCATCATCTATGAACAGACCCCGGCCGTGCGCATCGAGCGTGGCGCCAACCCGGTCGTGCACACCCCGCAAGGCAAGGTGCGCGCCAAGTTCATCATCGTCGCCGGCAACGCCTACCTGGGCAACCTGGTGCCAGAGCTGGCCGCCAAGTCCATGCCGTGCGGCACCCAGGTGATCACCACCGAGCCGCTGGGCGATGAACTGGCCCGTACCCTGCTGCCGCAGGACTACTGCGTCGAGGACTGCAACTATCTGCTCGACTACTACCGCCTGACCAGCGACAAGCGCCTGATCTTCGGCGGTGGCGTGGTCTACGGCGCGCGTGACCCGGCCAACATCGAAGCGATCATCCGTCCAAAGATGCTCAAGGCCTTCCCGCAGCTGAAGAACGTCAAGATCGACTACGCCTGGACCGGCAACTTCCTGCTGACCCTGTCGCGCCTGCCGCAGGTCGGTCGGATCGGCGACAACATCTACTACTCGCAGGGCTGCTCCGGCCACGGCGTCACCTACACCCACCTGGCGGGCAAGGTACTGGCCGAGGCCATGCGCGGCCAGGCCGAGCGCTTCGACGCGTTCGCCGGGCTGCCGCACTACCCGTTCCCGGGTGGGCAGATGCTGCGCGTGCCGTTCAGCGCCATTGGTGCCTGGTATTACAGCCTGCGCGATCGTCTGGGCTTCTAAGACAGTTCGGGGCCGCTTTGCGGCCCTTTCGCGGCACAAGGCCGCTGCTACAGGGGATCGTGGTCTTCTGTAGGAGCGGCCTTGTGCCGCGAAAGGACCGCAAAGCGGTCCCAGCCCTCAATGCCCGAGGCTGGTGACCGCCTGCTTCGCCGCGATCTCCTGCCCTGCACGGGCCAGCTCGTCTGCCGCCTGCAACCAGCGCTGGCGATCCACCTGGGCCGGCAGTTGCCGTGGCGACTGCAGCAGCACCGCCCAATTGCCCTCCTTGGCCCACGCCGACTCGAAATCATCGAAGGCCATCAACTGGCGCCGATGCATCCCTGAGCGCAGCAGCACCCGCTGCTTGTAGCGGTCGTAGCCGATCAGCACCGCGTAACGCGGCTCGCTCCACCAGGCCGAACCTTCCTGATAGCGCAACAGCACCGGATAACCGGCGGCTACCTGCGCCAGCAAGGCGTCCAGGCGCTTGTCCAGTGGGTAGACCACCCTGCCGTATTCGCGGGCCACGCGGGGGATTCCGGTATCCAGTGCCTCGGCGGCCCTGGGCAGGCCCAGCGACTTGTCGAGCAGGCCCGGTGTGATCGGCGCCCCTTGTTGCGACAACATGGCGGCCAGGGCCATCGAGCCACTGTGATTGGCGTTGCCGCGATAGAACGGCACGCTGCTGATCTCGACCCGTTGCGGCAGGGCCCCGAGCGTGGAGGGAGGGGCGCCGGCACAGCCAGTCAGGGTCGCTGCCACCAGGCAGGCGGCCAACAGACGACGTGGGCCGAAGGCCCGAAACATGGGGAGCTTTTGCAACGTAGGCACTCGCTTGTTCCGATGCCAGGCGGCAGCGCCCGGCGATGAGCACTGATCATAGGACGCGGGCGCGTCCGGGTATAGCCCGGGGCTGGCTAGGAACGAAACGGCCCAAGCACTCGACCTTCGGTCAATGGAACGTCACAGCGCGCCAGCTAGACTAAAGCTGTGTCTGGATGGCGAGCCCGACTCGCCGGAGAGAAGGAGGCACACATGAGCCTGACAATGGCGATTTTCATGCTGGTCGGCATGTGGCTTAGCGTCGCGGCGGCCATGCTCTGGGGAGTGTTGCGCATCGTGCGCAGACATTCCCACCCGCACCACCCATCACCTCAAGCTTCGGCCAAGCCACCACCCGTGCGTCGCGCACGCCGGCATGCAGGCGCCCACTGACAGCAGTCACACGCTCAGAGCCATGAACGACAAGAGGGAGCCTAAGCTCCCTCTTGCCTTTTGTAGCTTGCCGCTCAGTTGCCTTCAGCCGCCTCGCGCCTCAACCGCGCCCGGCGAGCCATGATGTTGAGGATCTCGATCGCCGTCGAGAACGCCATGGCGGCGTACACATAGCCTTTCGGCACATGGGCGCCGAAGCCTTCGGCGATCAGCGTCATGCCGATCATGATCAGGAAGCCCAGGGCCAGCATCACCACGGTCGGGTTGTCGTTGATGAACTTGGCCAGCGGGTCGGCCGCCACCAGCATCACGATCACGGCGCTGATCACGGCGATGATCATGATCGGCAGGTGCTCGGTCATGCCCACGGCGGTGATGATGCTGTCGATCGAGAAGACGATGTCCAGCAGCAGGATCTGGAAGATCGCCGCGGTGAAGCCGATGGTCACGGTGCCGCCGAGCTTGGATTCTTCCTTGGCGCCATGGGGATCGACGCTTTCATGGATCTCCTTGGTCGCCTTCCACAGCAGGAACAGGCCACCGGCGATGAGGATCATGTCCTTCCACGAGAACGTGTGGCCGAACACGTCGATCACCGGCTCCGTCAACTGGACGATCCACGCCACGGTGCTGAGCAGCGCCAGCCGCATGATCAGGGCCATGCTGATACCGATACGCCGTGCCTTCGAGCGATAGGCTTCGGGCAGCTTGTTGGTGAGGATGGAGATGAAGATCAGGTTGTCGATGCCCAGCACGACCTCCATGGCCACCAGGGTGGCGAGGGCAACCCAGGCGGTGGGGCTTGCGGCGAGTTCCAGCAAATATTCCATTGGTCAGTCCTGCTTCGTGTCCGGGGTCAGATGTCCTGGGTGTCTTTCTTGTCGTCTTCGGCCTTGGCTTTCTCGCCCTCGGTGCCGATGGCCTCGCTCAGGGCCTGCTGAGCGGCATCGTTGGTCTTGTCGATGGCCTGCTTGGCCGTTTCCGCCGCCTGGTCGAGCATCTGCTGGGCGGATTTCTCGGCCTGGTCGCAACCTGCCATGGCAAATAGCGCCAGTACCAGCACCAACGGCGTGCCAATGGATTTGAGTTGTAGCATGGAGTCCTCGCTTGTCGAATTCCGGGCGGCGCGTCGTGCGCCTGATGGGGTCGCATTCTAGAGAGACTGAAACATCCGGAAAATTCGTATTTTCAGCGTATATACTTCGGTTTTTACGAATATGGAAAAGCCATGCTCAACTACCGCCAGCTCCATTATTTCTGGGCTGTGGCCAAGACAGGCAGCATCGCCCGCGCCAGCGAGCAGTTGAACCTCACCCCGCAGACCATCAGCGGCCAGATCAGCCTGTTCGAGCAGACCTGGAGCCTGGAGTTGTTCCAGCGCGTCGGCCGTCAGCTGGAACTGACCGAGACCGGCCGCCAGGCGCTGGTCTACGCCGAGCAGATGTTCCAGATCGGCGGCGAGCTCGAAGCCATGCTGCGGGCCGGCCCGCAGGAGCAGATCCTGTTCCGCGTGGGTGTGGCCGACGTGGTGCCCAAGTCCATCGTCTACCGCCTGCTGGCACCGACCATGGAGCTGGACGAGGTGCTGCGCATCAACTGCCGCGAGGACAAGCTCGAGCGCCTGCTGGCCGACCTGGCGATCCAGCGCCTGGACCTGGTGATTTCCGACAGCCCGATGCCCAGCCACCTGGATATCAAGGGCTACAGCCAGAAGCTCGGCGAGTGTGGCCTGAGCTTCTTCGCCACGCCCACGCTGGCCGCGCGGCTCGACAAACCCTTCCCCGCCTGCCTGGACGATGCGCCGATGCTGGTTCCCGGCCCGGAAACCGTGGTGCGCAGCCGTCTGCTGCGCTGGCTGGCCGAACAGCAGGTGCAGCCACGGATCGTCGGCGAGTTCGACGACAGCGCCTTGATGCAGGCCTTCGGCCAGTCAGGCAGCGGTATCTTCGTTGCCCCCAGCGTGATCGCCGAGGAAGTCTGCCGGCAATGCGGCGTGCGGCTGATCGGCCAGACCGAAGCGGTGAACGAGTCGTTCTATGCCATTTCGGTGGAGCGCAAGGTCAAGCACCCGGGGATCCTGGCGATCACCGAAGGGGCGCGGCGGGAGTTGTTCCACTGGTAGGCCGGCCGCCACTCAAGGCAGGCCGTCTCCCACGATATGCCCCATGGGTCTGTGGTAAAGTCGCGCGCTTTCCCGTAACTGGATTGCGCTGCACATGACCCCCATCCTCCGCCTCATCAACCGCACCGGCCTGGTGACGCAGATCTGCATCGGCCTGGTGGCCGGCATCGCCCTCGCCCTGCTCGCCCCTGCCGTGGCCCGCGACCTGGGGTTCCTCGGCAAGGTCTTCGTCAGCGCCCTGAAGGCCGTGGCACCCGTGCTGGTGTTCATCCTGGTGATGGCCTCGATCGCCAACCACCGGCATGGCCAGGAAACCCACATCCGCCCGATCCTCTGGCTGTACCTGCTCGGCACCTTCGCCGCCGCGGTGGTCGCCGTGGCCGCAAGCATGCTGTTCCCGTCGAACCTGGCGCTGACCACCGGCGAAGCCACGCTAAGCGCCCCCGGCGGTATCGCCGAGGTGATGCAGAACCTGCTGCTCAGCGCCGTCGACAACCCCATCAACGCCCTGCTCAATGCCAATTTCATCGGTGTGCTGACCTGGGCCATCGGCCTGGGCGTGGCCTTGCGCCATGCCGGCGAGACCACTCGCACGGTGGTCGAGGACCTGTCCAACGGCGTGACCCTGATCGTGCGCGTGGTGATCCGCTTCGCCCCGCTGGGCATCTTCGGCCTGGTCAGCGCAACCCTGGCGCAATCGGGCCTGGACGCGTTGCTCGGCTACCTGCACCTGCTCGCGGTGCTGATCGGCTGCATGCTGTTCGTGGCGCTGGTGATGAACCCGCTGATCGTGTTCTGGAAGATCCGCCGCAACCCCTATCCGCTGACCCTGCTGTGCCTGCGCGAAAGCGGCATCACCGCGTTCTTCACCCGCAGCTCGGCGGCCAACATTCCGGTCAACCTGGCGCTGTCGGAAAAGCTCGGCCTGCACGAGGACACCTACTCGGTGTCGATCCCGCTGGGCGCAACCATCAACATGGCCGGCGCGGCGATCACCATCACCGTGCTGACCCTGGCCGCCGTCCACACCCTGGGCATTCCGGTCGACCTGCCGACCGCGGTGCTGCTCAGCGTGGTGGCGGCGGTCTGCGCCTGTGGCGCCTCGGGCGTGGCCGGTGGCTCGCTGCTGCTGATCCCGCTGGCCTGCAGCCTGTTCGGCATTCCCAGCGAAATCGCCATGCAGGTGGTCGCGGTCGGCTTCATCATCGGTGTGCTGCAGGATTCGGCGGAAACCGCGCTGAACTCCTCCACCGATGTGCTGTTCACCGCCGCGGCCTGCCAGGCCATGGAGCAGCGCTCGGCCTGAGGTCGCCGGGGCCGCCCTGCGGCCCTTTCCCCGGCAAGCCGGCTCCCACCAGGATTGGTGCGCGTCGAGGGAGCTCGGCTTGCCGGCAGCGGCCCCGTTCTGACCAGCGATTGCTTAAGCCAGACGCTTTACCTAGGCTAGTGGCCTTTTCCTCGCAATGAGACAGGGCCATGTCAGAATACGAAACCATCGGCGAAGGCCGCTTCAACAGCATCGAGATCCGCGTGCTCGGCTCGCTGATCGAGAAGCAGGCCACCAGCCCGGAAACCTACCCCCTGACCCTCAATGCCCTGGTCCTGGCCTGCAACCAGAAGACCAGCCGCGAACCCGTCATGAACCTCTCCCCCGGCCAGGTCGGCCAGGCCCTGCGCGCCCTGGAGAACCAGGAAATGACCCGCCTGCAGATGGGCAGCCGCGCCGACCGCTGGGAGCAACGGGTGGACAAGGCCCTGGAACTGGTGCCGGCGCAGCTGGTGCTGATGGGGCTGATGTTCCTGCGTGGCCCACAGACCCTCAGCGAGCTGCTGACCCGCAGCAACCGCCTGCACGAGTTCGAGGATGTCGATCAGGTCCAGCACCAGCTGGAGCGCCTGATTTCTCGTGGCCTGGCCCTGCACCTGCCACGCCAGGCCGGCCAGCGCGAGGACCGCTACACCCATGCCCTGGGCGACCCGGCGGAGATCGAGGCGATCCTGGCCGCTCGCCAGCAGGAAGGCGGCTCGCGCGCCAGTGTGGCGGACGAGCGCATCGAAGCGCTGGAAGCACGGGTGGCCGCGCTGGAGGCACGCCTGGCCCAGTTCGAAGGTTGACTCAGGGCTTTTCGGCCTCGGGGAAGTGACGGCAGCTCTTGCGCTCGGCCAGTTCCCGCTCGCTGGGGCGCTGATCGACGAACACCGTGCGGCCGTCGGCGTAGATTTCCAGGTAGCCCCAGTGCAGGTCCCGCTCGGTCTGCCCGGGCTTGGGCGGGACGAGCCACCAGGGCTCGCGGCTGATCAGGGTCATGGATGGGCTCCTGCGGGTGTCTGGGGTAACTATAGACAGGCCGTCCAGATACCCCGCTGCGATTGTTCCACCGAGGACAATTATGAAGTGCCCGGGGCACGGATTCCCGCCGCCGCCCTGCCAGACTAGTCTCGATCGTGAGCACCAAGCCCCTGACCCGGAGGATCGACCACGATGTCCCGCCCGCCACTGCCACCGTTCACCCGTGAAACCGCCATCGAAAAGGTCCGCCTTGCCGAAGATGGCTGGAACAGCCGCGATGCCGCCAAGGTGGCGCTCGCCTACACCCTCGATACCCGCTGGCGCAACCGGACCGAGTTCTGCCGCAACCGCGAAGAAGCCCAGGTCTTCCTCACCCGCAAGTGGAACCGCGAGCTCGAGTACCGCCTGATCAAGGAACTGTGGGCCTTCACCGACAATCGCATCGCCGTGCGCTACGCCTACGAGTACCGCGATGACAGCGGCCAGTGGTACCGTGCCTACGGCAACGAGAACTGGGAATTCGCCGAGGACGGCCTGATGCGCAACCGCCACGCCAGCATCAACGAACAGCCCATCGGCGAAGCCGAGCGCAAGTTCCGCTGGCCATTGGGTCGCCGCCCGGACGATCACCCGGGGCTGAGCGACTTCGGCTTCTGAAGACCGACGCAGGAACTGCGGGGCCGCTCGACGGCCCCGTTTCAGGTTTTGGAAACGGACTACACGGATAGAACAAAGTGTTGTGCCAGACTGGGTGGCGGTCCAAAGCCATTCACGACTCCTGTAGGAGCGGCCTTGTGTCGCGAAAGGGGTGCGAAGCGCCCCCAGGATTTGTGCCTCAAGCTGATATCGCCGGGGCCGCTACGCGCCCCTTTCGCGACACAAGGCCGCTCCTACAGAGAAACGCGTATAGCTGTCATTCGCCACCACACTCAGCGCCCCCCGAGTTCCCCGATCTTCTCCAACCGCGCCCGCACGATATTGCGGCTGATGTTCAACAACCGTCCGGTCTGCAGCTGGTTGCCATGGCAATAGCGATACGCCGCCCGGAACACGGTCTCCTCGATGTGCTCGTACAGGTCCGGAATGTTCTGCTCGAACAGCGCCAGCAAGGCACTTTCCAGGCTCACCGGTACCGCCGCCGGCGCCGTCAACGCAGCCATCTGCGCATGCCCGAGCGCCTGCGGGCGCATGTCCACCAGGTGCAGGTCACCCGGCGCCACCTGCTGCTGGCGGCACACCAGCAACGCATGGTGAATGGCGTTCTCCAGCTCACGAATGTTGCCCGGCCAGCTGTGCGCCAGCAGCTTGCGCTCGGCATCGACACTCAGGCGCGCGCGCTCGTAGCCCAGGCGTCGGCAGTGCTCTTCGATGAAGAACTCGGCCAGCGGCAGGATATCCCCCGGCCGCTCGCGTAACGGCGGCAGGCGAATGGTCGCCACGTGCAGGCGATAGAACAGGTCTTCGCGAAAATGCCCGGCCACCACGGCGTCGGCCAGGTTGACGTTGGTCGCGGCCACCAGCCGCACATTGATCGGCACCGGCGTGCGCGACCCGAGCCGCACCACTTCGCGCTCCTGCAGCACCCGCAACAACTTCACCTGCATGTTCAGTGGCAGGTCGCCGATCTCGTCGAGGAACAGCGTCCCGCCATTGGCCGCCTCGAACCAGCCGGCCTTGTTCGAAGTGGCGCCGGTGAAGGCGCCCTTCTCATGGCCGAACAGCTCGCTTTCCACCAGGGTTTCGGCAAAGGCACCGCAGTTCACCGCGACGAAGGGTTCTCGGTGGCGACGGCTGAGGTTGTGGATGTGGCGGGCCACCAACTCCTTGCCGGTGCCGGTCTCACCGATGATCAGGGTGTTGGCTTCGCTGGGGGCCAGGCGCTCGATACGGCTGAGCAGCTCCTGGGAGCGCGGATCCTTGAACACGAGCACGGTGGCGCGCACGGATTTGGTCAGCTCGCGGGCATGGGGATGGGTGATCAGCGACATGGTGCATTCCTGGCAATGGGTGCGCATGGCCATAGTGCATGAAACAATTTAGACCGAAAAATTATTAATAAATATTTATATATTCGAATAACGAATATATGGAAAACCAACCGTTCCATTGCTGCTGGAGCAGCAACCGGTCAGCAGTGGCCTGCATGCCGACCAGCAACCGAGACTTCGTAGGGGTGCCTGCCAGTTCGTCTGGATCCCTTGCCAGACAAGGCCTGCAGCCATGCCAGAGGCGCCCTGGCATGCATTTCGCTCCTGCCTGGCGAACGCCTGGGCCGCTCAAGCACGCGGCCCGCACATTGTCAGGAGCAGAACATCATGAAGATTCTCTTGCGCCAGGGCCTGGCCCTGCTCGGCCTGCTGCTGAGCCTCACCACCTTGGCCAGCGAGCCGCCCAGATCCGTTCGGATCGCCATCGTCGCCTTCACCCAGGGGGGCGTGCCGGTGTTCGGCGGGATCCCGGGGCGGGTGATCGAAGAAGGCTGGCTCGCCGAGCAACTGAGCCAACGCGGTATCACCCTGGACTGGATCGCCCTGCCCCACGCCGGCGCCGGCCCGCAGATCAACGAAGGCTTCAGCAACGACAGCCTGGATTTCGCCGTACGCGGCGACCTGCCGTCGGTGATCGCCGGCGCAGGCAATGTGCCGGGCAAGCTGGTGGTACCCGGCGGCAGCGGCAACAACGTGTACCTGGTGGTACCGGCCGACTCGCCGGCACGCGGCATCCAGGACCTCAAGGGCAAACGCCTGGCGCTGCACCGTGGCCGGCCATGGGAGTTGGCTTTCAGCAACTTCCTCGACAGCCAGGGGCTGAAGCTGAGCGACTTCAAGATCGCCAACCTCAACCCGCAGGTCGGCGCGGCGGCGGTGTCGGCGGGCAAGGTGGACGCGGCGGTGCTGCTCAACGAAGCCTATGCCCTGGAAGACAAGGGCGTGGCGCGCATCCTCTGGTCGACCAAGCAAGGCGCCGACGACTGGCGCCTGGTCTCGGACCTGTGGGCCACCGACCGCTTCGTCGCGCAGCACGCCGACCTCACCCAGCTGGTGGCCACCGCCTGGGTCAAGGCCGCCTGGTGGATCTCCCAGGAGCAGAACCGCGACGACTACTACACGCTGTCATCCCGCGCTGGCGTCGCCGAAAGCGTGCTGCGTCGCGATGACCAGGACGATCCGGTGGCCTGGAAGGAACGCTGGGCGCCGAAGAGCGATGCCCAGCTCAAGGCGCATTACCAGGCACTGGCCCGCTACGCCCTGGACAACCGCCTTGTCCGCACGCCCTACGACATCGGCCCGGACCTGGCCACCGGCTTCACCCGCCAGGCGCTGAGCGACCTGCAACTCACCCACTACTGGCCGTCCCTCGACGCCCAGCTCAGCCAACACTGATCAAGAGAGCCGCCCATGAAACTGCCTGCCTCACTCGCCCTGGGTCTGTCGGCCCTGGCCTTGTCCATCGGCGCCGTGGCCGCCGACACCTTCGCGCCCAAGCCCGACCCGCAACAAGGCGACGGCCGAGTCTCGACCTTCTACACCTGGAGCACGGCCATCCCGGCCACCCCCGGCAAGCTGCTGCGCAGCGAGCCGCTGGACAGCGCCCTGAGCCTGCCCAACGCCGCCAGCGCGCAACGCATTCTCTACACCTCGTTGGACGGCATCGACGGCAAGACGCCGATCGTGGTCTCCGGCGCGCTGTTCATCCCCAAGGGCAAGGCGCCCACAGGGGGCTGGCCGGTGGCGAGCTGGGGCCACGGCACGGTGGGCATCGCCGATATCTGCGCGCCGTCCTGGGCTGGCCGCTCGTACCGTGACGTGCAGTACCTCAACCGCTGGCTCGACGAGGGCTATGCCATCGTCGCCACCGACTACCAGGGGCTGGGCGTGCCCGGTGGTCACCCGCTGCTGAACAACCGCATGGCCGCCTACGGCATCCTCGACGCCGCGCGGGCGGTGGTCGCGGGGGTACCTGGGCTGGCCAACAAGGTGCTGATCGTCGGCCAGTCGCAAGGCGGCGCCGGCGCCTTCGCCGCGGGCGCCTATGCAGCCACCTACGCGCCGGACCTCGGCGTGAAGGGCAGCATCGGCACCGGGGTGATCTACACCATCGGCGCAAAGAACGTCGGCGAACAGGATGTGAACAAGGTCGACCCAGCGCTGGCCTACGGCTTCTACACCCTGCTGGCGGCGCAGCAGTACGACCCGAGCATCGACCCGCGCGACTTCTACACCGACAAGGCCCTGCCGCTGTTCGAACAGGCGCGCAGCAGTTGCCTGTCATCCCTGGTCAGCGATGTGGTCGGCACCGGGCTGACCCCGGCCAATGCCAAGAAGGACTACCAGGGCGAGCAGCTCAAGGCCTGGCAGGCCCAGGTGTCGTACCCGACCCTGAAGCTGGCGCAACCGATCTTCATCGGCACCGGCGCCGAGGACAAGACCCCCGCCGCCAGCACGCAGGTGGCCCTGATGCAGGACGCCTGCAAGGCCGGCTCGGTGGTCCAGGGCCACCTGTACAAAGGCCTGGGCCACAGCGAGACGGTCAACGCCTCGTTGAAGGACTCGATCCCGTTCGCCCGCCAGGTCATCAGCGGCCAGGCCGTCACCCCGATCTGCAACCCCAGTGTCCAGTAAGCCAGGAGCGCGACCATGAGCCTCGAATTCTTCACTCGCCTGCCGCTGCATGGCGAGACCCAGTTCCTCCCTGGCGACCCGCGCAACCGCGGCGACTGGCATGCCGCCGGCCCGAGCACCGGGGCCGTCTCGGGCTTCGCCGTGGGTGATCACTTCAGCTACATCGACTACCTCGGCCAGGTGGCCCGCGCCGCCGAGATCAACGGCTTCGGCGGCGCGCTGATGGTCAACGCGCCGACCGGCGAGGAGCCGTGGACGGTGTGCTCATTGCTGGCCCGCGAGACCCGCACGCTGACATTCGTCACCGCCTTCCAGCCCTACCACTACACGCCCTGGGTGGCGGTGCAGCAGGCCGCCACCTACCAGCGCGCCACCGGCAACCGACTGGTGTGGAACATCATCAACGGCGGCTCGGACGCGATCCAGCGCCAGGTCGGCGACTTCGAAGGGCACGATGAGCGCTATGCCCGCGCCACCGAGTTCATGGACGTGGTACGCGGCTACTGGCACAACGACAACTTCCACTACCAGGGTCGCTACTACCGTGCCGAAGGCGGCGGCCTGCGCGGACCGTTGAAAAAGGCCGAGCTGCCGCTGATCTGCACGGCGGGCTCGTCGGAGGCGGCACGGGAGTTCGCCGCCAAGCACGCCGACTTCTACCTCATGCGCGCCGAACACCCCGACGAGATCGCCGCGCTGATCGCCGACATCCGCACGCGCGCCTTGAAGCATGGGCGCAGCGATATCCGTTTCGGCTTGTCCATCGATGTCATCACCCGCGACACCGAGGAGGCCGCGCTGGCCGAGGCCAAACGCTTCTTCGACGAGGGCGTGGCCAAGGGCACGGTCAAGGCCCGCGCCGCCCATGCCGGGCTGCGCACCGCGCGCAAGCTGAGCTACGAGCACGAATACACCGACCAGGGCGAAGCGCGGGCCTTCGACGACTTCTTCATCCACCCCAACGTGTGGACCGGCTTCGGCTACATCGGCATCCCGCCGGGCTGCGCCCTGGTCGGCAGCCACGCGAACGTGGTGGCGCGGATCCGCGAATACCACGCCATCGGCATCGACCTGTTCTTCCTCGCCGGCTACCCGCACCTGGAGGAGGCGTACCGCATCGGCGAGCACATCCTGCCGCATTTCCGTGACCAACGCGCCCCACTCGCCCGCCCAGCCGACCCGCCCGTGCAGTTGCACGCCGCCAACGGAGCCTGACGCCATGGCCACGGACGGTTACCCCATCAGCCGCCGGCGCCTGCTCGGCAGCGCCGGCATTCTCGCCGGCGGCCTGCTGGCCGGTTGCGGCCCAGGCGACGCCCCGGCCAGCGCGGCCCTCGATCAGCCGCGCCATGGCGGGCGCCTGCGCCTGGGCATCATCGACGGCAACCAGGCCGGCAACCTCGATGCCCACAAGCCCATCGGCGGCGGCATCGTGCGCGGCTTCGCGCTGTACAGCAAGCTGTGGGAATGGGACGAGCAGATGCAACCGCGCCTGGCCCTGGCCGAGTTCGCCGAGCCCAACGCCGATGCCAGCAGCTGGACCCTGCGCCTCAAGCCCGGGCTGGAATTCCACCACGGCAAGACCATCGACGCCGACGACCTGATCTTCTCCATCCGCCGCCTCACCGACCCGCAGCTGGCCTCGCCCTACGCGGCGCTGCTGCACTGGGTCGATCGCGACAACCTGGTCAAGCTCGACGCGCGCACCGTGCGCCTGGGGTTCCGCGAGGGTCGCAGCTATCTGCCGTTGCCGGAAACCTGGGTGAATTTCGGCGGCATCGTGCCAGTGGACTATCACCCGGTGACCAATCCGGTGGGTGCCGGCCCCTACAAACTGAAAAGCTTCACCCCGGGCCAGCGCTCGCTGTTCACCCGCTTCGACAACTACTTCAAGCCCGGCAAGCCCTATGCCGACGAGCTGGAGATCATCGACTTCAAGGACCAGACAGGGCGTCTGGCCGCCCTGCGCGCCGGGCAGATCGACCTGGCCAACGTGCTGGCCACCGAGCATCTGCAAGTGCTGCAGGCCGACCGGCGCCTGCGCCTGCTGACTTCGGTCAGTGGCAACTGGCTGTCGTTCGACATGAACACCGCCCGGCCACCGTTCGACGACTCACGCGTACGCGAGGCATTCCGTCTGCTGGCCGACCGCGAGGAGCTGGTGCGCCGCGCGCTCAATGGCCAGGGCCGGGTGGCGAACGATCTCTACGCGCCGTTCGACCCGACCTTCGACCACAGCCTCGGCCCCCGCCCCTACGACCCGCAACGCGCCGTGCAACTGCTCAAGGAGGCCGGCCAGGAAAACCTCAACGTGGAGCTGGTGACCACAGCGGGCCCGGGGCTGGCCTCGGCACTGGTGCTGGCCGAGCAGGCGCGCCGGGTCGGGGTGACGCTCAAGGTCAGGCAGGTGGACCTGGCGACCTTCCAGGGCCCGCAACGCGACGACTGGACCTTGAGCACCGGCGGCAGCATCGGCGCGCCGTTCCTGGCCAGCGCGATCCACACCGACGCGCCGTTCGCGGTGGCCAACAAGACCCACTTCCAGGATGCCGAGTTCAGCGAGGCGTTTCTCGCGGCCATGGCCCAGCCGGACCTCGAGCGGCGCAAGACGCTGGTGCACCGGGCGCAGCGGGTGCAGTACGAACGGGGCGGGATGCTGATCTGGGGCTATGCCGACCTGCTCGATGGCGTCAGCACCCGCGTCGGTGGCGCGCAGCCCGAACGCTCGCTGTTCAGTACCTGGCGGTTCGAGAGTCTCTGGCTCAAAGGCTGAGCACTGCCC
Organism: Pseudomonas sp. GD04091; assembly: GCF_029836165.1. Taxonomy (GTDB): domain Bacteria; phylum Pseudomonadota; class Gammaproteobacteria; order Pseudomonadales; family Pseudomonadaceae; genus Aquipseudomonas. Next base: position 111,988 of record NZ_JAOEBG010000015.1, read on the forward strand.
CCTGTAGGAGCGGCCTTGCGTCGCGAAAGGGGCGCGCAGCGGCCCCAGATTCCAGCCACCATCGAAATTGCTGGGGGCTGCTGCGCAGCCCTTTCGCGACGCAAGGCCGCTCCCACCGGGGACAGTTCCCCGCGCGACAACGCAGCCCAAACGGCTGGGTGATCGCCTACAGGGGCCGCGTCAACTCCTCAACCGCAGGCGCGGCCGCGCCCTCTCCTTTTCCATGTCACATGATCAGAACGAGGCCACGCCCCGATGCCGCGCATTACCCTGCACCCCGCTTTTCCCCTGACCCTGCTCGCCCTGGCCAGCACCGCGCTGCACGCCGAGGACACGCTGCTGCAGACCGTCACCGTCCAGGCCGGCCAGACCGATGACGACGCCCTGCCCACCCGCCTGCCGTCGTCGATCTACGGCGGCCTGGAAGCCAAGGTGCTCGACACCCCGCGCTCGGTCACCCAGATCTACGCCGAGCAATTGGCCCGCGACCCGATCCGCAGCGCCGACGACCTGGTCAAGTACGCCCCCGGCATCACCCGTGGCGGCGGCCAGAACGCCGGCATCGCCCCGCAGATCCGCGGCCAGGCCTCTGAGGTGTTCCAGGACGGCCAGCGTGCCTACGGCGTGCGCCATCCGGCCAACTTCAATGCCGTCGAGGGCGCCGACATCGTCGCCGGTCCGTCGTCGGTGACCTACGGATCGGTCAGCGGCAGCGGCGGCTACATCAACTACCTGAGCAAGAAGCCCGACTTCAGCCGTTTCCGCACCCAGCTGTCGGGCGAGATCGGCAGCTGGATACCCGACGGCGAATCCCGCGATGCCAGCAAGTTCAGCATCGACAACACCGGCCCGCTCAGCGACAACCTGGCCTACCGGGTGAGCATCACCCGCCAGCGCCAGGAGGACTTCTACGACAACGTCGAGAACAACTTCGACGCCTTCTACGGCGCCCTCGCCTGGCGCAACGACAGCCTGCGGGTGGACTGGAACGCCGCCTACGACGACTACTTCGACTACAACATCACCCATGGCTGGAACCGCGCCAGCCAGGAACTGGTGGACCACGGCAAGTACCACGCCGGGCGCGCCACGCCGATCATCCAGAACGGCAACACGCTGTGGTCGCCGGTGCTGGCCTCAGGCGCCAGCGATGCCCAGGTGCTCGGCTGGGTGCGGCGCCAGCGCAATGCGCAAGGGCAGTACGCGGTGGTCGACGGCAGCTTCCAGGGCGCCAACCCCAACACCCAGGCCAACCCCGGCAGCTTGCGCGGCTGGGTCTACGACCCGTCGCTGGCCGGCAACGGCCTGACCTCGCTGTCGTCGCAGACCGGCCAGCGCGCCGAAGACGAGAACCGCTCGCGGCGCTTCACCACCCAACTGCGCGTCGAGGGCGAGCTGACACCCACCATCACCCTGGCCAACAGCACCTTCTACCAGCACTCCACAGACACCACCGATGCGGTAGGAGCGTTCCAGGTGCGGGGCAAGGACGACATCTTCGACAACCGCTTCGAGTTCCGCGCCCGTGGCCAATGGCAGCTGGGCGGCCTGACGGTGGTCGACGACAGCAACAGCGGCCTGATCTACCGCCGCGAGCACAACCGCTCGATCGCCGCCAACAACAACTTCGGCTCGACCATCAACGCCTACGACCTGACCCTGGACCCGTCGCTGAAGAACCCCGGCGACCTGCTCGGCCTAGCCGGCCGCAACCCGGCCGGCGGCAATGGCGCCTGGATCGGCCAACCCGGCGCGGCGCAGTTCTCAAGCGTCTACGGCTGGCTCAACCTGCCGGCCATGTACCCGGCCGGGCATGGCCTGTACGCCGAGTCCGTCGCGCCCTACACCGCCGAAAGTATCTGGACCACCAAGACCCTGTTCAGCCAACACAACCTGCGCTTGGGCGAACGCGCCGGGTTGAACATCGGCGCCAGCCGCAGCTGGATCGACGCGCGCATCGACAACCCCTTCACCCTGGCCGGCGGCAACCCGCGCAAGGACGCGGACAACTACCGGCTGTTCGCGGTGCAGGTCAGCCCCTACGTCAAGCCCAGCGACAACAGCACCCTGTACTACACCTTCGACCGCTCCCTGGCGGTGAACACCGGCTTCTTCACCAACGGCCTGGGCTGGGGCGCCGGCGCCGGAGCCAACCAGCTCAACCCGCTGGCGTTCCAGAGCCTGAGCGTGCTGCATGAGGTGGGGCTGAAGGTCGAGGCCATGCCCGATCAGCTGTTCCTGACCCTGGCCGGCTACCGCCAGGCCCGCGACCAGGCGCCGGACAGCAACAACAACATCGCCCGGCTGATCGTCAAAGGCGTGGAGGCCACCCTGCGCTACCAGGACCAGCACCTGCGCGGGGGCCTGAACCTCAGCCGGATCAGCGCCTACAACGAGTTCACCAGCCAGGCGGGGTTCGCCTCGGCCGGGTTCATCCCCGACAACGGCACCGTGTTCGGCGACAACAACAGCCTCAACCAGCGCCCTTCGGGCCGCTTCGACGCGGTGCAGATCCCCGAGTACAACGCCGGCGGCTATGTGGACTACCGCTTCGACTCAGGCTTTGGCGTGGAGCTGTCGGGGTGGTGGACCAGCAGTTGGTACCTGAACCTGAGCAAGACGGTGAAGGTGCCCGATGAGTACAACCTGGACCTGGCGGTGTACTACCGCCAGCCGCAGTGGGGGGCGACGGTGCGGGTGCTGAACCTGACCGACGAGCTGAACTTCGTCAGCGGGCTGGCGGGGTCGACCAATACTTTCCTGCAGCCGATGCCGGGGCGTACGCTGCTGGCGCAGGTCGACTACCAGTTCTGACAAGCAGGCCTGCAGGGTGCCACAGGTCGGTTGTCCAGCGGACACCTTTGGCGTTTGCAGCTGGGATATGGCATAAATCGCCATATCCCTTCATTACCTGGAGCACAGCATGGCCACTCACAATGTGATTGTCCCAGGCCCCATGGAGCAGACCATCGAAGAACTTGTGCAAACGGGTCGCTACCAGAACTTCAGCGAGGTAGTGCGTGCGGGCCTGCGCATGCTCATCGATCACGAAGCTCAGGAGCAGGCGCGCCTCGAGACCCTGCGTACCGCTGCCAGCATCGGCATCATGCAACTGAACGCCGGCCAGTTCGATGAGGTCGACCTGGACAATCTGGATGAGTACCTGGGGAGCCTGGGGCAGGCTGATAAAGAATGACCACACCAACGATCCGCCTGTCTCACGCGGCTCGTAATGACATCAGCAAAATCCTTCGTTTTACCCAACTGCAGTTCGGCGACGCTGCACGACGACGCTACCAAGGCCTGCTCCAGGTGGCATTGCGTTCGATCAGTGAAGCACCGGAGCAAGCGGGCAGTTGCAAACGTACGGAGCTCGCGGCTGGCCTGCGCAGCCTTCACCTGATGCAGTGCCACAGCCTGTCCACGGCAGGACGGGTCGCACGTCCCAGGCACCTGATCCTTTATCGACAACAGATGGATCAGGTCGTCGAGGTCGTACGTATCCTTCACGACGCGATGGAGTTGTCGGAGCACCTCCCGCAAGCTTTATCCGGCTGAACGGACGACGCTCACAGGCGAGCGGGACAATCACCCACTCCGATACACACTCGGCGAGTGCGCCAGCAGCGCTTGGGTATAGGCCTCCCGTGGCCGATCCAGCACCCCCTCCACCGTCCCCTGCTCCACCACCCGCCCCTGGCGCAACACCAGCACCCGATCGGCAATCGCCCGCACCACGCCCAGGTCATGGGTGACGAACAGCACGGCCAGGCCTTCGGCGCGCAGCTGGCGCAGCAGTTCGAGGATCGAAGCCTGCACCGACACATCCAGCGCCGAGGTGATCTCGTCGCACACCAGCAAGCGTGGCTCGCACACCAGCGCCCGGGCAATCGCCACACGCTGGCGTTCGCCGCCGGACAGGCTGTGTGGATACAGCTCGGCAACGCTGGCCGGTAGCGCCACCCGCGCCAGCGCCGCCTCGACCCGCCGCCGCGCCTCGGCACCGCGCACGCCAAAGAAGTGCGCCAGCGGCGTGGCCAGGGTCTGCAACACGGTGTGCCGAGGGTTCAGCGCCCGGTAGGGGTTCTGGAACACGTACTGGATCTGCCGACGGACCTCGCCATCGCGCTGCCGGGCCGCCACGGCCAGCGCCTGGCCGGCATAGCGCAGCTGCCCGTGGACGTTCTCGCCCAGGCCGGCGATGGCCCGGGCCAGGCTGGTCTTGCCCGAGCCGGACTCGCCCACCAGCGCCAGGCACTCACCCGCACCGACGCGCAGCGACACGTCGAACAGCACCTGGCGGTCGTAGGCTACATCGAGCGCCTGCACTTCCAGCAGCGCCGACGCACAAGACTCGGCCATGGCAACCTCGGCCAGTTCGCCCGGCATCTCCAACGGCGCCTGATGGGGCAACAGGCAGGCCACCTGCTGGCCGCCTTCGAGCCGCAACAATCCCGGCTCGATCACCACGCACTCCGCTCGCCGTCGCGGGCAACGCGGGGCAAAGGCACAACCGTGCGGGCGCTGCCCGGGGGCCGGCGCGTGGCCGGCGATCGCCTGCAGCGGCTGGCGCCGGGCGACATCGGGGATGGCGGCGAGCAAGGCGCGGGTGTACGGGTGCGCCGGGTGGGTGAACAGCGCCTCGCGCCCGGCCACCTCCACCAGCCGCCCGGCGTACATCACCAGCACCCGGTCGACCAGGTCGCGGACCACTGCCAAGTCGTGGGTCACATAGAGCGCCGCCACGCCCAGGCTGCGACACAGGCGCTTGAGGGTCGCCAGCACATGGGCCTGGGTGGTCACGTCCAGCGCCGTGGTCGGCTCGTCCAGCACGATCAGCCTGGGCCGCAGCACGAACGCCAGCGCCAGCATCACCCGTTGCTGTTGACCACCGGACAGTTGGTGCGGGAAGCGTCGCAGGAAGGCTGCGTCATCGGGCAGCCCGACGTCGAGCAAGGTCTCGGCGATGCGTCGGTGCTGGTCCTCGACCGACGTCCCTGGCTGGTGGGCCTGCAAGCTTTCACGCAACAGTTGGCCGATGCGCAACGCCGGGTTGAGCGCGGTCGCCGGGTCCTGGGCGACATAGCCGACCAGGCCGCCGCGGGCCTGGCGCAGGGCCTCGCCTTCGAGTTCGAGCAGCGAATGCCCTGCCACCTCGACACGGCCGCCGACGAGCCTTGCGCCACGCCGGGCATGGCGCAGCAAGGCGGTGGCCAAGGTGGTCTTGCCCGAGCCGGACTCGCCCACCAGGCCGACGATCTCCCCCGCCGCCAGGCTGAAGGACACGCCCGAGAGCACGTCCACCTGCCCCGCCAGCTCCACCCGCAGGCCGTCGACCCGCAGCACGGTTTCGATCTCGACGGCGGCGTTCATGGCTGCTTCTCCCCGATCCGTGCGCTGACCCGACCGATGCCTTCGGCCAGGATGTTGGTGCCATAGGCGAACACACCAATCAGCAGCGCCGGTGCCAGCACCGCCCAGGGCTGAACCAGCAGACCCGCCTGATTCTCGTTGATCATCAAGCCCCAATCGGCGGCGGGCGGCGCCACGCCATAGCCAAGGAAACCCAGCCCCGAGAGCATGCCCACGGCCCAGGTCAGCATGTTGCCGAAGTGCACCAAGAGCGGCGTGAGGATGTTCGGCAGGATCTCGCCGAACAGGATGCGCCAGCGCGGGTAGCCCATCATCTGCGCTGCCTCGACGAACTCCTGCCCGGCCACTGCCACCGCGCTGCCGCGAGCCAGACGAATGACCCCCGGAGTGAAGGCGATGGCCACGGTGAGCACGATCAGCCACGGGGCGCGGCCGAGCATGGAAACGATCAGCAGCACCAGGATCAGGTCGGGGAACGCCAGCGACACGTCCGCCACCCAGCTGATCGCCTGGTCCAGCCGGCGCCGCGAAAAGCCGGCGAGCAGGCCAAGGCTGGCGCCTGCCAGCAGGGCGATGAGCGAGGCCGCCAGCGACATCCACAGCACCGACAGGCCGCCGCTGAGCAGCCGTGACACCAGGTCGTGGCCGAGAAAGTCATGGCCCAGCGGCGCTCCCGCCACAGGCGGGCCGTACACCGGGCCGACCATCGCCGTGGGTTCGAACGGCGCCAACCACGGCCCGCACAGGGCCAGCAGCGCCACCAGCGCGGTGATCAGGGCGCCGCGGCGCACCTGGGGGTCGGCGAACAGTCGGGCATCAGTCATGGGAGGCCTCTCGGGCGGGTACGCCACGTGCCCGCCGCCACCAGGGCAGCAGGCCGCGGCGGTTGCGACGGATCAGGCGCACGCGGTGGGCGGTGCGCAGTTTCGGGGTGAGCAGCACGGTCAGCAGGTCGGCCAGCAGGTTGATCAGCACCACCGCCAGGGTGATCACCAGCACGATGCCCTGGATCATCGGCAGGTCGCGCATCTGGATCGCCGCGTTGAGGGCGGTGCCGATGCCGGGGTAGCTGAAGATCACCTCGGCCAGCAGCGCGCCGCCGACCAGCACGCGCAAGGTCAGGGCCACGCCCTGGATCGCCGGCACCAGGGCGTTGGGCAAGGTGTGGCGCCAGACGATGCGCCGCTCGGCAATACCGCGCAGGCGCGCGGCGATCACGTAGTCCGACTCCAGCGCCTCGATCATCGAGGCGCGCACCAATCGCGTGAGGTACGGCAGGCTCGACAGTGACAAGGCGATCACCGGCAGCACCAGGTAGTTCAGTTGCGTCCACAACGGTCGCTGCGGATCGAGGATCGACACCGCCGGCAGCCAGCCCATGCCGGGCATGGAGAACAGCAGCACCAGGCCGATGGCCAGCAGGAAGCCCGGCGTCGCCTTGAGCAGGATCAGCAGCGACAGGGCCCAGCGGTCCAGGCGGCTGTCGCGGCGCAGCGCCAGGCTCACCCCGAGCAGCACGGCCAGCGGCAGCACCAGCGCCAGCACCCCGGCCAGCAGCGCCAGGGTGTGGCCCAGGCGGCCGAGCAGCAGCGTGGCCACCGCTACCTGGGAGTCCAGCGACACGCCCAGGTCGCCGCGCAACGCGGCGCCGAACCAGCGGGCGTATTGTTCGAGCAGCGGCCGGTCGAGGCCCAGTTGCCGCTGCAAGGTGAGGATGCTGTCCAGTGGCGCGTCGGGGCCGAGGATCACCCGCGCCGGGTCCGAGGGCAGCGCCTGGGTGGCGATGAACACCACCAGGCTGATGACCCAGGCGGTGAGCAGGCCCTGGCCCAGACGGCCAAGGAACCAGGCCAGCCAGGCCGGCGTGCGGGGTGGACGGTGCAGGTGATCAGGCATGGTTCAACCAGAGCTCGTCGAAGCGCCAGGAGGCGAAGGTGGTCTGTTCGGGGGTGAGGCCGCCGACCCGGGCGGACGCGGCATCGAGCACGTCGCTGAAGCCCCAGATCAGCAGGCCGCCGCGTTCGTGCTGGATGGCCTGGGCCTCGTGCACCAGTGCCCGGCGGCGGACCAGGTCGGGCTGGGCCAGGGCCTCGCGGAACAGCTCCGCGAAACGCGGATCATGGAAGTTGCTGCGGTTGTAGATGGCCTGGGGCGCGTCGTTGTGCAGGCCGGAGGCGAGAAAGCCACGGGCCGGGGTGGCGCCCGGCGACAGCTGCCACTGCTCGCGCTGCGGGCCGTTGAACACCGAGCCGTCGACCTGGCTGACCTTGACCTGCACCCCGGCCTTCTGCGCCTGCCGGGCGAACACCAGCGCGGCGTTGACGCCTGAACCCGCGGGCGTGGTCAGCTCCAGGCGCAGGTCGGCCTGGCCGGCCTGGCGCAGCAAGGCGCGGGCCTGCTCCAGGTCGTGGGGGCGCTGGGCGATGGCGTGGTTGTAGGTGGGGTCGTGGGGCGAGTACAGGTCGTTGGCCACCCGGCCGAAGCCATTGAGCCCACGGGCCACCAGCTCCTGGCGATCCACCAGCAGGCGCAGGGCCTGACGCACCCGCACATCCTGCAGCGGCGCCTTGGCCAGGTTGAGGTTGAAGCCGGTGAACGAGGTGGTCGGCGAGGCGTACAGGCGCAGGCGCGGATCGGCCTTGAGCAAGGCGCTGTGCTCGGCCTGCACACCGCTGGCCACGTCGATCTGCCCGGCGCGCAAGGCCGCGACGCGGGACACCTGGTCCTTGAACTCGATGATCTCCAGCTCGTCGGCGTAAGGCCGGTTGGGCTTGTAGTAGTTTTCGAAACGGCTGTAGAGCGAGCGCTGGCCGGGGATGAAGCTTTTCAGGCGGTAAGGGCCGGCGCCCACCGGGTTGCTCACCGGGTGGTAGTCGGTGGGCACCACGCCGCCGAAGCTGATCAGCGTTTCGTCCAGCGGGAAGAAGCTCTGCCCTTCCTTGAAGCGGATCTGCACCGTGCGCTCATCCAGTTTGCGCAAGGCCTGGCGGTCGATGGCGCCGACCAGCCCGGCGAACGGCGAGGCCAGTTGCGGGTCGGTCAGGCGCCGGATCGAGAACAGCAGGTCGTCGGCGCCCACGGTCTTGCCGTGGTGGAATTCCAACCCCGGCTTGAGGCGGATGGTCCAGGCACTGGCGTCGGCGTTGGGCTCGGCGAACTCGGCCAGGGCCAGGCGCGTGCTGACGTCGGCGTTCCATTCCCAGGGCTTGGCGTACAGCGCCCAGCCGCGGATGATGCCGCCGCCCACCGGCTTGTGGGCGTCCAGGTTGCCCGACTGGTCGCCGTCGATGATGCCGACGCGCAGGCGCCCGCCGCGGACCGGCGTGCTCGAAAGTGCAATCGGCCCTGCGGCCGGCGTACCGCTGTCGCAGCCGCCGAGCAGCAGGCCGCCGCCGACGGCCAGGCTGGTGCCGAGAAAGCCCCGGCGGGTGAACAGCTCGCTCATCGCGCCCCCTTACGCCGGTTCGGCCACGGTCGCTTTCGGCGCCACGCCCAGGCGCGGCACCTCGAAACCGTGGTCCAGGTCGAGCAACGGGAACAGCAGGTCGGCGACCCGCTGCGCCTCGTCGATCAGCGGGAAGCCCGAGAGGATGAACGCCGAGGTGCCCTGCGCCTCGTACTCGCGGATGCGTTCGGCGACCTGCGCGGCACTGCCGACCAGGTAGGTGCCGGCGGCGGGGCCGAGGATGTTGAAGCCGAACAGGCTCGGGCCGAGCCAGACGTTGGGGTGGATCTCCAGGTCGCGGGCGGCGGGCAGGCGGCCGGCACGGATGCTGTCGAGGTTGCGCTGGATGCGCGGGTCGTCGCTGACGAAGGTCTCCAGGGTTTCGCCCGGTGGCAGCTGGCGCTCGATGGAAGCGCGGGCGGTAGTCAGCGAGGTGCGCTGCAGGAGTTTCTCGGCGTGGGCCCAGGCCTCTTCCTCGGTTTCGCGGACGATGACCTGCAGGCGCGTACCGTAGCTCAGCTCGCGGCCGATCTTCGCCGCCTCGGCGGCCACCCGGCGGAACTTGTCGCCGAGCTTGCGCGGGGTGTCGGCAAAGCTCAGGTAGACGTCGAGCAGTTGCACCGAATGGGCCACCCCCGCAGCCGAGGTCCCGGCGCCCCACAACGGGATGCCGGGCTTCTGTTTCGGTGGATGCCAGCCGCCCAAGGGGTGACTGGCCGCTGCCGGCGCCCGTGGCGCGAGCTTGACGTAGCGCCCGGCGTAGCCGTCGGTGTCGCCGGCGTAGAAACCCTGGAACGCCCGCCAGTACTCGAGGCTGAAATCGTAGCGTTCATCGTGCGGGTAATGCACGCCGAGGGTCGCCAGGCCCGCGTCATTGCCGTTGACCACGTTGAACAGCAGCCGGCCATTGGAGAACTGGTCGAAGGTCAGCGCCCACTTGGCCAGCACCGCCGGCGACAGCTCGCCGGGATGCTGCGCGACGAGGAATTTCAGGCGCTCGGTGGCATCGATCAGCGCCGCCGACACCGCCAGGCTCTCGTTGGGGCTGGAGCCGAGCAGCGAGCCGTAGTAGCCCAGCCGGTCGGCCGCTACGGCCAGTTGCTTGAGATGCTGGAAGTCGGTGCGCCAGCGGCCCTCGGGCTCCCAGGGATAGGGACCGTCGGGGGTGGTGAGGTACCAGAGGATCTTGACCGCCATGGGCGTGCTCCTTGCGCGAAAAGTGCGGGATCAGTTGCGACGGTCGATGCCGGGCACCAGGCCCAGTTCGCTGGCGCGCTCGTACAGGCCGCTCATCTTCCACTGCTGGGTGAGCACACCCGGGCCATAGGGACGCGAGCCGCCGAGGGCGTCGGCGAGCAGCTGGATCTGCGCGCCCTCCTCCAGCAGCAGGATGAATTCGGCGGTGGCGCGCAGACCCTGCTTGCCCCACACGGTGGCGCCGCCGTTGGCTTCGAGGATGGCCAGGTTGAACGGGTTGGCGGCGATCTGCTCGAGGATGAAATCCACCTCGGCCTGGCGGCGGTCGATGTACACCGGCAGCTCGCGGGCCAGCTGGTAGCGCTGCACCGGCACGTAGTGGAACGGCAGGCTGCGGTGGGTCTGGGCCCAGGCGCCGAGGTAGGGGCTGTGCACGTGGGACACGGTGGTGATGTCGGCGTGGCTCTGGAACAGCTTGGTGTAGCGGCCCAGCCCCCCCTTGCCCTTGCCGAGGATGACATTGCCGGCGAAGTCGCTGACCGTCGCCTCCAGCGGCTTGCGGTGGTTCCACGGGCCGCCGTAGTTCACCGACACCAGCAGTTCCTCGCCGGGCACCCGCTCGATGAAGCCGACGGTGCCGTTGGCGGTGATGGTGCGGGTTTCGCGGAACACGCTGAAGGCCGCTTCGGCCTCGGCCAGCACCTGGTCGGTGAAGGCTTGCAGCTCGGCGGTGAGGGGGCGTTCGTTGATCAGTACGGTCATGGTCGGTCTCCGGTATCAGGCGCGGCGCTGGGCCAGCAGGTCGTGGGCGGCTTGCAGGGGGCGGTGGTCGACCCAGTCGGCGAGGTCGAAGTCGCGTTCCAGGAAGCCGTGCAGGTTGAGGAAGGTCTTCTGGGTGTCGAGGAACGCCAGGCGCTGGGGCGACAGGTTCGGTGCCAGGGTGGTGTGGAAGTCGCCGCGATACGCTTCGGCCACGCCCTGGCTGCCGGCGCGGGTCTCGTCCTCGAGGATGCCGTTGAGCGCGTCGCGGTTGCCGGCGGCCCAGTCGGCGGCGCGCAGGGTCTGGGCGAGGAAGCGCGCCACCAGGTCGAAGTGCTCGTCGAGCAGGCGCTGGTGCACGGTGATCGGCCGGGGCGTGCCGTTGTTGATGCGATGGCGCGGGTCTGCCAGGGCGTCGAGGTCGATACCGACCACCAGGCCCAGGCGGCGGGCGGCGTCGGCGGCGGCGGCGCCCTTGACGTACACCGCGTCCACCTCGCCGCGCACCAGTGGGTCCAGGCCCGACCACAGCCGTTGCAGGCCCAGTTGCGGGGTGCCGGCGTCGAGCTGATCGAGCAGCGCCACCTCCACCAGGTGCACGTCATCGAAGCCTAGGCCGGCCGAGGCCAGCGCACCTTTGTAGCCGTGCAGGCTCATGGCCCGGGCGATGCTGCCGGGGCGGTTGTCGCCCCAGGCCGGCAAGGCCAGGCGCTTGCCGCGCAGGTCTTCTGGGCGGCGGATATTGCTGTCGGGACGGACCAGAAGGGTCTGCCATTCCTCGATCCAGGTCAGGCCGATCAGCCGTGTCGGCGCACCGGCGGCGCGGGCGGCCAGGGCCGGCAGGTTGCCACCCTCACGGAACAGGCCGGGGAGCTGGTGATCGTAGTGATGATGGCCGAGCTGGCGGGCCTCCTGCAGGGTATCGATGGGCAGGCCGTCGGCGGCGAATTCGTCTTGCAGCCAGCCGAGCTTGTAGGCGATGCCCGAGGCGGTGGGCACCGGGCAGCGGGTGAACCAGAGGCGGTCCAGCGTTGCAGGTTGAGGGGCGGCTTGAGCGAGGGTCATGGGGGGCTCCTTGGGCGTCGTGCAAGGACCATTGCAGCGCCCGTGCCAACGGCTGGAACGCCCGGAATACAGGGCTTTTCGCTTTAGGTCAGGGGCAGGATTGCTGGCCAGGGTGCAGGATTGCGGCGCGGGTGCTGCCTGATCAGCAGAAACTGCGACCAGGGGTGTTGCTGGAGCAGCAAGGGCGCGCTGAAAGCCTGATGCGGCAAGGGCTCCATGGGGGTGGCAAAGAAGTTGCTCTGGTGTTTGCAGGACTGGGGCCGCCGCGCGCCCCATCGCCGGCAAGCCGGCTCCCACAGGGTTCTGTATCACCTCCTGTGGCAGCCGGTCCCCCGCACACCGCCATCGAGGTAACCCATGACCACCATCGAACACCCGCCAGCCCGGCGCATCACCCGCGAAACCGAAGCCATCGACATCGCCCGCCAGGTCGCCGGCGAAATCGCCGCCCTCGCCGCCGACCCGCGCAACAACGGCCAGCTGCCCCGCCGCCAGGCCGAGCTGCTGTCGAGCAGCGGCCTCACCGCCATCGGCGTGCCCACGCAGTTCGGCGGTCTCGGCGCCTCGGTCGCCACCATCGTCGAAACCGTGCGCCTGGTCTCCAGCGCCGACGGCGGCGTCGGCCAGCTGCTGCAGATCCACAACGTCATGCTGCGCGGCGTGCTCGGCGGCTATCCCGACGAGGTCCGCGACCGCGTGCTGGCCGATGTGCTGGCCGGCAAGCGTCTGGGCAATGCCCTGGCCGAGGTCGGCGGCAAGAACAAGTTCGCCCTCAAGACCCGCGTCGAACGCCGCGCCGATGGCCGCCTGGTGCTCAACGGCAGCAAGTTCTATTCGACCGGCGCCTACCTGGCCGACTGGATCTCGCTGACTGCCGCCAGCGAGGATGGCGGCGCCGGCGTGCTGCTGCACCGTGACACCCCTGGCCTGACCCTGGTCGATGACTGGCACGCCTTCGGCCAGCAGCACTCGGTGAGCGGCACGGTGAAGTTCGACGAGATCGTTCTCGACGAGCGCTTCGTCACGTTGCGCAGTGGGCCGATGAAGCGCACCGGGCTGACCTTCCCGCAGATCCTCCACGCCGCCATCGACAGCGGCATCGCCGCCGGCGCCCTGCAGGCGGCGGTGGCCTACCTGCGCGAACATGCCCGGGCCTGGGTCGAGAGCGGCGTCGAGCGGGCCAGCGACGAGCCGCACATCATCCGCCAGGTCGGCGAGTACGCCGTGGCCCTGCGCGGCGCCGAGTCGGTGCTGCGCGAGGCGGCGCGGGTATTCGACGCCCATGAGCGCACGCCCGAGGACAAGGCCCTGGAGGATGAGCTGATCCTTTCAGTGGCCACCGCCCGGGCGCATGCCGATGCGGCGGCGCTGAAAATCTCCAGTGACCTGTTCTCGTTGCTGGGGGCCAGCGCCTCGCTGAGCAAGTGGAACCTGGACCGGTTCTGGCGCGATGCCCGGGTGCACACCACCCACGACCCGATCCGCTGGCGGCTGCACAACGTCGGCAACTACTACCTCAACGGGGTGGATCCAGGGGAGTACACGGCAGTGCTCAATGCCAAGCAAGCGCAAGGCGCCACACGCCGCTGAGGGGTTGCGCCCTTGGGGGCTGCCATGCAGCCCTTTCGCGGCGCAAGGCCGCGCGCGAGTCCTGTAGGAGCGGCCTTGTGTCGCGAAGGGGCGCGCAGCGCCCCCGGCGACCTCGAACACCTCCCGCCACCACCAGATCCGAGCCCTGCATGACCTCCAGACACCCGCTCCTGCGCGCCCTGGCCATCTACCGCGAGATGCCCTGGCGCTTCACCCTGGTCACCACCCTGTACATCGCCGGCAACCTGGGCCTGGCCTGGCAGCAATGGCTGATCGGCCATGCCGTCGACGATGTCGGCGCCGGCCGCGCCGTCACCCGCCTGGCCGACGGCAGCCTCGACGCCAGCCTGGGCTGGCACTGGCTGTGGACGCTGCTGGCCATCGCCCTGGGCCGCGGCCTGTTGCAGTACGCCGCCGCCGTGCTGTCGCTGGTGCTCAGCCAGGCCCTGCTGACGCGCCTGCGCGAACGCATTCTCGAACAGGTCCAGGCCCTGCACCTGGGCTACCACTGGCACCATGGCATGGGCGAGCTGGTGACCCGCACCACCCGCGACGCCGACAAGGTGCGCGATGCGCTGATCACCTTCTGGCGGCAGATCGTCGAGACACCGTTGGTGGTGCTGGCCGCGGTCGGCCTGCTGGGCTGGTACGACCCACTGCTGGGCCTGGTCCCCCTGCTGCTGACCGGCGCCGGCTTGTGGCTGTTCGTGCGCCAGACCGGGCGCCTGGTCAGCCTCGATCGGGCTGTCGCCGGGGCCTACGACCAGGTCAGCCAGGAGCTGGCCGAAGGCATCGGCGGCGTGCGGGTGATCAAGGCGTTCGGCCTGGAAGATCGGCGCATCGCCCGTTTCGCCGAGCAGGTGACACTGTTCAGCGGCCATGCCCGGGCGGCGCTGGCCTACGCCAGCTCGCGCATTCCGTTGCCGCAGGCGGTGGTCGCCCTCGGCCATGCGTGGATCCTGGTGTATGGCGCCCACCAGGTGGCCGCCGGTCGCCTGGGCATCGGCGAGCTGGTGACCTCGCTGCTGGTGGCGACCACCCTGGTGTTTCGCATCGAAGGCATCGGCCGGGTCATGCAGACCTTCGCCGATGCCCGCGCCAGCGCCGAACGCATCTGGCAGCTGCTCGACGAGCGCCCCGCCGTCGTCAGTGGCCCGAGCGCGCTGCCAGCGGGGCCGCTGGGCCTGAAGCTGGACCAGGTGCGCGTGGTCACGCCAGGGGCCGACCGCGACCTGCTGCACGGCTGCTCGCTGCACCTGCGGCCCGGCGAAGTGGTGGCCCTGGTCGGTGCCACCGGCAGCGGCAAGAGCCTGCTGGCCAGCCTGCTGCCGCGCCTGACCGAGGCCGACGGCGGCAGCGTGCGGGTCGGCTCCGACAGGGCTGGCTGGCACGATGTACGCGACCTCGACCTGGCGGCCTTGCGTCGCCGGGTGCAGGTACTGCCGCAGGAAAGCTTCCTGTTCTCCGACTCGCTGGCCGCCAACCTGCGCCTGGCCGCACCGCACGCCAGCGACGGCGAGCTGCGCGAGGCCCTGCGCCTGGCCGCCGCCGAGGATGTGCTGGAGCGCCTGCCCCATGGCCTGGACACACCGCTGGGGGACCGTGGCGTGACCCTGTCCGGCGGCCAGCGCCAGCGCCTGTGCCTGGCCCGCGCGCTGCTCGGCGCGCCCGATATCCTGTGCCTGGACGACGCCACCAGCGCCCTGGACGCCCAGAGCGAACGTCGCGTGCTCGACAGCCTGCGTCGTCTGCGCGGCGACCAACGCCGGGCGCCGACCTTGCTGCTGATCACCAGCCGGCTATCCACCCTGCTGCTGGCCGACCGCGTGCTGCTGCTCGACGGCGGGCGCATCAGCGCCAGCGCCAGCCACGCCGAACTGGCCACGCACAACGCCCTCTACCGCGACCTGCTGGGGATCGAGCATGGCTGAAAGCGATATCGACATCGAACAACGCCTGGCCCGCCAGGCCCTCGACCGCGGCATGCTGCAGCGCCTGCTGCCGCTGCTGCGGCCGATCTGCGGGGCGATCGTGGCGGTGATCGGCCTGGAACTGCTGCTGGTGTTCACCGTGTTCCTGCGGCCATGGTTCGTCCGCGAACTGCTCGACTACGGGCTGATCCAGGACGCCGGTCACTGGCTGCTGGACGAGCGCCTGGTGTTATGGCTCGGTCTGGGCCTGGCGGCCAGCTGGCTGGGACGCTTCCTGCTGGCCGGCGTCTCGCAGTTCATCGCAGGGGCCGCCGCCATCCGCGTGCTCAACGCCTTGCGCGTGCAAGTGTTCGCCCACGTCCAGGCGCTGTCGGTGAGCTACTTCGACCAGACCCGCGCGGGACGCATCATCGCCCGCGCCGACCGTGACGTGGATGCCTTGGAGCCGCTGGTGGTGCAAGGCCCACCGGAGCTGCTCGGCGCGGTGCTGCGCTGCGGCCTGGCCGGGGTGATGCTGTGGCGCATCGAGCCGAGTTTCTTCTACAGCCTGGCCGCCACCGTGCCGCTGCTGGCACTCGCCACCTGGCGCTTCAAGCGCGTGTCGCAACGCAACTGGGCCAAGGTCGCCGAGCAGCGCAGCCGCTTCACCGCGCACCTGGTCGAGAGCGTCAGCGGCGTGCGGCTGATCCAGCAATGCGCGCGTGAAGCCAGCAACCAGCAGCGCTACCGCCGCCTGCTGGAGGACTTCAACCAGGCGCTGATCCGCGGCAGCCTGCGCGCCGGCTGGTTCGCCCCGTTCACCGCGTTGCTGGGCACGGCGGGCATGGCCGTGCTGTTGCTGGTGGGCGCCTTCGGTCTGGCCGAGGGCCGGGTGAGCGTCGGCCAGGTGGCCGAGAGCCTGTTCTACGTGTTCCTGTTCCTCGGACCGCTGCAGGAACTGTCGGACCTGTTCGAACGCTACGCCACCGGCAGCGCGTCGGCGCAGCGGATCTTCCTGTTGCTCGACACCCGCGCCCAGGTGCTCGACCCCGAACGGCCACGGGCGCTGGGCCGGGCCCGTGGCCAGGTGGACTTCGAGCAGGTCGGCTTCGCCTACGGCGCCAGTGGTGGACGCCCGGTGATCGACGGGCTCGACCTGCATGTTCCGGCGGGCGAGGTGCTGGCCATCGTCGGCCCCTCGGGGCATGGCAAGAGCACCCTGGTGCAGTTGCTCACGCGCTTCTACGACGTGCGGCACGGCACAGTGAAGCTCGACGGCATCGACCTGCGCGAACTGGCCCAGCGTGACCTGCGGCGCAATGTCGGTGTGGTGCTGCAGGACAACGTGCTTTTCAGTGGCAGCCTCCTCGACAACCTGCGCCTGGCCCGGCCCGACGCCAACGACGCCCAACTGATCGCCGCCGCTCGCGAACTGGGCGCCGACGAGGTGCTGGAGCGCCTGCCGCTGGGCTATCACACCGAGGTCGGGCCGCTGGGCAGCCACCTCAGCCACGGCCAGCGCCAACTGGTATGTCTGGTACGCGCCTATCTGGCGGACCCGGCGGTGCTGGTGCTGGACGAAGCGACCTCGGCGGTCGACGTGCACACCGAGCGGCGTATCCAGCAGGCACTGCGCCGGCTCTGCGAGGGGCGCACGGCGATCATCATCGCCCATCGCCTGGCGACCATCCGCGACGCCGACCGGATCGCCGTGGTGCGCCATGGACGGGTGGTCGAGCTGGGCCGGCATGCCGCGCTGGTGGAGGCCGGTGGGGTGTATGCCGGGTTGTATGAGGCGTATCTGCGCAGTGCCGGGGAGCAGGTTGGCGGAACCACTCAACCTGTGTAAGAGCGGCCTTGTGTCGCGAAAGGGCTGCGC
>NZ_JAOEBG010000016.1 GCF_029836165.1 Pseudomonas sp. GD04091
ACGCAGGATACGCGCCAGCAGTTGCACCTCTTCGCTACGCCGATACGCCTCTGGATAGCCCATGTACATCGGCACCTCGCGCTCGCGCTGATGCCGCAAATCCACTCGGCGCAACCGCCCTGCGGCGAGACCTTGCCGGACCCGATGCATCGGCAGCCAGGCAAACCCCAGCCCGCGCTCGACGAAACTCTCGGCCACCGCCAGGCTGCTCACCGTCCAGCGCTGAGAGGTCCCCAGCCAGCCGCTGTTCTGCGGGTTGCGCGTTCCGGAATCGCGAATCACCACCTGACGATGGTGCTTCATGTCATCCAGGCTCAACTCGCGCCGCACCTGACCCAGTGGATGGCCGGCGCCGACCACGCAGACCAGCGAGACCGTGAGCAGCAACTCCTGCAGGTAACCGGACGGCAAACTGCTGGCAATGCCCAGTTCGACCTTGCCATCCTCCAGCAGCTCGCGGGCACCGGATAGCGCCGTCTCGTACAGGCGGATCCGGTGCTCCTTGTACTGCTCGGCAAAATCCAGCAAGGCCTGCTGCAGCACTTCCATGGGAAACAGCACATCCACGGCCAGCGCCTGCTCGCTGAACAGCCCCGGCCGGTACTGATCGGCCAGGTGTTCGAGCTTCTGTGCCGCGCCCAACAGGTGCTTGGCCTGGGGCAGCAGCGCCCGGCCCAACGGCGTGAGCACGGCCTTGCGGCCTTCGATGATGAACAGCTCCTGGTCCAGCAGTTGCTCCATGCGGCTGACCGAGTGGCTGACCGCCGACTGAGACTTGAACATATGCTCGCCAGCCTGCTGGAACCCGCCGCACTCCACGGTGCTGACGAACGCTTGCCACTGGTCGAGACTGATCCTGGAAAACACGGTTACCTCCTTGTATGCCGACAAGCGCGGACGACCGTCCTGCACCCGGGCGATTATGCCCGATGCCGCGCAGGCTTGGCCGCAGGTCGGAACCACCACCCCTGCTGCATGCCCGCCGCGGCCAGCAGGATCAGCCCTACCCCCAGCCACTGCAGCGCCGCCAGGCGATGACCGAAGGCCACCCAGTCGACCAGGATCGCCGCAATCGGATAGATGAACGACAGCGCTCCGGTCACTGCCGTCGGCAGGCGCTGGATGGCGCTGTACAACAACACGTACATCAAGCCGGTGTGGACGATACCTAGCGTCACCAGGCTGCCCAGCGCCTGCGGCTCAGCCGGCAGTCCACCCAGCTTGACCCAGGGCGCCAGCAGCAGCACCCCGGTACTGACCTGAATCAGCGCGATCACATGCGGGGGCGTGCCTGTCAGGCGCTTGATGATCAGCGCCGCCACGGCGTACAGGAAGGCCGCGCCCAGCGCCAGGGCGATGCCTTGCAGATAATCGCCAGCGCCTGCCTGCCCGGCGCCATGGGCGCCGACGATGGCCAGCATGCCGAGGAAAGCGACACTGAGCCAGGTGAGCTTGGCCAAGGTGATCTTCTCGCCCAGGAACAACGCCGCCAACCCGACCAGCATGAATGGCTGGACGTTGTACACCGCAGTACCGATGGCGATGGATGCTCGAGAGTATGAGGCAAACAGCAGCACCCAGTTGCCGACGATCGCCACGCCACTGGCCACGGCCAGGAGGAAGGTGGCCCGCGTCAGTACACCAGGCCTGAGAAAGCCCATGCCAGCGCAGATGCACAGCAAGGTCACGGCGCCGAACACGCAACGCCAGAACACCACCTCCAGCACCGGCTGCCCGGACACCAGCACGAACCAGCCAATGGTCCCGGAGATCAGCATGGCGGCGATCATTTCCAGCGATCCACGGCGCAGCGAATTATCCATCTCATGTCTCCTTTCGATGATGGACACAGTATGCGGAGGGCGACCTCAGCCCTCCAGTGGATATCGAAGGCAAAACATGAGTACAACCTCTACTATCAAGGTCGATCACGCCAATCGCCTAACGAGGTATCCATGACCGACGATATCGACCAACTGCTGATCAATGCCCTCATGGAGGACTCCCGCCGCTCGCTCAAGGCCCTGGCACAGATCACCGGGTTGTCGGCGCCCAGCGTCAGTGAACGACTGCGCAAGCTCGAGGAGCGTGGTGTTCTGCGCGGTTATACCGTGGAGGTGGACCCGCGCTGCTTCGGCTACCAGTTGCAGGCCATCGTGCGCATTCGCCCGTTGCCGGGACAGTTGCAGGAGGTGGAGCGGCAAATCGTGGCCATTGCCGAATTCACCGAGTGCGACAAGGTGACGGGCGAGGATTGCTTCATCGCGCGCCTGCACGTGCGCTCGATGGAGCAATTGGACACCCTGCTCGACCGATTGAATGTGCTCGCCGAAACCAATACCGCGATCATCAAGAAGACCCCGGTGAAACGACGGCTGCCACCCATGACGTGAAGCGTGGGCCGTTGACGCCAGCACTTCGCTGCAGGCGTTCAGGCGGCGACATCCTACAGACAGCAGAATCGTGTACACAAGAATGTCACTATAAGTGCCATTTTTGTGTGCAATACCCCTCGGTAACGCCCCAATAAGTTACACACTTCACACAACAAAAATTGACTAATTGATCAACTAAATCTGCCCTTCAAAAAATAAACCTGCTCAATTGGTCAACTTATATTTCCTTTATTTCATTTAGTTATCTTTCAACAAGATAGTTCTCAAAAATTGCCATCCTGAGCATCCGTTATTCGCTGGCATGGAACTGGCTTTTGTGTGCCTGTGTTTTGTATACAAAGTTGACGAAACATAAATACACAATAACCCGCAGCGTCGCTCCAGTGGCGACCGTTGCGCCCAGAACCCAGAGATGCCAACGCCTGCACCGACGAGATGGCGAGCCCGTGCGCCAGCGCCCGCTCATCGCAGTCACACGCATCAGGAGCCGCCGGAATGAGTAGCAGTCTCCCCCTTGCCCCTGAACTTTCCGTTGCCACGCCCTCCTCTCCCACCGCCCTCGACGGCCATGCGGTCGACCTCGAACTCAGCCCACGCCTGCATAACCGCGACCTGGCCCCGACCAAACTCGAAGGTCGCCGCTGGGGTGGCTACAGCATCTTCGCGCTGTGGACCAACGACGTGCACAACATCGCCAACTACTCCTTCGCCATGGGATTGTTCGCCCTTGGCCTCGGGGGTTGGCAGATCTTCCTGTCACTGGCGATCGGCGCGGCGCTCGTGTACTTCTTCATGAACCTGTCCGGCTACATGGGGCAGAAGACCGGCGTACCCTTCCCGGTGATCAGCCGTATCGCGTTCGGCATCCATGGCGCGCAGATCCCGGCGTTGATCCGTGCGGTGATCGCCATCGCCTGGTTCGGCATCCAGACCTACCTGGCCTCGGTGGTCCTGCGTGTGCTGTTGACCGCAATCTGGCCGCAAGTGGCGGCCTACGACCAGGACAGCATCCTCGGGCTGTCGAGCCTGGGCTGGATATGCTTCGTGGCGATCTGGCTGGTACAGCTGGTGATCCTCGCCTACGGCATGGAGATGGTGCGCCGCTATGAAGCCTTCGCCGGCCCGGTGATCCTGCTGACCGTGGCCAGCCTGGCGGTGTTCATGTACTTCCAGGCCGACGCCCGCATCGCCTGGTCGGTCGCCGAACCCCTGACCGGCTACGAGATGTGGCGCAACATCTTCGCCGGCGGCGCCCTGTGGCTGGCGATCTACGGCACCCTGGTGCTCAATTTTTGCGACTTCGCCCGTTCCTCGCCATGCCGCAAGACCATCCGCGTGGGCAACTTCTGGGGCCTGCCGGTGAACATCCTGGTGTTCGCCGCCATCACCGTAGTGCTGTGCGGCGCGCAGTTCCAGATCAACGGCCAGATCATCGACAGCCCCACGCAGATCGTCGCCAGCATCCCCAACACCGCCTTCCTGGTACTGGGCTGCCTGGCCTTCCTGATCGTCACCGTGGCGGTGAACATCATGGCCAATTTCGTCGCGCCGGCCTTCGTGCTGAGCAACCTGGCGCCACGTCACCTCAACTTCCGCCGCGCCGGCCTGATCAGCGCCACCCTGGCCGTGCTGATTCTGCCATGGAACCTCTACAACAGCCCGCTGGTGATCGTGTACTTCCTCTCCGGCCTGGGCGCCCTGCTCGGCCCGCTGTACGGCGTGATCATGGCCGACTACTGGCTGCTGCGTAAGGGCCGCATCAACGTGCCCGAGCTGTACAGCGAAAACCCCAACGGTGCGTACCACTACAGCCGTGGCGTCAACCTGCGCGCCGTGGCGGCATTCCTTCCCGCCGCGCTGCTGGCCATCCTCCTGGCCCTGGTGCCCAACTTCCATGGTGTCGCGCCGTTTTCCTGGCTGATCGGTGCCGGCATCGCCGCCGCCGTGTACCTGCTGATCGCGCCGCGTCACGGCCAGTACCACGACGTCAGCGGCGAAAGCATCGCCGTCGACCACAGCAGCCACTGATCCAGGGAGATCTGACATGCGTATTCTGATCGCCAACGTCAACACCACCGAAGCCATCACCGAAGCCATCGCCGAGCAGGCACGCAGCGTCGCCGCACCAGGCACCGAGATCGTCGGCCTGACCCCCTGGTTCGGCGCCGAGTCGGTCGAGGGCAACTTCGAAAGCTACCTTGCCGCCATCGCCGTGATGGACCGGGTGCTGGCCTACGACCAGCCCTATGATGCAGTGATCCAGGCCGGCTACGGCGAGCATGGTCGCGAAGGTTTGCAGGAGCTGCTGAACGTGCCGGTGGTGGACATCACCGACGCAGCCGCCAGTACCGCCATGTACCTGGGGCACGCCTACTCGGTAGTGACCACCCTGGACCGCACCGTGCCGTTGATCGAGGATCGCCTCAGACTCTCCGGCCTGTACGAGCGCTGCGCCTCGGTACGCGCCAGTGGCCTGGCGGTGCTGGAACTGGAGGCCGACCCTGTGCGCGCAGTGCAAGCCATCGTTGACCAGGCCGAGCGCGCCGTGCGCGAGGACAAGGCCGAGGTGATCTGCCTGGGCTGCGGCGGGATGGCCGGGCTGGACGAGCAGATCCGCCAGCGCACCGGGGTGCCGGTGGTGGATGGGGTGAGCGCGGCGGTGACCATTGCCGAGTCGTTGGTGCGGATGGGCTTGAGCACTTCGAAGGTGCGCACCTATGCCACGCCGAGGGCGAAAAAGGTAGTGGGCTGGCCGATGCGCTTGGGCCGCTGATCCATTCGTAGATACCCCATCGCCGGGCAGACCCGCTCCCACCAGTCGACTTCGTGGGGACGGGTTTGTCCCGATGATACCGGCACATTCAACTCAACATACTCGCCATGCGCTCGCCACTACCGCAGGCCAGGGTGAAGCCCAATGCGCCATGTCCCAGGTTCAACCACAGGTTGCGATAGTGCGTGGAGCCAATGATCGGCACGCCGGTCGGGGTCGCCGGCCGCATTCCCGCCCATTCTACCGCCTGCCCGTACTCGGCGGCCCGCGGCAAGGTCTCCCGGGCGAGCCGGCGCATGCTCATCAGCCTGCCGGCATCCACCGACTCGTCGTAGCCGACGATATCCACCATCGCCGCCACCCGTAGCTGATCATCCAACCGGGCATAGACGATCTTGCGCTCGTAGTCGGTGATGCTCACCTCGGGTGCCCGATGTGCAGCGCTGACGGGCGCGGTCAAGCTGTAGCCCTTGAGTGGATAGAGCGGCAAGTTCAAGCCAGGCAATGCCAGGCCGGCACTACGGTGCCCGGCACTGAGCACCAGTCGCTGAACCTCCAGCCGCTCATCGCCCAGTTGCAGCGCGACCACACGATCATCGCGCGGTATCAGCCGCGTCACCGGACGCCCCAGGTGCAACCGGAACCGCCCTGACGCCTGCAAGTGCTCGACCAGGCGCAGGCAGAAGCGGTGGCAATCGGCGACCTCCTCGTCCGGGGTGAGCACACCGCCAACGAAGGGCGCATCGACCAGGGCCGAATCGAGTCCGCGTAGTTCGGCGCCGCCCAGTACCCGTTGGCAGGCGGGATCGAGCAGGTGTTCACGCCCTTGGGCAAATGCCCGTTGCGTGCGGAACGCGACGAGCTTGCCGTTGCGCCGCCAGGCGAAACCCTCCAGGTGGTCCTCCTCCCGCCAGCGCCCCAGAACTGCCTGGCTTTCCAACGCCAGGGCCAGCAGTTGTGCGGCATTACGGCGATTGACGCGCGTGCGGCAAGCCATCACAAAGGACGCCAGCCAACGCCATTGCGCCGGGTCAAGGCGCAAGCGCAGGCGCAACGGCGAGTCTCCCCGCAGCAACCAACCGAGGGCCTGCCACGGCACGCCGGCGTCGGCGAGCGGCGCCACATAGCGGTACGAAAGCTGCCCGCCGTTGGCGTAGCTGGTCGCACTGGCCAGGCTGTCGCGAGCCTCGATCAGGTCGACCGAAAAACCCCTTCGCACCAGCGCATAAGCCGTCGCCAGGCCGACCACGCCACCGCCGATCACTGTCACCCGCTGGTCCATCCGCTCATCCCTGTACCGATCTGAAAGTCGGACAGTAACAGCAGGTCAGGTCGGGCAGCCAGGCTCGCCATTACCGAGGCCTTGGGACAGCTCGCGGCTGAGCAGGCTCGCCTTGCCGTCGCGCCAAGTCAGGGTCAGTACATAGAGCGTGTCGAAATCATCCCGACTCCAGTCATCGGCGATCCGCCACTCCTCGCCCAGGGCCTTGCCGGCCACCGTATTGATCAACTCCGGGAGGTAACCGCGAGACCAGGCGGTGTAGACCGTTGCGTTACGGTACTTGTTGCCCAGGAGCTCGTCCGCCAGTGCGTCGGTATCGTTGGCACCGAAGTCGATGTTGACCGGCAGACCGAGGCGGATGGCGCTGGGGCTGATGGTGATCAGGGGGCGGATATAGCTGTAGCGTTGATCCTCGCTGCCTTCCTCGACATGCCGCGAGGGGTTGGCGGCGAACACGTAATCGGCCTCGCCGAAACGCTCGGGCAGCAGCGTGGCGAGGTCCAGGGCGCGATTGAGCCCCTGGCAGTTCAACTGGCCCAGGCCCTCGCCGGGTTTTTCGGCATGACGCAGAAAGACCAGCGTCTGGGTGCCATCCACTGGCTGCGCCCGGCTTTCGACGACATCCAGGGCCAGCGGCAAGACCGCGGCAGCCAGCGCCAGGCTCAGCAGCAAGTGACGACGACGGCGGAGGAACGGAGGAAACTTCATCGGTGACAGGCTCTTGTGGATGAGGGTAGCGGGTTGCCCTGCCACATTGCCCCTCGCAGCCTGAGCTGCAGGGCATCCCTGTCGTGGATGCCATCCTGGCCTCAACCCGTGGATTCCTCCCTGACTGCGCGCGCCTTCCTTGGCCGACAGTCATCCTACAGCACAGGTGTTGCTGGAGTGTGTCATCCGGCTCAATCGTCGCGGGTCAACACCTCAAGCAGCTCGATCTCGAAGGTCAGGTCCGAATTCGGTGGGATCGAGCCAACGCTGCGTTCGCCATAACCAAGGTGCGCCGGCACCTGCAAGCGGCGCTTGCCACCCACGCGCATGCCCATCAGCCCCTGGTCCCAGCCCTTGATTACCCGCCCGGTGCCGATCACGCACTGAAACGGCTTGCCACGTGACCAGGAGGAATCGAACTCGCTGCCGTTGGCCAGCCAGCCGGTGTACTGGGTGGTGATCAGCGCGCCCTTGACCACGGCCTTGCCGTTGCCTTCCTGGAGATCGATGACGTGTAGCTCACTGCTCATGGCAGGTTCCTCGAAGCGGTTTTCGTGGCCGCCCTTTTCTCAGGAATGCGCAGGTTTGGCAAGGCGGGGGCGTGTCGGGTCAGGTGAACTGTTCGAAGACCTCCTTGCCGGTCAGCTGTTCGGTCTCGTTCTTGAAGCAGTACCAGGTGGGCTTTTCGTCGACGAAAATCTGCTTGTTGAAATCCCAGTTTTCCTCACCGTCGAGCAGGCCGACAGGGACTGCGTAGAAATCGTTCTGCTTGAGGCGGTAGAACAGGTGCGTGCCGCACCGGCCGCAGAAGCCGCGCTGGGCCCATTCGGATGAGTCATAGACGCTGAGCGCGGGGCCTTCGATAACCGGAGGTTGGCTGCAGTCGACCACCAGCATTGGGCCACCGCCCCATTTACGGCACATGCTGCAGTGGCAGGCGTTGATATGGAGGGTGTCCACGGTAACGGACAAGTGCGTGGCGCCGCAGAGGCAGCTGCCTTGTTTTTCCAGGGGCATGGGGAGCTCCGTGCGGGTTGGGGATTGGAGTATAGGCTTCGGCTTCAAGCATGTGGGTTTCAGTGTCCCCTCAAGGCAACTCCACTTCGACCCGATCCCGCCCCGCCTGCTTGGCCGCGTACACTCCCGCATCCGCGCGCAACAACAACGCATCCGCCCCCTCCCCCGTGCGCCACCCGGCCACACCAAAACTCGCCGTCACCCGCCCCACGCCCTCCACCGGCACATTCCGCACCCCCTGCCACAATTCCAAGGCCAGCAAGCGCGCTTGATCGGCATTGCTTCCCGGACAGAGCACCATGAACTCCTCCCCACCCAGCCGGCAGAACACATCCGTGCGCCGCAACCGCTGTCCGATCCGCTGACACAGGCTGCGCAGCACATGATCCCCCACCGCATGCCCGAACTGATCGTTGATCTGCTTGAAATGGTCGATGTCGAGCATGATCACCGCCAGGTCCAGGCCATCGCGCTGCGCCCGATCCAGCTCGCCGCGCAGACGCTCCTGGAAGAAACGACGGTTATGGATGCCGGTCAACGCATCGGTGACCGACAGTGCCCGCAGTTCTTCCTCCACCCGCTTGAGATCGGAAATGTCCGTCAGGTAGCCATGCCAGAGCGTGCAACCCCGATCACCGATCTCCGGCGTCGCCTCGCCGCGCACCCAGCGTAGGCCCGCCCTGGGCAGGCACACACGGTACTCCTCGCGCCAGGGGGTCAGGTGTTCGGCGGAATAACGCACCGACCGCCGCACCCGCTCCAGATCGTCGGGATGGATACGCTCGAACGCCACCGAGGCATCCTGGCGCAACACGGCAAGGTCTACCTCGTAGATGTCATGCAACCCGGCGCTGGCATAGGGAAAACAGGAATGGCCATCGACATCCACACGGTACTGATAGATTCCGCCGGGAACCTCGGCGCTAAGCTTCTCCAGCAGCCTGTCCCGGGCCGCCAGTGCCTCGTGCACGCGGCGCCGTTCGGTGACATCGATGCAGATCGCCAGATAGCCGACCCAAAGCCCCTGCTCATCCAGGACCGCCGTCACCAGCATGTTGGCCAGCAGATGGCTGCCGTCCTTGCGCACCAATGTCCAATCGGCGGGCTCGCCGCCGCCCTCCTGTACCGTTTCGGCAAACATCGCCTGGCCGGCGCCGATTTCACGGCCGTAACGCACGCTCAGGGCGTGGGCACGCTGAAGCAGCTCGTCAGGCTGGACCAGATCCTCCAGGCGCAAATGCCCCAGCGCCTCACTGGCCGAATAACCCAGCATGCGCTGCGCCCCGGCGTTGAACGTGCCGATCACCCCGCGCAGGCTGGTGGCGATGATCGCCACCTGGGTCGCGGCGTCGAGCACGCTGCGCAGCTGGTTGTGAGTTTCGCGCAACGATTGTTCGCTGACCTGCAACTCGGCGGTACGCCGGGCCACCAGGCCCAGGGCGCGCTGGCGCTGACTGAACAGGCTGTACAACAGGATCGCCAGCAGCACGCTGAGCAGGCCGCCCGAGAGGATCACCACCGGAACCGCCGCAGACTGGTTGGCCGCGAGAAACCCCGGGCTGGGACGGATATCGAGCTGGTAACGATGATCGGCCAGGTGCAGCAGGTAGCTGCTGGCAAGCGCCATCGGCGCAGGTGGCGTGCCCGAATCGAACAGCACCTCGTGACCTGCGTCGGTGGACAGATCGAGTATGCGCATCACCAGATTGTCGTCGGCAGCCGTCGGCAGGCTTTCGGCAATCAGCTGGTGCAGGCTCAGCAACGCCATGACATAACCGCTGGGCAGGCCATCGAGCGGCGCCGAGTCGGCGAACACCGGGGCGACCAACAACAGGCCGCGGGTGTACGTCGGCTCGACATCGAGCATGTCCAGCGGCGCGGATACCGCCATGCTGCCAGGGCTAGAGGCCCGGGCCAGAGTCGCCTCACGCAGGGGCTGTCCACGCAGGTCAAGGCCGTAGGGCTGCCCTTGCGTGCTCGCGGCCTGGGTGTAGAGAACCGGGTAGTGGTAATCGCGCGCGGGAGCAGCCTGCCAGCCGCCCCGCGCGTCCCGGTCGCGAATCTGGTAAGGCTGTCCCAGCCAGGCGCTGGCGCGCCGCTCGAACGCCTCGCGCTGCCCCGCGGCAACCCGCGGCGCCCAGGAGTAGGCCTGGGTACGATGCAGCAGCGGGCGGGCATAGCCATCGAACTCACGCGGCGTGATTTCGCTGGAGTAGTTGAAGAACCGACGCAGGCTGTCCAGGCGCTGCTCCTGCTCCTCGAAGCGCTCGGCGACCCGACTGTGCCGCTCGCTGGCCAGCAGCTCGAAGCGCTGGCGCAGCTGCTGCTTGTAGAAGCCCTGGGTGGCGATGGCCAACGCAGCCGTGAGCAGCGCCCCGGCGACCAGCGCCGCCAGGGCCACACCCCAGGCCGGCAGCTGGTCACCGAACAGGCCAAGGCGCTTCGCGGATTCACCTGGGTTCGGCATGTAGGACTCTCACCAACGTCAGCGTCCTGCGTATTGTCCCGCCCCGTACTGCTTTATAGCCACTGGCCAGCCACCCTGCCATGTACCTCGTCGGCTCAGCGCAGGCGCAATTGCCAGGCGCGATGGATACGGTTGTTGCGGGCGAAGTCCGGGTCCAGGGTCTGGCCGCTGATCTCCTCCACCAGGTAACGCGTCGCCAGGTGCTCGTCGAGCTGGAACTTGCGGAAGTTGTTGGAGAAATACAGCACGCCGCCCGGCGCCAGGCGGGCCATGGCCAGATCGAGCAGCTCGACATGATCACGCTGCACATCGAACACCCCTTCCATGCGCTTGGAATTGGAGAAGGTCGGCGGGTCGATGAAGATCAGGTCGTAGCTGTCCTGGGCATTCTGCAACCAGGCCATGACATCGCTCTGCTCCAGACGGTTACGCTCGGAGAAGCCGTTCAGCGACAGGTTGCGCCGCGCCCAGTCCAGGTAGGTCTTGGACAGGTCGACGCTGGTGGTGCTGCGCGCGCCGCCCTTGGCCGCGTGCACGGTGGCCGTGGCGGTATAGCAGAACAGGTTGAGGAAGCGCTTGCCGGCTGCCTCGCGCTGGATGCGCATGCGCATCGGGCGGTGATCGAGGAACAGGCCGGTGTCCAGGTAGTCGGTGAGGTTGACCAGCAGCTTGACGCCGCCTTCATTCACCTCCTGGAACCGCCCTTCGGTGGCCTGGCGCTCGTACTGGCGCGTGCCGCTCTGCCGCTCGCGACGCTTGAGCACCACACGCTGCGGGTCGACGCCCAGCGCCTGGGGAATCGCCGCCAGGGCATCGAGCAGGCGGGCCTGGGCCTTCTCGGGATCGACCGAACGCGGCGCGGCGTATTCCTGCACATGCACCCAGTCGTGATACAGGTCGACCGCCAGGGCATACTCGGGCATGTCGGCATCGTAGACACGGTAGCAATCGACCTGCTCGCGGCGCGCCCACTTGCCCAGTTGCTTGAAGTTCTTCTGCAGGCGGTTGGCGAACATCTGCGCGCCTTCGGACAAGCGTGCCGGCTCGCTGGCGACCGACGCCTGGCGACCCGGCTCACCCTCGCCGGTGTCCGCCTGGCGACGCTCACCGGTGACGAACTGGTCGGGTTGCACCTTGAACAGCAGCAGCTTGCACGGCAGCGCGCCGTTCCAGAAGGCGTACTGCTTGTGGCTGCGAATGCCCATGCGCTTGCCCAGTTCCGGCGCGCCGGTGAACACCGCCGCTTCCCAGCCCATGCAGGCCTGGCGCAGGCGCTCGCCGAGGTTCTGGTAGAGATACAGCAGGCTGGCCTCGTCGCCCAGGCGCTCACCGTAAGGCGGGTTGCTGATCACCAGACCTTTCTGGTTCTGGTCCGGACGCGGCTCGAAGCTGGCGACCTCGCCCTGGTAGATCTTCACCCAGTCACCCAGGCCTGCGCGCTCGACGTTGTTGCGCCCCGGCTGGATCAGGCGTGGGTCAGCTTCATAGCCCCGGATCCAGAGTGGTGGCTTGGCCAGGCCAGCCTGCGCGCGGGCCTGGGCCTCGTCGTGCACCTTGCGCCACAGCGCCGGCACATGGCCGAGCCAGGCGCTGAAGCCCCAGCGCTCGCGCTTGAGGTTGGGCGCGATGTCGGCGGCGATCATCGCCGCCTCGACCAGGAAGGTACCCACACCGCACATCGGGTCGGCCAGGGCGCCACCTTGAGCGGCGATGCGTGGCCAGCCGGCGCGGATCAGCACCGCCGCGGCGAGGTTTTCCTTGAGCGGCGCCGCGCCTTGCTGCAGGCGGTAGCCGCGCTGATGCAGACTGTGGCCGGAGAGATCGAGGGAAAGGATCGCCTCGCCACGGTCCAGGCGCAGGTGCACGCGCACATCCGGATCGACCTTCTCCACCGACGGGCGCAGGCCCTCGCGGTTGCGCAGCTTGTCGACGATCGCATCCTTGACCTTGAGGGCGCCGAAATGGGTGTTGTCGATGCCCGAGCCGTGGCCGCTGAACTCCACTGCCAGGGTGCCGTCGGCGGCCAGGTGATCGGCCCAGTCGAGCGCATGCACGCCGTCGTAAAGGTCGTCGGCGTTCTTCATCGGGAAGCGCTTGAGCACCAGCAGCACACGGTTGGCCAGACGCGACCACAGGCACAGGCGGTAGGCGGTTTCCATGTCGGCGGCGCCACGGATGGCCGAGGTGTGTTCACGCACTTCGGTCAGGCCCAGGGTGCGGGCCTCTTCGGCGAGCAGGCCTTCAAGGCCTTTGGGGCAGGTGAGGTAGAGTTCGAAACGGTCCGACATGAGCAATCCAGAGCCTTGGGCTAGGTAAGTGACAGACCGACGCATCGACCTGCCGATGTTTGCCCGCACGCCCTTCCAGCAGGCGCCCGGGTGGCCTGCGAGCCATCTCGCAAGGCCAGGCCGCCCGACGTTCCAGACGCTCGCCGGCTGGCAGAAAAGCGTTGGATCGTCGGGCAGTGTGAAAATTTCGTGGACAAGGGATCCAGATATGACCCTTCGTCGCATTACCAAATATTACTGTCATCATCCAGCAACGCTGGCCAAATGACGTCAAAGATCACTAAACCCTGATCATAGCGGGCTCAACGGCAAACAAGGTTGAGTCGCATTTATTTACTTATCCTTTCACCCTCGGAAAGGTTACGTCCTTATGACAAATCGATCATTCACACTGTGACCCGCATTCGTTAGAACTGGTCTCAGGCCGCCTCGCAATGGGGCGGCACTTTCAGCCCGCGACGCCGGCAGCGGGCGCACACCGGCAGAACGATTCTGCCCGGCCTCGGAGAGGCCGACGGGACATTACAGTCAACAAGTGAGGGCAACACCCTATGAGAAGACTTAAGCGTGATCCGTTGGAAAGAGCATATTCACGTGGCTACCAATATGGAGTCACCGGCAAATCCCGCGAGCTTTGCCCCTTCAATCTACCGTCTGTACGCCAAGCCTGGATCAACGGCTGGCGCGAAGGTCGCGGCGATAACTGGGACGGCATGACCGGCACCGCTGGCATCCATAGACTCAACGAAAATCACGCCGTTGGCTGAACGAGGACACTGAATTCGAGTCACCCATGCGCGCCCCATCCGGGCGGCGGGCTGCGGCCCAGGGGGTCCCTTGAGGGCCCCCTTTTTTATGGGCCCGATTTGTGTACCTGTAGGAGCGAAAGCGCCCTCGAGATCACCTCGGCATCGCGGCAATGGCATCCACGGCCTCGCGGATCAGCGTCGGCCCCTTGTAGATGAAACCCGAATAGATCTGCACCAGACTCGCGCCAGCTGCGATCTTTTCTGCCGCATGACGGCCTTCGGTGATCCCACCTGCGGCGATGATCGGCAGTTTACCGCCCAGCTCGCTCGCCAGCACCTTCACGATGTGGGTGCTCTTTTCCAGCACCGGAGCCCCGGACAGGCCGCCCGCCTCCCCGCCAAACGGCAGGCCCTCGACCCCTTCACGGCCCAAAGTGGTGTTGGTAGCGATCACCGCATCCATCCCCGACTCGACCAACGCGGCCGCCACCAGCGCGGTTTCCTCGTCGCTCATGTCCGGTGCGATCTTGATCGCCAGCGGCACACGCTTGCCATTGGCCGCTGCCAGTTGCTCACGACGCTCGGCCAGGGCATCGAGCAGTTGCTTGAGCGAGTCGCCGAACTGCAGCGTGCGCAGGCCCGGCGTATTGGGGGAGCTGACGTTGACGGTGATGTAGCTGGCGTCGTTGTAGACCTTTTCCAGGCAGATCAGGTAATCGTCCTGTGCCCGCTCGACCGGTGTGTCAAAGTTCTTGCCGATGTTGATGCCCAGCACGCCGTCATAGCGCGCAGCACGCACCCGCGCCAGCAGGTGATCGACACCCAGGTTGTTGAAGCCCATGCGGTTGATGATCGCGGTGGCCTCCGGCAGGCGGAACAGCCGCGGCTTCGGGTTGCCCGGCTGCGGGCGCGGCGTCACGGTGCCGATCTCGACGAAGCCGAAGCCCAGCTGGGCGAATCCGTCGATGGCCGCGCCGTTCTTGTCCAGGCCCGCCGCGAGGCCGACCGGGTTGGCGAAGTTCAAGCCCATGACCGTTACCGGCAACGCCGCCGGCTGCTTGCACAGCAGGCCATTCAGACCCAGACGGCCACCGGCGCCGATCAGATCGAGCGACAGGTCGTGGGAGGTTTCCGGGGAGAGCTTGAACAACAGCTGGCGGGCCAGGGTATACATGGGCGGGCGGACTCGCGGTGAGTGAGGGGGCGATTATAGCTAGCGCGCCGCCCGGACGACAGGGCCATGGCACATGGGTTGCAGCATCAGCCTCATGCAGCCCTTGCAAACGCCCGAGGATATTCGTGAACACACCTCTCCCGACACTGCCCCTGGCCTGGGTCAATGGCAGCGACGCGCCGGAAAAGCACAGCCTGGACATCGGTTTCATGGCCCTGACCGACTGCGCCTCGGTGGTGGTCGCCGCCACCCAGGGCTTCGCCCAGCAACAGGGCCTGACCCTCAACCTGCGACGCCAGACCTCATGGGCCAGCCTGCGCGACAAACTGGTCAGCGGCGAACTGGACGCCGCCCACTGCCTGTACGGACTGGCCTATGCCGTGCACCTGGGAGTTGGCGGCGGACCAGCCAGCGACATGGCGGTGCTCATGGGACTGAACCAGAACGCCCAGGCGATCAACCTTTCCCCCGCCCTGCAACGCAAAGGCGTGACCAGCCCCGAGGCACTGGCCCGGCTCGTGCACCAGGGTGGCGCACGCCTGACCTTCGCCCAGACCTTCCCCACCGGCACCCATGCCATGTGGCTGTATTACTGGCTGGCCAGCCAGGGCATCCATCCGCTGCGCGACGTGAACAGCGTGGTGGTGCCGCCGGCGCAGATGGTCGCTCACCTGCAGGCCGGGCGCATCGACGGCTTCTGCGTGGGTGAACCTTGGGCTGCGAATGCCATCGCCCAGGGTCAGGGATTCACCCTGGCCACCAGCCAGTCGATCTGGCCGGACCATCCGGAAAAGGTACTGGCCTGCGCCCGAGGTTTCGTCGAGTGCTACCCCAACAGCGCGCGGGCGTTGATCAAGGCGGTACTCGCCGCCGCCCGCTTCATCGAGCAAAACCAGGAAAACCGGCATGGAACGGCACAATTGCTCAGTGGCAGCGCCTACCTGGACACCCCCGTCACCAGCATCGAGCCGCGTCTGCGCGGTGACTACCAGGACGGCCTGGGCAATTGCTGGCACGACCCTCATGGCTTGCGCCTTTTCGACCAAGGCCGGGCCAACCTGCCCTACCTGTCCGACGGCATGTGGTTCATGACCCAGTTCCGCCGCTGGGGCCTGTTGCGTGAAGACCCCGACTACCTGGCCGTGGCCGGCCAGGTCCAGCAACTGGCGCTGTACCGCGAAGCCGCCGAGGCATTGGCTGTGCCCTGCGCCGACCCGCCCATGCGCAGCAGCCTGCTGATCGATGGCAGTCGCTGGGATGGCAGCGACCCTCAGGGCTATGCGCGCAGTTTCCGGCTGCACGCCCTGGACGCTGCGCCCGACCGACTCGCCAGCCGTTGAGGGCCTGAGCATGATGCGCATCCTGCTGATCGACGACACCGAAAAGAAAGTCGGCCGCCTCAAGGCCGCGTTGAGCGAGGCCGGTTTCGACGTGATAGAAGCCAGCAGCCTCAGCATCGACCTGCCCGCCTGTATCGAAACGGTGCGCCCGGACGTGGTGCTGATCGATACCGAGTCGCCGGGCCGCGATGTGATGGAACAGGTGGTGCTGGTCAGCCGCGATCATCCCCGCCCCATCGTGCTGTTCACCGACGAACACGACCCAGGGGTGATGCGCCAGGCGATTCAGGCCGGGGTCAGTGCCTACATCGTCGAGGGCATCCACGCGGCGCGCCTGCGGCCGATCCTCGACGTGGCCATGGCCCGCTTCGAAAGCGACCAGGCGCTCAGGGCCCAGCTGCTGGCCCGCGACCAGCAACTGGCCGAACGCAAGCGCATCGAGCAAGCCAAGGGGCTGCTGATGAAGATGAAGGATTGCAACGAGGAACAGGCCTATACCCTGATGCGCCGCCAGGCCATGAGCCGGCAGCAAAAGCTGATCCAGGTGGCGGAACAGATCATCGCCATGGCGCAGATGCTTGGGTAGCGCAGGGAGCCAGCTCGAGGGCGGGCTTGCCAACAGCATCAGACTTGGCCCGGCTCTTGCTCAAGCCTATGCCAGGCAGCCAACGGCGGTTGCCCCATACCCCGACAAAGACGTCGCGCCCCTCCACGCCAGTGGACCGGGCAGCGGCGTCTTTTCGTTTCCGCCACTGTGCTGTGCGCCCTACGAGGTGTCCGATGAATACGAGCTTCTGGAAATCCGGGCATGTGCCCACCCTGTTCGCCGCCTTCCTGTATTTCGACCTCAGCTTCATGGTCTGGTACCTGCTCGGCCCCCTGGCGGTGCAGATCGCCGCCGACCTGCAGCTCACCGCCCAGCAACGGGGCCTGATGGTGGCCACGCCGATCCTCGCCGGCGCGATACTGCGCTTCGCCATGGGTCTGCTGGTCGATCGCCTGTCGCCCAAGACCGCCGGGCTGATTGGCCAGGTCGTGGTGATCGTCGCCCTGGCGTGCGCCTGGTACCTGGGTGTGAACAGCTACGAACAGGCGCTGCTGCTGGGCGTGTTCCTCGGCTTTGCCGGTGCCTCGTTCGCCGTGTCCCTGCCGCTGGCCTCGCAATGGTACCCACCGCAGCACCAAGGCAAGGCCATGGGCATCGCCGGCGCCGGCAACTCCGGGACGGTGTTCGCCGCACTGCTGGCTCCCGCCCTGGCGGCGGGCTTCGGCTGGAACAACGTATTCGGCTTCGCCGTGCTGCCACTGCTGCTGACCCTGGCGCTGTTCGCCCTGCTGGCACGCAATGCCCCGCAGCGGCCAAAACCCAAGGCCATGGCCGACTACCTCAAGGCCCTCGGTGATCGCGACAGCTGGTGGTTCATGTTCTTCTACAGCGTGACCTTCGGCGGCTTCATCGGCCTGGCCAGCGCCCTGCCCGGCTATTTCAGCGACCAGTACGGCCTGAGTCCGGTGACCGCCGGCTACTACACCGCCGCCTGCGTGTTCGCCGGCAGCCTGATGCGCCCGCTCGGTGGCGCCCTGGCCGACCGCTACGGCGGCATTCGCACCTTGCTGGCGATGTACGGCGTGGCCGCCGTGTGCATCGCCGCGGTGGGCTTCAACCTGCCAAGCGCAACGGCGGCACTGGCGCTGTTCGTCAGTGCCATGCTGGGCCTGGGTGCCGGCAACGGCGCGGTGTTCCAACTGGTGCCGCAACGTTTTCGCCAGGAAATCGGTGTGATGACCGGATTGATCGGCATGGCCGGGGGCATTGGCGGCTTCCTCCTCGCCGCCGGGCTGGGCGCCATCAAGCAGCACACCGGTGACTACCAGATCGGTCTCTGGCTGTTCGCCAGCCTTGGCGTGTTCGCCTGGTTCGGCCTGCATGGCGTGAAACTGCGCTGGCGCACCACCTGGGGCTCGGCCGCCATCACTTCGGCCCGTGTCTGAGGACACATCATGAACCTGCAGCTGACCTTCGCCCAGGCCAGCGCCACCGGGCCGCGCACGGAAAACCAGGATGCCCTGCGCCTGGTCACGCCCGCGCCGGAGCTGGCGGCCAGCAAGGGCTACCTGTGCGCCCTCGCCGACGGCGTCAGCCAATGCGCCGATGGCGGCCTGGCTGCCCGGGCCAGCCTGCAGGCCCTGGCCCTGGACTACTACGCCACGCCCGCCACCTGGGGCGTGCCCCAGGCCCTGGATCGACTGCTCATCGCCCAGAACCGCTGGCTGCGCGCCCAGGGCAATGGCCAACCCCTGCTGACCACCCTCAG
Organism: Pseudomonas sp. GD04091; assembly: GCF_029836165.1. Taxonomy (GTDB): domain Bacteria; phylum Pseudomonadota; class Gammaproteobacteria; order Pseudomonadales; family Pseudomonadaceae; genus Aquipseudomonas. The sequence continues at coordinate 18,510 of NZ_JAOEBG010000016.1, forward strand.
CGCACTGGTCCTGCGCGGGCGGCGCTTCACCCTGGCCCACGTCGGCGATTGTCGTGTCTACCGTTGGCATGCCGGCCAACTGCGGCGCCTGAGCGAAGACCATGTCTGGGACCAGCCCGGCATGCAGCACGTACTCAAACGAGCGCTGGGCCTGGACCAACATCTGCTGGTCGACTATCTGGAAGGCGAGCTGGAGGAAGGCGAATGCTTCGTGCTGCTCAGCGACGGCGTGTGGTCCAGCCTGGGCGACCAGCGCATCCTGTCGATCCTGCGCGAGCATCCCGACCTGCAGGATGCCGCGAGCACGTTGGTGGCCACCGCCCATCACAGCGGCAGCCAGGACAATGCCAGCGCACTGCTGGTGCGGGTCGAGCGGCTCGGCGCAAGCAACCTGGGCGATACCCTGGCGCAGTTGCGCCAATGGCCAGTGCCCGGCCCGTTGCGTGACGGCCAGGTGATCGACGGCTGGAGGGTCGACGAGCTGCTGGCCCACAGCCGGCAATCGCTGCTGTATCGGGTGCACAACGGCCAGGGCCAGGCCTGGCTGCTCAAGACCCTGCCTCAAGGGCGCGAACAGGAGTCGGGAGCGGCCCAGGACCTGCTGCTGGAGGAATGGTTTCTGCGCCGGGTAGCGGGACGCCACTTTCCCGAGGTCCACCCGGCGGGCCAGCGTCAGCACCTGTATTACCTGATGCGCGAATACCCGGGCGCGACCCTCGCCGAGCTGTTCGAAGCCAGTGGCCCAATGCCCCTGCCGCAATGGCTGGAAATCGCCCGTCAGCTACTGCAAGCCGTCGGCGTGCTGCACCGGCGCAACTTGCTGCACCGCGACATCAAGCCGGAGAACCTGCATCTGGGCAACGACGGCCAGCTGCGCCTGCTCGACTTCGGCCTGGCGTACTGCCCCGGCCTGTCCGAGGACCAACCGCACGATCTACCCGGCACGCCTTCCTACATTGCCCCGGAGGCATTCGACGGCCTGCCGCCGAACCCGCGCCAGGATCTCTATGCTGTGGGTGTGACCCTCTACCAGCTCCTGACCGGCCACTATCCCTATGGCGAAGTGGAAGCCTTTCAGCGTCCGCGCTTCGGCACGCCTGTCAATCCCGGCCGCTACCGCCCCGATCTGCCGGAATGGCTGCAGAGCAACCTCGAACAGGCCGTGGCTGCCAATCCGACACGACGTTTCGAGACTGCCGAACAATGGCTGCTGCTGCTCGAGCGCGGCGACTGTCAGGCACTGCCGGCGCGAACGCTGCCGCTGCTTGAGCGCGAACCGCTGAAGGTCTGGCGCACCCTGGCGCTGCTTTCCCTGCTATTGAACCTGATGCTGCTGCTCGTCTTGCTCAAAGGTTGAAGAGGCAAGGACGCGAGGGCGAAGCGCAGCGCCTGCGTCACGGCGGAACCCGCTGCCACAGGCAAAGAAAAACCCGGCCGAGGCCGGGTTTTTCGTGAAGCGTCAAACCAATTACTTGGCCTGGGCTTCTACCTGAGCTTCTACGCGACGGTTGACGGCGCGGCCAGCATCGGTGGCGTTGTCGGCGACCGGACGGGTCTCACCGTAGCCAACCGAGTCAACACGGTTGGATTCGATGCCGTACTGCTGGGTCAGGACTTGCTTGACAGCGTTGGCACGACGCTCGGACAGCTTCTGGTTGTAAGCGTCTGGACCGACGGAGTCAGTGTGACCTTCCACGGTGGTGGTGGTCTGTGGGTACTGCTTCATGAAGTCAGCCAGGTTCTTGATGTCGCCGTAGCTGTTAGGCTTGACGACCGACTTGTCGAAGTCGAACTTGACGTCCAGCTCAACGCGAACGACTTCGGCAACAGCCGGGCAGCCATCAGCGTCAACGGTAACGTTGGCTGGGGTGTCAGGGCACTTGTCGACGTTGTCGCAGACGCCGTCGTTGTCGCTGTCGGAGCAGACTTCGGCAACTGGAGCCGGAGCTGGAGCCGGCTTGGCGCCGCCGCTGCCACCGAAGTTCAGACCCAGACCAACGGTCGGACCCCACTCGGTGTTGCCGTTGTCGATGTTGTACATGGCTTCGACGCCGGCACGGGCGAAGAACATGTCGGTGATGTACCACTTGGCGCCAGCGCCAACGTTGGCGAAGGTGGAGTGGTCGCGGCCGCTACGGGTAGCCTGGCCCAGGCTCTCGTGAGCGAAACCAGCGGAGACGTACGGACGCAGTGCGTCGCCTACGGTACCGAAGTGGTAGGTAGCGTCGAGCTTGGTCTTGGAACCTTTGATGTCCTTGTTGAAGACTTCGCCACGAGCATTGTGAGTCTCGTTGTAGCCGAGGTCCAGGGAGACGTCGTCGGTCAGGAAGTAGCCCAGGCGAACACCAGGGTTGGTGCCGTCGTTCTTGAAGTTACGCTCGCTGTCGTAGAACTGCTTGGTAACGTTGCCTTCGATTTCGACTGCGCCTTGGCCTTGAGCCAGAGCGCCGAGCGAAGTCATGGCCACGAGAGAGCCGATGGCCAGGCCCAAGGTGTTTTTCAATTTCATCCGTTAAATCCCCATCTGGTGATAGTTAAGCAGTCCCACCAACATCCGGGGGACAACTCGACGGCAAGTCTAGCAGAACTTGCCGGTTGGTTAGAGGTATTTGCAGCCCACTAAGTTTCAGCCAGGCCTGCAAATTTCTCTCTAAGCTTGTCGAGCGCACGTTTGTAGCGCATTTTCGTGGCACTCAGGCCCATGTGCATGATGTCCGCGATCTCCTGGAATTCCAGTTCCGCGACAAATCGCAGCACCAGGATTTCCCGATCGATCGGGTTCACATGCACCAGCCATTTATCCAGCCCGCCTTTCTCTTCCGGCTTCGGTGCCTTGTCTTCGGACGCCTCTTCGACAGGGTCCAGGCTCAAGGCATCCATCAACCTTCTTTTGCGCCGCTCCTTGCGGTACTGGGTGATGCATTCGTTGTAGGTGATGCTGTAGAGCCAGGTCTTGAACTTGGATTTGCCTTCGAAGTTCTTCAATCCGTACAGCACTTTCAGCATCACCTCCTGACAGACATCGTCGGCATCCCGGTCGTTCCCCAGGTACCGTGCGCAGACGTTGAACAGCGTCCGCTGGTAGCGCCGCATGAGTTCCTCATAGGCGCGGGTAACGTGAAACAGCTCCTCATGCGAACGCGCCACCAACTCCTCGTCGGTGAGCTCCCGGGGGTCATAACGCATGGGCGGCGAATGAACTTTATTCAAAACGGATCTGGCCGACAGTCAGGTCAATGTCGCCGCTAGGCCCCATGGGGCGATTTTCGCGGCGGCATACATTAACAGCTTTTGTGCGGTTAGCGGCTATTCACGCGCTGCTCGAGCAGTTCGCGATTGGACAGCGACACCAGTTCGCCATCATCGGTCAGCAGCGTCGTCTTGACCGTGCCGATCTCCTCGATCTGCCCTTCGACCTCGCCAATCCGCACCTGCTGGCCGACCTCGTAGAGCTCACGCACGTAGATTCCGGCCAGGATCTGCCCGGCGATTTCGCGACTGCCCAGCCCCATCGCCAGTGCAATTGCCAGACCAACGGTAATCAGCCCGATGACGATCACATGGTTCAGCAGGTCGGTCTTGACCTCCAGCTGGCTGATCGCCACCGAGATGCTGATGATGATCACCAGGCCCTGGGCGATGCGCCCGACACCGGCGGCGTACTCCAGGCCGATGCCCTCGGCGGCGCCCCGCACCAGACCGTTGACCAACTGCGCCAGCAGCACGCCGGCCAGCAGCACCAGCGCCGCGCCGAACACCTTGGGCAGATAGAGCGCCAGCATGTCCAGGGTCGCCGAGACGCGTTCGAGCCCCAGGGACTCAGCAGCGGAAACCAGGAAGATCAGCAGCACGAACCAGTAGACGATCTTGCCGATCAGCGTCGAAATCGGAACCTGGATACCGACCCGGGCAAGCATCTTGGTCAGACCGGTACCGCCCATCAGGCGGTCCAGGCCGAACTTGGCCAGCACCTTGGACAGCAGGGTGTCGAGCAGCTTGGCCACGACGAAACCGAGCAGCACCACGACCAGCGCGCCGAACAGGTTGGGGATGAAGTTCGCCACCTTGGTCCAAAGGGCAGTCATGGCGGTGACCAGGCTCTGGGTCCAGAGATCGAGTTCCATATTCAATCGGCCTTATCTGCTTTGCCGCCGGCGGCGGCGTTGCGGGTAGAGTTGCGACGGACCGGCGCGACATGCGCCGAGCCATTGTTCACGGCGATCAGCAGCGCCTGGCTCCAGCGGCCAAGCAAGCTGAACAGATCGCCCGCGCCGACCTGACGGTTGGCGGTCTTGAGCACACGACCCAGGCACGCGGCGTCGTCACGGTCCTGGCCGGACGGCGACGCCTTGAGCAGGTCGCGCAGGGATTCTTCAAACGGATCGTGCATGGGCACCTCGCGCAATGTCAGTCAAAGACGAGGGCGCCGAGCGATGGGTCACACACGGATGTGGAACGAATGTTTCAAAATGAGTTCGCGGTGGGTCATTCGTGGGCAAGCCCGCACCCTTGAATGCCTCGCGGCGCTGCCAGCCTGCGCTGTAGCGGTAGAGGCAGGCTTGCCCGCGAAAAAGGTTACGTCGATCGTTCACCTGCTACACCCACCGCAACCGCCGGAACAGCCACCACTGCCCCGCTGCCAGGCCCAGCACGACGATGCAGGCGAACAGGAAGCCGTAGGGATTTTCCGCCCCCGGAATACCGCCGACATTGATGCCCAGCAGCCCGGTGATGAAGCTCATGGGCAGGAAGATGCAGGTGATGATGCCGAACCGGTACATGGTCCGGTTCATCCGCTCGCTGCGCCTGCGATCCTCGGTTTCCAGCACCAGGGCGGCGCGCTCGCGGGCCAGCTCCAGCTCCTCGAGATAGCGGATCAGGCTGTTGTTCAGCTCGTTCCAGTAGTCGGCGTCGACATCGGCGAACCAGCTGCACTTGCTGCGTGAAAGCTGGGCATAGATGTCACGCTGTGGCGCGAGAAAACGACGCAGTCCGGCAGCGCGGCGGCGAATCTGCTGAAGGCTGCCCTGTTCTGGGGCGTACCGTTTGTCGGATTCTATCTTCTCTTCTTCTATATCGGCCGCTTCCGACAGGTCGCTGACCAGGGCCTGGACCTTTTCGGTGAGCAGCTCACCCATCAGCAGCAACAGTTCGGACGCCGATTTCGGCCCCCGCCCCTCGTCCAGCTGCTGCAGGACCTCATCGCTGGCGCGCAACGGACGCAGGCGCAACGAGATGACCCGCCGCGCCTCGGCGAAGATGCGCACCGAGACCATGTCCTCCGGCTCCGCGCCCGGGTTGAGATTGACCCCGCGCAGAAACAGCAACATCTGCTCGTTGGCCATCTGCAACAGGCGTGGACGGGTGTTCTCCTCCAGCAACAGTTCGCAGGCGAACTCGCTCAGGCCACTGTCGTGCAGCAGCCAGGTACGGGTTTGTGGATGGCTACGGTCCCAGTGCAGCCACAGGCTCTCCTGGGGCTGCAGTTGCAAGTCGTCCAGCTCGGTGCGGGCGATCGAACGCGCACCGCCCTTGCCATCGAGCACCAGGGCATGCACCAGGCCCCACTGCGCGTTGTCTTCCTCGAACATCAAAGCTCCATGGCTGCGCGGCGTGTCACTCGGGCATCTTCAGCGGGCTTGGCGAGACCAGCACGCCATTGTTGTCGGCGTACACATATTCCCCCGGGCGGAAGGTCACGCCAGCGAAGGTCACCGCGACGTTGAGGTCACCGATGCCACGCTTGTCGGTCTTCATCGGGTGGCTGGCCAGGGCCTGGATGCCGACATCGGTCTGCGCCAGCACGTCCACGTCGCGCACGCAGCCGTAGATCAGCAGGCCTTCCCAGCCATTCTTGGCGGCCTTGTCGGCCAGCATGTCGCCCAACAGCGCACGACGCAGGGAGCCGCCGCCATCGACCACCAGGACCTTGCCCTTGCCGTCGAGCTCGACCTGCTCCTTGACCAGCGAGTTGTCTTCGAAGCACTTGATGGTGACGATCTGGCCGCCGAAGGAGTCGTGGCCACCGAAGTTGCTGAACATGGGCTCGAGCACCTGGACCAGGTCCGGGTATGCATCGCAGAGGTCGGGCGTTACGTAATGCTGCATGGGAAACTCCTGTCAGTCACAACGAAAGCGGATGTGGGAGCAAGGCTACACCGCAGGAGGCATGGCAGTCATCCAGGACCGGTCAGTCAGTTTGCTTTTACCTGTTCCGGCTTCTTCGCGGGTAAACCCGCTCCCACAGGCGAGTCGCAAAACCCTGTGGGGGCGGGCTCACCCGCGAAGAGGCCAACGCAGGATCAACTGGCAGGCACCGGTTCCCTCACCACCGTAGAGGCATGCACCGGCGCCAATGGGTCGCGCAACCAGCGCTCCACCAGCGGCCACACCTGTACCTGCGCCGCCTTGCTGACCAGCATGTCGACATGGCCGAAGGCCTCGAAGCCCTCCTCACGCCCCAGGCGCAGGAACTGCTTGCTGTCACCACCCAACTGATCGAACAGCTTGCGACAGGCCCAGACCGGGTCCTGGAAATCGCCGGCCCCGGCCACCGCCAACAGCGGCACCTCGACCTCGGCCAGGCCCGCCCACCAGTCCTTCTCCTTGTCGCCGAAGCGGCCAAACAGGCCGTTCCAACGCAAGCTCTCAAGGGCCAGGCCGATGGGTTCGTCCTCCGGGCCACGCTTGAGGCGCGAACCCGAGATCTGCGCGAAGCGCTTGAGCAGCACGCGCGCGCCCCACTCCACCGGCGGCACTTTCAGCGGCCAGTAAACCCGGCTGACCTGGGTGCCGAACAGTGCCGCGCTGGCCACCAGTGCGGCGTCCAGGTATCCGCTGCCCAGTGCCGCCGCCAGGGTGGTGCCGCCCAGCGAATGGCCGACCCAGTGCGGCGCCTGCCCGGCCTGCTCGCGGACGAAGGCACCGATCACCGGCAAGTCATAGCGCGCATAGTCCGCCACACGGTTCTGCCGCCATTGGCGATTGCGCGGCGACAGGCCATGCCCGCGCATTTCCGGGATCCACACGTCAAAGCCGGCACGGGCGAGATAAGCACCCAGGCCGATGCCCTTGGGGGAATACCAGAAACGCCGGTTGGAGAAACTGCCATGCAACAGGATGACCGGCATGCCTTGCGCACGGCCCGGATCGGCCAGGCCCAGGCGGGTGACGGCCAGTTCGACGCTCGGATCAGGGCTGTTGCCGGCCTTGATCCGGTACACGTCTTCGCTGAGGTCGCCGCGGCGCTCGGCACTGAGCAACGCGACGGGAAATTGGGTGGAGCTGCTTTGCATGGATTCACAAACAAACTGAGGATATGAACGTGGGAGCGGGCTTGCCCCGCGATTGAACCAGACCTGCAGACACTGCTGTCCCATCTGGTGCTATCGCGGGGCAAGCCCGCTCCCACAGTGTGTTGCCTTCAGCGCATCAGGCCGCGCCCTGGCCCTCGGCCAGGAAGAACCAGGTCTCGAGCACCGAGTCCGGGTTCAGCGACACGCTCTCGATGCCCTGCTCCATCAGCCACTTGGCCAGGTCCGGGTGGTCCGACGGGCCCTGGCCACAGATACCGATGTACTTGCCGGCCTTGTTGCACGCGGCGATGGCGTTGGCCAGCAACTTCTTCACCGCCGGATTTCGCTCGTCGAACAGGTGGGCGATGATGCCGGAGTCACGATCCAGACCCAGGGTCAGCTGGGTCAGGTCGTTGGAGCCGATGGAGAAGCCATCGAAGTACTCGAGGAACTCCTCGGCCAGCAGGGCATTGGACGGCAGCTCGCACATCATGATCACGCGCAGGCCGTTGTCGCCTCGGGCCAGGCCGTTTTCGGCGAGCAGGTCGACGACCTGGCTGGCCTCGCCCAGGGTACGCACGAACGGCACCATGATCTCGACGTTGGTCAGGCCCATCTCGTTGCGCACGCGCTTGAGGGCGCGGCATTCGAGCTCGAAGCAGTCACGGAACGATTCGCTGATGTAGCGCGAGGCGCCACGGAAGCCGAGCATCGGGTTCTCTTCTTCCGGCTCGTACAGCTTGCCGCCGATCAGGTTGGCGTATTCGTTGGACTTGAAGTCCGACAGGCGCACGATGACCTTTTTCGGGTAGAAGGCCGCGGCCAGGGTGCTGATGCCCTCGACCAGTTTCTCGACATAGAAGCCGACCGGGTCGTTGTAGCCGGCGATGCGCTTGTCGACGCTTTCCTTCAGCTCCGGTGGCAGGCCCGCGTAGTTGAGCAGCGCCTTGGGGTGCACGCCGATCATGCGGTTGATGATGAATTCCAGGCGCGCCAGGCCGACACCGGCGTTGGGCAGCTGGGCGAAGTCGAAGGCACGGTCCGGGTTGCCGACGTTCATCATGATCTTGAACGGCAGCTCCGGCATGGCGTCCACCGAGTTCTGCTTGACGTCGAAGCCCAGCTCGCCCTCGAAGATGAAACCGGTATCGCCTTCGGCGCAGGACACGGTGACGCCCTGGCCGTCCTTGAGGATCTGGGTGGCGTTGCCGCAACCGACCACGGCCGGGATACCCAGCTCACGGGCGATGATCGCCGCGTGGCAGGTACGCCCGCCGCGGTTGGTGACAATGGCGCTGGCGCGCTTCATCACCGGTTCCCAGTCCGGGTCGGTCATGTCTGAAACGAGCACGTCGCCCGGCTGGACCTTATCCATTTCCGACACATCGTTGATCACGCGGACCTTGCCAGCACCGATGCGCTGGCCGATGGCGCGGCCTTCGACCAGTACGGTGCCCTTCTCCTTGAGCAGGTAGCGCTCCATGACATTGGCGCTGGCGCGGCTCTTCACGGTCTCGGGGCGAGCCTGGACGATGTACAGCTTGCCGTCGTCGCCATCCTTGGCCCATTCGATGTCCATCGGGCGCTGGTAGTGCTGCTCGATGATCATCGCCTGCTTGGCCAGTTCGTTGACTTCGTCGTCGCTCAAGCAGAAGCGCGCACGCTCGGCACGCTCGACTTCGACGGTCTTGACCGAGCGACCGGCCTTGGCTTCGTCGCCATAGACCATCTTGATCGCCTTGCTGCCCAGGTTGCGGCGCAGGATCGCCGGGCGACCGGCCTGCAGGGTCTGCTTGTGCACGTAGAATTCGTCAGGGTTGACCGCACCCTGCACCACGGTCTCACCCAAGCCGTAGGCGCCGGTGATGAATACCACGTCGCGAAAGCCCGACTCGGTGTCGAGCGTGAACATCACGCCGGCGGTACCGGTTTCCGAGCGGACCATGCGCTGCACGCCGGCGGACAGGGCGACCAGCTTGTGGTCGAAGCCCTGGTGCACGCGGTAGGCGATGGCACGGTCGTTGAAGAGGGAGGCGAAGACTTCCTTGGCCGCGCGGATGACGTTGTCGACGCCGCGGATATTGAGGAAGGTCTCCTGCTGGCCGGCGAAGGAGGCGTCCGGCAGGTCTTCGGCGGTAGCCGAGGAACGCACGGCCACGGCCATGTTTTCGTTGCCCTTGGACATCTCGGCGAAGGCGGTTCGGATTTCCGAATCGAGGCGAGTCGGGAACTGCGCTTCCATCACCCACTGGCGAATCTGCGCGCCGGTCTTGGCCAGGGCGTTGACGTCATCGACATCCAGCGCATCGAGCGCCGCATGGATGCGTTCGTTCAGGCCACTTTGTTCGAGAAAATCGCGATACGCCTGAGCCGTAGTGGCAAAGCCGCCCGGCACCGAGACACCGGCACCTGCGAGGTTACTGATCATCTCGCCCAGGGATGCGTTCTTGCCCCCCACATGCTCCACATCATGGACGCCGAGCTTATCGAGGGAAACTACGTACTCTACCAAGGTGATCTCTCCACTAACTGTATTGGAAAAGCTCAAGGGCGCCCGCCTGCCGGTTCTATGACTGGGCCGGACGCTTGTGGCCTGGACCTGGAAAATAAGTGAGAATGCCGAGCAACCGCGTTCGGCAAACCGAACCTATCATATCCAGAAACATTCGGCAGCTTAAGGCCCTCACGTGCAAATGAAACGAACCGCGTTCTTCATCTCCGACGGTACCGGCATCACTGCAGAAACGCTGGGCCAGAGCCTGCTCGCGCAATTCGAGAGCATTCCGTTCAATAAATTCACGCGCCCCTACATCGATACCCTGGAAAAGGCCCGGGCCATGGTCCAGCAGATCAACGCCGCGGCCGAGCGCGACGGGGTGCGCCCGATCATTTTCGACACCATCGTCAACCAGGACATCCGTGAGGTCATGGCCACGTCCAATGGCTTCATGATCGACATCTTCTCGACGTTTTTATCCCCGCTCGAGCAGGAATTGACCGCCCATTCGTCGTATTCCGTGGGCAAATCCCACTCGATCGGCGGCAACTCCAACTACATGGAGCGCATCGAGGCGGTCAACTTCGCCCTGGACAACGACGACGGCGCGCGCACCCACTACTACGACAAGGCCGACCTGATCCTGGTCGGCGTGTCGCGCTGCGGCAAGACTCCGACCTGTCTGTACATGGCCATGCAGTTCGGCATTCGCGCCGCCAACTACCCGCTGACCGAGGACGACATGGAACGCCTGCAGCTGCCGGCGGTACTGAAGAAGCACCACAACAAGCTGTTCGGCCTGACCATCGACCCTGATCGCCTGACCGCCATTCGCCACGAACGCAAGCCCAACAGCCGCTATTCGAGCTTCGCCCAGTGCGAGTTCGAGGTGCGCGAGGTGGAGAACCTGTTCCGCCGGGAGAACATTCCCAACATCAATTCCACGCATTTCTCGGTGGAGGAGATTTCGGCGAAGATCCTGGTGGAGAAAGGCGTGGAGCGCAGGTTCAAGTAGACCTGCATAACCCCTCAAGGCCTGCACAGTCCCTGTAGGAGCGGCCTTGTGTCGCTAAAGGGCCGCAAGCGGCCCCGGCAATATCAGCTTGATGCACAAATCTTGGGGCGCGTCGCCCCCCTTTCGCGACACAAGGCCGCTCCCACAGAGATTGGGACAGTGGATATGAAAAAGCCCTGGCATCGCTGCCGGGGCTTTCTTTTATCTCAACGCGAGGCTCAGGACGGAATCATCGCCGCCTGCCCGCTCATCGCCAGGTCGACCAGCTCGCGGTTGGCCACCGCGTACATCGCATAGTCGGTGCCGGTGGCGTTGCGCAGGTCGTCGAGCATGGCGCGCCAGCGCTCGACCATTACCCGGTGCTGCTCGCACCACAGCGCCACGCGGGCATCCATGTCGTCCGGGGCATCGGCCATCTGCAGCACCGAGATGGTGATCGCCCGCTGCTGCAGGTCGATGTCGTCGCGGAACGCCTCGCGGGCCAGGGCCTGCCAGTTGTTGTCCACCGGCAGGTTGCTGATCTCCTGCAGGTACCAGGTCAGGTCCAGCGAGCTGCCCACGGCGAAGAACGCCTTGGCCACCTGCGCCGGGTCGTGGCCGGTGACGTCCGAGGCCTCGATGATCGGCAGCAAGGTGTACAGGTGGGTGGTGCCGGCGACCATGCGCGCCAGCAGCTCCGGCACACCAGCCTCGACGAAGCTCTGGTAGCGGACCATCCAGCGCTCACGGGTCGGTCCTTCCAGCAGCTCGTCCAGCTTCAGGCCCAACTGGGCGATCTTCGGTCCGAAGTGGGCGACGTCGCGGCCGGCGTCCTGCTCGTTGCGACGACTGCGCAGGAACCAGCGAGTGGCACGGCGGCCCAGACGCATCAACTCGTCCATCAGGGTCAGCTGGATCTCGGCCGGGACCTGGTAGTCCAGGGCCTCGATCTGACGGAACCAGTGCGGCAGGTGGAAGATGTCGCGCACGATCACGTAGGCGCCGGCGACATTGGCCGGGCTCATGCCAGTGGACTCCTTCAGGCGCTGGACGAAGGTGATGCCCATGTTATTGACCAGGTCGTTGGCGATCTGGGTGCTGACGATCTCGCGCTTGAGGCGGTGACGGCGCATGGAGTCGGCGAACTTGCTCACCAGCGATGGTGGGAACGCGGTCTCCATGTCGCGGGTCAGGTAGTCGTCGTCCGGCACCAGCGACTTGAGCAACTGCTCCTTGAGGTCGATCTTGCTGTACGAGATCAGCACCGACAGCTCGGCACGGGTCAGGCCCTGGCCTGCTGCCAGGCGTTCGGCCAGCTGTTCCTCGGTGGGCAGGAACTCGATGGCGCGGTCCAGCTTGCCCCGGGCTTCCAGATCAGCCATCAGACGCTTGTACTCGGCGATCCGCTCGCGGGCGCGACGGGCGGCCAGCGACAACGCCTGGGTCTGCTTGTAGTTGTTGCCCAGCACCAGCCCGGCAACCTCGTCGGTCATGCTGCCCAGCAGCTGGTTGCGCTGCTTCTCGGTCATGTCGCCACCCTGCACCACTTCGTTGAGCAGGATCTTGATGTTGACCTCGTGGTCGGAGCAGTCCACGCCGCCGGCGTTGTCGATGAAGTCGGTGTTGGTGGCGCCGCCATTGAGGCCGAACTCGACCCGGCCGAGCTGGGTCATGCCCAGGTTGCCGCCCTCGCCCACCACCTTGCAGCGCAGCTCGTTGCCATTGACCCGCAGCGCGTCGTTGGCCTTGTCGCCGACATCGGCGTGGCTCTCAGTGCTGGCCTTGACGTAAGTGCCGATACCGCCGTTCCACAGCAGGTCGACTGGAGCCTGCAGCAACGCGTGCAGCAGTTCGGTCGGGGTCAGGCGGTCGGCTTCGATGGCGAAGCGTTCCTTCATCTGCGGGCTGATGGCGATGCTCTTGGCGCTGCGCGGGAAGATCCCGCCGCCTTCGGACATGATGCTGGTGTCGTAATCGCTCCAGGCCGAACGCGGCAGGTCGAACAGGCGCTTGCGCTCGGCGAAGCTGGTGGCCGGGTCCGGATTCGGGTCGACGAAGATGTGCAGGTGGTTGAACGCCGCCACCAGTTGCAGCTTGTCGGACATCAGCAGGCCATTGCCGAACACGTCGCCGGCCATGTCGCCGACACCGATGACGGTGATCGGGTCTTCCTGAACATTGATGCCGCGCTCGCGGAAGTGCCGCTGCACGCCCACCCAGGCACCCCGGGCGGTGATGCCCATCTTCTTGTGGTCATAACCGGCCGAGCCGCCGGAGGCGAAGGCGTCGCCGAGCCAGAAGCCGTAGTCGATGGCGATGCCGTTGGCGATGTCGGAGAAGGTCGCGGTGCCCTTGTCGGCCGCCACCACCAGGTACGGATCGTCGTCATCGTGACGCACCACGTTGGCCGGCGGCACCACGCCACCGTCCTTGAGGTTGTCGGTGATGTCGAGCAGCCCGCAGATGAAGATGCGGTAGCACGCCACGCCTTCGGCGGCGATCTCGTCACGGCTGCCGCCCAGCGGCAGGCGACGTGGCAGGAAGCCGCCCTTGGCGCCCACTGGCACGATCACCGAGTTCTTCACCTGCTGCGCCTTGACCAGGCCCAGCACCTCGGTGCGGAAGTCCTCTTCGCGGTCCGACCAGCGCAGGCCGCCGCGGGCGACGTTGCCAAAGCGCAGGTGCACGCCCTCGACCCGTGGCGAGTAGACGAAGATCTCGAACTTCGGCACGGGCTTGGGCAGCTCGGGGATCAGCTTGGGGTTGAACTTGAAGCTGAAGTACGACTTGTTCTGCCCATTGGCGTCAGGCTGGTAGAAGTTGGTGCGCAGCGTGGCCTTGATCAGGTCCAGGTAGCGACGCAGGATGCGGTCTTCGTTGAGCACCTGGACATCGTCCAGGGCGGTGAGGATCGCCTGCTCCAGGCGCTGCTGCTTGTCGTCCAGGTCGTCCTGGGTGAGCTTGCGCGCCAGGTAGAAGCGGGTCTTGAACAACCGCGTCAGCTCGCGGGCGATGTCGGTGTGGTTGTTCAGGGTGCTGGCGATGTAGCCCAGGTCGAAGCCCAGGCGGATCTGCTTGAGGTAGCGGGCGTAGGCGCGCAGCAGCGCCACGTCTCGCCACGGCAGACCGGCGGTCAGCACCAGGCGGTTGAAGGCGTCGTTCTCCGCGTCGCCCTTGACGATGTGGACGAAGGCATCCTGGAAGGTGTCGTTGAGCTGCTGGATATCCAGGTTCAGGCCTTCGCTGTAGGTGAAGGCGAAGTCGTGAATCCAGAACTCGCGGCCACTGGCGTGACGCAGGCGGTAGGGGAACTCACCGAGCACGCGCAGGCCGAGGTTTTCCAGGATCGGCAGCACGTCCGACAGCGCCAGCGGCGTATCGGCATGGTACAGCTTGCAGTGCAGCTGGCGCTCGCCGAGCTGGGTCAGCGGCTGGTAGAAGCTCATGGCCAGCGGCTTGGCTTCGGACAGGTTGAGCACATGCTGCATGTCGACCACCGCCGAATGCGCGGCGAAGCGCTCGCGGTAGCCGGCCGGGAAACCTTTCGGGAAGTCGGCGAGGATGTTGGTGCCCTGGGCTTCGCCGAAGTTCTCCACCACCAGTGCCGAGAAGTCGTCCTGCCACGAACGGCAGGCCTGGATCACTTCGTTTTCCAGCTGCTGCGGGTCGATGTCGATACGGTTTTTCGGGTCCACCCGCAGGATCAGCTGCACGCGGGCCAGCACCGATTCGGAGAAGAACGTCCAGAACTCGCAGTCGGTGGCTTTCAGGCGCTCCATCAGCACCTGCTGGATCTTCTGCCGCACTTCGGTGGAGTAGATCTCGCGCGGCACGTAGGCCAGGCAGTAGCAGAAGCGGCCGTACGGGTCCTTGCGCAGGAACACGCGGATCTTGTTGCGTTCCTGGATCTGCACGATCGACATCGCGGTGCTGAACAGCTCGTCGACCGGGGTCTGGAACAGGTCGTCGCGCGGCAGCACCTCGAGCACCTGGGCCAGTTCCTTGCCCAGGTGGGCCTTCGGATCGAAGTGCGAGCGGCGCTCGACTTCGGCGACCTTGCCACGGATGTACGGAATGGTATGCACGCTCTCGCCGTAAACCGACGAGGTGTACAGGCCCATGAAGCGGCATTCCTTGATCACCTTGCCGTCTTTGTCGATCTGGCGGATCGATACGTAGTCCGGGTACGCCGGGCGGTGCACGCGGCTCGGCTGCGAGGCCTTGGCGAACGACAGCAGGCGCGGCTCGCGCAGGTAGGCGACGGCGTAGTCCTCGATGCGCAGGTCGTCGGCGCCCAGGCCGGCGCGCAGCAGGCGGGCCAGGCCGAGGAAGGAGTTCTCGTCGTAGACCAGATGGCCACCGGCGGCATCGGACTCGACGGTGAACTCTTCATAGCCGAGGAAGGTGAAGTGGTTGTCCAGCAGCCACGACAGGAAGCTCTTCACCTCGGCCTTGTCGTGCTGCGCCGGGCCGAAGGCCGTTTGCTCCACCTGTTCCAGCAGTTCGTGGATCTTCGCCTTCATCGGCTCGAAGTCGGCGACCACGCCGCGCACCTCGGCCAGCACCTGCTCCAGTTCCTTGGTCAGGGTGTTGAGCTCGGCGGTGCTGGAGCAACGGTCGATTTCCAGGTACATCAGCGATTCGTGGCTGATGCCCTCGCCCTGGGTGCCCTTGGGCAGCAGCTCGACCAGCTCGCCCTTGGCGCCACGGCGCACACTGAGCACGGTGGTCTGCAGGGTGTGGATGCTGTAGCCGCGGCGATTGAGCTCGGTGCGCACCGAGTCGACCAGGAACGGCAGGTCGTGGTGCAGCACCTCGACCACGGTGTGCGTGGACTGCCAGCCGTGACGTTCGTAATCGGGGTTGTAGACCCGCACTTGCGGGTGCTGGGGGTCGAAGCGCTCGATGATGCGCCAGGCGGACAGCGTGCAGCCGGCCAGATCCGACAGCCTGCGCTGAGTGAGTTCGTCCAGAGAGATGATGCCGAAGAACTGTTCGGCGAACAGCGCCACTTGTGGCAGGGACTGTTCGCTGATGTGCTGCGCCAGGGCCGCTTGCAGTTGATGCTGGAAGTCGGCTTTGCTGGCTGCGGTGAAGAACGCCATCTGTGGTACTCCGCTTGGGCTTTGTTATAGGTGAAGCGTCGCGTGCGTCCGCCGTGTACGGATCAACGATAGCCAACCCGCGGCAAGCCGGACGGTAAACCGGGCGCTGGACACGAGCGTCATGTCCACCGACAGGGGAGCTTAACGACTGAACGGTCACTCCGGCTTGCAGCGCTGCGACAATTTCGGTCAATGCGCGGTAACTTTACGTTTATCGAGGCCGGCAAGGCTGTCAGAATTCCTTTCCTTTTCCATTGACCCGAGCCGCCCATGCAACTGAAAACCGCCCTGCTCTTCGCAACCCCCTGCGACGACGAGGAAGACAACATGGCGACCCTGTGCTGCCACAGCGACAAGGGGCAGATGTTCCTGCTGACCCGTTATCCGGACGAGGACACCGTCGACCTGACCCTGGATGACGAGCCGTCGACGCTGGACGGGCTGAAGGTGACGCTGAGCGCGCAGCGGCTGCTGATCGAGGTGGCGGCGGGGGATCGTGATGCGCTCAAGGGCGATGAGCAGTTGGAGATCATCCTGACCAGCGCCGGGACCGACATGGAGGAAGTGGCGCTGACCTTGCGCAATATCCTCGACGGGACCGGGACGTTCGTGTCCGAGCTCTAAGCCAAGACATCGCCCCCTGTAGGAGCGGCCTTGTGTCGCGAAAGGGGTGCGAAGCGCCCCCCTATTTGTGCACCAAGTTGATATTGCCGGGGCCGCTATGCGGCCCTTTCGCGACACAAGGCCGCTCCTACAGGTAGCGCGCAAGCCTTCAGGACATTGACAGGCCACTATCGGCACAGGCATTGTCTGACAACCTGATCAATAAGAAACTCTGTCCATGCTAGAGCTCCAGCGCCCCGACACTCTCGTCGAACGGGTCGTCAGCGCCATCCGCGCCGAGATCGATTCCGGCCGCCTGGCCGCCGAATCGCGCCTGCCCACCGAACAGCAACTGGCCGAACAGCTCAACGTCAGCCGCTCGGTGGTACGCGAAGCGGTGGCGCAGCTCAAGGCCGATGGGGTGCTGATCGCCCGCCGTGGACTGGGCTCCTACATCTCGCAGACACCCAACGGCACGGTGTTCCGCTTCCCCGGCAGCAACGGGCGCAAGCCGGACCTGGTGCAGATGTTCGAAATGCGTCTGTGGATCGAGACCCAGGCCGCCGCCATCGCCGCCCGCCGTCGCGATGACGATGACCTCAAGCGCATGGCCGATGCCCTGCGCACCATGCTCGACAAACGCAGCGACTTCGCCACGGCCTCCGCTGCCGACGTGGCCTTCCACCGCGCCATCGCCGAAGCCAGCAAGAACGATTACTTCGTCGCCTTCCACGACTTCCTCGGAGGCCAGCTGGCCGCGGCACGCCGCACCGCCTGGGAAAACTCCGCAGCCCATTCGGTGGGCGGTTCGGCCGATGCCAGCCGCGAACACGAGGCGCTGTACCAGGCCATCGCCAACGGCGATCGCCAGACCGCCGCTGCCTGCGCCGAGGCCCATCTGCGCGCCTCGGCCAAACGCCTGAAGCTCGACCTTCCCGACCTCGACTGATCCCACAGACCCAATCGCGACCTGGCGAGGCTTTCACTTGCATTAGTTAGTCTGACAACCTGATAAGCAGATTCACCGACAAGAATTCAAAGGTACCTTGCATGACCTATGACTACTGCATCATCGGCGGCGGCATCGTCGGCCTCGCCACCGCCATGGCGCTGCTCCAGCAGCGTCCCGGCGCCTCGCTGCTGATCCTGGAAAAAGAGGCCAGCCTCGGCCGCCACCAGACCGGCCACAACAGCGGCGTGATCCACGCCGGCATCTACTACGCCCCTGGCAGCCTCAAGGCCGACCTGTGCAAGCGCGGCGCCCAGGCCACCAAGGACTTCTGCAGCGAGCACGGCATCGCCTTCGAGGTCTGCGGCAAGCTGCTGGTGGCCTCCAACGACCTGGAGATGCAGCGCATGCAGGCGCTGCACGAGCGCTCGCGGCAGAACGGCCTGAAGGTCGAACGCCTGGATGCCGCCGAGCTGCGCCAGCGCGAGCCGAACATCGTCGGCAAGGGGGCGCTCTGGCTCGATGCCACCGGCATCGTCGACTACACCCAGGTGTGCGACGCCATGGCCAAGGTGATCCGCCAGGGCGGCGGCGAGCTGCACCTGTCCACCACGGTGCGCGCCATCCAGGAGCATGCCGACCATGTCGCCGTCGACACCGACAGCCACACCTGGCGCGCCCGCCAACTGGTGGCCTGCGCAGGCCTGCAGTCCGACCGCCTGGCACGCCTGGCCGGTGTGAGGATCGACCATCAGATCATCCCGTTCCGCGGCGAGTACTACCGCCTGCCGGCAAGCAAGAACCAGATCGTCAACCACCTGATCTACCCGATTCCCGACCCCGAACTGCCCTTCCTCGGCGTGCACCTGACGCGGATGATCGACGGCAGCGTCACCGTCGGCCCCAACGCGGTGCTCGGCTTTGGCCGGGAGAACTACCGCAAGTTCTCGGTGAACTGGCGCGATGTCGCCGAATATGCGCGCTTCCCGGGCTTCTGGAAGACGATCTGGAACAACCTCGGCTCCGGCACCACCGAGATGAAGAACTCGCTGTTCAAGCGCGGCTACCTGGAACAGTGCCGCAAGTACTGCCCGTCACTCGAGGTCGAGGACCTGCTGCCCTATGAAGCCGGCATCCGCGCCCAGGCGGTGATGCGCGACGGCACCCTGGTCCACGATTTCCTGTTCGCCGAGACCCCGCGCATGGTGCATGTCTGCAATGCCCCGTCGCCGGCGGCCACTTCGGCCATCCCCATCGGCCAGATGATCGCCGAGAAGATCCTCAAGGCCCGCTGATCCATCCGCTGCACCCACAATTACAAAGACAACAAGGAAACCTCAGATGTCGGTACACGAGGCGGCCCTGGCCGCGAGCGAAACCCCCGAACAGCAACGCAAGCGCCTGCGCAAGGTGGCGGCGGCGACCATCTTCGGCTCGATGCTGGAGTGGTATGACTTCTATCTCTACGCGACCATGGCGGCGATCGTCTTCTCGAAGATCTTCTTCGACCCGAGCAACCCGGCGGTGGCCTCGCTGCTGGCGTTCTCCACTTTCGCCATCGGCTTCATCGCCCGGCCGTTCGGCGGCGTGCTGTTCGGCTACCTGGGCGACCGTTTCGGGCGCAAGCACGTGCTGGTGATCACCTTCTGCATGATGGGCCTGTGCACCGCGCTGATCGGGCTGATCCCGAGCTACGCGACCATCGGCATCTGGGCGCCGATCCTGCTGGTGGTGATCCGCATCATCCAGGGCCTGGGCGCCGGCGCCGAGTTGTCCGGCGCGGCGGTGACCTCCTACGAGCACGCCAGCGAGGGCAAGCGCGGCAGCCAGGGCGCCTGGCCGGCGCTGGGGCTGAACCTGGGCCTGCTGCTGTCGTCGCTGACCGTGTACCTGCTGACCATGAACGGCAACGAATTCCTCCTGGCCGGCGGCTGGCGCATCCCGTTCATCGCCAGCATCGTCCTGGTCGCCGTGGGCCTGTGGGTGCGCAAGAGCATTCCCGAGACGCCGGACTTCAAGGAACTGGACAAGGCCGACGACAAGCCCCAGGTATCACCGCTCAAGCTGCTGCTCAAGAATGACCTCAAGGGCCTGGCCGTGGTGTTCTTCGTCGCCGTGGGCTACAACGCCCTGAGCTACATCTTCAAGACTTTCTCGCTGGCCTACCTGACCCAGTTCAAGGGCGTCGAGGCCCACGTCACCTCGCTGTCGGTGACCCTGGCCAGCCTGGTGGCGATCTTCGCCGTGCCGTTCTTCGGCTGGTTGTGCGACAAGTGGAGCAGCAAGACCGTGCTGATGCTCGGCGGCGTGCTCTCGGCACTGTTCGCCTTCCCGTTCCTGCAACTGCTGTCGACCGGCGAGCCGATGATGATCTACGTGGCCATCGCCGTGGGCACCGGGATCCTGGCGCCGATGATGTTCGCCCCCCAGGGCTCGTTCCTCAGCCGGCAGTTCCCGACCCAGACGCGCTCGTCGGGGTTCGGTACCGGGCGCGAGATCGGCACCGCGGTGGCCGGCGGCCTGGCGCCGCTGGGCGGGCTGGCGCTGGTGGCCGGATCGGCGACGCACTCCACCGACGGCGTGGCACTGATCCTGGCGGTGGCCGGGGTGCTGGTGGTGGTGTTCGCGTTCTTCGATCAAGGCTGGCGGCATTCGAAATCGAAAAACTGACCTATCCGCAGAACGTCCCGGTCATTGGCCCTGAGATGCCCGCCGCCTGTGCGGGCCTCTTCGCGGGCAAGCCCCGGCAGCCCCCCTTCCCTCTGCTTTACACGATTTTTGCAAACCGCCATTGGTCCCCGCCCCCCCGGATGCATTAAAGTATCCACCCCCGCCCGGCAACCGCTCCCAGCGCGCCAGGGCCCACCCCAGGAACCGTCGACGATGGAACACCGTGAGGCGCTGATCGCGCTGCGCACCTTTCTCTCCTCCCAGATCCTCGGCCAGGAAAAGCTGGTCGAGCGTCTGCTGATCGTGCTCCTGGCCGATGGCCACATGTTGGTCGAAGGCGCCCCGGGCCTGGCCAAGACCAAAGCCATCAAGGAACTCGCCGAAGGCATCGAGGCCCAGTTCCATCGCATCCAGTTCACCCCCGACCTGCTCCCGGCCGACATCACCGGCACCGAGATCTACCGCCCGGAAACCGGCAGCTTCGTGTTCCAGCAGGGGCCGATCTTCCACAACCTGGTGCTGGCCGACGAGATCAACCGCGCCCCGGCCAAGGTGCAATCCGCCCTGCTCGAAGCCATGGCCGAGCGCCAGGTCAGCGTCGGGCGCAGCACCTATGAACTGTCGCCGCTGTTCCTGGTGATGGCCACGCAGAACCCGATCGAGCAGGAAGGCACCTACCCGCTGCCCGAAGCCCAGCTCGACCGTTTCCTGATGCACGTGAAGATCGGCTTCCCCGACGCCGCCGTCGAGCGGCGCATCCTGCTCCAGGCCCGGGGCGAAGCCCTGGGCGGCGAAGTGAAGCCCGAACGGCGGGTCAGCCAGCAGGCGATCTTCGCCGCGCGCAAGGAAATCCTCGGCCTGTACATGGCCGATGCGGTGGAGGAATACCTGGTGCAGCTGGTGATGGCCACCCGCACCCCGGCCAAGTTCGACAGCGAGCTGGCCGACTGGATCGCCTATGGCGCCAGCCCGCGCGGCTCCATCGCCCTGGATCGCTGTGCCCGCGCCCATGCCTGGCTGGCCGGACGCGACTTCGTCAGCCCCGAGGATATCCAGGCGGTGCTGTTCGACGTGCTGCGCCACCGCATCATTCTCTCGTTCGAGGCCGAGGCCGCGGGGGTCGACCAGGACCGCGTGGTCCAGCGCATCCTCGACGTCGTCGCCGTCGCCTGACCCCCATGCCCACCACCCAGCTGGCCGAACCCGGCATCCGCATCGGCCTGTCCGACCTGATCGACATGCGCCACCGCGTACGCGAAATCCAGCTGTTCTCCCGGCCCGGCCAGCGCAGTCCGCTGGTCGGCCTGCACCACTCCAAGCTGCGCGGACGCGGCGTCGACTTCGACCAGGTGCGCGTCTACCAGGCCGGCGACGATGTGCGCAACATCGACTGGCGCGTCACCGCGCGCACCCAGGAGCCGCACACCAAACTGTTCCATGAGGAGCGCGAGCGACCGATCTTCATCATGGTCGAACAGAGCCAGCGGCTGTTCTTCGGTTCGGGGCTGATGTTCAAGTCGGTGCTGGCGGCCCAGGCAGCGGCGCTGTTCGGCTGGGCCGCGCTGGGCCACAACGACCGCATCGGCGGGCTGGTGTTCGGCGACAACGATCACCTGGAGATCAAGCCGCGACGCAGCAAGCAAAGCCTGCTGCAGCTGCTCAACCGCCTGGCCAAGGCCAATCAGGCCCTGCACACCGAAGCCGTGCCGCAACCCGACAGCCTCGACCTGGCCCTGCGCCGGGCGCGCGAGGTACTGCGCCCGGGCAGCCTGGCCATCGTGATCTGCGACGAACGCGCGCTCAACGCCAGCGTCGAGCAGCACCTGGCGATGCTGTCGCGCCACTGCGACGTGCTGCTGATGCCGATCAGCGACCCGCTCGATCACGCCCTGCCCGCCGCTGGCCTGTTGCGTTTCGCCCAGCGCGGCGCGCAGCTGGAGCTCGACACCCTCGATGCCAACCTGCGCCAGGCCTACCGCCAGCAGGCCGAGGCGCGCATCGAGCGCTGGGAGCTGCTGGCGCAGAAGCTACGGGTAGTGCTGATGCCCCTGAGCACCCAGAGCGAGATGATCGAACAGCTGCGCGAGTACCTGAACGCGCAGCGCCCAGGGAGCAGCCGATGAATCCGCTGGATCAGCTGCAGCCGCTGATCGCCCCGCCCACCATCGGCCTGTGGCCACCGGCGCCGGGCTGGTGGCTGCTGCCCGTCCTGCTGCCCCTGCTGGGCTGGGGCCTGTGGCGCCTGCGCCGCTGGCGACCGGGCAAGCGCAAGGTGGTACGGGCCGAGCAGCCCCTGGACCCGGTCCGCGTCGAGGCCCTGGCCGAGCTGGCGCGCCTGCCGCGCCCCTACGACGGCGCTCCGGCCGGCGCCTGGCTGCAGCAGATCAACGCCCTGCTCAAGCGTCTGTGTCGCACTCACTACCCCGGCGCCAACAGCCATACGCTCAATGGCCGGCAATGGCTGGCCTTTCTCGACAACCGTTGCCCGGCCGCTGGCCTGACCCGCTGGATGGTGCTGGTCGAAGGCGCCTACAAGCCCGAGTGCAAACTCGACGACAAGGCCATCGCCGGGCTCGCCCAGGCGGTCGAAACCTGGATCCGCAAGCATGTTTGAACTGGCCTGGCCGTGGATCTTCCTGCTGTTGCCGCTGCCCTGGCTGGCGCGCCTGGTGCTGCCCGCGGCCGACAGCGGCGAGCCGGTGCTCAAGGTCGGCTTCCTCGACGAGCTCGAAGGCCTGGCCGGGCGCCGGGCGCGCCTGAACCTGCCGACCTGGCGCCAGCAGGCGCCGTTCATCCTGATCTGGCTGCTCCTGCTGCTGGGCGCCGCGCGCCCGCAATGGCTGGGCGAGCCTGTTCCGGTATCGGCCAGCGGCCGCGACCTGCTGGTGGCGGTGGACGTGTCCGGCTCCATGGACTTCCCCGACATGCAGTGGAAGGACGATGAAATCAGCCGCCTGGACCTGGTCAAGGCGCTGATGGGCGACTTCCTCCAGGACCGCCAGGGCGACCGGGTCGGGCTGATCCTGTTCGGTAGCCAGGCCTACCTGCAGGCACCGCTGACCTTCGACAGGCGCACCGTGCGCACCTTCCTCGACGAAGCGCAGATTGGCATCGCCGGCAAGAACACCGCCATCGGCGACGCCATCGGCCTGGCCGTCAAGCGCCTGCGCCAGCGCCCGGCGCAGAGCCGGGTGCTGATCCTGGTCACCGACGGCGCCAACAACGGCGGGCAGATCCACCCGCTGACCGCCGCGCGCCTGGCCGCCCAGGAAGGCGTGCGCATCTACACCATCGGCATCGGCGCCAACCCCGAGGCCAGCGGTACCCCCGGCCTGCTCGGACTGAACCCCAGCCTCGACCTGGACGAAGCCGCCCTCAAGGACATCGCCGAGATCACCCACGGCAGCTACTTCCGCGCCCACGACGGCGCCGAGCTGGACGCCATCGGCGACACCCTCGACCAGCTCGAACCGGTGGCCCAGCAACCCACCCAGGCACGTACCGCCACCGAACTGTATGCCTGGCCGCTGGGCCTGGCGCTGCTGCTCAGCGTGCTGCTGGTGGTGGCCGTGCAATGGCCGGACAACCGGCTGCAACGCCTGCTGCGCAAGCCACGCTTCCTGCAGCCGCACCCGGAATGGCGCCAGCGCCTCAAACGCCTGCGCCTGAGGAGACGGCGATGATCGAACTCTGGCCCCAATGGCTGCGCCCACTCTGGCTGCTGGTCGTGCCGCTGCTCGGCTGGCTGCTGTACAAGCTCTGGCATCGGCGCAAACGTGCCGGGCGCTGGCAGTTGATCCTGCCGCAACCGTTCCACGCAGTGCTGCTCGGTGGCGGCAGCGGTGGCAGCAGGAAGCTGCCGTGGATCGCCCTGGGCCTGGCCTGGCTGCTGATCGTGCTCGCCCTGCTCGGGCCGAGCTGGCAGCGCCTGGAGGAAACCCGTCAGCGTCCGGCCGACCCGCTGGTGATCCTGCTCGAACTGACCCCGCAGATGCTCGCCGAGGACAGCGCGCCCAACCGTCTGGAACAGGCCCGACGCAAGATCCTCGACCTGCTTGAACACCGCCGCGACAGCCAGACCGCGCTGATCGTCTATGCCGGCAGCGCCCACACCCTGGTGCCGCTGTCCGACGACCTGGGCACCACCCGCAACCTGCTCGAAGCCGTCGACCCGTCGATCATGCCGCAGCCGGGCCAGCGTGCCGATCTCGCCGTGCGCAAGGGCCTGGCGTTGCTGGCCCAGAGCGGCCTGGGCCAGGGCCGGCTGCTGCTGATCGGCTCGGCGCTGAGCAACCAGGAGCGCGAAGGCATCCAGCAGGCCCTCGGCCGCCAAGGGCCGAGCCTGCTGATGCTAGGCGTCGGCACCACCGAGGGCGCCCCGGTGCGCCAGGCCAACGGCGAATACCTCAAGGACGACCAGGGCGGTATTCTCCTGCCACGCCTGGACAGCGCCTCGCTCAAGGCTTTCATCGCCAGCACCGGCGGGCGCTACCGCCATGCCCGTATCGACGACCTCGACCTGCGCGGCCTGGGCCTGTTCGACAACCCACGCCTGCTGCACAACGATGGCCAGACCCTGCAGTTGGACAGCTGGGCCGACCAGGGCTACTGGCTGCTGCTGCCCCTGCTGCTGCTCGCCGCCTGCGCCGGTCGCCGCGGCTGGCTGTTCTGCCTGCCACTGCTGCTGGCCTTGCCGCAGCCCAGCCAGGCCTTCGAGTTCAACGATCTGTGGCTGCGCCCCGACCAGCAAGGCCTGCGCTTGCTGGAGCGCCAGCAACCGGCCGCGGCGGCCCGCCATTTCGTCGATCCACAATGGCGTGGCATGGCGCTTTACCAGGCGGGCGACTTCGCCGCAGCCGCCGCGGCCTTCGCCCAGGGCAACGACGCCGCCGCCCACTACAATCGAGGCAATGCCCTGGCCCGCGCAGGCGAGCTGGAGGCGGCGCTGGACGCCTACGAACAGGCGCTGGAGCGCCAGCCCGATCTGAAACCGGCACTGGACAACCAGGCTCTGGTACAGCAACTGTTGCAGCAGCGCGAAGCCCAGGCCGAGGAACAACCGGCCGATGCCGATGCCCAAGGCACACCCGGCAACGACACCGACGGCAACAGCAGCTCATCCAGCAGCCAGGCCCAGGGCACACCCGGCAGCGACGAACAGGCCCAGGCCCAGGAGTCCGCCGACAGCGCCAGCAATGCCCAGGCCCCGCCGGGCAATGCCGGCGGCGACGACGACAGCGTTACCCAACCGCCCCAGCGGCCGGTTTCCACCAGCCTCGACGCCGAACAGCGCCAGGCCCTGGAACAATGGCTGCGGGAGATCCCCGACAACCCGGCAGAGCTGTTGCGGCGCAAATTCTGGTACGAACAGCAATTGCATCAGGAAACCCCACGATGAGTCGCTTCGGCGTCTTTCTCCTTGGCCTGCTGTGGAGCCTCGCGGCCCAGGCCGCACCCACCCTGCAAGCCAGCGTCGACCGCACGCGCCTGGAGGCCGGCGAAACCCTGGAGCTCACGCTCGAGAGCCAGGACGTCACCCAGTTCGGCAAACCTGACCTGCGCGCCCTGGAAGGCGACTTCGAAGTCCGCGGCACACGCCAGCTCAACAGCCTGCACAGCCTGGACGGCGAGACCCGCGCCAGCACCCGCTGGATCATCACTCTGCTGCCCCGGCGCAGCGGCAGCCTGCGCATCCCCGAGCTGCAGCTGGGCCAGTCGCGCAGCCAGGCCATCGAGCTGCAGGTGCAGCAGGCCGACAGCCAGCGCCCGGACGTGGCCTCGCAGGTGTTCGTCGAAGCGACCCTCGACAGCAGCAGCGTGTATGTCCAGGCCCAGGCCGTGCTCACCCTGCGCATCTATCATTCGGTGGCGCTGTACGACGACAGCAACCTCAGCCCGTTGCAGTTGGAGAATGCCAAGGTCGATCCGCTGGGCGAGTCGCGCACCTACGAAAAAGAGATCAACGGCGTGCGCCATGGGGTGATCGAAACCCGTTACGCCCTCTACCCGCAGCGAAGCGGCAGTCTCGAAGTGCCCGCCCTGCGCTTCACCGCCACCGCCGCCGACAATGGCGAACAGCCGGCCGGCACGCCGCGGGTCGGGCGCCAAGTGCAAGTCAGCTCGCTGCCGCTGCGTCTCGAGGTCAAGCCGATCCCGCCCGGCTATCCGGCCGATCGCCCATGGCTGCCCGCCCGCAGCCTGACCCTGGAAGAGCGCTGGAACCCTGACCCGGCGAACCAGCCGACGCAGATCGGCGACTCGCTGACGCGCAACGTCACCCTGCGCGCCGAAGGGCTGTCGAGCACCCAGTTGCCGCCGCTGCCGGCCACCGAGGCCGTGGGCCTGCGCCGTTACCCCGACCAGCCGCTGCTACGTAACGAAATCGGCGAACGCGGCATGATCGCCAACCGCGAGGAGCGCGAGGCGCTGGTGCCCACCCACAGCGGCGCGCTGGCCCTGCCGGCGCTGGAAGTGACCTGGTGGAACACCCGCGAGGATCACCTGGAGCACAGCAGCCTGCCGGCGCGCACCCTCGATGTGCAGGACAATCCGGCGCTGAGCGCCGACACCCCGGTGGGCGACACCGACACCGGTACCCACCTGCTCTGGCCATGGCAGCTGGCGACCCTGGTGCTGGCCCTTACCACGCTGCTCGGCTTCATCCTCTGGTGGCGCGCACGCTCGCAACCGGCAGTGCTGCGGGCGGCGCAGAGCGGCCCAAGCCCACGCACGCTGCTCGACGACCTCAAGCGCGCCTGCCAGGCCAACGACCCACAGGCCACGCGCCAGGCGCTGGACGCCTGGGCGCGGCAGCAACCGGAAACACTGGCCGAGATGGCGGCGCGGTTCGTGCCCCTGTCCGACGCACTCGATGGCCTCAACGGCGCCCTCTACAGCGAAAGCGGCCAGTACTGGCATGGCGACGAGCTGTGGCGGGCCATTGGCGCGATCCCGGCCGAGCAGGTACTGGCGCCGTCGGGTGAAGCCGGTAGCTTGCCGCCGCTGTATCCCAAGTAACCCATCGCGGGGCAAGCCCGCTCCCACGCCATGGCAGCGGGCTTGCCCCGCGATGGGTTACCATACCGCCCTTATCCAAAGCCTCCGCCGATCATCCAACGGATCTTCCATGCGTCTGTTTCACACCTCCGACTGGCACCTGGGCCAGAGCCTGCATGGCCAGGAACGCGACTTCGAACACACCTGCTTCCTCGACTGGCTGCTGGGTCAGCTGCGCCTGCGCCAGCCCGACGCGCTGCTGATCGCCGGCGACATCTTCGATACCGTCAACCCACCGGTCAAAGCCCAGGAACGCCTCTACGACTTCATCGTCCAGGCCCACGAGCAGCAGCCCAAGCTGGATATCGTGATGATCGCCGGCAACCATGACTCCGGCTCGCGCATCGAGCTGCCGGCGCCGCTGATGCGCCGCCTGCGCACCCATGCCCTGGGCCGGGTGCACTGGCTCGACGAAGGCCAGCTCGACGCCGAGCGCCTGCTGATCCCGTTGACCAACGCCCGCGGCAAGGTCGAGGCCTGGTGCCTGGCCCTGCCCTTCCTGCGCCCGGCCGAGGTCACCGGGCCCACCCTGGGTGACGACTACCTGCAGGGCATCGCCCAGGTGCACGAGCAGCTCATCGCCGCCGCGCAGAAGAAACGCAAGAAGGACCAGGCCCTGGTCGCCATCAGCCATGCGCACATGGCCGGCGGCAGCATCTCGGAGGACTCCGAGCGCAGCCTGATCATCGGCAATGCCGAGGCCCTGCCGGCGCGGCTGTTCGACAAGGCCATCGGTTACGTCGCCCTCGGCCACCTGCACAAGCCGCAGAAGGTCAATCGCGAAGACCGCATCCGCTACAGCGGCGCGCCGATCCCGCTGTCGTTCGCCGAGATCAACTACCCGCACCAGGTGCTGGAAGTGGAGCTGCAGGGCAGCGAACTGGTCAGCGTCGAGCCGCGCCTGGTCCCCCGCGCGGTGGCGCTGCAGCGGGTCGGCCCGGCGCCATTGGCCGAGCTGCTCGAACAGCTCGGCCAACTGCCGGAAATCGACCTGCTCGAAGACCCCAACCGCCAGCCCTGGCTGGAGGTGCGGGTGCGCCTCGACGAGCCGCAACCCGACCTGCGCCAGCAGATCGAGGCGGCCCTGCAGGGCAAGGCCGTGCGCCTGGTGCGTATCAGCGCCGAATACGCAGGCGCCGGCCGCCAGGAAGACGACGACCAAGCCTTCGTCGAGCTGGCCCAGATGACGCCCCAGGACCTGTTCGGTCGCGCCTGGGAGCAAGCCTATGGCAACCCCGCCGACGAGCAGGCCCTGGCCGATTTCGCCGAACTGCTGCAGGACGTCCTGCACGAGGAGGAACAGGCATGAAGATTCTCGCCATCCGCCTGAAGAACCTGGCCTCGCTGGCCGGCCCCATCGATATCGACTTCACCGCCGAGCCCCTGGCCAGCGCCGGTCTTTTCGCCATCACCGGGCCCACCGGCGCCGGCAAGAGCACCCTGCTCGACGCCCTGTGCCTGGCGCTGTTCGGCAGCGTGCCACGGCTCAACGACATCGCCCGGGAAGCCAAGGTGCCGGACGCCGACGGCGAAATCCCCACCTCCGACCCGCGCAACCTGCTGCGCCGAGGCACCGGCAGCGGATTTGCCGAGGTGGACTTCGTCGGCATCGACGGCGGCCGCTACCGCGCCCGCTGGGAGGCCAACCGCGCCCGCGAGAAGGCCAACGGCAAGCTGCAGCACAGCCGCCAGAGCCTCTACGACCTGGACAGCGAACAGCTGCTGGGCAGCGGCAAGAACGAATACAAGCAGCTGGTCGAGGCCCGTCTGGGCCTGAACTTCGAGCAGTTCACCCGGGCGGTGATGCTGGCCCAGAGCGAGTTCGGCGCCTTCCTCAAGGCTGACGACAAGGAACGCAGCGAGCTGCTGGAAAAGCTCACCAACACGGCGATCTACACCCGCCTTGGCCAGCGCGCCTTCAGCAAGGCCCGGGAAACCGGCGAGACGCACAGCGACCTGAAGAAACAGGCCGAGCACCTGCTGCCAATGGAGGCCGCGGCGCGGACCGCGCTCGATCAGGAGCTGGAGCAGGCCCAGCAAGGCTTCAAGGCCGATCAGTCGCGCCAGCGTCAGCTGGAGCAGCAGCGCGCCTGGCTCGCAGAACAGCACCGGCTGCAGGCCCAGCACAGCGAGGCGCGCGCAACCCTGCAGGCCGCCGAGCTCGACTGGCAGCAACTGGCCGAACAGCGCGTGGACCTGCAACGCCTGGAGCGCCTGGCCCCACAGCGCCACCAATTCCACCGCCAACAGCAGCTGGCCGCGCAACGGCTGCCACTGCTGGCGGAAATCGCCCAGCAACAGCAGCAGCAAAGCGAACTGCAAGACAAGACCATCGAGCTGGAACAGGCACTGCAGGCGGCGCGCCAGAACCTGGCCCAGAGCCAGGCGCTGCACAGCGAAAATGCCCCGCGCCTGCGCCAGGCCTTCGCGGCCCAGGGTGACCTTGCCCGCCTCGACGCAGCGCTGGCCGAGCAACGTGAAGCCTGCGCGCAGGCCTCGCGGGAAGTTGCCGAAGCCTTGCAACAGCTGCAGCAGCTGGAGGAACACCAGCAGCGCAGCCTGCAACAGCTGGCGCAGATCGACAGCGCTCTCGCCGAAAGCGAGCACCTCGCCAGCCTCGCCGACGCCTGGCAAGCCTACCTGCCGCAATTGAAACAAGTGATGCTGATCGGCGGCCGCCTGGCCAAGGGGCGCGACGAGCTGCCCGGCCTGCAGGCCCAGGTCAGCCAGGCCAACGCCCAGCTGCAAGCGCAGCGTGACAGTTTCGAGCTGTTGTTCCGTGAGGCCGGAGCCGAGCCCCAGGCGCTGGCCGAACAGATCGACCTGCTGGGCGCCATGCTCCAGGACAACCGCAAGCAGCAGCGCGCCGTCGAAGATCTGTCGCGCCTGCATGGCCGCGCGCTGGAACTGCAGCAGCACATCGACACCCTGCGCGAACGCCAGCAGCAGGCCATGCAGCAGCGCCAGCAACTGATCGGCGAAGGCACCGCCGCCAAGACCGAGCTGGAAGCCGCCGAGCAGGCGCTGACCCTGACCCGTCAGTTGCTCGAACGCCAGCGGCTGGCGCGCAACACCAGCGTCGAGGAACTGCGCGCGCAGCTGCGCGATGGCGAGCCGTGTCCGGTGTGCGGCAGCGCCGAGCACCCGTTCCACCAGCCCGAAGCACTGCTGCAAAGCCTGGGTCGCCATGACCAGGCCGAGGAAGACGCCGCGCACAAGCAGGTCGAACAGCTCAATGGCAAGCTGGTGGAGCTGCGCACCCAGCTGGGCGTGGTCAACGCCCAGCTCAAGGATTACCAGCAGCAACAGCTGCAACTGAGCGAACAACTGCAGCCCTCGCTCGAACAGGTACGAGCCCACGCCCTGTGGCCGGCACTCGCGCCACAGGATGACAAGGCTCGCAGTGCCTGGCTGGACGGCCAACTGCGCCGCCTCGGCGAGGAGATCGACCGCGACGAGAAACGCCAGGCCACCCTGCTCGCCCTGCAAAAGGACGCCGCCCGCCTCAGCCAGCAGTTGCAGGCCGCCAGCGAAACCCAACAGCAGGCCCAGCGCCACCTCGACCAGCAGCACCAGGCCCTGGCCGCCGACGAGCAACAGCTCGCGCAAGGCCTCGAGGACCTCGCCAGCGTGCTGCCCGCAGATATTCTCCAAGCCCTGCGCGACGATCCGGCCAATGCCTTCCTCGGCCTTGACCAGCAGATCGCCCAGCGCCGGCAGCACCTGGACCGACGCAAGGACGAGCAGGAAGAACAGCAGGCCCGCCAGGTCCAGCTGGACAAGCTGCGCGACCAGCAACAGGCGCGACAGCACAGCCAGCAGCAGCTCCAGAACAAGCTCGCAGCCTTGGGCGAGCAGCACCGCCAGGCCCAGGACACCCTGGGCGAGCTGCTCGGCGAGCACGCCAGTGCCGAAGCCTGGCAACAGCATATGGACGCGCAGCTGGAACAGGCCCGCGCCGCCGACGCCGACACCTCCCAGCGCTTGCAGGAACTGCGCACCCAGGGTGTGCAGCTGGCCGGTGAACTCAAGGCCAATGCCCAGCGCCAGCAAGCCCTGGAGCAGGAGTGCCAGCAGTTGCAGGGCGAGATCGGCCAATGGCGCGCCGAGCACCCGGAACTGGACGACGCCGGCCTCGATCGCCTGTTGGCTATCGACGATACCCAGGTCAGCGAACTGCGCCTGCACCTGCAGGCCGTGGAAAAAGCCATCGAACAAGGCCGCGTATTGTTGCAGGAGCGCGAGCAACGCCTGCAGCAGCACGCTGCCCAGGCTCAGGACGAACTGCCTGCGCACGCACTGGAACATGCCCTCGCGGAACTCCAGCAGCGTCTGTCGGTGCATGAGCAACAGTGCGCCGAACTGCGCGCCCGGCAAGCGGACGATCAGCGCCGCCAGCAGGCGCACCAGGCGCTGGCCGAGCAGATCGACCAGGCCTATCGGCAATGGCAGCGCTGGGCCCGCCTGAATGCCCTGATCGGCTCGGCCTCGGGCGATGTGTTCCGCAAGATCGCCCAGGGCTACAACCTCGACCTGCTGCTGCATCATGCCAACAGCCAACTGCGCCAGCTGGCGAAACGTTATCGCCTCAAGCGCGGCGGCAGCGCCCTGGGCCTGCTGGTGCTGGACACCGAGATGGGCGACGAGCTGCGCTCGGTGCACTCGCTGTCGGGCGGCGAAACCTTCCTGGTCTCCCTGGCCCTGGCCTTGGGCCTGGCATCGATGGCCTCCAGCACACTGCGTATCGAGTCGCTGTTCATCGACGAGGGCTTCGGCAGCCTCGACCCCGAATCGCTGCAACTGGCCATGGACGCCTTGGACGGTCTGCAGGCCCAGGGACGCAAGGTGGCGGTGATTTCCCACGTGCAGGAGATGCACGAGCGCATCCCGGTGCAGATCCAGGTGCGCCGCCAGGGCAATGGCCTGAGCGACGTGGAGGTGTGCGGGTGATCCTCTACTCGTTCCGCCGCTGCCCCTGGGCCATGCGCGCGCGCCTGGCCCTGCGCTACGCCGGGTGCGACGTGCGGATCGTGGAAGTGAAGATGAAAGACAAGCCCGCCGAGCTGCTGGCGCTGTCGCCCAAGGGCACGGTGCCGGTGCTCGATACCGGGGATGGCGTGCTGGAAGAGAGCCTGGACATCATGCGCTGGGCACTCGCCCGGCATGATCCCGAGGATTGGCGCCTGCTGGCCGATCCGACTGCGGCGCAACAGGGCGAAGCATTGATCGCGCGCAACGACGGCACGTTCAAGGCACAGGTGAACCTGTACAAATACGCCGAGCGCTACCCTGAGCACTCCCGGACGCACTACCGCGCCCAGGCCGAGCCGTGGCTGGCCACTTTGGAAAGCCTGCTCGAAGGCAGGCCCTACCTGCTGGCCGATCACCCAAGCCTGGCCGATGCCGCCCTGTTGCCCTTGATGCGCCAGTTTGCCGGGGTCGAACCCGAATGGTTCGCCGCAGCGGCCTATCCGCGCTTGCGCAACTGGTTGCAGGGCTGGCTGGAGTCAGCGCTGTTCAGGGCCGTCATGGCGAAGTAGCACCCGCCAAAGGCGACGTCAGATCGCCAGGATCGGCGAGGACATCAGCAAGAGCACAACCGCCGCGATACGCCACATCATCATTCACCCCCGGCCAGTCAAAAAATTAGCGTCAAATTTAATCACATGGCCATGTGATATCACCACGTTCTTTACATTTGAGTCAGCCGACCTGGCATTTTTGCCAGTGGCCGGAAATGATCGACGGCGGTATTAGTGAGCCGTGAGCCGCGGCTATCGCTGCGACCAATGCCAAGGGACATGGCCCATGAACATGCGCAAGAAACTGTTTGGAGCACTGCTGCTCGCCTGCATCGGCAACGCCTGGGGACTGGATGCGAACGAGGCCGCCGGCCCGTCCCAGGAGGAGTTCAAGACCGACTTCCTGGTCTACTCGTTCACCTGGCAACCGACCTTCTGCATCATGAAGCCTGCGACAGCTGGCTGCGACCAGCCGCCACAACGGCTGCTGAGCCACGGCCTGTGGCCTTACAGCAAATCCGAAGGTGAAGTGACCAATCGCCACCCACAGTTCTGCACGACCTCTCCTGCCTGTAAAAAAGAGGCGTGCGCGATGCCGGCAGACGAAATGAAGGCGGTACTGGACAACAAGCCGCTCCGGGCGCTGGTGACCAAGGAGCCGGAAGGCATGTTTGCCCACGAATGGCGAAAGCACGGGACCTGTTCAGGCAAGAACATGCAGGCGTACTTCCAGGACATGGTCACGCTCGCCGGGGTGGCGAAGTTTGCAGATCAGCAAGGCTTCAACGCGCTGGTTGGCAGCAAGGCGTTGTTTTCCACGATCAGGAAGACCTTCCCGGCCAACACGGCGTTTCGCTGCTACAGGGATGCCAAGGGCGAACAGTACCTGCACGAGGTGTTCTACCTGATCGATGCGCAGGGCAATCCTTATCTGGACGAGCAGAACCTGCAGATCGGCATTCGCTGTGAAGAGCAGCTGACCTGGGTTCCCAAAGGCGTCTGAGCACCTGTGCGAAACCAGGTCCAGGACCAAGTCGGTTCAGTGCTGCGCCTTGTGATCCAGCGCCGCGTAGAAGTTGGCGCTCTGCTGCAGGTACTTCTGGGTATAGCTCTGGACCGAGGATTTATGCTCGGTGATCTGGGCCTGGGCGTGAGCCGGCAGGACGACGGAAGCGGAAATGGCGGATGCGGCGATGACCGGGAAGAGATTGAAGTTCATGGGGGCGGACCTCGGCTTCTGGGGTTTGAAGTGGGCCCGTCGGGGCCTTGGTTCAAAACTTACGCCGATGCGTGCGCCTGGAAAAATTCATTGCGGCAGTAGCGATTATCACGGCTATCGATAATTGCCCCGGGGTGCATCATTCAAGAAACTTGAGGTCCGAAGGGGCCTGCTGGGACAGCTGCTGCACCGTGTCCCCCAGCTTGCCGCTGCGCGGGTCACGGCGCATGACCACGATCTGGTTGCTCTTCTGGTTCGCCACCAGCAAGTAGTTGCCATCTGGATCGAGGGCGAACTCCCGGGGATGGTCGCCCTCCACCGAACGGCGCTGCAGCAAGGTGAGCAGGCCATCGTCCTTGCCCACGGCATACACCACGATCTCGTTGGCCGTACCGCGGTTGCTGACATAGAGGAAGCGACCATCGGCCGACAGGTGCAGGCCACCAGCGGCCTTCGCCGCCGCGTCCTTGCTGTCGGTCAGGGGCAGGCGCTGCCGCTCGCTCAACGCGCCGTCCTGCACATCGAACACCGCCACCTCAGCGCTCATCTCCAACGTCAGATAGGCGTGCCGGCCCTTGGCATCGAACAGCAGGTGGCGTGGCCCGCTACCCGGTGGCAGGTCGACCGCTGGCGGGATCGCCGGGCTCAGCGGATGCTCGGGGCTGGCGCCGTCGTAGCGGTAGATGAACACCTTGTCCGCCCCCAGGTCGCAGGCATACAGGTGGCGGCCATCGGGCGACAGCACCAGCGAATGCACATGGCCACCGGCCTGGCGCTCGGGGTTGACCTTGCTCGGCGCGTGCCGGGCCTGCTGCACCACCGGCTTGAGCTTGCCGTCCCTGGCCACTGGCAGCACCACCAGGCTGCCGCCCGGATCGGGGGCAACGGCATAGTTGGCGACGAACAGGTAGCGCTGGTCGTGGCTGAGGCTGGCGTGGGTCGGCTCGTCGCCCTGGCTGGGCACCTGGTTCAACAGCTTGATCTCGCCATTCCTGCTCAGTGAAAAACTGCTGACCTGGCCTTGCCGGGTTTCATTGACCGCGAACAACTGACGCTGGTCGGCGGACAGCACCAACCACGAGGGGCTGACGCTCTTGACCACTTGCCGGGGCTTGACGTCGATCTGGCCAGTGCGGGGATCGAAGTCGTAGCGGTAGATCCCTTCGCTGCCGTTGTCGGTGTAGCTGCCCACCAGCAACGTGGCGGCCTGGGCGTTGACTGACAAAGCCATGAGGCTAACGGTCAGCAGGCGTGTCCATTTCCTGTTCATTCGTCTTCTTCATCCGGAGCGCGAAAGGCACTCATACAGACTAGACGATGCTCGCCTTGGTCACTGGCCAGGCTCCAGTCGTCACCTGCGCCGGTGGCTGCGGCGACCTGTTCGGCGGTGAAGGTCCAGCGGCGCAGTTGGCGGCCGTCCATGCATTCGATGGCCAGGCCGCTGTCGTCGAAGGTGAAGTCGAAGGCATGCAGGCCGTCGATCAGGAGCATGTCGCAGGATGCGAGGGCGGTGGCTAGGGTGGGCATGGGAGGCGCAAGTACCGATAGAAAAATGAGCAGGCAGTATACGCTGTGGGAACGGGTTTACCCGCGAATGCGTCGGTGAATGCACCGTCGTATTCGCGGGTAAACCCGTTCCCACAGACTCTACAGCCGCTTCGATCAATGGGCGAAGATCGACCCACCCTCCTTGCCCGCCAGCTTGCCCGGCTTGATCAGGAAGCGTGCCAGCGCCGGCAGCAGCCAGAGCGCGCCGAACATGTTCCACAGCAGCATGAAGGTCAGCATCAGGCCCATGTCGGCCTGGAACTTGATGGCCGAGAAGATCCAGGTGCACACGCCGATGGCCAGGCACAGGCCGGTGAACAGCACCGCCTTGCCGGTGGAGCGCAGGGTCTCGTAGTAGGCCTCCTGCAATGGCAGGCCAGCGCGCAGGAAGCTCTCCAGGCGGCTGTAGATGTAGATCCCGTAGTCCACGCCGATGCCCACGCCCAGCGCCACCACCGGCAGCGTGGCAACCTTCACGCCGATGCCCATGAACGCCATCAGCGCGTTGCCCAGCACCGAGGTCAGGACCAGCGGCAGCACGATGCACAGCGTCGCGGCGAACGAGCGGAAGGTGATCATGCACATCACCGCCACGCAGATGTAGACGAGGATCAGGATGGTCAGCTCGGCCGACTTGATCACTTCGTTGGTGGCCGCCTCGATGCCGGCGTTACCCGCCGCCAGGAGGAACTGCAGGCCGTCCTTGTTATGGCTGTCGGCGAAGGCCTTGGCGGCGGCGGTGACCCGCTCCAGGGTCTCGGCCTTGTGGTCGTTGAGGAACACCAGCACCGGTGCCAGCGAGCAGTCGGCGTTGTACAGGCCGTCGGCGCGGGCGATGGAGTTGTTGAGGATGTCCGGGTTGCGCGACAGGGTCTCCCATTTCAGGCTGCCCTCGTTCATGCCCTTGATGACCTGCTTGGAGACGGTCACCAGGGAGATCGTCGACTGCACGCCCGGGGTGTTGTCCATGGTCCACATCAGCTCGTCGATCGGCGCCATGGTCGAGTGGATCGAGCACTGCTCGGCCGGGGTCTTGACCATGATCACCAGCACGTCGGAACTGGTCGAGTAGTTGCTGATGATGAAGCTGTTGTCCTGGTTGTAGCGCGAGTCCGGACGCAGCTCCGGGGCGCCCTGGTCGAGGTCGCCGATCTTCAGGTTCTGGCTGTACCAGAGGCCGCCGGCGAAGGCCAGCAGTGCCAGCACCACGGACACCGGCGCCACCTTGGGGCTGGCGAAATTGGACAGCAGGCGCCAGAACGGATGCTCGCGAGTCGCGTCCTTCTTGCTGCGGGCGATGGCCTTCTGGCTGATGCCGACATAGCTGATCGCCACCGGCAGCAGGATCAGGTTGGTGAAGACGATCACCGCCACGCCGATGGAGGCGCCGATGGCCAGCTCGCGGATCACGCCGATGTCGATGATCAGCAGGGTGATGAAGCCCACGGCGTCGGCAAGAATGGCGATCATGCCCGGCAGGAACAGCTGGCGGAAGGTACGCCGGGCCGCGGTCAGGGCATTGTCGGCGTCACTCGACTGCAGGGCGATGCCGTTGATCTTCTGCACCCCGTGGGAGATGCCGATGGCGAAGATCAGGAACGGCACCAGCATCGAGTACGGGTCCAGGCCGAAGCCCACCGCGTGCATCAGCCCAAGCTGCCAGACCACCGCCACCAGCGTGGTGATCAGCACGGCGATGGTGCTGCGGATGCACCAGGTGAACCAGTACAGCAGCGCCCAGGTGATCACCAGGGCCACGCCGAAGAACATCGCCACCATCACCAGGCCGTCGATCAGATCGCCGACTTTCTTGGCGAAGCCGACGATATGGATCTTCACATCGGGGTTCTGTGCCTGGAACTTGTCGCGGATCTTCTCTTCCAGCTGGTGGGAGAACTGCTGGTAGTCGAGCTTGACCTGGCGACCAGGGTCCTGCGGGTCCGGATAGCTTTCCAGCAGCGGGATATCGACGATGCTGGACTTGAAGTTGTTGGCCACCAGGCGCCCGACCTGGCCGGACTTGAGCACGTTGTCACGCAACGCGTCGAGGCTGTCCTGCGAACCGTTGTAGGTGTTGGGGATCACCTCGCCACCGGAGAAGCCTTCCTCGGTGACCTCGCTCCAGCGCACGCTGGGGCTCCACAGCGACTTCAGGCCGGCGCGGTCGACGCCGGGGATGTAGAACACCTCGTCATGGATCTGCCGCAGCGTCTCCATGTAGTCCTTGTCGAAGATGTCGCCCTTGGTCGACTCCACCGAGATGCGCACGGTGTTGCCGAGGTTGGCCAGGTCGTTGCGGTGCTCGAGCATCTGTTCGATGAACGGGTGCTGCAGCGGGATCATCTTCTCGAAGCTGGTGGACGGGCGAATCTGCGTCGCCTGCCAGAACAGGAAGATGCTCACCAGCAGGCAGAGGCCGATGACCACGGGGCGGTTGTTGAAGATCAGGCGTTCCAGCAGGGTGGCCTTGTCCTTGTGCTGCATGTCGAAGCTCTCCCGACTGGTCATGGACGCACCTCCTGGGTGCCATCGGCCGAGGCCAGGTGCACGCCCCCTTGGCCGACCAGCAACAGGCCGCCGCCGCTGAGGCCGCTGACCCCCGACAGGGCGATGCGGTCGGCGCGGTTGCGCACGCTGAAGGTCTGCCCGTCGTCCTGGCTGCGCAGCACGCTGCCGCCGTTGCCGACCAGCGCCAGGCTGCCGTCATCGAGAAGCGTAGCGCTTGCCAGGCCGAATTCGAGCGGGCCGCGTTCGGCCTTGAGCTCGATCGGTTGCCAGCTGTCGCCGAAATCGGTGGAGCGGAACAGGTTGCCGCGCAAGCCGAAGGCCAGCAGCGTATTGGAGCGGGCGGTGCCGATCACGCCGAACAACGAACCCTCATAGGGGCCTTCGACCTTCGACCAGGTCTGGCCGGCGTCGCTGGAACGGAACATGCTGCCCTGCTCGCCGACGATGAACAGGCCAGCGTCCTTGACCGTGGCGATGGCATTGAGGTGGAGCTGGTCGGGGTTGTCCAGGCGCTCGGCGACGTCCTGCCAGTGCTGGCCGCCGTCGGTGGTTTCCAGCACCGCGCCATAGGCGCCGATGGCGAAACCGTGCTGCGGATCGAGGAAGCGCACATCGAGCAGCGGGGCTTCGCGGGAGAGGTCCTCGAACTGTTTGCTCCAGGTCGCGCCACCGTCGCTGCTGGCGAGGATCTGCGCGTCATGGCCAACCGCCCAGCCGCGCTTGTCGTCGAGGAAGAACACTGCGGTGAGCAGTTGCCGGGTGGGGACCCGGGCCTGGGTCCAGGTCTTGCCCTGGTCGTCGGAGAACAGGATATGGCCGCGATCACCGACCACCACCAGGCGCTGGCCGGCGTGGGTGGCGCCGATCAACAGGCTCTGGCTGGCCTGGGCCGATTCCACCGAGTATTCCTCGGCAGCCACCGCTGCCAGGGCATTGCCCGTCCCGATGCCCAACGCCAGCGCCAGCATCGCGCTGGCGGCCAGGCTGTAGCGTGCCCTTGCCCGCTGTCTCATGACTGCCCCCTGTTGTGTTCTTGTGGTGGGTCAATCTATTGCCAGGTACTGCGAAAACCCTGTTCCAGAGCCCTGGAATAGCTTCGGGCCATCCTATCGGGGTTGTTCGGCGGAACACAACGAGCGGGACGTTATGTTTTGTTAACCAGAAAAAACATTTGGGGCCGCCTTGCGGCCCATCGCGACACAAGGCCGCTCCCACAGGACATGCGCCAGATCTGCCCTGGCGCCATCCCTGTGGGAGCGGCCTTGCGTCGCGATGGGCTGCGCAGCAGCCCCAATATCTACCCGGCTTACGCCAGGCTCTTGCTCACCACTTCATACACATCGCTGGACAGCGCCCCCGAAGCGAGAATCCGCTCCAGCTCGCCCTTCATCAGCGCCTGACGCTTGTCGTCATACTTGCGCCAGCGGGTCAGCGGCGCCAGTTGACGCGAAGCGATCTGCGGATTGAGCGCGTTGAGCTCGATCACCAGATCCGCCAGGAAGCGATACCCCGAACCATCGGCGGCATGGAAGTTGACCAGGTTCTGCCCGGCGAAGGCGCCGACCAGCGCACGCACCTTGTTCGGGTTCTTCAGGGTGAAAGCCGGGTGTTCCATCAACGCCTGGACCCGTGCCAGGCCGC
The DNA here is from genome assembly GCF_029836165.1 of Pseudomonas sp. GD04091. Taxonomy (GTDB): domain Bacteria; phylum Pseudomonadota; class Gammaproteobacteria; order Pseudomonadales; family Pseudomonadaceae; genus Aquipseudomonas. The sequence continues at coordinate 58,117 of NZ_JAOEBG010000016.1, forward strand.
CCGGCAAGGTGCTGGCCGCCTGCACGCTGAACCACTGGTCCATGACCAGCGGGTTGTCCTTGAAGTGCTCGGCGAAGGCCTCCAGCGCCGTGGCCCGCTCGGCCTCGAACGGCGAGTTGACCAGCACCGCCAGAGCGGTGAGGCGCTCGGTCATGTTGTCGCAGTGCTCGAACTGCTCCAGGGTCGCCTCGAGTACCTGCGGCTTGCCGCTCAGCATCAGGTACGACAGGGCGATGTTCTGCAGGCTGCGACGGGCGAAGTGCTCGGCCGAGGCGACGTAGGCGGTGTTACGCGAGACTTCGCGGTTGGCCTGGTAGCGCGCCCACAGGGCGTCGAACAGCTGCTCGGCGATTTGCTGGCGGGCGAACTCGCGGGCGGCGTGGATGGCGTCCACGTCGGCCACCTGGCTGATCTCGGTGAGGTAGGCCTCGCCCGGCAGCGAGAGCATCTCGGCGACCATGGCGGGGTCCAGTGCCTCATTACCCAGCACCGTGCCCAGGGCGGTGATCAGCCGCTGGTCGAGCTTGAACGCTACACCGCGCTGATACTGCCCGATCAGTTCCTGCAGCACCTGCACCGACAGCTGCTGCCCCGCTTCCCAGCGGTTGAAGCCATCGCTGTCGTGCTGCATGAGGAACATCAGCTGGTCGCGATCATAGGGGAAGCTCAGCTTGACCGGCGCACTGAAGCCGCGCAGCAGCGACGGCAGCGGCTTGGCCGGGATGCCTTCGAAGGTGAAGGTCTGCTCGGCCTCGGTCACCGACAGCACGCGACTGGTGCCGACGGCCTGCGCCTCGCCGACCAGGCGCAAAGGCAGGTCGTTGCCTTCGGCATCCAGCAGGCCCAGCGCCAGCGGAATCACGAACGGCAGCTTGTCGACCTGGCCCGGGGTCGGCGGGCAGCTCTGGCGGAAGGTCAGGCTATAGCTCTGCGCAGCGGCGTCATAGGCCTCGCTGACCTCCAGGCGCGGCGTGCCGGCCTGGCTGTACCAGCGCTTGAACTGAGTCAGGTCGACGCCGTTGGCGTCCTCCATGGCCTTGATGAAGTCGTCGGTGGTCACCGCCTGGCCATCGTGACGTTCGAAGTACAGGTCGCTGCCCTTGCGGAAGCCCTCGGCGCCCAGCAGGGTGTGGACCATGCCCACCACTTCGGCGCCCTTTTCGTACACGGTCAGGGTGTAGAAGTTGGAGATTTCGATGAAGCTGTCCGGACGCACCGGGTGGGCCATGGGGCCGGCATCCTCGGCGAACTGATGGGTGCGCAGGTAGGCGACGTCCTCGATGCGCTTGACCGTGCGCGAGTTCATGTCGGCACTGAACTCAGCGTCTCGGTACACGGTGAAGCCTTCCTTGAGCGACAGCTGGAACCAGTCGCGGCAGGTCACGCGGTTGCCCGACCAGTTGTGGAAGTACTCGTGGGCGACCACGCCCTCGACGCGCTGGTGGGCGGCGTCGGTGGCGGTCTCGGCGCGGGCCAGCACGCAGCTGGAGTTGAAGATGTTCAGGCCCTTGTTTTCCATGGCGCCCATGTTGAAGTCGTTGACCGCGACGATCATGAAGATGTCCAGGTCGTACTCACGGCCGTAGACCTCCTCGTCCCAGCGCATGGACTTCTTCAGGCTGACCATGGCGTGGTTGCACTTGTCGAGGTTTTCCGGCTCGACATAGATGCGCAGCGCCACGTCACGCCCCGACTGGCGGGTGAACGTATCCTCGACGCACCACAGGTCACCGGCCACCAGGGCGAACAGGTAGGCCGGTTTCTTGAACGGGTCTTCCCAGGTCGCCCAGTGGCGGCCGTCTTCGGCCGGGCCGTCACCGACCGGGTTGCCGTTGGACAGCAGCACCGGATAGCGATGCTGTTCGGCGATCACCGTGGTGGTGAACGTGCTCATCACGTCCGGACGGTCGAGATAATAGGTGATCTTGCGAAAGCCCTCGGCCTCGCACTGGGTGCAGAACATCTTGCCCGACTTGTACAGGCCTTCCAGCGCGGTGTTGCTCTCCGGGTGGATCTTCACGCTGGTGTCGAGGGTGAAGCGTTCGGCATTCGGTTGCACGGTCAGGCTGTCGTCGCTCAGCTGGTAGTCGCCGGCAGCCAGCGCCTGGTCGTCCAGTTGCACGCTCAGCAGCTCCAGCTGCTGGCCGTCGAGCACCAGCGGCGGCAGCCCGGCGCCACGCTCTGGGTTGCGCCGCATGACCAGTTGCGCATGGACCAGGGTGTGGTCCTCGAACAGTTCGAACGTCAGGTGCGTCTCGTCGATCAGGTACTCGGGGGCCTGATAGTCCTTGAGGTAGATCACTTGCGGTTGTTCGGTACGCATGGTGACGATCCTTTTACTGGAGCACGGCCAGCTGGTAGGCCGTGTACTTGCGAATGTTGATCACGCCGGTATCGAAGATCAGGTACTGGCCCTTGATGCCCAGCAACGTGCCTTCCACCACCGGGTTCTTGTCGAGGTTGAAGCTGACGATCTTCTTCGGATAGGCCTCGACCGGGTAGCGCATCTGCACCACCTGCGCATCGGGCAACGGCTGGATCGCCTGCAGGCCGAAGCGCTCCTGCAAACCGCGAATGCCGTCGGCGCAAGCGTCGAAGATCTGTTCACGGATGGCCGGCAGGTCAAGCACCTCGGCGTCGCCCTTGAGCAGCGCGCGCCAGTTGGTGCGGTCCGGCACCTGGCTGCGCAGCACGTCCTCGACCAGCCCGGATTGCTGGCGGGTGGCCACGCGCATGATCGGCAGCGCCTGGCTGGCGCCCTGGTCGAGCCAGCGGGTGGGCAGCTGGGTGGCGCGGGTGATGCCGACCTTGATCCCCGACGAGTTGGCCAGGTACACCACATGGTCGGTCATGCAGAACTGCTCGCCCCACGACGGCTCGCGGCAGGTGCCGGCGTCGTAGTGGCATTTCTCCGGGGCCATGATGCACACGTCGCACTGCGCCAGCTTGGTCATGCACGGGTAGCAGTAACCCTGGCTGAAGCTGGTCTTGGTGCGCTTGCCGCAGTGGCTGCAGTGGATCGCGCCGAGGTACTCGAGGCGGATCGACTGGCCGATCAGGGGGTTGACCGGCACCTGCGTGTCATCCAGGCGGAAACTGTATTGAACGACCGGTGCTTCCAGGCGCACCGCCATCTTGCTCAGAGAGCCACGAGCGAGTTCGATCAATGTACCGAGTCCGACTTGAACAGGATGTTGGCGATCGGCGCGGACTTCGACGCGCACTCCTGCGGGCCCATGTAGCCGGTGCGCTGTTCTTCGGGGAGGTTCTTCATCTCCCAGGCGATCACCGCCTGCAGCGACAGTTCCTTCTGCTCGGCGGTCAGTTTGCGGCCGTCGGACCATTTACCGATTTCGACGGCCGTTTTCAGGCTCTCGTAGATCTCGGGGGTGATGTTTTCGATCATTTGCGCGAACGTGGACATGGTGTCTCCTCAGTCAGGCCGACAGTCTACGCCTGGCAAGTCCTCCGCCCAAGAGGCCCGTCAGGCATCCGATGAGCAACCCGCCGACATGGGCGGCATTGGCGATCTGGCCAAAGCCGAGCTGGCCGACCAGGCCGCTCAGGCAGACCACCAGCCAGATCAGCATCATCGCCAGCACGCCCTTGGGCAGGTTGAACTGCGGGTTGGGGGCCAGCCACTGGTACAGCCAGACATGCCCGAGCAAGCCATAGAGCACGCCAGACAGGCCGCCGAACAGGCTCGGGCCGCTGGTGAAATGCTGGGCCAGGTTGGACACCAAGCTGAACAGCAGCGTCAGCCCCAGCAGCATCCACGGGCCCTGGCGCAGCTCGATGCGCTTGCCCAGTTCCCAGTACCACAGGCCGTTCATCGCCAGGTGCAGCACGCCGAAGTGCAGCAGCATGGGCGAGACCAGGCGCCACCACTGGCCTTCGGCCAGGGCCTGGAGCAAGGGGGTGAAGTACAGGTAGTCGCCCTGCACCTGGAACGGCAGGAAGGTGAACCAGGCAATGGTCGAGAGGTTGTCGCCCAGGCCGGTGACCCCGGCGACCACCAGGCTCAGGAGCAGAACGGCAGCGGTGACCTTGCAGGCCAGGGCCTGCTCCTTCAGGGACGGTGGCGTTGGCGCATTCGCCGGCACGCCGGCTCCCACAGGGTCGGGGACGGCGTGCAGGTCGGCGTTGCCGTCGGGGAAGCGCTGGTACAGCTGGCGCACATCCTCGGCCATGGCCGGTGGCGCCCACAGCACCTGTTCTTTGCCCTCCTCCACCACCCGATGCGGCACCTGCAGGCGGCGCAGCAGGGCGACGAAGCCGCTGAGGTCGACCGTCAGCGGCAGGCGCAGCACTTCGATCACGTTCATTGGCTGGCCTGCGGGCGCTCGACATCGACCCAGACGAACTTGTGCGGGTCGATGCGGGTTTCATCATCCAGCCGATAGGCCGCCAGCTTGCCGTACAGCACGGCGCTGTAGTCCAGGCAGGCCAGGTTGTCGCGGATCGGCGCCGGCCGCCCGCTGCGCCAGTAATGGCCGACGAACAGCAACGGTTCGTCCTCGGCATAGCGCAGCAAGGCGTTCTTCTGGCTGTGGCTGAGCGGCGTGCGGGCCACTTCGTCGGGCAGCGCATCGGGCTGGAACACGATGTCGCCGTAGGTCTGCGGGTCCTCTTCCCAGAACTTGGTGCGGAAGAACGCCCGGGTCAGGCCGTCGCCACCGGTCAGCGTCAGGCCGTCCGGCAGGCGCATGTCGGTGCCGCGCAACAGGCGGTTGCATACCGTGGCGGCAAAACTGCCGGACACCGCCGACGCCTGGACGAAATGCGCGTCGATGCGACCGTCAGGGTATTGCCGGCGCAGCGGCTCGATCAATTGATGATCCCAGCAGGCATGCACCAGGCGGAAGCGCCCGGCGTCGAGGAACAGCGGCAGCTCGTGGAACCACTGGATGAAATCGTGCCAGTCGCCAGGGTGCTGGGCGAACTGGGTGAGGGTTTCGTCGATCAGCCGGGCATGACGCGGCGTGTGTTCGCGTACGTACGCCTTGCCACTGCCGGGCAGCGCCGGGGTGACCCAACCCAGGGCGTTGTATTCATGGTTGCCCATGATGCAGAGGGCCTGGCCGGCCTCGACCATGTCGTGGACGATGTGCAGCGCCTCGCGGATGCGCGGGCCGCGGTCGACGATATCGCCCAGGAACAGCGCCTGACGCCGCGGATGGCGCCAGATTCCGCCCACCCGCTTGTAGCCGAGCGCATCGAGCAACCGCTCGAGGGTCAGCGCACAGCCGTGCACGTCACCGATGATGTCGAAACTGCGCGCCGGATCGAACATCAGTCGTCCCTGCCTCCCAGACGGCTGCCCCAGCCGAGCTTGGTGCGGCAGACTTCGTAGTAGTTGTGGTCCAGCGGATGGATCAGGCGCAGCTTCTGCGGCTTCTTGCTCACCGTGATGGTGTCGCCGGGTGCGCAGGTGAAGTGGTTCTGGCCGTCGCAGGAAACCTGCGGGTAGATCTGCAGGTCCTTGGACACGACGATCTTCAGCTCGCTGTTGCCGTCCACCACGATCGGCCGTCCGGACAGCGTGTGCGGGTACATCGGCACGATGACGATGGCGTCGAGCTTGGGGTGCATGATCGGCCCGCCGGCGGACAGCGCGTAGGCGGTGGAACCGGTCGGGGTGGCGACGATCAGGCCGTCGGCCTTCTGGCTGCAGACGAACTGGCCGTCGATGTAGATCTCGAACTCGATCATTCGCGTCGACTTGCCCGGGTGCAGTACCACGTCGTTGAGCGCGTCGCCCTGGCCGATGGCCTCGTGGTGACGGCGTACCTCGGCCTGCAGCAGGAAGCGGTTCTCGACCAGGTAATGACCGTCGAGCACCTCGGCGACCTTCTCTTCCAGCTCATCGGGGCGGATATCGGTGAGAAAGCCCAGGTTGCCGCGGTTGATGCCCAGCACCGGGATGTTGTGCCGGGCCAGGGCGCGGGCGGCGCCGAGCAGGCTGCCGTCACCGCCGACCACGATGACCAGGTCGCAGACCTCACCCAGCAGCTTGCGCGTCGAGGTCTGCAGGCCGTGGCCGGGCAGCACTTCGGCGATGGTGTCCTCGAGGATCACGTGCAGGTGGCGCTCGAGGAGGAATTTTTTCAGTCGGCGAATGGTGTCGAGCACCTGGGAGCTGCCAAGGCGTCCGATGATACCGATATTGCGAAATTGCTCCATGGTGCTCCTGCAAGGCTCTGCGGCGGGGTGACAATGCCGGGATTATGGGCGAAAGGACCGGCCAGCGGCAAACCGGCTATGCTCCCAGGATGATGCCCTTCGCCCACCTTCAGCCCCTGCCCCGCCAGCTGCGCCACCCGGCCGTGCGCGACCTGGCCTGGGTGCTGCTTTCACCGCCGCTGCTGGCGCATGCCGGGTGCCCCCAGCGCCACCCGCTCAAGGGCAGTGCCTGGGCGGACGACCCACCACGCCTGGAAGCCTGGCTCGCCACCCTCGACCAGGAGCCCGAGCCCCTTCTGGCCTGGCTGGCACGCCTGAACAGCCGGCGCCTGGGCCTGTACTACGAAAGCCTGTGGCAATTCGCCCTGCACCAGGCGCCGGGCATCGAGCTGTTGGCGGCCAATCTGGCGATCCGCGACGGCGGGCATACCCTGGGCGAGCTGGATATCCTGCTGCGCGACCGGGAAGGCGACCATCACCTGGAGCTGGCCATCAAGCTCTACCTAGGCCCAGCGGACGGTGACGGCGCGGATCCATCGCACTGGCTCGGCCCCGGCTGCCATGACCGCCTCGGCACCAAGCTGGCGCACCTGGCCGGCCATCAGCTGACGATCTCCAGCCAGCCCCATGGCCGACCGGCGCTGGCCGGGCTGGGGGTGACCGAGGTCGAGGCCAATCTGTGGCTGGGCGGTTACCTGTTCTATCCCTGGCCGGGGCATGCCGAGCCGCCCGCCGGCGCCCATCCGGCGCATTTGCGCGGGCGCTGGCTGCGCCGGCGCGATTGGCCGGGTCATCTCGAGGATCGCCCTCCCGGACGATGGCAGCCGTTGCCCCGGCATGCCTGGCTGGCGCCTGCGCGGGTGGCAACGGAGCAGTGCTGGGTATCGAGCCAGTTCACCGATTGGCTGACCGGGTTGGATGCGCTCGCGCCCGCGCAGTTGCTGGTTCGGCTGGAGCAGGATGGCGACGGTGCCTGGCAGGAGGCCGAGCGCCTGTTCCTGGTGGCGGATAGCTGGCCGCATCTGCCCGGTCTTTGAGGTGGGCAGGTCCGGCCCTTTCGCGGGTAGACCCGCTCCCACAGCACACACCGATCCTGTGGGTGCGGGTTTACCCGCGAAGAGGCCGAAGCAGACAACACACATTTCACCGACCTGGCGCAAGGATCGGTTGCCGATAGCCATTACAGTTGTACCTGAACGCCGACAAGAGCGCCCTCTGCGACCTGATGACGAGGATCCACCATGGTTTCATCCACTCCCGCGGCACACTACGCGCGACTGTCGATCGCCCTGCACTGGTTGATGCTGGTGCTACTGGCGGCCGTCTATGCCTGCATCGAACTGCGCGGCCTGTTCCCCAAGGACAGCGCCGAGCGCGACCTGATGAAAGACCTGCACTTCATGCTCGGGCTGACGGTGTTCGTGCTGGTCTGGCTGCGCCTGGCCATGCGTCTGTCGCGTCCCACTCCACCGATCGTGCCCAGGCCGCCAGCCTGGCAGACCGGCCTCGCCCACCTGGTGCACCTGCTGCTGTACCTGATGATGATCGGCCTGCCCCTGGCCGGCTGGACGATCCTCAGCGCCGCCGACAAACCGATTCCGTTCTACGGCCTGGAGCTGCCGGCCCTGGTCGCCCCCGATCCGGACCTGGCCAAGTTCATCAAGGGCTGGCACGAACGCATCGGCAGCTGGGGCTACTGGCTGATCGGCCTGCATGCGCTGGCGGGGCTCTACCACCACTATGTGCGGCGCGACAACACCCTGCTGCGCATGCTGCCCTACAAGTAACCGCGCCGCCCCTGCAGGCCACCGGTGTGCAGGAACACCAGGCGGGTGCCGGGGGCGAAGCACCCGGCCTCGACCTGGTCACGCAGGGTCAGCAGGGCCTTGCCGGTATAGAGCGCCTCCAGCGGCATGCTGGTTTGCCGCTCGGTCTCGGCGATGAATGCCAGCAGCGCGTCGTCGAGGCGGGCAAAACCGCCACGGCTGGCGTCGTGCAGCTCGTAGCCCTGCACGCCCGCCAACGTCGCGATGGTTTCCGGCACGCCGTGGTCACGGGGCACGGCCAAGGCGCCATGGACCACATGCCTGCCCGCCTCCTCCAGCACCAAACCCGCCAGGGTCGTGCCGGTCCCTGCCGCCAGCCACCAAGCGTCGTAGTCCGTCCAACCGAGCGTTGCCAGTTGCGCCTGGCATTGCTCGACGATCATTCCGCAGCCCTGCGCACCCGCCAGGCCGCCACCGCCTTCGGGGATGCAGTGCCAACCCGGATAGCGCGCCTGCCAGGGCTGCCAGAAGCCGGCCTCATGGCGGGCCCGGTAGCCGCCGAAACCTAGCCAGTGCAGCTCCATGCCCAGGGCTCGCAGGTCCTGCACCGTGGGCGTGTCCTGGGGATGGCCACGCAATAGCCCGACGGTCGCAAAGCCAAAGCGCTTGCCGGCTGCCGCCAGGGCATGGAGGTGATTGGAATGATTGCCGCCCAGGCTGATCAGGCCAGGTGCATCGGCCTTGCGGGCCTGGAGCAGGTGATGACGCAGCTTGAACCATTTGTTGCCGCTGATCAGCGGGTCGATCAGGTCCAGACGCAAGACCGCAGCCTCTACTCCCGCGTGGTGCAACCAGGGCAGGTCTAGGCGATGCAGAGGGGCTTGGGGTAGAGAAAAAACAGACATGGACGCAGTTTATCTGATCGCGCAATTGCAGAAGTAACGCTCGTTGCCGTTGCCGTTGCCGTTGCCGTTGCCGTTGCCGTTGCCGTTGCCGTTGCCGATCAAGAGTCTAGCCCCATAGCCCGCTAGCGACAGCTGCGTCAGTCCAGGCGCCGCCCGTAACTTCGCGACTTCAGGAGGCCGAACGCAGGCCTTGCGGAGGGAGGTGACGGGCATGGATGCCCGTCAAGCGCTGCGGCCCAGGATGGGCCGTTCAGCGCGGTCCTCCCGGGAGCAAGGCCGGAGTGAGGGAACCCGGAGCGTAGCGCAGGGCCGGATGAATGGAGCGCAGCGTTTTTTGGTTACTTTTTGTCGCGGTTGACAAAAAGTGACTCGCCGTAAAGGCGAAAAGGTGACTATGCGTCGACATCGCAAATGAATGCGCCTACAACTATGAAAACCGACACCGGCCAACTTTGACTTTTAAATAACTTGTTTTGAAAGCTATATGCACATTCATTTGCGCTGTCGACGCATAGTCACCTTTCCGCCCTTACGGCGGCTCACTTTTTGAAGGATCAAAAAGTAAGCAAAAAATCCTCGCTCCATTCATCCGGCCCCTACGCTTCGCTCCGGGGTTCCCTCGCTCCGTTCTTGCTCCCGGGAGGACCGCGCTGAACGCCCCATCCTGGGGCGCAGCGCTTGACGGGCATCCATGCCCGTCACCTCCCTCCGCAAGAACTCCGCTCGGCCTCCTGAAGTCGCAACTTGTGTTGCTTGAACTATCGCGCACTTAGAAACAAGATCAAGATCAAGATCAAGATCAAGATCAAGATCAAGATCAAGATCAAGATCAAGATCAAGAGATATGAATTGATTATTGAGCTGAGATCGATTTAGTTGGCAGGCAGGTTGGCCTTTCCCACAAGCATTCGAATCAGAGAAAAATGGCGGAAGGCAGCGGGAGTCGAACCTGCCCGGGAACGGCTGCCGTCCCCAACCGGGTTTGAAGCCCGGCCGCGCCACCGGGCGCGATTGCCTTCCCTGGATCTCAGCGACCGGCCTGCTGCTGGGCCAATGCACTGTCGACACGGATATGACGCTGCTCACCGACCCGACGGGTCAGGCCGATGCGGTCGAAGTATTCAAGAATCTGCACACTGCGTTTGCGACCGATGCCCAACATATCGCGAAACGCCGCGACCTGCACTATCGGCGATGCCTCGGCCTGCTGCAACAGCAGCTCTGCCATGCGCCTGAGCGTCACCTCCGGGTAGAACAGGTCACGCACTACCTGGTGCAACAACCCCAGTCTGGCCAGCTTGCGCAGCAGCAGACGCACTTCGCCCTCCTCGCAGCGCTCCTCGGCGGCCAGCGTTCGCACCCACGGAGGATCGAACGCGCCGGCCAGCAGGCGCGGCAACAGGCGCTCCCAAAGCACGCTATCGGCTTCGCTGAGCTGGACCTTGTGGTCCGGCAGATGCAGCCAGGGGCCGCTGCTGCTGATCGCCCCCTCCCCCAGCAACTCGTCCAGCAGACTGACGAATGCAGGACGCTCCAGCGGCAACGCGGTGAAGCGGCGCAGGCGGTCACGGTCCGGCCCCAACTGGTCGGGCTCCTGCTCATGGAACTGCGCGAGTCGCCGCAGCACTTGCCCCTTGAGCGCCAGCCACTGATGGTGGGCAAACAACAACTGGCCTTGACGGGTAGCGACCACCCGCACCCCATCGGGCAGTTGCCAGGTTTCGCGCAGACGATTGAACTGGCGCTCCAGGCGCTGCGGATCGAGCCCGCCAGGCGCCGCCTCGAGCAGCGCCGGCAAGGCCTGCTCCAGTTCATCGGCGTCACGCAGCACCTGCAACTGGCGCAGGCGCGCTTCGCTGCGTCGCTGCCGGCTCGGCGCGAACGGGTCGAGCACCCGGCCACCGCCCAGCGTGCGCTGGGCGCGCTGGTCGCGCAGCACCAGGCGATCGCCGTGCACCGCCTGCAACGGCGCGTTGAGCAGCAACTGGGCGAACATGCGCTGACCGGCGGCCAAGCGCTCGCCCTCGAGCAGCGCGACCCGTGCCGTGACATCCTGGGTCCCCAGGTGCACGTGCACCGCGCTGAAATGTTCGAATGTGCGTGTCTCGCCCGGCAACAAGGTGAAATCGACATCGACCCGCACGCCCGGCGCGTGCAGCCATTGCGGCACCAGCCAGTCGCCCCGGTGCACCTGCTCTGCCGTCAGCCGTTCGGCACTGATGTTCAGGGCGACCCGCTGCCCGGCCTCGGCCACCAGCGCTGCCTGGTTCTGCGCATGCAGACCACGCACCCGTACCGGCTTGCCGGTCTTGCCCAGCAATAGCGTGTCCCCGGCGCTGACCTGCCCGGCCAGGGCGGTCCCGGTCACCACCACACCCGCCCCGGAAACCGCGAAGCCGCGGTCCACGGCCAGGCGGAATCCACCACGGACGCCTCGTCGATGCACCTGTGCCTCAGCGGCCAACAACGCCGCGCGCACAGCATCGATCCCCTCGCCACTCAGACTCGAAACCGGGAACTGCGGGGCTCCGGCGTAGGGTCCGGGCGCCAGCACCGTGGCGACCTGCGCCTGGACTTCGGCCAACCGCTGTGGCTCGACCCGGTCGCACTTGCTGATGATCACCAGCGCCTGGGGAATGCCGAGCAACTCGATGATCGCCAGGTGCTCGCGGGTCTGCGGCATGACGCCATCGTCGGCAGCCACCACCAGCAGCACCAGATCGATGCCATGGGCGCCCGCCAGCATGTTGTGGATGAAACGCTCGTGCCCCGGCACATCGATGAAGCCAGTCAACGGCGCCCCCTCGGCCAGGGCCGCATAGCGGTAGCCGAGGTCGATGGTCATGCCGCGGGCGCGCTCCTCCTGACGCGTATCGCCGGCCTGGCCGGTCAGGGCCTGGAGCAGCGCGGTCTTGCCGTGGTCGATGTGCCCGGCGGTGCCGACGATCACTGCACCGATCCCAGTTGCAAGGCCTGCAGCTGCGCCAGCCACTGTGCCTCGTCGTCCAGCTGGCGCAGGTCAAGCCACAGGGCATCGTCGTCAATGCGCCCGAGCACCGGCACCGGCAGGTCGCGCAGGGCGCGCTCCAGCACGTGCAGGCTGCGGCCGCGCAATTTCTTCGACACCTGCGGACGCAGGCACAGGGCCGCGCTGGGCAGTCGCGCCACAGGCTGGCTACCGCTGCCGATCATGCCCAGGACCGGCTCGACGCTGACGATCCATTGCCCACCCAACCGCGCGGCCAGCTTGGGCGCCAGCCGTTCGGCCTGCGCGGCGATCTCGGCCTGAGGCCGGGTCAGCAGACGCAGACTCGGCAGGCGCTCGGCCAGACGGTCGGGGTTGCGATACAGCGCCAGCACGGCTTCGAGCGCCGCAAGGGTGATCTTGTCTACCCGCAAGGCGCGTTTGAGCGGGTTTTTCTTGATCTTCGCGATCAGGTCCTTGCGCCCGACGATGATCCCGGCCTGCGGGCCACCGAGCAGTTTGTCGCCGCTGAAGGTGACGATATCGGCGCCGTCGGCCAGGGCCTGGCGCACCGTCGGCTCGGCCGGCAGGCCCCAGCGGGTGAGGTCGAGCAGGCTGCCGCTGCCCAGGTCCTCGAGCAGCGGCAGGCCCCGTTCGTGAGCAATGCGCGCCAGCTCGGCGGTGGGCACCTGGGTGGTGAAGCCCTGGATGCTGTAATTGCTGCAGTGCACGCGCATCAGCAGGCCAGTACGCGGGTTGATGGCGGCTTCGTAGTCGCGGGCGTGGGTACGGTTGGTGGTGCCGATCTCGTGCAGCTTCACCCCGGCCCGGGCCATGATGTCGGGGATGCGGAAGGCGCCGCCGATCTCGATCAGCTCGCCACGGGAGATGATCCCCTCCTTGCGTGCGCCCAGGCTGTTGAGCGCCAGCAGCACGGCGGCGGCGTTGTTGTTGACCACGGTGACGGCTTCGGCACCGGTCAGTTCGCGAATCAGGCCTTCGATCAGGTCGTCGCGGTCGCCGCGCTTGCCAGTGGCCAGGTCGAACTCCAGGTTGAGCGGGTAACGCGCGGCGGTCTGCATGGCCTCCACCGCTTCCTCGGGCAGCAAGGCGCGGCCAAGGTTGGTGTGCAACACCGTGCCGGTGAGGTTGAACACCCGGCGCACCTGGCTGCGCTGCTGGATGGCCAGGCGTTCGCCAGTGCGGCCCAGGAGGACTTCGGCGGCCAGTTCGGCGGCACCGAGCTGGCCGAGGCGGGCCGGTTCGCGCAGGTCGTCGAGCAGCTGGCGCAGGGTGGCCAGCACGGCGTCGCGGCCGTGGCGGTCGATCAATGGGGTGCAGACCGGGTGGCGCAGCAGGGTGTCGATGGAGGGCAAGCGTGGGGTGTCGCTGGCGAGGCTTGAAGACATGCGGTACGACCTTCAACTGATCCGTTGTCTGTTCTGGCCCTTTCGCAGACGAGCCCGCTCCCACAGGTACGCCACTGATGCCGAAGCCAGCGGGCTGTCTGTGGGAGCGGGCTTGCCCGCGAAAAAGGCGACTCGGTACTGCAGTGTAGACCCTGACTATCCAGGCGCGAGCAGCAGGTTCGGCGCCAGCCGATGGAAGCCCTCCTCGTCCAGGCGCAGGTCCAGCGCCAGGCTCGCCAGGTCATCGGCCAGCGGCTCGGCTGCGGCGTCGTTCTCCAGGTAGCTCTGTTTCAGATAGCTGTCACACCCCGGGCAGCACTCGGCACGTAGCGGCGCCTTGCCCGGCGCGTGGCGGTCATCCTCGAGGCTGGTGTAGCGCAGGCCCTTGCTCGACTCGCAGTACACGCACTTGACCCGCACCACATGCCACTCGCAGGCACACAGCGAACACGCCAGGTAACGCAGCCCATTGTGCTTGCCCCGGTTACGCACCACACCGGCCATGGCCGGCGAGCCACAGGCCGGGCACTGGGCCAGGCTGCCCGCAGGTTTGAGCTCCGGTTCGGGCAGCGCCAGCAGCCAGCTGGACCAGGCTGCCTGCAATGCGGCGCCGACAAAGGGCACCAACGCCGCCGGCAGCGCATCGTACTGACCGCCGAGCAAGGCTATGCCCCAGCCCTTGCGCTGCGCCTCATCACTGCCCCGCAATGCCCTCAGCGCCTCGGCCACCGGCCCGTCAGGCTCGGACTCGAACGCCTCGAGCAACGCCTGCAACCAGACCAGCCATGGCCCCTCACGCACCAGGCTGTCCGCCGCCAGCGGCGGCAGCCCATGACTTATGCAAAGGCGCTGGCGCTCCTCGGCCACCGGCAAGCCAGCGGGCGGGTTATCCACAAGCTGCTGCTGGATCCGACACAGCCGGGCGATCAGCCGCAGGTAGTCGCCAAGGGCATTGCCTTGGGCAAGATGCTCCAACCGTGCGGCACGCACGTCGAAGAGATTGCCCGGGGGCAGGTGCAGAAACGGCGGCATCACCGCCGACGCTTCGATCTGCCCCGGTTCGAGAATCGTGCTCAAACGGTCATCCTTCTTTTGGGCCGGGGTTTTGTCGCGGCTTGTCGCCGGTCACGTCCCGGTACCACAGTTCATGGTGCTTGCGCGCCCAGGCGCGGCTGACCCAACCATGCAGCATGGCGCCGATGGAGCCCTTGATCCAGATCCCGGCGTAGATGTGCACGATGATGCTGAGGATCAGTACGAATCCCGCCAGCGCATGGGCCAGGGTGGCCAGGCGAATCGCGCCGATGTCGAAGAAATGGCTGAAGTACGCACGCCAGATCACCACGCCGCTGAGCAACAGCACCAGCATGCACGCCAGCAGGGTCCAGAACAGCAGCTTCTGTCCGGCGTTGTACTTGCCGATCGGCGGCACACCCTCTTCCTTGTTGAGCATCACCCGGTCGATGCGCCGCAGCCACAGGCGATCGTTGGCGGTGATGAAGTTGGCGCGCCAGAAGCGCAGCACCAGGCCTAGGAAGAACACGAACATCGCCACCCCCATGAACGGATGCAGGATGCGCGTCCAGGGCCCGCCGCCGAACAGCTGGGTGAGCCAGAACAGGGCGGGATGGAACAGCGCCAGCCCCGACAGCCCGGCCATGATGAACAGGATCGCGACGATCCAGTGGTTGGTACGCTCGTTGGCGTTGTAGCGCAGGATAGGCTTGTTGTCGTTCATGGCCGCTGCTCCCCCTGCCCGCCTGGGCGGTTCGGGTCATAGACATGCACCGCCGGGTCGACCTGGTGCACGCTGTTATCCACAGGCTCCGGGTGTTCGTCCTCTTCGACCCGTTGCGGGCCGACGCGAACATAGTGGAAGAAGCCGGCCAGCACCGCCGCGCCCATGGCCAGCAGCGCCAGCGGCTTGGTGAAGCCCTTCCACAGCCCCACCAGCGGGCTGATCACAGGTGCGTCCGGCAGGCCGGCGTAGATCCGTGGCGTGTCGGCGTGGTGCAGCACGTACATCACATGGGTGCCACCGACCCCGTCCGGATCGTACAGCCCGGCGTTCTCGTAACCGCGCGACTTCAAATCGACGATGCGCTCGTCGGCATGCACCTTCATCTCTTCCTTGCTGCCAAAGACGATCGCCCCGGTCGGGCAGGTCTTCACGCAGGCAGGCTCCAGGCCCACGGCCACGCGGTCGGAACACAGGGTGCACTTGTACGCCTTGTGGTCCTTCTGCGAGATGCGCGGGATGTTGAACGGGCAGCCGGTGATGCAGTAGCCGCAGCCGATGCAGTGGTCCTGGTTGAAGTCGACGATGCCGTTGACGTGCTTGATGATCGCCCCCGGGCTCGGGCAGGCCTTCAGGCAACCTGGGTCGGCGCAGTGCATGCAGCCGTCCTTGCGGATCAGCCACTCCAGGTTGCCGTCGTCGCGCTCGTGCTCGGTGAAGCGCATCAGGGTCCAGCTCTCGGCGCTGAGGTCCTGGGGGTTGTCGTAGGTGCCGTGGTTGTGGCCGACCTCGTCACGCAGTTCGTTCCACTCCGAGCACGCCACCTGGCAGGCCTTGCAGCCGATGCACTTGGTGGTGTCGATCAGCTTGGCGACTTCCTGCTGCTGGCGTACCGAGGGCGGCACGGTGGTGGTGGCCGAGCGGGCGATGATGTCTTGGCTGGCCATCAGAGTTTCTCCACTTTGACGAGGAACGACTTGGACTCCGGCGTCTGCGTGTTGCCGTCACCGAGGAACGGCACCAGGGTGTTGGTCAGGAAGCCCTGTCGCGTGAGCCCGGTGAAGCCCCAGTGCAACGGGATGCCGATCTGGTGCACGGTCTGGTTGTTGACCTGCAGCGGACGGATCCGCTTGGTCACCACCGCCACCGCGTCGATGTACCCGCGCTTGCTCGACACCCGCACCCGGTCGCCGGCCTTGATGCCCTTCTCGTTCGCCAGCACCTCGCCGATCTCGACGAACTGCTCGGGCTGGGCGATGGCGTTGAGGCGGCAATGCTTGCTCCAGAAGTGGAAGTGCTCGGTCAGCCGGTACGTCGTCGCCGCATGGGGGAACTCGTCGTGGGTGCCGAGGGTTTCCCACACCGAATCGAAGATGCGCCCGGCCGGGTTGCTGGTGGCCTTCTTGTTCTGCGGATGCAGCGGGTTGATGCCGATCGGCGTCTCGAATGGCTCGTAGTGCTCGGGGAACGGCCCCTCGGCCATCTTGTCGACGGCGAAGAAGCGCGCCACCCCCTCGGGGTTCATGATGAACGGGTTCATCCCGGCTTCCGGCGGCGAGTCGACCTTGAAGTCCGGCACGTCGGTGCCGGTCCAGGCCTTGCCGTTCCACCACACCAGGCGCTTCTTCTGCGGGTCCCAGGGCTTGCCTTGCGGATCGCTGGAGGCGCGGTTGTAGAGAATGCGGCGGTTGGCCGGCCAGGCCCAGGCCCAGTTCTGCACCTGATGCATACCGTACGGGTCGCTGTTGTCACGCCGGGCCATCTGGTTGCCCTGCTCGGTCCAGCTGCCGGCAAAGATCCAGCAGCCGGACGCGGTACTGCCGTCGTCCTTCATCTGGGCGAAACCGGCAAGCTGCTGGCCGGCCTTGAGCGTGGCGCCGGTGGCATCAGTGAGGTCGCTGACCGCCCAGCCATTCATCTCCTTGGCCAGCTCCTCGGGGGAAGGCTCTTCAGGGACCTTGTACGGCCAGCTGATGTTGAGCATCGGCTCCGGATAGGCGCCGCCCTCCTTCTCGTAACGTTGGCGCAGGCGCAGGAACAGCTCGCTCATGATGTGCACGTCGGTACGGGTCTCGCCCGGACCGTCGGCGCCCTTCCAGTGCCACTGCAGCCAGCGGCTGCTGTTGACCAGCGAGCCGTCCTCCTCGGCGAAGCAGGTGGTGGGCAGGCGAATCACCTCGGTCTGGATATTGGCCGTGTCGACGTCATTGAATGCGCCGGCGTTGCGCCAGAACTCGGAAGTCTCGGTGGCCAGCGGGTCCATGATCACCAGCCACTTGAGCTTGGCCAGGGCGGCAGTGACGCGGTTCTTGTCCGGCAGCGCGGCGATCGGATTGAAGCCCTGGCACATGTAACCGTTGACCTTGCCCTGGCTCATCATCTCGAACATGCGCAGCACGTCGTAGGCCGGCACGTCGAGCTTGGGCAGCCAGTCATAGCCCCAGTTGTTCTCGGCCGTGGCGTTGGCGCCGTACCAAGCCTTCATCAGGCTGACGTGGAACTTGCCGTAGTTCTGCCAGTACGACAGCTGGCCGGGGCGCAGCGGCTTGGAGGCGCGCTTGTCGATATAGGCGGCGTAGTCCTGCTCGGCGTCACCGGCCAGGGTGAGGTAGCCCGGCAGCGAGTTCGACAGCAGGCCCAGATCGGTCAGCCCCTGGATATTGGAGTGCCCGCGCAGGGCGTTGACTCCGCCACCCGGCATGCCGACGTTGCCCAGCAACAGCTGCACCATGGCGGCACTGCGGATGATCTGCGCGCCGATCGAGTGCTGGGTCCAGCCCAGGGCATAGAGGATGGTCATGGTCTTGCCCGGCACCGAGCAGGTGGCGATCTCTTCCCAGACCTTCATCATCTGATCCTGCGGCATGCCACAGGTCATGCTCGCCAGCTCCGGCGTGTAGCGGCTGTAGTGCTGCTTCATCAGCTGGTAGACGCAACGCGGGTGCTGCAAGGTCGGGTCGACCTTGGCGTAGCCATCCTCGCCCAGTTCGTAGCCCCAGCCGGACTTGTCGGCATAGATGCGCTTGGCCGCGTCGTAGCCGCTGAACAGCCCGTCCTCGAAGCCATAGTTCTCTTTGACGATGAACGACACGTCGGTGTAGTTGCGCACGTACTCGTGCTGAATCTTGTCGTTGCTCAGCAGGTAGTTGATCAACCCGCCCATGAAGGCGATGTCGCTGCCGGTGCGAATCGGCGCGTAGTAATCGGCCACGGAGGCGGTACGGGTGAATCGTGGGTCGACCACGATCAGCCGCGCCTTGTTGTGCGCCTTGGCTTCGGTCACCCATTTGAAGCCGCACGGGTGCGCTTCAGCGGCGTTGCCGCCCATCACCAGGACCAGGTTTGCGTTGGCGATATCGGACCAGTGATTGGTCATCGCGCCACGGCCATACGTCGGGGCAAGACTTGCCACCGTCGGGCCGTGTCAGACACGCGCCTGGTTGTCGAACCCCAGCATGCCCAGCGAACGGATCACCTTGTGCGTCAGGTAACCGGCCTCGCTGGACGCGGCGGATGCGGCGAGAAAGCCCGTGGTCAGCCAGCGGTTGACCGTCTGGCCCTGGGCGTTCTTCTCGATGAAGTTGGCATCGCGGTCCTTTTTCATCAGGTCGGCGATGCGATCGAGCGCCTCGTCCCACTCGATGCGGGTCCACTCGTTGCTGCCCGGCTTGCGCACCTCGGGGTACTTGAGGCGGTTCGGGCTGTGAATGAAGTCCAGCAGGCCCGCACCTTTCGGGCACAGGGTGCCGCGGTTGACCGGATGGTCCGCGTCGCCCTCGATATGGATGATGTTCTGCTTGACGTTCTTGCCCGCGTCACCCTGGCTGTACATGATCAGGCCGCAGCCGACCGAGCAGTAAGGGCAGGTGTTACGGGTTTCTTTGGTGTGCGTCAGCTTGAAGTGACGCACCTGCTCGGCGAACGCAGGTGTCGGGGCCATGCCCAACGCCGCGAGGCTAGAGCCTCCAAGGCCGACGGCGGCGACCTTGAAGAATTGCCGACGGTTGAGATCCATCGTGCACTCCTGATCAGGTTCTCGGGCGCGCGGGACTTGGCCGGCGCCTCAGGGACTTCACGGTGGCGGTAGACAGACACCGCCAACTGTTAAGACTAGTCAAGAATCGTGGAAGTGCGATGACATGGGTCATGCTTAGGGTGAGTGCCGTGGTTCCCCTGAGAACCACGGGTCAACAAGAGCCTTCCTACCTGTCTCAGGTGTGTTGGACGGTATCGACGCCCAGGCGCAGGCGCTACTTTCCTTCTGCCGACCCTACATACCCAGACACCGCCAACCGATGCCCTCCCCGCCATTGCCCACGCGCCCCCTGTTCCGACCAGAAGCCGTTTGCGCAGCCCAGGAACAACGCCTCGGCAATGTCCTTGTCGATCAACCCTTGAGCTATCGGTTGCTTGCCCTGCTGGCCGCTCTTCTGGTCATCCTGACCATCGCGTTCGGCTACTTCGCCAGCTACACACGCAAGGCCACGCTACACGGCCTGCTGATGCCCGAGCAGGGCATGTTGCGCCTGAGCGCGCCGGCAGCCGGGCGCCTCACTGAAGTTCTCGCCGTCGAGGGCCAGCAGGTCGACCAAGGCGACGTGCTAGCCGTGATCTCCGAGGAACGCCAATCAGGGCTGGGTGACACGCAGGTACTGATCGCCGACCAGTTGCAAAAGCGCCTGGAGGTACTGGCGAGGCGCCAGGTCCAGGCCGACGAACGCTTGGCCGGGCAACAGCGGATGCTCGACAGCCGTCTCACCACCATCGGCCACGAGCTTCGCCAGTTCAGCGAAGAGCACCGCCTCCTGAAACGACGGGTGCAACTGGCGCAGGCGCATCTGGACCGTCAGCAACAGCTGGCGGCGGCCGGCTTCATCGCCGCAGTCCAGTTACAGATCGCTGAGAGTGAACTGCTGTCCCTCCAGGGTCAGCGCCAGGCCAGCCACCGGGCACGGACCAGCCTGGAGCGCGAACGCACGGGGTTGCTGGCCCAACAACAGGAAGCGGCCCTGCGCCACCGCGACGAGACGAGCGACGTGGAGGGTGCCATTGCCCAGATCAAGCAAGAGCAAGCGGAAAACGGGGCGCGCAGCGAAACAAGGGTCGTGGCGCCCCATGCAGGGACCGTAACCGGCTTGAACGTGCAAGTCGGCCAGCAAGTCAGCGCGGGCACGGTGCTTGCCAGCCTGCTGCCGGCGGGGTCGAACTTGAACGCCCACTTGTATGCAGCATCCCGTCAGGCCGGGTTTATCGAACCTGGGCAGCGGGTGCTGATGCGCTACGCCGCGTATCCCTACCAGAAATTCGGCATGGTCCATGGCCATGTGCTGAGTATCACCAAAAGCCCTTATGCCGCCCAGGAACTGCCACCGCATATCGCCCCATCGCTGCAAGGTCAGGGCGGGCCAGTAGAACTGTTCTATGGCGTCACGGTGGCGCTCGAATCGAACAGCATCAAGGTCTATGGACATGACCAACCACTACAAACGGGCATGTTGCTGGAAGCGGATGTCGTCCAGGACCGACGGCGACTGTATGAATGGGCGCTGGAGCCCTTGTATTCGATAACCGGACGGTTGCGGGATTGAACATTGCCGACGAAGGCGATGCATAACCTATAACGAGGGAACGATGAACTTGACGCCACGCGAGTCGGACGTACTGCGACTACTGTTGCTCGGCAAGACCAACAAGCAGATCGCGCTTGACTTACAGATCAGCGATTACACGGTGCGCGACCATGTGTCATCGTTGCTTCGGAAACACTGCACGCGCTCTCGCGCGACATTGATGGCAGCGCAATTATCAGGCCACCACGACACCTGTCGGATATGAAGGTGCATCAAACGAGTGCAGCATTACAGCTCAACCCGTTCCGAAAGCCAAACATAAAAATTTAGACTCAAATTAGATTTACACCAAGCGATTCAACCGAAGGTAAACAACTACCTACTACCCCATATTTCAGGAGGCACGCTATGAAGGATTTACTAATCGAAGAGCTCGAGCTGATCGCAGGCGGGTACGGTGTCCCCGGAGCTGTTGTCAATGCAGCCATCGCCGGGGCCGGCTACATCGGGTACCAAAGCATGACAGGTGAAGGCTCAATGAATGGTTTCGCAACGACTGTAGCGGCAGGTGCCATCAGCGGCTTCATAGCAGGCCCTGCGGGTGCGCAAGCCGTTGCAGCCGGAGCTATCGCAGGCACACAGGTCAGTTTTTATAGCGGTATGGCAGGCGGAATGATGAGTAATTGGATGAATGCCGCCGGGACTAACTACAACCGATAGCCGTAAAAACCACAATTTCAATGCGCGCCATCAGCTATGGACAATTAAAATATGGATGCCTTAGGCGCATTAAAATTTGCACTCACGATAGGCGCAAGCCTGACAATCCTACTTGCAGCAAAGCACATACTTTTATACTTCAAGAGAAACATATCAGACCCATTATATCTTCCATTCGCCATCACCTTATCCACATTAACAGCGCTCCACATCGCCGATAAATTGTCACGCACACTGGCCATCGCCTTAGGCATAATCGAATCATAGACATGGAGCCCCTTGAAGCGATCAGACTCAGCCTTACAGTAGGCCTAATAAAAATACCTTTTCCAACTTTTAAACCAAGAACTCCAGAACCTCTAGAATTTTCATTGATCACCGGAGCGCCCGCCATAATTGCTGCCCATATCACAAACACCTATTCACAAACTTTAGGCTCCCTACTCGGACTAACAAACCAACTACAGAAACTTAAAACAACCTTCATCTCGCTAAAAGCAGAAATACATCCCCTCCCGGGCAATCCAGCCAATCGAATCATTGTCGAACCTACTGGAGCCTATGCCAGCGCCACAGTTTCCATAGGGGTCGGAGAAATTAGTTTTTATTGGGGAATGATGGGCGGAGTGACAAACCGTGGGCTGGATGCTGCTGAAACCAACTACAACCGTTGAGTGACGCCCCCATACGAACATAAAACCCATTCTTACTCAGAGAAATCAAATATGACTTGTGTTGGCGTCGTACAATTTTTCTCATCATCACTCTTAATGCTGGCCGGAGTACCAATCTTCAAGATACTAATTTTTATGTTCGACTAGCGCACATCAAAATCACTCGAGCTATTCCTACTATTATTCCCTTCAACCTTCCTATCAGCTTACCTCTCCAACAGATGGTCGCATCAGTTGATAAATTACCTATGCCTAAAAAACTAGATCACGCCTCACTCACACACAATTAACACTCCAAACACCGATCTCAACATACCTTTTATACCGACGACCATGATTATTGACTTCAAAATCACGAAGCACGACTTCACTAGTCTTCACCAAGGTAAATCGCCACTCTTAATCAGTAACGCCATTCGCACACCGTTATCTTTTTCCTGGCCCGACGCCAATGAGATCATCGAGCGAGCGTCTATTGATACAGATGACTTCAAGATTCTCCACAACGGCTTGGTCCCCAAGCAGGAGTACATCGAAACCTTCTACGACGTCGGCATGGTCAGGCACCGGTTGATCAAGCCGGCGCTCTATGAACGCATGAAAAATGGCGCCACCCTGATTGCCAACAAGCTCGTCAACGAACCCAAGATCCACGCCCTGGCCCGCCAGGTGGCGCAGTTCACCGGCCGACAAACCGTCTGCAGCGTGTATGCGGCCTTTGGCCGCCAGGCATCGTTCCAGACCCATTGGGACACCCGCGATATCTTCGCCATCCAACTGATTGGCCGAAAACGCTGGATCATCTACCCACCCAGCTTCGCCGAACCTTTGTTCATGCAGCAGAGCAAGGACCTGGAGCAGGACTACCCCTGCCCGAGCGAGCCGTACATGGACCTGATACTCGAGCCAGGCGACATGCTCTACCTGCCCCGTGGCTGGTGGCACAACCCGCTGCCGTTCGAGGAAGAAACCTTCCACCTCTCCATTGGCACCTTCCCGGCCAATGCCTTGGACTATGTGCACTGGACCATGCAAAAACTACCCGAGCTGCTGGCCGCGCGACAGGCGATGACCACCTTCGAGCAGGACCGCGAGAACCTCGCATCACTCGCCGCGCAACTGGCCGAGCGTCTCACTGACGCAGGTCAGTACCAGACATTCATGGAAGCGTTCGCCATCGCCCAGCGCATCGAGACGCCTCTGGCCATCGATTTGTTCGGCAACCCAAGCATCACACAGCTGCCAGAGGACACCCGGTTGCGCCTGGCCGCCAACAGCACGGCATCGCTCGAGCACGGCCAACTGATCGCCAATGGCGCCCGGATCAACCTGGATGAGTCGGCGCTGCACGTGGTGCGCTGTATCGAGCAAGCCCCTGGTGTTCGCCTGGACCACTTGGCAAACGGGCTGGCCGAAATGGACCCAGCCAAACTACGCGTGCTGCTCCACGACCTGTGCCGTCAGGACATTCTGGAGTTGGTTCGCGCGTGAACACCCAGTCGACAGCTTTGATCGAAGGACACAAGCCATGCGCGTGACCTTGCAGGCCGAAAGCCATGAATGCGCCCTGGCCTGCCTGGTGATGATCGCCGCCGCGCACGGCCTGCACCTGGACCTGGCGACACTGCGTCGGCGCTTCGCCATTTCGAGCAAGGGCACCAGCCTGGCGCAACTGATCCGCCATGCCCAGCAATTGGCGTTCACCTGCCGGCCAGTGCGCCTGGAGCTCGACGAGATCCGCCAACTGCGCCTGCCCTGCATCCTGCACTGGAAACTCAACCATTTCGTGGTGCTGGAGAAATGCCAGGCCAATCGCCTGGTGCTCCTCGACCCCGCCCACGGGCGCCAGCGGGTCTCGCTGGAGGAAGCATCCCGGCACTTCACGGGTGTCGCCCTGGAGCTCTCGCCCAATACCGAATTCACGCCCGCTCGGCACAAGCCTCGCATACGCTTGAGCGCCTTGACCGGACGGATACAAGGGCTCAAGCGAGCGCTGGGCAACATCCTGGTACTGGCGCTCGCCATGGAAATGGTGGCCCTGCTCTCACCCCAGGTAACCCAGTGGGTGGTCGATGGCGCACTGGTGTCGGCGGACCGGCACCTGCTGCTATTGGCAGTGCTGGGCGGCTGCATGCTGATGCTGGTGGACTTTGCCCTGCGCATGGGCCGTGGTTGGATGAACCTGCGCCTCAACCAGCAACTGGCCCTGCAATGGTCGGGCAATCTGTGCAGCCACTTGCTGCAACTGCCCTGGTCTTTTTTTGAACGGCGCCAGCTAGGCGACATCAGCGCACGCTTCCAGTCGCTGTCCGCCATCCGCAACGTGTTGACCAATGGCGCGGTGAGCGTGCTGCTGGATGGCCTGGTCACCGTCATCACCGTGGCCATGATGCTGCTGTACAGCCCTCTGCTGACCTGCATCGTAGGCAGCGCGGTGCTGCTCTACGCGTTGTTGCGCCTGGCGTTCTACCATCCCTTGCGCGGTGCTTCAGAGGAACGAATCGTGCTGAGCGCACGGGAAAACTCATACTTCCTCGAAACGATCCGCACGGCCATGCCGATCAAGCTGTTCAACATGACCTCGGCGCGCCTGGCCTGCTGGCAAAACATGCTGGCCGATGTGCAGAACCGCGACCTCGCCACGCAGAAGATGCTGCTGTTGTTCGCCAGCCTCAATACCCTGGTCTTCGGCATCGAAGGCATGTTGCTGCTGTATGTCGGCGGCATGGCCGTCCTCGACGCAGACCTGTCGCTGGGTATGCTGCTGGCTTTTCTGGCCTACAAGAGCCAGTTCACCGGGCGCGCCAGCAAACTGATCGACCTGGGCATCGAAATCAGCATGCTGTCGTTGCATGCCGAGCGTTTGGCCGATATCGCGCTGGAGCCCATCGAGCCAAGCGCCCAACTGGAAACCGATGTGCGCCGCATCGTGCCCAGTGTCGAATTCAGGGACGTTTCTTTTCGCTATGCCGAAGGGGAACCCTGGATCATCCGCAACCTGTCACTGACCATTGCTGCTGGCGAAGCGGTCGTGATCGTCGGGGAGTCGGGTTGCGGCAAGTCGACGCTGTTCAAACTGATGCTCGGCCTGCTGCAACCTACCGATGGCGAGATTCGGGTCGGTGGCATTCCAGTTCGCCAACTGGGCGTCGAAGGGCTGCGCAGCCTGATAGGCACGGTGATGCAGGACGATCACCTGCTGGCCGGCTCCCTCATGGAAAACATCGCCTGTTTCGACCCTCAAGCCGATCAGGGCGAAATCGAGGCTGCCGCGCGTCAGGCGCATATCCACGACACAATCAACCAGATGCCCATGGGCTACCAGACCCTGGTGACGGAAATGGGCAATGGCCTGTCAGGCGGCCAACGACAAAGGTTGCTGTTGGCCAGAGCGCTGTACAAGCAACCCAGGATCCTGGCCCTGGACGAGGCCACCAGCCAACTGGACCCGCTTGGCGAGCAGTGGGTAACGAAGGCCCTGCAACAGCTGCGCATGACCCGTATCAGCATCGCCCATCGCCAGGAAACCATCGCCTTGGCAAATCGGGTGATACGCCTGCAAAACGGCGCAATCGTCGAGGATTCTCGGCACGCAGCAACGCAGGCCTTGGCTTGATGCCTTGCCTGGACTATCGGTTTGGCCTTGCTCTGGTGCTGCTGCTGACTGCGATGGCCTGCGCCGCGGACGACCTGGTCAGCGCTTATCGGGCCGCTTTGCTACACGACCCACAATGGTCTGCGGCCAACGCCGAGCACCTGGCGGGCCAGGAGTCCGAAGTCCAGGCCCGTGCAGGCCTGTGGCCAGAGCTGTCTTTGCAGGCGCAGCAGGCGTGGACGCGTACCCAGTACCAACTCGAACACGAGGCGATGAGCGATAGCCGCCGGAACCAGACACTCAGCATTCAATTGGTCCAGCCACTGTTTCGCTGGAAGCATTGGGTCCAGTACCAGCAAGGCACCCAGCAAGCGGCCCTGGCCACCTGTCGCTTTCACGAGGCGCGCCAAGCCTTGCTCCTGCGGGTCGCCGAGGCCTACTTCGAAGTGCTCGGCACAGAGGCGCAGGTGCATGCCTTGCGCCAGCAGCAAACTGCTGGTGTTCAGCTCCTGGCCAGCGCTCGCAAGCATTTCGAACTTGGCAATGCCAGCATCACCGATATGCATGACGCACAAGCCAGCGCCGAGCAGACTAAGGCAGCGTTGATTGCGGCCATCAGCCAGGTCGAAAAGGCGCGGCATGCATTGGCGAGCATGACCGGTCGATCGCCCGGCGTCTTGCGCGACCTACGTGAAGGCGTGCAATTCCCCGCACCAGCGCCAGCCGACATCGCTTTCTGGCTGGCATCGGCGCGACAGGATGCCTATGCAGTCCAGGTGCAGGCGCTGCGCCTGGCAATCGCGCAGAACGAAGTTCGCAGTCGCAATGCCGAGCATCTGCCAACGCTCGACCTGGTAGCGAACCGAGGTATCCAGCAGCAGCCCAGCATGGGCAATGAACGCAGCGACCTGTCCAGCATCAGCCTGCGCTTTCAGCTACCGCTGTACGGTGGTGGACGCGCTACCTCGGCGGTACGCCAAGCACAGGCCTTGCGAGCGCAAAGCGAGGCCCTGCACGAGGACGCCATGCGCATCGCGCAACTTCAAGTCCATGAAGCCTGGTTGGAGATACGTGATGGCCAGGCGCAGGCACGGTCTCTGGGGACCGCGAAGTCTTCCGCCACGACCGCCCTGGAAGCCAATCGCCTGGGATACCAAGTAGGCGTGCGTGTCAGCCGAGACGTGCTGGACGCCCAAGGGCGGCTCACCGAGGTGACGCAACGACTGGCTCGAGTGCGCTACGCCATACTGCTCGCCCAACTACGCTTGAAGGCCGCCGTGGGTGGACTGATGGAAAAAGACCTGCATGCGGTCAACGGGCTGCTTGCCTACTCCGAGCAGCACCTGAACGCTGAAGCGATACGCCCATGAATACAGGGTCAGAACAAGGATCATGACAAAGGCGGTTGTGTAGGCCGACATCATTTTAGGAAATGAACTACACAGCCTCCCTATACTGGCTTGCTAGGTTTCCTGTTCCACCGGGGCGGGATAAACCACCATGACCATGAAGCAGTTTCTGATCGTTCTCTGCCTCTGCGCACCGCAACTGGCCCAGGCTACGGCACCCGCTCCAGCCAACAGCGACGACCACCGAGCCACTGCGCACCTCAGCGCCGAGCAAGCGCGGCGCATGGCTACCGCCGCCGAGCAGGCAGCTCTGGCCCACGGGCATGCCATCGTCGACAATCACGGCAACCTGAAGCACTTCCATCGCATGGACGGCACCAGCAGCGGCAGCGTACAAGTCGCGCAACTCAAGGCCTCGACATCGGCGCGCTTTCCGGCCTCCTCTCGTTCGCTGGGCGAACGAAGCGCCGCGTTACCCGCCAATCCCTATGCCTCACTACCAGGCTTTCTATTGCTGGAGGGCGGCTTGCCGATCATGGATGCCAAGGGTGCGCATATCGGCGGTATCGGTATCAGTGGTGCGACACCGGAGTTGGACGCCCAGTTCGCCCAGGCCGCGCTCGACGCAAGCTGATCAGCAGCTGCGCCAACGTCCTGGCGGGCTCAATAAAAAACCCCTGAAACTTGCGTTTCAGGGGTTTCTGGCAACCCGTACGGCTCGAACTTAGAACGGAATATCGTCGTCGAAGCTGTCGAAATCAGCGGCTGGCTGCGGAGCCGGCTGTTGCGCGGCCGGGCGCTGCGGGGCCTGCTGCGGGCGCGGAGCCTGCTGACGTGGGGCCTGCTGGTTGTACTGCTGCTGGCCGCCCTGGTTGTAGTTGCCGCCACCCTGGTTGTACGGGTCGCCGCCCTGCTGCTGGCCCTGCGGACGACCGCCGAGCAGCTGCATGGTGCCGTTAATGTCAACGATGATCTCGGTGGTGTAGCGCTTGATGCCGTCCTTTTCCCACTCACGGGTCTGCAGCTTGCCCTCGATGTAGCACTGCGAACCTTTACGCAGGTATTCACCGGCGATCTCGGCGACCTTGCCGAACAGCGAGACGCGGTGCCACTCGGTGCGCTCGACCTTCTGGCCGGACTGCTTGTCGGTCCACTGCTCGCTGGTGGCCAGGCTCAGGTTGGTCACGGCGTTACCGTTGGGTAGGTAGCGGACTTCGGGATCCTGACCGCAGGTGCCGACCAGAATGACTTTGTTAACCCCACGGGCCATAACGTTCTCCTAGGCTTCGCACGCCGAAGAGGCTGGGTTCACCAGTCGCTCGAGGGTCGCACGGTCCAAAATTTTCGTATCCAGTTTGATATAGATGGCGGCTTCGTCTGCCACCACCACAGCGTCGGTCACACCCGGCACGGCCATCAGGCGCTCGGTCAGTCCGGCTTCCCGGACCGCTTCCGGCGTCAGCGGCATGCGCAGGCTGGTCACGTAGGGTGGCTCGTTCATGCGCAACGCGGTGAGCAACCACAGGACGCACAACACGGCACACCCCAGGAACACCATGCTCAAGCCACCGTGCTGGAACAACCAGCCACCGAGGATGCCTCCCAGCGCGGCACCGAGGAACTGGCTGGTGGAATACACCCCCATCGCCGTCCCCTTGCCACCGGCAGGCGACACCTTGCTGACCAGCGAAGGCAAGGATGCCTCCAGCAGGTTGAATGCGGTAAAGAATACCACGGTGCCGATCACCAGTCCGTGCAAGTTGTCAGCCCACTGCCAGAAGAACACCTCCACCAGCAGCAGAACACTGACCGCGCCGAGCAACACGCGTTTCATCTTGCGCTTCTTCTCTCCATAAATGATGAAGGGGATCATTGCAAAAAATGAAACCAGCAGCGCGGTCAGGTACACCCACCAGTGCTCCTCCTTGGGCAGCCCGCCGCGCTCGACGAAGGCCAGGGGCAGCGCGACGAAGCTGGCCATCAGGATGGCGTGCAGCACGAAAATGCTGATGTCCAGGCGCAGAAGGTCCGGATTGCGCAGGGTCGGGCCGAGGGCTTGACGGGCAACACCGGACTCTCGATGTGTCAGCACGCTGTGCGAGTTGGGCACGACGAAGGCGATCAGGCCAATGCCGACCAGGGCAAGTCCTGCGGTGGCGAGGAACAATCCTGACAAGCCAAAGGCGCGGGTCAGCAGCGGCCCAACCACCATCGCCACGGCGAACGACAGGCCGATGCTCATGCCGATCATGGCCATGGCCTTGGTGCGATGCTGTTCGCGGGTCAGGTCGGAGAGCAGCGCCATGACCGCTGCGGAAATCGCTCCGGCGCCCTGCAGGATGCGCCCCGCGATCACGCCCCAGATCGAGTCGGCCTGGGCCGCCAGCACGCTGCCCAGGGCAAAGATGACCAGTCCCAGGTAGATCACCGGGCGACGGCCGATGCGGTCGGAAATCACCCCGAACGGAATCTGCAGCACGGCTTGCGTCAGGCCGTAGGCGCCGATGGCCAGGCCGATCAGTGCCGGCGTGGCGCCCGCCAGGTCCATGCCGTAGGTGGCCAGCACCGGCAGTACCATGAACATGCCCAGCATACGAAAGGCAAAGACCAGGGCCAGGCCGCTCGCGGCGCGGGTTTCGCTGCCGCTCATGCGTTCGTTGTGGGTGTCGTGCATGGATTAACCTCGTGTGAACCGGCGGCGATTCTATCAGTCCGACGCCTTGCCGGCATATACGCGACGCTTTGCCGCGTACTGGCGGCGCGCCGTATACTCCTTTGTTTATGCCCGCCGAGCGAGGCCGTAGTGGACAAGATCCTGATCCGTGGGGCACGTACCCACAACCTGAAGAACATCGACCTGACCCTGCCTCGGGACAAGCTGATCGTGATCACCGGCCTGTCCGGATCCGGCAAGTCCTCGCTGGCGTTCGACACGCTGTACGCCGAGGGTCAGCGTCGCTATGTTGAATCGCTGTCGGCCTATGCCCGGCAGTTCCTGTCGATGATGGAAAAGCCCGACGTCGACACCATCGAAGGCCTGTCGCCGGCCATTTCCATCGAGCAGAAATCGACCTCGCACAACCCGCGTTCGACCGTGGGCACCATCACCGAGATCTACGACTACCTGCGCCTGCTCTACGCCCGCGTCGGCACCCCACGCTGCCCGGATCACGATATCCCGCTGGAGGCGCAAACGATCAGCCAGATGGTCGACCTGGTGCTGGAAAAACCCGAGGGCAGCAAGCTGATGCTGCTGGCCCCGGTGATCCGCGAACGCAAGGGCGAGCACCTGGCGGTGTTCGACGAACTGCGCGCCCAGGGCTTCGTCCGCGCCCGGGTCAACGGCAAGCTCTACGAGCTGGACGAGCTGCCCAAGCTCGACAAGCAGAAGAAGCACAGCATCGACGTGGTGGTGGACCGCTTCAAGGTGCGCGCCGACCTGCAGCAGCGTCTGGCGGAATCGTTCGAGACCGCGCTCAAGCTGGCCGACGGCATCGCCCTGGTCGCGCCGATGGATGACGAAGAAGGCGAAGAGATGATCTTCTCCGCGCGTTTCGCCTGCCCGATCTGCGGCCATGCGATCAGCGAACTGGAGCCCAAGCTGTTCTCCTTCAACAACCCGGCCGGCGCCTGCCCGACCTGCGATGGCCTGGGGGTGAAGCAGTTCTTCGACACCAAGCGCCTGGTCAACAGCGAGCTGACCCTGGCCGAGGGGGCGATCCGCGGCTGGGACCGGCGCAACGTCTACTACTTCCAGATGCTCGGCTCGCTGGCGGCACATTACGGGTTCAGCCTCGAGGAGCCGTTCGCCCAGCTCTCGGCGGATCACCAGAAGGTGATCCTGCACGGCAGCGGCAAGCAGAGCGTCGACTTCAAGTACCTCAATGACCGTGGCGACATCGTCAAGCGCTCGCACCCGTTCGAGGGCATCGTGCCCAACCTCGAGCGCCGTTACCGCGAGACCGAGTCGGCGACCGTGCGCGAAGAGCTGGCCAAGTTCCTCGGCACCCAGCCCTGCCCGGACTGCCGTGGCACTCGCCTGCGCCGCGAGGCGCGCCATGTCTGGGTCGGTGAAAAGACCCTGCCGGCGGTGACCAACCTGCCGATCGGCGAGGCCAGCGATTATTTCAGCGACCTGACCCTGACCGGCCGCCGCGGCGAGATCGCCGCGAAGATCCTCAAGGAGATCTGCGAGCGCCTGCAGTTCCTGGTCAACGTCGGCCTCGACTACCTGACCCTGGACCGCAGCGCCGAGACGCTCTCCGGCGGCGAGGCCCAGCGCATTCGCCTGGCCAGCCAGATCGGCGCCGGCCTTGTAGGGGTGATGTACATCCTCGACGAGCCGTCCATCGGCCTTCACCAGCGGGACAACGACCGCCTGCTGGCCACCCTCAACCACCTGCGCGACCTGGGCAACACGGTGATCGTCGTCGAGCATGACGAAGACGCCATCCGCCTGGCCGACTATGTGGTGGACATCGGACCGGGCGCGGGCGTGCACGGCGGGCAGATCGTCGCCGAGGGTTCGCCCGAGGAAGTGATGGCGCACCCCGACTCGTTGACCGGCAAATACCTGTCGGGGCGCAAGAAGATCGTCGTGCCGGCCAAGCGCACGCCCCGCAACAAGAAGCTCTCGCTCAAGCTCAAGGGCGCCCGTGGCAACAACCTGCAGAACGTCGACCTGGAGGTGCCGATCGGCTTGCTGACCTGCGTGACCGGCGTGTCCGGCTCAGGCAAGTCGACACTGATCAACAACACCCTGTACCCCCTGGCCGCCACCGCGCTCAATGGCGCGAGCAGCCTGGAGCCGGCCGCCCATGCCAGCATCGATGGCCTGCAGCATCTGGACAAGGTGGTCGACATCGACCAGAGCCCGATCGGGCGTACGCCCCGCTCCAACCCGGCGACCTATACCGGCATCTTCACACCGATCCGTGAACTGTTCGCCGGCGTCCCGGAATCCCGCTCGCGTGGCTATGGCCCCGGGCGCTTCTCGTTCAACGTCAAGGGGGGGCGCTGCGAGGCCTGCCAGGGCGACGGCCTGATCAAGGTGGAGATGCACTTCCTGCCGGACATCTATGTGCCGTGCGATGTGTGCAAGAGCAAGCGCTACAACCGCGAGACCCTGGAGATCAAGTACAAGGGCAAGAACATCCACGAGGTGCTGGAAATGACCATCGAGGATGCCCGTGAGTTCTTCGACGCGGTCCCGGCACTTGCCCGCAAGCTGCAGACCTTGATGGACGTGGGGCTTTCGTACATCAAGCTGGGGCAATCGGCCACGACGCTGTCGGGTGGCGAAGCGCAGCGGGTCAAGCTGTCACGCGAGCTGTCCAAGCGCGATACCGGCAAGACCCTGTACATCCTCGACGAGCCGACCACCGGCCTGCACTTCGCCGATATCCAGCAACTGCTGGACGTGCTGCACCGCCTGCGTGACCACGGCAATACCGTGGTGGTGATCGAGCACAACCTGGATGTGATCAAGACCGCCGACTGGCTGGTGGATCTGGGGCCGGAAGGTGGCTCCAAGGGTGGGCAAATCATTGCCTGCGGCACGCCGGAAGAGCTGGCTGAGAAGAAGCAGTCCTATACCGGGCATTACCTCAAGCCGCTGCTGGAGCGCGACCGGGCATAAAGCGATGGGGGCGCTTTGCGCCCCTTTCGCGGCCTTGTGCCGCGAAAGGGCTGCAACGCAGCCCCCAGCTTTTACATCTGCGACTGCAGGTAGTTCTCGAGGCCAATGGCCTTGATCAGCCCCTGCTGCTTCTCCAGCCAGTAGGTGTGATCCTCTTCGGTATCCGCCAACTGCGCGCGCAGGATGTCACGGCTGATGTAGTCCTTGTGCAGCTCGCACAGCTCGATGCCCTTGCACAGCGCGGCACGGACCTTGTACTCGAGCTTGAGATCGGCCTCGATCATTTCCGGCACGGTACTGCCCACCTCCAGGTCGTCCGCACGCATGTCGGGCGTGCCTTCGAGCATGAGGATACGGCGCATCAGGGCGTCGGCATGCTGGGTCTCTTCTTCCATCTCGTGGTTGATACGTTCGTAGAGCTTGGTCAGGCCCCAGTCTTCGTACATCCGCGAGTGAATGAAGTACTGATCGCGTGCTGCCAGTTCGCCCTTCAGCAACGTGACGAGATAGTTGATTACGTCCGGGTGACCTTGCATCGCCCTGCTTCTCCCTGTGAATACGTCAATGCCACATAGTGTGAACCAGGTTTTGCTCGTGGTCACTGAAAAACGCGCAATCGGAAGCAAAAAATCGGTTAAACAGTAGTGATATTCATTGAAAAACCGCCCAAATGAGGGCGGTTCTTCTTATCACTTCGACTTAGGCGAGATTCAGGCCCAACGCCTTGGTGATCCCCTCTCCGTAGGCCGGGTCCGCCTTGAAGAAGTGCTGCAACTGACGCTGCACCACATCCTCGCTGACCCCGGCGAGGGTGCCGGCGATGTTGTTGATCAGCAGCGCCTTCTGCTCGTCGTTCATCAGACGGAACAGCGCCCCCGCATGGCTGTAGTAGTCGTTGTCCTCGCGGTGATCGTAGCGATCCGCCGAGCCGTTCAGCGCCAGCGCGGGCTCCGCATGGCGTGGCGACTGCTTCGGTGCATCCGTGTAGCTATTGGGCTCGTAGTTCGGGGCACTGCCGTAGGCACCCGTGGCCATGGAGCCGTCGCGCTGGTAGCTGTTCACCGGGCAGCGAGGCGCATTGACCGGCAGCTGCTGATGGTTGGTGCCCACACGGTAGCGGTGCGCATCGGCATAGGCGAACACGCGCCCCTGCAACATGCGGTCCGGCGACAGGCCAACCCCCGGCACCATATTGCTTGGGCCGAACGCGGCTTGCTCGACCTCGGCAAAGTAGTTGAGCGGGTTGCGATTGAGTTCCAACATGCCGACTTCGATCAGCGGGTAGTCCTTCTGCGACCAGGTCTTGGTCACATCGAAGGGGTTTTCGTCGCGGCTGGCGGCCTCGGCTTCGCTCATCACCTGGATGCACACCGTCCAGCGCGGGAAGTCGCCACGCTCGATGGCCTCGAACAGGTCACGCTGAGCGTAGTCCGGGTCGCTGCCGGCCAGGCGCGCGGCGTCGGCCGGGGCCAGGTTCTTGATGCCCTGCTGGGTCTTGAAGTGCCACTTGACCCAGGTGCGCTCGCCTTTGGCATTGATCAGGCTGTAGGTGTGGCTGCCAAATCCGTGCATGTGACGGTAGCCATCCGGAATACCTCGATCGGAGAACAGGATGGTGACCTGGTGCAACGCCTCGGGTGAATGCGACCAGAAGTCCCACATCATCTGCGCGTTCTTCAGGTTGCTCTGCGGATGACGTTTCTGGGTATGAATGAAATCGGGGAACTTCAAGGGGTCGCGTATGAAGAACACGGGGGTGTTGTTGCCGACGATGTCCCAGTTGCCTTCCTCGGTGTAGAACTTGACGGCGAATCCGCGCGGATCACGCTCGGTGTCCGCGGAGCCGCGCTCACCGCCTACGGTAGAGAAGCGCAGGAACGTCTCGGTCTGCTTGCCAACGCTGTCGAACAGCTTGGCGCTGGTCAGCTCGGTGATGTCGCGGGTGACGGTGAAGGTGCCGTAGGCGCCCGAGCCCTTGGCATGCACGCGGCGCTCAGGAATGTTCTCGCGATTGAAATGGGCCAGCTTCTCGATCAGATGAAAGTCATCGAGCAGCAGCGGGCCGCGCGGGCCGGCGGAACGGGAGTTCTGGTTGTCAGCTACAGGTGCACCGCTGGCGGTAGTGAGAATCTTGCTCATGGGCTCTCCTTATCGGTCTTGAACTGCCGGCTAATCGGCTTGGAGAGAGTATTGTCGAGCAAGGTTACAAGAACAAATTCATTACATGACTTGCATCAATAGAAAATAACAATTCATAAGACAACAAAAAACCGGGCCAGGGCCCGGTTTCTTGTAGCAGACAGAACGTCTTACTCGGCAGCTTCTACAGCACCACCGACCGGACGATCAACCAGCTCGACGTACGCCATAGGCGCGTTGTCGCCAGCGCGGAAACCGCACTTCAGGATGCGCAGGTAGCCGCCCTGACGGGTGGCGTAACGCTTGCCCAGATCGTTGAACAGTTTGCCAACGGCGGACTTCGAACGGGTACGGTCGAAGGCCAGACGACGGTTAGCTACGCTGTCTTCCTTGGCCAGGGTGATCAGCGGCTCGGCAACGCGGCGCAGTTCCTTGGCTTTCGGCAGGGTGGTTTTGATCAGCTCGTGCTCGATCAGCGACACTGCCATGTTCTGGAACATAGCCTTGCGGTGAGAGCTGGTACGGCTCAGGTGACGTCCACTTTTACGATGACGCATGATTCATTCCTTACCAAACACTACGTTCGGTGATTACGACGATCAGGCAGTCGCCTTGTCGTCTTTCTTAAGACTTGCAGGCGGCCAGTTGTCGAGGCGCATGCCGAGAGACAGACCACGGGAGGCCAGGACGTCCTTGATTTCAGTCAGGGACTTCTTGCCCAGGTTAGGAGTCTTCAACAGCTCTACTTCGGTACGCTGAATCAGGTCGCCGATGTAGTAGATGTTCTCCGCCTTGAGGCAGTTGGCCGAACGTACGGTCAGTTCCAGGTCGTCAACCGGGCGCAGCAGGATCGGATCGATCTCGTCTTCCTGCTCGACCACGACCGGCTCGCTGTCACCCTTGAGGTCGACGAACGCGGCCAGCTGCTGTTGCAGGATGGTCGCGGCGCGGCGAATGGCCTCTTCAGGATCCAGGGTGCCATTGGTCTCCAGATCGATGACCAGCTTGTCCAGGTTGGTACGCTGTTCAACACGGGCGTTCTCGACCACGTAGGCGATACGACGCACCGGGCTGAACGAAGCGTCCAGCTGAAGACGGCCAATGCTGCGGCTTTCGTCCTCGTCGGTCTGACGGGAGTCGGCCGGCTCGTAACCGCGACCACGAGCTACGGTGAGCTTCATGTTCAGGGCGCCGTTGGACGCCAGGTTCGCGATTACGTGATCGGGGTTGACGATCTCGACATCGTGATCCAGCTGAATATCGGCAGCGGTAACCACCCCCGAACCCTTTTTCGACAAGGTCAGCGTAACTTCGTCACGACCGTGCAGCTTGATAGCCAGGCCTTTCAGGTTCAACAGGATTTCAATGACGTCTTCCTGTACACCTTCGATCGCGGAGTACTCGTGGAGTACGCCATCGATCTCGGCCTCGACTACTGCACAGCCAGGCATGGAGGACAACAGGATGCGGCGCAGCGCGTTGCCCAGGGTATGGCCGAAGCCACGCTCGAGAGGCTCGAGCGTGATCTTGGCGCGGGTTGGACTGACAACCTGCACATCGATGTGGCGGGGTGTCAGAAACTCATTTACCGAAATCTGCATGGATGCACCTATTTTCTAGCCCTTACTTGGAGTAGAGCTCGACAATCAGGTTTTCGTTGATGTCGGCGGACAGGTCGCTACGAGCAGGAACGTTCTTGAAAACGCCCGACTTCTTAGCAGCATCCACGTCAACCCACTCAACGCGGCCACGCTGTGCGCACAGTTCAAGGGCTTGAACAATGCGCAGCTGGTTCAGCGACTTCTCGCGAACTGCGACCACGTCACCCGGACGAACT
The DNA here is from genome assembly GCF_029836165.1 of Pseudomonas sp. GD04091. Classification (GTDB taxonomy): domain Bacteria; phylum Pseudomonadota; class Gammaproteobacteria; order Pseudomonadales; family Pseudomonadaceae; genus Aquipseudomonas. The sequence goes on from NZ_JAOEBG010000016.1 coordinate 94,605, forward strand.
TGGTAGGATGGAATGTTTACGGTCTTGCCGTTGACGCTGATCGCTTTGTGCGAAACCAGCTGACGGGACTCGGAACGGGTGGAACCGAAGCCCATACGGTAAACGACGTTGTCCAGACGGCACTCGAGCATCTGCAGCAGGTTCTCACCGGTGGCGCCTTTTTTCGAGGCTGCCGCTTGGTAGTAACCGCGGAATTGACGCTCCAGTACACCGTAGATACGACGGACTTTTTGTTTCTCGCGCAGCTGGGTACCGTAGTCGGACTGACGGCCACGGCGCTGGCCGTGGATACCTGGGGCTGCTTCGATGTTGCACTTCGATTCCAGAGCGCGAACGCCGCTCTTCAGGAACAGGTCAGTGCCTTCACGGCGAGACAGTTTGCATTTTGGACCAATGTAACGTGCCATTTATCTGTCTCCTGATTACACGCGACGCTTCTTCGGCGGACGGCACCCGTTGTGCGGGATTGGCGTCACGTCGGTGATGCTGGCGATCTTGTAGCCGCAGCTGTTCAGTGCACGAACGGCGGACTCACGACCTGGACCTGGACCCTTGACGTTGACGTCGAGGTTCTTCAGACCGTATTCCAGCGCAGCTTGACCAGCACGCTCGGCAGCGATCTGAGCTGCGAACGGGGTGGATTTGCGCGAACCACGGAAACCCGAACCACCGGAAGTAGCCCAGGACAGTGCGTTGCCCTGACGGTCGGTGATGGTCACGATGGTGTTGTTGAAAGACGCATGGATGTGGGCGATGCCATCAACCACTGTCTTTTTGACTTTCTTACGAGGACGAGCAGCAGGTTTTGCCATGTCTATATTCCTGGGCGATTACTTGCGGATCGGCTTACGCGGGCCCTTACGGGTGCGTGCGTTGGTCTTGGTGCGCTGACCGCGAACCGGCAGACCTTTACGATGACGCAGGCCGCGGTAGCAACCCAGGTCCATCAAGCGCTTGATCTTCATGTTGATGTCACGACGCAGGTCACCTTCGGTGGTGAACTTCGCGACTTCGCCACGCAGGGTTTCGATTTGCTCGTCGCTCAGATCCTTGATCTTTGCGGCTGGGTTTACACCAGCGTCTGCACAGATTTTCTGTGCAGTAGTGCGACCGACACCATAGATGTAGGTCAGCGAGATAACAGTATGCTTGTTATCTGGAATGTTGACGCCTGCAATACGGGCCATTCAGTGGGACTCCAATTGACAGCTACCTACGCCCCGGAAGCCAAGAAATAGGGCGCGAGATAATATCGCTGTAGAAACGAATAATCAACCCAGCAGCACACTAGCTGCTGGGTTTGAAACGCGGATCACACTCAGCCTTGGCGCTGCTTGTGACGCGGTTCCGCGCTGCAGATCACGCGAACGACGCCTTCGCGACGAATGATCTTGCAGTTGCGGCACAGCTTTTTCACCGATGCACGAACTTTCATTACCGACTCCTCGAACCTTAGGAGGCCTATCAGCGCAGCAGACCGCTGCCACCGTAGCCTTTCAGGTTGGCTTTCTTCATCAGGGATTCGTACTGGTGCGAAACGAGGTGCGATTGTACTTGGGACATGAAGTCCATCACAACCACTACCACAATCAGCAACGAGGTCCCGCCAAGGTAGAACGGCACGTTTGCTGCCACCACCAGGAACTGGGGCAGAAGGCAGACGGCCATCATGTAAAGAGCACCGAACATGGTCAAACGGGTCAGAACGCCATCAATGTAGCGCGCCGACTGCTCACCAGGACGGATACCCGGAATAAAGGCACCGGACTTCTTCAGGTTTTCCGCTACGTCTTTCGGGTTGAACATCAACGCTGTGTAGAAGAAGCAGAAGAAAATGATCCCTGCACTAAACAGCAGAATGTTCAACGGCTGACCAGGAGCGATCGACTGCGAGATGTCCTGCAGCCAGCCCATACCTTCGGACTGACCGAACCAGGCACCCAGCGAAGCCGGGAACAGCAAGATGCTGCTCGCGAAAATGGCCGGAATCACGCCCGCCATGTTCACCTTCAGCGGCAAGTGGCTGGTCTGCGCAGCGAAGACCTTGCGGCCCTGCTGACGCTTGGCGTAGTGAACGGCGATACGACGCTGACCACGCTCAATGAACACCACGAAACCGATAATCGCTACTGCCAGCAAACCGATAGCGACCAGGGCGAAGATATTGATATCGCCCGTACGCGCAGACTCGAAAGACTGCCCGATTGCTCTCGGAAGACCGGCAACGATACCTGCGAAGATCAACATCGAGATACCGTTGCCCACACCGCGCTCGGTGATCTGCTCGCCCAGCCACATCATGAACATCGCGCCCGCCACGAAGGTGGAGACAGCGACGACATGGAAGCCGAGACCAGCAGAAAACGCCACGCCCTGGTTGGCCAGGCCAATGGACATGCCAATGGCTTGAACCAGCGCCAGGATAACGGTGCCGTAGCGGGTGTACTGGCTGATCTTGCGACGGCCAGCTTCACCTTCCTTCTTCAACTGCTCCAGCTGCGGGCTGACAGCGGTCATGAGCTGCATGATGATCGACGCCGAGATGTACGGCATGATCCCCAGTGCAAAGATGCTCATGCGCTCCAGCGCGCCGCCGGAAAACATGTTGAACAAGCTAAGAATGGTCCCCTCATTCTGCCGGAACAGATCCGCGAGACGGTCCGGGTTAATGCCTGGTACCGGGATGTGCGCGCCAATCCGATAGACGATGATCGCCATGAACAGAAAGCGCAGACGAGCCCAGAGTTCCGACATCCCGCCCTTACCGAGCGAAGAGAGAGCACCTTGCTTAGCCATTTATTCCTCGAACTTGCCGCCAGCTGCTTCGATAGCCGCACGTGCACCTTTGGTGACGGCGATACCCTTGAGGGTGACTGCGCGAGTGACTTCGCCCGACAGCATGATTTTCACGCGCTGTACGTGCTGACCGATCACGTTGGCGTCCTTGAGGGACTGAACGGTGATCAGATCGCCTTCCACCTTGGCCAGCTCGGACAGACGCACTTCGGCGCGGTCCATGGCTTTCAGGGAAACGAAGCCGAACTTCGGCAGGCGACGGTGCAGCGGCTGTTGACCGCCTTCGAAGCCTGGAGCAATGGAACCACCGGAACGGGAGGTCTGACCTTTGTGGCCACGGCCACCGGTCTTACCCAGACCGCTACCGATACCACGACCCGGACGGTGCTTCTCGCGACGGGAACCCGGCGCTGGACTCAGATCATTGAGTTTCATCGATTAACCCTCGACCTTCAGCATGTAGTAGGCCTTGTTGATCATCCCGCGGTTCTCGGGAGTATCCTGGACTTCTACAGTGTGACCGATGCGACGCAGACCCAGGCCTTTAACACACAGCTTGTGGTTAGGCAGACGGCCCGAGACGCTCTTGATCAGCGTTACTTTGATGGTTGCCATGATCAGATGATCTCCTCGACAGTCTTGCCGCGCTTGGCAGCAATGGACTCAGGGGATTGCATGGCTTTCAGACCCTTGAAGGTGGCGTGAACCACGTTCACCGGGTTGGTCGAACCGTAGCACTTGGCCAGAACGTTCTGAACGCCAGCAACTTCCAGGACGGCACGCATTGCGCCGCCGGCGATGATACCGGTACCTTCCGACGCAGGCTGCATGTAGACCTTCGAGGCGCCGTGGGCGGCCTTGGTGGCGTACTGCAGGGTGGTGCCTTTCAGGTCGACCTGAATCATGTTGCGACGAGCAGCTTCCATGGCTTTCTGGATCGCGGCTGGTACTTCGCGCGATTTGCCACGGCCAAAGCCAACACGACCCTTGCCATCACCCACCACGGTCAGCGCGGTGAAGGTGAAGATACGGCCGCCTTTAACGGTTTTGGCTACGCGGTTAACTTGAACCAGCTTCTCGATGTAGCCTTCGTCGCGCTTTTGATCGTTATTTGCCATAACTTAGAACTCCAGCCCGCCTTCACGAGCAGCATCAGCCAGCGCTTTGACGCGGCCGTGGTACTTGAAGCCGGAACGGTCAAAGGCAACTTGAGATACACCGGCGGCTTTCGCACGCTCAGCTACCAGCTTGCCAACCTTAGTGGCCGCGTCGATGTTGCCGGTGGCGCCATCACGCAGTTCTTTGTCCAAGGTCGAGGCGCTTGCCAGAACCTTGCTGCCGTCGGCCGAAATGACCTGGGCATAGATGTGCTGCGAGGAGCGGAACACGCACAGACGCACGGCTTCGAGCTCGTGCATTTTCAGGCGTGCTTTGCGAGCGCGACGCAGTCGAGTAACTTTTTTGTCGGTCATTTGCTAGGCCCTACTTCTTCTTGGCTTCTTTACGACGGACTACTTCGTCCGCGTAACGCACACCCTTGCCCTTGTAAGGCTCTGGCGGACGGAAGGCGCGGACTTCAGCGGCCACCTGACCCACCAGCTGCTTGTCGATACCCTTGATCAGGATGTCGGTCTGGCTTGGGGTTTCAGCAGTGATACCGGCTGGCAGTTCGTAGTCCACTGGGTGCGAGAAGCCCAGAGCCAGGTTCAGGACAGTGCCCTTGGCCTGAGCCTTGTAACCAACACCGACCAGCTGGAGCTTGCGCTCGAAGCCTTGGCTTACGCCCTGGACCATGTTGTTCACCAGGGCGCGGGTGGTACCGGCCATGGCGCGAGCTTGCTGGTCACCGTTGCGAGCGGAGAAACGCAGCTCACCAGCTTCTTCGGTAACTTCAACAGACGAGTGAACGTTCAGTTCGAGAGTGCCCTTGGCACCCTTCACCGAAAGCTGCTGGCCGGCGAATTTGACTTCGACGCCTGCTGGCAGCTTAACGGGGTTCTTAGCGACGCGAGACATGCCTATCTCCCCTTAGAACACTGTGCACAGAACTTCGCCGCCGACACCGGCAGCGCGCGCAGCGCGGTCAGTCATCACACCTTTGTTGGTGGAGACGATAGACACGCCCAGGCCGCCACGTACTTTCGGCAGCTCAGTGACGGCCTTGTACTGGCGCAGGCCAGGACGGCTGGTACGCTTCAGTTCCTCGATGACCGGACGGCCTTCGAAGTACTTCAGTTCGATCGACAGGGAAGGCTTGGCTTCGCCGGTGACTTCGTAGCCAGCGATGTAGCCTTCGTCTTTCAGTACTTTGGCAACCGCGACCTTCAGGGTGGAAGAAGGCATGCTTACGACAGACTTTTCAGCCATCTGGGCATTACGGATGCGAGTTAGCATGTCCGCTAACGGGTCCTGCATACTCATGGGCTAGATGCTCCTGATACAAGAATTATTAGCCTTGCGGCTATCACAACCACCCGGGCAGGCAGGGCAAAAAACCCAGGCTCAGGTGAGCCGGTCATTCTAGACACAAGGCAGAAACGAAACAAGCCCCATATAGGGGCTTGTTTCGTTGCGAGGTCACCGACGGTCGGAAGATCGCTCCCCTTCCGTCGGTGGTCACGCCAACCGGGATTACCAGCTGGCCTTGACCAGACCTGGCACGTCACCACGCATGGCGGCTTCGCGCAGCTTGTTACGGCCGAGGCCGAACTTGCGGTACACGCCGTGCGGACGGCCGGTGATGCGGCAACGGTTACGCAGGCGCGAGGCGCTGGCGTCACGTGGTTGCTTCTGCAGGGCGACAACGGCAGCGAAGCGCTCTTCAGGAGAGGCGTTCAGGTTGACGATGGTCGCTTTCAGCTCGGCACGCTTTTTGGCGTACTTGGCTACCGTGAGCTGACGCTTCAGCTCGCGGTTCTTCATGCTCTTCTTGGCCATTTTCCTACTCCAATCAGTTGCGGAACGGGAACTTGAAAGCACGCAGCAGAGCGCGGCCTTCGTCGTCCGAACGAGCAGTGGTGGTCAGGGTGATGTCCAAACCGCGCAGAGCATCGATCTTGTCGTAATCGATTTCCGGGAAGATGATCTGCTCTTTCACGCCCATGCTGTAGTTGCCACGACCGTCGAAGGACTTGGCATTCAGGCCGCGGAAGTCGCGAACCCGTGGCAGGGAGATCGCCAGCAGGCGGTCCAGGAACTCGTACATCTTTTCGCGACGCAGGGTCACCTTGACACCGATCGGCCAACCCTCACGGACTTTGAAGCCCGCGATGGATTTACGAGCGAAGGTCACGACCGGCTTTTGACCGGTGATCTTTTCCAGATCGGCAACAGCGTGCTCGATGACTTTCTTGTCACCGATGGCTTCGCCCAGACCCATGTTCAGGGTGATTTTGGTAACGCGCGGAACTTCCATCACGTTCGACAGCTTAAGTTCTTCCTTAAGCTTAGGAGCGATTTCGTTCCGGTAAATCTCTTTCAGTCGTGCCATGGTCTTCTACCTAGCAGTGTTCAAGCATCAACCGCTTTTTGGGTCGACTTGAAGACACGAATTTTTTTACCGTCTTCTACTTTGAAGCCAACGCGATCAGCCTTGTTGGTTTCGCTGTTGAAGATGGCAACGTTGGAAGCGTGCAGAGGCGCTTCTTTCTCGACGATACCGCCCTGGACGCCCGCCATCGGGTTAGGCTTGGTGTGGCGCTTGACCAGGTTGACACCACCGATGACCAGACGGTCATCAGCGAGCACCTTCAGCACCTTACCGCGCTTACCTTTGTCTTTGCCGGCGATCACGATGATCTCGTCGTCACGACGAATCTTTTGCATGTCGGATCTCCTTAGAGCACTTCAGGGGCGAGCGAAACGATCTTCATGAACTTCTCGGTACGAAGTTCACGGGTCACTGGCCCGAAGATGCGAGTGCCGATCGGCTCTTGCTTGGTGTTCAGCAGAACAGCAGCGTTACCGTCGAAACGAATGATGGAACCGTCAGCGCGACGTACACCGTGACGGGTACGGACGACAACAGCGGTCATCACCTGGCCTTTCTTGACCTTACCGCGCGGAATCGCTTCCTTGACGGTTACCTTGATGATGTCACCGATGCCGGCGTAACGGCGGTGGGAACCGCCGAGCACCTTGATGCACATGACGCGACGAGCGCCGCTGTTATCGGCCACATCGAGCATGGATTGAGTCTGAATCATAAAATTTCTCCGACCCCTAGCCCTTAGACTTCAACAGCGCGTTCGAGGACTTCAACCAGTGCCCAGGACTTGGTCTTGGCCAGCGGACGGGTTTCACGGATGGAAACCTTGTCGCCGATCTTGCACTGGTTGGATTCGTCGTGCGCGTGCAGCTTAGTCGAACGCTTAACGTATTTACCGTAGATCGGGTGCTTTACGCGACGCTCGATCAGAACGGTGATGGTCTTGTCCATTTTGTCGCTGACGACACGGCCAGTCAGCGTACGGACGGTTTTTTCAGCTTCAGCCATGATCACTTACCTGCCTGCTGGTTGAGCACAGTTTTCACGCGAGCGATGTCACGCTTAACTTGCGAGAGCAGGTGCGACTGCCCCAACTGGCCAGTTGCTTTCTGCATGCGCAGATTGAACTGGTCGCGCAGCAAGCCGAGCAGTTGCTCATTCAGTTGCTGTGCCGATTTTTCACGAAGTTCATTCGCTTTCATCACATCACCGTCCGCTTAACAAAGGAGGTGGCGAGAGGCAGCTTTGCAGCAGCCAGGGCGAAAGCTTCGCGCGCCAGCTCTTCAGAAACACCCTCGATCTCGTACAGGACTTTGCCTGGCTGGATCTGGGCAACCCAGTACTCCACGGAACCCTTACCTTTACCCATCCGCACTTCGAGAGGCTTCTTGGTAACCGGCTTATCCGGGAATACACGGATCCAGATCTTGCCGCCACGTTTTACGTGACGGGTCAGGGCACGACGTGCCGACTCGATCTGGCGAGCGGTGAGACGACCGCGAGCGACAGCTTTCAGAGCGAATTCGCCGAAGCTGACCTTGCTACCGCGCAGTGCCAGACCACGGTTGTGGCCAGTCATCTGCTTGCGGAATTTTGTACGCTTTGGTTGCAACATTTGGCGTACCCCTTACTTAGCAGCTTTTTTACGAGGCGCTGGTGCTTGAGGCTTCAGCTCTTCCTGGCGACCACCAATCACTTCGCCTTTGAAGATCCAAACCTTGACACCGATCACACCATAGGTGGTGTGAGCTTCGTAGGTGTTGTAGTCGATATCGGCACGCAGGGTGTGCAGAGGCACACGACCTTCGCGATACCACTCGGTACGTGCGATCTCGGCACCGCCGAGACGACCGCTCACCTGGATCTTGATGCCCTTGGCACCAATACGCATGGCGTTCTGCACGGCGCGCTTCATGGCGCGACGGAACATAACGCGGCGCTCCAGCTGCTGGGCAACGCTCTGAGCAACCAGCATGGCGTCGAGCTCCGGCTTGCGGATCTCTTCGATGTTGATGTGCACAGGCACACCCATCTGCTTGGTCAGGTCCTGACGCAGTTTCTCAACATCTTCACCTTTCTTGCCGATAACGATACCGGGACGAGCGGTGTGGATGGTGATGCGTGCAGTTTGAGCCGGACGATGGATATCGATACGGCTTACGGACGCGCTTTTTAGTTTGTCTTGGAGGTACTCACGCGTTTTCAGATCCTTCAACAGGTAATCTGCGTAAGTAGCGCCGTCTGCATACCAGACGGAGGTGTGCTCCTTGACGATTCCCAGGCGAATGCCAGTGGGATGTACTTTCTGACCCATCTGATCGACTCCGTTACTTGTCCGCAACCTTGACAGTGATATGGCAAGACCGCTTGACGATGCGATCAGCACGGCCCTTGGCACGTGGCATGATGCGCTTCAGCGAACGCCCTTCGTTGACGAAGACGGTGGAGACCTTCAGGTCATCAACGTCTGCGCCTTCGTTGTGTTCGGCGTTGGCAACGGCCGACTCGAGGACTTTCTTCATGATTTCAGCGGCTTTTTTGCTGCTGAAGGCCAACAGGTTGAGCGCTTCGCCCACCTTCTTCCCGCGGATCTGGTCGGCGACCAAGCGGGCTTTCTGGGCGGAGATTCGAGCGCCCGACAACTTAGCGGCTACTTCCATTTCCTTACCCCTTAACGCTTGGCTTTCTTGTCAGCCACGTGCCCGCGATAGGTGCGGGTACCGGCGAACTCGCCCAGTTTGTGGCCGACCATGTCTTCGTTCACGAGAACGGGGACGTGTTGGCGACCGTTATGTACCGCGATGGTCAGACCGACCATTTGTGGCAGGATCATCGAACGGCGCGACCAGGTTTTAACTGGCTTGCGATCGTTCTTCTCCACCGCCACTTCGATCTTCTTCAGCAGGTGAAGATCGATAAAAGGACCTTTTTTCAGAGAACGTGGCACTGTCGTATCCCTCTAGTTACTTGCGACGACGGACGATCATTTTGTCGGTACGCTTATTACCACGGGTTTTCGCACCCTTGGTTGGGAAGCCCCATGGCGATACCGGATGACGACCACCGGAGGTACGACCTTCACCACCACCATGCGGGTGGTCAACCGGGTTCATGGCAACACCACGAACGGTTGGGCGAACGCCGCGCCAGCGTTTGGCACCAGCTTTACCCAGCGAACGCAGGCTGTGCTCGGAGTTCGAGACTTCGCCCAGGGTCGCACGGCACTCAGCCAGTACTTTACGCATTTCGCCAGAGCGAAGACGCAGGGTCACGTAGACGCCTTCACGCGCGATCAGCTGAGCGGAAGCACCAGCGGAACGAGCGATCTGAGCACCTTTACCCGGCTTCAGTTCGATGCCGTGAACGGTGCTACCTACTGGGATGTTGCGCAGCTGCAGGGAGTTACCGGCCTTGATTGGGGCCAGGGCACCTGCGATCAGCTGGTCGCCAGCACTCACGCCTTTAGGGGCGATGATGTAGCGACGCTCGCCGTCTGCGTAGCACAGCAGGGCGATGTGAGCAGTACGGTTCGGGTCGTATTCGATACGCTCGACGGTGGCTGGAATGCCATCCTTGTCGTTGCGACGGAAGTCGACCAGACGGTAATGCTGCTTATGACCACCACCAACGTGACGAGTGGTGATGCGGCCATTGTTGTTACGACCACCAGACTTCGATTTTTTCTCGAGCAGCGGTGCGTGAGGAGCGCCTTTGTGCAGCTCCTTGTTGACCACCTTGACCACAAAACGGCGGCCAGGGGAAGTCGGTTTGCATTTAACGATTGCCATGATGCACCCCTTCCTTACTCAGCACTGCTGCTGAAATCGAGATCTTGGCCTGGCTGAAGGGAGACGATCGCCTTCTTCCAGTCATTGCGCTTGCCCAGACCACGTGCGGTACGCTTGGTTTTACCCAGAACGTTGACAGTCGACACGTTTTCAACTTTTACGTTGAACAGGCCTTCGACAGCTTTCTTGATTTCCAGCTTGGTTGCATCGGTAGCAACCTTGAATACGAACTGGCCTTTCTTCTCAGCCAGAACGGTAGCCTTCTCGGAAACGTGCGGGCCAAGGAGGACTTTGAATACGCGTTCCTGGTTCATCCCAGCAGCTCCTCGAATTTCTTCACGGCCGAGACAGTGATCAACACTTTCTCGTATGCGATCAGACTGACCGGGTCGGAACCTTGAACGTCACGTACGTCGACGTGCGGCAGGTTACGAGCAGCCAGGTACAGATTCTGATCAACAGCGTCGGAAACGATCAGAACATCGCTCAGACCCATGCCGTTCAGCTTGTTCAGCAGATCTTTGGTTTTCGGGGCTTCAACAGCGAAGTCCTGAACCACGACCAGACGGTCGCTACGCACCAGCTCGGCGAGGATGGAGCGCAGGGCTGCGCGATACATCTTCTTGTTGAGCTTCTGCGAGTGATCCTGAGGACGAGCTGCGAAGGTAACACCACCGCCACGCCAGATCGGACCACGGGTAGTACCGGCACGAGCACGGCCAGTACCTTTCTGACGCCATGGGCGCTTACCGCCACCGGCCACGTCAGAACGGGTCTTCTGCTGCTTGGTGCCCTGACGGCCGCCGGCCATGTAGGCCACGACTGCTTGGTGTACCAGCGTCTCGTTGAATTCGCCACCGAAGGTCAGTTCGGAAACTTCGATCGCCTGAGCGTCATTTACATTAAGTTGCATGTCAGTTTCCCCTTAACCGCGAGCCTTGACAGCCGGACGCACGACCACGTCGCCGCCAGTAGCGCCTGGGACGGCACCCTTGATCAGCAGCAGGTTGCGTTCAGCGTCTACGCGTACTACTTCCAGGGACTGAACAGTCACGCGCTCGGCGCCCATGTGACCGGACATTTTTTTGCCCTTGAATACACGACCAGGAGTCTGGCACTGGCCGATGGAGCCAGGGACACGGTGCGATACGGAGTTACCGTGGGTGTTGTCCTGACCACGGAAGTTCCAACGCTTGATGGTACCGGCGAAGCCTTTACCTTTGGACTGACCGGTTACGTCTACCAGCTGGCCTGCAGTGAAGAGTTCAGCTTTGATCAGATCGCCAGCCTGGAAATCGCCTTCTTCAAGACGGAACTCCCAGACACCGCGACCAGCGGCAACGTTAGCCTTGGCGAAGTGACCTGCCTGAGCGGCAGTCACACGCGAAGCACGACGCTCGCCGACAGTGACTTGCACTGCACGGTAGCCATCGGTTTCTTCAGTTTTGAACTGGGTGACGCGATTCGGCTCGATCTCGATGACCGTGACCGGAATGGAGACACCTTCTTCGGTGAAAATACGGGTCATACCGCATTTACGACCGACTACACCAATAGTCATGTTGTAAACCTCATGAGTGTACGGGGCTTTCACCCGCTATGGCCGCCCATTTCAGAGCGTTACACGACCAGACCGAAGTCTTAGCCGAGGCTGATCTGCACTTCCACGCCTGCCGCGAGATCAAGCTTCATCAGCGCGTCAACGGTTTTATCCGTCGGCTGGACGATGTCCAGAACACGCTTATGAGTGCGAATCTCGTACTGGTCACGCGCGTCTTTGTTGACGTGCGGGGAGACCAGAACGGTGAAACGCTCTTTGCGGGTTGGCAGTGGAATTGGACCACGCACTTGTGCACCAGTACGTTTCGCGGTTTCCACGATTTCCTGGGTGGATTGGTCGATCAGGCGATGGTCGAAAGCCTTCAACCTGATACGGATTTGCTGATTTTGCATTGGATTTCAGACTCCAGGCTGTTCCCATCGGGCGCACTACGCCCGTTAAAAGGAGGCGTGATTCTATAGACGCCCCTATTTAGTGTCAACCCAATAAAAAAAGCCCCCGCTGAGCGGGGGCTTTTTCAATCGATCGAGTGATTACTCGATGATTTTGGCTACGACGCCGGCGCCGACGGTACGACCGCCTTCACGGATGGCGAAGCGCAGACCGTCTTCCATCGCGATGGTCTTGATCAGGGTGACAGTCATCTGAATGTTGTCACCTGGCATTACCATCTCAACGCCTTCCGGCAGTTCGCAGTTACCGGTCACGTCAGTGGTACGGAAGTAGAACTGAGGACGGTAGCCTTTGAAGAACGGAGTGTGACGGCCGCCTTCTTCCTTCGACAGGACGTAGACTTCTGCGGTGAACTTGGTGTGCGGCTTGACCGAACCTGGCTTGACCAGAACCTGGCCACGCTCAACGTCGTCACGCTTGGTACCACGCAGCAGAACGCCGCAGTTCTCGCCAGCACGACCTTCGTCCAGCAGCTTGCGGAACATCTCAACGCCGGTGCAGGTGGTGGTGGTGGTGTCACGCAGACCAACGATTTCCAGCGGGTCTTGAACGCGGACGATACCACGCTCGATACGGCCGGTAACAACGGTACCACGACCCGAGATCGAGAACACGTCTTCGATCGGCATCAGGAACGGCTGGTCGATGGCACGAACTGGCTCAGGAATGTAGCTGTCCAGAGTCTCTACCAGCTTCTTGACAGCGGTAGTGCCCATTTCGTTGTCGTCTTTGCCTTCCAGGGCCATACGCGCCGAACCGATGATGATCGGAGTGTCGTCGCCTGGGAAGTCGTAGGTGGACAGCAGGTCGCGAACTTCCATCTCGACCAGTTCCAGCAGCTCAGCGTCGTCTACCAGGTCAGCCTTGTTCAGGAAGACCACGATGTACGGAACGCCAACCTGACGCGACAGCAGGATGTGCTCACGGGTTTGTGGCATCGGACCATCGGCGGCCGAGCAAACCAGGATCGCGCCGTCCATCTGGGCAGCACCGGTGATCATGTTCTTCACGTAGTCAGCGTGACCTGGGCAGTCAACGTGAGCGTAGTGACGAATGGTCGAGTTGTACTCAACGTGAGCGGTGTTGATGGTGATACCGCGCGCTTTTTCTTCCGGAGCCGAGTCGATCTTGTCGAACTCAACGATTGCCGAACCGAAAACTTCGGAGCAAACGCGAGTCAGAGCTGCGGTCAGAGTGGTCTTACCGTGGTCAACGTGGCCAATGGTGCCGACGTTAACGTGGGGAAGGGAACGATCAAATTTTTCTTTAGCCACGACAGTGAACCTCTTGCCTAAAGGGGATTAGCCTTGTTTTTTAACGAGTGCTTCGACGATGTTCGACGGAGCTTCGGCGTATTTGGAGAATTCCATGGAGTAGCTTGCGCGACCCTGAGACATGGAACGAACGTCGGTTGCGTAACCGAACATCTCTCCGAGCGGTACCTCAGCAGTGATTACCTTGCCGGACACCGAGTCTTCATTACCCTGGATCATCCCACGACGACGGCTCAGGTCACCCATCACGTCACCCAGGTAGTCTTCCGGGGTTACAACTTCGACCTTCATGATCGGCTCAAGCACCACGCCACCGCCCTTCTGGGCCAGTTGCTTGGTCGCCATCGAAGCGGCGATCTTGAACGCCATTTCGTTGGAGTCGACGTCGTGGTACGAACCGTCGAATACCGTAGCCTTCAGGCCGAGCAGCGGATAGCCGGCAACAACGCCGTTCTTCATCTGCTCTTCGATACCCTTCTGGATCGGGGCGATGAATTCCTTAGGAATCACACCACCAACGACTTCGTTGGTGAACACCAGACCTTCGGTGATGTTGCCCTTCTCGTCGACGTCCGGCTCCGAGAAACGGATCCAGCAGTGACCGAACTGACCACGACCACCCGACTGACGAACGAACTTACCTTCGATCTCGACGTTGGACTTGGTGATCTTCTCGCGGTACGAAACCTGCGGCTTGCCGACGTTGCACTCGACGTTGAACTCGCGCTTCATGCGGTCAACGAGAATGTCCAGGTGCAGCTCACCCATACCGGAGATGATGGTCTGACCGGTTTCTTCATCGGTCTTGACGCGGAACGACGGGTCTTCCTGGGCCAGCTTGCCCAGTGCGATACCCATCTTCTCCTGGTCAGCCTTGGTTTTCGGCTCTACGGAGAGCGAAATTACCGGCTCAGGGAAGTCCATACGCTCGAGGATGATCGGCTTGTCGGCGTTGCACAGGGTGTCACCAGTGGTGACGTCCTTCATGCCGATCAGAGCAGCGATGTCGCCAGCGCGTACTTCTTTGATCTCTTCACGCTGGTTGGCGTGCATCTGCACCATACGACCAACGCGCTCTTTCTTGCCCTTGACCGAGTTGATGACGGAGTCACCGGAGGTCAGGAAGCCCGAGTAGACGCGGACGAAAGTCAGAGTACCCACGAATGGGTCAGTGGCAATCTTGAACGCCAGGGCCGAGAACGGCTCGTTGTCGTCGGCAGGACGCTCGTCGTACTGCTCTGGGGTGACTTCATCCTTCGGCACGTCGATCAGATCAGGGTGGATACCCTTGATCGCAGGAATCTCGGTTGGCGCAGGCAGGAAGTCGATAACAGCGTCGAGAACCAGGGGAACGCCCTTGTTCTTGAACGAGGAACCGCAGACAGCAGGAACGATCTCGCTCGCCAGGGTACGGGCGCGCAGACCAGCCTTGATGTCTTCGACGGACAGGTCACCTTCTTCAAGGTACTTGTTCATCAGCTCTTCGTTGGCCTCGGCAGCAGCCTCGACCATGTTGCTGCGCCACTCTTCAGCCAGCTCCAGCATATCGGCAGGAATTTCTTCCTCGCGATAGGTGGTGCCCTTGTCGTCATCGTTCCAGTAGATGGCCTTCATCTTGATCAGGTCAACCTGACCCTGGAAGTCATCTTCTGCACCGATAGCCAGCTGGACCGGAACCGGGGTGTGACCCAGGCGGTTCTTGATCTGGCCGACAACGCGCAGGAAGTTAGCACCAGCACGGTCCATCTTGTTCACGTAGACAACACGTGGAACGCCGTACTTGTTGGCCTGACGCCACACGGTTTCGGACTGCGGCTCAACACCGGAGGTACCGCAGAACACAACGACCGCGCCGTCGAGTACACGCAGCGAACGCTCAACTTCAATGGTGAAGTCAACGTGGCCGGGGGTATCGATGACGTTTACGCGGTAGTTGTCGTACTGACCACGGGAACCTTTCCAGAAGGTGGTAACGGCAGCGGAGGTAATGGTGATACCGCGCTCCTGCTCCTGCACCATCCAGTCGGTGGTCGCGGCGCCGTCGTGCACCTCGCCCATCTTGTGGCTCAGACCTGTGTAGAACAGGATCCGCTCGGTAGTGGTAGTCTTGCCCGCATCAACGTGCGCGCAGATACCGATGTTACGGTAGCGGTTAATTGCTGTAGTACGAGCCATAAAGCCCTCGCAAAAAGATTGATGCTTGAATTAGAAGCGGTAGTGCGAGAACGCTTTGTTGGCCTCGGCCATACGGTGCACGTCTTCACGCTTCTTGACTGCAGCACCCTTGCCTTCGGCAGCATCCAGCAGTTCACCGGCCAGACGCAGGGCCATCGACTTCTCGCCGCGCTTGCGGGCGTAGTCTACGAGCCAGCGCATTGCCAGAGCGTTACGACGGGATGGACGAACTTCAACCGGAACCTGGTAAGTGGCACCGCCGACACGACGGGACTTTACTTCGACCAGCGGAGCGATGGCGTCGAGAGCTTTCTCGAAGATTTCCAGGGGGTCGCTGTTCTTGCGTGCTTTGACGGTATCCAGGGCACCGTAAACGATGCGCTCGGCTACGGCCTTCTTGCCGCTTTCCATCACGTGGTTCATGAACTTGGCGAGGATCTGGGACCCGTACTTCGGATCGTCCAGAATCTCACGTTTTGCTGCTACACGACGTCTTGGCATGATAAGCCCTCAAACGGTCTTCAGGTTAGCCCGGGACGTGGGTCTTCGACCCCTGCCCGACCTTACTCTTATCGACTCAAATAAATGGATGTCTGCAAACGACCGATTACTTCGGACGCTTGGTACCGTACTTCGAACGACCCTGGTTACGGCCTTTGACGCCCGAAGTATCCAGAGAGCCGCGAACGGTGTGGTAACGAACACCTGGCAAGTCTTTTACACGGCCGCCACGGATCAGGACGACGCTGTGCTCTTGCAGGTTGTGGCCTTCACCGCCGATGTACGAGGAAACCTCGAAACCGTTGGTCAGACGCACACGGCATACTTTACGCAGTGCCGAGTTAGGTTTTTTCGGCGTGGTGGTGTACACACGGGTGCACACGCCACGACGCTGCGGGCAGTTCTGCAGCGCAGGAACGTCGGACTTCTCGACCGAACGCTTGCGCGGCTGACGTACCAGCTGGTTGATAGTTGCCATCTACTAGCTCCACTGATTGTCTTGCGACTCTATTGTCTTGCAAGAAAGCCAAAAATTGGCGAGACGGAGCCTCACCAAATTTAAGGGTACAAAAGTCTAAAGAGGATCTTGCACCCAGTCAAGACGAGGCCCCGGCCCTCCCCGCCCGGTCATCGGCAACAATTCATGTCACCGATGGCCTTGCGAGGTGCGCCGGGGCCCTGCCCTGTCTTAGTTACCGCTGGAGTTCAGCGCTTCGGTCAGTGCGGCTTCCACCTCACTGGCGCTCACACGCAGCGGCTTGTCGGCATCACGGCGACGCTTGCGCTCGCTGTGGTAGGCCAGACCGGTACCCGCCGGGATCAGACGACCCACGACCACGTTCTCTTTCAGGCCGCGCAGGTAATCGCGCTTGCCGGTGACGGCCGCTTCGGTCAGTACGCGGGTGGTTTCCTGGAAGGAAGCCGCGGAGATGAACGATTCGGTCGACAGCGACGCCTTGGTGATACCCAGCAGCACGCGCGAGAACTTCGAGATGAACTTGTCTTCGCCAGCGAGACGTTCGTTCTCGACCAGCACCTGAGTCAGTTCCATCTGGTCGCCCTTGATGAAGCTGGAGTCGCCGGACTCGGTGATCTCAACTTTACGCAGCATCTGACGCAGGATGGTCTCGATGTGCTTGTCGTTGATCTTCACGCCCTGCAGACGGTAAACGTCCTGGATCTCGTTGACGATGTACTTGGCCAGCGCGCTCACACCCAGCAGACGCAGGATGTCGTGCGGATCGCTCGGACCATCGGAGATGACTTCGCCGCGGTTTACCTGTTCGCCTTCGAAGACGTTCAGGTGGCGCCACTTCGGAATCAGCTCTTCGTACGGATCGCTACCGTCGGTCGGGGTAATGACCAGACGGCGCTTGCCCTTGGTTTCCTTGCCGAAGGCGATGGTGCCGCTGACTTCAGCCAGGATCGAGGCTTCTTTCGGACGACGCGCTTCGAACAGGTCGGCAACGCGCGGCAGACCACCGGTGATGTCACGGGTCTTCGACGTCTCTTGCGGGATACGCGCGATAACGTCACCAACACCGATCTGAGCACCGTCAGCCACACCGACGAGGGCGTTGGCCGGCAGGAAGTACTGGGCCGGTACGTCGGTACCTGGCAGGTACAGATCCTTGCCAGCAGCATCGACCATCTTGATTGCCGGACGGATTTCCTTGCCGGCGGCAGGGCGATCCTTGACGTCCATCACTTCGATGTTGGTCAGGCCGGTCAGTTCGTCGGTCTGACGCTTGATGGTGATGCCTTCTTCCATGCCCACGAAGGTCACGGTACCTTTCAGTTCGGTAACGATCGGGTGGGTGTGCGGGTCCCACTTGGCGACGATGGCGCCAGCTTCGACCTTCTCACCTTCCTTGACCGAAATCACCGCACCGTATGGCAGCTTGTAGCGCTCACGCTCACGACCGAACTCGTCGGCAATGGCCAGCTCGCCGGAACGCGACACGGCAACCAGGTTGCCATCGGCACGCTCGACCTGCTTCAGGTTGTGCAGACGCACCATACCGCCGTTCTTCACCTGGACGCTGTCGGCAGCCGAGGTACGGCTTGCAGCACCACCGATGTGGAACGTACGCATGGTCAGCTGGGTACCCGGCTCACCGATGGACTGGGCAGCGATAACGCCGACAGCTTCACCGATGTTCACCTGGTGACCGCGAGCCAGGTCGCGACCGTAGCACTTGGCGCAGATGCCGTAGCGGGTTTCGCAGCTGATCGGCGAACGCACGACCACTTCATCGATACTGTTCAGCTCGATGAACTCGACCCACTGCTCGTCGACCAGGGTGCCAGCCGGAACAATGACGTCCTCGGTGCCTGGCTTGAACACGTCACGGGCGATGACACGGCCCAGTACGCGCTCACCCAGCGGCTCGACAACGTCGCCGCCTTCGATGTGCGGAGTCATCAGCAGGCCGTGGTCGGTGCCGCAGTCGATCTCGGTCACGACCAGATCCTGCGCCACGTCTACCAGACGACGAGTCAGATAACCGGAGTTCGCGGTCTTCAATGCGGTATCCGCCAGACCCTTACGAGCACCGTGAGTCGAGATGAAGTACTGCAGTACGCTCAGACCTTCACGGAAGTTCGCGGTGATCGGCGTCTCGATGATCGAGCCGTCCGGCTTGGCCATCAGGCCACGCATACCGGCCAGCTGACGGATCTGGGCCGCGGAACCACGAGCACCGGAGTCGGCCATCATGTACATCGAGTTGAAGGACTCTTGCTCGACTTCCTTGCCCTCGCGGTCGATGACCTTCTCTTTCGAGAGGTTGGCCATCATCGCCTTGGACACTTCGTCGTTCGCCTTCGACCACAAGTCGATGACCTTGTTGTACTTCTCGCCCTGGGTTACCAGGCCGGAGGCGTACTGGCTCTCGATTTCCTTCACTTCATCGGTAGCGCTGTCGATGATGCGAGCCTTCTCATCCGGGATGACGAAGTCGTTCACACCGATCGAAACACCGGAGATGGTCGAGTAGGCGAAACCGGTGTACATCAGCTGGTCAGCGAAGATCACGGTCTCTTTCAGACCAACCACGCGATAGCACTGGTTGATCAGCTTGGAGATCGCCTTCTTCTTCATCGGCTGGTTCACCACGTCGTACGGCAGGCCTGCCGGTACAACCTGGAACAGCAGCGCACGGCCGACGGTGGTGTCGACGATACGGGTGTTCTTGGTGACGCTGCCATCACGGTCGTTCACGGTCTCGTTGATACGGACCTTGATTTTCGCGTGCAGGGCGGCTTCGCCGGCGCGGAATACGCGGTCGACTTCCTGCAGGTCGGCGAATACGCGACCTTCGCCCTTGGCGTTGATGGCTTCACGGGTCATGTAGTACAGACCCAGTACAACGTCCTGCGACGGAACGATGATTGGCTCACCGTTGGCTGGCGACAGGATGTTGTTGGTCGACATCATCAGCGCGCGCGCTTCAAGCTGGGCTTCCAGGGTCAGAGGCACGTGAACGGCCATCTGGTCACCGTCGAAGTCGGCGTTGTACGCGGCACAGACCAGCGGGTGCAGCTGGATTGCCTTACCTTCGATGAGCACAGGCTCGAACGCCTGGATACCCAGACGGTGAAGGGTTGGTGCACGGTTGAGCAGTACGGGGTGTTCGCGAATCACTTCGGCGAGAACGTCCCACACCTCTGGCAGCTCGCGCTCGACCATCTTCTTGGCAGCCTTGATGGTGGTCGCCAGACCACGCATTTCCAGCTTGCCGAAGATGAACGGTTTGAACAGCTCGAGAGCCATCTTCTTCGGCAGACCGCACTGATGCAGACGCAGGGTCGGGCCTACGGTAATTACCGAACGGCCGGAGTAGTCCACGCGCTTACCGAGCAAGTTCTGACGGAAGCGACCTTGCTTACCTTTGATCATGTCGGCCAGGGACTTCAGCGGACGCTTGTTCGAGCCAGTGATGGCGCGACCGCGACGGCCGTTGTCGAGCAGGGCGTCGACCGCTTCCTGCAGCATGCGCTTTTCGTTGCGCACGATGATGTCTGGCGCCGACAGATCGAGCAGGCGCTTCAGACGGTTGTTACGGTTGATCACCCGACGATACAGGTCGTTCAGGTCGGAGGTCGCAAAGCGACCGCCATCCAGCGGAACCAGCGGACGCAGGTCCGGCGGCAGCACTGGCAGGACGGTCAGGACCATCCACTCAGGCAGGTTGCCCGAGCCCTGGAAAGCTTCCATCAGCTTCAGGCGCTTGGACAGCTTCTTGATCTTGGTTTCCGAGTTGGTCTGCGGAATCTCTTCACGCAGGCGACCGATCTCGTGCTCCAGGTCGATGGCGTGCAGCAGCTCGCGGACAGCCTCGGCACCCATGCGGGCGTCGAAGTCGTCACCGAACTCTTCCAGCGCTTCGAAGTACTGCTCGTCGTTGAGCAGCTGACCCTTCTCGAGGGTGGTCATGCCCGGATCGATCACTACGTAGCTCTCGAAGTAGAGCACGCGCTCGATGTCACGCAGGGTCATGTCCATCAGCAGGCCGATACGGGACGGCAGCGACTTCAGGAACCAGATGTGGGCGACCGGCGAGGCCAGTTCGATGTGCGCCATGCGCTCACGACGAACCTTGGCCAGGGCGACTTCAACGCCGCACTTCTCGCAGATCACGCCGCGGTGCTTGAGGCGCTTGTACTTGCCGCACAGGCACTCGTAGTCCTTGACTGGGCCAAAGATCTTGGCGCAGAACAGGCCGTCACGCTCAGGCTTGAACGTACGGTAGTTGATGGTTTCCGGCTTTTTGACTTCACCGAACGACCACGAACGGATCATTTCAGGCGACGCCAGACCGATGCGGATGGCGTCGAACTCTTCGACTTGACCCTGGTTTTTCAGCAAATTCAGTAGGTCTTTCAAGGCCTTTCCTCCTGGCGGAGCAGGGAGCGGGCATTACCTGCCCCACTCCCCTTCGCGTCACGTGTTATTCGGTTTCCAGATCGATATCGATACCGAGCGAACGGATCTCTTTGATCAACACGTTGAAGGACTCGGGCATGCCCGGCTCCATACGGTGATCGCCATCCACGATGTTCTTGTACATCTTGGTACGGCCGTTCACGTCGTCCGACTTCACTGTGAGCATTTCTTGCAGAGTGTATGCCGCGCCGTATGCTTCCAGCGCCCACACTTCCATCTCCCCGAAACGCTGACCACCGAACTGTGCCTTACCACCCAGCGGCTGCTGGGTAACCAGGCTGTAGGAACCAGTGGAACGCGCGTGCATCTTGTCGTCCACCAAGTGGTTCAGCTTGAGCATGTACATGTAACCAACGGTCACTGGACGCTCGAACTTGTTGCCGGTACGGCCGTCGAACAGCTGCATCTGGCCGCTTTCCGGCAGGTCTGCCAGTTTCAGCATGGCCTTGATCTCACGTTCCTTGGCACCATCGAAGACCGGAGTTGCCATTGGCACGCCTTTCTTCAGGTTGTTCGCCAGGGCCATGATTTCCGCGTCGGTGAACTCTTCCAGGTTCTCCTGACGGCCACCGATCTCGTTGTAGATCTCGGTGAGGAAGCCACGCAGCTCAGCGGCTTTACGCTGCTCTTCGATCATGCGGTCGATCTTCTCGCCCAGACCCTTGGCCGCGAGGCCCAGGTGGGTTTCGAGGATCTGCCCGACGTTCATACGCGAAGGTACGCCCAGCGGGTTCAGTACGACGTCGACCGGAGTACCGTTGGCGTCGTGCGGCATGTCTTCGACCGGCATGATCACCGAGACGACACCCTTGTTACCGTGACGACCGGCCATCTTGTCACCCGGCTGGATGCGACGGCGGATTGCCAGGTAGACCTTGACGATCTTCAGTACGCCCGGTGCCAGGTCATCGCCCTGCTGCAGCTTGCGCTTCTTGTCTTCGAACTTGTCGTCCAGCAGACGGCGACGATCGACGATGTACTGCTGAGCCTTTTCCAGCTGCTCGTTCAGTGCATCTTCGGCCATGCGCAGTTTGAACCACTGGCCGTGCTCCAGACCGTTCAGCACGTCGTCGGAGATCACGGTACCTTTCTTCAGGCCCGCACCACCGTCGACCACCTGGCCGTTCAGAGCGGAACGCAGACGCTCGAAGGTTGCGCCTTCGACGATGCGGAACTCTTCGTTCAGGTCCTTGCGGATCTCGTCCAGCTGCATCTTCTCGATGGCCAGGGCGCGGCTGTCGCGCTCCACGCCGTCACGGGTGAAGACCTGTACGTCGATGACGGTACCCTTGGTGCCGGTCGGCACGCGCAGGGAGGTGTCTTTGACGTCGCTGGCCTTCTCGCCGAAGATCGCACGCAGCAGTTTTTCTTCCGGAGTCAGCTGGGTCTCGCCTTTCGGGGTGACCTTGCCGACCAGGATATCGCCGGCGCCGACTTCGGCACCTACGTAGACGATACCGGCCTCGTCCAGCTTGTTCAGCGCAGCTTCACCCACGTTCGGGATGTCCGCGGTGATTTCCTCTGGGCCGAGCTTGGTGTCACGCGCCACGCAGGTCAGTTCCTGGATGTGGATCGTGGTGAAGCGGTCTTCCTGAACCACACGCTCGGACAGGCAGATGGAGTCTTCGAAGTTGAAGCCGTTCCACGCCATGAACGCGATGCGCATGTTCTGACCCAGAGCCAGCTCACCCATGTCGGTGGATGGACCATCGGCCATGATGTCGCCACGTGCGACCACATCACCTTTGCTCACCAGCGGACGCTGGTTGATGCAGGTGTTCTGGTTCGAACGGGTGTATTTGGTCAGGTTGTAGATATCAACACCGGCTTCACCGGTCTCGACTTCGTCGTCAGCCACGCGAACGACGATACGGCTGGCGTCGACCGAATCGATCACACCACCGCGGCGAGCGACCACGCAGACACCGGAGTCACGGGCGACGTTGCGCTCCATGCCGGTACCTACCAGCGGCTTGTCGGCGCGCAGGGTCGGAACAGCCTGACGCTGCATGTTCGAACCCATCAACGCACGGTTGGCGTCGTCGTGCTCGAGGAACGGAATCAGCGAGGCAGCGACGGAAACAACCTGCTTCGGCGATACGTCCATCAGGGTGACGTCTTCCGGCGCCTTGACGGTGAATTCGTTCAGGTGACGGACCGCTACCAGCTCGTCGATCAGTTGCTTCTTGTCGTTCATCGCGGCCGAAGCCTGAGCGATGACGTGGTCAGCCTCTTCGATCGCCGACAGGAACACGATGTCGTCGCTGACCACGCCTTCCTTCACCACACGGTACGGGCTTTCCAGGAAGCCGTACTGGTTGGTGCGGGCATAGGCCGCCAGGGAGTTGATCAGACCGATGTTCGGACCTTCAGGGGTCTCGATCGGGCACACGCGGCCGTAGTGGGTCGGGTGTACGTCACGGACTTCGAAGCCTGCGCGCTCACGGGTCAGACCACCTGGGCCGAGTGCGGAGACACGGCGCTTGTGGGTGATCTCGGAAAGCGGGTTGTTCTGGTCCATGAACTGCGAGAGCTGGCTGGAACCGAAGAACTCCTTCACCGCCGCCGCGACCGGCTTGGCGTTGATCAGGTCCTGCGGCATCAGGCCTTCGCTTTCAGCCATCGACAGACGCTCTTTGACCGCGCGCTCTACACGCACCAGGCCAACGCGGAACTGGTTCTCGGCCATCTCGCCGACGCAACGCACGCGACGGTTACCCAGGTGGTCGATGTCGTCGACGATGCCTTTGCCGTTACGGATATCGACCAGGGTCTTGAGAACCTCGACGATGTCTTCCTTGCTCAGCACGCCCGAACCTTCGATCTCGGTACGACCGATACGACGGTTGAACTTCATGCGGCCGACGGCGGACAGGTCGTAACGCTCGGCGCTGAAGAACAGGTTGTTGAACAGGGTCTCGGCGGCATCCTTGGTTGGCGGCTCGCCTGGACGCATCATGCGATAGATCTCGACCAGAGCTTCCAGCTGGTTGCTGGTGGTGTCGATCTTCAGGGTATCCGAGATGAACGGACCGCAGTCGATGTCGTTGGTGTACAGAGTCTCGATGCGCACGACCTGAGCCTTGGCGATCTTGATCAGCAGCTCGGTGGTCAGCTCGGTGTTGCACTCGGCCAGGATCTCGCCGGTCGCCGGATGCACGATGGCCTTGGCGGTGGTGCGACCCAGTACGTACTCCATCGGCACGTCCAGCTCTTTCACGCCAGCCTTTTCCAGCTGGTTGATGTGGCGCGCGGTAATACGGCGGCCCTGCTCGACGATGACCTTGCCGCTGCCGTCATGGATGTCCATGACCGCGACTTCACCACGCAGACGCTGTGGCACCAGCTCCAGGCTCAGCTTTTCGCCGGAGATGTGGAACACGTTGGTGGTGTAGAAGGTGTTCAGCACTTCCTCAGTGCTGTAGCCCAGCGCGCGCAGCAGTACCGAGGCCGGCAGTTTGCGGCGACGGTCGATACGCACGAACACGCAGTCCTTCGGGTCGAACTCGAAGTCCAGCCACGAACCGCGGTAAGGGATGATGCGAGCGGAGTACAGCAGCTTGCCGGAGCTGTGAGTCTTGCCACGGTCGTGGTCGAAGAACACACCTGGCGAACGGTGCAGCTGGGACACGATCACACGCTCGGTACCGTTGATAACGAAGGTACCGTTCTCAGTCATCAGGGGGATTTCACCCATGTAGACTTCTTGCTCTTTGATGTCCTTGATCGCTTTGTTCGACGATTCCTTGTCGAAGATGATCAGGCGCACCTTCACACGCAGCGGGACCGCGAAGGTCACACCACGCAGGACACATTCCTTCACATCGAACGCCGGCTCGCCCAGGCGATAGCCGACGTACTCCAGGGCAGCATTGCCGGAGTAGCTGATGATCGGGAATACCGATTTGAAGGCCGCATGCAGGCCGACGTCGCGGAACTGGTCCTTGGATGCTCCCGCCTGCAGGAATTCGCGATACGAATCCAGCTGGATGGCCAGGAGGTAAGGCACATCCATGACGTCCGGCAACTTGCTAAAGTCCTTGCGGATACGTTTTTTCTCAGTGTATGAGTAAGCCATCAGCATTCCCCAGCTTGGTCACCTGCTTGTTTGGCATCTCCCGGCGGGAGCAGCCGAAAATCGTGCAAACCACTTGGTTTGCGCCACCCTCTTGGGTGTCTTGCAGCGCGTTATCGGGGCCGACCTGATCGGCCACCAATAACGGAAAAAGGCCGGTGGCATAAGCCACCAGCCATCAGCCCTTCGCTCAACGCTCGGACTGGAGTCGCAAAGTCGAAATTACTTCAGCTCGACTTTAGCGCCAGCTTCTTCCAGCTTCTTCTTCGCGTCTTCAGCGGCTTCTTTCGAAACGCCTTCAGCGATAACCTGAGGAGCGCCGTCGACTTTCTCTTTGGCTTCTTTCAGGCCCAGACCGGTCAGCTCGCGAACAGCCTTGATCACGTTGACTTTCTTGTCGCCAGCTTCGGTCAGAACGACGTTGAACTCGGTCTGCTCTTCAGCAGCGGCGGCAGCAACAGCTGGGCCAGCGGCAACAGCGGCAGCAGCGGTAACGCCGAAGGTTTCTTCCATCGCTTTGATCAGTTCAACAATTTCCAGAACGGTTTTCTGGCCGATCGCTTCGATGATTTGCTCGTTAGTCAGAGACATGACTATGTATTCCTGTATTGGGGTGACAGCCTACGCGGCCATCAAATTAAACGTTTGATTTCGAAAGAGACTACGCAGCCTTAGGCGGCAGCGGCTTCTTTCTGGTCGCGCAGAGCTGCCAGAGTACGAGCCAGCTTGCTGGTTGCACCTTGGATCACGCTCATCAGCTGTGCGATAGCCTCGTCGCGAGTTGGCAGGGTTGCCAGCACGTCGATCTGGTTAGCGGCAAGGAACTTGCCGTCGAACGCAGCTGCCTTGATCTCGAACTTGTCCTGACCCTTGGCGAACTCTTTGAACAGACGGGCAGCAGCGCCCGGGTGTTCGTTGGAGAAGGCGATCAGGGTCGGGCCTTTGAACGCATCGTTGAGGACCGAGAACTCGGTGCCTTCAACAGCGCGCTTGAGCAGGGTGTTACGTACGACACGTACGTAAACGCCAGCTTCGCGGGCCTCTTTACGGAGTCCGGTCATTGCGCCTACAGTCACACCACGGGCATCGGCCACGACAGCGGACAGAGCGACTTTGGCAGCCTCGTTGACTTCAGCGACGATGGCCTTCTTGTCTTCGAGTTTAATTGCCACGGGTTTACTCCTGGTTTCTACCGTTTCATCTGGCCGAAGCCGGATGTCGTTTTGGTGTCTGATTCGCGAACGAATCGGGAGCACCATCTGCGTAGGCTTGTCGTTTAAGGCTTGCGCCGCCTACGGTCTTGGATAGCCCCCGCCAGGCAGGGACCCCAATTTAGTAGCCGGTGCGACCAGGTCGCACCGACCGAGCATTACACGTCCAGCGAGCTCTGATCGATGACCAGACCTGGGCCCATGGTGGTGCTCAGGGTAACGCGCTTGACGTAGATACCTTTCGAGGAAGCCGGCTTGATACGCTTCAGATCGGCGATCAGGGCTTCAACGTTTTCCTTCAGCTTGCCGGCTTCGAAGCCAACCTTGCCAACGGAGGTGTGGATGATACCGTTCTTGTCGGTACGGTAGCGAACCTGACCAGCCTTGGCGTTTTTCACGGCAGTGGCTACGTCCGGGGTCACGGTACCTACTTTCGGGTTAGGCATCAGGCCGCGAGGACCCAGAACCTGACCCAGCTGACCTACAACGCGCATGGCATCAGGGGATGCGATGACGACGTCATAGTTCAGGTCGCCGCCTTTCATTTCGGCAGCCAGATCGTCCATACCTACGCGGTCAGCGCCGGCAGCCAGAGCGGCTTCAGCAGCTGGACCCTGGGTGAAGACGGCAACGCGAACGGTCTTGCCAGTGCCGTGCGGCAGCACGGTAGCGCTGCGAACGACCTGGTCGGATTTACGCGGGTCAACACCCAGGTTTACGGCGATGTCGTACGACTCGACGAATTTGGCAGTCGGCAGCGAAGCCAGCAGAGCGGCGGCTTCTTCGAAGTTGTAGGCCTTGCCTGCTTCGATTTTCTCGGCGATAGCCTTTTGGCGCTTGGTCAGCTTAGCCATTACACACCCTCCACGTTCAGGCCCATGCTACGGGCAGAGCCGGCGATGGTGCGTACAGCAGCGTCCAGGTCAGCGGCAGTCAGATCGGCCTGTTTGGCCTTGGCGATATCTTCCAGCTGAGCACGGGTAACGGTACCGACCTTGACGGTGTTCGGACGGGCCGAACCACTGGTCAGGCCAGCAGCTTTCTTCAGCAGAACCGAGGCAGGGGTGCTCTTGGTCTCGAAGGTGAAGCTACGGTCACTGTAGACAGTGATGATCACTGGAGTCGGCAGACCTGGCTCTTGACCCTGGGTACGGGCGTTGAAGGCCTTGCAGAATTCCATGATGTTCACACCGTGTTGACCCAGTGCTGGACCAACGGGTGGGCTTGGGTTGGCCTGGCCGGCCTTTACTTGCAGCTTGATGTAAGCCTGAATCTTCTTAGCCATGAGCTACTCCAAAATCGGGTACGAACGCCAGACGGCTCCCCGGATGACTTGCGTTTTATCCCAGTGACGACAAAACCCCGCAGCACATAGGGCTGCGGGGTATGGGATGCTTCGTTCCGCTAGACCTTCTCGACCTGGCTGAACTCGAGCTCCACCGGAGTGGAGCGACCGAAAATGAGCACCGCGACCTGCAGGCGACTCTTCTCGTAGTTAACTTCTTCGACACTGCCGTTGAAGTCAGCGAAGGGACCGTCAATGACGCGAACCACTTCACCCGGCTCGAACAGCGTCTTCGGCTTGGGCTTGTCACTGCCGTCGGCCACGCGACGCAGGATGGCCTCAGCCTCTTTATCGGTGATCGGCGCAGGCTTGTCTGCGGTACCACCAATGAAACCCATGACTCGAGGGGTATCCTTGACAAGGTGCCAAGTCCCTTCGTTCATTTCCATCTGGACCAATACATAGCCAGGGAAGAATTTACGCTCGCTCTTGCGCTTCTGGCCGTTACGCATTTCGACGACTTCTTCGGTCGGGACCAGAATCTCGCCGAATTCGTCTTCCATGCCAGCCAGCTTGACACGCTCGATCAGGGAGCGCATGACATGCTTCTCGTAACCCGAGTAAGCATGAACAACATACCAACGCTTAGCCACGAGACACCCTT
Source organism: Pseudomonas sp. GD04091 (assembly GCF_029836165.1). Lineage (GTDB taxonomy): Bacteria > Pseudomonadota > Gammaproteobacteria > Pseudomonadales > Pseudomonadaceae > Aquipseudomonas. The sequence goes on from NZ_JAOEBG010000016.1 coordinate 122,823, forward strand.
AGCCAACGATCAAGGAGACCAACCAGCCGAGCAGGGAGTCGAGACCCCACAGCAGCAGTGCCATAACCAGAACTACAGCCACGACAATCAGCGTGGTCTGGGTGGTTTCTTGGCGGGTTGGCCACACGACTTTACGGATCTCGGTACGAGCTTCCTTCGCCAGCGCAAAGAACGACTTGCCTTTGGCGGTCTGCAGGGCAACGAAGCCAGCGACTGCAGCCAAAGCGAGCAGGACGAGTACGCGATACAGGATCGGAGAGGCAGAGTAATACTGATTACCCACTACGCCCACGACTACCAATGCGACAACAGCCAGCCACTTGAACAGATCAAAACGCGATTCTTGGGCTTCAGTTTTGGGAGTCATCAAGGAGGATCCTGTGAGAAGAAAGCCAATCACACCGAGGTGAATGGCAGGTCAGGAGGGAATCGAACCCCCAACCTACGGTTTTGGAGACCGTCGCTCTGCCAATTGAGCTACTGACCTATAACGCTGTATCAGGCCGGCCATTATACCGGCCCGATCAAATAAATCAACTACTTATTCAATAATTTTTGCTACGACGCCGGCGCCGACGGTACGACCGCCTTCACGGATGGCGAAGCGCAGACCGTCTTCCATCGCGATGGTCTTGATCAGGGTGACAGTCATCTGAATGTTGTCACCTGGCATTACCATCTCAACGCCTTCCGGCAGTTCGCAGTTACCGGTCACGTCAGTGGTACGGAAGTAGAACTGAGGACGGTAGCCTTTGAAGAACGGAGTGTGACGGCCGCCTTCTTCCTTCGACAGGACGTAGACTTCTGCGGTGAACTTGGTGTGCGGCTTGACCGAACCTGGCTTGACCAGAACCTGGCCACGCTCAACGTCGTCACGCTTGGTACCACGCAGCAGAACGCCGCAGTTCTCACCAGCACGACCTTCGTCCAGCAGCTTGCGGAACATCTCAACGCCGGTGCAGGTAGTGGTGGTGGTGTCACGCAGACCAACGATTTCCAGCGGGTCTTGAACGCGGACGATACCACGCTCGATACGGCCGGTAACAACAGTACCACGACCCGAGATCGAGAATACGTCTTCGATCGGCATCAGGAACGGCTGGTCGATGGCACGAACTGGCTCAGGAATGTAGCTGTCCAGAGTCTCTACCAGCTTCTTGACAGCGGTAGTGCCCATTTCGTTGTCGTCTTTGCCTTCCAGGGCCATACGAGCCGAACCGATGATGATCGGAGTGTCGTCGCCTGGGAAGTCGTAGGTGGACAGCAGGTCGCGAACTTCCATCTCGACCAGTTCCAGCAGCTCAGCGTCGTCTACCAGGTCAGCCTTGTTCAGGAAGACCACGATGTACGGAACGCCTACCTGACGGGACAGCAGGATGTGCTCACGGGTTTGTGGCATCGGACCATCGGCGGCCGAGCAAACCAGGATCGCGCCGTCCATCTGGGCAGCACCGGTGATCATGTTCTTCACGTAGTCAGCGTGACCTGGGCAGTCAACGTGAGCGTAGTGACGAATGGTCGAGTTGTACTCAACGTGAGCGGTGTTGATGGTGATACCGCGCGCTTTTTCTTCCGGAGCCGAGTCGATCTTGTCGAACTCAACGATTGCCGAACCGAAAACTTCGGAGCAAACGCGAGTCAGAGCTGCGGTCAGAGTGGTCTTACCGTGGTCAACGTGGCCAATGGTGCCGACGTTAACGTGGGGAAGGGAACGATCAAACTTTTCCTTAGCCATCGATACAGTCCTCCGCAGAAGAAATAGTCATACCGCTGATAAAACAAAGGCAGATATTTTCATATCTGCCTTTGTCTATATGGAGCTCTTGAGCGGACTTGAACCGCTGACCTCACCCTTACCAAGGGTGTGCTCTACCAACTGAGCTACAAGAGCGAAACACTTTGCGCAATAACAGCAAACTTGGAGCGGGTAGCGGGAATCGAACCCGCATCATCAGCTTGGAAGGCTGAGGTTCTACCACTAAACTATACCCGCGGAGCTTGCGGCTCTCGCTAAAACTGGTGGAGGGAGAAGGATTCGAACCTTCGAAGCTCTCGCAACGGATTTACAGTCCGTCCCCTTTGGCCGCTCGGGAATCCCTCCTGCTTTGTGGGCGGCATTTTCAACTCTTGCCGTCCTGCTGTCAAGCTTTTTTCAATTAAATCTTGAAGTTAGCTACTTTGACAACCGCTTCCAGCGCCACCACCTCAGTGGTGTTCCCTGTGAAGCGGGCGCCATTCTATCAAGCTATTCAGCAGTTGCAATACCCTCGCACAAAATAATTTTGTGTTTTAAGTCTTTGAAATCCTTAGAAAGAATCGAGAGCACCGTTTGGTCCAGCAAACGCTCGCTGTCAGGGGCAACCTTGAGCCAGAAACCGTCCGCACCCGGCAGCTGACCTGCGACCGGCACAGCGCTGATATCGAGGCTCAGCAGACGCTGGCGCAAGGCATCGAGCTGTTCTCGCGCCGCAACGCCGCCCACCACCAGGCACTCATCACGACGGCGGGCGGGCGCCGCAGCCCCAGTCTCGCGCAACAGGCGGATTTCCTGCTGGCTGCCCTTGTACAACGAGAGCGGCGCGACCTCTTTCACCTTGAGAGGGGCCTCCTGCTGATGCCAGACGTAATAGAAGACGTTCAGCACGAGCAATAGCAGAAACAACCAGCGCATAGACACCTCAGTTCAATGGGCAGGCCATGGCCAGGCCGACGAATACCAGGTCTGGAATGATCCGCGCCTGGGGAGCGGCCTCGCGCACCAAGGGTGCGTCGCCACCAGTGAGGAACACCGTGAAGTCGTCACCCCACAGCGCCTCGGCCTGCTCGATCTGAGCGCGAGCAAACCCCTGGAGCATCAAAACGCAACCGCGCTCGACCGCCTCAACCGTGGAGCGACCAGGAGCAAGGCTGCTCAATGCCCGCTCAGCAGAGGCGTCGTCATAGCGGATACGTCGAGTGTGCGTTCGCAACTGGCTGCGCATCAGCGGCATCCCCGGGCATATGTAGCCACCCAGGTGCTCGCCATCGGCAGCCACGAAGTCAGCCTTTGCTGCAGTTCCGAAGTCGATGATCAAGCAGGCACCTTTGGCCAGATGATACGCACCGAGCGCTGCCAGCCAGCGGTCCATGCCCAGCCGCTGGAAGTCTTCATAGCCATTTCGGACTCCAGCCATTTCCCTGACCGGCTGAGCGACACTCACCGCAACACCGAAGCTGTCCTGGAGCAATGCACACAGCGACGAGGTTTCCTCTTCGCTGCGCACACTGACCATTCGGCAGCCGACAAGGCGCAGGCCGACAAGCGCGGCGACCGCGGCCAGCAGAGCCTGATCAGAGTCGACAATGCCGCCACCGGTGATCGCTGCATCGGCGACATGGATCACACGCCACTTAATAAAGCTGTTCCCACAGTCGAGCTCAAGAATCATCACGCAACCTCAGACTGAGCTCGCCACCGCTGAAGCTCTTTTCGACACCATCGACTTCAAGACGCAAGCCGCCCTGCCCATCCACGCCCAGAGCCACACCATCGACGCGCGTAGTACCGGCGGTAAGCGACACTTTTCGGCCTTGCCAGAGATGCGCCTGTTCCCACTCTTCCTGGAAAGCCGCGAAACCGTAGCGCCGATGCCGCGCCAGTTCATGCTGCAGCTGACGGCTCAACAAGGCCACCAGCTGGTTGCGATCGACTACCTGGCCCAGCTCCCCGCGCATCGAAGCCCAGGGCTGATCGATCTGCTCATCGGCCTGCATGTTCACATTGATGCCGATACCCAGGACTACATGACAGACGTCGGCAGGATCGCCCACCAGCTCCAGCAGAATGCCGGTGATTTTTCGCCCCTTGACCAGGACGTCATTAGGCCACTTGAGCCCGACTTCCTGCAGCCCGAACGCCTGCAGCGTTCGCATCACCGCCAATCCGACCACCAGACTCAAACCCTCGAGCTGGCGCATGCCACCATCGACCCGAAGAACAAGGCTGTAATAGAGGTTTTCAGCAAACGGGCTGACCCAATGGCGACCTCGACGACCACGACCAGCACTCTGACGCTCGGCCAGCACCAGAAACGGAGCCACCTGCCCTCCGCCGACAAGCCTGAGCCCCTCAGCATTCGTGGAGTCAATGGTTTCGTGAATGAAAACAGGCCACTGCTCACCCTCGGAATACTCGGCGATCGCGCGCGATTCAAGCAGATTCAGCGGTGCTGCCAGCTGATAGCCACGGCCGCGGACCTTGTGAATGGTCAGGTTCAGCTCGCTCTCGAGGTGCTGCAGCTGCTTCCAAACGGCGCTACGGCTTACCCCGAGGGCAACCCCCAGGGCTTCCCCGGAATGGAACCGGCCATCCTTGAGGAGATTCAACAACTTCAGCATGCCAGTCTCGACTTGGAATAAGGCTGGCATGATAGCCACGCCCCGAGAGCTTGCATAGGAAAAGGGCTACCGCCGGGCTCGCAGCTGGCGTTTTACCTGTAGGAGCGGCCTTGTGCCGCGAAAGCGCCGCAACGCGGCCCGGACAATCCTGAAACAGATCCAAGATCCTGGGGGCGCTACGCGCCCCTTTCGCGACACGAGGCCGCTCCCACAGGGCTTTGGGAATACAGG
>NZ_JAOEBG010000017.1 GCF_029836165.1 Pseudomonas sp. GD04091
GGCTTACTCGGCGATCAGCCAGTCCATGCGGAAGCTGCCGGCGGTCTGCGCCAGTTCCTTGGCCAGCCACGGCAGCAACGTCTTGAGTTCGTCTTCCAGGCCCCACGGCGGGTTGGCGATGGCCAGGCCCGAACCGTTCAGGCCCTGCGGGCTGTCCTGATGGTGCACGTAAAGCTCGACCCGCAGCAGCTTCGGCGCGCCGGTGCTGGTCAGGTCCTGATAGAAACGGGTCAGCGACCGCTGATCCTTGATCGGGTACCAGATGGCCGCGACGGTCTGGCGCATGCGACCGATCGCCTCCTTCATCGCCACACAGCAGCGCTTGAGCTCGTCGGCCTGCTCGAACGGCGGGTCGATCAGCATGATCGCGCGCTTTTCCTGCACCGGCAGCAGGGCCCGCGGAATGTGCCAGCCTTCGCCCAGGTGCACGGTGACCCGCGGATCCTTCTTCATGTTGTCCTTGAGCAATGCCCCATCTTCAGGGTGCTTCTCGTTGAGCAGGGCCCGGTCCTGCTGACGCATCAGGCGGCGCGCCAGCTCCGGCGAGCCCGGGTAGTACCGCAGCTCGCCATCCTGGTTCAGGCGCTTGATGATGCGCAGGTAGTCGGCGGTCGCTCCCGGCAGGTCGTCGCGGTTCCACAGGCGAGCCACGCCCTCCAGGTATTCGCCGGTACGGCTCGCCTGGTCGCCCTGCAGGTCATAGAGGCCCAGGCCGGCATGGGTATCGATGTAGGCGAACGGCTGCTCCTTGCGCGACATCAGGGCGATGAGGCGGGTGAGCACGATATGCTTGAGGACGTCGGCATGATTGCCGGCGTGGAAGGCGTGACGATAGTTCATGAGGACTCCTGCGGGGGCGACAAGTTTACCTTGTCGCGAGGGAGTCGTCAGGTGCGGCGGTCGGTGTTAAAGCATTCGCGGGTAAACCCGCTCCCACAAGGCCAGTGAAAGACCTGTGGGAGCGGGTTTACCCGCGAAAAAGCAGACGCCGGTCCAGCAGGCGTTACTTGTCGGCGTGGTACGCCGCATCAGCGGTTTCAAAACGCGAAACCATGCTGCCGGACGGTTTGCCCAGCTTGCTCACCACGAAGATCGCGATGCTGGCGAACAGGAAGCCTGGGATGATCTCGTACAGACCCAGGCCCACGTAGTTCTTCCACAGGATCACGGTCAGCGCGCCGACCACGATACCGGCCAGGGCGCCGTTGCGGGTCATGCCCTTCCACAGCACCGAGATCAGCACCACCGGACCGAAGGCGGCACCGAAGCCGGCCCAGGCGTAGGCCACCAGGCCCAGCACACGGTTTTCAGGGTTGGAAGCCATGGCGATGGCGATCAGGGCAACGGCCAGGACCATCAGGCGACCGACCCAGACCAGCTCCGTCTGCGAGGCGTTCTTGCGCAGGAACGACTTGTAGAAGTCCTCGGTCAGGGCGCTGGAGCACACCAGCAGCTGGCAGCTCAGGGTGCTCATCACCGCCGCCAGGATGGCCGACAGCAGCACACCGGCGATCCACGGGTTGAACAGGATCTTGGCCAGTTCGATGAACACGCGCTCGTGGTTTTCGGTGACCGGACCGGCCAGATCAGGGTGCGCCGAGAAGTAGGCGATGCCGAAGAAGCCGACGGCACAGGTACCGCCCAGGCACAGGATCATCCAGGTCATGGAGATGCGGCGGGCATTGGCGATCGACTTGACCGAATCGGCGGCCATGAAGCGCGCCAGGATGTGCGGCTGGCCGAAGTAGCCCAGGCCCCAGCCCATCAGCGAGATGATGCCGATGAAGGTCGCGCCCTTGAACATGTCGAAGTGCGCCGGGTTCACCGCCTCGATGGCCATGAAGGTGGTGTCGAAGCCACCGGTGGAGATCAGCACGATGATCGGCGTCAGGATCAGCGCGAAGATCATCAGCGAGGCCTGCACGGTGTCGGTCCAGCTCACCGCCAGGAAACCACCGACGAAGGTGTAGGCGATGGTCGCGGCGGCACCGGCCCACAGCGCGGTCTCATAGGACATGCCGAAGGTGCTTTCGAACAGGCGGGCGCCGGCGACGATGCCGGAGGCGCAGTAGATGGTGAAGAACACCAGGATGACGATCGCCGAGATGATCCGCAGCAGACCGGTCTGGTCTTCGAAGCGGCTGGAGAAGTAGTCCGGCAAGGTCAGGGCATCGCCATTGTGCTCGGTCTGCACCCGCAGACGGCCAGCGACGAACAGCCAGTTCAGGTAGGCGCCGACGGTCAGGCCGATGGCGATCCAGGCCTCGGAAAGGCCCGCGAAGTAGATGGCGCCCGGCAGGCCCATCAACAGCCAGCCGCTCATGTCCGATGCGCCGGCGGAAAGCGCGGTAACCACGCTGCCGAGGCTACGGCCGCCGAGAATGTAGTCGGAAAGGTTCTTGGTGGAGCGATAGGCGGCGAAGCCGATCAGCACCATTGCCGCAATGTAGACCACGAAGGTGATCGTTAGTGGATTGCCCATGAGTTGTGCCCTGGCGTTGTTTTTATCTCTTGCGACCACCGCGTGTGACGACGGTTGCACCCAGGCGGCGCATCCTATGCAACAACATGAACGAGGTGCAACCATTTTTCATTTGCAAGTTGCACCCCGCTGTGGATTTTCGGATAAAGCTCACTTTTTGCTCCTTTTCGGAGCAAACACAGCCTTTTCCATAAGAAAAAGCACCAAGAACGACCATTTCAGCGGTACGGAAATATCCTTCAGACGAGTTGCACCTTTACCCTGGTAATTTCGGGTTGCACCCGGTTGCACCCGAATTCTCCTACAGCTAATCTTGCCGCCAGCTTAGGCCACACCCGTGGCCAATAACGAGGATAAGAAATGGCGACGACCACCCTTGGGGTCAAACTCGACGACCCGACCCGTGAGCGACTCAAAGCAGCTGCGCAGTCCATCGACCGCACGCCGCACTGGTTGATCAAGCAAGCGATCTTCAACTATCTCGAGAAGCTCGAGGGTGGCGCCACCCTGAACGACCTCAACGGCCATGCCGCCGCGGGCGACGACGCCGGCGAAGTCGCCGCCGACCACGCCCATCAGTGCTTCCTGGAATTCGCCGAAAGCATCCTGCCGCAGTCGGTGCTGCGCTCGGCGATCACCGCCGCCTACCGCCGCCCCGAGCAGGAAGTGGTGCCGATGCTGCTGGAGCAGGCGCGCCTGCCGGCCGCCCAGGCCGAAGCCACCAACAAGCTGGCCGCAAGCCTGGCCGACAAGCTGCGCAACCAGAAGAGCGCTGGCGGGCGCGCCGGCATCGTCCAGGGCCTGCTGCAGGAGTTCTCGCTGTCGTCCCAGGAAGGCGTGGCGCTGATGTGCCTGGCCGAAGCCCTGCTGCGCATCCCTGACAAGGGCACCCGTGACGCGCTGATCCGCGACAAGATCAGCACCGGCAACTGGCAGCCGCACCTGGGCAACAGCCCGTCGCTGTTCGTCAACGCCGCCACCTGGGGCCTGCTGCTGACCGGCAAGCTGGTCAGCACCCACAACGAATCCGGCCTGACCTCCTCGCTCACCCGCATCATCGGCAAGAGCGGCGAGCCGATGATCCGCAAGGGCGTCGACATGGCGATGCGCCTGATGGGCGAGCAGTTCGTCACCGGCGAGACCATCGCCGAGGCCCTGGCCAATGCCAGCAAGTTCGAATCCAAGGGCTTCCGCTACAGCTACGACATGCTCGGCGAAGCCGCCCTGACCGAGCACGACGCACAGAAGTACCTGGCCTCCTACGAGCAGGCGATCCACTCGATCGGCAAGGCCTCGCATGGCCGTGGCATCTATGAAGGCCCGGGCATCTCGATCAAGCTCTCGGCCCTGCACCCGCGCTACAGCCGCGCCCAGTACGAGCGCGTGATGAGCGAGCTGTACCCGCGCCTGCTGTCGCTGACTTTGCTGGCCAAACAGTACGACATCGGCCTGAACATCGACGCCGAGGAAGCCGACCGCCTGGAGCTGTCGCTGGACCTGCTCGAACGCCTGTGCTTCGAGCCGTCGCTGGCCGGCTGGAACGGCATCGGTTTCGTCATCCAGGCCTACCAGAAGCGCTGCCCGTACGTGATCGACTACGTCATCGACCTGGCCAAGCGCAGCCGCCACCGCCTTATGATCCGCCTGGTGAAGGGCGCCTACTGGGACAGCGAGATCAAGCGCGCCCAGGTCGAGGGCCTGGAAGGCTATCCGGTCTACACCCGCAAGGTGTACACCGACGTGTCCTACGTCGCCTGCGCCCGCAAGCTGCTGGCCGTGCCAGAAGCCATCTACCCGCAGTTCGCCACCCACAACGCCCACACCCTGTCGGCCATCTACACCATCGCCGGGCAGAACTACTACCCGGGCCAGTACGAGTTCCAGTGCCTGCACGGCATGGGCGAACCGCTGTACGAGCAAGTCGTGGGCAAGGTCTCCGAGGGCAAACTGAACCGTCCGTGCCGTGTGTACGCGCCGGTCGGCACCCACGAAACCCTGCTGGCCTACCTGGTCCGCCGCCTGCTGGAAAACGGCGCCAACACCTCGTTCGTCAACCGCATCGCCGACCACTCGATCTCCATCCAGGAGCTGGTCGCCGACCCGGTCGCCAGCATCGAGCGCATGGGCACCCAGGAAGGCAGCATCGGCCTGCCACATCCGCGCATCCCGATGCCGCGTGATCTGTACGGCAGCGATCGGGCCAACTCGGCCGGCATCGACATGGCCAACGAGCACCGCCTGGCGTCGCTGTCCTGCGCCCTGCTGGCCACCGCCCACAACGACTGGAAAGCCACCCCGCTGCTGGCCTGCGCCGCCAGCGAGCAGCCGGCCGCGCCGGTGCTCAACCCAGCCGACCACCGCGATGTCGTGGGTCACGTGCAGGAAGCCACCGTCGCCGACGTCGACAACGCCATCCAGTGCGCGCTGAACGCCGCGCCGATCTGGCAGGCCACCCCGCCGGCCGAGCGCGCCGCGATCCTCGAACGCGCCGCCGACCTGATGGAAGCCGACATCCAGCCGCTGATGGGCCTGCTGGTGCGCGAAGCCGGCAAGACCTTCGCCAACGCCATCGCCGAGGTGCGCGAGGCCGTGGACTTCCTGCGCTACTACGCGGTGCAGGCACGCAACGATCTGCGCAACGACAGCTGCCGCCCACTGGGCCCGGTGGTGTGCATCAGCCCGTGGAACTTCCCGCTGGCGATCTTCTCCGGCCAGGTCGCCGCGGCCCTCGCCGCCGGCAACCCGGTACTGGCCAAGCCAGCCGAACAGACCCCGCTGGTCGCCGCCCAGGCCGTGCGCCTGCTGCTGGAAGCCGGCATCCCCGAAGGCGTGCTGCAACTGCTGCCAGGCCAGGGTGAAACCGTCGGGGCCGGCCTGGTCGGTGACGAACGCGTCAAGGGCGTGATGTTCACCGGTTCCACCGAGGTCGCCCGCCTGCTGCAACGCAACATCGCCGGGCGCCTGGACAACCAGGGCCGTCCGATCCCGCTGATCGCCGAGACCGGCGGCCAGAACGCCATGATCGTCGACTCCTCGGCGCTGACCGAGCAGGTGGTGATCGACGTGGTCTCCTCGGCCTTCGACAGCGCCGGCCAGCGTTGCTCGGCCCTGCGCGTGCTGTGCCTGCAGGAAGACTCCGCCGACCGCGTGATCGAAATGCTCAAAGGTGCCATGGCCGAAAGCCGCCTGGGCAACCCTGAGCGCCTGTCCGTGGACATCGGCCCGGTGATCGACGCCGAAGCCAAGGCCGGCATCGAGAAGCATATCCAGGGCATGCGCGACAAAGGCCGCACCGTCTACCAGGTGGCCATCGCCGAGGGCGAAGAGATCAAGCGCGGCACCTTCGTGATGCCGACCCTGATCGAGCTGGAAAGCTTCGACGAGCTCAAGCGCGAAATCTTCGGCCCGGTGCTGCACGTGGTGCGCTACAACCGCAAGGACCTGGACCAGCTGATCGAGCAGATCAACGCTTCCGGCTACGGCCTGACCCTGGGCGTGCACACCCGCATCGACGAGACCATCGCCAAGGTGGTGGACAACGTCAACGCCGGCAACATGTACGTCAACCGCAACATCGTCGGCGCCGTGGTCGGTGTGCAGCCGTTCGGTGGTGAAGGCCTGTCGGGCACCGGCCCGAAAGCCGGCGGCCCGCTGTACCTGTACCGCCTGCTGTCGACCCGCCCGGCCGACGCCATCGCCCGTCACTTCCAGGCCGACGATGCGCGCAGCCAGGCCGACACCACCCTGCGCGACCTGCAGCTCAAGCCGCTGACCACCCTCAAGACCTGGGCGGCCAGCAGCCAGATGAGCGACCTGGCCGCGCTGTGCGAGCAGTTCGCCGAGCAGTCGCAGAGCGGCATCACCCGCGTGCTGCCAGGCCCGACCGGCGAGCGCAACACCTACAGCGTGCTGCCGCGCGAACACGTGCTGTGCCTGGCCGACAACGAGGCCGACCTGCTGGCCCAGCTGGCGGCGGTACTGGCCGTGGGTAGCTCGGCGGTGTTCCAGGACGGCGAGCCGGCCAAGACCGTGCGCGGCCGTCTGCCGAAGGAGCTGCAAGCGAAGATCAAGCTGGTGGCCGACTGGAGCAAGGACGACGTGGCGTTCGACGCGGTCATCCACCACGGTCACTCCGACCAGCTGCGCGGCGTCTGCGAGCAGGTGGCCAAGCGTGCCGGCGCGATCGTCGGTGTGCATGGGCTGTCGAGCGGCGATCACCAGATCGCCCTGGAGCGCCTGGTGATCGAGCGGGCGGTGAGTGTTAACACCGCAGCGGCAGGCGGTAACGCCAGCCTGATGACCATCGGCTGACGCTGACAGTCGTTGAACGGAAAAGGAGAGCTCAGGCTCTCCTTTTTTGTGGGAGCAACTGTCTTGCTGAGATTTCTCAACTTGGTGCGCCCTCTGTAGGAGCGGCCTTGCGTCGCGAAAGGGCCGCAAAGCGGCCCCGGCGATCTTTGCAACAACGCTGAAATCCCGGGGCTGCTGCGCAGCCCATCGCGACACAAGGCCGCTCCTACAGGTTTTTCATCATCTTCAAGCCCCCGTAGGGCTTGCCCGCGAAGAGGCCGGCACTGGCAGCACCAGTCTCAGTGCTTCATGCCAAGGTCGCGTACGCAGCCCATCAGCTCCGAGGCCTGGTCGCGGGCGTGCTGGCAGGGGATGCCGGGTTCGATGCAGAACAGCGGGTCGGTCTGGCCTTCGCCCTGGTAGAACTTGGTCTTGCCGACAGTGGTGTGGGTGTCTTCTGTGGTCATGATTATTCTCCCTGAAATGGTTGGTGCCTGTGCGGGCCTCTTCGCGGGCAAGCCCGCTCCCACAGGTACGGCGCAGGCTCCAAGGCACAGATGAACCTGTGGGAGCGGGTTTACCCGCGAAAGGGCCCGACCAGGCAACACATGCCTCGCGGCCTAGTGCAACGTCGGCGCCTGCGCCGGCATCTGCACCTGGATCAATGCCGCTTCAAGCAACACACGCAGCGACTCCATTTCATGCATCGACGCCATCATCAACACGGCAGCCGGCGACCTGGGTTTGAGCTGTACGGCGTGATGGGCCACGGTCAAGGCGCACAGGGCGTATTCGGTGGCCTGGATGAGGGTGTCTTCAAGGGAATGAGGGTTGTGGGGTGGATCGGGGACAATCTTCAACATAGCTACCTCTTGCTGATCAAGTGGGACCACCACCCGTTGCTGTCAAACAAGAAGGTGGCAGCTGTACATGGGTTGACAGACCGGTCAGCAAGAGCAAAACCCCGGCGCACGCGAAGTGCCCCACATACAGCCGCCATAAAGGGCAAAGCCGTTGAGTAAGCTCTTGATAATCGACCTGTCAAAGTCGGTCGCTGATTGTGCAGCGACCGTCCGAGACTAGAGGCCAACCCAGAGCACCGCAATGGCTTGAAAGGGGGCAGAAGTATGTTTGGGAAATGGACTACATGGAATAGGGGAAGTCTCGGGATTTACGTAGGAAACGCGACGGAGGTAACCCTTAGATCCAGCGTTTCCAGGTCCATAGCTACGATCGCATGAGGGCGTCCAAGCGCTGGGCGAAAGCCTTGCAGCGCGTTTGAAATCGAGCGCCGCCCGCGCGGCGCATCGCGACGCAAGGCCGCTCCTACATTTGTTTCGGGCCAGTCTCTCCTGTGCCATTACCTGGTCCGCCTTGTTGGCTCGACACAATTTCAGCGTGGGCGTTGCTGCCGCCCCACATGGTTCAAGGCATGCGCCAAGGCGGGCAGCGGTACTTTCACAGGACTCATTGGCCCGAAACAGATGTAGGAGCGGCCTTGCGTCGCGATGCGCCGCGCGGGCGGCGCTCGATCTCACAGGCGCTGAAGAACTCTCGACGAACACCTGGCAGTCCTCACCCAATCCCCCCCGAAAACGCTGCCTTCTAAACCCATATCACCCAAACCAATTAACCTGTCCCCTGCCCCATCACCTTGCCTAGACTCGCTGCATCCCGAACCAGGAATGCCGCCATGTCCGAGCAACTCCTCAGCAGCCGCAACCTCGCCTTCGAACTCTACGAAGTCCTCGACGCCGAGGCCCTGACCCAGCGCCCGCGCTTCGCCGAACACAGCCGCGAGACCTTCGACGCCGCGCTGAGCACCGCCCGCACCATCGCCGAGAAGTACTTCGCCCCGCACAACCGCAAGGGCGATGAAAACGAGCCGCGCTACGTGGACGGTCGCGCAGAGTTGATTCCGGAAGTGAAGCCGGCGGTGGACGCTTTCCTCGAAGCGGGCTTCCTAAACGCCAACCGCGACTTCGAAGTCGGCGGCATGCAGCTGCCAAGCCTGGTGTCGCAAGCCTGCTTCGCCCATTTCCAGGCCGCCAACGCCGGCACCACGGCCTACCCGTTCCTGACCATGGGTGCGGCCAACCTGATCGAGAGCTTCGGCAGTGACGAACAGCAGCGCCTGTTCCTGCAACCGATGATCGAGGGCCGCTACTTCGGCACCATGGCCCTGACCGAGCCCCATGCCGGCTCTTCCCTTGCCGATATCCGCACCCGCGCCGAACCCGCAGGCGACGGCACCTACCGGCTCAAGGGCAACAAGATCTTCATCTCCGGCGGCGATCACGAACTGTCGGAGAACATCGTGCATATGGTCCTGGCCAAGCTGCCGGACGCGCCGCCTGGGGTGAAGGGCATCTCGCTGTTCATCGTGCCCAAGTACCTGGTCAACACCGACGGCAGCCTGGGCCCGCGCAACGATGTGCTGCTGGCCGGGCTGTTCCACAAGATGGGCTGGCGCGGCACCACCTCCACGGCGCTGAACTTCGGTGACAACGGCCAGTGCGTCGGCTACCTGGTGGGCCAGCCGCACCAGGGCCTGGCTTGCATGTTCCAGATGATGAACGAGGCGCGTATCGGCGTCGGCATGGGCGCGGTGATGCTCGGCTACGCCGGTTACCTGTATTCACTGGAATACGCCCGTCAACGTCCACAAGGCCGCCTACCGGACAACAAGGACCCGCAGAGCCCCGCCGTGCCGATCGTCGAGCACAGCGACGTGAAGCGCATGCTGCTGGCACAGAAGGCCTACGTGGAGGGTGCCTTCGACCTTGGCTTGTACGCGGCCCGGCTGTTCGACGACACCCACACCGCAGCGGATGCAGACGCGCGCCGGCAGGCCCTGGAACTGCTCGACCTGCTCACGCCCATCGTCAAGTCCTGGCCCTCGGCGTATTGCCTGAAGGCCAACGAACTGGCGATCCAGATCCTTGGCGGCCACGGCTACACCCGCGAGTACCCGGTCGAGCAGTACTACCGCGATAACCGCCTCAACCCGATCCACGAGGGTACCGAGGGCATCCAGTCCCTCGATCTGCTCGGGCGCAAGCTGGCGCAGAACAACGGTGCCGGGCTCAAGCAACTGATCCGCCTGATCGCCGGCACCTGCGAGCGCGCCAGCCATCACCCGAACCTCGATCCGTTGCGCCAGCCCCTGGAGCACCTGGTCAACCGCCTGCAGAGCGTGACCCTCGCCCTGCTCGGCGACCTGGCCGCCGGCAAGGTCGCCGGCGCGCTGGCCAACTCGGCGCTGTACCTCAAGGTGTTCGGCCACTGCGTGATCGGCTGGCGCTGGCTGGAGCAGGCCATCCATGCCGAGGTCGGCCTGCTCAAGGGCAGCGACCGCGACTTCTACCTGGGCAAGCTCCAGGCCGCGCGTTATTTCCTCACCTGGGAAGTGCCGGGCTGCCATAATGACCTCGCTTTGCTCGAGGCCCACGACGACACCTGCCTCGCCATGCAAGAGGGGTGGTTCTAGGGGGGAACCACCGCACACACGGAGGTTTCCGATGTTCGACTCCAGCACCCTGCTGCGCCAGCGCTTCAACGCGCTGCGCAGCACGGCCGAACTGTTCTCGCTTCGCCATGTGAAGCAATCGCATCAGTCACTGTCGGTACGGCGCAACGTCGCCGAGCCGCCCTTCTTCAGCCAGGACGAAGGCGCCATGCTCACCGTGCGGGTCGATGGCGTCGAGGCCTATGCGGCCACCGCCGACCTCTCGCAAGCCGGGCTGCAACGCGCCCTGGAGCAGGCCGAGGCGCTGGCCCGGCGGATCAAGGCCAGCAGCCTGCTCGACCTGAGCGGCCAACCGGCCCCGAGCGGGCACCACGACCATGTCTCGCCCAATTTCGAACAGCCCCTGCCCAACCTCGCCGACTGCCTGGACCTGCTGGCCGCCGAATCGGCCAGCGTGCCCCGAGACGAACGCCTGGTGGACTGGCAGGCGAGCCTGGGCATCAGCGTGGTCGAGCAGACCTACCTGAACTCCGCCGGCGCCGAGCTGCGCCATGCCCAGCGCTTCGTCTACCCGGGCCTGGGCGTCACCGCCAGCGACGGCCAGGACAGCCAGAGCCGTAGCCTGGGCCGGGAGAACTTCGGCCAGCAAGGCGGCTTCGAGGTGATCGAGCGCTGCGGCCTGGTCGGCGCGGCCCGGCGCGTGGCCGACGAGGCGCTGCAGCTGCTGCTGGCGCCCAACACCCCGAGCGGCCGGCGCGACCTGCTGCTGATGCCCGACCAGATGATGCTGCAGATCCACGAATCCATCGGCCACCCGCTGGAGCTGGACCGCATCCTGGGCGATGAGCGCAACTACGCCGGCACCAGCTTCGTCAAAGCCAGCGACTTCGGCCATCTGCAGTACGGCTCGAAGCTGCTCAACGTGACCTTCGACCCGACCCTTCGCGAGGAGCTGGCCAGCTACAGCTTCGATGACGACGGCACCCCGGCCAGCAAGCAGTTCCTGATCCGCGACGGCCTGCTGGTTCGCCCCCTCGGCGGTGCGCTGTCGCAGCTGCGCTCGGGGCTGGACGGCGTGGCCAACAGTCGCGCCTGCAACTGGAACCGCGCGCCGATCGACCGCATGGCCAACCTCAACATCGAGCCGGGCGACCAGTCGCTCGAGCAACTGGTCAGTGGCATCGAGCACGGCATCCTGATGCGCACCAACCGCTCCTGGTCCATCGACGATGCACGCAACAAGTTCCAGTTTGGCTGCGAGTGGGGGCAGTTGATCGAAAACGGCGAACTCAAGGGCGTGGTGAAGAACCCAAACTACCGGGGCATATCAGCCGACTTCTGGCGCAACCTCTCGGCCGTGGGCGACAGCAGCACCTTCCAGGTGCTCGGCACGCCCAACTGCGGCAAGGGCGAGCCCAACCAGGTGGTGCGGGTCGGTCACGCATCGCCCGCCTGCGTGTTCCGCCAGATCGACGTATTCGGGGGAGACGCCTGATGAGCACGTATCAACAACGCTTCGAGGACCTGCTTGGCGCCCTTCGCGACGCGGTGCTGCCCGAGGAGCAGTTCACCCTCGGCTACAACGCCGAGCATTCGCAGTTTGTACGCTTCAACCATGCCAAGGTGCGCCAGGCCGGGTTGGTCGCCCAGGCCAGCGTGCAGTTGCGATTGATCCGCGACGGCCGCCAGGCCGAGCAGCACATCACCCTGGGCGATGACGCCGAGCTGGATCGCCAGCGCCTGCACGACGGCCTCGGGCAACTGCGTCAGACCCTGCCGTTGCTGCCGGTCGACCCGTACCTGAGCCTCGATCAGAGCGCTTGGCGCAGCCACAGTCTGCTGGAGCAGCCACTGCCCGAGCTGGATGACGTGCTGACCCTGGTCGAACACGAGGCCGGCGACCTGGACCTGGTCGGCATCTACGCCGCCGGCCCCATCTGCCGGGGCTTCGCCAGTTCCTTCGGGGCCTTCGGCTGGCACCAGGCCAACAGTTTCAACTTCGACTGGAGCCTGTTCCACGCCAACGGCCAGGCGGTCAAGGCCAACTATGCCGGGCAGTCCTGGAGCGGCGAAACATTCGCCGCGCGCCTGCGCCAGGCCCGCGAACAGCTCGAACACCTGGGCCGCCCGGCCGTCACCCTCAAGCCCGGCAGCTACCGTGCCTACCTGGCGCCAGCGGCGATGGACGAGATTGCTGGCATGCTCTGCTGGGGTGGTTTCTCCGCCCAGGCCCTGGCCACAGGGAACAGCCCGCTACAACGCCTGTATAACGGCGATGCACGACTGAGCTCATTGGTGAGTTTCAGCGAACAGGTCAGCGGCTCGTTGAGCCCGACGTTCTCCGACGAGGGCTCGCCGCGCCGCGACCTGCTGCTGATTGGCCAGGGCCTGGCACGCGAGCGTCTGGTCAGCGCTCGCAGCGCCGCCGAGTTCACACTTCAGGCCAATGGCGCCGACAGCTACGAATCGCCGTGCGCACTGAGCCTGGCGCCGGGCAACCTGCCTAGCGCGCAGATCCTCGAGCGCCTGGGCACCGGGCTGTACATCAGCAACCTGTGGTACCTGAACTACTCGGACCTGCCCGCCGCACGCATGACCGGGCTGACCCGCTTCGCCACGTTCTGGGTGGAAAACGGCCAGATCCAGGGGCCGGTGAGCACCATGCGCTTCGACGACAGCCTGTACAGCCTGCTGGGCAGCCAGCTGGAGGACCTGACCCAGGAACGGGAGATGATCCTCTCGACCAGCACCTACGGGCAGCGCAGCACCGGGTCGAGTCATCTGCCGGGGGCGTTGGTCAAAGGGCTGACCCTGACATTGTGATCGGCAGGACTGGCCTCATCGCTGGCAAGCCAGCTCCCACAGCAGCCGGCATGCGCTGCCCCTGTGGGAGCCGGCTTGCCGGCGATGAGGCCGGCCCAGGCAACACAGGACATTGAGGTAACCCATGCCCGACCGTGCCCCGCTGGACCCCGTCACCGCCCGCTGGATTCCCTGGGTGGTGGCCATCGCCTTCTTCATGCAGTCGCTCGACGGCACCATCCTCAACACCGCGCTGCCGGCCATGGCCCGCTCCCTGGCCGAGGACCCGCTGCGCATGCAGGGGGTGATCATCGCCTACATGCTCACCGTGGCCCTGCTGATCCCGGCCTCGGGCTGGATCGCCGACCGCTTCGGCACCAAGCGCATCTTCTTCAGCGCCATCCTGCTGTTCAGCTTCGGCTCGCTCTTGTGCGCCATGGCCAACAGCCTGGGCATGCTGATCCTCGCCCGGGTGATCCAGGGCCTGGGCGGCGCGCTGATGCTGCCGGTCGGGCGGCTGGTGGTGCTGCGCGCCTATCCGCGCTCGGAGCTGGTGCGGATCATGAGCTTCATCACCATCCCCGGCCTGCTCGGGCCTTTGCTCGGCCCGACCCTGGGCGGCTGGCTGGTCGAAATCCTCAGCTGGCACTGGATCTTCCTGATCAACCTGCCGGTGGGCGCGCTGGGCTGCTACGCGGTATGGAAGTTCATCCCCGACCTGCGCGGCGCCGAACGCACCAGCTTCGATGGCCCGGGCTTCCTGCTGTTCGGCGCGGCGATGGTGCTGATCACCATCGCCATGGAAGGCCTGGGCGAACTGCACCTGCCACACCTGCGGGTGATGCTGTTGCTGTTCGCCGGCATGGCCTGCCTGGCCGCCTACTGGCTGCGCGCCGGGCGTGACCCGGAGCCTTTGTTCTCACCGTCGCTGTTCCGCGTGCGGACCTTCGCCATCGGCATCCTCGGCAACCTGTTCGCCCGCCTGGGCAGCGGCGCCCTACCCTTCCTGGTGCCATTGCTGCTGCAGGTGGCGCTGGGCTACTCGCCATCCCAGGCCGGCATGAGCATGATCCCCCTGGCGGCGGCGGCGATGGTCGCCAAGTCCATCGCCCGCCCCTTGATCGAGCGCCTGGGCTATCGCATCGTGCTCACCGGCAACACCCTGCTGCTGGGCATCCTGCTGGCCAGCCTGGGGCTGGTCGACGAGCACACGCCCTATGCCCTGCTGCTGGTGCAGTTGGCGTTGCTGGGGGCGGTGAACTCGATGCAGTTCACGGCGATGAACACGGTGACCCTGATCGACCTGGACGATGCCAGCGCCAGCAGCGGCAACAGCCTGCTGTCGGTGGTCGCGCAGCTGTCGCTGAGCCTGGGCGTGGCCTGCGCCGGCGCGTTGCTGGGCGGTTTCACCGCAGCCGGCAGTGCCGAGGGCGTGCAGAGCACATTGGGTGCGTTCCAGCTGACCTTCGTCACCATCGGCGTGATGGCCATGCTGGCGGCGGCGATCTTCCTTCAGCTGTCTCCGACAGACGGAAGGCGCGCCCGTCGTCCGGAACATCACGTGGAGTCGTAGGGCGAATGGCCACGAGGCTGGTAGACTGTGCGACATTTTTCGCTTCAGCCGCAGGCCCGCCTCGTGACCGTTGAAACCACCGCCTTTGCCACCCTACCGCTGTCCGCCGCCATGCTGGCCAACCTGGACGCCCTGGGCTACGCCTCGATGACACCGATCCAGGCCCAGAGCCTGCCGGTCATCCTCAAGGGCCAGGACCTGATCGCCCAGGCCAAGACCGGCAGCGGCAAGACCGCCGCCTTCGGCATCGGCCTGCTCAACCCTATCAACCCGCGCTATTTCGGCTGCCAGGCCCTGGTGCTGTGCCCGACCCGGGAGCTTGCCGACCAGGTGGCCAAGGAGCTGCGTCGCCTGGCCCGCGCCGAGGACAACATCAAGATCCTCACCCTGTGCGGCGGCGTCTCGCTCGGCCCGCAGATCGCTTCGCTGGAGCACGGCGCGCACATCATCGTCGGCACCCCGGGGCGCATCCAGCAGCACCTGGACAAGGGCACCCTGGTGCTCGACGGGCTCAACACCCTGGTACTGGACGAAGCCGACCGCATGCTCGACATGGGCTTCTTCGACGCCATCGCCAGCATCATCGGCAAGACCCCGTCGCGCCGCCAGACCCTGCTGTTCTCCGCCACCTACCCGACCGGTATCGAGCAACTGGCCAAGGACTTCATGCGCCAGCCGCAGCAGGTCAAGGTCGAGGCGCTGCACAGCGACAGCCAGATCGAGCAGCGCTTCATCGAGATCGACCCGCAGCAGCGCCTGGAAGCGGTGACCCGTGTGCTCGGCCACTACCGTCCGCAGTCCTGCGTGGCGTTCTGCTTCACCAAGCAGCAGTGCGAGGACCTGGTCACCCACCTGACCGCCAAGGGCATCGTCGCCCAGGCCCTGCACGGCGACCTGGAGCAGCGTGACCGCGACCAGGTCCTGACCCTGTTCGCCAACCGCAGCAGCTCGGTGCTGGTGGCCACCGACGTGGCCGCACGCGGCCTGGACATCGACGGCCTGGACCTGGTGATCAACGTCGAGCTGGCCCGTGACGCCGAGATCCACGTGCACCGCGTCGGCCGTACCGGCCGCGCCGGCGAGAAAGGCGTGGCGATCAGCCTGGTGGCGCCGGCCGAGGGCCACCGCGCCCAGGCCATCGAGGACCTGCAGAACAAGCCGCTGCGCTGGGAGCAGCTGGACAATCTCAAGAGCAAGGGCGGCGAGCCGCTGCTGCCGCCGATGACCACCCTGTGCATCGGCGCCGGGCGCAAGGACAAGCTGCGCCCGGGCGACATCCTCGGCGCACTGACCGGCGATGCCGGGCTGCCGGGCAAGCAGGTGGGCAAGATCGCCATCTTCGATTTCGTGGCGTTCGTGGCCGTGGAGCGGGCGGTGGCCAAGCAGGCCATGCAGCGGCTGAACAGCGGCAAGATCAAGGGTCGTGCCCTGAAAGTCCGTATCGTCTGACCTATTTTGGGGCCGCCTTGCGGCCCTTTCGCGACGCAAGGCCGCTCCCACAAGGCCCTGTGTACACGGTTCCCTGTGGGAGCGGCCTTGTGTCGCGATGGGCTGCACAGCAGCCCCAGACTCTCCAAGAGGTAATTTCGTGCACTCCACCGACGTGATCATCCTCGGCGCCGGCGCCGCCGGCCTGATGTGCGCCCAGCTCAGCGCCCGCCGCGGGCGCCGGGTGCTGCTGCTCGACCACGCCAACAAGCCCGGCAAGAAGATCCTCATGTCCGGCGGCGGGCGCTGCAATTTCACCAACATGTACACCGAGCCTGCCAACTTCCTCTCGCACAACCCGCACTTCTGCAAGTCGGCGCTGGCCCGCTACACCCAGTGGGACTTCATCGAGCTGGTGCGCAAGCACGGCGTGCCGTACCACGAGAAGAAGCTCGGCCAGCTGTTCTGCGACAACAAGTCCAGCGACATCCTCGACATGCTCCTGGCCGAGTGCGACGAGGCCGGCGCCGAGCTGCGCATGAACACCAGCATCGAACGCATCGACAAGACCGAGGGCGGCTACACCCTGCAGACCAGCGCCGGTCCGTTCGCCTGCCAGTCGCTGGTGATCGCCACCGGCGGCCTGTCGATCCCGACACTCGGCGCCACTGGGTTCGGCTACCAGGTGGCCCGTCAGTTCGGCCATGAGCTGCTGCCGACCCGCGCCGGTCTGGTGCCGTTCACCATCACCGAGCCCCAGCTCAAGGCACTGTGCACCGAGCTGTCGGGCACCTCGCTGGACTGCGTCGCCAGCTGCAATGGCACCAGCTTTCGCGAGAACCTGCTGTTCACCCACCGCGGCCTGAGCGGCCCGGCGATCCTGCAGATCTCGTCGTTCTGGGAGGCCGGCGATACCGTGGAGATCAACCTGCTGCCCGATCGCGACGCGCTGGAGTGGCTGCAGGGCCAGCAGGTCGAGCGCCCCAACAGCGAGCTGAAGACCGTGCTGGGCGAGGTGTTCACCCGCAAGCTGGCCAACCTGCTGGCCGAGCAGTGGTTCGTTTCGAAACCCTTGAAGCAGTACACACCGGCAGAATTGACCCAGATCGCCGAGCAACTGTCAGCCTGGCAGGTGGTGCCGGCGGGCACCGAAGGCTATCGCACCGCCGAGGTGACCCTCGGTGGCGTAGACACCCGCGAGGTGTCGTCCAAGACCATGGAATCGCTGAAAACCCCAGGGCTGTACTTCATCGGCGAGGTGCTGGATGTGAGTGGGCACCTGGGCGGTTTCAACTTCCAGTGGGCCTGGGCATCGGCCAACGCGGCGGCGCAGTTCGTGTAGAGTAGAATCCATTCAGCAGCACGGAACGCTTCTTGCTGGTCTGTGCTGGAGCGCCATTGTTCGGGGCTGCTGCGCAGCCCTTTCGCGACACAAGGCCGCTCCTGCAGAGGGACGCGATCTCCTGTAGGAGCGGCCTTGTGTCGCGAAAGGGCCGCACAGCGGCCCCAGACGGCCTCAAAGGTATTCAACCGATCTCAGCCCAGGGCCATCATGTCATCGAGCTCGTTCCGCCATTCATTGCGTCGCCTGTGGGGCCAAGACAAGTTCAGCTACGCCATCCGCGTGACCATCGCCCTCACCGGCAGCATGGCCTGGTGCTGGTACCAGAACGAGATGAGCCTGCTGATCCCGCTATTCCTCGGCATCATCGCCAGCGCCCTGGCCGAGACCGACGATGGCTGGCAGGGCCGCCTGAGCGCCCTGGCCGTCACCCTGGTGTGTTTCGCCATCGCCGCGCTATCGGTGGAACTGCTGTTCCCCTATCCCTGGATCTTCGTCATCGCGCTGGCCCTGGCGGCCTTCTCGCTGACCATGCTCGGCGCGCTGGGCGAACGCTATGGCGCAATCGCCTCGGCCACGCTGATCCTCTCGGTCTACACCATGATCGGCGTGGACCAGCGCGGCGGCGAGGTCAGCGACTTCTGGCACGAACCCTTGCTGCTGGTGGCTGGCGCCGCCTGGTATGGCCTGCTGTCGGTGCTGTGGCAAGCATTGTTTTCCAACCAGCCGGTGCAGCAGAGCCTGGCCAGGCTGTTCTACGAGCTGGGCAGCTATCTCAAGCTC
The DNA here is from genome assembly GCF_029836165.1 of Pseudomonas sp. GD04091. GTDB lineage: Bacteria > Pseudomonadota > Gammaproteobacteria > Pseudomonadales > Pseudomonadaceae > Aquipseudomonas. The sequence continues at coordinate 18,170 of NZ_JAOEBG010000017.1, forward strand.
AAGGCCAGTCTGTTCGAGCCGGTCCGCACCCTCGACGTCGAGGCCACCCGCCTGGAACTGGCCAAGCAGAACGGCAAGGTGGTGGCCGCGCTCAACGCCGCCAAGGAAATCATTCTGCACCGGGTCGGCAACAGCCAGCCCAACTCCAAGGTCAGCCGTTACCTCAAGCTCTATTTCCTGGCCCAGGACATCCACGAGCGGGTCAGCGCCTCGCACTACCCGTACAACGCCCTCACCGATGCCTTTTTCCACAGCGACGTGATGTTCCGCTGCCAGCGCCTACTGCGCAAGCAAGGATCCTCCTGTCAGGAACTGGCGCGCTCGATCCGCCTGCGCCAACCGTTCGTCCTGGCCAGCGGCTACCCCGAGGCCCTGGAAGACCTCAATGCCTCACTGGAGCACCTGCGCAGCCAGAACAACCCGGCCTGGCGCAGCCTGCTGCGCTCGCTACGCGCGCTGGCCGCCAACCTGGCCACACTGGACCGCCTGCTGAGCGCCGCCAGCAACCCCGACAGCCTGGCCGACGCCAGCGACAGCAGCCTGCTCGACCGCTCGCCACGCAACATCAAGGATGTCTGGAAGCGCCTGCGCACCCAGCTCACGCCCACCTCGCTGCTGTTCCGCCACGCCCTGCGCCTGCCACTGGCGCTGGTGGTGGGCTATGGCATGGTGCACCTGATCCATCCGAAGCAAGGCTACTGGATCATCCTCACCACCCTGTTCGTCTGCCAGCCCAGCTATGGCGCCACCCGGCGCAAGCTGGTGCAGCGGATCATCGGTACCGCCATCGGCCTGACCGTGGGCTGGGCGCTGTTCGACCTGTTCCCCAACCCACTGGTCCAGTCGACCTTCGCGGTGGTCGCCGGGGTGGTGTTCTTCGTCAACCGCACCACCCGCTACACCCTGGCCACGGCAGCGATCACCCTGATGGTGCTGTTCTGCTTCAACCAGATCGGCGACGGCTACGGCCTGTTCCTGCCGCGCCTGTTCGATACCTTGGTCGGCAGCCTGATCGCGATCCTGGCGGTGTTCCTGTTCCTGCCCGACTGGCAGGGCCGACGGTTGAACAGGGTGCTGGCCAACACCCTGGCCTGCGCCAGCGAATACCTGCGCCAGATCATGCAGCAGTACGCCCACGGCAAACGCGACGACCTGGCCTACCGCCTGGCCCGGCGCAACGCGCACAACGCCGACGCGGCACTGTCCACCACCCTGGCCAACATGCTGATGGAGCCTGGGCACTTCCGTAAGGAGGCCGATGTCGGCTTCCGCTTCCTGGTCTTGTCGCACACCTTGCTCAGCTATCTGTCCGGGCTGGGCGCCCACCGCGACACGGCATTGCCGGCAGAGGTCCATGAGCAATTGATCGATGGCGCCGGAAAGACCCTGGCCACGAGCCTGGACGAAATCGCCAACGGCCTGGCGGCACGCTTGCCGGTGGCGATCCACAGCGATGCCGAGGAAGCGCTGGCCAATGCCCTGGAACAGATGCCCGAGGAGCTGGACGAGCACCAGCGGCTGGTGCAGTCGCAGCTGGCGCTGATCTGCCGCCAGTTGGGGTCATTGCGGACCTTGGCCGGGCATCTGATCAAGGAAGGTCAACCCACCTGATCGCGGAACGTGGGAGCGGGCTTGCCCCGCGATCAGAAACCATGCTGGCGCAACAGGCGGTCGTAGCTGCCGTCGGCCTTCATCGCGGCGATGGCCTTCTCGAAGCGGGCCACGATCTTGCGGTGCTCCGGGTGCTTGAGGCTTACCAGGATGTGCAGGTTGTTCTCACTGAGCGGCGGATCGACGAAAGCCACCCCCTCCCGCACCTCCTGCGGCTCGCGCTGCAGGTTGTAGCGCGCCACGTACTCGTCCTCCACCGCCAGGTTCACCCGGCCGGCCGCCAGCATGCGCACCGCCGACGAGAAGTTGCGTACCGGCACCTTGTTCAGCCGCTCGTCGCTGTCGAACGCCGGCGAGTAGGCGTAATCACGCACCACGGCAATGGTGTAGGGGTAGAGATCGGACTGGCGCTGATAGGTGAATGACTCGTCCTGGCGCTTGAGCAGACGGATGCGGTTGACCAGATAGGGCGCGGAGAACTGCCCGATCCGTTTGCGCTCATCGTTGTACCAGGCGTTGATCAGCACATCGTAGCGCCCCTCGCCCACGCCCATCAGCGCCCTGGCCCAGGGCACCTCCTCGAACTCGACGACGTAGCCCGCGCGGCTGAGCGCGGTGGTGACGATACTGGTGGCCAGGCCGCCACCGGGCATGCCGGTGTCGGTGAAAGGCGGCCAGCTGTCGGCCACCAGCCGCAGCTTACCGTGGGCCAGGGCCGGCCCTGCGCACAGCAGTCCCAGCAATCCAAGAACGCAAAGCAGTGGCCGCATGCTCAAATCCTTTCGCAGTTGGGGTCCCACGCTGATGACTGGCGATCTCTACAAGCAACAGATCCTGCAGATTACACAAGCCATCTCCCGGCGACAGCGGACGATAATGTCAATGTGCCTCTATTTTGGCCGAAGGTTTCGTTGCAAGGTCAGTCTCGTGCCCGACGGCGGGATTTGCGATGATCGACCGCCAACCCAAGGAGCCGACAACCATGTCCATCGACTGGATCTGCAAGCACCACAGCGACCTCGACAAGGAACAACTCTACGCCATCCTGCAACTGCGCACCGAGGTGTTCGTGGTCGAGCAGCGCTGCGCCTACCAGGAAGTCGACGGGCTGGATCTGTGCGGCGACACCCTGCACCTCATGGGCTGGGAGGACGAGCGCCTGGTCGCCTACCTGCGCCTGCTCGATCCGCAGGCGCACGAGGGCGAGGTGGTGATTGGCCGTGTGGTGACCGCGCCCGCCGCGCGCGACCTGAAGCTGGGGCATCCGTTGCTGATGAAAGGGCTGGAGGCCGCCGGGCATTGCTGGCCCGGGGTGCCGGTGTATCTGTCGGCGCAGGCGCATTTGCAGAAGTTCTATGCGCGCCATGGCTTCGAAGCGGTAGGCGAGGAATACCTCGAGGACGACATTGCACATATCGGCATGCGCAAACGCTGAAAACGTTGTCGCGGGGCAAGCCCGCTCCCACCGATCAGCGTGGGAGCGGGCTTGCCCCGCGATGCTTACGGATACCCCAGCACATCGCGAATCTGCCGCAGGTGCTGGATGATCCACTGCTTGTCGATCGCCCCCCAGTCGCGAATGCGGTAATGCCCGGCGTGGTTGCGTGCCCCGGCCTGCTGCTCGAACTCGCAGACGATATCCAGGTCGGCCAGGGCGGCGATGGTGTCCTGGGCCGTGCGCCGAGGCATGCCGGTGGCCTCCATCAGCGCCGGCACGCTGGTGGCGGTCTGGCTGTCGATCAGCCAGGCCACGTACAGGCGGCGGTAGAAACTGCTGCGGGTCTTGCTCACTTCCGTGGTCATGGGGTGCTTGTCCCTCAGGTGTTGCCCGGCAGCTCCCGATAGGTCAGGTAGACGCGCAGGTCGAATTCCAGTTGATGGTAGTCCGGCTCCATGTGCTGGCAGAGCTGGTAGAAGGCCTTGTTGTGATCGCGCTCCTTCAGGTGCGCCAGCTCATGCACCACGATCATGCGCAGGAACTGCGGCGCGGCGTCCTTGAACAGCGAGGCGACGCGAATCTCCTTCTTTGCCTTGAGCTTGCCGCCCTGCACCCGCGATACCGCCGTGTTCAGGCCGAGGGCCCGGTGAGTGAGGTCCAGGCGGTTGTCGAACAGCACCTTGTCCAGCGGCGGCGCGCTGCGCAGGTACTGCTGCTTGAGTTCCTGAGCGTAGGTGTAGAGCGCCTTGTCGTTCTGCACCGCATGGCGCTCGGGATAGCGCTGGCGCAGGTAATCGCCCAGGCGATCACTGGCGATCATCTGGCGCACCTGCTCTTGCAGGTGCGGTGGATAGGCTTGCAGATAGCGTAAGGCGGTCATGGCAGGTGGTCGGCACGAGGAAACGCGAGTTTAGCCAATCAACGCGTCCATGGGAAAACCGCCGGGAAGTTGCCGGCATCGCTGGCGGTCAGTGGCCGGGCGACCAGGAAGCCCTGAACGTACGCGCAACCGCTGTCCTTGAGCCATTCGGCCTGGGCCTGGGTCTCCACGCCTTCGGCGATCACGGTGATGCCGTAGGCCGCGCAGAGGCCGAGCACGCTGCGCGCCAGGGCGATGTCCGTCGCAGAGCCGGGCAAGCGCGCCACCAGATGCCGATCGAGCTTGAGGGTGTCGATGGGCAGGTCGCGCAACATGCGCAGCGAGCAGTCACCGGCGCCGAAGTCGTCCAGTGCCACGCGGATACCCAGCTCGCGCAGCCGGTGCAGCTGCTTCACCGCCGCATCGATGTTGTACATCAGCGAGGTCTCGGCCACCTCCACCTCCAGTTGGGCTGGCTGCAACTGGTGTTCGTCGATCACCCGCGCCAGCTCGTCGACCAGCCCGGGCATGGTGAACTGGGCACGGCTGAGGCTGATACCCAGCACCAGTTGCGGGCCGAAGCGCTCGCCCCAGGCCCGGCGCTGCACTGCGCCTTTGCGGTAGATCCAGCTGGCCAGACGATTGATCAGGCGCGCTTCCTCCAGCAAGGGAATGAACAATCCAGGCGGTACATCACCGACACTCGGATGCTGCCAGCGCAACAAGGCTTCGAAACCACGCAATCGACCATCGGCGAACGCCACCTGAGGCTGATAGACCAGCGTGAAGTCGTTCTGCTCGATGGCCGTGCGCACACTGTCCTCGAGCATCAGCCGGGAACGCGCCCGGCCATTGAGCTCCTGGTCATAGAACCGGTACTGCTGCCGCCCGGCCTGCTTGGCCGCGTACATCGCCGCATCCGCGGCGCGCAGCAAGCCCTCTACGGTGGCGCCGCAATCGGGATACGTGGCGATACCGATGCTCACCCCCAGGTTGACGTCCAGGCCATCGACCTGCTGAAAGCTGGACATCCGCTCCAGCAGCTTCTCGGCATGGCGCCCCGCCTGTTCGGGGTATGGCAAGCCATCGAACAACGCGGTGAACTCGTCGCCGCCCATGCGCGCCAGCAGCGCCTCGCTGCCCAGGCACTCCCTGAGCTGGTCGGCCACCCAGCGCAGCACCTTGTCACCTGCATCATGGCCGAGCAGGTCGTTGATCCGCTTGAAGCCGTCCAGGTCCATGTACATCAGGGCCAGGGCCTTGTCAGATCGCTCGCTGCGCAGCAACACGCTCTCGGCGGCCTGATAGAAACCACGGCGATTGAGCAGGCCAGTCAACGGATCGGTCACCGCCTGATGCTCCAGCTGCTGGTGCAGGCTGTGCACCACCGACATGTCCAGCACCGTCACCACCATGGCCTTCTGCTCGGCCGGCAACGGCGCGCAGGACAGCGCCACCGGCACCAGCTGGCCACCAAGCGTGCGCAGCTGGGCATCGTGGACGCGGAAAATCTGCCGCCCCAGGTAAGCCCGATAGAAGTCCGACTCCTGCCACAGGTTGGCGCAGGGCAGCTGGATCAGCTCCAGCACATGGGCGCCCTGCAACTTGTCCACAGGGGCATCGAGCAGTCGCGAAATGGCAGGGTTGGCGAAGCCGATGGTGCCCGACTCATCCACCACGAGGATGCCCTCGGCGGCGTTTTCCAGGATCGAGGCATTGAATGCCCGCGCCGACTCCAGCTCACGGGTCAGGCGCTGCAACATGCGCCGGTTGCGCTGCTGCTCGAGCAGCGCCTGGACCTTGGGCTTGAGGATCTGCGGATCGAAGGGTTTGAACAGATAGTCCACCGCGCCACTGGCATAGCCCTTGAGCACAGCGGCGTCGGACTGCTCGTTGGCGGTGAGGAAGATGATCGGGGTCAGCCGCGTGCGCTGGCTGCCACGCATCAGCCGGGCGACTTCGAAGCCGTCCATCTCGGGCATCTGTACATCCAGCAGGACCAGGTCCACCTCGTGTTCGAGCAGGGCGCTCAAGGCTTCCGTCCCCGAGCTGGCGGTCAACACCTGCCAATCCTGGCGCGACAGCAAGGCCCGCATGCTGATGAGATTTTCCGGGTAATCGTCTACCACCAGCAGCACTGAGCTGCTTTCCGGTGTTTGTGAATAAGCGCCATCCATGCTGCTTCTCTTGTAAGTCCGACTGCGACTCGCGATTGGATCCGATTGTTACTCTAGACTCGACCCTCGAAGACGCAATGCCCACGGATGGCTATAAGCCATCGGAAGGGACGTTAGCCGACTAACGGTATAAGCACGATACGCTCCGAGCGATGCGTGAACCTTGCGCCAGCGCCGCTCATGATCGGCAGGCACAAAAAAACCCGCATGACTGCGGGTTTTCTTGTCGAACGGCGCCGGATCAGTTGACCTTGGCCGCCAGCTCGCCCTTGGCGTAGCGCTGGAACATGCCTTCGAGGGAGATCGGCTTGATCTTCGAGGCGTTACCGGCGGTGCCGAAGGCTTCGTAACGGGCGATGCACACGTCACGCATGGCCTTCACAGTCTCGGCGAAGAACTTACGTGGGTCGAACTCGCTCGGGTGAGCAGCCATGTAGCGGCGAATGGCACCGGTGGAAGCCAGGCGCAGGTCGGTGTCGATGTTGACCTTGCGCACGCCGTACTTGATGCCTTCGACGATCTCTTCGACCGGCACGCCGTAGGTCTCTTTGATGTCGCCGCCGAATTCGTTGATGATCTTCAGCCACTCTTGCGGCACCGAGGACGAACCGTGCATCACCAGGTGGGTGTTGGGGATGCGCTTGTGGATTTCCTTGATGCGGTCGATGGCCAGGATGTCGCCGGTTGGCGGCTTGGTGAACTTGTAGGCGCCGTGGCTGGTGCCGATGGCGATGGCCAGGGCGTCGACCTGGGTCTTCTTGACGAAGTCGGCGGCCTCTTCCGGGTCGGTCAGCATCTGGCTGTGGTCCAGGATGCCTTCGGCGCCGACGCCGTCTTCTTCACCGGCCTGGCCGGTTTCCAGGCTGCCCAGGCAACCCAGCTCGCCTTCCACCGACACGCCGCAGGCGTGGGCGAACGCCACGGTCTGCTGGGTCACGCGGACGTTGTAGTCGTAGTCGGACGGGGTCTTGCCGTCTTCCTTCAGCGAGCCGTCCATCATCACCGAGCTGAAGCCCAGCTGGATGGAACGTTGGCACACGTCGGGACTGGTGCCGTGGTCCTGGTGCATGCACACCGGAATGTGCGGGAACTCTTCGATGGCCGCCAGGATCAGGTGACGCAGGAACGGGGCACCGGCGTACTTGCGGGCGCCGGCCGAGGCCTGGACGATGACCGGGGAGTCGGTGGCATCCGCGGCTTCCATGATGGCGCGCATCTGCTCGAGGTTGTTGACGTTGAAAGCCGGAACGCCGTATCCGAACTCGGCGGCGTGGTCCAGCATCTGGCGCATGCTAATGAGTGCCATGGTGTATCTCTCTCCCGACAAGCGTCGTTTGTTTCGTGCAAGCCTGCCGCAGGGGCGGTTGCTGTTCAAGTAGTGTGGGCCACCTTGGCGGCCCGGCCAGTCACGGTGCCTTGCAGCCCCGCCCAATCAGATCGTTGGTCGCCACCCAGTACACCAGGCCTTCGTCGCCCTTGGTGTGGAAGGCCAGCATGCCATCGCTGTACAGCGCGCCCGAGGCGCCCGGCTCGGACTTGAGCCGGTAGACCTGGTCGCCGCCGCCGAGGCGTACATCGACCGCGTCCTGCTGCGCGTCGGCGAAACGCCACAGCACTTCGGCCTGGCTGTCGCAGACCCAGCGGGTCCAGTTGTCCGCCGGGGCGGGTTGGGCCGGCTGCAGCAGCGAGCAGCCTGCCAGGGTCGCCAGGGCCAATGCGGCCAGAAGCGCTTTCATCCTAAAACCTCGTCATGGGTCCGCTGCGCGGACCCTCTTCCAAGACCACAAAACCCAGGCTTGGTTGCCCAGTACCCGATCAAGGGCAGCCCGGCGCCTTGCGCTGGTGCTCGTCGTCGTACTTTTCCAGGCCATCCGGGCCCAGGCGCTTGTTGATCACCGGTACCGTCTCGGCCTGCCACTGGGACTGGTAGCAACCGCCCTTGGGCGGTTGCGCCGGATCGGCCTCGCTGCCCTTGTTGCTGGAACAGGCGCCCAGCAACACGGCCACGATCATCACAGGCAATTGCTTGACCATCAGGTCGCTCCCTTTGCCAGGCGCCTTCACTCTCAGGCCTTGGCCCGTTCTTCCAGGATTGCCACGGCAGGCAGGACCTTGCCCTCGACGAACTCGAGGAACGCGCCGCCACCGGTAGAAATGTAGGAGATTTCCTTGCTGACGCCATACTTGTCGATGGCCGCCAGGGTGTCACCGCCACCGGCAATGGAGAACGCGGCGCTGTCGGCGATGGCCTTGGCCAGGACCTTGGTGCCGTTGCCGAACTGGTCGAATTCGAACACACCGACCGGGCCGTTCCACAGGATAGTCTTCGAGGTCTTCAGCAGCTCGGCGAACTGCTCGGCGGTTTTCGGGCCGATGTCCAGGATCATGTCGTCGGCGGCCACGTCGGCGATGGCCTTGACGGTGGCTTCGGCGCTTTCGGCGAATTCCTTGGCGACCACCACGTCCACCGGCAGCGGCACGCTGACCTTGGCGGCGATGGCCTTGGCGGTCTCGACCAGGTCAGGCTCGTACAGCGACTTGCCAACCGGGTGTCCGGCGGCGGCGAGGAAGGTGTTGGCGATGCCGCCACCGACGATCAGCTGGTCGCAGACCGCGCTCAGGCTGTTCAGCACATCCAGCTTGGTCGACACCTTGGAGCCGGCGACGATCGCCGCCATCGGCTTGGCCGGGGCCTTCAGCGCCTTGCCCAGGGCATCCAGCTCGGCAGCCAGCAGCGGGCCGGCGGCGGCGACCTTGGCGAACTTGGCGACGCCGTGGGTGGAACCCTCGGCGCGGTGAGCGGTGCCGAAGGCGTCCATCACGAACACGTCGCACAGGGCTGCGTATTTCTGCGCCAGCTCGTCGGCGTTCTTCTTCTCGCCCTTGTTGAAGCGCACGTTCTCGAACAGCACCAGGTCACCGGCCTTGAGCTCGACGCCGTCGAGGTAGTCGGCGACCAGCGGCACGTCACGGCCCAGGGCCTTGCTCAGGTAGTCGGCGACCGGCTTGAGGCTGTTCTCGGCGGAGAACTCGCCTTCGGTCGGGCGGCCCAGGTGCGAGCAGACCATTACCGCCGCGCCCTTCTCCAGGGCCAGCTTGATGGTCGGCAGCGCTGCCAGGATACGCGCGTCGCTAGTTACCACACCGTCCTTCACAGGGACGTTGAGGTCTTCGCGGATCAGTACGCGCTTACCTTGCAGGTCGAGGTCGGTCATCTTCAACACGGTCATGAATGCAGTCCTTCAGGGCTGTTTGCTGCGGGTTGGGTGAACGACGTGCAGATAGTGTTCGGCAACGTCGAGCATACGGTTGGCAAACCCCCATTCGTTGTCGAACCAGGCCAGCAGGTTCACCAGGCGGGGGCCTGAGACACGGGTCTGGCTGGCATCGACGATCGCCGAATGCGGGTCATGGTTGAAATCACAGCTGGCGTGGGGCAGCTCGGTGTAGGCCAGCAAGCCTTTCAGCGGGCCGTCCAGGGCGGCCTCGCGCAGCACCCGGTTGACCTCCTCGGCGCTGGTGTCGCGGGCGGTCTGCAGGGTGATGTCCAGGCACGACACGTTGACGGTCGGCACGCGTACCGCTTTGGCCTGGATTCGCCCGGCAAGTTCCGGCAGCAGGCGCTCGATGCCACGCGCCAGGCCGGTGGACACCGGGATCACCGACTGGAACGCCGAGCGGGTGCGGCGCAGATCTTCGTGGTGATAGGCGTCGATCACCGGCTGGTCGTTCATCGCCGAGTGGATGGTGGTGATCTGCACGTACTCGATGCCGAAGGCCTGGTCCAGCACGCGCAGCAGCGGCACACCGCAGTTGGTGGTGCAGGAGGCATTGGACACCAGCAGCTCACGACCGGTCAGGCAGTCCTGGTTCACACCGTAGACCACCGTGGCGTCGATATCCGCCTCGCTGGCCATGGGCTGGGAGAACAGCACCCGGGGCGCGCCGGCGTCAAGAAAGCGCTGGCCATCGGCACGGGTGTGATAGGCACCCGAGCACTCCAGCACCAGGTCGATGTCCAGCGCGGCCCAGTCGATGCCTTCCGGGGTGGCGCTGCGCAGCACTTTCACGCAGTCGCCATTGATGTGCAGGCAGTCGCCATCGACCTTCACCTCACCGGGAAAACGCCCGTGGGTGGAGTCGAAGCGGGTCAGGTATTCCAGGCTGGCCTGGTCGGCCAGGTCGTTCAGCGCGACGATCTCGAAACCGGCCTTCGCCCCCCGCTCGAACAGTGCGCGCAGGACACAGCGGCCGATGCGGCCGTAACCGTTGAGTGCAACTTTGTAGGGACGCGGGTGGGGCATTCGATGGCTCGCTAACGCATGATGGCTTTTGGGGCCGCTTTGCGGCCCATCGCGACGCAAGGCCGCTCCTACAGGGTACGGTGTACGCCATACCTTGTAGGAGCGGCCTTGTGTCGCGAAACGAGGGCAACGCCCTCGCCTCGCACAGTCTGAATCAGTCTTCCAGCAGCTCTTCGGCGGTACCCAGGATGTTGTCCAGGGTGAAGCCGAACTCCTCGAACAGCGCGGAGGCCGGCGCCGACTCACCGTAGGTGGTCATGCCGATCACGCGGCCCTCGAGGCCGACGTACTTGTACCAGAAGTCGGCGTGAGCAGCTTCGATGGCGATGCGCGCACCGACTTCCAGCGGCAGGACCGACTGCTTGTACGCGGCGTCCTGGGCGTCGAACACGCTGGTGCTCGGCATCGACACGACGCGGACCTTGCGGCCCTCCGCGGTCAGCTTGTCGAAAGCCTGCACGGCCAGGCCCACTTCGGAACCGGTGGCGATCAGGATCAGCTCAGGCTCGCCGGCGCAGTCTTTCAGCACGTAGCCGCCACGGGCGATATCGGCGATCTGCTGAGCGTTGCGTTCCTGATGCTGCAGGTTCTGACGCGAGAAGATCAGCGCCGACGGGCCGTCCTTGCGCTCCAGGGCGGCTTTCCAGGACACCGCGGACTCGACCGCGTCGGCCGGACGCCAGGTGTCCAGGTTCGGCGTGCTGCGCAGGCTGGTCAGTTGCTCGATCGGCTGGTGGGTCGGGCCGTCTTCGCCCAGGCCGATGGAGTCGTGGGTGTAGACGTGGATCACGCGCTGCTTCATCAGCGCCGACATGCGCACGGCGTTGCGCGCGTATTCCATGAACATCAGGAAGGTGGCGCCGTAAGGCACCAGGCCGCCGTGCAGGGCGACGCCGTTCATGATCGCGGTCATGCCGAATTCGCGCACGCCGTAGAACACGTAGTTGCCGCTGGCGTCATTGGCCTCGACGCCCTTGCAGCCTTTCCACAGGGTCAGGTTGGAACCGGCGAGGTCCGCCGAGCCACCGAGGAATTCCGGCAGCAGCGGGCCGAAGGCGTTCAGGGTGTTCTGGCTGGCCTTGCGGCTGGCGATGGTCTCGCCCTTGGCGGCGACTTCGTTGATGTATTGCTGGGCCTTCTCGCTGAAGTCGGCTGGCAGGTCACCGGCGGTGCGGCGCTTGAACTCGGCCGCCAGCTCCGGGTGGGCCTTGGCGTAGGCATCGAAGCGCTGGTTCCACTCGGCCTCGGCCTTGGCACCGGCTTCCTTGGCATCCCACTCGGCGTAGATGTCGGCGGGAATCTCGAACGGACCGTGGTTCCAGTTCAGTTCCTTGCGGGCCAGGGCGATTTCGTCGTTGCCCAGCGGCGCGCCGTGGCAATCTTCCTTGCCCTGCTTGTTCGGCGAGCCGAAGCCGATGATGGTCTTGCAGCAGATCAGGGTCGGACGGTCGCTCTTGCGAGCGGTGTCGATGGCCATCTTGATCTCGTCGGCGTCGTGACCGTTGACGTTGCGGATCACCTGCCAGTTGTACGCCTCGAAGCGCGCCGGGGTGTTGTCGGTGAACCAGCCGTGCACTTCGCCGTCGATGGAAATGCCGTTGTCGTCGTAGAAGGCGATCAGCTTGTTCAGGCCCAGGGTGCCGGCCAGCGAGGCGACTTCATGGGAGATGCCTTCCATCATGCAGCCGTCGCCGAGGAACACGTAGGTGTTGTGGTCGACGACGTTGTGGCCTTCACGGTTGAACTGGGCGGCCAGCACTTTTTCCGCCAGGGCGAAGCCCACGGCGTTGGCCAGGCCCTGGCCCAGCGGGCCGGTGGTGGTCTCGACGCCCGGGGTGTAGCCGAATTCCGGGTGACCCGGGGTGCGGCTGTGCAGCTGGCGGAACGACTTGAGGTCATCGATGGTGACGTCGTAGCCGGTCAGGTGCAGCAGCGAGTAGATCAGCATCGAGCCGTGGCCGTTGGACAGCACGAAGCGGTCGCGGTCGGCGAAGCTTGGATTGCTCGGGTTGTGCTTCAGGTAGTCGCGCCAAAGCACTTCGGCGATATCCGCCATGCCCATGGGGGCACCTGGGTGGCCGCTGTTGGCCTTTTGCACGGCATCCATGCTGAGGGCACGAATGGCGTTGGCACGTTCACGACGGCTGGGCATCGCTGAGTCTCCTGGGGCTTTGAATTAGTAGTGAAACGAAAAAAGGCGGCCATTTTCGCCCACTGGGGGCCCGGGGGCAATGACGTATGGTCGCACTCGGGCTTTTTTCCTGTGATTGATTGGGAAAAGAGTAAAAAAGCGGGGTTGTGGGAGCGGGTTTGCCCCGCGATGGCGCCAGCCCTGGCCCCTCCTGCGCCGGATCTGACGCCATCGCGGGGCAAGCCCGCTCCCACGAGGGAGCCCTGGAAACCACTGATCAGCCAATATCAAAACTTTTTGATATTGCTATTGCGACGACAGCATCCCCTGTCTAGACTCCCGCCCCATGAACCTCAATGCGTCCATCACCCCACAACGCAGCGACGAACTGGCTGCCCTGTGCAAGGCCGGCGGCGACCCCCTGCGCCTGAACGTGCTGCGCGCATTGGCCAACGATTCGTTCGGCGTGCTGGAACTGGCGCAGATCTTCGATATCGGCCAGTCGGGCATGAGCCACCATTTGAAGGTGCTGGCCCAGGCCGACCTGGTGGCGACCCGCCGCGAAGGCAATGCAATTTTCTATCGCCGCGCCCTGCCCGACAGCCAACGCCTCGGTGGTCGCCTGCATTCGGCGCTGCTCGTGGAGGTCGACGACCTCGCACTGCCGCAGGACGTGCAGGCGCGCATCGCCCAGGTCCAGCAGCGCCGCGCGGCAACCAGCCAGGACTTCTTCCTGCGCGTGGAAGAGAAGTTCCGCGCCCAGCAGGACCTGATCGCCGGGCTGCCACAGTACCGCGAAAGCCTGCTGGCACTGCTTGACAAGCTCAGCTTCGACGACGGCGCCAGCGCCCTGGAGGTGGGCCCCGGCGACGGCGGCTTCCTGCCCGACCTGGCCAGGCGCTTCGAACAGGTCACGGCAATGGACAACAGCCCGACCATGCTCGAGCTGGCCCGCCAGGTCTGCGAGCGCCATCAACTGAACAACGTGAACCTGCAGTTGGCCGATGCACTGGGTGCAACGGATGTAAAAGCCGACTGCGTTGTGCTGAACATGGTGCTGCACCATTTCAGCGACCCGGCCCTGGCCTTGCGCCTGCTGGCCAAACGGGTGAAGGCAGGCGGCAGCCTGCTGGTCACCGAGCTGTGCAGCCATGACCAGGGGTGGGCGCGCGAAGCCTGCGGCGACCTCTGGCTGGGCTTCGAGCAGGACGACCTGGCCCGTTGGGCCAACGTGGCGGGGCTGGTCCCGGGGGACAGCCTCTACGTAGGCTTGCGTAACGGTTTCCAGATCCAGGTCCGGCATTTCCAGCGGGCCGCTGGCGACACACAACATCGGTAAATTTCAGGAACCCATCGAGATGAGCGAATACTCCCTTTTCACCTCCGAGTCCGTGTCCGAAGGGCATCCGGACAAGATCGCCGACCAGATCTCCGACGCGGTGCTGGACGCCATCATCGCCCAGGACAAGTACGCCCGCGTGGCCTGCGAGACCCTGGTCAAGACCGGTGTCGCCATCATCGCCGGTGAAGTCACCACCTCGGCCTGGGTCGACCTGGAAGAGCTGGTGCGCAAGGTGATCATCGACATCGGCTACAACAGTTCCGACGTCGGCTTCGACGGCGCCACCTGCGCCGTGATGAACATCATCGGCAAGCAGTCGGTGGACATCGCCCAGGGCGTCGACCGCTCGCGCCCCGAAGACCAGGGCGCCGGCGACCAGGGACTGATGTTCGGCTATGCCAGCAACGAGACCGATGTGCTGATGCCAGCGCCGATCTGCTTCTCGCACCGCCTGGTCGAGCGCCAGGCCGAAGCACGCAAGTCCAAGCTGCTGCCGTGGCTGCGCCCGGACGCCAAGTCCCAGGTCACCTGCCGCTACGAAAACGGCAAGGTGGTCGGCATCGACGCCGTCGTCCTGTCCACCCAGCACAATCCTGAAGTCTCGCAGAAAGACCTGCAGGAAGCGGTGATGGAGCTGATCGTCAAGCACACCCTGCCGGCCGAACTGCTGCACAAGGACACCCAGTACCACATCAACCCGACCGGCAACTTCATCATCGGTGGCCCGGTGGGCGACTGCGGCCTGACCGGTCGCAAGATCATCGTCGACTCCTATGGCGGCATGGCCCGTCACGGTGGTGGTGCGTTCTCCGGCAAGGACCCGTCCAAGGTCGACCGTTCCGCCGCCTACGCCGGTCGCTACGTGGCCAAGAACATCGTTGCCGCGGGCCTCGCCGAGCGCTGCGAGATCCAGGTGTCCTACGCCATCGGCGTGGCCCAGCCGACTTCCATCTCGATCAACACCTTCGGCACCGGCAAGGTCTCCGACGAAAAGATCGTGCAGCTGGTGCGCGAATGCTTCGACCTGCGTCCATACGCCATCACCACCATGCTCGACCTGCTCCACCCGATGTACCAGGAAACCGCTGCCTACGGTCACTTCGGTCGTACCCCGCAGCAGAAGACCGTGGGTGACGACACCTTCACCACCTTCACCTGGGAGCGCACCGACCGCGCTGCCGCCCTGCGCGACGCCGCCGGCCTGTAATAGGTCCCACAGCGGTACAGGAAAGCCCCTGCCGAGCGATCGGCAGGGGCTTTTTCATGACATATCGACTGACAATCCGCCGCCACGCGCTTTGGCGCCAATGCCTAGGCTGAGCATTCCTTTCCGCCCCGCAAGGATGCCGGCCATGCCGTTCGGGCTACTGCTGTTGCTGCTGTTCTTTCCCTGGTTGCCTGCTGGCGCTCGAACCTGTCCCGACTGGCCCGAAGAGCGCGCCCACAAGGAAGTGAGGCAACTACGCCTGACCCTCGCCCGCTGGGACGATCACTACCATCGCCAGGGCGTGGCGCTGGTGGCCGACGAGCTTTATGACCAGAGCCGCCAGCGTCTGCAGGACCTGCAGGCCTGCTCCGCCCTGCCCGATACGGGTGACAATCCGCTGGCTAGCGCCCGTGGCACGGTGGCCCATCCCGTGGCCCATACCGGGGTCGGCAAGCTTGCCGACGAACAGGCCGTGCGCCGCTGGCTGCATGGCAGGCAGGAGGTATGGATCCAGCCAAAGGTGGATGGCGTTGCCGTCTCGCTGATCTACCGGCAAGGCCGTCTGGTACGCCTGCTCAGCCGAGGCGACGGTACCCAGGGGCATGACTGGAGCCGCCACATCGCCGTGCTGGGCAGCGTCGTGCGCCAACTGCCCCAGCCGCTGGATACGGTGTTCCAGGGCGAGCTGTACTGGCGCCTGGACGATCACGTGCAAGTCGAGGCCGGCGGCGCCAATGCCCGCAGCGTCATCGCCGGCCTGCTGGCGCGCAGGCAACTGACGGAGGAACAGGGCGCGGGCATCGGCCTGTTCGTCTGGGACTGGCCGGACGGACCGGACACCCAGGCCGAGCGCTTGGCACGCCTGGCCGCGCTGGGCTTCAGCGACAGCCAGCGCCTGAGCGTGGCCATCGACGGCTTCGACGACGCCGCGTACTGGCGCCAACATTGGTATCGCCACGCACTGCCCTTCGCCACCGACGGCGTGATCCTGCGCCAGGGCAGTCGCCCTCCCGCGCGACGCTGGCGGGCTCAGGCGCCGTACTGGATAGCGGCCTGGAAGTATCCCTTGCGCCAGGTGTTGGCACAGGTTCGCGACGTTCACTTTCGCATCGGGCGCACCGGGCGCATCACACCCTTGCTGCAACTGGAGCCGGTAACCGTGGACGACCGGCGGATCGGCCAGGTGAGCCTGGGCTCGCTGGCCCGCTGGCAGCGGCTGGACATCCGCCCGGGCGATCAGGTCGCGGTGAGCCTGGCCGGGCTGACCATTCCACGCCTGGAGAGCGTGGTTCACCGCAGCCCGGTGCGCCCCGCCGTGCCTGCGCCGGACCCTGCGGCGCATCACCCCTTGAGCTGCTGGACGGCAAGCGCTGCCTGCCAGCAACAGTTCCTTGCACGACTGACCTGGTTGAGCGGCAAGCAAGGCCTGGACATGCCAGGCACCGGCCCAGGCCTGTGGAAAACCTTGCTGGACAGTGGACGGGTCACCACCCTGGCCGACTGGCTGAAACTGGAACGCGACGACCTGCTCGGCGTGCCGGGCATTGCCCGGGCACGTGCAGACCAGCTACTGCAAGCCTTCGAACTGGGGCGCCGGCAGCCATTCGAACGCTGGCTGCGCGGCATGGGCCTACCCGCTCCGGCCAGCGTGAGGCTGGAGATGGACTGGTCCACCCTGGCCTCCAGAAACATCGAGCAATGGCTTGCCGAACCCGGTGTAGGACCCGGCCGAGCCGGCCAGTTGCAGGCGTTTTTCGCCAATGAGCAGGTGCAGGCGCTGGCCCTGCAACTGCGTGCCCATGCAATCGAGGGTTTCTAATTTGCGCGGATCAGGGCAGCATTTCGCTTTCTGCCGCCCCGCCCCGAATGGAGCCCCCGATGAAACTGCTTTCGTCCCTCGCCCTGTCCACCCTGCTCGGTTTCGCCGCCAGCCCGCTGCTGGCCGCCGAGGAGCAGCCGGGCCTGACCGGCTGCGCGGCCAAGCGCCAGGCCATCAGTGAACAGATCGAACAAGCCCGCGCCCATGGCAACAGCGCCCAGCAGGCCGGCCTGGAAAAGGCCCTGAGCGAAGTCACCGAGCACTGCACCGACGCCGGTCTGCGCAAGGAGCGCGAGCAGAAGGTGCTCGACGCCCGTCACGAAGTGAACCAGCGCACCAAGGACCTGGACAAGGCCATGAAGAAAGGTGACGCGGAGAAGATCAACAAGCGCAAGGACAAGCTGGCCGAGGCCAAGAAGGAACTGCAGGAAGCCGTGGACGAACTCGAGCGCTAGCCCAACGCCATCCTGTGCGAGCACTCCCACGAGAGCCCCTCGGCTCAGTGATTGCGAAACTCGCTATGACAGGCTTTGCACGCCGCCTCGACCTTGTCCATCGGCGCCTTCACCTGCGCGGCGTCCAGCGGCTGGCCGCGAGTCGCCGCGACCAGCTCGCCGGTGACCCCCTCCAGCTGCCGGGCCAGGTCGTGGAACCGCGCCTGACGCTCCCAGACCTCTGCACGCGCACTGCTGTCACCGTCGTCGCGGACCTGCGGGAAGTGCTGCCAAGGTTCATGGACCAGGGTATCGAGCTTCACCGCGCCGTCGGCGAACTTCGCCCCGTCGAACGGCAACCGGCCACGCAACATGCCGCCCATGTCCTCGCTGGTCTTGAGCATCTGCTTGAAGATCGCCTTGCGCTGGCCCAGCGGCGAGTTGGGATCGACGCCATCGCAGGCGCTCAGGGCAAGGGCGGCGAGCAGTACTACGGTCAATCGCTTGAACATCACGGTCTCTTCGGCCAGGAAAACGGGCGGCCAGTATCGCCGCCCCTTGGGCAAAGACCAATAGCCACACAGAAAACAGGGGCGAATCTTCATGCTTGCCCCACACAGGATCGAACACATGAAATCTGCATTGCGCCACCTCGCCTGGGCACTGCCCGCCCTGGCGCTCCTGGCCGGCTGCAACGGCGGCGAGAGCGCCAAGCCCGAACCCCATGCCATCGCCACCTACGCACCAGCCACCTGGAAGGACTTGCCTCAGGTCAGCGACGAGGACCTGCTGGCCGGCTTCTACGCCTGGCGCAATGGCTGCGAAAAGCTCAAGCGCGACCCAGTCTGGGCCGCCACCTGCGAAGCGGCAGGGTCGGCAACGGCCAGCGCCGCCCAGGTGCGCACCTTCCTCGAACAGAACCTTGAGGTCTATGGCCTGCGTTCGGCGCAGAACAGCGCCAGCGGCCTGATCACCGGTTACTACGAGCCCGTCTATCCCGGCAGCCTGGCGCGCAGTGACAGCGCGCATGTGCCGGTGTACGGCGTGCCCGAGGACATGATCGTGGTCGACCTCGCCAGCGTGTACCCCGAGCTCAAGGGCAAGCGCCTGCGCGGGCGCCTCGAAGGGCGGGTGCTCAAGCCCTACGACACCGCCGAGGTGATCAACCGCGACGGCGCCAAGGCGCCGGTGCTGGCCTGGCTGACCGACCCGATGGACCTGCAGTTCCTGCAGATCCAGGGCTCGGGCCGCATCCAGCTGGAAAACGGCCGCCAGTTGCGGCTGGGTTACGCCGACCAGAACGGCCACCCCTACCGCCCGATCGGCCGCTGGCTGGTGGACCAGGGTCAGTTGCCGAAGGAACAGGTGACCATGGGCAGCATCCACGCCTGGGCCCAGGCCAACCCGCAACGCGTCCCGGAACTGCTGGCCAGCAACCCGAGCTACGTGTTCTTCAGCACCCGTCCGGACAGCAACGAAGGTCCGCGCGGCTCGCTCAACGTGCCATTGACCGCCGGCTACAGCGTGGCCATCGACCGCAAGGTGATTCCGTTGGGCAGCCTGCTGTGGTTGTCCACCACCCGTCCGGACGGCAGCCCGGTGGTGCGCCCTGTCGGCGCCCAGGACACCGGTGGCGCCATCACCGGCGAGGTACGCGCGGACCTGTTCTGGGGCACCGGGCCCGAGGCTGGGGAACTGGCGGGCAACATGAAGCAGCAGGGGCAGATCTGGATGCTGTGGCCCAAGGGGCAGCCCTTGCCCGAAGTGCCGAAGGTGCCTTGATCGGCGCCGCCCCTTCGCGGGTTCGCCCGCGAAGGAGGCAACTCGGTTTCAGATCGAAACGACGAAGAACGACACGATCAGCGCCAACCCTGCGAACCACACCACCGAACGCAGCGCTGCCCAGTCCGCCAGGTAGCAGATGATGTAGAGCAGGCGGCTGGTGATGTACAGCACGCCCAGCACGTCCTGGGTCACCTGCTCGGCATTGCCGACGATATCCGCCACCAGCACGGCCGCGGCGAACGCCGGGAACGCCTCGAAGCTGTTCTGCTGCGCCGCGTGCGCCCGTCTGGGCAGGCCGGACAGCGTCTCGAGGAAAGCCCGCGGGTCGTGGTTGTCACGCAAGCCGAATCGCCCACTGCTGACCTTGGCGATCAAGGCACACAGCGGCGGCAGGCACAGGGCGATGAGGATGCACCACAGGGCAACGGTCATGGACAGGACTCCTTGTTCACAGAGGATCGGTTCAGAGCTTCATCACCAGCATGCCTGCCAGGACCAGCCCGCAAGCTAGGAGTCTCGGTCCGCCAAAAGGTTCTTTGAGGTAGCGCATGCCCAACAGCACCACCAGGATCACGCTCAGCTCGCGCAGCGCCGCCGCCTCGGCCACCGACCCCAGGTGCATGGCCCACAGCACCAGAGCGTAGCTGAACAGCACGCACAGCCCCACCGCCAGGCCCAGGCGCCACTGGGTGCGCCAGAACGCCACGAACGGCGCGCGCCGCGCCACGCCGGCCACCAGCGGAAACGGCCAGGCACTGAGCAAGGTCAGCCACACCAGGTAGTCCCACGGTTTGCCCCACAGCCGCACGGCCTGACCGTCGAACCAGGTGTAGCAGCCGATGCACAGGCCGATCAGCGCCACCACCGGCAGCATCGACCAGGGCAGGCGATCGCCGCCACCGCCCTGCCACAACAGGCAAGCCATGCCGCAGGGGATCAACAGGATGCCGATGATCTGCTGCTGGCTGAGCGACTCGCCGGCGAAGGCCAGGGTCAGCCCCAGCACCACCAAAGGCGACAAACCACGCATCAGCGGATAGACCAGGCCCAGATCGCCGACCCGGTAGGCCTTGATCAGTAGGTAGCGGTACAGCTGCTCGGCCAGTGCCGAGGCCAGCAGCCAGGGCCAGATTTGCGCGGGAGGAAAATCGACGAAGGCCACCGCCAGCACGGCGAACACCAATGCCACCAGGTCCATGCTGGCGATCACCAGCAGGCGCTCGCCGCTGAATTTGATGAGGGTGTTCCAGGTGGCGTGGAGCAGGGCCGCGACCAGTACGAGGGATGTTGCCAGCACGCCTTCTTATCCTTAGTTGTGGGAGCGGGCTTGCCCGCGAAGCTGCATACGCGGCGGATGGCGCGGGCCGCGCCCGTGTTCATGGCGGTTCAGCGTCCCGACAAGCCGCGCCACAGGGTATGCGATCCACCCTTCAGATGGGAACGATTTGGATTAATCCGGTCAAACCCTGTGTCCCGAGCGCCACGTCAGATCATCCAAGAACTGCCCGAGTCACTCGGGAAACGACTTGGAAGCCACTGTCACAGGAATCGGGATGCTTGAACTAGTTGCCGCGTTTATCTGCCTCACCACCCTCCTCACCTATGTGAACTACCGTTTCATCGGCCTGCCGCCGGCCATCGGCGTGATGGTCACCGCACTGCTGTTCTCCCTGATCCTGCAGGGCCTGAGCCTGATCGGCTTCCCCGGCCTGGAAGAACGCGTCGAAGGCCTGATGAATCAGATCGACTTCAACGACCTCTTGATGCACTGGATGCTGTCGTTCCTGCTGTTCGCCGGCGCCCTGCACGTCAACCTTGCCGACCTGCGCAGCTACCGCTGGCCGATCGGCCTGCTGGCCACCCTCGGCGTACTCATCGCCACCGTGGTGATCGGCTACCTGGCGCATTGGGTGTTCGCTCTGTTTGGCTGGCACGTGCCGCTGATCTACTGCCTGCTGTTCGGCGCGCTGATCTCGCCGACCGACCCGATCGCCGTGCTCGGCGCGCTACGCACCGCCAACGCCTCCAAACCGCTGAAGACCACCATCGTCGGCGAATCGCTGTTCAACGACGGCACCGCGGTGGTGGTGTTCACCGTGCTGCTGGGCATCATCCAGCTGGGCGAGACCCCGAGCGTCGCCGACACCGCCATCCTGTTCGCCCGCGAGGCCCTCGGCGGCATCGCCTTCGGTGGCCTGATCGGCTACGCCACCTATCGCATGATCAAGAGCGTCGAGCAGTACCAGGTCGAAGTGATGCTGACCCTGGCGCTGGTCATCGGTGGCTCGGCGATGTGCTACGAACTGCACGTCTCGGCGCCGATCGCCATGGTGGTGGCCGGCCTGATCATCGGCAACCTGGGCCGCAACCTGGCGATGAACGACATGACCCGTCGCTACATGGACGGTTTCTGGGAACTGATCGACGACATGCTCAACGCATTGCTGTTCGCCCTGATCGGCCTGGAGCTGTTGCTGCTGCCGTTCAACTGGCTGCACCTGGCGGCGGGCGGGGTGCTGGCGGTGGCGGTGCTGGCGTCGCGGCTGCTGACCGTGGCGCCGGCGATCATGCTGCTGCGCCGCTGGCGCAGCGTGCCGCAGGGCACCATTCGCGTGCTGACCTGGGGTGGCCTGCGTGGTGGCGTGTCGGTGGCCCTGGCGCTGTCGCTACCGCAGGGCGACGAGCGCGACCTGCTGTTGTCGATCACCTACATCGTGGTGCTGTCGTCGATCCTGGTGCAGGGGCTGACGGTCGGCAAGGTGGTGCGCAAGGTCAGCACACAGCCTTGATGCCGCCGGGGGCGCCTTGCGCCCCTTTCGCCGGCAAGCCGGCTCCCACCCCGAGCGCGTCGCTCTGCAGGCTGGCGCGATCCCTGTGGGAGCCGGCTTGCCGGCGAAAGGGCTGCGCAGCAGCCCCCCAGAGCGTTTACTCGACAGCCGAATCGGGGAACTGGTCCTGGATGTACTTGATCTCGGTACGCCCGTGGGCGGCCGGCAAACCATCCTCGCCCAGGTTGACGAAGACCATCTTGTCGACGGTCAGGATGGCCTTGCGGGTGATCTTGTTGCGCACTTCGCACTTGAGTGTGATCGAGGTGCGGCCGAATTCAGTGGCCGTGATGCCCAGCTCGATGATGTCGCCCTGGCGCGAGGCGCTGACGAAGTTGATCTCCGAGATGTACTTGGTCACCACGCGCTGGTTGCCCAGCTGGACGATGGCGTAGATCGCCGCTTCTTCGTCGATCCAGCGCAACAGGCTGCCGCCGAACAGCGTGCCGTTGGGGTTGAGGTCTTCGGGTTTAACCCATTTGCGGGTGTGAAAGTTCATCTGTACTCCTGACCTGCTTGGCTGACGTGCGCTAATGATGGCAGACCGCTGGGTCACCCTCCATTGAACATCGACTATCGTCTCGATTAATCGACAGAAAGTCTTGGGTGTGTCACACGGCCCTGGCTATAATCTCGCCGTTTCACATGGTCACCCGCTGTGGTGGCCATCCCGCCACCCGACCGAGGGGCGCTGCAGCAGGTTCGTCCTGTCAGGCTCGGTCGGGGCGTTGTTCGCGCAAGCGGACGCTCAACGCACAACGGCGCCCATTCGCACACTACGAATGGAGGCTCTCGATGAGCGCTGTAAACACGCCTGCAGGTTTTTCCGACTTCAAGGTCGCCGACATCTCCCTGGCCGACTGGGGCCGCAAGGAAGTCATCATCGCCGAATCGGAAATGCCCGCGCTGATGGGCCTGCGCCGCAAATACCAAGCCGAGCAACCGCTCAAGGGCGCGAAGATCATCGGCTGCATCCACATGACCATCCAGACCGCCGTGCTGATCGAGACCCTGGTCGCCCTGGGCGCCGAAGTACGCTGGTCGTCCTGCAACATCTTCTCCACCCAGGACCAGGCCGCTGCCGCCATCGCCGCCGCCGGCATTCCTGTGTTCGCCTGGAAAGGCGAGACCGAGCAGGAATACGAGTGGTGCATCGAGCAGACCATCCTGAAAGACGGTCAGCCATGGGACGCCAACATGGTCCTGGACGACGGCGGTGACCTGACCGAGATCCTGCACAAGAAGTACCCGGCCATGCTGGACAAGATCCACGGCGTGACCGAAGAGACCACCACTGGCGTGCACCGCCTGCTGGACATGCTGGCCAAGGGCGAGCTGAAGGTCCCGGCGATCAACGTCAACGACTCGGTCACCAAGAGCAAGAACGACAACAAGTACGGCTGCCGTCACAGCCTGAACGACGCCATCAAGCGCGGTACCGACCACCTGCTGTCGGGCAAGCAGGCCCTGGTGATCGGCTACGGCGACGTGGGCAAGGGCTCGGCCCAGTCCCTGCGCCAGGAAGGCATGATCGTCAAGGTCACCGAAGTCGACCCGATCTGCGCCATGCAGGCCTGCATGGACGGCTTCGAAGTGGTCTC
This sequence comes from Pseudomonas sp. GD04091, assembly GCF_029836165.1. Taxonomy (GTDB): domain Bacteria; phylum Pseudomonadota; class Gammaproteobacteria; order Pseudomonadales; family Pseudomonadaceae; genus Aquipseudomonas. Next base: position 41,706 of record NZ_JAOEBG010000017.1, read on the forward strand.
GCCGTTCAAGGACGGCATCAACACCGGCACCGAAGCCGGCATCAACAAGGACCTGCTGGGCCGCATCGACCTGATCGTCACCACCACCGGTAACGTCAACGTCTGCGACGCCAACATGCTCAAGGCCCTGAAGAAGCGCGCCGTGGTCTGCAACATCGGCCACTTCGACAACGAGATCGACACCGCCTTCATGCGCAAGCACTGGGCCTGGGAAGAAGTGAAGCCGCAGGTGCACAAGATCCACCGCACCGGCGCCGGCACCTTCGATCCGCAGAACGACGACTACCTGATCCTGCTGGCCGAAGGCCGCCTGGTGAACCTGGGCAACGCCACCGGCCACCCAAGCCGCATCATGGACGGTTCGTTCGCCAACCAGGTCCTGGCGCAGATCTTCCTGTTCGAGCAGAAGTTCGCCGCACTGCCTGCCGCGAAGAAGGCCGAGCGCCTGACCGTGGAAGTGCTGCCGAAGAAGCTGGACGAGGAAGTGGCCCTGGAAATGGTCCGCGGCTTCGGCGGCGTGGTCACCCAGCTGACCCCGCAGCAGGCCGAGTACATCGGTGTGACCGTCGAAGGCCCGTTCAAGCCGGACGCCTACCGCTACTAAGCGGTGCGTGGCCTGCGTCCAGCGCAGGCCACGGCTTCGATCCGATGTCCGAGCCAGGCCGGCCCCCACCGTCCTGGCTTTTATTTGCAGGCAGACGCCCCAGGCGCACTGCCGAAGGAACGAGAGATGTCACAAGAACGCCGCTACAGTTTCGAGTTCTTCCCCACCAAGACCGATGCCGGTCACGAAAAGCTGATGGGCGTCGCCCGCCAGCTGGCCAGCTACAACCCCGACTTTTTCTCCTGCACCTACGGTGCCGGTGGCTCGACCCGCGACCGCACCCTCAACACCGTGCTGCAGCTGGAAAGCGAGGTGAAAGTTCCCGCCGCCCCGCACCTGTCGTGCGTGGGTGACAGCAAGGACGACCTGCGCGCCCTGCTCGCCGAATACCAGGCCGCCGGCATCAAGCGCATCGTCGCCCTGCGCGGCGACCTGCCATCGGGCATGGGCATGGCCAGCGGCGAACTGCGCTACGCCAGCGACCTGGTGGAGTTCATCCGCCAGGAAACCGGCGATCACTTCCATCTTGAAGTCGCCGCCTACCCAGAGATGCACCCCCAGGCGCGCAACTTCGAGGCAGACCTGGCCAACTTCGTGCACAAGGTCAAGGCCGGTGCCGACAGCGCCATCACCCAGTACTTCTTCAACGCCGACAGCTATTTCTACTTCGTCGAACGCGCGCAGCAGCTGGGCGTCGAGATCCCGGTGGTGCCCGGCATCATGCCGATCACCAACTACAGCAAGCTGGCGCGCTTCTCCGACGCCTGCGGCGCCGAGATCCCGCGCTGGATCCGCAAGCAGCTGGAAGCCTATGCCGACGACACCGCCAGCATCCAGGCCTTCGGCGAGGAAGTGATCACCCGCATGTGCGAACAGCTGCTGCAAGGCGGCGCGCCGGGCCTGCACTTCTACACCCTCAACCAGGCCGAACCGAGCCTGGCGATCTGGAACAACCTGAAGCTGCCGCGCTGACGGTCATGAACAAGGCTTTGGCGCAGATCAAAGCCTTGTTCGTTCGCGTTGCCGGCAACGCGCCCAGCGACCGTGGGTCACTGGCATTGGCAAAGCTTGCAGCGTACTCTCCCGCCATGCGCACGCTCATCCCCTCCCTCCTGCTGTCGCTGCTCGCCTGCCTGAGCCTGCCCGCCCATGCCGAACGCCTGCGCATCGTCAGCGATGACTGGGCCCCTTACATCTATCAGGAAAACGGCCAGCCCAAAGGCATCGACTACGAAGTCGCCAACGAGGTGCTCAGGCGCCTGGGCGTCGACGTGCAGTGGGAATTCCTGCCCTGGAAACGTTGCCTGGCGATGATCGAGCAGGGCCTGGCGGATGCCGTGATGGACATCTTCAAGGTCGAATCGCGCCAGGCATTCCTGATCTACCCGGACGAACCCATGTCGCCGGTCGAGTTCGTGCTCTACCAGGCACGCTCCCGCCCGCATCCCATCGAGCGGCTGGAGGACCTCGCCGGCCTGAACGTGGGAACCTCCCCTGGCTACGTCTATGGCAGCGGCTTCGCCGATTCACCGCTGTTTCGCCGCGAACCGGCGCCCAGCCACGAGGCCAACTTCGGCAAGCTGCTGCTCGGGCGCATCGACCTGCTGGTGACCGACCGCCGGGTCGGTCGCTACCTGAGCCGCCAGCTGGGGCTGGAGCAGAAAGTCGAGGAGCTGCCGCTGCTGATCAGTCATCGCCAGCAGTACCTGGGGCTGGCCCGCAAGCCCGGCCGAGAGCGGCTGGCCCAGGCGTTCAGCGACGAGCTGCGGCGCTTCAAGCAGGAGCCGGCCTACGCCGCGATCAATGCCCGCTACATCGGTAAACCGGGTTTTCCTTTCGCCGTTGAGCAGCAGGAACGCAGCACACGCTGATTGCTCTGTTATACTCGGGCCTTCCCGCCCGGCTCACGCCCGGACGCTCGGCCTCGCAACAGGCATCTCGACCCGCAGCTGTGCACCTTCGGTGCCCGTCCGCAGGCATCCAGGATGCGCAGTGAACGCCAGCTGGACCGGACGCGATCGCATCCCTCCGATGCCCGTCGCGCCAGGCAGAACACCCCATCGGGCCCAGCCCCCACGAGAACAGGATTGCCCATGTCCTTTGCTTCCCTCGGTCTCTCCGAGGCTCTTGTCCGCGCTATCGAGGCAGCGGGCTACACCCAGCCCACTCCGGTGCAACAGCGGGCCATTCCCGCCGTGTTGCAAGGTCGCGACCTGATGGTCGCCGCCCAGACAGGTACTGGTAAAACCGGTGGCTTCGCGCTCCCGATCCTCGAGCGCCTGTTCCCGGGCGGCCACCCCGACAAGTCGCAACGCCACGGCCCGCGCCAACCGCGCGTCCTGGTGCTGACCCCGACCCGCGAGCTGGCAGCCCAGGTGCATGACAGCTTCAAGGTCTATGCCCGCGACCTCAACTTCATCAGCGCCTGTATCTTCGGTGGCGTCGGCATGAACCCGCAGGTCCAGGCCATGGCCAAGGGCGTCGACGTCCTGGTCGCCTGCCCGGGCCGCCTGCTCGACCTGGCCGGCCAGGGTAGCGTCGACCTCTCCCACGTCGAGATCCTGGTGCTGGACGAAGCCGACCGCATGCTCGACATGGGCTTCATCCACGACGTCAAGAAAGTGCTGGCGCGCCTGCCGGCCAAGCGTCAGAACCTGCTGTTCTCGGCGACGTTCTCCAAGGACATCACCGACCTGGCCGACAAGCTGCTGCACAACCCCGAGCGTATCGAGGTCACGCCGCCGAACACCACCGTCGAGCGTATCGAGCAGCGTGTCTACCGCCTGCCGGCCAGCCACAAGCGCGCCCTGCTGGCGCACCTGATCACCCTTGGCGCCTGGGAACAGGTGCTGGTGTTCACCCGAACCAAGCACGGCGCCAACCGCCTGGCCGAATACCTCGAAAAGCACGGCCTGACCGCCGCGGCGATCCACGGCAACAAGAGCCAGAACGCCCGCACCAAGGCCCTGGCCGACTTCAAGGCCAACACCGTACGCGTACTGGTGGCCACCGACATCGCCGCCCGTGGTCTGGACATCGACCAACTGCCGCATGTGGTCAACTTCGAACTGCCCAACGTCGAGGAAGACTACGTTCACCGCATCGGCCGTACTGGCCGTGCCGGTCGTTCGGGCGAAGCCATCTCGATGGTCGCGCCGGACGAAGAGAAACTGCTCAAGAGCATCGAGCGCGTCACCCGGCAGAAGATCCCGGATGGCGACCTGATGGGCTTCGACGCCTCGACGGTCGAGGCCGAAAAGCCGGAAGTCCGCGAGCGCCAGCCGAACAACGGCCGTGGCGGACGCAACCAGCAACCTCGCGGCGAAGGCGGCAAGGAAGGCAGTGGCGGACGCAAGGACAAAGGCAAGGACAAGGGCCGCAACAAGCCCGCAGGCGAGAAGCAGGCCGACAAGGACAAGTCCGGCGAGAAACAGCAGCAAGGCCAGCAGCAACGCAAGCCGCGTGACAAGAAGCCACGCCAGCAACAGGCCGCGCAGGGCCAGAAGGCCATCCCAGCGGCACCGGCCGATCGTGATCCGGAAGAGTTCCTGGACGACGACGTCGACAATTTCGGCAACCGCGCCGACTACGTCAGCCCTTACCAGAATGCCAAGAACCAGGGTCGCAACCGCCGCCCCGGTGGCAGCGGCGGACAAGGCCAAGGGCAGCGCAGCGGCGCTGGCCAGGCGCAAGGTCAGGGCCGTGGCAATGGTCAACAGCGCCAAGGCCAAGGCTCGGGTTCGGGCTCGGGTGAGAAACGCCCGCGCAACGGTGGTGGCAGCAATGGCGGCGCCCGTCGCGACAATAACGGCGGTCGCAACCGCCGCGACGACTCGCCCCGCCAGGAGCCGGCCGTGCGCAACCCGCGCGAATCGCAGAGCGCGCCGGTGATCATCCGCAAGGAATCCAAGCTCGACCGTTACCCGACGCCCGAGCAACTGGACGACCTGCCAAGCCGCCCACGCGGTGAGCGCCCGGCGCTGCTGACCCGCAAGGGCTGATTGAAACACCGAGGGGCTGCTATGCAGCCCTTTCGCGACACAAGGCCGCTCCCACAGGTACTGCGCTCCGCCAAAGGGCTGCGCTGAACTTGTGAGAACGGCCTTGTGTCGCGAAAGGGCCGCGTAGCGGCCCCTCGGTCGTTCAGTTACCGCTAATTACTTCTGCTTCACACCTTCGACGCTGATGTCCAGGTCCAGGGTCTGGGAGGTCGGGCCCGGGCCTTTGATACCGAAGTCGTTCAGGTTCAGCGTGGTCTTGGCGTTGAAGCCGGCACGCTCGCCACCCCACGGATCCTTGCCTTCACCGTTGAACACGGCCTTGAAGGTGACCGGCTTGGTCACGCCGTGCAGGGTCAGGTCGCCGGTTACGTCAGCGGTCTTGTCACCCGTCGACTTGACGCTGGTGGAGACGAACTTGGCTTCTGGGTACTTCTTCACATCGAGGAAGTCTTTGCTGGCGATGTGCTTGTCACGCTCGGCGTGGTTCGACCACAGGCTGGCGGTCTTCAGGTCGACGCTGATCTTGCTGGCTTCGGGCTTGGCGCTGTCCCAGGTGAAGTTGCCGTCGAAGTCCTTGAAGGTGCCGTGGATGAAGCTGTAGCCCAGGTGGCTGATCTTCCAGTCGACGAACGCGTGCTGCCCTTCCTTGTCGATCTTGTACTCGGCAGCCATGGCCTGGCCGGCGGAGATCAGGGCGGTACCGAGCGCCAGAGCGGCAAAAGTCTTTTTCAACATCCTTTATTCCTTCCTATGCAATTGAGGGTGAGAGTCAAGCTTTGCGGCCCAGCATGCGGGTGAGGGTCGCGTCACGGTCGATGAAATGGTGCTTGAGCGCCGCCAGCCCGTGGAGCACGGCGAAGATCACCAGGCCCCAGGCCAGCCACAGATGGATCACCCCGGCCGTATCGGCCTGGTCTGGCAGGTCGCTGACCAGTGCCGGCACCTCGAACAGGCCGAACACCGGGATACCGACACCGTCGGCGGTGGAAATCAGGTAGCCGGCGATCATCACCGCGAACAGGCCCAGGTAAAGCCCCAGGTGGCCCAGCTTGGCGGCCAGGCGAGTCACCTTGCCATGGTTGGCCGGAGCCGGCGGTGGCGGGCTGACCAAGCGCCAGAGTACACGCAGCAACATGACCGCCAACAGCACCAGGCCGATGCTCTTGTGCAAGTCGGGACCTGCCTTGCGCCAGGGGTCGTAGTAACCCAGGCCGACCATCCACAGCCCCAGGCCGAACAGGCCGAAGACCGCCAGCGCCACACCCCAGTGCAGGACGATGCTGACCAGGCCATAGCGAGAAGGTGAGTTGCGCAGTTGCATGTTGGCGTATTTCCCCGTGAAAGCTGTGCACAGACTAACGCGTGACGTATCGAATAAAAGCACAAAAAACTGCTTCGGATTATCGAGAAATCCGATATTTAGTGTGAAAGATTCCTATTAAGGAAACATTAACGATAGACGTTTGGAAGTTCCGACGCCATCGCGGGGTCCCGCGATGGCTGCTACACGGAGGTCAGCCGGCCTTGGCCTGACTGTTGACTACGGGCTTCTTGGCCGGCTCCGACTTGGCGGCGGCCTTCTTCACCGGCGCCGGTTTGGCCGCAGGCTTGTGTGCCTGCTTGGCCGCTGGCTTGGCTGGAGCTGGTTTGGTGGCTGCCGGTTTCACCGGCTCCTCCTTGACCACAGGCGCCGGCGCGACCGATGCGGGGGCAGGCGCAGGGGCGACTTCCTCGGCCTTGGCGATCGGCGCGGCCTTGGCCTCTGGCTTGTCGCCACCACCGAACAGGCGCGAGAAGAAGCCCGGCTTGTCCTGCTTGAGCTCCTCGGCCTTCACCGGCTCCGCCTTGGCCGGGGCCTTGTCGGAAGAGCCACCGAACAGGTTGGAGAAGAACCCGCCCTTGTCCTTCGCCGCGGCGGCCCCTACCGCCCCTGCTGCGGCCGCGGCGGCGACCGGCGCGGCCTTGACCGGGTCGAACGACTTGCCCGCGGCCAGGTCCTGGACCTGACTGGCGGCGCGCTGACCACTGCGCAGGGCGCCTTCGAGGGTGCCAGGGTAAAGCGCGTCGGTATGCTCACCGGCAAAGGCGATACGCTGCACCGGGCGCTCCCACAAGCGCCAGTACTTGCTGATCTGCCCCGGGCCGTAGGCCAGGTAGGCGCCGCCGGTGCCCGCGTCGGTGCTGTAGCGACGGACCTCGTAACCGGTGAACGCGCCACGGGCCTGCGGATAGAAGGCATGCAGGCGGATCAGCACCTGGTCGACCATCTGCTTGTCGCCAAAGGCCTGCAGCAGGCGGGCGTTGTCACCGGACAGGTTGATCACCACGTTGGCGCCGCCCTTCAACGCCGGCTCGATCCACAGCATGCCCAGGCCGGTGTTGCTGAAGATCTCGCCGGACATGCGCGCACGGCTCTCCCACACCGGGTTCTTGAACTTGAGCATCAACTGGTCGCGCCAGCCGTAGTTGGTACCCTTCAGCGCGGCCAGGTGCTGGCCATCCAGCCCCGGAGTCATCTGGATCCTGGCCAGGGCGCGCAGCGGCACGGCCATGACCAGGTAATCGGCCTGGTAGCCGACGGCACCGACCTTGACGGTCACGCCGTCCTTGTCCTGGACGATGGCGGTCACCGGCGAGCTGGTCTTGATGGTCTTGAGCTGCTTGACGAATGCCTGAGCCAGCACCGGGCTGCCGCCCGGCAGGCGCGCGGCGCGCAGGTCGCGGTCGCTGACGTTGCGGTACACGCGGCTCTGTTGAGCGAAGTACAGCAACGACAGGCGCGACGGTTCGTCATAACGGGTACGGATCTGCTGGTTGACCAGCTGACGGGCGGTGGCCGGCAGCTGCAGCTTGTCGAGCCAGGTGGAGACGTTCATCTGGTCGAGGGCGAACAGGGTGCTGTTGGCGGCCGGGTTGAGCGGGTCGTCGATGGAGCGGGCCAGGTCATCGAGGGTCTTCTCGTAGCGCTTGAGCGCCTCGGCCGTCGCCGGTTGTTTGGCGGTCAGGTCGGCGGCGCTGAAGTATTCGCCGTCGATCAGGTAGCCAGGGGTGCGCACGAACTCGGGAGCCGGCAGGGTACCGACCTTGAACTGCTCGAGGTACTGGTTGAGCACCGGCTGGGTCTTGCTGTTGCCGATCCACTCGCTGGTGGCCAGGCCAGATCGCCCGCCCATGCCCGACTTGGCTTCCAGCAAGGTGACCTGCCAGCCCTTGCTCTGCAGCTCGTAGGCCGCGGTCAGGCCTGCCAGGCCACCACCGACGACGATCGCCGTCTTGTCCTTGGCCAGCGCGGCACCGCTGGACACCCCGATCAATACCAACGCGCACAGGCGCACCCAAGCAGCAGCCATGATGGCGAACTCCGGTTAGAGAAGCGATAGAAGATACGGGGAAGAACGCCCCGGGGAGATGCGTTAAGAATACGTCACCTCTGCCCACCCTGCCACCGCAGTGACATCAAGTGCTTTTGGCAACTGGCATTTTTGTCAGTAGCACGAAGGTGTCAGGCGGTGCAGGCTTGGCAGGTACACCAGAACCAGGCCGAGGGCTCAGCGGTGATCTACACAGAAGACTTCGCCAAGTGGACATCCTCGGCGCCCATGCCCGAAATCATCTGGCATACGCCCACGGGCCTGAGCATCGTGTCCAACGGTATCGCCTACAGCTCGAGCTATGAATCCGACGAAGGGCATATCGGCACGGAGTTGATCATCCTTGGCCAGAGCGATATCGAGATTCGCTTCGGCCAGACCGTCGACTGCCTGCTGCTGGAGGTGAACATCAACACGCTGGGCAACGCCGCCTCGACGGCCTACTGGCTGACCCTGCACGACAGCAACTACATCGAGTTCACGCCAGGCCCAAGCAGCCTGGGGCCATTCTGGCATGACGTGCCCGGCCCGCTCGACCGCCTGACCCTCTCGACATTGCCCCAGAGCATCGTGCACATTCGTCAGCTGGAATGGCGTCCGGCCTGGCGTCATTGAGCGGTTGTCCTGCCCCCCGGCATTGCTTAGGCTTACGCGGTCAAACCGAGCCGCAACGCCAGGAGAAGTGCCCATGGGCCTCAACGATCAGTGGATGCAACGCGACCTCAAGGTCCTGTGGCACCCCTGCACCCAGATGAAAGACCACGAGCAGCTGCCGCTGATCCCGATCAGGCGCGGTGAAGGCGTATGGCTCGAGGACTTCGAGGGCAAGCGCTACCTGGACGCCGTCAGCTCCTGGTGGGTCAACGTGTTCGGTCACGCCAACCCGCGCATCAACCAGCGCATCAAGGACCAGGTCGACCAGTTGGAGCATGTGATCCTCGCGGGTTTCAGCCACCAGCCGGTGATCGAGCTGTCCGAACGCCTGGTGGCCATGACGCCCGCAGGCCTGGACCGGGTGTTCTACGCCGACAACGGCTCGTCGTGCATCGAAGTGGCGCTGAAGATGAGCTTCCACTACTGGCAGAACACCGGCAAAGCGCAGAAGAAGCGCTTCGTCACCCTGACCAACAGCTACCACGGCGAAACCATCGCCGCGATGTCGGTGGGTGACGTGCCGCTGTTCACCGAGACCTACAAGGCCCTGCTGCTGGACACCATCAAGGTACCCAGCCCCGACTGCTACCTGCGCCCCGAGGGCATGGGCTGGGAAGAGCACTCGCGAAACATGTTCGCAGCCATGGAACAGACCCTGGCCGAGCATCACGACAGCATAGCCGCGGTGATCGTCGAGCCGCTGATCCAGGGCGCCGGCGGCATGCGCATGTACCATCCGGTCTACCTCAAGCTGCTGCGCGAGGCCTGCGACCGCTACGACGTGCACCTGATCCACGACGAGATCGCCGTGGGCTTCGGCCGCACCGGCACGATGTTCGCCTGCGAGCAGGCCGGCATCCGCCCGGACTTCCTGTGCCTGTCCAAGGCCCTGACCGGTGGCTACCTGCCACTGGCCGCCTGCCTGACCACCGACAAGGTGTACCAGGCCTTCTACGACGACTACCCGACCCTGCGCGCCTTCCTCCACTCGCACAGCTACACCGGCAACCCGCTGGCCTGCGCCGCGGCCCTGGCGACCCTGGACATCTTCGAGCAGGACAATGTGATCGAGGCCAACAAGGCCCTGTCGGTGCGCATGGCCAGTGCCACGGCGCACCTGGCCGATCACCCGCATGTGGCCGAGATCCGCCAGACCGGCATGGCGCTGGCCATCGAGATGGTCCAGGACAAGGCGAGCAAGACCGCCTACCCCTGGCAGGAACGTCGCGGCCTGAAAGTCTTCGAGCACGCCCTGACCCGTGGCGCGCTGCTGCGCCCGCTGGGCAGCGTGGTGTATTTCCTGCCACCTTACGTGATCACCCCGGAGCAGATCGACTTCCTGGCCGAGGTGGCCAGTGAAGGGATCGACATTGCCACCCGCGATAGCGTCAGCGTGGCGGTGCCGGCCGGCTTCCACCCCGATTTCCGCGATCCGGGCTAGACCCATGCCTTCACACGGCCCCTGTAGGAGCGGCCTTGTGTCGCGATAGGGCTGCGCAGCAGCCCCAGGTTTTCAGCTTCGCAGCAGAAATTGCCGGGGCCGCTTTGCGGCCCTATCGCGACGCAAGGCCGCTCCTACAGGGGACGATGCCCCCATTCAGATTCCGAGTAGAACCATGAGACTCTCCCGTTTCTTCATCGACGCCCCCCTGGCCCTCGGCGAGCACGACCTCCCCGAGGCCCAGGCCCACTACATCGGCCGCGTGCTGCGCATGGCTGCCGGCGACGCCGTGCAGTTGTTCGACGGCAGCGGCCAGGAATACCTCGGCCAGTTGCTCGAAGTCGGCAAGAAAAGCGTACGCGTCAGCCTCGACCAGGCCCTGCCCGGCCAGGCCGAATCACCACTGCACATCCACCTCGGCCAGGGCCTGTCCCGTGGCGAGCGCATGGACTGGGCGATCCAGAAGGCCACCGAACTGGGCGCCAACGAAATCACCCCGATCGTCAGCGAACGCTGCGAAGTGCGTCTGAAGGACGAACGCGCCGACAAGCGCCTGGCGCACTGGCGTCAGGTGGCGATCAGCGCTTGCGAGCAATGCGGTCGCTCCACCCTGCCGGTCATCCACCCGCCGCTCACCCTGGCCGAATGGCTCGAGCGCACCGCAGCCGACCTCAAGCTGGTGCTGCACCCGGTGGCCGAGCCGCTGACCAGCCATGACAAGCCGGCGAAGCTGGCCTTCCTGATCGGTCCCGAAGGCGGACTGAGCGATGCCGAGGTCGAGCAGGCCAAGGCCAGTGGCTACCACGCCGCCCGCCTCGGCCCTCGGGTGCTGCGCACCGAGACCGCGCCGGTGGTGGCGCTGTCGGTGGCCCAGCAGTTGTGGGGCGACTTCTAGCTGACGTAGAAGAACACCGCGACGAAGTGCATCAGGCTGCCGGCGATGACGAACAGGTGCCAGATGCCATGCCAGTGGCGGAACCGGCTGTCGAAGGCGAAGAAGATGATGCCGACGGTGTAGAACACGCCGCCGGCCGCCAGCCAGGCGAAACCCGCCGCGCCCAGGCTGGTCAGCAGTGGCTTGACCGCCACCAGCACGATCCAGCCCATCACCGCGTAGATGACGATCGACAGGATCCGCGCCTCCGAGCGCGGCTTGATCTCTTGCAGCATGCCGATCAGCGCCAGCCCCCAGACCACGCCGAACAGGCTCCAGCCCCACGGTCCGCGCAGGCTCACCAGGCAGAACGGGGTATAGCTGCCGGCGATCAGCAGGTAGATGGACAGGTGGTCGAGCTTGCGCATGACCCGCTTCGCCCGCCCGCGGGTGCTGTGGTAGAGGGTGGAGATGCTGTAGAGCAGCAGCAGGGTGAAGCCGTAGATGGAGAAACTGACGATCTTCCAGGGATCGCCCTGCAGGCCGGCCACGACGATCAGCCAGATCGCGCCGATGCAGGCCAGCACCGCGCCGACCAGGTGGGTCCAGGCGTTGAAACGTTCACCGTAATACATGCAAGCAAAGACCTCCTGAGGCGCTGCGGGTTCCTGCTGGAAGAGGCTCTCAGCATCACATCCTAACCACCGGCAAGTTGCAGTTGCGCGTCACGCACCAACCTTTCCAGCCCCACCAGATCCGGCACCCGCGCCACCTGCTCACCCACCTGCACCGCCGCCAGTTCCAGCCCCGCCAGCGGCACGTCCACATAGTTGAGCTGGCTGTCGAGCTTGCACGAACGCGGAATACCCTGCAGCAGCACCGCCAGGTAGCGCAGGCCGGTATCGCCCAGGGCGTTGAGCACGACGATCCGCGCCCGCTCGCCACAGACGGTCTGACCACCGCAGGCGGCCTCGAAGCCGATCAGCGGCAAACGCTGCTGGCGCCAGTCGACCCAACCCAGGTGCCAGGCCGGCTCGCCTGGCTCGCAGGCGAGGGTACGATGACCGATCAGCTCGGCCACCGCCACGTTGGGCAGCACCAGGGTGCGGTCGCCCAACGGCAACAGCAGCCCCGTCAGGCTGCTGCGCTGGCCGGCGATATGTTCAAGCATGGGGTTGGCTCCAGTGGGCGATGCTCTGCAACAGGACCGACTCCTGGTAGGGCTTGCCGAGGTATTCGTTGACGCCGATGGCCATCGCCCGGTCGCGGTGCTTCTGCCCGGTACGCGAGGTGATCATGATGATCGGCAGCTGTTTCAGACGTTCGTCGCGGCGGATCCGCGTAGCCACTTCGAAGCCGTCCATGCGCGGCATCTCGATGTCCAGCAGCAGCACATCCGGGCGATGCTCCTCCAGCAGCGCCATGGCATCGACGCCATCCTTGGCCGTCAGCACGCTCATGCCATGACGCTCCAAAAGGCGGCTGGTGACCTTGCGCACGGTCACCGAGTCGTCCACCACCATCACCAGCAATGGCCGCCGGGGTGCCGGTCCGGTCAGCGCGTGGCGGCTGCCCGCCGCCCCCGGTAGCCGCGCCAGGCGCCGTTGCTGGCCACGCAGTTGGCCGAGCAGGTCGAGAATCAGCACCACCCGACCGTCGCCGAGCAGTGTCGCGCCGGACAGCCCCGGCACCGCAGCGAACTGCGGGCCGAGGCTCTTGACCACGATCTCGCGGCTGGGCGACAGGCTGTCGACCTGGATCGCGAACGACTGCTCATGGGAATGGGTGAGCAGCACGGGCAACGGCACGCTCTGGCCCAGCAGGCTGGAGTGGCCGCTGCCCTGCAGCAGCTCGCCGAGATAACGCAGCGCGTAGTCGTGGCCGGCGTAGGTATAGCGCGGCGGATCGAGCCGGTAGCAGGCTTCGAGTTCTGCTGGTGGAACGCGCACGATGCCTTCGATGGTATTCAGCGGGATGGCGTACTGCTCGTCCTCCACGTGGACCATCAGCGCCCGGTTCACCGACACGGTGAACGGCAGGCGGATCAGGAAGCGTGCGCCTTTGCCAGGGCTGGACTCGATGCTCATCGAGCCACCCAGTTGCTTGACCTCCTCATGGACCACGTCCATGCCCAGGCCGCGCCCGGAAATCTGGGTGATCTTTTCGGCCGTGGAAAACCCGGGGCGCAGGATGAACTGCAGGATCTCGTGGTCGCTCAGACGTGCCTGCGGATCGAGCAGGCCACGCTTGATCGCCTTGTTGCGCACGGCCTCCAGCGGCACCCCGGCACCGTCGTCGCTCATCTCGATGACGATATCGGCGCCCTCGTGCAGCAGGTTCAGGTGGATGGTGCCCTGTTCCGGCTTGCCCGCCGCCAGGCGTGCCTCGCGCGACTCCAGGCCGTGGTCGACGGCATTGCGCAGCATGTGCTCCAGCGGCGCGACCATGCGTTCCAGCACACTGCGGTCCAGCTCGCCCTCGGCGTTGCCGACTACCAGCTCGACCTGCTTGCCCAGCTCGCTGGCCACCTGCCGCACCACCCGCTGCAGGCGTGGCACCAAGCGCTCGAATGGCACCATTAGGGTGGCGGTCAGGCCCTCCTGCAACTGGCTGTTGACCCGTGCCTGCTGCTGCAGAAGGCTGTGCGCCTCCTGGGCACGCTGCAGCAGGGTTTCCTTGAGGTCGAGCAGGTCCGACGTCGACTCGAACAAGGCGCGGGACAGCTGCTGCAACTGCGAATGACGGTCCATCTCCAGCGGATCGAAATCGTCATAGGTGTCGCCTTCAAGCTGCTGGCGGCTGGAAATCCGCCCCTGGGTCTCGATATCCAGGCGCAACAGTTGGTCGCGCATGCGCTCCAGCGTGGTTTCCATCTCGTTGAGGGCGAACTGGGCGTCGTTGACCTGCTGCTCGATGCGGCCACGGATCACCGAATGCTCGCCGGCCAGGTTGCCCAGGTCGTCCAGCAGTTCAGCGTCGACCTTGACCATGTCCCCGGCCCGCTCGGGCGCGGCGGCAGGCGCCTCGGCGGGGGCCGACTCGGCCTGGGGCTGGCCGGCGACGCTGTCGGTCAGCGCGGCACTGGAGAAGTTGCGGATGTAGTCGATCAGCGCCGTCGCCGCGTGCAGCGGCTGCCCCAGGCGCGCGGCATCGAGCATGTGCGCCAGGCGGTCATGGCAGTTCTGCAACAGGCTGAACAGCGGCGCCGTCGGCGGCAGGCGCCCGGCGGCCAGCAGCTCGTAGAGGAATTCCAACTCGTGCGCCAGGTCGCCGATGGCGGCGATCTCGACCATGCGCGCGCCGCCCTTGAGGGTGTGCAGGTCGCGCAGCAAGTTCTCCACCTCGACCGTGCCGCGCGGATCGGCCTGCCAGCGCGCCAGAGACTCGGCGGCGCTTTCGAGAATATCGGAGCTTTCCTCGAGGAAGACCTCCAGCAGCTCCTTGTCGCCGGCGGCCTCCTGCTGATCAGCCGACGCCTCGACCGCGCCCGGGGGCGGCGCGCCGTGACGGAACTCCCGCAACTCGCCAAGCAACGCCACCGCCGATACCGGCGGCTGGCCCTGACGCAGGCTCTGCAGCATGTCGGCCAGGGCGCCATGGCTACGCCTGAGCAGCTCGAACAGCACCGGCCCAGCGCCCAGGCGCCGATCCACCAACCCCTCGTAGAGCAGCGCCAGCTCCTGGGCGAGCACCTCGACCGCCCCGATGGCCGCCATTTGCGCGCCGCCCTTCAGCGTGAGCACGTCGTGCTGCAGCACGGACAACGCCGAGACGCTGTCCGGGTCCTGCTTCCACTGCTGCAACGCCTGGTTGGCGCCATCGAGGATGTCCCCGGCCTCGTCGAGGAACAGTTCGACGACAGCGGGGTCCGGCAGCTCTCCCGCGACGATCAGGGGCGTCACCGCGTCAGCGCCGATCAGGCCCATGGCGGCCGGGTCGAGGGCATCGTCGAGCAGGCCGTACAAGGCCGCCAGGCATTCCGGGCGGGCACTGGGGTCCTGCCCGGCGGCGATCTCGTCGAACAGGTCGAGAAGCGCTTCGTGCGCCTGACGGGCGACCTCGAAGAAGCGCGGCGTTACCGCCAGGCTGCCCTCCTCCACCGCGCCGTACAGGTCCAGCAGGCCCTCACAGACCTCGTCCACCTGCCACAACTCGGCCTGATGCGCGCCGTGGCCCAGGGTGGTCATTTCATCGAGCAGCAGTTGCAGCTCGTGGTGCTGCGAGGGGTCACCCTGCCAATGCGCCAGCCGGGCCTCGGCGTCGAGCAGGATGTCCATGCCCATGGTCAGGAAGGTGGCGGTCAGCTGCGGGTCACGCCGGGCTCGTCGCGGCGGATGCGGCTCGGCCTGCAGCTGCGCCAGCCTGGCATCGACCGTCAGCCCGACCTGCTCGATCAGTTCCGCCGCCCCCGCGATGGCGGCCAGCGGCGTGCTGTCCAGTTGCGCCAGCCCCAGGTGGAACAGCGCGCGCGCCGCTTCCAGCAGTTCGACTTCAGCCAGTTTGAGGGGCAACTGATGCCCCTTGTACTCGCGCACCAGCCGGTCAAGGGCCGTGGCCAGCTCCGCCACGGGCATCACCCCGGCCATGGCCGCACTGCCCTTGAGCGTGTGCAGGGCGCGCTGCAGGCTGTCGCTGACCGGCGTGCCCTCGGGGTCGCCGCCCTGCAGGAAGGCATCGAGCCCGGCCAGGTGGGTCTGGGCCTCGTTGCGGAAAATCTCCAGCAACTGCGGATCGAGCCCATCGACGCGGGCATTGGCGCGCGCGTCATTGAGCGCCAGGGCGTGCAGGTGGCCGGCCAGCTGTTCGGTTTCAACCATGGCCGGCAGTTGACCGGCGGCGAAGTCGGCCAGCAGGTCAGGCAGGCGCGCGAACACCTGCTGCAGGGCCACCAGCCCTTCGCGGCTGAGCACGATGCGTCCTTCCAGCACTCGATTGAGCAGGTGCTCGGCGCCCCAGGCCAGCTCCGCCACGGCCTCTGCGTGGACCATGCGTCCGCTGCCCTTAAGCGTGTGCAAGGCCCGGCGCACCTCGACCAGGGCATCGCGCAGGCCGTTGTCGGCGCGCCAGCGCAACCAATGACGCTCGATCTCCGGCAGCAGGTCGCCGGCCTCTTCGAGAAACACCTCGCGCAACTCGTCGTCGACACCGTCCGCGGTCGGGTCGAGCCGGCCCGTGCCGTCCTGGCGCCGACACTGCACGCCCAGCGCGCCCAGGCTGGCCTGGGCCATGTCGAGGAAGCGCTGGGCGTCGGCCAGCGGGTCGGCGACCCGCCACTGCAGCCAGGCCTCGCCGGCGCTCAGCGCATCGGCCAGGTGCGCCAGTTCATCCGGCGACGGCTCGTCTTCCAGGTGCACCAGCCAGCCCTGTACATAGCCCGCGCACGCGCCGAACACCTCGGCGGCGCCAGGCAGCATCAACATGGCCAGCGCCCCCCGCACCTGCTGCAGCAAGCCCGGCAAGGCCTGCAGGCGCTGGCGCGACCAATCCGACTCCAGGCAATCACCGATCAGGTCCTTGGCCTGCTGCAGCACGTTCAGGCATTCGTTGAGCAACAGTTGGCGGATATCGGCCAGGTCCGAACCCGGGAGGCTGCCGGGGGCGGTCTCCTCCAACGGGCCGACCATGCCGTTGAGGGTGGCCTCGACGTACAACAGCGCACCGGCCACATCCATCAGCACCGCTTCGTCCACCGCCCCGTCCTGCTCGGCCAGGGCCTGCAATGCCAGTACCTGATCGATGATCACCCGCCGCGGTTGCTGGAAGCCGAGCACCGCCAAGGTGTCGGCGACGTGACGCAGAGGCGCGAGCAGGGCCTCCAACGGTTCGCTCGGCACGCGTTCGACGGCGACGAACGGGTCCAGGCGATCCTTGATCCGCATCAGGTCGTCGCACAGGGCCATCACCACCGAACGCAGCGCGTCACGCCCGGTGCCGGCCTGCATGTGCTCGCGCCAGCTGCCCAGTGACAGGTCGAGGTTGGCCAGGTCCGCCGGCCCCGCCAGGCGCTGTCCGAGTTCGCCCAGCAGGCTGACCTGGGCCAGCGGCTCGGCCCCACGGCAGGTGCGCAGCTGGTTGAGCAGCGGCATGACCACCAGCGGCAGGTCGTGTCGTGCGCCGCGCAATCGGTCGAGATACGGCGGCAGCTGCTCCAGGCCTCGGAACAGCGCGCCCAGGCAATCGCCACGGGGACTTACCTGGCCGTCGGCCATGGCCCGCCCGAGCAGTTCCAGCTCCTCGGCCAGGCGCGTGGCGCCCGGCAGTTCGAGCATGCGCAGACAGCCATGCACCTGATGCAGGTTATCGACGAAGAACGCCAGCATCGACAGGTCGCCCGGCTCGCCCGAAAAACGCTCCAGTGCCTGGCGCGCCTGGCCCAGGCAGTCGAGAATCGGTGCCTTGGCCCAGGCCAGGGCGACCGTGTCGTGGCGTTCGCGATGCCCGGTGGACGGCACCATGCCCACCTCCTTCACGAGCGCTGCGCCGGTTTCGGCAGGGTGAAGCCGGACACCGAGCGGCGCATCTCGCTGGCCATGCGCGCCAGGTGGCGGATGCTGTCGGCGGTAGCGCCGGAGCCGGCGGAGGTCTGCGCGGTGATCTGCTGGATCACCGCCATGGTGTGGGAAATCTGCCCGGCCGACGACGTCTGCAGCTGAGCGGCGTCCGAGATGCTGTGGATAAGGTCGGCCAGGGTCTGCGACACGCCTTCGATCTCGGCCAGCGCGACCCCGGCGTCCTGGGCCAGGCGCGCGCCGCGCACCACCTCGGCGGTGGTCTGCTCCATGGAGATCACCGCCTCGTTGGTGTCGGCCTGGATGGTACGCACCAGCGCCTCGATCTGGCGGGTGGCCGAGGACGAACGCTCGGCCAGGCGCTGCACTTCGTCGGCGACCACGGCAAAGCCTCGCCCGGCTTCGCCGGCCAGCGACGCCTGGATCGCCGCGTTGAGGGCGAGAATGTTGGTCTGGTCGGCAATATCGTCGATCAGGCTGACGATATCGCCGATCTCCTGGGAAGACTCGCCAAGGCGCTTGATCCGCTTGGCGGTGTCCTGGATCTGCTCGCGGATGTTGTCCATGCCGTGGATGGTGTTGTGCACCACCTCGTTGCCCTTGTTGGCGATGGCCACCGAGCGCTCGGCCACCTTGGCCGATTCGTAGGCGTGGGCCGACACGCGGTCGATCGACTCGACCATGTCCCCCACTGCCTCGGAGGCCTCGCTGATCTGCTCGGCCTGGTGCTCGGAGGCCTTGGCCAGCTGGCGGGCGGTGTTCTGGGTGTCCTGCACGGCGGAAGCGACCTGCTCGGCGCTGTGGTTGATGGTCGCGACCAGGTCGCGCAGCTGGTCGACCGAATAGTTGATCGAGTCGGCGATGGCCCCGGTGAAGTCCTCGGTGACCGACACGGTGACGGTCAGGTCGCCATCGGCCAGTTCCTCGATTTCATCGAGCAGGCGCATGATCGCCTGCTGGTTGCGCTCGTTCTTCTCGGCGGTCTCGCGCAGCTGGCGGCTGGTGGCGCGCACCATCACCAGGCCGATGAGGATGATCGACGCCAGCGCCAGCAGGCCGAGCGCATAGCCTCCGACGGTGTCCAGGGTGCGCCCGCCGGCCAGGTTCTCGAAGCCGTTGGCCAGGTGCGAGGCTTCGTCGAGCAGGGTCTGCGACAGGCTGAAGATGTTGCTCGCGGCCTCGCGCACGCGCAGCAGTTCGGGCGAGGTCTCGAGGATTTCGTCCACGGAGCCTGCGACGAACTGGAACAGCTCGGCGATCTCGGCCAGGCGGGCCCGCGCATCGGCGTCCTCGACCCGGGTCACCTGGATCGCCGGGTTGCCGGCGAGCATGCCCTCGAGCACCTGGCCGAAGCGGCTGGCATCGCGGCCAAAGGCATCGGCGGCCTGCACCGAGGTGTCATCGCCGGCGAGCACGGTGTTGACCGACCCGAGGATGCGCTCGGCCAGCAGCAACTGGCGCTGGGCCACCGCCACCTGGCTGGCCGGTGCGCCGCTCTGCAGCAAAATCTCGACGACTTTTTCGTATTCCACCTGCAGTTGCGGCACGGTTTCGGCCAGGGTCGCCGCGACCTGGTGCAGTGACAGCACGGTCTGCTCGCTGGCGAGGATGGTGTCGGTGTTCTTGCGCAGGTTCTCCCAGTCCTGGCGCACGGCATCCATCTCGTCGCGCACGGCTACCGGGGCGGCGGGCAGGCCGGTGGTCTTGTCGCCTTCGCGCAGGTAGCTCCAGCGCCGCTCGAAATCGTTGCGCGCATCGCTCAGCAACCTGAACGCCAGGGCCTTGCCGGCGGCGGCCTCGGTGGCGTTCTTGGCGATGCGCTGCGACAGCACGCGCAGCTCGCCGGCATGGCCGATGTACTGCTTGTCGTGGTTGGCCTGGGTGTTGAGGTAGGCGAAGTTGGCGAACAGCAGGATGATCGACAGGATCAGCACCACGAACAGCACGGTGATCTGCGCCGTGCTGCGTGGCCGCTGGGCCACGGCGGCGGGAGAAACGGCCGCGGCGGGAACGGTGGGTCCTGGCTTGTTCACGTCGAAAGTCCTCTACAACGCCACATCGAGAAACCCCGGCGCCTGGGCCAGGGCGAACGGGCTGAAGATCGCCCAGTTGCGTTCACGGGGGAAATGCCCCTGCACGAACGGCGCCGCGGCGCGGATCAGCGGCTGTGGCGGCGACAGCTCGAGGCTGCTCAGGGCGAAATGCTGCAGGCCCACTACCTCGTCCACCAGCAACCCCGCGAACAGCTCTTCGTGATCGAGCACCAGCACCCGCCGCTGCTTGCCCGCCGCCGCCGGCCCCAGACCGAAGAACGCGCACAGGTCCATCACCGGCAGCAGCCGCCCGCGCAGGTTGGCCACCCCGCGCACCCAGGGCTGCACGCCCGGTACCCGGCTGCTGCGAGGCTCGCGCAGCACTTCGGCGACCTCGCCCATGGGGGCGACGAACCATTGCCCGGCAATGCGAAAGCCGATGCCGCTCCACTGTTGCAGGCGGGTATCCTGCGGCGGCTGGTCGGCCACCAGCAGGCGGCAGCGCCGGTCGATGTCCAGCAGCAGCTCGAAGGCGGTCAGCGACGCGCCCTGGGGGCGGGTGGTCAAGCGCCCAGCACTTCTTTGAGCTTGGCGATCAGCGCGTCCTCTTCCACCGGTTTGGTCAGGAAATCGCGGGCGCCCTGGCGCTGGGCCCAGATGCGGTCGGTGTCCTGGTCCTTGGTGGTGACCACGATGACCGGAATGGCGCTGGTTTCCGGGTCCTTGCTCAGCTGGCGGGTGGCCTGGAAGCCGTTCATGCCGGGCATGACGATGTCCATCAGCACCGCGTCGGGCTTCTCCTGGCGGGCCAGGGCCACGCCGTCGGCGCCATTGTCGGCCTTGAGCACCCCATAGCCGTGCTTCTCCAGCCATTCGGTCAATCTGTACATCTCTGTCGGCGAGTCGTCGACAATCAGAACTCGGGCCATGCTGTTTCCCCATGAGGAACGTGAGGCGCCGCCTTCGCCGGCGGCGTCAGGGTGCGTGTGGGTCCTGCGCGGCGAAGCCGGGCACATGGGCGCGGATCGCATCGAGCAGTTCTTCCTTGTTGAAGGGTTTGGTCAGGAACTGGTCGGAGCCGACCACCCGACCGCGAGCCTTGTCGAACAGGCCATCGCGCGATGAAAGCAGGATCACCGGGGTGTCCTTGAATTCGCTGTTGTGCTTGATCACCGCGCAGGTCTGGTAGCCGTCCAGGCGCGGCATGAGCACATCGACGAAGATGATCCGGGGTCTGTGATCGATGATCTTGGCGAGGGCGTCGAAACCGTCACTGGCGGTGATCACCTCGCAGCCCGCCTCGCCGAGCAACATCTGGGCGGTGCGGCGGATCGTGCGGGAGTCGTCGATCACCATCACCTTCAGGGGCTGTTCCATAGTTGCGCTTCTGCCTGGGAGCGAATTCGCCAAAAGGCCGTGCAGGCCATGTGCCTGGCCTTTTTAGCACACTCGCGATAGCCATTCCATCCGCCGGCCCCTTGACCGTGGGCGCGCCCGGCGCCACCCTGAGCCACTTTTCTTTCGTGCCATCGCGGCCACCCGCCGCCAAGAGGAATTACCCCATGAGCGTTCGCCTCGGGATTGTCATGGACCCCATCGCGTCCATCTCCTACAAAAAGGACAGCTCGCTGGCCATGTTGCTGGCCGCCCAGGCGCGCGGCTGGAGCCTGTTCTACATGGAGCAGCGCGATCTGTACCAGGGCCAGGGCAAGGCACGCGCGCGCATGCGCCCACTCAAGGTGTTCGCCGACCCGGCCCGCTGGTTCGAGCTGGGCGAGGAGCAGGACAGCCCCCTGGCCGAGCTGGACGTGATCCTCATGCGCAAGGACCCGCCCTTCGACATGGAGTTCGTCTACAGCACCTACCTGCTGGAGCAGGCCGAAGCCGAAGGCGTGCTGGTGGTCAACCGTCCGCAGAGCCTGCGCGACTGCAACGAGAAACTGTTCGCCACGCTGTTCCCGCAGTGCACGCCGCCCACCCTGGTCAGCCGTCGCCCGGACATCATTCGCCAATTCGCCGCCGAGCATGGCGACGTGATTCTCAAGCCACTGGATGGCATGGGCGGCACCTCGATCTTCCGTCACCGGGTCGGCGACCCCAACCTGTCGGTGATCCTCGAGACCCTTACCGCGCTGGGCGCCCAGCAGATCATGGCCCAGGCCTACCTGCCGGCTATCAAGGACGGCGACAAGCGCATCCTGATGATCGACGGCGACCCGGTGGACTACTGCCTGGCGCGCATCCCGGCCAGCGGCGAGACCCGCGGCAACCTGGCCGCCGGCGGCCGCGGCGAGGCCCGCCCGCTGAGCGAGCGCGACCGCTGGATCGCCAATCAGGTCGGCCCGACCCTGCGCGCGAAGGGCCTGCTGTTCGTGGGTCTGGACGTGATCGGCGACTACCTCACCGAAATCAACGTCACCAGCCCGACCTGCATCCGCGAGATCGACGCGGCCTACAACACCGACATCGGCGGACGATTGATGGATGCCATTGATCGCAAGCTGCAGGCGCGCTGACCGAGGACACGTGGCAACGCCGCGCAGTGGGGTATGATGCCGGTCCTTTACGACTGAGCCGCTGCCCTTGCGCGCGGTTGCTGGATACCCGATGACGCTGCCCGCCGACATCCCGCCCGACCTGCTGCCACCACGCGTTCGCCCGGTGGACCGGCTCGGCTTCACCCTGTTCCTGGCTGCCCTGGTGCACCTGGCACTGATCCTGGGTGTGGGCTTCAGCGTGGTCAAGCCAGCCGAAATCCGCCACACCATGGACATCACCCTGGCCACCTTCAAGAGCGAAAAAGCGCCCGAGAAGGCCGACTTCCAGGCCCAGGACAACCAGCAGGGCAGCGGTACCCTGGAGAAAAAGGCGGTGCCCAAGACCACCGAGGTGGCGCCTTTCCAGGACAGCAAGATCAACAAGATCACCCCGCCACCGGCCGCGCGACCGCAAACCCCACCGGCGCCGGCAAAATCGGTGGTCGCCACCCAGGCGCCGAAGCCACAGAAGGTCGAGCCCAGGCCAAAGGAAAGCAAGCCGCAGCCCAAGCCCGAGGCCAAGGTGCCGGACTTCGACAGCTCGCAGCTGTCCAGCCAGATCGCCAGCCTCGAGGCCGAGCTGTCCAACGAACAGCAGCTGTACGCCAAACGCCCGCGCATTCACCGTCTCAATGCCGCCTCGACCATGCGCGACAAAGGCGCCTGGTACAAGGAAGAGTGGCGCAAGAAGGTCGAGCGCATCGGCAACCTCAACTACCCCGAGGAAGCCCGGCGCCAACAGATGTATGGCAGCTTGCGCATGATGGTGTCGATCAACCGCGATGGTTCGCTGTTCGAGGTGCTGGTGCTGGAGTCGTCCGGGCAGCCGGTGCTGGACCAGGCGGCCCAGCGCATCGTCCGCCTGGCGGCGCCGTTCGCGCCGTTCACCGGGGACCTGGCCGAGTTCGACCGGCTGGAGATCATCCGCACCTGGCGCTTTGCCCGGGGCGACAAGCTGTCGAGCAACTAACGCAGGGCTTGCTTGCCCCCTGCAGGAGCGGCCTCGTGTCGCGAAAGGGCTGCGTAGCGGCCCCAGGGTCTTGGCCTCATGCAGAACTGCCGGGGCTGCGGTGCAGCCCTTTCGCGACACAAGGCCGCTCCTACAAGGGTCACCGACAGCCACTCGCGCACCTTGTCAGCCTCGCCACCTGGCGCCACACTATCGCTCATGAAAACCCTCGCCCCCAGCTACCTCAAGCACCAGTTCCTGATCGCCATGCCGCACATGGCCGATCCGAACTTTGCCCAGACCCTCACCTACATCGTCGAGCACAATGCCCACGGCGCCATGGGCCTGGTGGTCAACCGCCCGCAGGAGCTGAACCTGGCCGATATCCTCGAGCAGTTGCGACCGGACGAACAGCCACCGGCCAGCACCCTGCACGTGCCGATCTACCAGGGTGGCCCGGTGCAGACCGATCGTGGTTTCGTGCTGCACAGCGACGAATGCAGCTTCCAGGCCACGGTGGCGCTGGAAGGGCTGTCGCTGACCACCTCGCAGGACGTGCTGCTGGCCATCGCCGCCGGCGTGGGGCCGAAACAGAGCCTGATCACCCTCGGCTACGCCGGCTGGGAAGCCGGCCAGCTGGAAGCGGAGCTGGCCGACAACGCCTGGCTCAACTGTCCGTTCGACCCCGAGATCATCTTCGGCCTGGCCAGCGACCTGCGCCTGGATGCCGCCGCCGCCAGCCTGGGCATCAACCTCAGCCTGCTGACCAGCCAGGCAGGGCACGCCTGATGGCCGAACTGCGCCTGCTGCTGGGCTTCGACTACGGCACCCGGCAGATCGGCGTCGCCGTCGGCCAGGTGATCACCGGCCAGGCCCGCGAGCTGTGCACGCTCAAGGCGCAGAACGGCGTGCCGGACTGGAACCAGGTCGAGAAGCTGATCAAGGAATGGAAACCCGATGCCATCGTCGTCGGCCTGCCGCTGAACATGGACGGCACGCCCAGCGAGATGAGCGAGCGCGCCGAAAAGTTCGCCCGCCGCCTGCATGGCCGCTACAACCTGCCGGTGCACACCCACGACGAACGCCTGACCACTTTCGAAGCCAAGGGCGAACAGATGGCCCGAGGCGGGCGCCACGGCAGCTACCGCGACAACCCGGTCGACGCCATCGCCGCCGCCCTGCTGCTGCAAGGCTGGCTGGAGGCCAACACTTAAATCCGCTTTGCCGCCGGGCAGACCCGGCGCCCGCCTTTCGAGGAGCACGCAATGAGCCTACCCAATCCCGCCGACCTGATCCGGCAGATGGCCGTCGACCTTCGCGCCCACCTGGCCCGCCGCGGCATCACCGAGCCGCGCTTCATCGGCATTCGCACCGGCGGCGTGTGGGTGGCCCAGGCCCTGCAGGCCGAGCTCGGCGACCAAAGCCCGCTGGGCACCCTCGACGTCTCCTTCTACCGCGACGATTTCAGCCAGAACGGCCTGCACCCGCAGGTACGCCCCTCGGAGCTGCCGTTCGAGATCGAAGGCCAGCACCTGGTGCTGGTGGACGACGTGCTGATGAGCGGTCGCACCATCCGCGCCGCTCTCAACGAACTGTTCGACTACGGTCGCCCGGCCAGCGTGACGCTGGCGTGCCTGCTCGACCTGGATGCCGGCGAACTGCCGATCCGCCCGAACGTGCTTGGCGCCACCCTGTCCCTGGCCGCCCATGAACGGGTAAAATTGACCGGACCCACGCCGCTCGCCCTCGAGCGCCAGGACCTCGCCTCCGCATCCGCCCTTTAAGAGTCCCCCGCGATGACGCCATCCGACGCCAAGCGCCCGCTGCAGCTCAATGACCAGGGCCAGCTGCGCCACTTCCTCTCGCTCGACGGTTTGCCCCGCGAACTGCTCACCGAGATCCTCGACACCGCCGACTCGTTCCTCGAAGTCGGCGCCCGGGCCGTGAAGAAAGTCCCGTTGCTGCGCGGCAAGACCGTGTGCAACGTGTTCTTCGAGAACTCGACCCGTACCCGCACCACCTTCGAACTGGCGGCCCAGCGCCTGTCGGCCGACGTGATCAGCCTGAACGTGTCGACTTCCTCGACCAGCAAGGGCGAGACCCTGTTCGACACCCTGCGCAACCTGGAGGCCATGGCCGCCGACATGTTCGTCGTGCGTCACTCCGACTCCGGCGCCGCCCACTTCATCGCCGAGCACGTGTGCCCGGACGTGGCGGTGATCAACGGCGGCGATGGCCGCCACGCCCACCCGACCCAGGGCATGCTCGACATGCTGACCATCCGCCGTCACAAGGGCAGTTTCGAGAACCTGTCGGTGGCGATCGTCGGCGATATCCTGCACTCGCGCGTGGCCCGCTCCGACATGCTCGCGCTCAAGGCGCTGGGCTGCCCGGACATCCGCGTGATCGGCCCGAAAACCCTGATCCCGATCGGCATCGAGCAGTACGGGGTGAAGGTCTACACCGACCTGGCCGAAGGCCTCAAGGACGTCGACGTGGTGATCATGCTGCGCCTGCAGCGCGAGCGCATGGCCGGTGGCCTGCTGCCCAGCGAGGGCGAGTTCTACCGCCTGTTCGGCCTGACCACCGCGCGCCTGGCCGGGGCCAAGCCCGATGCCATCGTCATGCACCCGGGCCCGATCAACCGCGGCGTGGAGATCGAATCGGCGGTGGCCGACGGCCAGCATTCGGTGATCCTCAACCAGGTCACCTACGGCATCGCCGTGCGCATGGCCGTGCTGTCCATGGCCATGAGCGGACAGACCGCGCAACGTCAATTCGAGCAGGAGAACGCCCAGTGACCATCAGCATCATCGGCGCCCGGGTCATCGATCCTGCCAGCGGCCTGGACCGCATCACCGACCTGCACCTGGACGGCGGGCGCATTGCCGCCATCGGCGCGGCGCCGGCCGGCTTCAGCGCCAGCCGCACGATCCAGGCCGACGGCCTGGTCGCCGCCCCTGGCCTGGTCGACCTCGGCGTCTCGCTGCGCGAGCCGGGCTACAGCCGCAAGGGCAACATCGCCAGCGAAACCCGCGCTGCGGTCGCCGGCGGCGTCACCAGCCTGTGCTGCCCGCCGCAGACCAAGCCGGTGCTGGACACCTCGGCGGTGGCCGAGCTGATCCTCGACCGCGCCCGCGAAGCCGCCAACAGCAAGGTCTACCCGATCGGCGCCCTGACCAAGGGCCTGGAAGGCGAGCAACTGGCCGAGCTGGTGGCCCTGCGTGACACCGGTTGCGTGGCATTCGGCAACGGCCTCAAGGAAATCCCCAACAACCGTACCCTGGCCCGCGCGCTGGAGTACGCCGCCACCTTCGACCTGACCGTGGTGTTCCACTCCCAGGACCGCGACCTGTCGCAAGGCGGCCTGGCCCACGAAGGCCCCATGGCCAGTTTCCTCGGCTTGCCCGGCATCCCGGAAACCGCCGAGACCGTGGCCCTGGCGCGCAACCTGCTGCTGGTCGAACAGACCGGCGTGCGCGCCCATTTCAGCCAGATCACCAGCGCCCGTGGCGCCCGGCTGATCGCCCAGGCCCAGCAGCTGGGTCTGCCGGTCACCGCCGACGTGGCGCTGTACCAGCTGATCCTCACCGACGAGGCCCTGCGCGACTTCTCCAGCCTGTACCACGTGCAGCCGCCGCTGCGCACCGCGGCCGACCGCGACGGCCTGCGTGAGGCGGTGAAGTCCGGGGTGATCCAGGCGATCTGCAGCCACCATCAGCCCCATGAGCGCGACGCCAAGCTGGCGCCGTTCGGCGCCACCGAGCCGGGTATCAGCAGCGTCGAGCTGCTGCTGCCGCTGGCCATGACCCTGGTGGAAGACGGCCTGCTCGACCTGCCGACGCTGCTGGCACGCCTGAGCAGTGGTCCGGCCCAGGCCATGCGCCTGCCGGCGGGCGAGTTGAAGGTGGGCGGCGCGGCGGATCTGCTGCTGTTCGACCCTCAAGCCTCCACCGTGGCGGGCGAGCAGTGGTTCTCCCGTGGCGAGAACTGCCCGTTCATCGGCCACTGCCTGCCGGGTGCAGTGCGTTATACCTTGGTCGACGGGCACGTCTGCCACGAGGCCTGAGTATCGCTGTGGGAGCGGCCTTGTGTCGCGAAAGGGCCGCAAAGCGGCCCCAGCAATCCATGCATGATGTCGAGGTTGTGGGGCTGCTGCGCAGCCCTTTCGCGACGCAAGGCCGCTCCCACACTGTTCACCTTTCGCCTTGAAGCTGCAGCAACCATTCATCTCCCCCGGTTGAAATCCTTCCCCCCTCCCCCCATATGACTCTCCATCAGGCATTTTCGCCCCGCTGCGTGGAGACTCTCCCTTGACTACCATCGTTTCTGTCCGCCGTAACGGCAAAGTCGTCATGGGCGGCGACGGCCAGGTTTCCCTCGGCAACACCGTGATGAAAGGCAACGCCAAAAAAGTCCGTCGCCTGTACAACGGCCAGGTCATCGCCGGCTTCGCCGGTGCCACCGCCGACGCCTTCACGCTGTTCGAGCGCTTTGAAGCCCAGCTGCAGAAACACTCCGGCCACCTGGTGCGCGCCGCCGTCGAGCTGGCCAAGGAATGGCGTACCGACCGTACCCTGAGCCGCCTGGAGGCCATGCTGGCCGTGGCCAACAAGGATGCCTCGCTGATCATCACCGGCAATGGCGACGTGGTCGAACCCGAGGATGGCCTGATCGCCATGGGTTCCGGCGGCGCCTACGCCCAGGCCGCGGCCCGCGCGCTGCTGAACAAGACCGACCTCTCGGCCCGCGAAATCGCCGAGACCGCCCTGAACATCGCCGGTGACATCTGCGTGTTCACCAACCACAACCTGACCATCGAGGAGCAGGACCTGGCCGACTGATCAGTTGTTTTGGCGTCCCGCTCGTAGCGGGACTTTTCCACACTGACAGCTCTGCTCGAGGACCGTATTCACCATGTCCATGACCCCCCGCGAGATCGTCCACGAACTCAACCGCCACATCATCGGCCAGGACGACGCCAAGCGCGCCGTCGCCATCGCCCTGCGCAACCGCTGGCGGCGCATGCAGCTGCCCGCCGAGCTGCGTGCCGAAGTCACCCCCAAGAACATCCTGATGATCGGCCCCACCGGCGTGGGCAAGACCGAAATCGCCCGCCGCCTGGCCAAGCTGGCCAACGCGCCGTTCATCAAGGTCGAAGCGACCAAGTTCACCGAAGTCGGCTACGTTGGCCGTGACGTCGAGTCGATCATCCGCGACCTGGCCGACGCCGCGCTGAAGATGCTGCGCGAGCAGGAGATCGTCCGCGTGCGCCACCGTGCCGAGGACGCCGCCGAAGACCGCATCCTCGACGCCCTGCTGCCGCAGGCGCGGGTCAGCAGTTTCAGCGAGGAAGCCCAGCAGTCCAGCGGCGACTCCAACACCCGCCAGCTGTTCCGCAAGCGCCTGCGCGAAGGCCAGCTGGACGACAAGGAAATCGAGATCGAAGTCGCCGAGAACATGGGCGTCGAGATCGCCGCGCCGCCTGGCATGGAAGAGATGACCAACCAGCTGCAGAGCCTGTTCGCCAACATGGGCAAGGGCAAGCGCAAGGCGCGCAAGCTGAAGGTCAAGGACGCCCTGAAGATGATCCGCGATGAAGAGGCCGGCCGCCTGGTCAACGAGGAAGAGCTCAAGGCCAAGGCCCTGGAAGCGGTCGAGCAGCACGGCATCGTGTTCATCGACGAGATCGACAAGGTGGCCAAGCGTGGCAACGTTGGCGGCGCCGATGTGTCCCGCGAAGGCGTGCAGCGCGACCTGCTGCCGCTGATCGAAGGCTGCACCGTCAACACCAAGCTGGGCATGGTCAAGACCGACCACATCCTGTTCATCGCCTCCGGCGCGTTCCACCTGAGCAAGCCAAGCGACCTGGTACCCGAGCTGCAGGGTCGCCTGCCGATCCGCGTCGAGCTCAAGGCCCTGACCCCGGAAGATTTCGAGCGCATCCTGAAAGAACCGCATGCGTCGCTGACCGAACAGTACCGCGAACTGCTCAAGACCGAAGGCCTGCACATCGAGTTCGCCGACGAAGGCCTCAAGCGCCTGGCCGAAATCGCGTTCCAGGTCAACGAGAAGACCGAGAACATCGGTGCCCGTCGCCTGCACACCCTGCTCGAGCGCCTGCTCGAAGAGGTGTCGTTCAGCGCCGGCGACCTGGCCAGCACCCATGACGAGAAGCCGATCCACATCGACGCGGCGTACGTGAACAGCCACCTCGGTGAGCTGGCGCAGAACGAAGACCTGTCGCGCTACATCCTGTAAGACCGCAGGGGCCGCTGCGCGGCCCTATCGCGACACAAGGCCGCTCCTACAGAAGATCGCGTTTCCCTGTAGGAGCGGCCTTGTGTCGCGATTGGGCTGCGCAGCAGCCCCCTTGCACAATGCCAGGAATCACTCGAAGCTTGCAGCTTGAAGCCAAAGAGAGATTCGCCCATGGCCCGCCTGCCCACCGCCATCAATCTGCACAAAGCCTCCAAGACCCTCACCCTCACCTACGCCCCCGACGAGGTCTACCACCTGCCCGCCGAGTTCCTGCGGGTGCACTCTCCCTCCGCCGAGGTCCAGGGCCATGGCAACCCCATCCTGCAATTCGGCAAGATCAACGTTGGCCTCAGCGGCCTGGAACCGGCCGGTCAGTACGCACTGAAACTGACCTTCGACGACGGCCATGACTCCGGATTGTTCACCTGGGAGTACCTCGAGCAGCTGTGCCTGCGCCAGGAACAGCTGTGGGCCGAGTACCTCGACGAACTGCACAAGGCCGGCAAATCCCGCGACCCGTCCGAATCCGTCGTGAAACTGATGCTCTAGCTCAAGGCCTCCAGGCTTTAGAGCGCATTTTCTAATCCCATCTGCTTGAATGCGTGAATGGCCGCCAAAGACTGGCTGTCTTGCGCATTACATGAAAGTCGGGTAACCAATGGAGCTGGCAAGTTCCCTGCATCGCCCTCGTGGCAGGCAGGGCCAGGCCGGTATGTAGAGGTCGCGAGCGAAAGCAGGTTGTCTTCACACGCAGAAACCCCCGCAGCTCATCATCGACACGCATCCGGTCGCAGCACCGCTGTTCCTTATCACTGGTCACCCGAGTAGCAGTACCGGGCTGTCACAGCACACCGGTACTCGTCTCAGGACAACGGAGCGTCGTAGATGAGTAACAAGAACAACGATGAGTTGCAGCGGCAGGCCTCGGAAAACACCCTGGGGCTGAACCCGGTCATCGGCATTCGCCGCAAGGACCTGCTGACCTCGGCGCGCACGGTATTGCGCCAGGCTATTCGCCAGCCGTTGCACAGCGCCAAGCACGTGGCGCATTTCGGCCTGGAACTGAAGAACGTGCTGCTGGGCAAGTCGGCCCTGCAGCCCGAAGGCGACGACCGTCGCTTCAGCGACCCGGCGTGGAGCAAGAACCCGCTGTATCGCCGCTACCTGCAGACCTACCTGGCCTGGCGCAAGGAGCTCAACGACTGGATCGCCGAGAGCGACCTGTCGCCGCAGGACATCAGCCGCGGGCAGTTCGTCATCAACCTGATGACCGAGGCCATGGCCCCCACCAACACCCTCTCCAACCCCGCCGCGGTCAAGCGCTTCTTCGAGACCGGCGGCAAGAGCCTGCTCGATGGCCTGTCCAACCTGGCCAAGGACATGGTCAACAACGGTGGCATGCCCAGCCAGGTGAACATGGAGGCCTTCGAGGTCGGCAAGAACCTGGGCACCAGCGAAGGCTCGGTGGTGTACCGCAACGATGTGCTGGAGCTGATCCAGTACCGCCCGATCACCGAACAGGTGCACAGCCGCCCGCTGCTGGTGGTGCCGCCGCAGATCAACAAGTTCTATGTCTTCGACCTGAGTCCGGAGAAGAGCCTGGCGCGCTTCTGCCTGCGCTCGCAGCAGCAGACCTTCATCGTCAGCTGGCGCAACCCGACCAAGGCCCAGCGCGAGTGGGGGCTGTCGACCTACATCGATGCGCTCAAGGAGGCGGTCGACGCGGTGCTGGCGATCACCGGCAGCAAGGATCTGAACATGCTCGGCGCCTGCTCCGGCGGCATCACCTGCACCGCGCTGGTGGGCCATTACGCCGCGCTCGGCGAAAAGAAGGTCAACGCCCTCACCCTGCTGGTGAGCGTGCTCGATACCACGGTCGATACCCAGGTCGCCCTGTTCGTCGACGAGCAGACCCTCGAAGCCGCCAAGCGCCACTCCTACCAGGCCGGCGTGCTAGAGGGCAGCGACATGGCCAAGGTGTTCGCCTGGATGCGCCCCAACGACCTGATCTGGAACTACTGGGTCAACAACTACCTGCTCGGCAATGAGCCACCGGTGTTCGACATCCTGTTCTGGAACAACGACACCACCCGGCTGCCGGCCGCCTTCCACGGCGACCTGATCGAGATGTTCAAGAACAACCCGCTGACACGCTCCGAAGCACTGGAGGTATGCGGCACCGCCATCGACCTGAAGAAAGTCGACTGCGACATCTACAGCGTCGCCGGCACCGCCGACCACATCACCCCGTGGCAATCGTGCTACCGCTCGGCGCACCTGTTCGGCGGCAAGATCGAATTCGTGCTGTCCAACAGCGGACACATCCAGAGCATCCTCAACCCGCCGGGCAACCCCAAGGCACGCTTCATGACCGGCGAGGACCGCCCGGACGATCCGGTGGCCTGGCAGGACAACGCGATCAAGCATGCCGACTCCTGGTGGCTGCACTGGCAGACCTGGCTGGGCGAACGGGCCGGCGCGTTGAAGAAGGCCCCGACGCGCCTGGGCAATCGCGCCTACGCCGCCGGCGAGGCCGCACCTGGCACCTACGTTCACGAGCGTTGAGCAGAACCGCCGCGACGCCTCCGCAGGAACGGCGCGGCGCTACTTTCACCACAGAGTCACGCGCATGCCGCAACCGTACATCTTCAGGACCGTCGAGCTGGACAACCAGTCCATCCGCACCGCGGTCCGCCCGGGCAAGCCTCACCTGACGCCGCTGCTGATCTTCAACGGCATCGGCGCCAACCTGGAGCTGGTGTTCCCGTTCATCGAGGCGCTGGACCCGGACCTGGAGGTCATCGCCTTCGACGTGCCCGGGGTCGGCGGCTCGTCGACGCCACGCCACCCCTACCGCTTCCCCGGCCTGGCCAAGCTCACCGCGCGCATGCTCGACTACCTGGACTACGGCCAGGTCAATGTCATCGGCGTGTCCTGGGGCGGTGCACTGGCACAGCAGTTCGCCTACGACTACCCGGAACGCTGCAAGAAACTGGTGCTGGCCGCCACCGCCGCGGGCGCGGTGATGGTGCCGGGCAAGCCCAAGGTACTGTGGATGATGGCCAGCCCGCGGCGCTACGTGCAGCCGTCCCATGTGATCCGCATCGCCCCGCTGATCTACGGCGGCGGCTTTCGCCGCGATCCGGACCTGGCCATGCACCATGCCTCGAAGGTGCGCTCCGGCGGCAAGTTGGGCTACTACTGGCAGCTGTTCGCCGGGCTCGGCTGGACCAGCATCCACTGGCTGCACAAGATCCAGCAGCCGACCCTGGTACTGGCCGGCGACGACGATCCGCTGATTCCGCTGATCAACATGCGCCTGCTGGCCTGGCGAATTCCCAATGCCCAGCTACACATAATCGACGATGGCCACCTGTTCCTGATCACCCGGGCCGAGGCCGTCGCCCCGATCATCATGAAATTCCTCCAGCAAGAGCGCCAGCGCGCGGTCATGCACCCACGGCCCGCTTCGGGCACCTGACGCTATTTGCCTTCGCGGGCAAGCCCGCTTCCACGGTGGACAGCGTTGAACCCTGTGGGAGCGGGCCTGCCCGCGAAGAGGACTCCGCGCAAATGGAACGACGAGGGAGTGTTGCCATGAAGGACAAACCGGAAAAAGGGAAGGCTTCGCCCCCGGTCACCAGCATGAATGTGCAGAACGCCATCACCGGCCTGCGCGGTCGCGATCTCATATCGACCCTGCGCCAGGTTGGCCGGATCGGGTTGCGCAACCCGCTGCACACCGCGCACCACCTGCTGAGCCTGGGGGGCCAGCTGGGCCGTGTGCTGATCGGCGACAGCCCCTTTCAACCGCACCCGCGCGATGCCCGCTTCAGTGATCCGACCTGGAGCCAGAACCCGCTCTACCGCCGTGGCCTGCAAGCCTACCTGGCCTGGCAGAAACAGACCCGCCTGTGGATCGAGGAAAGCAGCCTGGCCGACGACGACCGCGCCCGGGCGCAGTTTCTGTTCAATCTGGTCAGTGACGCCCTGGCCCCCAGCAACTCGCTGCTCAACCCGCTGGCGGTCAAGGAGCTGCTCAACACCGGTGGCCTGAGCCTGCTGCGCGGCGCCAGCCACCTGCTCGACGACCTGCGCCACAACGACGGCTTGCCACGCCAGGTGGACGAACGGGCCTTCGAGGTCGGTGGCAACCTCGCCGCCACCGCTGGTGCGGTGGTGTTTCGCAACGAGCTGCTGGAGTTGATCCAGTACAAGCCCATGAGCGAGAAACAGTACGCCCGGCCGCTGCTGGTGGTGCCACCGCAAATCAACAAGTTCTACATCTTCGACCTGAGCCCGACCAACAGCTTTGTCCAGTACATGCTCAAGCAGGGCCTGCAGGTGTTCATGGTCAGCTGGCGCAACCCCGATCCGCGTCACCGTGAATGGGGGCTGTCCAGCTATGTGCAAGCCCTGGAAGAAGCGCTCAACGCCTGCCGCAGCATCAGCGGCAGCCGCGACCCCAACCTGATGGGGGCCTGCGCCGGCGGCCTGACCATGGCTGCGCTGCAGGGCCACCTGCAGGCGAAAAAGCAGCTGCGCAAGGTGCGCAGCGCCACCTACCTGGTGAGCCTGCTCGACAGCCAGTTCGACAGCCCGGCCAGCCTGTTCGCCGACGAGCAGACCGTCGAGGCGGCGAAGCGCCGCTCCTACCAGCGCGGCGTGCTGGATGGCGGCGAGGTGGCGCGGATCTTCGCCTGGATGCGCCCCAACGACCTGATCTGGAACTACTGGGTCAACAACTACCTGATGGGCAGGACGCCACCGGCCTTCGACATCCTCTACTGGAACGCCGACAGTACCCGTCTGCCAGCGGCCCTGCACGGCGACCTGCTGGACTTCTTCAAGCTCAACCCGCTGACCTTCCCTGAAGGGCTTGAGGTGTGCGGCACGCCGATCGACCTCAGGCAGGTCGGGCTGGACAGCTTCACCGTGGCCGGCAGCAACGACCACATCACCCCCTGGGACGCGGTATACCGCTCGACGCTGCTGCTCGGTGGCGATCGGCGTTTCATCCTGGCCAACAGCGGCCACATCCAGAGCATCATCAACCCGCCCGGCAACCCCAAGTCCTATTACCTGGAAAACCCCAAGCTCTCCAGCGACCCACGGGCCTGGTTCCACGACGCCCAGCGCCGCGACGGCAGCTGGTGGCCACTGTGGATGGAGTGGATCGGCCAGCGCTCCGGCACGCTCAAGCCATCACGCGACGAGCTGGGCAACGCCACCTATCCAGCGCTGGGCCCCGCGCCGGGCAGCTACGTGCTGGCGCGCTGAGCGAATGAAGACCCGTGACCGCATCCTTGAGTGCGCCCTGCAGCTGTTCAACCGCCAGGGCGAGCCGAACGTCTCGACCCTGGAGATCGCCAACGAACTGGGGATCAGCCCAGGCAACCTGTATTACCACTTCCACGGCAAGGAGCCGCTGGTCATTGGCCTGTTCGAGCGGTTCGAAGAAGAACTGATGCCGCTGCTCGATCCGCCGCTGGACGTGCGCCTGGACGCCGAGGACTACTGGCTGTTCCTGCACCTGATCGTCGAGCGCATGGCCCAGTACCGCTTCCTGTTCCAGGACCTGTCCAACCTCACCGGGCGTCTGCCCAAGCTGGCGCGGGGCATGCGCAGCCTGATCAACGCGCTCAAGCGCACCCTCGCCGCGCTGCTGGCCAGCCTCAAGGGCCAGGGGCAGGTGACCAGCGAGACCCAGGCGCTGGGACAACTGGTGGAACAGATCACGCTGACGCTGATGTGTTCGCTGGACTACCAGCGAGTGCTGGGGCGCGAAGGCGACGTGGGAGTGGTGGTGTATCAGGTGATGATGCTGGTGGCGCCGCACTTGCAGGCACCGGCGCGCAAGGCGGCGGAACAGCTGGCGATGAGGTATCTGGAAGGCTGAAGCAATCACGGGGCAAGCCCGCCCCCACGAGGTCTGTGCAGACTTCGTGGGAGCGGGCTTGCCCCGCGATCAGAGCGACGCGGTATCAGGCCTGGGTGGCCGGATTGAGCGGTGCCGACGGGGTGCTGCTGGCCGGGGCTGCGCTCGGTGCCGGCGCTGCGCTGGCTGCTGGTGCTGCCGGCTTGGCCGCCGCCGGTTTGGCCGGGGCTTTCTTCACAGCAGGTTTTTTCGCCGCAGCAGGCTTGGCGGCGGGTTTGGCCGCCACAGGTTTCGCGGCAGGCCTGGCTGCCGGTTTGGCCGCCGCGGTTTTCGCCGCAGGCTTGGCCGCAGGTTTTGCCGCCGCGGTCTTGGCTACCGGCTTCGCTGCCGCCTTGGCCAGGGGCTTGGCCGCCGTCTTGCTCGCGCTGGCCTTGGAGATCGGCGTGACCGAAGCGCCGGTCAGTTTCTCGATCTGCTTGGTCAGCGAGTCGACCTGCTGGTGCAGGGCCTTGATCTCATTGCGGCTGGGCACACCCAGGCGCGAGATGGCGCTGTTCAGGCGCTTGTCGAAGGCTTCCTCGAGCTCGCTCCACTTGCCCAATGCGCGTTCCTTGACGTCCGACACTCGCGAGGTGGTCGCCGACTTGGCGCTGTCGGTGGCCGAGTCGACGCTCTTCTTCGCCTGCTTCTCGGCCTTTTCACCATCCTTCACCAGCGAATCGAACAGCTTCGGACCATCCTGGTCGATCTTGGAGTAGATACCCAGGCCCGCCAGCCAGATCTTGCGGGAATACTTCTCGACCCCGCCGATCCAGGAGCTGCTTTCTTTCTCGGTGTTCTTCTTGCCAGCCATCCTGCTCTCCTTATGGTTTGTGCGCGACGCGCTCGAGCAGCTCGTGCAGCTGTTCAAGCTTGATGGACAACGCCTCAACGTCATGTTTAGACGGAATGCCGAGGCGATTCAAGGCGCGACCGACGCGTGCATCGAAGGCTTGCTCGATTTTGTCCAGCTGGACCTCGACCTTGCCACGCACGCGGGTCACTTCGCGGCTGGCATCGTCGATCTGGCTGTTGGCGGCGTCGAGCTCCTTGTCGAGACGTTTCTTGCCACGTTTCTCGACGCCTTCGCCGGCCTTGACCAGCTCCTTCAGGTACTCCGAACCTTCCTGGCCGACACGGGCGTAGGCACCCAGCCCCGCCAGCCAGATCTTGCGCGCGTAACCGCGCACCTCACCCAGGGAGCCCTGGGTCTCGTCCTTTTTCTTCACGTTTACTTTGGCCATGTTCTGTACCTCATGCTCATGAGTGGAGGGAGGAACCGCCCATGGAGGTTGGGCTTGGCTACACGTTAGAGGCAGAAATTAGAATTCTCACCCTAAGGTCGCGGCATTGCGCTATCTACCGCCACCAGAGCATTCGGCTGCCTCAGCATGCTGGCCCCCACGATTGACTGGAGCGCCAGCGCCATGCCCGCCACATCCGCTGTACATCCCCTATCGTTCAGAAGCCTTGTCAGCACCCGCTTTCGCAACCGGCCCACGCTGCGCCAGGTTCTGGCCAAGGCAGCGTTCGAGACCTTGGCCGACCACTATCCCTGGATCCGGGTGAATCACCCTCAACTGCACTCCCTGGAAGCATTCACCGTCATCCATGCGCCGGATCCGCAAGGAAACGCCCAGCACACGGCGCTGCTGGACGACCTGCTCGAACGGTTCCTGACCGACCGCAACATGGCACTGGCGGCCTCGGACCATCTGAGCGTCGCCCCGCCGCAGGTCTTCCGGCCTCAGCCGCGCAGCACCAAGCGCCAGGAAGTCAACCTCGACATGCCAACCGTGAACACGATCTTCGACAGGTTGCTGGACACCCTGACGGGCACCTTCCAGCAAGCGCAGATCAGTTTCTGGAATGGCAGCGAGGGCGACTCGGACGTGCCGCGCCTGCGCTGGATGGAGCAAGTCCTCAAGGCCGCCCTGCTCAGCGCCATCGAACGTCAAGGCCTGGACGAAACCGGCAAGGACGCCTTGTACGCGCTGGTCAACGGTACCGACGACACCCTCGTCATCCATGGCATGCAGGTCACGCTTGGTCAGCAGGACACCCTTGACGACCTGATGCTGCCCGACCTGCTGATCACCGGACAACGCGGCGCACCTGTGCTCTGGAGCAAGCCGTCCGGCACCGTGCGCAGCTACCCCGACTTGCCGGCATTCGCCAACGCCCTGCGCGACGAGCTGGCGGACCGTTACGATTTCGATGCGATGACCTGGGCCTGCAAACCGCTGGACGGGGATGCATTCAGCTATCAGGCCAACCAGTTGCTCAACCTCATGCTCGATGACATCGGCCGCTTGCAGCTGCGGGCGATCGACAAGGTCAGCGATCTCCAGGCCCTGTTCGGCATACTGAGCGATCCAGGGCTGGCGTTCCCCGGCCATGCCGGGATCGTGCGCCAACCACTGGACATTCCGTTGCCGAGCTGGCTGGCCACAGCCTCGACGCAAGACCGCTTTCAGTACCACACGGCATTGCTGGAGCTATCCGCCAGCCAGGCACTGTCCCGCGGCGCGACATCGCTGGACGGCATCGAGGACCTTCGCCAGTACGCCGCCCGACGCCTACGCGAGCAGATGCAGGCGGACCACCCGGACAAGCTCCAGCATGATCCTGGGCAGCTGATCATCACGGTTGCCCAGCGGGTGCAGACTTCCTCCCTGGGGCCTGTGCGGCTCGACTATCTGAAAACACTGACGCTGACCGACCTTGCCATTTCCCGCCTGCAATCCACCGAGCAGGAAGTGGCCACCACGGTGGCGGACGTCAGCAAGCCGATCGACGCCCGCTGGATGAATCTTGACTATGTGGCGGCCCTGATCGACCGGGTGGATGTCGGCGGCCAGTACCCCCTTTACGTCGACCGGCAATTGCACGACTCGGCTCGGCAGGCCGCCCGCCTCGTGCGGTTTACCACCGAGTGGCACAACAGCCTGTTGCTCAGCGCCCTGCGCGCCAAGATCGAAGGCCAACTCGACGAACGTGCCTGGCAGGTGCTCGCCGACTTCTGCCGCGGTAGAGAGGACGATTCGCCCCGCGTGAGCATGGCCCCCCTGGCGTTTCGCTGCGCCCCAGGCGCGTCGACGGCCAACCAGGCACACTGCATGTTCGTGATCCGGGTGCATGCCCCACGCACCTGGATTCTGTACCGTCCCCTGATCGGCAACGGCGCGGTGAAGGCATTCGCCAGCCAGGACCAACTGATGGCCAGCATCCGCGCCAAGGGCGAGGTGCAGGACAGCGTCCTCGCCTGGTTGGACGACGATGCCCGCCCCATCTACGAAAACGATGGCTTCACCCGCCCGCACCTGCACCGTCACCTGTCGGAGTTGGCGCATCTGGTGGGGGCGGGATCGGCACTGAGCGACTCGTTGCTGCGGCAGTTGCAAGACCCCGTCACGATCGACTTCAGCGCCTGGACGGGCGATCTGGACGATCAGGTGCTGAAGGCCAAGGCCAAGGCCATGGTGCTGCTGGCTTCGCGGCAGAGCGTGTCCAACGCCCAGCAGCGCTGGGCGCTGATCATGCAGTGCGCATGGCTGGCCTTCAACACACTGACGCCATTGCTGCCAGGGCCGGTAGGCACAGTGGCCTGGCTGATCGCGACCCTGACCACCCTGCAGGACGACCTGTCCAGCCTGACCGAAGGCACTACCGCACAGAGAGCACTGGCCGGTAGCGACCTGCTGATCAACCTCGCCATGCTGCTGGTCCACGGCAGCGCCCCCAGCACCACTGGCATACGCCTGGGCGACGACCTCCGTCCGCGCTTCCACGGCCCGGCGCCCCGCGAGACCGGTGCCCCGGGAGCCGCCGTGAAGCCCGAGACCAGAGCCTGGAAAAACACCGTCGATGCGCGACGAAGCGAGGCGATCGCGATCACCCGCTGGCATGGCAACCAGCGCCTGGGCAACCTGCCCCCCGAACAGCTCGAGGCGCTGAACCCGCTGCGCGCGCGAATCAGCCTGGTCGATCATGTCGCCGTGGCAGCAGGTCGCTTGCGCGGCCTCTACAAGGTCGGCGAGCACTGCTACGTGAAGCTGCAGGGCCATCCCTACGAGATCGAGGAGACCTGGGGCGGCATTCGCATCATCGGCCCCGAGGAAAGCCGGGGCCAATGGGCCGACCAGTGGGGTGGCAATTGGGACGGCTACTACATTCCCGGCCGCGAACGGAAACGAGGCCCCTGGATCACTCGCTGGAACGGCGAATGGATGCTCGACCTGAACCTCGCCGGCGGCATGCCGAGAACCCTCGAAGCCACGCGTGAGGACAACAGGAAAGCATTCGACGCGCTGAGGAAGGAAACGCGCGATATCGATGAGCAGTTGAAGAAGAACGAAACCCTGGCCCGTCGATACCTGGAGCAGACCAAGGACTACGACGCCATGGCAAAGGCCTTCAACCAGGCATTGGCACGTCACCCCGGCGCCGGCCCCGACAATCTGCCGGACGACCTGCGTGGCCAGCTGCAGGCACTGCGCGACCTGCGCAGCAGGAGCCGGACCGGGTTGTACATGCTGTCCCTGACCTACGAGAAGCTGTCCAGCCTGCTGACGTCGCAAGTGAGGCTGTATGCGCAACTGAGTGAGCCGCGCTTCACCCGCTTCGATCGGAAGAACGTCTCCACCTATGCCCATGGCGTGTGGTGGGAGCAACTGATAGAGACTGATCTGCACCTGTTCCACAATCTGCTCGACCTGACCGACTACCAGGTGCTCAAGGAGCAATCGACACGGCTCGCGTCGCTGCCCGTCGGCCAGGAGCAGGCCACCCTGTTCAGGGAATATCGTTCGAATCTGGAGGCCGCGCTGGCCACCCACAAACGCATGCTGACAACCAGCCGCCGCCTGGATGAGAGCCTGAGCACCGTGCTCAACGACGCGAAGATCCAGTTCAAGAACAAAAAGGCCCGACTGGACGAAATCATCGCCCAGCGTCAGTACTCCATTGTCATCGTCCACGCCCAGGTCATCAGCGATATCAGCCAGCTGGTGATCGCGCGGGACCTGCTGACCCAGGACAACCACGATCAATTGCTGCACCTGTTGGCCGACTTGCGCAACAGAGACTTCCACGAAGCCTTGCTGAGCCATGACAGCCTGATCGAAGCCGATCTGCCGCTTGACCAACAGGCCGAGATCCTGGCCACGGCGTTACGCGAGTACGAGATATCGATTGGCAAAGCCAGCTATCTGCTGTCCCTCGCAGACACGGAGCCCGCGCTGGACAGGGCCTGGGTGAACGACTACATCGGGGCGCTGAGCGACTTGAAGTCACTGGCCGAGAGCGAACTGAGCAACTGCCTGCGCGACAGCGACCAAGGGGTTGCGCCGCCGGCCAGGCCGATGACGCACCGGGCACGCCCCGCCAAGCCCCGGCTGATTCGCACGAACCGTGGCCGGGCGGTCCTTGCCGACGAGGAGCCGGGCAGCCGCCGTGCCGTGCAGAACGATCCGCTGACCCATGCCGCATTCCACTACGAACAGCGTGGCGACCATTGGCAAGACGTCGCCGGGGCGGCTGTCACGGCCACCCGCAGCAACGCCGACCTGCGGCGCACCGGCCGGCGCCTGCTGGCCCAGAAGGATGAGCGGATCGCGCTGGCGAAACGCTATGCGAATGAGCCCAACAGCCTGGCAGACCTGATGGACTGGCAGATCGAGGACATGAGTGGCATCTCGCAGAAGCTGAACACCGGTACTGCGGCCGACAAGACGCTGGCAAGCCAACTGGATACCGCCGTGCAGGAGATGCAAGAGGAGAAGCGCCGCATGCTCACCGATGCCTATTTCAATACCCGACACCCCGACAGCACGGCCCTGGGTTTCCTGGTGCGCGAAAACCAGGTCGAGGTGATGGCCATCACCGTGCGCAAACGCCTCAAGGCCAATGATTACCTGGACGTCTACAGCATCACCCGCAAGGCCCCCAGGCAGAAGCTCTGGGAGGCTCATTTCCACTACAGCAGCGCCCAGGCGGCCCCACGCGCGTTCGCCAAGGGGCACCTGAAGTTCTGGGAACCGCGTGCGATGAGCCGGGCCGAGCAGTTGGAACGCTCGACCACTGCCAGGGAGCGGATCAGCATCTACCGCGGCGACCTGCGCCTCGCGCAGATCGAGGGGCTGATCCCGTTCCCGGCGTCCTGACTCAGGCCAGCGCCTTGTCCAGCGCCCGCTCGATCTCGCCCTTGATGCTGGCGCTCATCATCGACAGCATCATGCCCAGCTTCAGCTCGACGCGAATGATGTCCTCGCCGATGTGCACGCTGCCATTGGCGCCGCTGCGCGACACGTCGACGCGGTCGCCGTTCCAGCTGGCCTTGAGGTCGTATTCGCGAGTCAGCCTGTCCACCAGCACCTCGGCCTTGGCGCGGGCGGCCTCGCGGCCGAGGGTGTGTTTGCGTTCGACGCTGATCTGGGTCATGCGGGTGATCCTGGATATGAAGACAATGGCAGCATTATGCCCCCGCCCGCCCGACGGCACACCCCGCCAAGACAAATCCGCCCGTTGCCCCTAGAATGGCCGTAATTTTTTTCTGGTGAAGCGATATGACCGACCAGCGCAAAGGCGACCACGCCGAACCCACCACCCACTTCGGCTACCAGGACGTGCCGGAAAGCCAGAAGGCGAAGAAAGTCGCCGAGGTCTTCCACTCCGTGGCCGCCAAGTACGACCTGATGAACGACGTGCTCTCCGGCGGCATGCACCGCCTGTGGAAGCGCTTCACCATCGAGCTGTCCGGGGTGCGCAGCGGCAACCGGGTGCTGGACATCGCCGGCGGCACCGGTGACCTGGCCGCCAAGTTCTCCCGGCTGGTCGGCCCGACCGGCCAGGTGGTACTGGCCGACATCAACGACTCGATGCTCAAGGTCGGCCGCGACCGCCTGCTCGACCGCGGCGTGGCCGGCAATATCGAGTTCGTCCAGGCCGACGCCGAGAAGCTGCCATTCCCGGACAACCACTTCGACTGCGTGACCATCGCCTTCGGCCTGCGCAACGTGACCCACAAGGACGAAGCCATCCGCTCCATGCTGCGGGTGCTCAAGCCCGGTGGCCGCCTGTTGATCCTCGAGTTCTCCAAGCCGACCAGCAAGCTGATGTCCAAGGCCTACGACGCCTACTCGTTCGCCTTCATGCCGCTGGCCGGCAAGCTGATCACCAACGACGCCGACAGCTACCGCTATCTGGCCGAGTCGATCCGCATGCACCCCGACCAGGAAACCCTGAAGAGCATGATGGTCGAGGCCGGCTTCGACCGCGTCACCTACCACAACATGACCAGCGGCATCGTCGCCGTGCACCGGGGGATCAAACCCTGATGCTCCTGGCCGGCCTGCTCGCCAGCGTCGAACACGGGCTCAACCGTGTCCTGCGCCTGGACAGCACCGCCCTGCCGCGCCTGGCGGCGCTGGAGGGCAGGGTGATCGAGATCGACTGCGTGCAGCCGGCCCTGAAGCTGTTCGCGCTGCCCGACGAACAAGGCCTGATGCTCGCCGCCCACTGGGAGGGCGAGGTCGACTGTACCCTGCGCGCACCCGCCGGGCGCCTCGCGCAGCTGGCCCTGGCCAGGGACAAG
Source organism: Pseudomonas sp. GD04091 (assembly GCF_029836165.1). Taxonomy (GTDB): domain Bacteria; phylum Pseudomonadota; class Gammaproteobacteria; order Pseudomonadales; family Pseudomonadaceae; genus Aquipseudomonas. Next base: position 84,451 of record NZ_JAOEBG010000017.1, read on the forward strand.
ACCGCCGTGCTGCACAGCCCGCAGGTCGAGCTGCATGGCGACAGCGCCGTGCTGCTCGACCTGTTCGGCGTGCTGCAGGACCTGGAACTGGACTGGGAGTACGAGCTGCAGCGCTGGCTGGGCCCGGTGCCGACCGCGCTGATCGCCGGCCACGTGCGCCTGCGCGCGCGCTGGACCCGGCAAGGCCTGGCCCGCTTCAGCCAGAACCTCTCCGAATACCTGGCCGAGGAGTCCCGCACCCTGGTCGGCAAACGTGAAGCCGAAGCGGCGTTCAGCGAGCTCGATGCCCTGAAAGTCGATATCGAACGCCTTGAGGCGCGCCTGCGCCGCCTCGCCCACACTCTTGATACCAGCGATAACGCATGAAGCTGCTCGCCGTCCGCCGTCTGTTGCGCATCCAGCGCGTCGTGATCCGCTATCGCCTCGACGACCTGCTCTTCGATCAACCCCTGCTGCCCTGGTGGCTGGCCAGCCTGCGCCTGCTGATGCCCTGGCGCTGGCTGCCGCGCAAGCCCTCGCAGCTGAGCCGTGGCGCGCGCCTGCGCCTGGCGTTGCAGGACCTGGGGCCGATCTTCATCAAGTTCGGCCAATTGCTGTCCACCCGCCGCGACCTGTTGCCTACCGACATCGCCGACGAGCTGATGCTGCTGCAGGACCGCGTGCCGCCGTTCGACCCGCAGAAGGCCGTGGCGCTGATCGAGGAACAGCTTGGCGCCAAGGTCGGCGAGGTGTTCAGCCGCTTCGACGTCGAGCCGCTGGCGTCGGCCTCCGTGGCCCAGGTCCACGCCGCACGCCTCAAGAGCGGCGAGGAAGTGGTGGTCAAGGTGGTGCGTCCGGGCCTCAAGCCGGTAATCGCCCAGGATCTGGCCTGGCTGTTCCTGATCGCCAAGGCCGCCGAGCGCGCCTCCGCCGATGCCCGCCGCCTGCACCCGGTGGAAATCGTCGGCGACTACGAGAAGACCATCTACGACGAGCTCGACCTGCTGCGCGAGGCGGCCAACGCCAGCCAGCTGCGGCGCAACTTCGAAGGCTCGGAGCTGATGTACGTGCCGCAGGTGTACTGGGACTTGTGCCGACCCAAGGTGCTGGTGATGGAGCGCATCTACGGCGTGCCGGTCACCGACATGGCCACCCTGGCCGACCAGCGCACCGACATGAAGCTGCTGGCCGAGCGCGGCGTCGAAGTGTTCTTCACCCAGGTATTCCGTGACAGCTTCTTCCACGCCGACATGCACCCAGGCAACATCTTCGTCAGCACGGTCAAGCCGTGGAGCCCGCAGTACATCGCCATCGACTGCGGCATCGTCGGCAGCCTCACGTCCGAGGACCAGGACTACCTGGCGCGCAACCTGATCGCCTTCTTCAAGCGCGACTACCGCCGCGTGGCCCAGTTGCACATCGATTCGGGCTGGGTGCCGGCCCAGACCAAGGTCAACGAGTTCGAAGCGGCGATCCGCACCGTGTGCGAACCGATCTTCGAGAAACCACTCAAGGACATCTCCTTCGGCCAGGTGCTGATGCGCCTGTTCCAGACTGCCCGGCGCTTCAACATGGAGGTCCAGCCGCAGCTGGTGCTGCTGCAGAAGACCCTGCTCAACATCGAAGGCCTGGGCCGCCAGCTCTACCCCGACCTGGACCTGTGGAGCACCGCCAAGCCGTTTCTCGAGCGCTGGATGCGCGAACGCATGAGCCCGAAGGCGGTGATCGGCAACCTGTACAGCCAGGCCGAGCAGTTGCCACACCTGGCCGACATGACCCGCGACCTGCTCGAGCGCCTGTCGCAACCGCACCTGCATGACCCGCAATTGCCCGAACGGCGCCGTGCCGGCGACAACTGGGCGCTGCGCCTGCTCGGCGCCGGCCTGTTCGGCGGCGGCGCCACCCTGGCGGCCGGCGCCGTCAGCCTCAGCGCCCCGGCCGCCTGGCCGGCCTGGCTGATGCTTGCCGCCGGCCTGTACCTGATCGTGCGCCGATAGCCAGCCGCGCTGCCGGCTGGCACACTAGCGCACAGGGGCCCGGTACAGGAGCGGGCCCGGTTTGGAGTCGACGATGAAAGACTGGCTGGACGAGATCAAGTGGAACAGCGATGGCCTGGTACCGGCCATCGCCCAGGACCACAAGACCGGGCGCGTGCTGATGATGGCCTGGATGAACCGTGAATCCCTCGCCCTGACCGCCGCCGAGCATCGCGCCATCTACTGGTCGCGCTCGCGGGGCAAGCTGTGGCGCAAGGGCGAAGAGTCGGGCCATGTGCAGAAACTGCATGAAATGCGCCTGGACTGCGACGCCGACGTGATCATCCTCATGGTCGAGCAGCTGGGCCATATCGCCTGCCATACCGGCCGCGAAAGCTGCTTCTATCGCGTCTTCGAAGACGGCCAATGGAAAATCGTCGACCCGGTCCTCAAGGATCCGGACGCCATCTACAGCGCGGGACACTGACATGAGCGACACCCTGAACCGCCTCGCCGAGGTGCTGGAAGAGCGCAAGCACGCGGCGCCGGACAGCAGCTACGTGGCCAGCCTGTATCACAAGGGCCTGAACAAGATCCTCGAGAAGCTCGGCGAAGAGTCCATCGAGACCATCATCGCCGCCAAGGATGCCGCCGCCAGCAAGGATTACAGCGATGTCATCTATGAGACCGCGGACCTGTGGTTTCATAGCCTGGTCATGCTCAGCGCGCTGGGCCAGCATCCACAGGCGGTGCTCGACGAGCTGGAGCGTCGGTTCGGGCTTTCCGGGCATGACGAGAAGGCTGCGCGCCAGCCTTCTGCCTGAAGATTGCCGGGGGCGCGTTGCGCCCCTTTCGCGACGCAAGGCCGCTCCTACAGGCGCCCGCATCGCCTGACAGATTCGCGATACCCTGTGGCGAAAAGGCTGCGCAGCAGCCCCAGGGCCCGATAGACCGACACACATTTTTCAGGAGTACGAAATGGGCATTTTTGACTGGAAACACTGGATCGTCCTGCTGGTCGTCGTGGTGCTGGTGTTCGGCACCAAGAAGCTGAAGAACTTCGGCAGCGACCTGGGCGAATCGATCAAGGGCTTCCGCAAGGCGATGAACGAGGAAGAATCCAAGCCGGCCGAGCAGACCCCTCCGCCCGCCCAGCCCGTGCCGCCGGTACAGAACACCGCACAGCCGAACCAGGGCCACACCATCGAGGGCCAGGCCCAGCCGGTCCAAGAGCCGCAGCGGAAAGACTGACCCATGTTCGGCATCAGTTTCAGCGAGCTGCTGCTCGTCGGCCTGGTCGCCCTGCTGGTGCTCGGCCCCGAGCGCCTGCCGGGGGCCGCTCGTACCGCGGGCCTGTGGATCGGCCGCCTCAAGCGCAGCTTCAATGCGATCAAGATGGAGGTCGAGCGCGAGATCGGCGCCGACGACATCCGTCGCCAGTTGCACAACGAGCACATCCTGCGCATGGAAGAGGAAGCCAAGCGCATCCTCAACCCGCTGACGCCACCCGCGCAGCCGCCGACCAGCGCTGAAACACCCGCCACACCCGCCGCCGAGACCGCCCCCGCGCAGCCGGCCGCGACGCCACCCTCCGAGCCGCCACCACCGCCACGAGCCCCATGAGCGAGAATCCGGAACATGACCAGCCAATGCCGCTGGTCTCGCACCTGACCGAGCTGCGCACCCGCCTGCTGCGCTGCGTTGCCGCCATCTTCCTGATCTTCGCCGGGCTGTTCTCCTTCGCCCAGCAGATCTACACCCTGGTCTCGGCGCCGCTGCGCGCGCACTTGCCGGCCAACGCGACGATGATCGCCACTGACGTGGCCTCACCGTTCCTCACGCCGTTCAAGCTGACCATGATCGTCTCGCTGTTCCTGGCGATCCCGTTCATCCTGCAGCAGATCTGGGGCTTCATCGCCCCCGGCCTGTACCGCCACGAAAAGCGCATCGCCATTCCGCTGCTGGTGTCGAGCATCTTCCTGTTCTACGCCGGCATGGCCTTCGCCTACTTCCTGGTGTTCCCGCTGATCTTCGGCTTCTTCGCCAGCGCCACGCCCGAAGGCGTGTCGATGATGACCGACATTTCCAGCTACCTCGACTTCGTCATGACCCTGTTCTTCGCCTTCGGCGTGGCGTTCGAGATCCCGGTGGCCGTGGTGCTACTGGTGTGGATCGGCGTGGTCGACGTGCAGTACCTGAAGAAGATCCGCCCCTACGTGATCATTGGCTGCTTCGTGGTCGGCATGATCCTCACGCCGCCTGACATCTTCTCCCAGACCCTGCTGGCGGTGCCGATGTGGATGCTGTTCGAAGTCGGCGTGCTGTGCGGCAGCCTGATCCGCAAGCGCAGTCGCGAACCGGACGAAACCACCGACGACCCCAACGACCAACCGCCTGCGACCCAACCGTGAACCTGTTGCTGCTTGAAGAGGCCGACTTCGTGTCGGCCGACCGTGTCGTCCTGGCCGATCGCCGCTTCACCCACATGCAGGAGATCCACCGCGTGGCGGTGGGTGACAGCCTGCGCGTGGGGCGTATCAATGGCTTGATGGGCAAGGCCGAGGTCATTCGCCTCGAAGGCCATGAAGCCGAGCTGCAGGTGGCTTTCGATCAGCCGCCACCGACCAAGCTGCCGCTGACCCTGGTGCTGGCCGTGCCCCGGCCGAAGATGCTGCGCCGGCTGTTCCAGACAGTCGCCACGCTGGGCGTGCCACGGCTGATCCTGGTCAACAGCTACAAGGTCGAGAAGAGCTTCTGGCAGACGCCCTTCCTCAACCCCGACAACATCCGCGAGAACCTGATCCTCGGCCTGGAACAGGCTCGCGACACGGTGCTGCCCGAAGTGATCATCGAGAAGCGCTTCAAACCGTTCGTCGAAGACCGCCTGCCCGCCATCGCCGCCGGCACCCTCGGCCTGGTCGGCCACCCCGGTCCCTACCCTGCCTGTCCGCGGGCCGTGGAAGGCCCGGTTACCCTGGCGATCGGCCCGGAAGGCGGCTGGATCCCCTATGAAGTCGACCTGCTCGGCAAGGCCGGGCTGGCTCCGGTGCAACTGGGTGATCGTATCCTGCGCGTGGAGACAGCGGTCACGGCCCTGCTTTCGCGAATTTTCTGACAGCCGGGTCAGATTTTCCCCATCAAGTTTCCCCGCCCCACGCCGATGGCCTGTGCAACAGAACAATAATCCGCACTGCCGCACGCCGGGGAGTCGTCTATGTACCGTTGGTTCGCCCAGACACTGGGAAATGTAAGCGTCAATCGCAAGTTGGGGGTCGGCTTCGGCCTGGTGCTGCTGCTCACCCTCGGCATCACCTTCACCGGCTGGCTGGGTATCGACAGTGTCACCAGCCGTGGTGACAAGCTCGGCAACATCTCGGTGATCCACCAGTACACCCAGGACCTGCGCATCGCCCGCCAGCACTACGAGCGCAGCCGTGACGACGCGTCCGTTGCCGAGTTGGAAAAGGCCCTGGCCAACCTCGAGCGCCAGGTGCAGTTCATGCTCGGCCAGATCGAGCTGCCCGCCGATCGCCAGCGCCTGGACCAGCAACAGGACGCCGTGCGCCAGTACCAGCAGGCCTTCGCCGAGCTCAGGCAGGCCGGCCAGCGCCGCGAGGCCAGCCGCGGCGTGCTGGGCGACAGCGCCGACAAGGCCGCCGACCTGATCGGCAAGGTCCAGCAGCGCCTGTTGCAGGGTGGCGATATCCAGCAGTACCAGGAAGCCGTGCAGGTCGCCGCCCTGCTGCAGCAGGCGCGCTTCCAGGTGCGCGGCTATACCTACAGCGGCAAGGCCGAGTTCCAGCAGACCGCGCTCACCGCCATCGACCAGGCCATGACCGTGCTCAAGGCCCTGCCGGCCAGGCTCCCGGCCGAGTTCGCCGCCAGCCTTGACGACGCCGCCATAGCGCTTGCCGCCTACCGTGATGCGGTGAACCAGTTCGGCAGCACCCAGTCCGCCAGCGAGCAGGCCTTGGGCCGCATGGCCGCACAAGGCCAGATTCTGCTCGGCACCAGCCAGGAGATGACCGTTTCGCAGACCGAGGTCCGCGACCAGGGCACCCAGCAGGCCAAGACCCTGCTCGCCGGCGTCACCGGCCTGGCCCTGCTGCTGGGCGTGCTGGCCGCCTTCGCCATCACCCGGCAGATCATCGTTCCCCTGCGCCAGACCCTCGCCGCCGCCGAACGCGTGGCCGGTGGCGACCTGCGCCAGGACCTCAAGGTCGAGCGCCGCGACGAGCTGGGCCAACTGCAGGCCAGCATGCAGCGCATGACCCAGGGCCTGCGCGATCTGATCGGCGGCATCGGCGACGGCGTGACGCAGATCGCCAGTGCCGCCGAGGAGCTGTCGGCGGTGACCGAGCAGACCAGCGCCGGGGTCAACAACCAGAAGGTCGAGACCGACCAGGTGGCCACCGCCATGAACGAGATGGCCGCCACCGTGCAGGAAGTGGCACGCAATGCCGAACAGGCCTCGGAAGCGGCGCTGATGGCCGACCAGCAGGCCCGCGAAGGTGACAAGGTGGTCGGCGAGGCCATTGCCCAGATCGAGCGCCTGGCGGGCGAGGTGGAGAACTCCAGCGAGGCGATGAACCAGCTCAAGGCCGAAAGCGACAAGATCGGCAGCGTGCTCGACGTGATCAAGTCGGTGGCCCAGCAGACCAACCTGCTGGCGCTCAACGCCGCCATCGAGGCAGCCCGCGCTGGCGAAGCCGGACGTGGCTTCGCCGTGGTCGCCGACGAGGTGCGCAGCCTGGCCCAGCGCACCCAGCAGTCCACCGAGGAAATCGAAACGTTGATCGCCGGCCTGCAGAACGGCACCGAGCGCGTGGCCAGCGTCATGGACAGCAGCCGCGCGTTGACCGACAGCAGTGTCGAACTCACCCGCCGTGCCGGTGGCTCGCTGGAAACCATCACCCGCACCGTGTCGTCGATCCAGGCGATGAACCAGCAGATCGCCACCGCCGCCGAGCAGCAGAGCGCCGTGGCCGAAGAGATCAACCGCAGCGTGATGAACGTGCGCGACATCTCCGACCAGACCTCGGCAGCCAGCGAAGAGACGGCCAGTTCCAGTGTCGAACTGGCGCGCCTGGGCACTCACCTGCAGGGGCTGGTGGGTCGTTTCAGGCTCTGACCTCAGGCTAGATCCTTCGGCTCGGCGAGACTTTTCCTACCTGGTTTGCAGGTCCAGTCCCACGCCCTCTCTGCCGATGAGAAAAGACCATGGCGGCATTTTGCCGGCATGGTCTTTTTTCAATTGGACGGAGACCTGCCATGTTCGCTTACCTCGACCGCAAACTCGGCAACTTGAGCGTCGGGCTGAAACTCGCCCTGGGCTTCGCCGTGGTACTGCTGCTCACCCTGGCCACCACCCTCAGCGGCTGGCGAGCCCTGGATGGCGCCATCAACCGCTCGGAACAGCTCAGCGACATCAGCGAGCTCAACGACCTGACCCGCGACCTGCGCGCCGAACGCATCACCTACCGGGTGCTTGCTGACGACACCAGCAAGGCGCGGATCACCCGGATCCTCGAGCAGCTGCACAGCCGCCTGACCCTGCTGCAACAACGCAGCCAGGTCGATCAGTCACGGCAGATGCTGACCCAGAAACTGCAGCTGCTGGAGCGTCTGCAACAGGACTTCGCCACACTGCAGCGCACGGTCGACAGCCGCCAGGTCCTGCAAGCGAGCATGCGACAGCAGGCCATGACCCTGGAGAAGGTGATCGACGAGCTGCAGACCCAGGTGCTGTTGAAAATGGCCGACGGCCAACAGGGCAATGTCATCGGTCTGCTGGACACCCTGGGCCGCCATGTCGACAGCGCCAGCCAGCAAAGCCAGGTGCCGGCCTACGCTTTCTCTCCCCGCGACGCCTTCGCCAGGATGGGCGATGCCGCCCTCGATGCCGCGGACAACAGCCTCGCGCAATTGCTGCGGGGTATTGCGCCACTCGACCTGCCGCAAGCGCTGACCCAGCGCCCCAGAGCTGAGCTCGATCGCTACCGCGCCGCCCTGCGGCAATACCGCAGCGCAGCGCTGGAAGTCGAACAGTTGCAGGACAACATGGAGAAACTGGGCGAGGAACTGCAGACCGTGAGTATCGCGCTGGGTGAGCGCAAGGTCGCACAACGCGACAGCGAGGCCCTCGCCGCCCGCTCGCTGCTGACCAGCGTAGCGATCCTGGCCCTGCTGGTCGGCGTGCTCGCAGGCTGGCTGATCACCCGGCAGATCACCCACCCGTTGCGTCAGGTACTGGAGCAGGCATCGCGTATCGCCGGCGGCGACCTCGGCAGGCTGGACACGGTGCAACGTCGCGACGAGATGGGGCAGCTGCAGGCGCGTATGTGCGAGATGACGCTGAGCCTGCGCGAGCTGCTCGGCGGCATTGACGATGGCGTCGGGCACCTGTCGCGAGCGGCCTGCGAACTGGCCAGCTCCAGCGCGGACACCCGCGAACGCATCAGCCAGCAGCGCGAGGAGACCGACCAGGTCGCCACCGCCATGAACCAGATGAGCGCCACGGTGCAGGAAGTCGCGCAGAGCGCCGAGCAGGCGTCCGTGGCCGCCACCACGGCCGACAGCCAGGCTCGACTGGGCGATCAGGTGGTGGCCGAAGCCGTCGCCCGTATCGAGCAGCTGGCCGGGCAGATGGACCACTGCCTCAAGGCGATGGGGCATCTGGCCGGCGAGAGCCAGCGCATCGGTTCGATCCTCGATGTGATCAAGTCGGTGTCCGAGCAGACCAATCTGCTGGCCCTCAACGCGGCCATCGAAGCGGCACGGGCGGGCGAGGCCGGACGTGGCTTCGCCGTGGTGGCCGACGAAGTACGCGGCCTGGCCCAGCGCACCCAGCAGTCGACCGAGGAGATCGAGCAACTGATCGAGAGCCTGCATCGCGGCACCGACGAAGTCACCGGCCTGCTCGACGACAGCAAGCGCCTCACCGAGCAGAGCGTCGAGCTCAGCCGCAAGGCCGGCAGTGCCCTGGGGCAGATCACCGAGACGGTGTCGGCCATCCAGGGCATGAACCAGCAGATCGCCACGGCCAGTGAAGAACAGAGCGTGGTTGCCGAGCAGATCAACCGCAGTGTGATGAATGTCAGGGATGTGTCGGACCGGACCAGCGTGGCCAGCGAACAGACGGCAGCGTCGAGCGGGGAGCTGGAGCAGTTGGGGCAACAGCTGCGGGGGATGGTGGGGCGCTTCAGCCTCTAGAAGTGCGTCGCTGGCTTCGCCGGCAAGCCCGCTCCCACAGAAGCCATGCCTTGCCTCCGTGGGAGCGGGCTTGCCCGCGAAGGGGCTAGAGCACCTGGCGCAGGAACGCCTGGGCGCGCGGATCCTTCGGCGCCGCGAAGAACTGCTGTGGCGGCGAGTCCTCCAGCAACTTGCCATGGTCGAAGAACAGCACCCGATCCGCCACTTCCCGGGCAAAGCCCATTTCGTGGGTGACGCAGACCATGGTCATGCCTTCCTGGGCCAGGGTCTTCATCACGTCCAGCACCTCGCCGACCATTTCCGGGTCGAGCGCCGAGGTCGGCTCGTCGAACAGCATCACCTTCGGGTCCATCGCCAGGGCTCGGGCGATGGCCACCCGCTGCTGCTGGCCACCCGAGAGGCGCGACGGGTATTCGTTGGCCTTCTGCGCGATGCCGACCTTTTCCAGCAACGCCCGAGCCTTGGCTTCGCGCTCGGCCTTGTTGCGCTTGCGCACCACCTTCTGCGCCAGGCACAGGTTCTCCAGCACGGTCATGTGCGGGAACAGGTTGAAGTGCTGGAACACCATGCCGACTTCGCGTCGATAGGCATTGATATCGGTCTTGGGGTTATCCAGTTGCAGTCCGTCGATGGACACATGGCCCTCGTCGAAGTGCTCCAACCCATTCAGGCAACGCAGGAAGGTCGACTTGCCCGAGCCGGACGGACCGAGCACCACCACCACTTCGCCCTTGGCGACCTGGGTGGTGACGTTGTCCACCGCGCGCACGACTTGGCCACGGGTGTCGAAGACTTTCAGCAGGTCACGGACTTCAATCACTTTGCGCAAGCCTCCGCTCGAGCCGGCTGGCGATGTGCGACAGCGGCAGGTTGATCAGCAGGTACAGGCCCGCCACGCAGAACCAGATCTCGAAGGTCGAGAACGAGGTGGTGATGGCCTCGCGGCCGCTCTTGGTCAGCTCGGTGATGGCGATCACCGACACCAGCGAAGTGTCCTTGACCAGGCTGATGAACTGGCCGGCCAGCGGTGGCAGCACGCGCTTGAAGGCCTGGGGCAGGATCACATGGCGCATCGACTGGGCGCCGTTCAGGCCCAGCGAGCGCGCCGCCTCGTTCTGGCCCTTGGCGATCGACTGCACGCCGGCCCGGACGATCTCGGCCACATAGGCGCCGGTGAACAGGGCCAGCGCGGCAACCCCGGCGAACTCGCGGGACAGGTTGAGCACGGTGCCGATGAAGAAGTAGAAAATGAAGATCTGCACCAGCAACGGCGTGCCGCGCACCAGTTCGACGTACACCGTGGACAGGTCACGCAGCGTGGGGTTGCTGGACAGCCGGCATAGCCCGGCGAACAGGCCGAGCACCAGGCCCAGGGCACCGGACACCACCGACAGCCACAACGTGGTCCACAGGCCCCAGGCCAAGGGACCTGCCGCCCAGTGCCGGGTCACGCCGATGGCATCGCCTTCGGCGACGTCGTCGCCACGGGCCAGCAGCATGCTGTCCTTGGCTACCTCGACGACCTGGGTGTCGCCGTTTTCGTCCTTCAGGGTGACCCGGGCGTTGTCGCCGGACACCACGATTTCCTCGATCGTGCCCGGGTTGGCGGCACGCTGGGTTTCCTCGGCCTTGTAGGCGAAGTATTGCGGAACGCGGTTCCAGCGCCACTCGTAGGAAATCATCGAGGTGGCCAGGTACAGACTGAACGCCAGGCCCACCAGGACCAGTGCGGTCAGCCCGTGCCAGGGCCACAGGGCTTTCTTGTGTTTGATCACGTGGGGTACTTCCGTAAATGCGAACGCGCAGGGCTTGCCTGCGCGTCGAGGTCAGCGCTTGGGTTTTTGGCCCGGGCCTTATTCCATTTCCTTCAGCCAGTCCTTGCTCTTGAACCACTTGTCGTGAATACGATCGTAGGTCCCGTCATGCTTGATCTGGTGCAGGAAGTTGTTGATGTAGTTGAGGCTGTCGTAGTCGCCTTTCTTCAGGCCGAAGGCCAGCGGCTCGTAGGTGAAGGGCTCTTCCAGGAACACCAGCTTGCCGGCACCGGCCTTCTCTACCGCCACCACGTTGTACGGCGAGTCATAGACGAAGGCGTCGGCCTTGCCGTTGACCACGTCCATCACGCCTTCCTGTTCGTTGTCGTAGCCGTGGTACTTGGCCTTGCCGATCAGTTTTTTCGCGACCATTTCACCCGTGGTGCCGAGCTTGGAGGTGAGACGGTACTTCTCGTTGTTCAGGTCCTTGTACGACTTGATCTCACCCGCCAGTTCCTTGCGGATCAGCAGGGTCTGGCCGACGACGATGAAGGGTTCGCTGAAGTTCAGCCGCAGGTTGCGCTCCTGGGTCAGGGTCATGCCGCTGCCGATGAAGTCGAACTTGTCGGTCATCAGGGCCGGAATGATGCCGTCGTAGGCAGTGGAGACCATTTCCAGCTTGACGCCCATGGACTTGGCCATGGCCTTGAGGATGTCGACTTCGAAGCCGATGATCTCACCGCGCTTGTTGGTCATCTCGAATGGCATGTAGGTCGGATCCATGCCCACACGCAGGGTGCCGCGCTTGACCGCGTCATCGATGGCGCCGGCCTGGGCGGCGGTCACCGCGATCAGGGCGGTCGCGCCGATCAGCAGTCGCGACAGGTATTTCTTCATCATCACCAAGTCCCCTAGCAAGAAGTACGCAGATTTTTCTTGTAAGCACGGCCTGACAGGCCGATGCGTAATGTCGGGTGGGATGCTAACGCATGCGCGGGCAGGGACCTAGAGCCGGGGGGGACTTTGTTGGCCAAAATCGACCAGAAAGCATCGCGGGGCAAACCCGCTCCCATGTCGATACGACGTGAGAGCGGGTTTGCCCCGCGATGGTGCCTGCGCGAATCAAGCCAGGGCTGGCTGAGCCGCGTTCTCCGGATGCAGCGGCAACAGCGGCGAGTGCGGATCGTTGTCGATCGACGCACGCCACACGTCGATCCACGCCGCATTGTGCTCGGCCCACACCCGCTCGTGCAGGCGCGACAGCGCCACCGGGTCGCTCAGCAGCGCCAGGCGGGTGTTCAGGTCCAGGCCCTTGGGCCCCACTTCCAGCGCCTTGGTCACGCGCTCGGCGCGTAGCGCCTCGATCGGCGCCGCCTGGCCATGACGCGCCGTGGCCATGGCACAGGCCAGGGCGTTCTGGCGCGGATCGACCACGGCACGCACGAAACCGTCATGCAGGGCGTGCCAGCGGTTCTCGTGGGTGTACTGATCGGTCGCCAGCAGCTCTTGCGGCGTGGCGTATTCCTCGGGGATGAGGAACAGCTTCTCGTCCTTGGCCGCCAGGCCCAGGCGCGTGCGGCTGGAGATCACCGACACCGGGATCGACAGCACCAGCGAGCCGACGATCGGCGCCAGCCACCACAGGAAGCTAGGGTTCAACCAGGCCACCAGCCCGGCCCAGGCGATGCCCAGCAAGGTCTGTGGGCCATGACGGCGCACGGCTTCGCTCCACGGGGTCGAGTCGTCGTCACGCTGCGGCGAGTTCCAGGTCGCCGCCCAGCCGAGGAACGCGGCCAGCACGAAGCGGGTGTGGAAGATCATCCGCACCGGCGCCAGCAGCATGGAGAACAGCATCTCCATCAGCATCGACAGGGTGACCTTGATCCGCCCGCCGAACTCGGTGGCGCCCTTGGCCCAGATCAGGATGACGCTGAGCAGCTTGGGCAGGAACAGCAGCACGATGGTGGTGGAGAACAGCGCGATGGCCTTCTCCGGGTGCCACTGCGGCCACAGCGGGTAGAGCTGGAACGGCTCGATGAAGTACTGCGGCTCCATCAGGGTGTTGGTTGCCAGCAGCGCGGTCGACAGCACCAGGAACAGGAACCACAGCGGCGCCGACAGGTACGACATCACCCCGGTGAGGAACACCGCGCGGTGCACCGGGTGCATGCCCTTGACCAGGAACAGGCGGAAGTTCATCAGGTTGCCGTGGCACCAGCGCCGGTCGCGCTTGAGCTCGTCGAGCAGGTTCGGCGGCAGCTCTTCATAGCTGCCCGGCAGGTCGTAGGCGATCCACACGCCCCAGCCGGCACGGCGCATCAGCGCGGCCTCGACGAAGTCGTGGGAGAGGATCGCGCCGGCGAAGGCGCCCTTGCCCGGCAACGGCGCCAGGGCGCAGTGCTCGATGAACGGCTTCATGCGGATGATCGCGTTGTGACCCCAGTAGTGCGATTCACCCAGCTGCCAGAAGTGCAGGCCGGCGGTGAACAGCGGGCCGTAGACGCGGGTGGCGAACTGCTGCATGCGCGCATACAGGGTGTCCATGCCCGAGGCTTTCGGCCCGGTCTGGATGATGCCGGCGTCCGGGTTGGCCTCCATCAGGCGCACCAGGCTGCTCAGGCACTCGCCGCTCATGACGCTGTCGGCGTCGAGCACGACCATGTACTTGTACTCGCCACCCCAGCGCCGGCAGAAGTCGTCGAGGTTGCCGCTCTTGCGCTTCACCCGGCGCCGACGGCGGCGGTAGAAGATACGGCCGAAGCCTTTGGTCTCACGGCACACGTCGAGCCAGGCCTGTTGCTCGGCCACGGCGATATCGGTGTCGTTGGTGTCGCTGAGCACGAAGAAATCGAAGCGGTCGAGGTTGCCGCTGGCCGCCACCGACTCGAAGGTCGCGCGCAGGCCGGCGAACACGCGTGGCACGTCTTCGTTGCAGATCGGCATCACCAGCGCGGTGCGCGCATCGGCGGCGATCGGCTCGTTGCCGGCGCTGCTGCCGGAGATACGGTACTTGTCACGCCCGGTCAGCAGCTCGAGGAAGCCCATCAGGGCGGTCCAGAAGCCGGCCGAGACCCAGCAGAACAGGATGCCGAAGAGGATCAGGATGGAGGTCTGCAAGGCATAGGGCCAGACCTGCACCACGGTGTCCCACAGCGGCTGGTTGAGGATTTCGTCCAGGTCGACGAACGACCAGCCCTGGTACGGCAGGATGCCCTTCATGTACCAGCCGGCGACGAGGGTCTGGCCGATCATCAGGGTCAGCAGGATGTAGCGACGGATCGAGCCGACCGTGCGCCAGCGCGCCGGCGGCAGCTCGCGCTTGGGCGGCTGCGGGGCATTGGTGCGGCCGGTCATGCGCCGCCACATGCGAATCAGGATGTTGGTGCGCCACGGCTCGGGGACGACCTTGGTGCGCTTGATCGGCGGCGCGATCTTCAGGCACAGCCGCCCGCCGGCATCGACGCCGAGCATCTCGGCTTCCTCGAGCTCGGCGGCGCTGCCGACGGTAAGACGGGAGCCCACCGAGGCCTGGGCGGCCTCGGCGGTGTTGGCGGCCGGTTGGGCCGCCAGACGTTGGTGCAGCTCGCTGAACGAGGTGCAGCGGGCGAGTTCCGCGCGCTGCTCGTCGTTCAGTGGGAGGTGGGCCAGGTACTCGCCAAGCGATTCCGGCCTTGCGCTTGAGTTACTCATCGGCAGGCAACTGATAGCTCCAGGTCTCGGTCAGCACTTTCTCGGTGGTGGCCGGGGTCCCGTTGGTGGATGCCGCGTCGGCGGCGGGTTGCTCGGCGGCTGCCTCGGCCTTGGCTTTTTCGGCCTTGGCGTGGGCATGCTTGGCCGCGGCCTTGTCCTGCTTGGCGTCCTTGGCCGGCTTGGGCTGTTCGACCGGCACGTCGTGCAGCAGCGCGGCACGCATCTCGGTCGACTTCTTCGGATCCTGCACCTTCAGGCGCAGGGTCAGGCGCCAGCCCTTGGTCTCCGCGTTGTAACGCAGGTTGTTCTCGACCAGCTCGGCGTTGTCACCGACGCTGACCTGGCTGCGCACGGCGGTATCGGCCGGCAGGTTGGCCAGGTTCGGGCCGATGAAGTCGACCAGGAAGGCAACGGTGCCATCCGGCTGGCGGATCAGGTTGGACTGCTTGACGTCGCCGGTGGAGCGCAGGGTCTGCTTGACCCAGCCCAGCTCGGGCGAGTGCAGCTGGTCTTCCTTGATGGTCCAGCGCAGGCGGTAGTCGTACTCGAACGGCTTGCCTGGCTCAGGCAGCTTCTCGGGGCTCCAGAAAGCCACGATGTTGTCGTTGGTCTCGTCGGCGGTCGGGATCTCGACCAGGTCGACGGTGCCCTTGCCCCAGTCGCCTTTCGGCTCGATCCAGGTGCTCGGACGCTTTTCGTATTCGTCGTCGAGGTCTTCGTAGTCGCTGAAGGCGCGCTGACGCTGCAGCAGGCCGAAACCACGCGGGTTCTCGACGCTGAAGTTGCTCACAGCCAGGTGTTTCGGGTTGTTCAGCGGACGCCACAGCCATTCGCCATTGCCGGCGTGGATCGACAGGCCTTCGGAATCGTGCAGGGCCGGACGGTAGTTCATGACCTTCGAGGGCTGGTTGGGGCCGAACAGGTACATGCTGGTCAGCGGCGCGATACCCAGGCGACTGACATTGTCGCGCAGGTAGACACGCGACTTCACGTCGACCAGGGTGTCCTCGCCCGGACGCAGGGTCAGCTTGTAGGCGCCGGTGGAGCGTGGCGAATCCAGCAGCGCGTAGATCACCAGGTGCTTGTCGTTGGGCTTGGGCTTCTCGATCCAGAACTCGCGAAAGCGCGGGAACTCTTCGCCGGACGGCAGCGCGGTGTCGATGGCCAGGCCGCGGGCCGACAGGCCGTAGCGGTGACCCTTGCCGACCACGCGGAAATAGCTGGCGCCAAGCAGGGTCATGATCTCGTCCTGCTTGTCGGCCTTGTTGATCGGGTAGAGCACGCGGAAACCGGCGTAGCCCAGGTTCTTGGTGGCCTCGGCGTCATGCGGCACGTCACCGAACTCGAAGCGGCTCGGGTCGTACTTGATTTCCTCGACCTTGGTGGCGGTGACCTCGTTGATCTTCACCGGCGTGTCGAAGTGCATGCCCTGGTGGTAGAAGGACAGTTTGAACGGCGTCTTGTCCTTGGCCCACTCGGCCTTTTCCTGGATGAAGCGGATCTTCTGGTAGTCGGCGTACTTCATGTCGCGGAACACCGGCGGCAGGTTGCTCTTCGGTGCCTCGAATTTCTGACCGGCCAGATCCTTTGCCTTGGCTGCAACATCGTCCAGATTGAATGCCCACAGCTGGCCCGCGCTCAGCAGGCCGACCAGCGCCACGCCGGCCAGAACGGCCTTGCGCAAGCGAATGCCGGGGATTCTTGGTGCAATACAGGGGCTTACAATCACGAGCAATCCTCGCCGAAAACAGATCATGAAACCAACGGCCAGCGACCAATGCCGGGTTGGCGAGCACTGTTCGGACCCCGTGAGGGCGCAATGATTCCCCAAACGGATCCAGACAATGCTCGAGTCAGAGTGAAACGAACCTGCGAACGCAGGTTCATGCAGCGCGCGATTATCCAGCAGGTCGCGTTACAACGCATCAGGCTGAACAAACTATTTATCGTACAAAACCCCTTGTTTTTCGACAAACAAAGGGTTTTTTGACCTCATATTTGTAACATAAATGTTACCGGGCCATCATTGACCAGGTGCACCTGCATGTCGGCACCGAACCGCCCGCTCGCCACAGCCGGGTGCCGCTCCTGCGCCTGGCGCAAAAGATAGTCGAAAAGCTCGGCGCCGAGCGCCGGCGGCGCCGCGGTCGAGAAGCTTGGGCGCATACCGTTGCGGGTGTCGGCGGCCAGGGTGAACTGCGACACCAGCAAAAGACCGCCACCGACATCCTTGAGCGAGCGGTTCATCTTGCCCTGCTCGTCGCTGAACACCCGGTAATTGAGCAGCTTGTGCAACAGCTTGTCGGCATGCTCGGGCGAATCTTCAGGCTCGACCGCCACCAGCGCCAGCAAACCCTGGTCGATGGCGCCGACGATCTCCCCCGCCACTTCCACCCGCGCACCACGCACCCGCTGGATCAGGCCCTTCATGCTTCTTCCAGGGGCAGGTCGAGCAGGCGCCGGGCCATCTGGTCGGCGGCGCGCACCAGCGCGTCGGTGATGCCGGGCTCGGAAGCGGCGTGGCCGGCGTCGCGGATCACCTTCAGTTCGCTGTTCGGCCAGGCCTGGTGCAGTTCCCAGGCGTTGTCCAGCGGGCAGATCACGTCATAGCGGCCATGCACGATCACCGCCGGCAGGTGGGCGATCTTCGGCATGTCGCGGATCAACTGGTCCTGCTCGAGGAAGGCGTTGTTGGTGAAGTAATGGCATTCGATACGGGCGATCGACAGCGCGCGCTGCGGCTCGGAGAAGCGGTCGACCACCAGCGGGTTGGGCCGCAGCGTGGCGGTGCGACCTTCCCAGGTGGACCAGGCCTTGGCAGCGTGCATCTGGGCGATCTGGTCGTTGCCGGTCAGGCGCTTGTGGAAGGCGGTGACCAGGTCACCGCGCTCCTCCGGCGGGATCGGCGCGATGTAGTCCTGCCAGTAATCGGGGAACAGGCGGCTGGCGCCTTCCTGGTAGAACCAGTGGATCTCCTGCGGGCGGCACAGGAAGATGCCGCGCAGGATCAGGCCATGCACGCGCTCGGGATGGGTCTGGGCGTAGGCCAGGGCCAGGGTGGAGCCCCAGGAACCACCGAACAGCACCCATTTGTCGATCCCCAGGTGCTCACGGATGCGCTCCAGGTCCTCGACCAGATGCCAGGTGGTGTTGTTCTCCAGGCTGGCGTGTGGGGTGGAGCGGCCACAGCCGCGCTGGTCGAAGGTGATGATGCGATACAGATTGGGGTCGAAGTAGCAACGGCTCTGGGCATCGCAGCCGGCCCCCGGGCCACCGTGGATGAACACCACCGGCAGACCTTCCGGCGAACCGCTCTCGTCGACATACAGCACATGCGGCGCTTCCACGGCCAGATCGTGTCGGGCGTAGGGTTTGATCTGCGGATACAGGGTCTGCATTGCGCACTCCGTGTGAGGATTTATTCTGCCGCCTGGCATCATAAACCCGAATTGCGCTTTGAGCATGCATCCATGGCAACCGTTATGCGTGACCGGCCTCGGACCGATCCGGGAAGACCCGGTACCTGACAGACCTATCTACCCCACCGAGCCGCCAAGGCCCGCCCATAGTCCGTGCCCCTTTCATCATGCACGGACTTGTTCATGACAGCCCCGACCGACGCCACCCACCCGCCCCGCCCCCTTCATTACGCCGCTGTCGAGCGCAAACTGCCCCAGTGGCTGAAGACCGCTTCACCGACGCTTCGCGCGGCCGTCCGCGAGCGACCACGGCCGCCGGCCTGGCTGGCGAAGGCAATTCAAGAGAAACCGACCATCGCCAAGGCCTGGAGCGAAGAGCACGCCCGTCTTCGCGAACGCCAGGCGCAAGTCGCGAAACTGTTCGAACAGCTCCCGGACCTCGCGACATTCGCCAGGCAGCAGTTGAGCGAGGCCATGACCAAGCGTTTCGGCCTCACCCTCGATGTGGACACCACCTACCTGGTGGATGCCCGGATGATCGACCCATCGCGTGCAATCGATACTCGCCAGGCCGTCGACAGGGCGACGCGCTCGCTGCTGCAGAGTGCCCTGCACAATTTCGACAGCGCCGCCACGGCAACAAACGGCATGGACGCCGCCGATGCTCCGCTGAAGAAGTCGGTGATCCTCGACCATCGCCGGTTCATGGGTAGTCTGCCGATCGGCAATGCGCTGGATCTCGACGCCGAGGCTTTCGCCGACCTGTGTCGCACGCTGGACATTGGTGGCCAGTATCACGCCAAGCTCCACGGCATCTATTACCCGACGGACGAATCGGGCCAGCCCGATGACGCGGCGGCGTTGGCGGTCTACCAGACCCTTGGCCGGGCCGAGGAATCGGCATTCAGGCAGGCCTTGCACTTCGCCCGGCTCAAAGGCGACATAGGCGAGCCGCTGTACAACGCCGCCCTCGCCACCCCGCTGGACCTGCCCCCCTCCTCTGCGGCGACCGCTGCCGTCGAGTTCAGCCTGCTGTCGCTCTGGGAAGTCGAGCTGGTTGGCATCGCGCTCGTGGCGCTGCCTGCACAAACGCAAAAGACCGTGGCGCTCTACACGCCTGACGACAGCGAAACACCCATCAAGGCGTTCGCGTCCATGCAAGCCCTGGAAGACGATTTGCGCAATCGGCTTCAGGCAGACATCCATTACCTGGACAAGCACGTCGCCGAGCGTGACAGGGCGTCGTTGAGCCGCAGGCTCGCGGATCGTCTCACCCCTGTCCGCTGGAGCCGCCGGGGCCTGCAGGAACGCGTGCCGAATCCACAGGCCGGCCTGGCTCCGGTCGCGCACCGCTTGCGTCATTCGTTTCTCGGCGTCATGGCGTTTGAAAAGGCCGAACGCCACGAGAAAGACGCCATCCACCACGCCGTTCCGACACGTGTCGTCGACCTGCAGACCGCCAAGGCCCACCATGCGCTGATCGCCGCACGGGTGCTGACAGCCCTGAACATCGCCGGTTTCTTCGTGCCGGGCCTGGGCGAGGCCATGCTCGCGGTGTGCGTCATGCAACTGGCCTACGAGGTCTACGAAGGCTTCGAGAGCTGGCACAACGACGAAAAGGACCAGGCCTGCCAGTACCTGGTGGATGTGGCCGAGAATATCGCGATCATGACGGCACTGGCTGCCGTCACCTCGGTGGTGCGTGGCGCAAGCGCGGCCGAAGGCGGTGCCGCAGCGGAGCCGTCGGTGCCAGAGCGGATCCCCGTGCAGACGCCGTCCTTCATCGAGGAGCTTGAGGATATCGAGCTGCCCGATGGCCAGCTTCGCCTGTGGAAACCAGACCTGGCCCCCTATCGCATCGACCAGGCACTGCCCGACGCCGTCGAGCCGGATGAAGACGGCCTGCTGAGCCATCAAGACAAGCGCTGGCTGGTCATACAAGGCGCCCGGTACAGGGTCGAGAAGGCATCATCGGGCGCCCGCTATCATCTTGTCCACCCGACCAAGGCATCAGCGGCTCGCCCGGTCGTACGCCACAACGGCGCCGGTGCCTGGCTGCTGCCGCTCGAGCAGCCCTTGCAATGGGCACGTGAAACCCTGCTGCAACGCATGGACCTCTCGGCCAGCCATTTCAGCGCCGAGACCGCCGGGCACATGCTGCAGGTCAGTGGCATCGAAGAAGACGTGCTGCGGCGCGCGCTGGCCGAGAGCGAAGGGTTGCCGGCCGTGCTTCAGGACACGATAGTCCGCTTCAAGCTGGACCACGCCACCCAACGCCTGCCTGGGACACCTGTCCTGAGCACCGAGTTCGAACGGGCCTATGGCCGCCTGCCCGGCAGCCAGGCAACGGGGGCCGCCGCGATTCGCCGGGGGTACCCGAAGCTCCCGACGACGGTCATCGACGAGCTGCTGCGCCACGCCAGCGGCGTCGAGCTGCAGGCACTCGCCGCCGACAAGGTCCCGCTGCGCCTGGCCGAGGAAATTCGCATCTACCAGCAACAGATTCGCCTGGCCAGAGCCTACGAAGGGCTGTATCTGCAGTGCGTGCGCAGCTGGGACATCGAGCGCCTGCTCGTGCATACCCTCGCACGCCTGCCGGGCTGGCCTGCGGACACCAGACTCGCGCTTTACCAGCACCGTTACTGGCCGAGCCAGCACATCGACATAGGCCCGGCGAATGCGACCTTGCACAGGGCCATCAGCAGCGTCGAGGCCGGCTATCTCGTCACAGGCCTGGGCAGCGCGGACGCCGCCCTCACCCCCAGTGCCACCCTCCATGCCGCCCTGTACCGGGCCTTGCCCGAAGCCATGAGGCAACTGGGTATCGCGAACGAAGATGGGTTGCGCCAACTGCTGCGGGAGAACCCGCCGCCACGCGCGAGCGTGAGGCAGGTATTGGGGATGCAGGCTGTACGCCCCGACTACCGCTCGCCCATGCGCCTGGCCGATGGCCGCCTGGGTTATCCCTTGAGCGGCGGCTTGCCGTCGGAGCGGAGCATCACGCGCCAGACCTTGCTCGACACCATCGTCGCGACCGGCCTGACCGAACATACCCGACGATCAGCGCAGGAGATTCTGATGATCATCACCAGCCCTGGCCGTACCCCTTCCCAGGTACTCGCGTGGCTGCAGACCCTGCTCGAACAACGCAGCGAACTGCAGAGCAGACTCGATGACTGGAGCGAGGCCATCTCACCCAGCTCCGACCAGGCCGCGCAGCACTACGACACCCTGCGCGCCACCATCATGCAGCACTGGTACGACACCGCGCTGGTGGAAAGTGGCGAGCACACGGCCGAATTGCTCATTCAAGCCGTGCCCCTGGCCGATATCCCGATGACGCTGCCCGAGTTCTTCACCTCGCGTGTCCACCGGTTGCGCCTGCTCGATCTGCCTCCTGGTAACCTCGCAGGCTGGATGCAGCACGAGCGCCTGCTGCAGCGCCTCCTGCAGCAGCTGCCACAACTCCAGGCACTGGAAATCAGTCGCCCCTACATGCGCTCGGCCACCCCATCGGCCTTCATGTTCAGCATCCTCAGCATCACCGAGCAACTGCCCGAACTGCAGACAATGGTCGTGACCAACCAGAACATCCCACTGTCCTCCAACGACATCGGGCGGCTGGCGGAGCTGCGCCAACTGCGACGCCTCGACCTGAGCGGCAATCGCTTCGCGCAGCACATCAGCCCCGACTTCGCCGGCTTTTCCCTGGATTACCTGGGCCTGGACGACATGCAACTGGGCCAATGGCCGGTCGGCCTGGGCAGTACCGCGCTGGAGCGGATCGCTCATGTGTCGCTACGCAACAACAACCTCAGGTCACTGCCCTCGTTCCTGCTCGATGCCCCGGGCACCCTGACCAACCTCCCCCTGCTCTCGCTGGAAGGCAACGACATCAACGCACATCACCTGCAGCGTTTGCTGATCAACGAAAGCGGCCCCGTCTCGCGGGTGCGGGCCGACCTGGCAGAGGAAGTCACCGAGCAGGTCGAGCGCGTTCGCCGTGAGCGGCGGCAATTGCAGGACGCGTTCGATGGCTGGCGGGGCGCCTCGAGCTCCTCTGCCCCGCTGACCCAAGCGATCCTGCAGGACCGGCACAACATCGAAGTGGCGATCCGCTCGTTCTGGACGAACCTGGAACGCGGCCAGCGCTACCTGCGGCTGCGCTTCGAAGATGTGGCGCTGGAGCACTTTCCCCGGCGCCTGCCGGGCTTCTTTGGCGAACGTCTGGAAACACTGGTACTGAGCCGGGTGAGCGGCTCGGCCGAACAACTGGGCGAGTTGCTCGGTCGCTTCCCCAACATCACCCGCCTGACCATCGATGCCCACGTGGCCCCTACCGCCGCCCTGGCCTCGGTGCTGCCGCGCCTGACACGGCTCACCCACCTGGAGTTTCGCAACATGGGCCTGGAAATCGACCAGGCCATGCTCGAAGCCTTCGGCCGCTTGCCACATCTGTCGTCGCTGGACCTGTCCGGGAACCGGGTGGGCGCCATCAACCAGCTTCCCCGCAGCCTGTCCACCAACCTGACATCGCTCAACCTGAGCAACATGAGCCTGCAGGCCTGGCCGGCCTGGTGCGATAGCCTGCTGCCCCTGGAGTTCCTGGACCTGAGCGCCAACAACATCACGCAACTGCCCGATCACATTCTGGAAACCATCCAGAGCCCGATGCCGATCTCGTCGATCTCGCTGTTCGACAATCCCCTCTCGGCCGACACCATCCAGCGCGTGCGCACCTATTCGGACAGCCAGCACAGCCTGTCCTTCGCCCTGGACATGCCCGACAACCTGATGCTCACCGACTCGTCGGATGACAGCTCGCAGCTCGACCATCATCACTTCCCGATGCCTTTCGCGGCAGACGACACGCCCGGCCGCGAAGACTGGATGCTGGGCAACGCAGCGCAGAACGAGGCGTTGAACGATGCCTGGGACACGCTCCAGGCGCTCGACGCCAACCACAACCTGCTACGCCTGGCCGGTCGCTTGCGCAATGCCGCGCCTTATCTCGACCCGACCACGCGAGCCGGCTTCTGCGAGCGCGTGCGCATGATGCTGGTGACGGCGGCCTCCAATGACAGCGAGCGCCCCACCATGAGCAGCATCGCCGAGGCCGCCCTGCCTGACCCGGTGTCCGGATCGCAGACCTGCCACGACGGAGCGCTTCAGGAGTTCAACAACATCGAGTTGCTGATGATGAGCAACCGCGCGCTGATCGAGGCGGGCGACACCTTGAAAGACTTGCATCAGCGCTTGCGCCAGCTTTACCGCATGGGCCAGCTGGAGCTGCTGGCCAGCAGCCGCACCGGCCCCGGAGATCGCGCATCGGTGCGCCTGGCCTACCGCCGCGAGCTCGCGCGGGAGCTTGACCTGCCGATCGCCGACAACCTGCGCTTTCGCGGCGCCGCCATGCTGGTTCCCGACGAACTGGCCAGCGTGCTGGCGCAGGTACGGGAGAGGGAAGGCAGTAGCGCGTTCCTCGAATACCTGCTGGCCAACCACGACTGGACCAGCCGTTTGCGCGGTGAGTATCAGAGCCGCTTCACCGAGATCGAGCAACGCTTTGGCGAAAGGGTCCTGGCGGTAAGCCGGCTCGATGTGCCGTTGAGCGAAGAGCTGATCCTGCAGCAGGACCTGCAGAACGACAGGGAGCGAGAAGAGAAGGCCTTGCTTCTGGAGCTGACGATCCTGCACACCCGGCATGACTGACACCGCTCCTGGCCCGCCCTGGCGGGCCAGGAACCATCAGCGGCCGTAGCGCTCCGCCCCCCAGGCTGTCAGCGCCTGCAGCAGCTTGCGCAGGACAGCCTGGGTCGGTTGCGCCAGGTCCTGGCGGTAGGCGAAGGGTTCCACCTCATCCATGTAGGTGCTCTGCGCCAGCTCCAGTTGCACCGCATGGACATGGCTGGCCGGATCACCATAGTGGCGGGTAATGTGCCCGCCCTTGAAGCGGCCATTGAGCACGTGGCTGTAGCCCTCGGCCTCGGCACACACGCCCCGCAGCCGCTCGGCCAGCTCCGGATCGCAACTGGCGCCGTTGAAGGTGCCCAGGTTGAAATCCGGCAGCTTGCCGTCGAACAGGTGGGGGATATGCGAACGGATCGAGTGGGCATCCCACAGCAGCGCATAGCCGAACTCGGCACGCAGGCGCTCCAGCTCGCCGCGAAGGGTGTCGTGGTAGGGGCGCCAGATCCGCTCCAGGTAGGTCGCCCGTTCGTCGGCGGACGGCGCCTTCCCTTCCCTGAACAGCGGCTCGCCGTCGAACAGCGTGGCCGGATACAGGCCGGTCGTGGCGCCGACATACAGCGGCTTGTCGTCATCCGGTCGATTCAGGTCGATGACGAACCGCGAATACTCCGCCGCCACCACGCTCGCGCCGAGTTCACGGGCGAAGTCGTACAGGCGCGGAATATGCCAGTCGGTGTCCGGCAGGCTTCGAGCCGGTTCGACCAGGCCATCACGCACGGCGTCCGTCAGCTTCAGCCCGGCATGGGGCATGCTGATCAGCAGGGGCAGACGGCCCTGGTGGAAACTCAATACCTTGTCCATGTCGCCTCGCTCAGTTGGATATCTCGTGGCCCAGGCGCACCACGCGCTTGGGCAGGTCGCCGCCGAGCCAGTAGCTGAGGTCGGCCGGGCGCTCGATCTGCCAGGCGATGAAGTCCGCCACCTTGCCCACTTCCAGCGAGCCGTGGCTGTCGCCCAGGCCCAGCGCCGTGGCGGCATGCTGGGTGACGCCGGCCAGGGCCTCCTCCGGGGTCATGCGAAAACAGGTGCAGCCCATGTTCAGCATCAGGCGCAGCGACAACGCCGGCGAGGTGCCGGGGTTGAGATCGCTGGCCAGGGCGATCTTCACGTCGTGGCGGCGCAGGGCGTCCATGGGCGGCAGCTGGGTTTCGCGCAGGAAATAGAACGCCCCCGGCAACAACACGGCGACCGTGCCGGCCGCGGCCATGGCGATGGCGTCTTCCTCGGTCATGAACTCCAGGTGATCGGCCGACAGCGCCTGGTAGCGCGCCGCCAGGCTCGAACCGTGCAACGACGACAGCTGCTCGGCATGCAGCTTGACCGGCAGCCCCAGCGCGCGCGCCTGGATGAACAGGCGCTCGACCTGGGCCGGGGAGAACGCCAGGTGCTCGCAGAAGGCGTCCACCGCGTCCACCAGGCCCTCGGCGGCCAGCGCCGGGAGCATCTCATCGCAGATGTGGGCGATATAGTCGTCCGCCCTGCCCGCGTACTCCGGCGGCAGGGCGTGGGCGGCCAGGCAGGTGCTGCGCACGGTCACCGGCAGCTCTTCGCCCAGGCGGCGGGCGACGCGCAGCATCTTGCGCTCGTTTTCAAGGTCCAGGCCGTAGCCGGACTTGATCTCGACCGTGGTCACGCCATCGCGCATCAGCGCTCGCACCCGCTGGCGGGCACTGGCCAGCAGTTCGTCCTCGCTGGCCGCGCGGGTGGCCCGCACGGTGCTGGCGATACCACCGCCCTGGGCGGCGATCTCGGCGTAGCTGACACCCTGCAGCCGCTGCTCGAACTCGCCGCTACGATTGCCGCCGAACACCGCGTGGGTGTGGCAGTCGATCAGCCCGGGGGTGACCCAGGCACCGCCCAGGTCGACGACGCGGTCGGCCGCGACCGACGGCACCTCGGCGCGGGGGCCGACCCACTCGATCAGCCCGGCGCTGGTGACGATCGCCGCATCCTCGATGACCGAGTAACGGCCCTCGGCCATGGTCGCGGCGTGGCAGTGCTGCCAGAGGGTTCTCATCAGGATCTCCTTTTTTCAGCGATGCAGCTCGGCCGGCTCCCGGACAGGCTCGCCATTGCCCGCGCGCGGCTTGCACCACAGCAGGTAGGACGCCACCAGGAACACCACCCAGATCACACCGACGATCAACGCCGCCTGGGTATCGGGGAAGTAACCGAGCACACCGAAGATGAACAACATGAAGGCAATGGCCATGGCCGGGCCATAGGGCCAGAACGGTACCGGGAACTTGAGCTGGGCGACTTCCTCGCGGCTCATGCTGCGGCGCATGGCGACCTGGGTGACCAGGATCATCAGCCATACCCACACGGTGGCGAAGGTGGCGATCGAGGCGATCAGCAGGAACACGTTCTCCGGGATCAGGTAGTTGAGCAGCACGCCGACCAGCAGCGCCACGCCCATCACCACCACGGTCAGCCACGGCACGCCATGCCGGGACAGCTTGCTGAAACCACGCGGCGCCTGGCCGTGCTGGGCCAGGCCGTACATCATGCGGCCGGCACCGAAGATGTCGCTGTTGATGGCCGACACCGCCGCCGAGATCACCACGATGTTGAGCACGGCCGCCGCCGAGCCGATCCCCAGGTTGCTGAAGATCTGCACGAACGGGCTGCCCTGGCTGCCGATCTGCGGCCAGGGGTACAGGCACATCAGCACGAACAAGGTGAGCACGTAGAACAGCAGGATGCGCAGCGGCACGGCGTTGATCGCCTTGGGAATCACGCGCTGCGGGTCCTTGGCCTCACCGGCGGTGACACCGATGATCTCGATGCCGCCGAAGGCGAACATCACCACCGCGAACGAAGCGATCAGGCCACCGATGCCATTGGGCATGAAGCCGCCATGCTCGAACAGGTTGCTCACCCCGACCGCTTGCTCGACGCCCACCTGGCTGAAGCCGAAGGCCATGATGCCGAAACCGGCGAGGATCATCGCGACGATGGCGCCGACCTTGAGCAGCGACAGCCAGAACTCCATCTCGCCGAACACCTTGACGTTGCACAGGTTCAGGCCGCCGATCAGGAAGACGATGCCCAGCACCCAGATCCAGCGAGGGACTTCGGGGAACCAGAAGCCCATGTAGATACCGAAGGCAGTCACGTCGGCGATGGCGACGATGACCATCTCGAAGGCGTAGGTCCAGCCGAGGATGAAACCGGCCATGGGGCCGAGGTAGGTGCTGGCGTAATGGCCGAAAGAGCCGGACACCGGGTTGTGCACGGCCATCTCGCCGAGGGCGCGCATCACCATGAACACGGCGGCGCCGCCGATCAGGTAGGCCAGCAGCACGGCCGGGCCGGCCATCTGGATCGCCGAGGCCGAACCGTAGAAAAGCCCGGTACCGATAGCCGAACCGAGCGCCATGAAACGGATGTGCCGGGACGATAGCCCGCGTGTGAGACCTTGAGCTTGTTGCATGTCACGTCCTTATTGTTGTTCTGGTCGTGAGATCGGATTGGGGCCGCTGCGCAGCCCTTTCGCCGGCAAGCCGGCTCCCACAGGGAGCACACTGTATCTCTGTGAGAGCCGGCTTGCCGGCGAAAGGACCGCATAGCGGCCCCAGCGGCATTACAGGCTAGGCAGGACCCCGACCGGCAGCAGCCCGGTCAAGGTGCCTTTGGCCAGCAGCGCCGAGGCCGCCTCGATATCCGGCGCGAAGAAGCGGTCGCGGTCATAGTGCGGTACTTCACGACGCAGCGCCTGGCGCGCCTGCTCGAGCTTGACCGAAGTCTTCAACCCCTTGCGCAGGTCCAGGCCCTGGCAGGCGCCCAGCCATTCGATGGCCAGCACGCCACGGGTGTTCTCGGCCATTTCCCACAGCCGCTTGCCAGCGGCCGGGCCCATCGACACGTGGTCTTCCTGGTTGGCCGAGGTCGGCAGGCTGTCGACGCTGTGCGGGTGCGACAGTGCCTTGTTCTCGCTGGCCAGGGCGGCGGCGGTGACCTGGGCGATCATGAAGCCGGAGTTGACCCCACCGTTCTCCACCAGGAACGGCGGCAGTTGGGACATGTGCTTGTCCATCATCAGCGAAATGCGGCGCTCGCTCAGCGAGCCGATCTCGGCGATGGCCAGGGCCAGGTTGTCGGCGGCCATGGCCACCGGTTCAGCGTGGAAGTTGCCACCGGAGATCACGTCACCCTCGGCGGCGAACACCAGCGGGTTGTCCGATACCGCGTTGGCCTCGATGCCCAGCACCTCGGCGGCCTGGCGGATCTGGGTCAGGCAGGCGCCCATGACCTGCGGCTGGCAGCGCAGCGAGTACGGGTCCTGGACCTTGTCGCAGTTCTTGTGCGACAGCGACACTTCGCTGGCGTCGCCCAGCAGGTCGCGGAAGCAGGCGGCGGTGTCGATCTGGCCGCGCTGGCCACGCACTTCATGGACGCGCGCATCGAATGGCGAACGCGAGCCCAGTGCGGCTTCCACGCTCAAGCCGCCACAGGCGATCGCCGCGGCGTACAGGTCTTCGGCCTGGAACAGGCCGCGCAGGGCATAGGCGGTGGAGGCCTGGGTACCGTTGAGCAGGGCCAGGCCCTCCTTCGCGGCCAGGGTCAGCGGCTCCAGGCCGGCGACGGCCAGGGCTTCGGTGGCCGGCAGCCACTGGCCCTTGTAGCGGGCCTTGCCTTCGCCCAGCAGCACCAGCGACATGTGCGCCAGCGGGGCCAGGTCACCGGAGGCGCCGACCGAGCCCTTGAGCGGGATGTGCGGATAGACTTCGGCGTTGACCAGACCGATCAGCGCGTCGATGACCTTGCGACGGATGCCGGAGAAGCCACGGCTGAGGCTGTTGATCTTCAGCACCATGATCAGCCGAACCAGGTCGTCGTCCAGCGGCGCGCCGATACCGGCGGCGTGGGACAGCACCAGCGAACGCTGCAGGTTCTCGAGGTCATGGCTGGCGATGCGGGTCGAGGCCAGCAGGCCGAAACCGGTGTTGATACCGTAGGCGGTACGGTCTTCGGCGATGATCTGCTCGACGCAGGCGACGCTGGCGTCGATGGCCGGCGCGGCGCTGGCATCCAGTTGCAGGCGCACAGGCGCGGCATGGATGGCGCGCAGCTGGGCCAGGGTCAGGGTGCCAGGCTTGAGGGTCAGTTCGGTCACTTCGCTACTCCAATCGCTTGGGGCCTTCAGGCCCCTAATTGTTGTTCAGTATCACCCCTGATGGGTGCGATCCAAAGCGCGGCGATCAGCCGGTGATCATCGGCAGGTCCAGGCCCTGCTCCTTGGCGCAGTTGATGGCGATCGGGTAGCCGGCATCGGCGTGGCGCATCACGCCGGTCCCCGGGTCGTTGGTCAGTACACGGGCGATGCGCTCGGCAGCCTCGTCGGTACCGTCGCAGACGATGACCATGCCCGAGTGCTGGGAGAAGCCCATGCCCACGCCACCGCCGTGGTGCAGCGAAACCCAGGTGGCGCCACCCGCGGTGTTGAGCAGGGCGTTGAGCAGTGGCCAGTCGGAGACCGCATCGGAGCCGTCGCGCATGGCTTCGGTCTCACGGTTGGGGCTGGACACCGACCCCGAGTCCAGGTGGTCACGACCGATGACCACCGGCGCCGACAGCTCGCCACTGCGGACCATTTCGTTGAACGCCAGGCCAAGCTTGGCGCGCAGGCCCAGGCCGACCCAGCAGATGCGTGCCGGCAGACCCTGGAAGCTGATGCGCTCGCGGGCCATGTCCAGCCAACGGTGCAGGTGGGCGTCGTCCGGAATCAGTTCCTTGACCTTGGCGTCGGTCTTGTAGATGTCCTCGGCATCGCCCGACAGCGCGGCCCAGCGGAATGGACCCACGCCACGGCAGAACAGCGGGCGGATGTAGGCCGGCACGAAGCCCGGGAAGTCGAAGGCGTTGGCCACGCCCTCTTCCTTGGCCATCTGGCGGATGTTGTTGCCGTAGTCGAAGGTCGGGATGCCCTGCTTCTGGAAGTCGAGCATGGCCTGGACGTGCACGGCCATCGATTGCTTGGCGGCCTTGACCACCGCAGCCGGGTCGGTCTGCGCGCGGTCGCGGTACTGCTCCCAGGTCCAGCCGGCCGGCAGGTAGCCGTTGAGCGGGTCGTGGGCGCTGGTCTGGTCGGTGACCATGTCAGGACGCACGCCACGCTTGACCAGCTCCGGCAGGATCTCGGCGGCGTTGCCGTGCAGGGCGATGGAGATGGCCTTGCCTTCGGCGGTGTACTTGGCGATACGCGCCAGGGCGTCGTCCAGATCCTTGGCCTGCTCGTCGACGTAGCGGGTTTCCAGGCGGAAATCGATGCGGCTCTGCTGGCACTCGATGTTCAGCGAGCAGGCGCCGGCGAGGGTCGCGGCCAGAGGCTGGGCGCCGCCCATGCCACCCAGGCCCGCGGTCAGCACCCACTTGCCCTTGAGGCTGCCGTTGTAGTGCTGGCGGCCAGCCTCGACGAAGGTTTCGTAGGTGCCCTGGACGATGCCCTGGCTGCCGATGTAGATCCAGCTGCCGGCGGTCATCTGGCCGTACATGGCCAGGCCCTTGGCATCCAGCTCATTGAAGTGTTCCCAGTTGGCCCAGTGCGGCACCAGGTTGGAGTTGGCGATCAGCACGCGCGGGGCGTTGGAATGGGTCTTGAACACGCCGACCGGCTTGCCCGACTGCACCAGCAGGGTTTCGTCGTCTTCCAGGCGGGTGAGGGTCTCGACGATCTTGTCGTAGCACTCCCAGTTGCGCGCGGCGCGGCCGATGCCGCCGTACACCACCAGCTCTTTCGGGTTTTCGGCGACCTGCGGGTCGAGGTTGTTCATCAGCATGCGCAGCGGCGCTTCGGTCAGCCAGCTCTTGGCGGTCAGCTTGTTGCCACGCGGGGCACGGATTTCTACGTCACGGTATTTGTTGTTGTCAGTCACGGGAGAGGTCCTCTGCGG
Organism: Pseudomonas sp. GD04091; assembly: GCF_029836165.1. GTDB lineage: Bacteria > Pseudomonadota > Gammaproteobacteria > Pseudomonadales > Pseudomonadaceae > Aquipseudomonas. The sequence goes on from NZ_JAOEBG010000017.1 coordinate 115,128, forward strand.
TCATCCGCGGGCGGGTATGTCGTGGTCGATATACAAACACACCTTTACTTGTATGTACAAGCATGGACAACCAAAAAAATTAGACCTCTGCGCTGAGCGGCTGAAATAGCTGGGGCCGCTTTGCGGCCCTTTCGCGACACAAGGCCGCTCCTACAGGGGACCGCGTCAGCCGGGGCAAACGCGGGCATTGTAGGAGCGGCCTTGTGTCGCGAAAGGGCTGCGCAGCAGCCCCGGCTATCTCAACGTGAAATGAGTTCGATCAGGCAGAACCGCCCCTGAACATCCAGCTCCAGCAACCCCTCATTGCCATCGACCCGCAGGCAGTCATACCGCCCAAGCTGCTGCGTGTCCTCCCCGACCAACCCCATCTCGACATGATTGCTGGCGGCGAACAGCAACAGCGTCGACGCCGAACTGAACACCCGGTTGCCGCCATCGAACCACTGCAACCGCGCCCGATACCGCTGCGGCGAGTAGATCAGGTTGAAATCGCGAATCGGGCCACCGAGCAGCTTGCAGCTGACCTGGCTCTCGCCACTGAAGGCGAACGCATCGAACGGCAGCAGTGGCCGACTGGCCTGGCCATCGACCAGCAAACGCATGCCATCGCCCTGCAGCACGGTGATGATCCGCTGGTACCCGGCGAAGGTGGAAAAACCACCGGACTCCTCGATGTCGGCGATCGACAGGCGCCAGCCGAAACCGTCGAGGCTGTCGCCAGCGTCGCGGGTGATCTCCTCAGTGAAGCCACCACCATTTTTCCAGGGCATGCGCGGGTAATCCTGCGCGCGCAACAGCTGCAACTGGGTCATTTGCTGAACCTTCCTTCCAAGCGATGACGGGAACCAGGGTGGATCAGCCGCGCGGCGGTCACCGGCTGGCGGCCCGACCAGGTGCGGCGGCGGATCAGCAGGCACGGCTCACCCCGCTCGATCTGCAGCAGCGTGCACTCTTCAGGCTCGGCGAGGATGGCCTCGACCACGTGCTCGCCTTCGGTGAGCGGCGCGACCTGCGACAGGTAGGCGTAGGGCGTCTGCCGGGTGAAATCCTGTTGGAGGTAGTCCGGGGCAATGGCGGCGTTGACGTAGCGGTCCTCGATCTGCACCGGCACGCCGTTCTCGTAGTGCACGATCAGCGAGTGGAACACCCGTTGGCCTTCGCGCATGTCCAGGGCCAGGGCTCGTTCGGACCCGGCGGCCTCCTCGGCGAGGGTGATCACCTGGCAGCTATGCTGATGGCCACGACCGGCAATCTCGTCGGCGATGTTGTTGACCTCGAACAACGCCGAGCGGCTCTTGGGCTCGGCGACGAAGGTGCCGACGCCCTGCATGCGCACCAGCAGGCCTTCGGCGGTGAGTTCGCGCAGGGCGCGGTTGATGGTCATGCGGCTGAAACCCAGCTCGCTGACCAGTTCGCTCTCCGAGGGGACCCGGTGATGAGGCGGCCAGCTGCCGCTCTCGATCTGCTGGATGATCATCTGTTTCACCCGGGCGTAGAGCGGCGCCGGCCCTTCGCCCATCTGGGCAACCAGCGCGGAGACAGGAGGTGTCGGCACGGCGTTGAATCCTTGTACGGTTGGCGTGAACGGTAGCTTGCCGGAGTTTACCCGGCAGGCAAACGGCTGTATATGTATATACAAGTTAACAATAACAGGATTTCACCGATGCCCGCCTATTTCGCCGAACGCGCCCTGCTGCCCTCGGGCTGGGCCCGCAATGTTCGCCTGGAGGTCGCCGCCGATGGCCGGCTGGCCTCGATCGCGGCCGAGGCCAGCGCCGAAGGCGCCGAACGCCTGAGCGGCCCATTGCTGCCGGGCATGCCCAACCTGCACTCGCACGCGTTCCAGCGAGCCATGGCCGGGCTTGCGGAAGTGGCCGGCAACCCCAACGACAGCTTCTGGACCTGGCGCGACCTGATGTATCGCCTGGTCGGGCGGATCACCCCGGAGCAGCTGCAGGTCATCGCCCGCCAGCTGTACATCGAGATGCTCAAGGCCGGTTACACCTCGGTGGCCGAGTTCCATTACGTGCACCATGACCAGAACGGCCAGGCCTACGCCGACCCTGCCGAACTGTCGCAACGCATCAGCGCCGCTGCCAGTGCCAGCGGCATCGGCCTGACCCTGCTGCCGGTGCTGTACAGCCATTCCGGCTTCGGCGGCCAGGCCCCCAACGACGGCCAGCGACGCTTCATCAACGCCACCGAGCAGTACCTGCGCCTGCAACAGCAGCTTGCACCCTTGCTGGCGCAACAACCGGCGCAGGCGCTGGGGCTATGCTTCCACTCCTTGCGTGCCGTCACTCCGGAGCAGATCGCCGATGTGCTGGGGGCCAGCGACAAGGCCTGTCCGGTGCATATCCATATCGCCGAGCAACAGAAGGAAGTCGATGACTGCCTGGCCTGGAGCGACCGCCGCCCGCTGCAATGGCTGTACGAGCATGTCGAGGTGAATGAACGCTGGTGCCTGGTCCACGCCACCCACGCCGACGCCGGCGAAGTCACCGCCATGGCCCGCAGCGGCGCGGTGGCCGGGTTGTGCCTGACCACCGAGGCAAACCTGGGCGATGGCATCTTCCCCGCCGTGGATTATCTGGCCCAGGGTGGCCGCATGGGCATCGGTTCCGACAGCCATGTATCGCTGAGCGTGGTCGATGAACTGCGCTGGCTGGAATACGGCCAGCGCCTGCGCGACCAACGGCGCAACCGGCTGTACCGCGGCGATCAGCCGATGGTCGGACGGACCCTGTACGACGCCGCGCTGGCGGGCGGCGCCCAGGCGCTGGGGCAACCGATCGGCGAACTCGCCGAAGGCAAGCGGGCGGACTGGCTGGTGCTCGATGGGCAGGATCCATACCTGGCCGTGGCCGACGGTGATGCCATCCTCAACCGCTGGCTGTTCGCGGGCGGCGACCGTCAGGTGCGCGATGTGATGGTCAACGGACGGTGGGTGGTGCGCCAGGGGCGGCATGATCAGGAAGAGGAAAGCGCGGTGGCGTTTGTAGCAGTCCTGCGCCAGCTTCTGGCCTGAACGCTGGCTCTGTAGGAGCGGCCTTGTGTCGCGAAAGAGGTGCGAAGCGCCCCCAGGGTTTCAGTGTCAATGCACATATCGCCGGGGCCGCTCTGCGGCCCTTTCGCGACACAAGGCCGCTCCTACAGGGACCGCGTCAGTCTGCAGCTCAATGCCGGACAACAATCTGCTTGTCGGGCGTCCGCCAGATCAGGCGATTGGTGTCATATCCCTGCTGCCGCGCCTTGGCCAGCAGGCTCTCACGCTCCCAGGCCGGCAGCGAGGGCGTACGCGAAAGTATCCACAGGTACTTGCGATCCGGACTGCCGACGATGGCCGTGCGGTAGCGCTCGTCGACGAACAGGATCCAGTAGTCGCCCTTGGCCACCCCCGGCACCAGCCGGGTGAACCAGTTGTCGAACTCCACCCACAGCTTGTCGGTGCGCCCCGCTTCCTGCGCCGAGGCATGGCCTTCGGCACGCAGCCACTCGTCATCCAGGGTCCGGCAGCGATTGAGCACGCCGACCGTGCCGTCGGGCTTGAGGTTGTAATGGGCCTCGGACTGGACGCAGCCGTCCTGGTACTTCATCGGCAGGCGCGCCAGCTCGAACCATTTGCCCTGGTAACGCTTGAGGTCGACCGCACCTGCGGTCTTCGGCGCCAGCGGGTCGGTGGCGGAGGTGGCGCAGCCACCCAGCAGCATCACCAGGCACACGCCCAGCAGCAGGTGCAGACGCCTCATTTGAGGCCCTGCCCGGAATACATCAGAACCTTGTCCGCCGCGTACTGCACGCTGATGAAGCTCTTCTCGTCCCCCCAGGTGCAACTGCTCATGCCCAGCGCGCCGGAGCACTCCTTGGGCGAGCCAAGCAGTTGCTCGACCTCGGCCTTGCTCATGCCGGCCTTGAGCTTGGAATAGTTTTCCTGGTTGATCTTGCTGCAGGCGGTCAGAACGACGCACAAGGACAACAGGGCGAGGGAACGCAACGACATGAAGGGACACTCCTGAGGATGGATATGCAGGGACGAGAAACCTGCAGGGAGCTTAGAAGGGAAAATGGCTCCTCGGTTCCCTGCGACCCCAGGTTTAGTGGTGCTCCGTTGGTCGGCTGGTGCGCAAACGATTAATGTTTTATCCCGGCGTGACGACACAGAACCGTGGTGTGGCCGTTTGCCGCACCCGCCCTCCTTCGTGCCCGTGCGCAGACTTCAAAAAAATGACCAAGAATCTCAAGTTCAGCCACAAGATCCTGCTGGCCGCCGCCCTGGTGGTAGCCGTCGCCTTCACCTGTTTCGTCCTGTTCAATGACTACCGACAGCGCCAATCACTGCGCAGCGACACCGAGTCGACGCTGCAGGCGCTGGGCAACCTGACCGCCGGCAACATCCGCACCTGGCTCGACAGCCGCATCCAGCTGGTGAACTCGGTGGCCCAGCAGATCGCCGTCGACGGCCCAGGCAAGGGCAGCCTCGACCGTGTCCTGGCGCTGCCGGTGTATGGCGGCAACTTCATCCTCACCTACTTCGGCGGCCAGGACGGCAGCATGCAGTCGGTGCCGGTGGGCAACCGCGCCGCCGACTACGACCCGCGCGTGCGCGGCTGGTACAAGGCCGCCAGCGCGGCAGGCCAGACCATCGTCACCGAACCGTACATCTCGGTCTCGGCCGGCAAGCTGGTGATCACCCTCGCCACCCCGGTGCAGCAAGGCGGGCGCCTGATCGGCGTCAGCGGCGTCGATACCGACCTGCAGACCATCAGTAACCTGATCAACACCCTGGACTTCGGCGGCCACGGCCACGCCTTCATCGTCAACGGCGACGGCAAGGTGCTCATTCATCCCAAGGGCGAGCTGGCGCTCAAGACCCTGGCCGATCTCTACCCCGAGAACACGCCACGCATCGGTAGCGGCCTGAAGGACATCGAAATCGATGGCCGCAAACAGTTCATCAGTTTCACCCGTGTCGACGGCGTGCCGTCGGCGGACTGGTACGTGGCCCTGGTGCTGGACCAGGACGCCGCCTTCGCCATGCTCGGCGAACTGCGGACCTCGGCGGTGGTGGCAACGCTGATCGCGGTGGTGGTGATCATCGCCCTGCTCGGCCTGCTGATCCGCGTGCTGATGGAGCCACTGCACGTCATGGGCCGGGCCATGCGCGACATCGCCGAGGGCGAGGGCGACCTGACCCGCCGCCTGAACATCCACGCCCAGGACGAGTTCGGCAGCCTGGCGCAATCGTTCAACCGCTTCGTCGAACGGATCCACGAGTCGATCCGTGAAGTGGCCTCGGCCACCGGTCAGGTGAACGCCGTGGCCGGCCAGGTGGTCAGCGCGTCCAACGCCTCGATCCACAACGCCGACCAGCAGTCCAGCCGCACCAGCAGCGTGGCCGCCGCGATCAACCAGCTGGGCGCCGCCGCCCAGGAAATCGCCCAGAACGCCGCCCTCGCCTCCCAACATTCCAGCGCCGCCCGCGGCCTGGCCGAAGAGGGCCAGCAGGTGGTCGGCGAGACCATCGACGTGATGAACCAGCTGTCGGCACGCATCAGTGACGCCAGCGGCAATATCGAGACGCTGAACAATCACACGGAGAACATCGGCCAGATCCTCGATGTGATCAGCGGTATCTCGCAGCAGACCAACCTGCTGGCGCTCAACGCCGCGATCGAGGCGGCCCGCGCCGGCGAGGCCGGGCGCGGCTTCGCGGTGGTCGCCGATGAAGTGCGCAACCTGGCCCATCGCACCCAGGACTCGGCGCAGCAGGTCCAGCGCCTGATCGAGGAGTTGCAGGCGGGCGCGCAGATGGCCGTGAGCACCATGAACCAGAGCCAGCAGCACAGCGACCGCAGCGTGGGCATCGCCAACCAGGCCGGCGAACGCCTGGGCAGCGTGACCCAGCGCATCGGCGAGATCGATGGCATGAACCAGTCGGTGGCCACCGCCACCGAGGAGCAGACGGCCGTGGTCGAGTCGATCAATGTCGACATCACCGAGATCAATACGCTGAATCAGGAAGGGGTGCACAACCTGCAGAGCACCTTGCGTGCCTGCACCGACCTGGAGCGCCAGGTCGAACGGTTGAAGCATCTGGTGGGGAGTTTCAGGATCTGAGACCGCTGGGGCCGCTATGCGGCCCTTTCGCGACACAAGGCCGCTCCTACAGGGGATCGCATTACCTCTGTAGGAGCGGCCTTGTGTCGCGAAAGGCCTGCGCAGCAGGCCCGGCTATTCAGAAGCGGGACCCAGGCTCCAGCAAGAAGTCCATCTCCTCGCTGGTGCTAGGCCGCTCCAGCACCAGGTTACGGTGCGGGAAGCGCCCGAAGCGGGCAATCACCCGCTGGTGCTGCTCGGCATAGTCGAGGAAACCTTCGAACAACCGACGGTTGGCTTCCGGCTGTTCATCCAGCAAGGCCTGGTAGCGCTCGACACACAAGTTCTGCCAGTCCAGCACCTCGGCATGCTCCAGCACCAGCAGCACGAACACCCGCTGGATCGGCAGCAGCTGGTAGTCCCAGCCTTTCTGCAGACCCTGCATGGCGACCACCTGGGCTCGCCGGTCACCTTCGAAGGCACGCGGCGTGTCGCGATGGATCATGCGCGGCAGCTGGTCCAGCAGGATCAGCAGGCCCAGCCAGCCCTGCGGGCTCTGTTGCCACTCGTCGAGCCCGCCGGCCAGGGCCTGCTCGGTAAGATCGCCGAACAGCGCCTGGGCATCGGCGTCATGGTGCTTGCCGAACCACAGCGAGCTCTTCTCGTCAGCCACGGCCTGGGGACTTGTCCCCCAACCGAACCACCACTCCAGCAACGGCTGCCAAGGTGCGAGCATGACTTACTCCTTGTGATAGGCGGTGACGCGCTCGACCTCTTCCTTCGAGCCGAGGATCACCGACACGCGCTGGTGCAGGCTTTCCGGCTTGATGTCGAGGATACGCTCGTAACCGTTGGTGGAGGCGCCACCAGCCTGCTCGATGATGAACGACATCGGGTTGGCTTCGTACATCAGGCGCAGCTTGCCCGGCTTGCTCGGCTCACGAGCATCGCGCGGGTACATGAACAGACCGCCACGGGTCAGGATGCGGTGCACGTCGGCCACCATCGAGGCGATCCAGCGCATGTTGTAGTTTTTCTTCAGCGGACCGGTCTCGCCGGCCAGCAGCTCGCCCACGTAGCGCTGTACCGGGGCTTCCCAGTGGCGCTGGTTGGACATGTTGATGGCGAATTCGGCGGTGGTTTCCGGCACGCGGATGTTTTCGTGGGTCAGGACGAAGCTGCCCAGTTCGCGGTCCAGGGTGAAGCCCTTGACGCCGTTGCCCAGGGTCAGGATCAGCATGGTCTGCGGGCCATAGATGGCGTAGCCGGCGGCGACCTGCTGGGTGCCTGGCTGCAGGAACGCATTTTCGTTCAGGGTTTCGTTCTGGCTCAGGTATTCGTTCGGGCAGCGCAGCACCGAGAAGATGGTGCCGACCGAGACGTTGACGTCGATGTTCGACGAGCCGTCCAGCGGGTCGAAGACCAGCAGGTAGGCGCCTTTGGGGTACTTGCCCGGGATCTGGTAGGCGTTGTCCATTTCCTCGGACGCCATGCCGGCCAGGTGGCCGCCCCACTCGTTGGCTTCGAGCAGGATGTCGTTGGAGATCACGTCGAGCTTCTTCTGCACTTCGCCCTGCACGTTTTCGGTGCCCATGCTGCCCAGCACGCCGCCGAGGGCGCCCTTGGACACGTGGTGGCTGATCTCCTTGCACGCACGCGCCACTACCTCGATCAGGAAGCGCAGATCGGCAGGGGTGTTGTTGCTGCGGGTCTGCTCAATCAGATAGCGACTCAGGGTAACGCGGGACATGTATGGCTCCGAAAAGGATAGGGGGAGAAAAACCCCCGCAGTTTACAGGGAGTGTTGCGGGCTAGCGAGCAAAGAGACTCGACTTCGACCCTTGAGTTCATCCACTGCCAGGCCGATGGTCGGCCGGACCACCAAACATGCG
>NZ_JAOEBG010000018.1 GCF_029836165.1 Pseudomonas sp. GD04091
CAAGGTGAATCGAGTCGGGCCCTGCGGCTGGCTTTGCACCTCGACCCGCCCGCCATGCAACTGCATGATCGACTTCACGATCGCCAGTCCCAACCCCGTCCCGCCTTCCAGTCGCGAACGTCCGGCCCCGGCCCGATAGAAGCGCTCGAACAGGTGCGGCAGGTGCGCCTGACCAATCCCCACCCCCTGGTTTTCCACCCAGACGCCAATCTCATTGCCCTGACGCTCGATGCCCACGGCCACCGGTTTGCCCTCCGGGCTATGGCGAATCGCGTTGCTCAACAGGTTCGAAAGCGCGCGCTGAAACATCAACCGGTCCGCCAGCGCGGTGCCCCAACCCTGCAGGTGCAGGGAGATGCCCTTGAGCTCGGCACTGAACGCGAACAGTTCGCTGACCCGCGCCACCTCGTCGGCCAATGCCACCGGGGCCAGCACGACCTGGGCCTGTGGCTGGCTGACCTGGGCGAGGAACAGCATGTCGTTGATGATGCGGTTGAGCCGGGTCAGTTCGTCGACGCTGTCTTCCAGGGCTTCGCGGTACTTGTCGCCATCGCGCTCGCGGGCCAGGGTCACCTGGGCCTTGCCCATCAGGTTGCCGATGGGCGTGCGCAGTTCGTGGGCCAGGTCGTCGGAGAACTGTGACAGTTGCCGTACGCCATGATCGAGCCGGTCCAGCATGACGTTGATGGCCCGAGCCAGGTCGCCCAGCTCAGCGGGCAGCCCTTGGTCCGGCAGGCGGTGTTCGAGGTCCTGCGCCGAGACTTGTCCTGCGATGCGGCGAAAGTGCCGCAACGGGCGCAGGCCGCGCTGGACCAGCTTCCAGGCGGCGATGCCGATGAGCACCAGCAGCAGCGGCAGGGCCAGGAGGGTCGAATGCAGGTAGGCCTGCAGCAAGCTGCTGTCATCGCTGCGATTGAGCGACATCAGCACCTTGACCGGGGTGTCGTCGCGCAGGCGCATCAGGCGGCTGGCAGTGAGGATCTGGTTGTCGGCGCCGTCGCGCCAGACGTGGAAGCTCAGCCGGTTGTCGCTGTCGAGGTTCATCAGATGCTGGGATTGCAGGGCCGGGCCAAGGCTCAGCAGCGCCGGATGGCGGCCATTGACGGCCATCACGCTGAGGCTCAGGTTGTCATGGCCCATCACCAGGTCGAGCAGGGGATGGGCACGGGCGCCCAGGTCATCGCTGCGCAGGTCCACGCGCAGGTTGTGTTCGACCTGCTGCATCTTGCGCGCCAGGTCCTTGCGTGCCCGGCTGTCCAGCTCGTGGTCGAGGGCGAACACCGCCAGGCACGCCAGCAGCAGCACCAGCGCGGCGCCCATCAAGGTGACGGTCAGGCCCAGGCGCAGCGACAGGGTCGGGCGTTTCACGTGCGCGCCTCGAGTACGTAGCCGACTCCGCGCAGGGTATGGATCAGCTTGTCCTCGAACGGGTCGTCGATCTTCGCCCGCAAGCGGCGGATAGACACTTCCACGACGTTGGTGTCGCAGTCGAAGTTCATGTCCCATACCAGCGAGATGATCTGGGTGCGCGACAGGACCTCGCCGCTCTGGCGCATCAACAGGTGCAGCAGGGCGAACTCCTTGGCGGTCAGGTCGATGCGCTGGCCACCGCGCCAGGCCCGGTGGCGACCGGGGTCTAGCTCGAGATCGGCGACTTTCAGCGTACTGGGCTGCAGGTGCTGGTCGTTGCGTCGCAGCAGGCTGCGGATCCGGGCCAGCAGTTCGGGGAACTCGAAGGGTTTGAGCAGGTAGTCGTCGGCCCCCAGGTCCAGGCCTTTGACCCGGTCGGCCAGGCGGCCGTGGGCGGTGAGCATCATGATCCGCGTCGACGATTCGGCACGCAGGCGTTGCAGTACGCTCCAACCGTCCAGTTCGGGCAGGTTGACGTCGAGGATCACCAGGTCGTACGGCTGCTGGCGGGCGAGGTGCAGGCCATCGGTGCCGGTGTGGGCACAGTCGACCACATAGCCGTTTTCGCGCAGGCCCTGTTGCAGGTACTCGGCGGTGCGGGGTTCGTCCTCGATGATCAGTAGGCGCATGGTCGGGCTCTGTGTGGAAAGGGGGGCGATTCTCGACCCTGTAGTGACATCAGGGTCAAGCGGCGAGAATGTTACTGGATGCGAATGGACAAGCGGCGGGAATAACGGATTTGTAATGCGCGGGTCATCTGCCTGACAGGGCCGCCGTCATCGCGGGGCAAGCCCGCTCCCACAAAGGCAGCACGACCCCGCGATGCGGTTCTCTTGCAAGACTGTAATGTCCGCCTCACCTTGCTGTTAGCTGCGTCTTGGCATGCTGGCCCTGTCGATACGGTTATCATGAGGCAAGCACGATGAACCTTACCAAATACCTGCTGCTGGCGATCCTGGCCCTGGGCAGTACCAGCGTTTTCGCCGAAGGCGGTGCCGAGCGTTCCAAGCAGTTCTGGCAAGCGTTCCGCGAAGACCAGGCGCGCCTGCACGGCGACAAGCAGCAGGCTGTGGCCGAGCGTGAGCGCAAGGCGCAGGAGAAGGCCCGCGAGGTGGCCAAGGACTGAGTACCACACACCTGCGCCGCGACAGCTCCTCGCCGCAGGTGGATTGCGGCGCCCCTGGGGGCGCCTTTTTTATTTGCGCGCCAGCAGCGTGGCCCGGCGTGGGGCCGGCAGGCCTTCGATGGTCTTGCCGTGGTCGTTCGGGTCGAGGAAATCGCCCAGCGACTGGTAGCGCATCCACTCGGTGCTGCGTTGTTCCTCGACACTGGTGACGCTGACATCGACGCAGCGCACATCACTGAACCCGGCCCGGCGCAACCAGCGCTCCAGCGCCGGCACCGACGGCAGGAACCAGACGTTGCGCATCTGCGCGTAGCGGTCCTCGGGCACCAGCACCTGCTGCTCGTCACCTTCGATCACCAGCGTCTCCAGCACCAGCTCGCCACCCTTGACCAGGCAGTCCTTGAGCGCCAGCAGGTGCTCGATGGGCGAGCGGCGGTGGTAGAACACGCCCATGGAAAACACGGTGTCGAAGCCTTCGAGGTTGGCCGGCAGGTCTTCGAGGGCGAAGGGCAGGTGCCAGGCCGGCAGTTCCGGCAGGTACTGTTGCACGGCCTGGAACTGGCAGAAGAACAGCCAGTTGGGGTCGACGCCGATGACCATGTCGGCGCCGGCGCCGAGCATGCGCCACTGGTAGTAGCCATTGCCGCAGCCCACGTCGAGCACGCGCTTGCCCTTGAGGTTCAGGTGCGGGCCGACCCGTGACCATTTCCAGTCCGAGCGCCATTCGGTGTCCACATGCACGCCGAACAGGTCGAACGGGCCCTTGCGCCAAGGTGACAGGCCCATCAGCGCCTGGCGCATCTGCGCGCGGGTGGCGTCGTCGCAGTCACAGTCCAGGCGCAAGCCGTCGACCAGGTCGATCTCGCTCGGGGTCAGCCGGGGTAGTGCCTCGAGGGCGCCGCGCCAGCGGTCGAGGTCGCCGTGGCCCTTTTCCAGCTTGGCGTCCAGTTGTGCCTGCAGGCCTTGGGACCAGGTGGCAAGGGGCGTGCCCGCCAGGCGGCGGACGAGGGGGGACAGATCGATCATGGCAGGGCTATCAGCGAGGCGAAATTGAGGCATTGGAACCACGGCACGACCTTGGAAAAACCGGCGGCGTGCAAGCGTTCCTTATGGGTTTGCAGGGTGTCGGGCTTCATCACGTTTTCGATGGCACTGCGCTTCTGGGCGATTTCCAGTTCGCTGTAGCCATTGGCGCGTTTGAAGTCCAGGTGCAGTTCGTTGAGCAACTGCTGCTCCTGCTCGTCGGCGAAGCGCAGCTTCTCCGAGAGAATCAGCGCGCCGCCCGGCAGCAGGGCCTGGCGGATGCGTGCGAGCAGTTCCAGGCGCTGTTCGGGAGCGATGAACTGCAGGGTGAAGTTCATCGCCACCACCGAGGCCGGTTCGAGTTCGAGCTTGAGGATGTCGGCCTCCAGCACCTGTGCCGGCAGCAGTTCCTGGAACATCGAGTCCTGGGCGGTGAGGTACTGGCGGCAGCGCTCGACCATGGCCGCGGAATTGTCCACCGCGATCACCCGGCAGCCGTCGCTGCGCACATGGCGGCGCAGGGCCTGGGTCACCGCGCCCAGCGAGGCGCCGAGGTCGTACAGCGCGGAGTTCGGCTGGGCGAAGCGGGCGGCGAGCACGCCGAGGTTCTCGACGATGGTCGGGTAACCGGGCACCGAGCGCTTGATCATGTCCGGGAACACTTGCACCACGTCCTCGTTGAACACGAAGTCGGGCACCTGCTCCAGGGGTTGGGCGAATAGGCGGTCGGGTTGTTTGCTCACGGTGGGTCCAGGCGGCTGGCAATCTACAGGGGCGGCATTCTAGCCAAACCGTGCTGAGCTTGCATGATTGGCTGACCGGCGCCGCTGGCTCATTTCACCCGGATGACGCAATCGAAGGTCTGCACCGGGCGCACTTCCGGGGCCCAGGGCTGCTGGTAGACCAGGATCAGGTGGCCTTCACCGGCGGCCTTGGCCTGGAAGCGCCAGCTGGAAAGGCCGCCGCTGCCGACGATGCCGGCCTCTTCCGGTGAGCTGTACACCTCGGGACCGAGGCTGCGCAGGATCTCCGGCGCTGGATTCTGCAACAGCCAGCGGTAGCCGGTGGTGGGGTTGCTGGGCAGGGTCAGGGTCAGGGCCTGGCCGACCTGCAGGCGCGCGGGGCACTCGCTTTCGCCGTCCAGTTCGACGGTGCGTTGCGGGTGCTGGGCGCAGGCGGTGAGCAGGGCCAGGCCCAGGGGAACGAGCAGACGAGGGGCAGTCATGTTGGCTCCGGAGGCTGAAAATGCCTGAGGATAACCGAAGCTGGCGGAAGTTTGTGGGGTCTGTGCGTACCCTATCGCCGGCAAGCCGGCGCCCACCAGGAGGGTGCGTGCCACGCTTCGTGGGAGCCGGCTTGCCGGCGATAGGGCCGCAACGCGGCCCCGCTCTCGCTAGAACAGCACTTTCGCCACATCGGCAAAGCGCTTGGCGAAATGCACGGTCAAGCCTTCCTTCAGGTACTCCGGCAATTCCTCGAAATCGCCACGGTTGGCCTCCGGCAGGATCAGTTCGAAGATCTTCTGCCGCCGCGCCGCGATCACTTTCTCGCGCACGCCACCGATCGGCAGCACCTGACCGGTGAGGGTCAGTTCGCCGGTCATGGCCACGCCCTTTTTCGGTGCCTGGTCACGGGCCAGCGACAGCAGGGCGCTGGCCATGGTCACGCCGGCGCTGGGGCCGTCCTTCGGCGTAGCGCCTTCAGGGACATGCAGGTGGATGAAGGCCTCGTTGAAATAGCCCGGCGTACCACCGAACTGCTTCAGGTTCGAGCTGACGTAGCTGTAGGCGATTTCCGCCGACTCCTTCATCACATCACCCAGCTGGCCGGTGAGCTTGAGGCCACGGCTGAGGGTATGGATGGGGGTGGCCTCGATGGGCAGGGTGGCGCCGCCCATGCTGGTCCAGGCAAGGCCGGTGATCACGCCCTTGCCGGCCAGTACCTGTTCGCTGCGGAACACCGGCATGCCCAGGGCGGGCTCCAGGTCCTTTGTGGCGATCCTGATCTTGGCTTCGGGGTCCTCCAGCAGCTTGACCACCGACTTGCGCACCAGCTTGCCCAGCTGTTTTTCCAGCTGACGCACCCCGGCTTCGCGGGCGTAGCCTTCGATCACCGCGCGCAGGGCGTTGTCATTGATGCCCAGGCTGGCCTTGGACACGCCGGCCTTTTCCAGTTGCTTGGGCCACAGGTGACGCTTGGCGATGGCCAGTTTCTCTTCGGTGATGTAGCCGGACAGGCGGATCACTTCCATGCGGTCGAGCAACGGGCCGGGGATCGAGTCCAGGGTGTTGGCGGTGCAGACGAACAGCACCTTGGACAGGTCCAGGCGCAGGTCGAGGTAATGGTCGAGGAAATCGACATTCTGCTCGGGATCGAGGGTTTCCAGCAGCGCCGAGGCGGGATCGCCCTGGTAGCTCTGGCCCATCTTGTCGATCTCGTCGAGCATGATCACCGGGTTCATCACCTCGACTTCCTTCAGCGCCTGTACCAGCTTGCCCGGCTGGGCGCCGATGTAGGTGCGGCGGTGGCCCTTGATCTCGGCCTCGTCGCGCATGCCGCCGACGCTGAAGCGGTAGAACGGCCGGCCCAGGGATTCGGCGATGGACTTGCCGATGCTGGTCTTGCCCACGCCCGGCGGGCCCACCAGCAGCACGATGGAGCCGCTGATCTCACCTTTCCAGGCGCCGACGGCGAGGAACTCGAGGATGCGCTCCTTGATGTCGTCGAGCCCGGCATGGTGGCGGTCGAGGACCTTGCGCGCGTGCTTGAGGTCGAGCTTGTCCTTGCCGTACACGCCCCAGGGCAGGGCGGTGGCCCATTCCAGGTAATTGCGGGTGACGGCGTACTCCGGCGAGCCGGTCTCGAGGATCGACAGCTTGCCCATCTCTTCGTCGATGCGCTTTTTCGCCTGCTCCGGCAGGGTCTTGCCTTCCAGGCGCTGCTGGAACTGCTCCAGGTCGGCGCTGCGGTCGTCCTTGGTCAGGCCCAGCTCCTGCTGGATGACCTTGAGCTGTTCCTTGAGGAAGAACTCGCGCTGGTGCTCGCCGATCTGCCGGTTCACCTCGGCGGAGATCTCGTTCTGCAGCCGGGCCACCTCGACTTCCTTGCGCAGCATCGGCAGGACCTTTTCCATGCGCTTGAGCATGGGCACGCAGTCGAGCACTTCCTGCAGCTGGTTGCCGGTGGCGGAGGTGAGGGCGGCGGCGAAGTCGGTCAGTGGCGACGGGTCGTTGGGGCTGAAGCGGTTGAGGTAGTTCTTCAGCTCTTCGCTGTACAGCGGGTTGAGCGGCAGCAGTTCCTTGATCGCGTTGATCAGGGCCATGCCGTAGGCCTTCACCTCATCGTTGGGTTCGGCGGGCTGGCGCGGGTACTCGACTTCCACCAGGTAGGGCGGGCGGTGGTGCTTGAGCCAGGTGCGGATGCGCACCCGGGTCAGGCCCTGGGCGACGAACTGCAGCTTGCCGCCCTCGCGGCTGGCGTGGTGCACCTTCACCAGGGTGCCGTATTCGGGCAGGGCCTTGGTGTCGAAGTGGCGGTGGTCTTCCGGCGGGGTGTCCATGAAGAACAGTGCCAGGGAGTGGTGCGGGGTCTTGGCCACCAGGTCGAGGGTTTCGGCCCAGGGTTCTTCGTTGACGATCACCGGCAGCACCTGCGCGGGGAAGAACGGGCGGTTGTGGATCGGGATCACGTAGACCTTGTCCGGCAGCTGCTGGCCGGGCAGGGCGAGGTTGTGGCCGGTGGTGGCCGAGGGATCGAGGTGTTCGACTTCGCTGTGTTCGTCAGGGTGTTCCGGGAAATCCTGCTGGTCGCTCATGGGGCACCTGCGTGAATGGCTATGGTGCTTAGATGGGGCGGTGGTTGGCAGGTTTCAATGGTAGACGAAGGGCGCGGTGTGGGAGCCTGTGCTGGCCTATTCGCGGGTAAACCCGCTCCCACAGGTACAGCGCTACCCTTGAGAACGGCGCTGTACCTGTGGGAGCGGGCTTGCCCGCGAAAGCGGTGGTGGGCGCGCCACCACCTGTGTGGCTTACTCAGCCAGTTTGTAAGCGATGATGTAATCGCCCATCTTGGTGCCGAGCGAGCCATGGCCGCCGGCGGTCACCAGCACGTACTGCTTGCCATCCTTGCCGGTGTAGGTCATCGGCGTGGCCTGGCCACCCGCTGGCAGGCGGGCCTTCCACAGCTCCTGGCCGTTCTTCACGTCATAGGCGCGCAGGTACTGGTCCAGGGTGCCGCTGAGGAAGCCGACGCCGCCGGCGGTGACGATCGAACCGCCCATGCTCGGCACGCCCACTGGCATGCCGATCGGCACCGGGGTGCTGTCACGGGTGGTGCCGTTCTTGTGCTTCCACACGACCTTGTTGGTGAACAGGTCGATGGCCGCCACGTAGCCCCAGGCAGGCGCCTGGCACGGGATGCCCAGCGGCGACATGAACGGGTGCATGGTCACGGCATACGGAGCGCCGGTGTTCGGCTGCACACCGCTGGTCTCGCTTTCGCGCTTGCTGCCTGCGGCCACTTGCTCGCGCGGGATCATCTTCGACACGAAGGCCATGTAGTTCGGCGACGTGAACAGGATCTGCCGCACCGGATCGACCGACACGCTACCCCAGTTGAACACGCCGACGTTGCCCGGGTAGACCAGGCTGCCCTGCTCGGACGGCGGGGTGTACTGGCCTTCATAGCGCAGGCTGCGGAACTGGATGCGGCAGAGCATCTGGTCGAACGGCGTCGCGCCCCACATGGCCTGTTCGGTCAGTTCAGGGCCGAGCAGGTTGAGGTCGGAGCGGGCCTGGGTCGGTGCGGTGTGGTCGCCCTTCACCGCGCCCTGCGGCACCGGAATCTCGCGGATCGGCACGATCGGGGTACCGTCGCGGCGGTCGAGGACGTACAGGCTGCCCTGCTTGGTCGGCACGATGACCGCCGGCTTGATACCGTCGTCGGTCTTCAGGTGGACCAGGGTCGGCTGGCTGCCGACGTCCATGTCCCACAGGTCGTGGTGGGTGAACTGGTAGTTCCAGCGCGCCTTGCCGGTGGCCAGGTCGAGGGCGACGATGCCGGCGCTGTACTTCTCGGCGCCCGGAGTGCGGTCGGCGCCCCACTGGTCGGGCGTCTGGTTGCCCAGCGGCAGGTAGATCATGCCGAGGTCTTCGTCGACGCTGGCGATCGACCACATGTTGGCCGAGTTGCGGCTGTACAGCTTGCCGTCGGCCAGGGGCTTGGTGTCGTCCGGGTTGTTGCTGTCCCAGTTCCACACCAGGTGGCCGTCGTGCACGTCGTAGGCGCGGATCACGCCGGACGGCTCGTTGGTCGACTCGTTGTCGGTCACGTGGCCACCGATGATCACCAGGCTGCGGGTGATCGCCGCTGGCGAGGTGGAGTAGTAGCCGCCGGCGGTGAACGGACCGATACCGCGGGTCAGGTCGATCACGCCCTGGTTGGCGAAGCCTTCGCAGACCTTGCCGTTGTCGGCGTTGATGGCGATCAGGCGGGCGTCGGCGGTGGGCAGGTAGAGGCGGCGTGGGCAAGCCTGGGCCACGGCCTGGCCGGCGTCGGTGATCTTCGGCGCGGGGCTGCCGTCACGGCTGACGTAGTTGTTCTCGTCGTAATACGAGACGCCGCGGCAGGTCATGTGGGCGAAGCCTTTGAAGGTGCCGGTCGGGCTCTTGACCTGCGGGTCGTAGCGCCAGATCTCGGCGCCGGTGTCCGGGTCCAGGGCCAGCAGCCGGCTGTGGGCGGTGCAGGCGTAGAGCATGCCGTTGACCTTCAGCGGGGTGTTCTGGTTGGTCAGCTCCACCGGGTCGTTTTCGGTCGGCAGATCGCCGGTGCGGATGCGCCAGGCTTCTTCCAGGCGATAGGCGTTCTGCGGCGTGATCTGGCGCAGCGGCGAGTAGCGGTCGCCGTGCTCGGTGCGACCGTAGGCCTGCCATTCACCTTCCGGCATGGCGGGCGCGGCGCTGGCCATCTCGCTGCTGTCGCGGTTGAACTCGCCACGGATTTCGCCCGGGTGGGTGAACTGGCTGGCCACGGCGGTGGCGCCGGAGGCGACCACGGCGACGCTGAGCAGGGCGGTGTTGACCTTAGAGGCGGGGCCGACCAGTGGGCGACGGGCCCAGGGCAGCAGCAGGATCACGCCGATGGCGAACCAGATGGCCAGGCGTGGCACCAGCTGCCACCAGTCCAGGCCGACTTCCACCAGGGCCCAGACCGTGCTGCCCAGCAGCACCAGGCCATACAGGCCCAGGGCGATGCGTCGCTTGGCCAGCAGCAGGATGCCGGACAGGGCGAAGCCGATACCGGCGATCAGGTAGTAAAGCGAGCCACCCAGCTGGCTCAGCTTGATGCCGCCCGCCAGCAGGGCCAGGCCCATCAGCAACAGCAGCACGCCCATCAGGCGCGGTAGCCAGCGGGTTCCATTCTTGGCACCGTCAGTGCTCATCGTCTGTTCTCCGTAGTGTCAAAGGGTCGGGTTAGAAACTGCTCTGGATCTTCAGGCCGCCGATCAGCGCGTCGTCGACCCGCGACACCCCGCCCGGATGGCGGATGTACTGCAGGTTCGGACGTACGGTGAGCCAGTCGGCCAGGTGGATGCCGTAATAGAGTTCGGCGCTGTACTCGGTGTCCTGCACGGGCAGGAAGCCGGGGTTGTCGTAGTCGTCCAGGCCCGCGGCCTGGTTGATGAGGCGGGCGTTCTTGCGGTAGCCGGGATTGACGTGCACGCGGGCCAGGGCGAAACCGATGTCGTCCTTGGCGCGGGCATCGAACGGCCCCTTGTAAACCACACCGGCCTGCACATAGTTGTCGATGGCATTGGTCTTCTTGTCGTGCACCGTGGCATTGGCGAACAGGCTCAGGCCGCGCGACTGGTCCGATGCCAGCGACGTCACTTGCTGCTGGGCACCGAGCCACAGGCCGTGCTTGCTCGAACTGCTGCGGTAGGCCGCGCCGCTGAGGGCGGCTGGCGCACCGTTGCTGTCCTTGAGTACATCCCGTGCCTTGGCATTACTGTAGTAGTAGCCGGCGCGATATTCCCCTTTCAGGCCATTGACCCGCGGGCTCCAGACCAGTTCGACCGGCATCACCGCGCCCTGGGTGCCGCTGCCGCTGAGCTTGAAGCCGTTGCCGCTCTCGAGGTTGGAGGGGTTCTGCTCGAACACGCCGACCTGGGCGTAGAGCGCCTCGTTCAGGTTGTAGCGCACGCGCAGCGCCCACTGGCTGACCGGCCAGTTGTACCAGATGCCGCCGACCCAGTTGCCCACCTGCGAGCCGCAGAACGCCAGGTTCTGGAAGTCGCAGGGGAAGCTGTTGAAGTCCTCGCCTTCGCCGAAGCGGCCGAATTTCACGTCCAGCGCGCCATCGAAGTACTTCTGCTTGATCCACATCTGGGTCAGTCGCCAGGTTTCGCCACGACCCCAGACTTCCTGCGCCGAGGTGAAACCGCCGACGCGCGGGTCGTTGATGCGGTCGTTGCTGATGTTGTCGCCGTGGCGTTCGGTGACGGTCAGCTGGAACTCGGTGGCGTGCCAGCCAAGGATCTTCTGCAGGTCCATGTTCACGCCGAAGGTGAACTGGTCGCTGTAGCGTGCGGTGCGGTCATGGCTGTAGCCGCCGTGCAGGTTGCTGCCCATCTCGCCGGTGTAGCCGAGGGTGAAGTCATAGCCCTGTTCCAGCAGCTCGCCGCGGCTGCCGCCCCAGTCGCCGAGCATCCACGGCGAATCCTTGGCGAACATTTCGCCGGCGCTGGTGGTGGGGGACAGGGCGCCGAGCAAGGTGGCGATGGCGAGGCCGGTGGAGCGGGTGTTGGGCAGCTGGAGCATGAGATAGCGCTATCTTTTGATTGTTGAAGAAACGGCAAGCGCAACGAAGTGCGGGGTCTTCGAAGGGAAATGGCTGCGACGGGTATCGAGTGAAGCGATTCAGCTTGCGGCGGGGAGGATATAGGGGAAGTTGTAAGAAAAAAAGACAAAATGTCGCAGGGGATTGTTGCTGATGGGGTAACAGTAAGTGTGCCGCCTATTCGCCGGCAAGCCGGCTCCCACAGGTAAAGCGCAGTTCTTGTGGGAGCCGGCTTGCCGGCGATAGGGGCGCAAAGCGCCCCGACCATCAGAAGCTGGTACGCAGACCGACCTGCACGCTGCGCCCCGGCGCCGGCGCGATATCCCGCAGGATCGAACTGGCATAGCGCACCGTCTGGTCCGTCAGGTTCTCGCCGCGCACGAACGCCAGCCATTCACTCTGGCCGATGTCGAAGCGATAGCCGAGGCTGGCGCCGAGGGTGGTGTAGCCATCGGTGCTGGTCTCGTTGGCCGGCTTGCGATGCTGCGAAGCGGCATGCTGCACGTCGACCCGCGCCTGCCAGCGGTCCAGCTCCCACACCAGCGCACTGTTCAGGCGCAGCGGCGCGATGCGTGGCAGCGGCTCGCCGCTGTCGAGGTTCTTGGCCCGGGTGTAGTCGCCGGACAGTTCCAGGGCGAAGCTGCCGTAGCGGTTTTCCAGCAACTGCCAGCGGTCCTGGGCCTCGATGCCGTAGAAGCGCGCCCGCACGCCCTGGTAGGCATATTCGGGGATGTCACCGTGGTCATGATCGTGGTCGTGGCCATGATCGTCATCGTGGTCGTGATCATGTCCTTCGCGCAGGTTGCCGGTACCGATCAGGCCGATGTAGTTGCGAAAGTGGCTGTAGAACACGCCGACGCTGCCCTTGTGGGTGCCGTTGTCGAAGCGCAGGGCCAGATCGGCGGAAATGGCCTTTTCCTTGTTCAGGTTCGGATCGCCGATTTCATAGGCGCCGGTGGCCACGTGGGCACCGTTGGCGTACAGCTCGTAAAAGGTCGGCGCACGCTCGGTGTAGCCGAGGTTGGCGGCCAGCGCCCAGATCGGGTCGAGCTGGTAGACCGCGCCCGAGGAAAGGCTGAAGGCATTGAAGCTGCTGGCGCTGTCGGCCCCGGCGAAGTTCTCGTTGCCCTTGGCGTCCGGATCGACCCGAGTGTGCTCCATGCGTGCGCCCAGGCTCAGGTTCAGGCGTTCGCTGGCCTGCCACTGCTCGAGCAGGAACAGCGCCAGGCTGTCGGTGTCGGTGTGAGGGACGAAGGCTTCTTCGCCCAGCGCGGAGAACTCGTTGCGGCTGACCTGGGCACCGATCACGCCTTCGACCGGGCCGAGCGGCTGGTGGCGGGCCTCGATACGCGCCTCGTAGCCCTTGTTCTTGAAGGTGGTGTGCACTTCACCGCTTTCGATCTCGCGGTGCTGGTAGTCGGTATAGCCGACATCGACCTTGACCGAGCTGAAAGGGCCGTCGAGGTCGCGCAGCTCCGAGGCGAAGCCGTAGTGGTCCTGCTGCATGTCCAGGCGCACGCCGGGCTCGGCCACCGAGCCGTAGTTGCTGTCGTAGCGGCTGTAGGACAGGCCGGCATAGCCATGATCCCAATGGTAGGAACCGCCGATCGCGCCACCGTCCTGGCGCCCATCGCTGTTTTCCAGGCGATGCTTGCTGCCCGGCTCGTCGGCGCTGCGCACTTTCGAGCTGCGCGCATAGCCAGGGATGCGCAGGTCGTTGAATTGGCGGCTGTTGGCGTCCAGGTGCAGGGCGAAGGCACCGTTGCCGGCCTCCAGCTTGCCGGCGCTGCTGCGAGTGGTGTCGGCGCCACCGTAGCGCAACTCGCCGGCCCCATGGATGCCGTCGATGGGCGAATCGGGGATGCGGTTGTCGAAGGTATTGACCACCCCACCGATGGCGTTGCCGCCGTAGAGCAGGGCGGCCGGGCCGCGGACGATCTCGACCCGCTCGACGGTGACCGGGTCCAGCGGCACGGCGTGATCGTAGGACAGCGACGAGGCATCCAGGGCGCCGACGCCGTTGCGCAGAATGCGGATCCGGTCGCCGTCCAGGCCACGGATCACCGGACGGCTGGCGCCAGGGCCGAACCAGGTGGAGGCGACGCCGGGTTGTTTGTTGAGGGTCTCACCGAGGCTGCCGTGTTGCTGTTGCAGCAGCGCGTCGCCCTCGAGAACGGTGTTCGGGGCGGCCAGTTGGGCGTTGCCGAGTGGGTTGGCGGTGATCACCTGGGGTTGCAGCTCGACGGCCTGGCTGGGGGATGAAGCCAGCCAGAGCGCGACGGCGAGAGGGGAGAGGTGGAGCGGCATGTGACGCATGGGAATGTGGCGTTCCTTGGCAGAAATGTTTATGGTTACTTTATAACATTTCATCACGAACTGTTCGGTACTGGCCAGTATTTTGTGGGGCGACCCTGTAGGAGATCGCTCAGCCTTGTGGGAGCGGCCTTGCGTCGCGAAAGGGCTGCGCAGCAGCCCGGCAATTTTGATGGTGGCTCAGAAGCTGGGGCCGCTGCGCGCCCCTTTCGCGACGCAAGGCCGCTCCCACAGGGGGACAGTTCCCAGCGCGACAGCGTGGCCCGAAGGGCTGGGCAGTCTCCTACAAGGCACAGCCGTACAGGCCGCAGATGCCACTACCCCACTACACTCGTGTAAGGTGCGCACCTTCCCGAATCTGGAGCACTGGCATGAGCACGGCCAATCACAACGCGCTGCACGGCAAGACCCTCGAACAGATCCTCACCGAGCTGGTGGCGCACTACCAGTGGCAGGGCCTGGCCGAGCGCATCGACATCCGCTGCTTCAAGAGCGACCCGAGCATCAAGTCGAGCCTGACCTTCCTGCGCAAGACCCCCTGGGCGCGGGAGAGGGTCGAGCAGCTGTACGTGAAGCTGCAGCGCAAAGGCTGATGCCGCGTCGTCCCTGGCTGACACTGGCTGCCGTCCTGGGCTGGGCGGGGCTGGCGATCCAGCTGTACCTGGTACTGCTGGCCCGCTGGCAGGAGCAGGCCAGCCTGATCGGTGGGCTGGTCAACCTGTTCTGCTATTTCACCGTGTTGAGCAACACACTGGTGGCCACGGTGCTGAGCCATGCCGCGTTTGGCCGCGAGTCGCCGGCCCGGCGCTGGTTCCTGTCGCCGGCGGTCAGCTCGTGCATCGCCGCGAGCATCCTGCTGGTGGCGCTGGCCTACAGCCTGTTGCTGCGCCATCTGTGGCAGCCCCAGGGCTGGCAGTGGCTGGCGGACGAACTGCTGCACGATGTGATGCCGCTGGTGTTCGTCCTGTACTGGTGGCTGGAGGTGCCCAAGGGGCGATTGCGGCTCTGGCACCTGGCGGCCTGGACGTTGTACCCGATGTTGTATTTCGCCTTCGTGCTGCTGCGCGGGCATGAGATCGGCGTCTATCCCTATCCGTTCATCGACGTGGCACGGTTGGGCTACGGGCAGGTGCTGGGCAATGCCCTGATGGTGCTGGCGGGGTTCTGGGGGATCGGGCTGGTGTTGCTCGGGGTGGATCGCTGGCGCAGGCCTTCATGACGTTGCCGACCTCGCCATTCAGATCAAGCGCAGCCCTGTAGGAGCGGCCTTGTGTCGCGAAAGGGCCGCAAAGCGGCCCCGGGGTCTCAGCGCCAGGACAGAAATTGCTGGGGCCGCTGCACGGCCCTTTCGCGACACAAGGCCGCTCCTGCACCGGGGCGTGCAGGTCCCGATCATTCGTCGTCGGCGGTACCGTCAGCTCGCCAGTAAGCGGCGGCCTTGAGGGCATCCTCGGGCACGCCTTTCTCCAGCAACAGCGCCTTGGCCTGGCGGGTCAGTGCCTTCTCCAGCGCCACCCAGCCATACAGCCGGCCCTGGGGCAGCGCCAGGTGCTTCACCCGCTCCAGCACATCCTCCTGCTGCCGACGCACCCAGATCACCTCGACCTGGGCCTTGCTTGCCAGCGCCTGGCGCTCCTGCTCGTCCTCGATCTGGATCACCGCCAGCACCTGGCGGCCTGCCGGTAGCTCCTCCAGGCGCCGGGCAATGGCCGGGATCGCCGTTTCGTCGCCGATCAGCAGATAGCTGTCGAAGATGTCCGGCACCACCATCGAGGCCCGTGGGCCGGCGATGTCCAGGGTCTGCCCGGGCGCGGCCTGGGCGGCCCAGGTGGAAGCGGGGCCGTCGCCATGCAGGACGAAGTCGATATCCAGCTGGTTGTTCACCAGGTCGATGCGCCGTGGCGTGTACTCGCGCATGGTCGGTCGGGCGCCGCCGTCGCGACCGAGGTTGCGGGCGTCGATGGTCTGCTGCTGCTCGGGTGTGTTGGCGAACAGCAGCTTGATGTGGTCGTCCGTGCCGACGCTGGTGAAGCCGGCCAGCTCTGCGCCACCGAGGGTGATGCGGCGCATGCGCGGGGTGAGGTCGGTGACGCGCAGCACCTCGAGGCGGCGCTGGCGGATCTCGTGATTGACGCGGTGGATGGTGTCGCTCATGGGGTGTTCTCCGTAACGGCCGGCCCGGAGGCGATGGCCTTGGCGGTATCGTTGAGCAGGGTGCGGACCCGCTCGATCTCTTCAGGCGTCCAGCGGCCGCTGTGCATGTGCAGGGCGTGGCGCAGGTTGCCGACGGCTTCGTGGATTTCCGCTGGACGGTCATGGCCACGCAGGGCGCGCTTGCTCACTTCGATGCGCATGCGCACGCCGTCGAGGGCGACGGCCTGCTCCTGCAGGGCACTGCGGCCGGCGTCGGTGATGGCGTAGAGGCGCTTGCTGCCCTGGATGGCGCCAGTGACCAGCTCGGCTTCCTCGAGGTAGCTGAGGGTGGGGTAGATGACCCCGGGGCTGGGGCTGTAGCTGCCGTCGAAGAGGGTCTCGATCTGGCGGATCAGGTCGTAGCCGTGGCCGGGTTGCTCGGCCAGCATCGACAGCATCAGCAGCTTCAGGTCGCCCGGGGCGAACACCCGTGGGCCACGTTCGCCGCGACCGGGGCGGCGTTCGAAGGGGTCGTGATCGCGCATGGGGAGGGCTCCGTCTGTTTCGATATATCGCAAGATATTACTCAAGATATATCTAAAGACAAGCCGTCAAACGCCGATGATTATCATCTAATCGTTTGATTGGTTCGCCGAGCCATCGTGGGGCCAGCTCGCTCCCATCAAAGCCCGATGACAGGGGTCAGGACTGGCCCGCCACTTGCGGCGCCTTGCAGGCGGTAGGGTTGCCCGGCTCCAGGTACGGCATGAGGATCGGCGCCATGCCCTTGAGCACTTGCACCGGCAACGCCGAGGTGAACTTGAACGCCTCGGCCGAGCGCCCCGGGACGAACGCGGTGAGGGTGCCGAAGTGGTTGTCGCCCAGGAAGAACACGAAGGTCGCGGTACGGTTGAGCGAGCGCGAGCCGATCAACCGGCCACCGGCACCGAAGCTTTCGATGCGGTTGTCGCCGGTGCCGGTCTTGCCGCCCATCACCAGTGGCGTGCCGTCGTGCAGCTTGAAGCTGCCGGAAATACGCCGCGCGGTACCTGCATCGACCACTTGCGACATGGCGCCTTTCAACGCCCGGGCGACCTCCACCGGCAGGATCCGCTGGCCGCGGTCCGGGTCGCTGATCAACTGGGTTTCGTAGGGGGTGTTCTGCGCGAAGTGCAGGGTGTCGATGCGCAGCGTCGGCAGGCGCACGCCGTCGTTCTGGATGATGCCGACCAGTTCGGAAAGGGCGGCGGGGCGGTCGCCGGAACTGCCGATGGCGGTGGCCAGCGAAGGCACCAGATGGTCGAACGGATAGCCGACACGCTTCCAGCGCTGGTGGATGTCGGTGAACGCTTCGATCTCGACCATGGTGCGGATACGGCTGTCACGGGCACCCTGGTGGCGGCTCTTGAACAGCCAGCTGTAGACCTCCTGGCGCTCGAAACGACTGGCGTTGAGGGCATCCTTGAGCGACGCGCCGGGGTTCTTCAGCAGGTAGCCGAGCAACCACAGGTCCAGCGGGTGGACCTTGGCGATGTAGCCCTGGTCGGGCAGGTCGTACTTGCCTGGGCCATAGGCTTCGTACATGTCCACCAGGCGGCCATCGGTGAGCTTGGCCATGGCGAGCTTGTCGCCCTTGCTGTGGGCGCGGACGAAGGCATTGAAGGTTTCCTGGCCGGCTTCGGGGAACAGATAGCGGTGCACCGCGGCCAGGCGCTGCGGGGTCACGCGCAGGCTGTCGAGGAAGGTGTCCAGGCGCTGCTGCGAGGTCTTGCGCTGGTATTTCTTCCAGAAACGCATGGTGTAGTTGGTGCCTTCGCGGTCGGCGAAGCGCGCCAGGTATTCCTGTCGGCGCGGGTCGCTGTCGTCCTTGAGCAGCGGCTCGCGGTTGAACGGCTGCTGGTAGGTGACGTAGCGCACGATGTCGCGCATCAGGCGGATGAACGGCAGGTTGATCGATTCGCGCAGGGCGTCCTTGAGAGTCGGGTTGCGGCTGTTGTCTTCCTTACGGAAGTTGTTGAACACGTGCATGCCACCGCCGGTGAAGAAGGCCTCGCCGGTATTGGCCGAGTACTTGCGCTCCAGGGCGGCGTCGAGCATGGCGTCGAGGCTCTGGTTCTTGCTGTTCAGCATCAGCCACTCCAGCGACCACTGGGTGATGCGGTCGAGTTCGGCCACCGGCACCTTCTTCAGCTCCGCGGCAGGTTTGCCGGCGTACTTGTCGTGCAGCTCGGCGATGATCTCCAGGTAGGTGGTCAGCACCCGCAGCTTGGCGGTGGAGCCCAGTTCCAGCTTGCTGCCTTCGTTGATGTCGAAGGGCTGGTTGGTGCTGTCGGTCTGGACCCTCACCCGCGAGCCGTCGGCGGTGCGCTCGAACAGGGTGAAGCTGTAGCTCACCTGGTCAGTGGTCTTGGCGGTGAGCAGGCGTTCGCCTATCAGGCCGATCTGCGCGGCGAACTCCGGGTCGGCGAGGTTCTTCAGGTACTGGCTGACCTGCACCTGCAGGTCAGCCTGCAGGGTGCTGGTGGCCGACAGGTCGAGGCGATCGAGGTCGTACAGCGGCCGGTTGAGCATCGCCGCCAGACGGTTGCGGGCCAGGCTGATGCCCTTGTTGGTGATGATCGGCACGATGGTCGGCTGGGCGACCCAGTCGCGGTACACCGCCTTGCTGGCCAGGGCGGCGTCGGCCAACGGGCGGTCGATGATGCCGTTGGCGGCGAGTACCCGGATATGCGAATCGGTGAGATCCGCCAGTTCGATGCGGCCCTTGGACAGGTAGTGCGAAGGCCGGCGCTGGGCAATCATCAACGACAGCACCTGGCGCAGGGCCAGGCCGCGCTCGGCCATGCTCTTCTCGTCGCTGGCGGTGGATGCCAGCGCCTGGTTGACCTGGTCGAAATCGGCGCCGTACCAGACCCGCAGGCCTTCCGCCATGCCATGCACCTCACCGTGGCCGGGCACCGCCGACAGCGGCACGCTGTTGAGGTAGTCGCGCACGATGCGCTCGCGGGCCTCGGTGGTGTCGGGGCCGCCCTGGTAGGCGCGCACGCTCGCGGAAATCATCTGGCGGATCTTCTCGGCGCCCGAGACGGTGAGCCCGTCCGGTGAATGGCGATACTTCTCCAGTTGGGTGGCCAGGGTACTGCCGCCGGCGGACTGGCCGGGCAGGGAAAAGTACTTGGCCACCTGGCTGTAGGCTGCCTTGGCGAAGCGCGGCCAGTCCACCGCGGGGTTGTTCTGCGGGTCCTTCGGGTCGAGCAGGTCGCGGTTCTCGATGAACAGCAGGCTGTTGACCATCACCGGCGGGATGGCGGCGAAGTTCGGGTACAGGTGTTGGGGATAGTTGTACTGGTACAGCGTGTCGCCACGGCAGTCGGTGATCGACAGGCCGGCCTGGATCTTTTCCACGAATGGCACGAACAGGCCGTGGTCGACGTAGTTCATCAGCGCCGGGGAGAAACGCACCTGCTGGTTGATCAGGTAGTCGCGCTTGAGCAGGCGCGGCAGGAATTCGCCCAGAGCGCTGTAGCCCAGGCGCTTGTCGAACGGGCCATCGCCGGGGTAGACGATGGCGTCGCTCGGGCCGGGTTCGAGGGCATAGGTCAGGGTACTGGCCAGGCGACTGAATTCGCGCGACTGCAGGCGCGAGGTCTGGAATTCGTCGTAGGCGGCAAAGCCTACCGCGACCACGGCTACCACCAGGATGAGGAGGATCAGGCGCCACCACAGGCGGCGCTGACGTGGGGTCCTGGGCAAAGGGGATTCAGCCTGAGGTGCTTTGGGTGCTTCCGTTCTGGTTGGTTCCGATTGCCACAGTGCGCCCATAGTCTTGAGTCCGGCCAGGTACTTTTCGCGTTGCTTGTCTGAAGCTTAGACGGTGGTCGGGTTTGGTGAAAAATTTGTAGGAAGCTTCGAAAAGTCGGGTGTGAACATGCGCCTTTGGTGCGACTTCCATTCTTCGGCAATGTTGTTAAGGTAGCTGCCCCATTCCTGTGCATGGGTGGGGCGGGGCGGTGATGCCCCTCCGTTGAAGGGGTTTTGTCCGAGAAATCTCGCCAAATATCCTGCTGTATATAGTGAAAAGCCCTGCAGGTGGCTTCCTATACTGCTCGCCCCCTTCGTCTGTCGGTGCCTTGGGCACGCGGTGGACAGGCCGGCCCACAAGGCTGCCTGGCAAGTCGACGCCCCGCCTATCGGCGCGGCTGGTGCTGCACGAAGGTCAAATCCAATAACAAAATGAGGTTGTATTGCTATGCCAGTCGGCAACCACCCTGCCCACGGCGAGTCCGCCCAGGGCGGCCCGCTCAAGCGCGAGCTGGGCGAACGGCACATCCGTCTGATGGCCCTTGGCGCCTGTATCGGCGTCGGCCTGTTCCTCGGCTCGGCCAAGGCCATCGAAATGGCCGGCCCCGCCATCATGCTCTCCTACATCATCGGTGGCCTGGCCATCCTGGTGATCATGCGCGCTCTTGGCGAGATGGCCGTGCACAACCCGGTCGCCGGGTCGTTCAGTCGCTACGCCCAGGACTACCTCGGCCCGCTGGCGGGCTTCCTCACCGGCTGGAACTACTGGTTCCTGTGGTTGGTGACCTGCGTCGCCGAAATCACCGCCGTGGCGATCTACATGGGTATCTGGTTCCCCGACGTGCCGCGCTGGATCTGGGCGCTGATGGCGCTAGGCAGCATGGGCGCGATCAACCTGATCGCGGTCAAGGCGTTCGGAGAGTTCGAGTTCTGGTTCGCCCTGATCAAGATCGTCACCATCATCGCCATGGTCCTGGGCGGCATCGGCATCATCGCCTTCGGTTTCGGCAACGATGGCGTGGCGATGGGCATCTCCAACCTGTGGAGCAACGGCGGCTTCATGCCCAATGGGGTGACCGGCGTGCTGATGTCGCTGCAGATGGTGATGTTCGCCTACCTGGGCGTGGAAATGATCGGCCTGACCGCCGGTGAAGCGCGCAACCCGCAGAAGACCATCCCCCAGGCCATCGGCTCGGTGTTCTGGCGCATCCTGCTGTTCTATGTGGGCGCGCTGTTCGTGATCCTGTCGATCTACCCGTGGAACGAGATCGGCAGCCAGGGCAGCCCCTTCGTCATGACCTTCGAGCGCCTCGGCATCAAGACCGCCGCCGGCATCATCAACTTCGTGGTGATCACCGCCGCGCTGTCGTCGTGCAACGGCGGCATCTTCAGTACCGGGCGCATGCTCTACAGCCTGGCGCAGAACGGCCAGGCGCCGGCCACCTTCGCCCGGACCTCGAAGAACGGCGTGCCGCGTAACGCGCTGCTGCTGTCGATCGGCGCGCTGCTGCTGGGTGTGCTGGCCAACTACCTGGTGCCGGAGAAGGTGTTCGTCTGGGTGACCTCGATCGCCACCTTCGGCGCGATCTGGACCTGGGTGATGATCCTGCTGGCGCAGCTGAAGTTCCGTGCCGGACTGTCCACTGCCGAGCGCAATGCGCTGAAATACCGCATGTGGCTGTGGCCGCTGAGCTCGTACCTGGCGCTGGCGTTCCTGGTGCTGGTGGTGGGGCTGATGGCGTACTTCCCGGACACCCGCGTGGCCCTGTACATCGGGCCGGCGTTCCTGGTGTTGCTGACGGTGCTGTATTACACCTTCCGTCTGGCGCCGAAAGAGGCCTCGGGCGTGGCGAGTACCGCCTCCTGATCTGAAAGCGTCGGGGCCGCTCTGCGGCCCTTTCGCGACACAAGGCCGCTCCTGCATGATTCGTGATCGCCTGTAGGAGCGGCCTTGTGTCGCGAAAGGGCTGCGCAGCAGCCCCAGGATCTATCAGGCCGCCACTTCGCTGTGCGGCTCGAAGCTGTCCGCCCGGGCCAGCTGCCACATCCGCGAATAGAACTGCCCATTGACCTCGCCGGTCAGCAATTCCCCCGGTTTGAGGAACACATGCATCTGCGAGAACAGCTTGATCTCGGTGGCCGAGATCCGCCGTACCAGGTGCTTGGCTTCCAGTTGCGCCGGATGCTCCAGGCCTGCCGCGGCGAGCATCTCGGCCAGGGCGCGCAGGGTGTTGTGGTGGAAGTTCAGCACCCGCTGGGCCTTGTCCGGCACCACCAGGGCGCGCTGGCGCAGGGCGTCCTGGGTGGCCACGCCGGTCGGGCACTTGTTGGTGTGGCAGCTCTGCGACTGGATGCAGCCAATGGCGAACATGAAGCCGCGCGCCGAGTTGGCCCAGTCGGCGCCGATGGCCAGCACGCTGGCGATGTCGAAGGCGCTGACGATCTTGCCGCTGGCGCCTAGCTTGATCTTGTCGCGCAGGTTCAGGCCGACCAGGGTGTTGTGCACGAACAACAAGCCTTCACGCAGCGGCACGCCGATATGGTCGGTGAATTCCACCGGCGCGGCGCCGGTGCCGCCCTCCTTGCCATCGACGACGATGAAGTCGGGCAGGATGCCGGTCTCCAGCATCGCCTTGGCGATGCCCATGAATTCCCAGGGGTGACCCAGGCAGAACTTGAAGCCCACCGGCTTGCCACCGGACAGTTCGCGCAGCTGGGCGATGAACTGCATCATCTCGATCGGAGTGGAGAAGGCGCTGTGGCGCGATGGCGAGATGCAGTCCTCCCCCATGAGCACGCCGCGGGTCTCGGCGATTTCCTGAGTCACCTTGTGCTTGGGCAGGATACCGCCATGGCCGGGCTTGGCGCCCTGGCTCATCTTGATTTCGATCATCCGCACCTGCGGATTCTGCGCCTGGGCGGCGAAGCGCTCGGGGTCGAAGCGACCGTCCGCCGTGCGGCAACCGAAGTAGCCGCTGCCCAGCTCCCAGACCAGGTCGCCGCCGTGTTCGCGGTGGTAGGGGCTGATGCTGCCTTCGCCAGTGTCGTGGTGGAAGTTGCCCAGCTTGGCGCCCTGGTTGAGGGCGCGGATGGCATTG
Source organism: Pseudomonas sp. GD04091 (assembly GCF_029836165.1). GTDB lineage: Bacteria > Pseudomonadota > Gammaproteobacteria > Pseudomonadales > Pseudomonadaceae > Aquipseudomonas. The sequence continues at coordinate 22,741 of NZ_JAOEBG010000018.1, forward strand.
GCGCTGAGCGAGCCGAAGCTCATCGCCGAGATGTTGAAGATCGACGCCGAGTAAGGCTGGGTGCACTGCGGGCCGCCGACGACGACCCGGAAGCTGGCCGGATCGGCCAATGGCGCCGGGCGCATGGAGTGACCGATGAACTCGAAGCCCGACTCGTAGACGTCGATCAATGTGCCGAAGGGCTTGTCCGACGCCTCGTTCTTGGCCCGGGCGTAGACCAGCGAGCGCTGGGCGCGGGAGAACGGCAGGGCGTCGCTGTCGGATTCCAGCAGGTACTGGCGGATCTCCGGGCGGATGCCTTCGACCAGGTAGCGGATGTTGCCGAGGATCGGATAGTTGCGGCGTACCGCGTGGCGTTGCTGCAGCAGGTCGAACATACCGATCAGGCTGAGCACTGCGGTGGCGAGCGTGAATGGCCACAGCCAGTCATGCTCCAGGAACGGCAGGCTGACCAGGGTGAACAGCACGCAGGCGGCGAAAAAGGCGTAACGGCTGAGAAGTGACAGGCTCATACGGTGTCCTTGCGAATGGCTCGGTCAGGCTCAGGGGCCTGGGCAAGGTCCGACCATAGCCCGGTTGGACGACGGGGTAAAAATGAAAATTCGGGTATCGAAAATCATTCTCGTTAATGTATGTTATAAAGTAACAACATTGTTCAGAGGAGTATCCCCCATGAAAGCTGGCATCCATCCCGCGTACCGCCCTGTGCTGTTCCACGACACGGCCGCCGATGTGTATTTCCTGATCGGCTCTACCGTCGATACTGACCGGACCCAGGTGCACAGCGATGGCCAGACCTATCCGTATGTGGCGCTGGATGTATCCAGTGCCTCGCACCCGGTGTACACCGGGCAGCAGCGCAAGACGACGATCGAAGGGCGGGTGGCCGGATTCAACAAGCGGTTCGCCGGTTTCCAGGCCAAGCGCTGATCCTCCTGCAGATCGCCCAGCGCCATGGGCTGGGCGATCTGCAGGGAACAGCATCCAGCACCACCCACGTGGGAGCGGACAAATCTGTTCCCTACAGCGCTGGTGTGCCGCGCAACAGGTGCTGGCGCCATTGCGCCTGTTCGGTGGCTGTCGTATCGACAAGAAATTGATACTTTCCCGCCACCCGAGTGGCCACTGCCACGCCCTCCCGGTACAGCACACGGTTGCCCGCCACCGCCGGTACCCTGGTTCCCGGCAACAAGGTCCCCACCAGGTTCAACGGATCGCAGCCGCTGACCACCACCAGCTCGCCCTGCGGCGAGCGTCGGCGCACCTGACGCAACAGCCCCACTGCCTCGGGCAAGGCGAACTGCTCGCCTGCCAGCCCGGCGATGAAGCGCCCGCCACGGATCTCACCACGGGCCTCGAGGCGGTGATAGCAGCGCAGCAGGTCGCGCCATGCTGGCAGTACATCGCTTTCGCGTTCGAGCAGTCGCCAGCACACCACGCCATAACGACGCAGCAGGCTGCGGGCGACATGTTCCAGGCGCTGGTCGACATCGTCAGTGGCGACCGTGCGTCGCAGCAATGCCCAGCGCCCGGCGTGGACCATGCTGCTCGACAGTGGCGGGTGTCCGCGGCGGCTGTTGCGCGACGAACGCCTGGCCGCCGGGGTGATCAGGCTGCGCAGGCCGCTGAAGCCGTCGGCACTGGCCAGGCCCGCGCCGACCAGTTCCTGCAGGGCCGACTCCAGTTCGCTGGGCAACAGGTGGGCTTCATGGGTCAGTTCGTCGAAGAACAGCGCGCCTTGTTCCTGCAACGTCCGCAGCACCCGTTGCGCGCGAGCGCCCAGTTGCTCGAGGTCGGGCGCCGGGGCCAGGCTACGCCACAGCCCCAACTGCTCGCGCGGCAGCAGCACCAGCGGGGTGCTGCTCAGGGTGCTGGCCGCCACCGTGGCCGCCAGCCGGCTCCATGTCCACAGGCCGCTGCGGCAGGCATCGTCCAGCCAGTGCGGGCTGTAGTCCTTGATCCGCGCCGGCAACAGGTCGCTTTCCCAGGCCCCGGCGGCGGCGGGAAAGCCCTGCAGTTGGGCGAGGACTTCAGCGACCGCCTGCGGCCCGCGCAGGCGTGTGTCGCCGCTCAAGTGCTGCCAATCGCACAGAAAACGCAGGTAGTCCTGCAGGCTGACGGGCTCGATCTCCTGGCGCAGGCGCTTGACCGTATAGCGATGGATGCGTGCCAGCAGGTGCCGTTCACACCATTGCAGACGCGTCTGGCCGGGGCTGAAGTGGCCACGCATCACGTAGCCTTCGCCTTCCAGGCGAGCCAGCGCCTGTTCGGTGTCCGCGGCTGCCAGTGCGAGGGGCTCGGTGATCTGTGGCAGGGTCAATGGGCCGAAACCGCTCAGGCGCGCGCGCAGCAGTTCGGTCAGGGCCGTGTCGCGCTCGCAGGGATCGTCGAAGCCCGCTAGCACCGGCACATCCGGCTCCAGGCGGGCATCGGGATACAGGGTCAGCATCGGTTGCAGGCGTTCGCGGGCCAACCACAATCGTTGCCCGCCTGCGTCCAGGCAGCAGGCCCGACCTGAGCTGGCCAGTTGCCGCAGCAGATCCTGCCAGGCGCCATTGTCTTCGACCTCGTCGCAGGTAATGGCGCCCAGGCCCATCAGTGCCTCATGCATCTCGTCGGCAGTGTCCGCCCGTGGCCAGGCTTCGGCTTGCACGGCGGCAATGGCGTCGGCGTCCAGCGCGCCCAGATCGTCAGCGCTGTGAACTTCGTTCCAGCGTCGGTTGAGCACGGCCTGGGTGCGCCGTTCCTCCAGCGGTGCATCGTCGAGAAAGGCATAGGGCCGCGCATTGAGAATCGCCGAGGCCAGCGGCGAGGGCGTCGGCAGGTCACGGCTGAGCAGGCGCACCTCGCCGTTCTCCATGCGCCGCAGCAGCGCCAGCCAGCCTTCGCTGTCCATCGCTTCGTGCAGACAGTCGTCGAGGGTCTGCTCGACCAGTGGATGATCGGGAATCTGCCGCTCGCCGACGATGTTTTCCAGGCAGGCGATCTGATCGGGGAACACCGCGGCCACCAGGTCCTCGCTCTTCATCCGCTGGATCTGCGGCGCCACCTTGCGCCCGCCCACATAGCGCGGCAGGGCCATGGCCACCGCAGCGTTCCAGCGCCAGCGCACGCCGAACAGCGGCGCGTCGAGCAGGGCCTGGACCAGGATCGGCTCGGCCGTGCGGCTGTTCAGGTAGCGCCAGACCTCCTCCAGCTCGAAGCTGTGGCTGGTGGACAGCGACAGCACGATGGCGTCTTCGCTGGCCGCCGCCTGCAGCTCGAAATTGAAGGTACGGCAGAAGCGCTTGCGCAGGGCAAGGCCCCAGGCACGATTGATACGGCTGCCATGGGGCGAGTGGATGATCAGCTGGGTGCCGCCGGACTCGTCGAAGAAACGCTCCATCACCAGCGTCTGCTGCGAGGGCAGGGCGCCAAGCACCTGCCAGGTGCGGCCGAGGTAGTCGAGCAGCTGGCTGGCGCAGGCGTCATCGAGGGCATAGGCCGTCTGCAGCCAACTGGACACCCGCTCGCCATCGCCGGCCTGCAACTGCTGGTCGATGCGCTGTTGCAGGCGCGCCACGGCCGCGGACAGTTCGTCACTGCGCCCTGGCGCCTCGCCCAGCCAGAACGGAATGGTCGGCGGTAGCCCATGGGCATCCTCGACCCTCACTCGACCGGGTTCGACCCGCAGGATGCGATAGGAGGCGTTGCCCAGCTGGAAGATGTCGCCGGCGATGCTTTCCACCGCGAAGTCTTCGTTGACGCTGCCGATGTTCAGCGCCTGGGGTTCGAGCAGCACCGCGTAGTCGGCGGTTTCCGGGATGGTGCCGCCGCTGGTCAGTGCGGTCAGCTGGCTGCCCCGGCGTCCGCGCAGGGAGCCGTTCACCGCATCGCGGTGCAGGTAGGCGCCGCGTACGCCCTGGCGGCCGTTGTAGCCCTCGGCGAGCATGCGCAGCAGGGCCTGGTAGTGGCCTTCGTCGAGCTCGGCATAGGGCGTGGCCTGGCGCAGCAGATCGAACAGCGCACGTTCGTTCCACGGCTGGTTGCTGACTTCGGCGACGATCTGTTGCGCCAGCACGTCCAGCGGCGCCCGGGGGACGTGCAGCGTGTCGAGTTCGCCCTGGCGCACGCAGTCGAGCAGCGCCACGCATTCGATCAGTTCGTCCCGCGAGGTTGGGAACAGGCGCCCCTTGGGGATACCGTCGACCTGGTGCCCGGAGCGTCCGACCCGTTGCAGGAATGCGGCGATCGAGCCGGGGGAGGCAATCTGGCAGACCAGGTCGACCTCGCCGATGTCGATGCCCAGCTCCAGCGAGGCGGTGGCCACCAGCACCTGCAGTTCGCCGGCCTTGAGTCGTTGCTCGGCAGCCAGGCGATGCTCCTTGGCCAGGCTGCCGTGGTGCGCGGCCACCGCCTCGTTGCCCAGGCGCTCGCCGAGGTGACGGCTCAGGCGCTCGGCCAGGCGCCGGGTGTTGACGAACACCAGTGTGGTGCGATGTTCGCGGGCGAGGGCGGCGAGGCGGTCGTAGACCAGGTCCCAGACATCCGTGGCCATCACCGCGCCCAGCGGCACGGGCGGTAGCTCCAGCGCCAGGTCACGCTGACGGGCATGGCCGATATCGACGATGGCGCACGGGCGTTCGTGCCCCACCAGAAATTGCGCGACCCGCTCGACGGGGCGCTGGGTGGCGGACAGCCCGATGCGTCGCAGCGGTCGGCCTGTCAGCGCCTGCAGGCGTTCGAGGGTCAAGGCCAGGTGGCTGCCGCGCTTGTTGCCGGCCAGGGCGTGGATCTCGTCGACGATCACCGTGTGCACGTTGGCCAGCCCTTCACGGCCTGACGCCGAGCCCATCAGCACGTACAGCGACTCCGGGGTGGTCACCAGGATATGTGGCGCCAGCTTGCGCATGGCGGCGCGTTCCTTTTGCGGCGTGTCGCCGGTACGCACCGCGGTGGTGATGCGCGGGGCTTGCATGCCGAGTCGTTCGATCTGCTGGCTGATGCCTTCGAGCGGCGCGTCGAGGTTCAGGCGGATGTCGTTGGACAGCGCCTTGAGTGGCGAGACATACACGACCTGGGTGTGCGCCGGCAGCTCGCCACCGTGTTCCAGGCCCTGGCGGAACAGCTCGTCGAGCACCGCGAGAAACGCGCTGAGGGTCTTGCCCGAGCCGGTCGGCGCGGCCAGCAGCATCGACTGGCCGGCGTGGATCAGCGGCCAGGCACCGGCCTGGGCCTCGGTGACCGTGGCGAAGCGCTGGCGAAACCAGGTGGCCACGGCCGGGTGGAACAGGTCGAGCACCGGGTGCAGGTGGGCGGGGAGGTTCATGGCTTGTTTATGGAGGGGCGATGACGGATTGGCAAGGGGCCGTTCGTCCGGGGAGCTTGCCCCGCGACAGGGCCCTGTCAGGTATCCTGTTCGCCCTCATCCAGCTGTGAGCCCCTCATGTCCAACACCATCCGCATCGCCGCCGCTCTGCTGATCGACGCGCAGGGCCGTACCTTGCTGGTGCGCAAGCGCGGCACGCTGGCCTTCATGCAGCCCGGCGGCAAGATCGACGCAGGCGAATCGCCCGCCCAGGCGCTGGTGCGTGAGCTGCATGAAGAGCTGGGGCTGCGGGTCGATCCTGGCCAGGTCGTGCACCTGGGCCGCTTCAGCGCGCCCGCGGCCAACGAGCCCGGTTTCGCCGTCCAGGCCGAACTGTTCCGCGTCGACAGCGCCGAGGCCGTGGCCCCGGCGGCGGAGATCGAGGAAGTGGTGTGGCTGGCCGCCAACCAGGCGCCGAGCCTGAACCTGGCGCCGCTGACCCGCGACCTGATCCTGCCGCTGTGGCGCGAGGGCCTCAACGCACCGCGCTGACGCCATCGAGGGTGGCGAACGAGGTGTCCTTGGCGGTCAGCAGGAAGTCGCGCATGTACGGCGCATCGAGCATGTCGGTGCGCACCGCCGCGTAGAGCGTGGCGAACAGGCCTTTCTCGCCCAGTCGCTTGCCTTTCACGTAACCGCGCGAACTGTACTCGTGCAGCGCCCAGTGCGGCATGCCGCACACGCCACGGCCGCTGGCCACCAGCTGCATCATCATCACCGTCAGCTCCGAGGTACGCACGGCGGCGGGCTCGATGTCGGCCGGTTCGAGGAAGCGGGTGAAGATGTCCAGGCGATCGCGCTCCACCGGGTAGGTGATCAAGGTCTGGTCGAGCAGGTCCTGGGGCACGATGCAGGGCTTGCCGGCCAGCGGGTGCTGGTTGGCGACGGCAAGCATGGCCTCGTAGGTGAACAACGGCACGTAGGTGATGCCGGCCAGGTCCACGGGGTCGGAGGTCACCACCAGGTCCAGGTCGCCACGGGCCAGGGCCGGCAGCGGGGCGAAGGCGAATCCCGAGGCCAGGTCCAGCTCCACCTCCGGCCAGGCGTCGCGGAACTGGTCGATGGTCGGCATCAGCCACTGGAAGCAGCTGTGGCACTCGATGGCCATGTGCAGGCGCCCGGCGGTGCCACCGGCCAGGCGGGCGATGTCGCGCTCGGCGCCGCGCAGCAGCGGCAGGGTGGCGTCGGCCAGCTGCAGCAGGCGCAGGCCGGCGCTGGTGAAGCGGATGGGTTTGGTCTTGCGTACGAACAGCGGCAGGCCCAGGCGCTCCTCCAGCTCCTTGAACTGGTGCGACAGCGCCGATTGCGTGAGGTGGAGGCGCTCGGCGGCCTCCACCAAGCTGTCGGCCTCACGCAGCGCATGAAGGGTTTTCAGGTGACGCATTTCCAGCACGACGAACTCCGGGACACGAGGGCAGGGGATGTTGAGTCTCCCTCATGTTCACGCGGTTGTCGATGCGCCAGGGCAGGAAACAGGGCATCCCGGGGATGCCCTGTCGACGGTCAGAACAACGGCTGGAAATGCCGCACGGCCATGGGGCGACCGATCTCGCCTCGCCAGATGTCCTCGACATGGGTCGCCTGCCACTCGCCGCCCAGGTAGCGTTGCGCCGGAATCTTCAGATGAGCCGCTTCGAACTCGGTGAATTGCGCTTGTGCCTTGCTGAAATGGAAGTGAGCGAACCAAAGCTCGGTCGGTGGCTGCTGGGTGAGATCACGCACCACGAATTCCTGGAGGAAATCCTGGCGACCGTCCTGCCGTTTGCCCAGGAGGGTGAGGCTGCCGATACGCTCGATATCGACGGCCTGCTGGTCCAGGAGATAGCCAAGCATGGCGGCGGTGGGGCGGTGGCTGCTCATGTATTGGCGAACATGCAGTTTGCGTCCGTCTTCGATGAGCGTCGATGCCTCTCGGCGCAGCCTGGCAAGCAGCGCAGCGGAGGCATCCTGGGCGTTGATCTGACTGGCAAGGTCGTTCAGGTCCTGGGCCTTGAAGTGCATCAGGTCCTCCAGGCTGGCGCCGTCCATGCCTGTGCGGGCGTAGCGCTCGATCTGCTGGCGGTAGCCGGCAAGGCCATCGAGGTGCCGATTGGCTTCAGCCTCGAGTTCCGCCATTGACGCGGCCCTGGATCCGGGTGGCGCAACTGGGTTGCTCAGGGTGAACTTGCCCGGGGTGGACTCGATGTAGATCTCGGTATGCCCGCTCGGCCCGGTAATCCGGTATTCGTTGGCCTGTCGGCGCGGTTCGCCGATCAGGTAGTGGTTGTCCGTGGTCTCGAAGACTCGCGGCGCGCTCGCATCGGCTGGTCGGGTTGGCGAGGACGGTGTCGGGCTTGGCTCCCGCACAAGCGTGCGATAGTGCTCGGTGTGCCGCTTCAGGACACTCTTCAACCGCTCGAGCGACGCCGTGTCGAAGAACTGGCCGTAGCTCGCCTGCCAGTAGCGCAGCTTGCTCCGGTAACCGTCGATCTTGCTCAGCGAGGTGCTCAGGATGTCCTGTCGCTGATTCTTGCTGGAGTGCACGCCAGGCAGTTGATGGAGGGCATGCAGGGCGCGGTCCAGTTCGATCAGCGGATCGTGCATGAGCTTCTGCAACTTGACCCACGACAGATCCAGCGTTGCCGGTGCCCGCGTGATCAGCGCGGTGAGCTGACTGATCAGCAGGTAGTCCAGGGCCGGGCGGGGCAGGCGCGTCAGGTCGTTGTCGATGGCGTCGAACAGCTTCAGCCGCTTGCGAGGCCGTAAGGCCTTGGCCTCCCAGTGCCGCATCTGATCCATGCGCATGCTCAGCTCATCCACCTCGATCAGGGTGCTCTGGCGAATCTCCCGCATCCGTCGACGCAGCTGCAGCATCTGCGAGGTCAAGGTCACCATCCGCGGCCGTTCGAGGTCGGGGGTGAGCTGGTGGGAGACGTCCTGAAGCGTGGCGATGAGCTGCTTGATCTCCTCCAGGTGCCTGAGGAAGCGCTTGTGCGCGTGAACCCGCAGGTGATAGTTGCCTTCGCAGATCGCTTCGGCCATCTCGCTCGCCAGCTTCTTCGCCTCGCTTTGTCTTGCCCTGCTCGAAACGCCTTGAAGCCTTTCGTAATCGGCATGATTACGGCGTGCCTCATCGATGTAGCGCTCCAGGCTCGACCTCAGCACTGTATCGTCCAGGGCATTTTCCACTGCCGTTCGCGACTCGAGGTCCTTGCCGAGCTTGCTCAGGGTGTGTGTGCGGGCACTGATCGAGTCCTGCAGCTGCTTGCGCAAACGGTAGGTCCGATCGCGCCACCAGAGCGGCAGGCGTGCCTTGATGGCGGCAGGCCAGAGCGGCTCGAGGGTGTCGGCAATGCGGCTGGCGGCTTGCCCACCACCGCCTCCGGCGCCGCGCACATGAACGCCGTGCAAGGCGAAGTGGGTGTCCCAGCGTCCCAGTTCATCCAGGCCGACCGCCATCTTCCAGGAGGACCGGGCATTGCCGCTAAGGCGCCAGGTGTGCAGGGTGGCATCCCATTCGACCTGGAAGGGGGTGCCTTCGATCAGGATGAAATCCCCTTGTCCGGTTCGGTACACACCGCGCCAACGTCCCGAGGTGGGGCTTGGCAAGCCCTGCAGCGACAGCGGTTGATCGTACTCGTACCCTCGCAGCCGTTTCAGGCGTTGCCCGGCTGCGGCAGAGAGGTAGCGGCTGCCTGGCCTGTGGCCCTTGAGCTGGCGCAGTTGTCGTTGCTTGCTGGTGCGCAGGGCTGCGCTGGGGCTGAAGCCCACGCCGTTCACCAGGTCCATCGCGGCGTCGATCAGCGAGGTGATCGCGTTTTCCAGCTCGTCCAGGCCATGGGCAATTTCACCTTGGGTGAAGGCTTTGGCCGCCTGGTGCATGGCGTCGACCACATCATAGAGACCGATGGCGGTGCCGACGAAGGGGATGAACCCCAAGGCCATCTTCAGGTAGTTGAAAACCATGCCGCTCTGGTAGGTGAAGTTCTCCTGCCACAGGTCGCGGCTGGAGCGGGAGGTGGCACGGTTCGCCTCGATCAGCCGGCCCATTTCGGCGTCGAGCAGCAATTGCGCCAGGGACGTGCTGGCGGGCCACTGCGCGCCCAGGCCGATGATGCCGCTGAAGCGATTGGCGTGGGCCTGGGCAAGGCGCGACCTGTGGGCGTCGGGATTGCCGAGCAAGGCACGGCTGATCAGGTACGCCTGTTCCTCCTGGGTCTTGCTGCGTTCGTAAAGGCTCAGGCGCGCCTCTTCCAGATTGGGGTACTGGCGTACCGGGCTGGCGGGATGGTCGGGCAGGTAGAGCAGGGTGACGCCACTGGCCTGGTCCTCGATGAAGGTGACGCCGGACAGGGTGACGGGCTGGTCGTCCGTGTCCGGGCCGCCACTGGTCAGCCGTGCGGCGAGTAGACGTATGTCGTGCCCGTCGGCCTGGTACCGGGCATCGCTGGCAAGGGCAAGGATGGCCTGGCTCTGGTCATTCAGGTAACCGCGTTCATGGAAGAGCAGGCGCTGGATCTGCAGCATCAGCCGTACGGGTTCGAGCAGGGTCTCGCGGCGATATGCCCGGGCGTGCTCTGTCTCGTCAAGGCCCAGGAACGCCTGGCGAATCCGGTCTTCGTAGGCTTGTGCCAGGTCGAGGGCCGTCGCCAGGCCGTGGACGTAACTGGAGGTCAGGCCTGATGTCAGGACCCGCACGGTGTCAGCGCTGCTGGAGGCGACCTGCACCTTCAGGAACTGCAGACGGCGGGTCATCTCGGTATCGATGTTCTCGAGCAGTAGGGTCTGCAGGGGCACCTGGGTACGTTCCTGGCTGGGGGTATCCTCCAGCCTCACTGGAACGCCCTGCGCGCCACTGCCGACGATCGGATCCCTCTGCGAGGTAACCCGTATGGGAAGGTCCAGGTGGATCTGGCCGACGTCGTCGGCATCGAAATCGTCCTTCAACTTTCGGTTGATCAATGCCCGGCAGAACGCTTCCCGAACCGGCAAGTCGCGCGCGAGCAGTGCGCGGCTGCTGCGCATGGCGCTGATGTAACGCTCGAGCACCTCCACCAGTGCTTGTCGATTGGCGGTCGACATGGCTTTCAACCAGGAAGGCGCGGCCCCGGCCAGTTTCACGGCATGCGACTGTTCTTCGAGCAGGCCATGGGCGCTGGCCCTGGCGGCGTGCCCTGGAGCTTGCAGGTCTGACTTCAATGCCTGGCTGATGCGTGGTAGCGCCTGTTTGAGCGTGTGAATGCCCTCGTCCTGAAGAATGCGTGTGCAGCTCTGGCGTGCCGAGGCGAACTTGTGGGCAAGGATCTGCGCCATGGCATCGCCGCTGATCGACTGCAAACTCAGTGACTGGCCATTGTCCTTGCCGACACCCAGGCACTGTTCCAGCGCGGCCTGGTCGGGGCAACGCAGCAGCCCGCCGTGTTCACTCGCCCAATACACCAGCAGGCTGCGGGTTGTGGGGCGGGCGTTCAATGCCGAAGGATGGGTGATCACCAGTGCGTCCATCAGGCGGTGCGTGTGGCCGGCATCGGTGGCAGGCGACGCGGTCTGTTCGAGCTTCGGACAGACGGCCGAGCCTGCGGCGTCATTGCGCTGGGTCAATGCCTCGATCCAGCTCAGTTCGGTCGCGTCGATCTGGCCGAGCAGATGCTGGATCTGCCCATGGGCACGCAATGCCTTGTAGTGCGCGTCGACCAGCTCGCGGGAGGGGACGACCGCTGCCGCGTCGGAATGCCAGCGCGGGGATTGCAGGTGTACCTCGATCGCCGCCAGAGCCTTGGCTTGCGCGGCTTTCAGGCTGGATTCGTGATCCCTGAGCTGTCGCAAGGTAGCTTCGTCCAGGCTCGACAGCCGTTCGAGCAGGTCGCTGATCTGGCGTGAGCGCAGCGCGTGGGGAATGTCCTCGGTGAGGGCGCCGAAATCGAAAAGCGAAGGCTGGCTGTCGTCCTCGGTGTCCGCTTCAGGTGCTGGAGGGCCGGCGAATACGTTGGGCGAGCGCCGCTGGAGATTCAGGTCGTCCGCCTGGCTCAGCGCGAACTCGGCATGCTGCCTGATGTCGGCACCCGGGTCGTGATCCAGGGTGGCCAGGGTGGCGGCCAGCAGTTGGTCGAGCACGGCGGTAAAACCGTCGGCAACGCCATCGAGCGTGAGGTATTCGAGGCCGGCCTGTGTGTCGGGAGAGAGCGCCTCTTCGAGCCTGGCCTGGTTTTCGTAGCCTGTGAAAACGGGCTGCCCGGCCGGGCGATAGAGCACTCGCGCGGGTTCCTCGGCAAGGCTGAAGATCAGGCTTGCGGGGTGGTCGGCGAGGGTCTGGATGCGAACCTGCTGGCCGTCCTTGATCAGCCACTCCGGATTGTCCGCCACCGCCTGGAGCGGGCGCAGCTGCGCCTCGCTCAACGTCTGCTCGAGGGTGGCAATCTTCAGGGCCGCGTCGAAATGCCCGACATATTGTTTCCTGGCGTGTTCCTGGCGGCTGAAAGGCGTGCCGGCGGCACGGGCTTGCCAGTAGGCGTTCCAGCGCTCGCCAATCGAGTGGGACGTATCCATTGTCGCCAGCCGTGCATACAGCTCGCTGGGGCGCAGGTTGGCGAGAACGGGCCCGGCATCGGGTGTTCCGCGCACCTTGGCGAGGGTGTCCAGATCGCTGGGTGGTGTGGGGTGATGGCGGACGAAGGCAAGTAGGTGCGTGAGGCTGATGAAGGCGAAGTCATCATCGCTGCGAAATACCAGGCCGGTGGTGTCGGGGTCCACCTTGAACGTGTCGGCGAGCAGGGTGCGCAGGATTTCGCGCACCCCTGGCGCTTTGCCCAGCAGGTCGTTGAACGTGGTGAGCAGGGTGCGCCACTGCTCGACGGCGGCATGCGCCGCGGGGCTTTCCAGGGAGTACGGTGGCGCGCTCGCGGGCACGGGGACGAAGGCGGGCGTGTCGGGGGTAATGTTCATGGGGCGATGACACCGTTGCTTGAGGCCGGAATTGGCCTGGCAATTGAGCGTCCGCCGGGAGCACCGCAGGTGTTAGTTAATGCTGGTCGCTTACCGTTTGGCAGGGTTCATCAAATTGTCACTGAACTGTGGCAGCGCGCTTGAATGGATTTCATCAGACTCGCGCTCTACTGGGGATTTGCATTCTGGTGTTTCTTTTCATGCGGGCTTTACTACTTTTCTTCTTTCTGCTGGTCAGCGTGCCGGCGAGCTTCGCCGATGGCCGCTGCGACGTCCATGTGCCGGTGCAACGCGCGGAGCTTGGTGAACTGAGCCTGGTCTACCAGAGTGTCGGCGCGCCGCGCGATCCTGTGCTGCTGCTGGTCATGGGCCTTGGCGGGCAGCTCATCCACTGGCCTGACGATGTGGTCGAAGCGTTGTGCCGCCAGGGCTTTCGGGTGATTCGCTACGACAACCGCGATGTCGGCCTGTCGCGCTGGAACCAGCTGCCGGCCTCGGCCAACCTGACCGTCGAACTGCTGCGCTACAAGCTCGGCTTGCCCGTGTCGGCACCCTACACCTTGACCGACATGGCCGGTGACGGCCTGCGCCTGATGGATGCCCTGGAGATCCGCCAGTTCCATGTGCTGGGCGTGAGCATGGGCGGGATGATCGCCCAGCATCTGGCGGCCATGGCCCCGGAACGGGTGCGCAGCCTGACGCTGGTGATGTCCAGTTCAGGCGCCGCTGGCCTGCCGGCACCGGATCCGGCGCTGGTGCAACTGCTGGCGCGGCGCAGCGCGCCGAACCGCGAGGTGGCGATCGAGCAGCAGGCCGACTTGCTGGCGGCGCTCGGCAGCCCCGAGGTGCACGACGATCGAGCGGTGTTGCTGCAGCAGGCAGCGCTCGCCTATGACCGGGCGTTCAATCCGGAAGGGGTGAAGCGGCAGATCATGGCCATTCTCGCCGAGCCGAGCAGGGTCGAGCTGCTCAATCAGTTGCGGGTGCCGACAATGGTGGTGCATGGCACGGCCGATCCACTGCTGCCGGTGATGCACGGCGTGCATCTGGCGGCGCATATCCAGGGTAGCCAGCTGCGGCTGATTCCGGGGTTGGCGCATCGCTTCCAGGAGCCGTTCAAGGCGCCATTGCTGGGGGCCGTGCTGCCCTATCTGCAGGCCCATCGGCAGGATCTCTCGCATATCGCCCGACTCTAGGCCGCGCTGTGTTCAATGCATCCTCACCCAAACGCTCACCAGCACCGTCGCCGCCACCAGCCAGGCCACCGTGGCCAGCGCCAGAGAAGCCTCAAGGCGCATGCGTTCGACCAGCACGTACAACGTCGCCAGGTACACGAAGTAGGGAATGATCGACCACATCCCGAACAGGATGGTGGTCTTCAGGTCTGCCAGCGAGCGGCCCTTGCCGACGATGTAATGGGCGATCAGGGCGAAGGTGGGAAACAGTGGCACGAGGCCTGCGATGTAGTAGTTGCGGGTTTTCGACAGGATCGCCAGAAGCACCACCACGCCGGCGCCCAGGGCCGCCTTGAATACCAGGTCCACGTTGTCTTTCCAGGGTCAAGTTGCTGATCAGCCGAGGCCGTATTTCTTCACTTTGTCGAACAGCGTGGTCTTGGCCATGCCCAGCTCCTGGCTGGCCTGGCTGAGGTTGCCGCCGCTGCGCTGCAGGGCATCGCCGAGCAGGTTGCGCTCGAATGCCTCGACCGCCTCGGCAAAGCCCAGCCCCTGGCTGGCGCCACCACTGGGGCCTTTCTTGAACGCGGGCAGGCCCAGGGCGTAGCGTTCGGCGACGTTGCGCAGCTCGCGCACGTTGCCTGGCCAGTCGTGGGCCATCAATCGCGACAGGGTCTGGCTGTCCAGCTCCGGCACTTCGCGGTCGAAACGCAGGGCCGACTGCTGCAGGAAGTGTTCGAACAGCTGCAGGATGTCTTCACGGCGCTCGCGCAGCGGCGGCAGCTCCAGGGTGACGACATTGAGGCGGTAGTACAGGTCGCTGCGGAACTGGCCGCTCTGGCCCAGGGCATCGAGGTCGGACTTGGTCGCGGCGATCACCCGGCAGTCCACCGGGATGCTCTGGTTCGAGCCCAGTCGCTCCAGGGTGCGTTCCTGCAACACGCGCAGCAGCTTGATCTGCAGGTTGAGCGGCATGCTTTCGACCTCGTCGAGGAACAGCGTGCCGCCGTTGGCGTGCTCGATCTTGCCGATGCGGCGCTTGCCGGCGCCGGTGAAAGCGTTGGCCTCGTGGCCGAAGATCTCGCTTTCGAACAGGTTTTCCGGCAGGCCGCCGCAGTTCAGCGCCACGAACGGCTGGCCCTGGCGGCGGCTGAAGTCATGCAGGCAGCGGGCGACCAGCTCCTTGCCGGTGCCGGTTTCACCTTCGATGAGCACGTTGGCCGAGGTGTCGGCGACATTGGCGATCAGCTCGCGCAGGTGCGCCATGGCCGGCGAACGGCCGATGATGCGGCCTTCCAGGCTGCTCTGCTCGGCCAGTTGGCGGCGCAGGGCGAACACCTCGCGGGACAGGCCTCGCTGTTCCAGCGCACGACGTACCACGTCGACCAGGCGCTCGGGCGAGAAGGGCTTTTCCATGAAGTCGTAGGCGCCGTTGCGCATGGCGCCGACGGCCATGTCGATATCGCCGTGTCCGGTGATCAGCACCACCGGCAGGCTGCGGTCGCGGGCCTTGAGGCGATTGAGCAGTTCCAGGCCATCGATGCCCGGCAGGCGGATATCGCTGACGACGATGCCGGCGAAGTCATCGCCGATGCGCTCCAGGGCCTGCTCGGCACTGCCGACGCCTTCGCAGGCGATGTCTTCCAGGGCCAGCGCCTGCTGGCAGCCGAGCAGCACGTGCGGATCGTCTTCGACGATCAGGACGGTGAGAGGTGCTTTGTTCATAGGGGCTCAGCCAATTCGCTAGGGGGCGTGACCAGGGGCAGGGCAAGGACGAACGCGGTGCCGCCGCCGGCGGGGTGTTCGACGCTCAGCGTGCCCTTGGCGGCGGTGGCCAGGCTCGCCGACAAGGTCAGGCCCAGGCCCAGGCCATGCTCGCCCGGTTTGGTGGTGAAGAAAGGCTCGAACAGGTGCTTGCGCGCCTCGGCATCGATGCCGTGGCCATTGTCGCGCACCCGCAGGCGGTACTTGTCGCCCTGAACCTCGCCTTCCAGCCACAGTTGCGGCAGTGGCTGGGTGGCCATGGCGTCGAGGGCGTTGCCGATCAGGTTGACCAGAATCTGCTCCAGGCGGGTCTGGTCGATGGCCAACTGCTGGTCGTCGAACTGCCGGTGCAATTGCAGGTGGCAGGCGCTGGTGCGGTTGGCCAGCACCTGCAGGGTAGCTTCCACCGCCTTCTCCAGCGAAGCCTGGCCACTGTCGTCGCCGCGCCGGGCGAACGAGCGCAGGCTGGCGGTGATGCGGCCCATGCGGTCGATCAGGTCGTTCATGGTGCGCAGGTTGGCGCTGGCGGTTTCCAGCGCGCCGCGTTCGAGGAAGCGCACGGTGTTGCCAGACAGGGTACGCAAGGCCGCCAGGGGCTGGTTGAGCTCGTGGGCGATGCTGGTGGACATTTGCCCGATGGCCGCCAGCTTGCCGGCCTGGACCAGTTCGTCCTGGGCGTGACGCAAGGTCTGCTCGGCGTGGCGACGCTCGCGGATCTGGCCCTTGAGGCGTTCGTTGCTGGCGCGCAGGTCGGCGGTGCGCTCGGTGATCTTGCGCTCCAGCTGGCTGTTGGCTTCTTCCAGCGCTTCACGGGCCGCCAGGCGGGTGGCGATCACCTTGCGCCGCTCGTTCCAGGCGATGGCCAGGATCGCCAGCAGGGCGAAGGCGACACCGACCAGGATGCCCTGCACCATCGACTCGCGGCGCAGGTCCTGCAGCGGGGTGAGCAGGGTGAAATGCCACGGCGTGTCGGCCAGGCGCCGGGTCTGGGCCAGATACGAGACATCGCGCTGCTTGCCCTTGTCGGTCTCGCTGTTGGCCGGGAAGGTGAGTTTTTCCACACCGTCGGCCAGGGTTTCGCGGGCCAAAGGTTGCAGCTCGTTGAGCGGCCACCAGTAGTACTGCAGGCTGCGCGCCAGGCGCTCCTTGATCTGCGGGGTCAGCGGGCGCACCGATTTCAGGCGCCGGGACGGGTCGCTGGAGAGGATGATGATGCCGTTCTCGTCGCTGACGAAGGCTTCCAGGCGGGCACGCTGCCAGCGCTCTTCGAGGGTGTCGAGACGGACCTTGATCACCGCCACGCCGATGATCTTGCCGTGCTCTTCCAGGCCATGGGCCAGGTAGTAGCCGGCTTCGCCGGTGGTGCTGCCGATGCCGTAGAAGCGCCCCGGCTCGCCGCGCACGGCCGTCTGGAAATAGGCACGGAACGCCAGGTCCTCGCCGAGGAAGGAGTCGGCGTCGCGCCAGTTGCTGGTGGCCTGGACCCGGCCGCTGGTGTCGAGGACGAAGATCGCCCGGCTGCGGCTGCGCCGGTTCAGGCCTTCGAGGTATTCGTTGACCGCCTGGCGGTCACCGGCGTCAGGGTCGGTGAGCAGGCGCGAGACGCTGTCTTCCAGCTCCAGCAGGCTGGGCAGGTAGGTGTACTTGCTGATTTCGCTTTCGACGGTGCGCGCATGCAGTTCCAGCTGGCGCTCGCCGTTTTCGCTGAGGGTGCGGATGCCGTTGCTCTCGCTGATCAGAAAGCCGGCCAGGCCCAGGCCGACCATCAGCAGGATGACCAGGGGCGGCAACAACAATTGGCGGATCACACGGGATTTCACGGCAGGCTGGGCAGGGTGAAGGAGCGAAGGGTCGCATTTCATCACAGTGGCCTTGTCACGACCAGCTTCCGCTGCCTGGGAGGGCAGCGGAACCCGTGCCGGCTCAGTGCTGCAGGATCTTGCTGAGGAAGTGCTGGGTGCGTTCGTGACGATTCTCGGGGCTGCCGAAGAAGTCTTCCTTCTGGCAGTCCTCGATGATGTTGCCCTTGTCCATGAAGATCACCCGGTTGGCGACCTTGCGGGCAAAGCCCATCTCGTGGGTGACGCACATCATGGTCATGCCTTCGTGGGCCAGTTCGACCATCACGTCCAGTACCTCGTTGACCATTTCCGGGTCCAGCGCCGAGGTCGGTTCGTCGAACAGCATGACGATCGGGTCCATCGACAGGGCGCGGGCGATCGCCACGCGCTGTTGCTGGCCACCGGAGAGCTGGCCAGGATGCTTCTTGGCGTGGGCGGCCAGGCCGACACGGTCGAGCAGGGCCAGGCCCTTCTTGGTCGCTTCCGCCTCGCTGCGGCCGAGCACCTTGCGCTGGGCGATGGTCAGGTTCTCGGTGATCGACAGGTGCGGGAACAGCTCGAAGTGCTGGAACACCATGCCTACCCGCGAACGCAGCTTGGGCAGGTTGGTCTTCGGGTCGGCGATGGAGGTGCCGTCGACCACGATATCGCCTTTCTGGAAAGGCTCCAGGGCGTTGACGCACTTGATCAGCGTGGACTTGCCCGAGCCGGACGGGCCGCAGACCACCACCACTTCACCCTTCTTGACCTCGGTGCTGCAGTCGGTCAGTACCTGGAAGTCCCCGTACCACTTGTTGACGTTCTTGATGGAAATCATACGGTGATCCTTTTTTGCAGGCGCTTGACCAGCCAGGAAGCGGAGAAGCTGATGAGGAAGTAGACGACACCGGCGAAGATCAGGAACTCGTGGGAGCGCCCGATGATGTCGCCGTTCGAGCGGGCCGAATTGAGGAAGTCCACCAGGCCGACGGTGTAGACCAGCGAGGTGTCCTGGAACAGGATGATGCTCTGCTGCAGCAGCAGCGGAGTCATCTTGCGGAAGGCCTGCGGCAGGATGATCAGGCGCATGCACTGGCCGTAGCTCATGCCCAGCGCCTGCGCGGCGCCCATCTGGCCCTTGGAGATCGACTGCACGCCGGCACGCACGATCTCACAGAAGTAGGCGGCCTCGAACATCATGAAGGCCACCACGCAGGAGGTGAACGCGCCCACCGGCGTATCCTGCCCGGTGATCCAGCGCAGCACGAACGGCACCGCCAGGTAGAACCAGGTGATCACCAGCAGCAGCGGGATCGAGCGGAAGTAGTTGACGTAGGCGCCGGCCACGTTCGACAGCAGCTTGTTCGACGACAGCCGCATCAGCGCCAGGATGGTGCCCAGCACGATGCCGCCGACCACGCCCATGACCATCAGCTTGAGGGTCATGACCATGCCTTCCCAGAGGGCGGGCAGCGCGGGGATGATTTCGCTGAAATCCATTTCCATTTACTTGCCCCCCACGGAAATCAGGCCCGGTACCGAGACTTTCTTCTCGACCGCGCGCATGAGCAGCATCAGGCCCATGTTCAGGGTGAAGTAGATCAGGGTGGCCAGGGTGAACGCCTCGAACAGGTTGGCCGAGAACTCGGCGGTCTGCTTGGTCTGGGCCAGCAGTTCCATCAGGCCGATCAGCGAGGCCACCGAGGAGTTCTTGAACACGTTCAGGAATTCCGAGGTGAGTGGCGGAATGATGATCCGGTAGGCCTGGGGCAGCAGCACGTTCAGGTAGATCTGCGGCAGGCTGAAGCCCATCGCGCGCCCGGCCGCTTCCTGGCCACGGGGCAGCGCCTGGATGCCGGTGCGCACCTGCTCGCAGACGCGGGCGGCGGTGAACAGGCCAAGGCAGACGACCACGCTGATCAGCGCCGAGGTGGTCGGGTTGAGGTCCTGCTTGAACCATTCCTGCAGGCCTTCGGGGAGCAGATCCGGTACCAGGAAGTACCAGATGAACAGCTGCACCAGCAGCGGCACGTTGCGGAACAGCTCGACGTAGGCGGTGGCAATCCCTGACACCAGACGGTTGGGCACGGTACGCATCACGCCGAGGAGCGACCCCAGCAGCAAGGCGATGATCCACGCGCAGATGGCGATGGCGATGGTCCAGCCCAGACCGGTGATGTACCAGTCCAGATAGGTCTCGCTACCCACGCCGGTGGACTTGAAGAACACGCCCCAGTCCCAGTTGTAATTCATCGGGATTTCCCCTCAGACGGTTGTTTCACGGGCACCTTCAAACATCCGGGGGTGCTGAGCACCCTCGGATGAAAGGTTAGACACTAACTGAGTGGCCTGTCGGATCGATTCGCGCGGATGCGCTTCAGGCCACTATCTGCTGGAGGTCAGGACTTCTTCTCGTCCGCCGCCTTGTCGGTCGGCTCGGCGATCAGCTTCTTCAGCTCATCGCTCATCGGGAACTGAAGGTTCAGGCCTTTTGGCGGAATTGGCTGCTGGAACCACTTGTCGTAGCTCTTGTTGACGTCACCCGACTTGAAGTAGGCGACGATGGCCTCGTCGACCGCTTTCTTGAAGGCTGCGTCGTCCTTGCGCACCATGCAGCCGTAGATTTCGTACGACTGCGGAGTGCCGGTGATGACCCAGTCCGCCGGCTTGCGTGCCTTGGCCATTTCACCGGCCAGCAGGGCGTCGTCCATCATGAAGGCCACGGCGCGGCCGCTTTCGAGCATATTGAAGGCTTCGCCGTGGTCTTTGGCCGAGATCACGTTCATCTTCATCTGCTTGTCGGCGTTCATTGCCTTGAGGATGCGCTCGGAAGTGGTGCCGGCGGTCGTCACCACGTTCTTGCCGGCCAGGTCAGGGAAGTCCTTGTAGGATGGCTGGCCATCCTTGACCTTGGTCAGCAGGCGGGTGCCGACTTCGAAGATGCCCACCGAGAAACCGACCTGTTGCTGGCGCTCGACGTTGTTGGTGGTGGAGCCGCACTCCAGGTCGACGGTGCCGTTCTGCACCAGCGGGATGCGGGTCTGCGAGGTGACGAGGTTGTACTTGACCTTGATGTCGGTGCCCAGTTGCTTCTTCAGGGCTTCGACCACGGCCAGCTGGATGTCGTGGGAGTAGCCCACGGGCTCCGGCTTGCCAGCCAGGTAGGAGAACGGAATGGAGGAGTCGCGGTGGCCCAGGGTGATGGTGCCGGAGTCCTTGATCTTCTTCAGGGTGCCGGTCAGTTCTTCGGCCATGACAGGCGACGAAATGACAGCTGCCGCGATGGCGGCGCCCAGCAATTGACGAACGATGCGCATCAAATTTTCCTCGACGTGTTTGTTTTTCTTATGGAGCCGTTGGCGGACTCTTTCGTTCAACGAATACAGCATGAAGCGTGGTGCATTCGGCTACCAAGTGTAGAGCATGACTCGTGCCAAGCCCTGACGTTGATCATAACGCCGCGAAAATACTGGGAATTAATCTTTTTTGATGCCTTTACGACAGTATGTGTCGTACGGCTTTCCGAAAGGATCGTGGCAGAGTGTTCGGAAATCCGAACGAATAGGTGCGCGCTGGCTCGGTCAGGCCCATTGCAGGTAAGCCCGTTCCCACAGGTACGGGGCAAACCTCAAGGCATGCACTGATTCTGTGGGAGCGGGCTTGCCCGCGATGGGCTGCACAGCAGCCCCAATGATGATGACGGAACCCAGGCTTTACCGGTTCGGCATCAGGCGGCTTGCACGCGCTCGCGGTTGGCCATGGCCTGCTGCAGGTAATCAGCCAGTGCCTGTTGCTCGGTGGCGCTGGTGAACAGGCCCAGCTTGGTCCGGCGCCAGAGGATGTCGTCGGCGCTGGTCGCCCATTCTTCGGCGCACAGGTAATCGACCTCACGGGTGAACAGGCCACCGCCAATCGACTGGCCGAGGTCTTCGGGGCCGCTGACGCCTTCGAGCAGGCGCCATACACGGCTGCCATAGGTCGTCGCCCAGCGCCTGGCGATATCCAGCGGCAGCCAGGCATGGCGCGCCACCAGCGCGTCGACCAGGGCCTGCACGCAGGTCACGTTCTCGCCGCCCGGCAACGGCGCGTCGGCGGTCCAGCTGCCGCGCATCTGGGTGAAGAACGGGTGCAGCTCGACCATGGCCGATTCGGCCAGCTTGCGGTAGGTGGTCAGCTTGCCGCCGAACACCGACAGCAGCGGCGCCTGACCTTCGCTGGCGGACAGCGCGAGGGTGTAGTCGCGGGTCACAGCGGACGGATTGTCCGACTCGTCGTTGCACAGCGGGCGCACGCCGGAGTAGGTGTGCAGGATGTCGGCCCGGCCGAGCTGGTGGTTGAAGTGCTCGTTGACCACCTTGAGCAGGTAGTCGGTTTCCTGCTCGGTGATCGCTACCTTGGCCGGGTCGCCGCTGTATTCGCGGTCGGTGGTGCCGATCAGGGTGAAGCGTTCCAGGTAGGGGATGCAGAAGACGATGCGTTGGTCCTCGTTCTGCAGGATGTAGGCATGCTCACCGTCGTACAGGCGCGGCACGATGAGGTGGCTGCCCTGGATCAGGCGGATGCCGTACGGCGCGTCGAGCTTGAGGTCGTCCTTGATGAAACTGGCCACCCAAGGGCCGGCGGCATTGACCAGGGCGCGGGCGCGGAGGGTCTGCAGGCTGCCGTCGGCATGTTGCAGCTCGACCTGCCACAGGCCATCGATGCGCTCGGCGCGCAGGCAGCGGGTACGGGTGCGGATGTGCGCGCCTTTCTCACGCGCGGCCATGGCGTTGAGCACCACCAGACGGGCGTCGTCCACGGCGCAGTCAGCGTATTCGAAACCGCGGGTGATGGCTGGCTTGAGCGGGTAGCCCGGGCCGAAGCGCAGGCTGCGCGAAGCCCCCAGGCGTTTGCGCTTGCCCAGGTGGTCATAAAGGAACAGACCGGCGCGGATCATCCAGGCCGGGCGCAGGTGCGGACGGTGCGGCAGGACGAAGCGCATCGGCTTGACGATATGCGGGGCCTTGGCCAGCAGGACCTCGCGCTCGGCCAGGGCTTCGCGCACCAGGCGGAATTCGTAGTGTTCCAGGTAGCGCAAGCCACCGTGGATCAGCTTGCTGCTGGCCGAGGAGGTGTGCTGGGCCAGGTCGTCCTTTTCGCAAAGGAACACCTTCAGGCCACGCCCGGCGGCATCGGCAGCGATGCCCACGCCATTGATGCCGCCGCCGATCACGGCGAGGTCATAGCAATCGTGCAAGGGGGGCTGGGACGAAACGGGCTGGGACACGGGCAAGGCCTCCTGGGGGCTGTCCACATCGAATGTGAACATCTATGTTCGTTTCCGAAAATGTTAGCGCAATGGACAGGCGCCCGCCAGTCAGTCTTCATAGAAAAAACTGATCGAATTACAGGGAAATGAACATTTTCGAAAAGGGCAGGAGATCGGTTCGCGGTTTACAGGGGCGCCAGAGCTGAACGCCGACCGTGCGGGCGGCGTTCGATCTCACCGGCGCTACAAGCCTCGAAGCCTGTGCCCTGGGTGGCCGCGTTCAAACCACGTCGAGACGGATCTTGTACTGGTTGAGCAACTGGGTCAGGGCAGGAGAGGGCGCCTGGTCGGTCACCAGGCAGTCGACCAGGCTGATCGAGCCAAGGCGCACCATGGCATTGCGGCCGAACTTGCTCGAGTCCGCGGCCAGCAGCACCTGGCGCGCATTGGCGATGATCGCCTGCGACACCCGCACTTCCTGGTAGTCGAAGTCCAGCAGGCTGCCGTCCTCGTCGATACCGCTGATGCCGACCACGGCGAAGTCGACCTTGAACTGGTTGATGAAGTCGACGCTCGCCTGGCCAACCACGCCGCCGTCGCGGCGCACCGTGCCGCCGGCCACCAGTACCTCGAAATCATCCTTGGCCGCCAGGATTGCCGCCACGTGCAGGTTGTTGGTGATGACCTTCAGGTGGCTGTGGTTGAGCAGGGCGCGGGCGATGGATTCGGTGGTGGTACCGATGTTGATGAACAGCGAAGCATGGTCGGGGATCTGCCGGGCGACGGCCTCGGCGATGCGTTGCTTCTCGTCGCGCATCTGGTCGGCGCGCATGGCGTAGGCGGTGTTCTCGATGCTCGAGTCGTAGGCCGCGCCACCGTGGTAACGGCGTAGCAAGTTGGCTTCGGCGAGCTGGTTGATATCGCGGCGGATGGTCTGCGGGGTGACGACGAACAGCTGCGCCATTTCCTCGATGCTGACGTAGCCGCGTTCGCGGACCAGCTCGAGGATTTGTTGTTGGCGAGGGGGCAGATTCATGGGCGGTCCTTTGGGGCAGCCGGACAAATTCTGCAATGATGCCGTAGGTCGTGGTGTAGGACCAGTCTGGTTATTGCGTAAAGGTCCATCGCGGGTGCGATCGACAGCTTTGCGCCAGCCCTTGTACAGCTTCTCTTTCGCCGCTTCATCCAGCTGCGGGCTGAACTCGCGCTCGATGATCGCCTTGTCGCGCAGCTCGTCCAGACCGCTCCAGAAGCCGCAGGCCAGGCCCGCCAGGTAGGCGGCGCCCAGGGCCGTGGTCTCGCGCATCTTCGGGCGCTCGACGCAGGTACCGAGGATGTCCGCCTGGAACTGCATGAGGAAGTTGTTGGCCACCGCGCCGCCGTCCACGCGTAGCTCGGAAAGGCGCTGGCCACAGTCCTGCTGCATGGCATCGAGCACATCACGGGTCTGGTAGGCGATGGATTCCAGCGCCGCCCGGATGATGTGGTCGACCTTGACGCCACGGGTCAGGCCGAACAGCGCGCCACGGGCGTACGGATCCCAGTACGGCGCGCCCAGGCCGGTGAAGGCCGGCACCAGGTAGACGCCATTGCTGTCCTTGACCTTGCTGGCGAAGTATTCGGTGTCGTAGGCATCGTTGACGATCTTCAGCTCGTCGCGCAGCCATTGCACCGTGGAGCCGCCGTTGAACACCGCGCCTTCCAGGGCGTACGCCACTTCGCCGCGGGGGCCGCAGGCGATGGTGGTGAGCAGGCCGTGGGACGACTGGACCGCCTTGTCGCCGGTGTTCATCAGCAGGAAGCAGCCGGTGCCGTAGGTGTTCTTGGCCTGGCCGGGCTCCACGCACATCTGGCCGAACAGGGCCGACTGCTGGTCGCCGGCGATACCGGCGATGGCGATGCCGCTCTTGGTCTGGCCGTACACCTCGGAAGATGGGCGAACCTCGGGCAGCATCTGGCGCGCAATACCGAGGATGTCGAGAAGCTTTTCATCCCACTGCAGCGTGTGGATGTTGAACATCAGGGTGCGCGAGGCGTTGGTGTAGTCGGTGACGTGCACCTTGCCGCCGGAGAACTTCCAGATCAGCCAGGTATCGATGGTGCCGAACAGCAGTTCGCCGCGCTCGGCGCGTTCGCGGACGCCCTCGACATTGTCGAGGATCCACTTGAGCTTGGTGCCGGAGAAGTACGGGTCGGTGACCAGGCCGGTGGCTTCGCGGATGTACTGTTCATGGCCATCGCGCTTGAGCTGGGCGCAGATGTCGGTGCTGCGTCGGCACTGCCAGACGATCGCGTTGTACACCGGGCGACCGGTTTCCTTGTCCCAGACCACCGTGGTCTCGCGCTGGTTGGTGATGCCGATGGCGGCGACCTGGGCGTGGCTGATGCCGGCCTGGGCGAGGGCCTCGACCATGGTCGCGCTCTGGGTGGCGAAGATTTCCATCGGGTCGTGTTCGACCCAGCCCGCCTGCGGGTAGTGCTGGGCGAATTCGCGCTGCGAAGTGCCGACCACATTGGCATCGCGATCGAAGATGATGGCGCGCGAACTGGTGGTGCCCTGGTCCAGGGCGATGATGTAGTTCTTGTCCAGGGTGTCTGTCATGTCGATGGCCTTGCACGAAATGGGAGTAAGTCAGGGCGTGGCGGGCGCCGGCTTTTCAGCCTCGGGCCCGGCGCTGGCATCAGGAAACCTGGGTGTCGCCCTGACGATTATCGTCGGTCTGTGGGGTCTCGGCTTGCGCAGTCGGCAGGTTGCGGGCAATCAGGCCGCGGTAAAGGGCCGCGCCGAGGCTGGCGCCGAGGATCGGTGCGAATACGGGCACCAGGAAATACGGGATGTCGCGCCCGCCAGTGAAGGCGATTTCGCCCCAGCCGGCGAGGAATGTCATCAGCTTGGGGCCGAAGTCGCGTGCCGGGTTCATCGCGAAGCCGGTCAGCGGGCCCATGGCGCTGCCGATCACGGCAATCAGCAGGCCGATCAGCAGCGGCGCGGTGGCGCCGCGGGGCAGGCCGTTGTTGTCGTCGGTCAGCGCCATGATCACGGCCATCAGGATGGCGGTGATGATCACCTCGACGAGGAATGCCTGGCCGGTGGACAGCGCCGGGTGCGGATAGGTGGAGAACACCGAGGCCAGCTCCAGGCTGGCCTGGCTGCCACGCAGCATGGCGTGGGACTGTTCGAAATCGAAGAACAGGTTGCTGTACAGGAAGTACACCAGCGCGGCGCCGCAGAACGCCCCGCAGACCTGGGCGAGCATGTAGAACGGCAGCTTGCGCTTGTCGAAGCCGGCGAAGAGGGCGAGGGCGATGCTCACGGCCGGGTTCAGGTGCGCGCCGGAAACCCCGGCGGTGAGGTAGATCGCCATGCTCACGCCGACCCCCCAGATGATGCTGATCTCCCACAGGCCGAAGCTGGCACCGGCGACCTTGAGCGCGGCGACGCAGCCGGTACCGAAGAAGATGAGCAGGGCGGTGCCGAGGAACTCGGCCAGGCATTGGGCGGAAAGCGTCGGTTGTCGTAGAGCAGTCGTCATGTTTGACCTCGGTTCTTGTTGTTGTGAGGCGCTGGGCGCTCGACAGCAAAAAGCCCGGAGTCGATCCCCATTGACGCCGGGCGGGTACAGGAAGCGCACCTTATAAGTGCACCATTTATTCATAAACGAAAAAATATAGACAAGAAACGCTGATGTCAAAGGTCGAAAATGAACGCCCAGTCACAATCTGACAGCCAGGCTCGTTGTGGAATCGCCAGCCGCTGCTCTAGCCTGGGGGCTGTGCTGGCTGGTCGGGGTTATTTGCCCTAAAGTAGCCGCCGAAACGTGATCGACTGGAGCCCTGCATGACCCCCGCCCTGGACCTGCTGAAAAAGGCGCGCGCCGAGCACCGCGTGCACAGTTACGAACATGATCCCAAGACCGCCTCCTACGGCCTGGAGGCGGCCGAGAAGCTTGGGCTTGAGCCGTTGCGTGTGTTCAAGACGCTGCTGGCCAGCAGCGAGAAGGGCGAGCTGCTGGTGGCGGTGGTGCCGGTGGTCGGCACCCTCGACCTGAAGGCGTTGGCCCATGCGGCCGGGGTGAAAAAATGCGAGATGGCCGACCCGCAGGCCGCCCAGCGCGCCACGGGTTACCTGGTCGGTGGCATCAGTCCGCTGGGGCAGAAGAAGCGCCTGCGTACGTTCATCGACCAGTCGGCGCAACAACATGAAACCATTCATGTCAGCGCTGGACGCCATGGCCTCGAAGTGGAGCTCGCCGCCTCGGTGCTGGCCACCCATACCCAGGCACAGTTCGCCGAGATCGGTCGCGGCTGATCATCTGTACTGATTGAAAATCCTCGACTCTGTCACTGTCGGGGCCAAGCGCCATGCCGCATGCTCGGCCCCGTTCCCGCCAAACACAGGAGTCGTGGCATGCAGTTGCATTTCCATCAGGTCGACGCGTTCAGCGACCGCCCCTTCGCCGGCAATCCGGCCATGGTCTACCACCTCGAGCAGTGGCTCGATGATGTGCTGATGCAGCAGATCGCCGCCGAGCACAATCTCGCCGAGACTGCATTCGTGGTGGCCGAAGGCGAGGGCTATCGGATTCGCTGGTTCACGCCGAGCACCGAGGTGCCCCTGTGTGGTCATGCGACCCTGGCCAGTGCCCATGTGTTGTTCGAGGTATACGGCGAGAAGGCCTCGCGGCTGGACTTCCATAGCCGCTCAGGCCCGTTGAGCGTGACCCGCGAGGGTGATCGCCTGTGGCTGGACTTCCCGCGTATCGATCCGCGGCCGCTGGCCGAGCCGCTGGCCGTGGCCGAGGCGTTGGGCTGCGAGGTGCAGGAGGTCTACCAGACCCAGGAGCTCTTCGTGGTCCTGGCGTCGGAGCAGGCAGTGCGCGCCTGCACGCCCGACATGGTGGCGCTGGCCCGCTTGCCGGGCCTGGGCGTGATCGTGACGGCGCCGGGACAGCAGCACGATTTCGTGTCGCGCTATTTCGCGCCTGGCATCGGCATTCCGGAGGATCCGGTCACAGGCTCCACGCATTGTTCGTTGATCCCCTACTGGGCAAACCGCCTGGGCAAGTCCGAACTGCGCGCCTTCCAGCGTTCGGCCAGAGGCGGTGAGCTGTTCTGCCGCCTGGAAGGGGAGCGGGTGAAGATCGGCGGTCAGGCCAGGCGAGTGGCGAGCGGTACACTGACGCTGTGATGCAAGGGCTGTGAACAGCTTCGCGGGCTTGCCCCGCGAAGCGTCTGTTCATCAGTGCGCGGCGCTTACTCGGCGCACGCCGTTCTCATGGTGGGCCTGTTGCGTGGCCACGCTGCCAGGCACGGGGAACAGCACCAGGTGGTCGGCGGCCACGGCAATGCCGACATCCTCGCCCACCTGATGGTCGTTGTGGCTGGGGAAGATCGCCTCTAGCTGGCTGCCGGTCGGCAATCGCAGGCGATACAGCGTGGAGGCGCCGAGGAAGCTCTTGCCGATGACCTGCGCGCGCAGCGCACTGTCGGGCGCATGGACGATATCGTCCGGGCGCAGCAGCACGTCGACCGAACTGCCCGGGGCCATGGTGTAGGCGCGGTTGCCACGCAGTTCGCCCAGTTCGGTGGCCACGGCTTCATGGCTGCTCATCTGGCCACGGATGAAGTAGCCCTGGCCGATGAAGCTCGCCACGAATGGCGTCTGTGGCTCGTGATAGAGGTTGTAGGGGGTGTCCCACTGTTCCAGCCGGCCTTCCTTGAACACGCCGACGTGATCGCTGACGGCGAAGGCCTCTTCCTGGTCGTGGGTGACGAGGATGGCGCTGGTGCCCCGACTCTTGAGAATGTCGCGGACTTCGTGGCTCAGGCGCCGCCGCAGTTCCACGTCGAGGTTGGAGAACGGCTCGTCGAGCAGCAGCAACTGCGGTTCGGGGGCCAGTGCCCGGGCCAGTGCCACGCGCTGCTGCTGACCGCCCGACAGTTCGTGCGGGTAGCGCCCGCCGAGGCCGTCGAGCTTGACCAGTTCGAGCATGTCCTTGACCACCTCGGCCTGCTGCGGGTGCTTGCCGATGCCGAAGGCGATGTTCTGGGCCACGGTGAGGTGGGGGAACAGTGCGTAGTCCTGGAACACCATGCCGATCCGGCGTTTCTCCGGGGCCAGGGTGAACCCGGCGCGAGAAATGACCTCGTCGGCCAGCTGGATTTCCCCCGCGTGCACCGGCTCGAAACCGGCAATGGCGCGCAGGGTGGTGGTCTTGCCGCAACCGGAGGAGCCCAGCAGGCAACCGATGTCGCCTGCGTTCAGGTGCAGGTTGAGGTTCTGGACGATGCGCTGGTCGCCATAGCCGCAGGCCAGGTCGCGCAGGTTGAGCAGTAGGGGTTGACTCATGCGTGGTGGTAAGCCGGTTCTACAAGGAATTCCAGAAGGGCCTTCTGTGCATGCAGGCGGTTTTCGGCTTCGTCCCAGGCGACCGAGCGTGGGTCGTCGAGCAGGTCCGGGCTGATTTCCTCGCCGCGGTGGGCGGGCAGGCAGTGCATGAACAGGGCGTCGGGTGCCGCCAGGTCGAGCAGTTCGCGGGTGACCTGGTAAGGCGCGAAATGCGCCAGGCGCCGTGCAGTTTCCTCCTCCTGGCCCATGGAAGTCCAGACATCCGTGGTCACCAGGTGGGCGCCGCGCACGGCTTCCTTCGGGTCACGGACGATCCGCACGCGCTCGCCGCCCAGTTCGAGAAAGCGCGCGTCGGGCTCGTAACCCTCGGGGCAGGTGATGCGCAGCTGGAAGTCGAACTGACGGGCGGCCTCGATGTAGGAGTTGCACATGTTGAAACCGTCACCGACCCAGGCCACGGTCTTGCCCTGGATCGAGCCGCGATGCTCGAAGAAGGTCTGCATGTCGGCCAAGAGCTGGCAGGGGTGCGATTCGTCGGACAGGCCGTTGATCACCGGCACCTTCGAATGGGCGGCGAATTCGGTCAGCGTGCTGTGCGCATGGGTACGGATCATCACCGCGTCGACCATGCTCGACAGCACGATGGCGCTGTCGGCGATCGGCTCGCCACGACCCAGCTGGGTATCACGTGGCGACAGGAAGATGGCCTGGCCGCCAAGCTGGATCATGCCGGCCTCGAACGACACGCGGGTGCGGGTCGAGGACTTCTCGAAAATCATGCCCAGCACGCGATTCTTCAGCGGTTCGAACAGCACGCCACGCTTGCGCAGGTCCTTCAGCTCGATGCCTCGGCGGATCACACCGAGCAGTTCGTCGGTGGTGAAATCCAGCAGGGAGAGAAAGTGCCTTGCGCTCATGATTGACTACCTTATCTGCAACGGTTTGCAGGTCGACCGTATGGGTTTTGTTGACAACGGGAGTGACCTGCGGCGTAAGCCGCACGGGGCGGACGGAATAGGGAAAGGCGCAATACTATAATTAAATGTCGCCTCAAACCAAGAGGGGAAACAGCGCCTCTGTGTCAAAGGGTGTCGTAAGCCCTTGGCGGGCAGCTGTTTTTTATTTGCTACAGCGGTTGTACACGGCTCGGCGCGCGTTTGGCAAACCTGTTGTCGCGAATCGCCCGCCTGATGTCGCCCGATTCACGCCGCGAACGTCGCTGGCCAGGCCTGGCTGGCAGGCCCATAGTCGAACGTCCAGAACAACAAGCAGAGGCGGCCATGACCAAGACCCTGCATCACCGTGCCTGTCACCTGTGCGAGGCCATTTGCGGCCTGAACATCGAAGTCACCCATGAGGCCGACGGCCGGTCGCGTATCAGCTCGATCAAGGGCGATCCGCAGGACTCGTTCAGCCGTGGTCACATCTGCCCCAAGGCGGTCGCCCTGCAGGATATCCAGGAGGACCCGGACCGCTTGCGCCAGCCGCACCGCCGCATTGGCGAGCAGTGGCATGCCATCGGCTGGGAGGAGGCCTTCGAGCTCGCCGCCGAACGCCTGTGGGCGCTACGGCAGGCCCATGGCGCTGATGCTGTCGCGGTGTACCAGGGCAATCCAAGTGTGCACAACTACGGGCTGATGACCCACAGCAACTACTTCCTCGGCCTGCTGAAGACACGCAATCGCTTTTCCGCCACCTCCGTGGACCAGTTGCCCCAGCACCTGACCAGCCACCTGATGTATGGACACGGACTGCTGCTGCCGATCCCCGACATCGACCACACCGGTTTCATGCTCATCCTCGGCGGCAATCCACTGGCCTCCAATGGCAGCATCATGACCGTGCCGGATGTGGAAA
Source organism: Pseudomonas sp. GD04091 (assembly GCF_029836165.1). Classification (GTDB taxonomy): domain Bacteria; phylum Pseudomonadota; class Gammaproteobacteria; order Pseudomonadales; family Pseudomonadaceae; genus Aquipseudomonas. The sequence continues at coordinate 53,222 of NZ_JAOEBG010000018.1, forward strand.
AGCGCCTCAAGGCGCTCAAGGCCCGAGGTGGGCGTCTTGTGGTGGTGGACCCGAGGCGCAGCGAAACGGCAGCCATCGCCGACCAGCATCTGTTCATTCGTCCTGGCGGCGATGCCGCGCTGCTGTGCGGCCTGCTGCATACCCTGTTCTGCGAAGGCCTGGCCCGGGGTTCGCATCTGCCGGTCGACGGGTTGGAGCAGGTGCGTGATGCGCTCCTGCCCTTCGACGCCGAGACGATGAGCCGGGTCTGTGGTATCGCCGCGCAGGACATTCGCCAGCTGGCCCGCGATTTCGCCGCGGCCGACAAGGCTGTGTGCTATGGCCGGATGGGGGTATCGACCCAGTCCTTCGGCTCGCTCTGTCATTGGCTGGTACAGCTGATCAATCTGGTGACCGGCAACCTCGACCGCGAAGGTGGGGCCTTGTGCACGGCGCCTGCGGTGGACCTCGTCGCCACGACCTCCGGCGGGCACTTCAACCGCTGGCAGAGCCGGGTCTCGGGGCTGCCGGAGTATGGCGGCGAACTGCCGGTCTCGGCCTTGGCCGAGGAGGTGCTGCAGCCCGGCGACGGGCAGGTGCGAGCCCTGGTGACCGTGGCCGGCAACCCGGTGCTGTCCACGCCCAACGGGCGGCGTCTGGATCAAGCGTTGGACGGGCTGGAGTTCATGCTCAGCATCGACCTCTACATCAACGAGACCACCCGCCATGCCGACCTGATCCTGCCTTCGACGTCAGCGCTGGAGAACGACCACTACGACTCCACCTTCAACTTGTTGGCGGTACGCAACGTTACCCGCTTCAACCGGGCGATCCTGCCCAAGCCAGAGGGCACGTTGCACGACTGGGAGATTTTCGTCGGGTTGGCTCAGGCCTACGCAAGAAGGGCGCAGGTCGAGCTCAAGGCGACCCTGCCGCCCATGCAGATGATCGACTTCGCCTTGCGCAAAGGCGCTTACGGCGACGCGTCGGCCTGGAGGCTGTCGGTCGAGAAACTCGATGAGTATCCCCACGGCCTGGACCTCGGGCCGCTACGCCAGAACCTCGCAGCGCGCCTGCGCACCGAGAGCCGGAAAGTCGAGGCCGCACCAGCGGCCATGCTCGAGGACCTGCAACGTCTTGCCCGGCAGGTGCCACCGGCACCCGACCAGTTGCTGCTGATCGGTCGTCGCCACGTGCGCAGCAACAACTCGTGGATGCACAACTATCATCGGCTGGTCAAAGGCAAGCCGCGCCACCAGTTGCTGATGCACCCTGACGACATGCGTCCGCGTCAGTTGCAGGATGGCCAGACCGTGCGCATCCGCTCGCGTACCGGGGTACTCGAAGTGCAGGTGCAGGCCAGCGAAGAGATGATGCCGGGGGTGGTGAGCCTGCCGCATGGCTACGGCCATGGGCGCCAAGGCGCCCAGTTGCGGGTCGCCGGCGCGCAGCCTGGGGTGAGTGCCAATGACCTGACCGATGAGTGCTTGCGCGACGAGGTTTCCGGCAATGCGGCGCTCAATGGCGTGCCGGTGCAGGTGGAGGCGGCCTGAAGATCGGCAAGGCCGAGCACGCTGCTCGGCTTTCCGATACAATGCGTCACCGTGCCGACGATCAGGTCGGAAAGTTCAGCCGAGGTGCTTCATGGATATCATCGAAACAATCAAAGAGCAGATCGCCAACAACACCATTCTGCTTTACATGAAAGGCTCGCCGAATGCCCCGCAGTGCGGCTTCTCGGCCCGTGCTTCGCAGGCTGTGATGGGCTGTGGCGAGAAGTTCGCCTACGTCGACATCCTGCAGAACCCGGAAATCCGCGCCAACCTGCCCAAGTACGCCAACTGGCCGACCTTCCCGCAACTGTGGGTCGCCGGTGAGCTGGTCGGCGGCAGCGACATCATGCTGGAGATGTTCGAGAAGGGTGAACTGCAGACCCTGATCAAGGACGCCGCCGCCAAGGCCAAGGCTTCCGAGGCCTGATGAGCCCCACGGCCCGCTTTCGCGGGCCGCAGCTGCAGCGGGTGTTCCCGCGCAGACACGAAAAAGCCCCGCACATGGCGCACATGGCGGGGCTTTTTCGTGTCTGGCGAGACTTATTCTTCGCCCATCTGCGACTGCAGGTAGTTCTCGATGCCGATCTTGTCGATCAGGCCCAGCTGGGTTTCCAGCCAGTCGATATGCTCTTCCTCGGACTCGAGGATGTCCTCGAGCAGTTCGCGGGAACCGAAGTCACCGCAGGTTTCGCAGTGGGCAATGGCCGCTTTCAGGTCAGCGTGACCTTTCTTCTCGAGCTTCAGGTCGCATTCGAGCATTTCCTTGGTGTGCTCGCCGATCAGCAGCTTGCCCAGGTCCTGGACGTTGGGGATGCCTTCGAGGAAGAGAATACGCTTGATCAGTTTGTCAGCGTGCTTCATCTCGTCGATGGATTCCTTGTACTCGTGCTTGCCGAGCTTGTTCAGGCCCCAATCTTCGTACATGCGCGCGTGCAGGAAGTACTGGTTGATCGCGACCAGCTCGTTTCCGAGGATCTTGTTGAGATGCTGGATGACGCTTACGTCGCCTTTCATGATGGGGTCCTGCCCTGTGGAAGTTGAGCCAATGAAATCAAGTCTGAGCCCGACAACTTCCCATGTCAAACCTAAGTTATTGAATAATAAGTGAAATTTAATCGGAATAAGAATGTTTGTGAACCGCGTTCTGGCGCTAACTTATTGAATTGCGGGCATAAAAAAACCGGACACAGGGTCCGGTTCTTCGAAATCGGGAAAATTATGCCGCGTTGAATTCAACGGGGTAGGGCAGTGCGGCCTGTTGGCTGACCTGCAACTCGGTGAGCGTTTCACGCACCACCTGCTTGGCGAGGCAGGCACACTTGCCGCATTGGCTGGCGACATTGGTGGCGGCTCGAACTTCCTTGTAACTGCAGCATCCTTCGTAGATCGCATCGCGAATCTGTCCGTCGGTGACACCGACACAAAGACACACATACATAAAGGCTGACCATCACGGGTTGAGTCGATGGGTTGGAGAGTAATGGTAATGAGAATGCTTGTCAAAACACTTTGTGTAAGCCTCGCCCTTGAGCGACCGGCGGTTGGAATTCGGCCTGTCACGCAAAGCTGTGTATGATGGTCGGCCTTTGCTGATTCCGGGGGAAAGCATTCCTCCCGGGCAAGGTTCTTCACCCCTCATCAGGAGAAATCGAATGAGCGTACTCGTTGGCAAAAAAGCCCCTGACTTCACCGTGCCAGCCGTGCTGGGCAACGGCGAGATCGTCGACAGCTTCAACCTGGCCTCGGCCATCAAAGGCAAGTACGGCCTGGTGTTCTTCTACCCGCTGGACTTCACCTTCGTCTGCCCGTCCGAGCTGATCGCCCTGGACAACCGCATCCCGGACTTCCAGGCTCGCAACGTGGAAGTGATCGGCGTTTCGATCGACTCGCACTTCACCCACAACGCCTGGCGTAACACCCCGGTCAACAGTGGCGGCATCGGTCAGGTCAAGTACACCCTGGCCGCCGACATGACCCACGAAATCTGCAAGGCCTACGACGTCGAGTCCGAAGGCGGCGTGGCCTTCCGTGGCGCCTTCCTGATCGACACCAACGGTGTTGTCCGCTCGCAGATCGTCAACGACCTGCCGCTGGGCCGCAACATGGACGAGCTGCTGCGTCTGGTCGATGCCCTGCAATTCCACGAAGAGCACGGCGAAGTCTGCCCGGCCAACTGGAAAAAAGGCGACAAGGGCATGAATGCCTCGCCGGAAGGCGTTGCCGCCTACCTGAGCGAGAACGCCGGCAAGCTGTAATTGCCGAGCGCACAAAAAAACCGGCCTCATGGCCGGTTTTTTTGTGCCTCAAGTTTCAAGCTGCAAGCGACAAGACAAAGCACTGTTGAAGCCAGATGCTCATTCCTGTCGCTTCAAGCTCGCAGCTTGCGGCTCAATCGTTGAAGTCGCGCCAGCCGCCCATCTCTTTCCAGCGATTGACGATGCCGCAGAACAGTTCAGCGGTCTTCTCGGTGTCGTAGCGCGCCGAATGCGCCTCACGTCCATCGAAATCGATGTCCGCGCTCTGGCAGGCTCGCGCCAGCACGGTCTGGCCGTAGGCGAGGCCGGCGAGGGTGGCCGTGTCGAAGCTGGAGAACGGGTGGAACGGGTTGCGCTTGATATCGTTGCGCGCCACCGCGGCATTGAGGAAGCCCAGGTCGAAGCTGCTGTTGTGTCCGACCAGGATCGCCCGCTTGCAACCATTGGCCTTCAGCGCCTTGCGCACGCCGCGGAAGATATCGGTCAGCGCGCTTTCCTCGCCTACCGCCATGCGCAGCGGGTGGTCCAGCTTGATGCCGGTGAACTCCAGCGCGGCCGGCTCGATATTCGCGCCTTCGAACGGTTCGACTCGATAGAAATAGGTGTGCTCGGGGAACAGAAAACCTTTTTCATCCATGCCGATGGTCACGGCGGCGATTTCCAGCAGGGCGTCGGTGGCGCTGTTGAAACCGCCGGTCTCGACGTCCACCACCACCGGCAGGTAACCGCGGAAGCGCTCGGCCATCGGGTGGCGCGAGCCGCTGCTGACCGGGCTGTCCTGATCGTCTTCGTACAGATCTTCGCTCACGCGTTGTCCTCCAGCAGGCGCCAGCGCAGCTTCTCACCGGCACGCAGCGGGATCACGGTGGTGTCGCCAAACGGCAGGCTGTCTGGCGCGGTCCATTCGTCGCGTACCAAGGTGATGGTGTCGGTGTTGCGCGGCAGACCGTAGAAGTCCGGACCGTGCTTGCTGGCGAAGCCTTCGAGCTTGTCCAGTGCGTTGCGCTGCTCGAACGCCTCGGCATACAACTCGATGGCGGCATACGCGGTGTAGCAGCCGGCGCAGCCGCAGGCGGCTTCCTTGGCGTGCTTGGCGTGGGGCGCCGAGTCGGTGCCGAGGAAGAACTTCGGATTGCCGCTGGTTGCTGCATCCAGCAGCGCCACCTGATGGGTGTTGCGCTTGAGGATCGGCAGGCAATAGAAGTGCGGGCGGATACCGCCGACCAGCATGTGGTTGCGGTTGTACAGCAGGTGCTGGGCGGTGATGGTCGCACCGACGTTGGCCGGCGCTTCGCTGACGAACTGCGCGGCGTCGCTGGTGGTGATGTGCTCGAAGACCACTTTCAGGGTCGGGAAGCGTTCGACCAGGCGGCGCATGTGCTCGTCGATGAAACGCTTCTCGCGGTCGAACACGTCGATCTCGCTGCGCGTGACTTCGCCGTGCACCAGCAGCGGCATGCCGGTCTCGGCCAGGGCCTCGATCGCCGGGAAAATGTTGTCGATGCTGGTCACGCCCGAATCGGAGTTGGTGGTGGCGCCGGCCGGGTAGAGCTTGGCGGCGTACACGATGCCGCTGGCCTTCGCCGCGCGGATGTCTTGCGGGGTGGTGCGGTCGGTGAGGTAGAGCACCATCAACGGCTCGAAACGGCTGCCGGCCGGGCGTGCGGCAAGGATGCGCTCGCGGTAGGCACCAGCCTCGACGGCGTTGCGCACCGGCGGAACCAGATTGGGCATGATGATGGCGCGGGCGAAGGTGCGTGCCACGTCACCGACGGTATGGGGCAGGACAGCACCATCGCGCAGATGGATGTGCCAGTCGTCGGGGCGCAGGAGGGTCAGGCGATCGGACATTGGGGATTCCAGGCGGGTCGAACTCAGAAGCCAATGCTACCGGAAAACCCCTGTTCGAGCACGGCTATCAAGTTTTCCCGCCGGCGTCCGATAGCGTTCAGGTAAGCCGTCAGAATCAGTGGAGCCGCCCGTGCGCCAGCGTTACCTAGCCCTGTTCACCCTTGTCGCCAGCCTGCCGGCTGGGGCGCTGACCTTCCAGACTCGCGTGGAGAACGTCGCCTGGAAAGTCGAGGGGGACCAGTTCGAATGTCGCCTGATCCAGCCGATCGACGGTTTTGGCAGTGGCGAGTTCGTGCGTCGCGCGGGGGAGCAGCCGACCTTCCAGCTGCGATCGGACAGCAACGTCCTGGGCGCCGGTTCCGCCAGCTTGATTGCCGCTGCGGCCCCCTGGCAGCCGGGGCGTGGGGACATCAACCTCGGCGCGGTACAGATGGCCCGTACGGGTGTGCTGTTCACCTCCAGCCAAGGCCAGGCCAGCCGCCTGATCAATGGGCTGCTCGATGGTCGCAGCACGGTGGTGCGCAATCATCGCGGCGAAGGTGGTCGCCCCATGGAAGTGCATGTGATGCCGGTCAGCTTCGCCAAGGCCTACGGCGACTATCAGGTGTGTGCCGCCAAGCTGTTGCCGATGAACTATGACCAGATTCGTCAGACCCAGGTCGGCTTCCCTGGCGGCGGGATCGAACTGGATGGCTCGGCGCGTGCTCGTCTGGATCTGATCCTCGACTATCTCAAGGCCGACCCTACGGTCAATCACATCGAGCTCAACGGCCATTCGGACAACAGTGGCAACCGCCTGACCAATCGCGACACTTCGCGTCGGCGGGCGTTGGCCGTGGCCGAGTACCTCAAGGCTCACGGCGTGCCAGACGAGCAAATCACCGTGCGCTTCCATGGCGAGCGCTATCCACTGGCCAAGAACAACACGGCCGCCAATCGCGCGCGCAACCGTCGCGTGAACATTCAACTCGATCGCGTGACACCGGTCGAGAAGCCTGTGGAGAAGCCCGCAACGCCTGCTCCCACGGCGCCTGCGCCGGTACCTGCGGCTCCTGCCGCAGGCAATGTTCAGTCGGCGCCTGGCCTGAAGTCCTGAGTGCGACCGCTGGTCGCGCTCTCGACAGTTCCTGTCGCTTTGTCGTCACAAGCTGTCGCCCCATTGTAAATTTTTCGGCAAGGCCGGTAGAATCATCGGCTTTCCGTACAACCCCGTGGAGTGATGGCATGGCGGACGTAAAAAAGGTCGTATTGGCGTATTCCGGCGGCCTTGATACTTCGGTGATTCTCAAGTGGCTGCAGGACACCTACAACTGTGAAGTGGTGACCTTCACCGCTGACCTCGGTCAGGGCGAGGAGGTCGAGCCGGCCCGTGCCAAGGCCCAGGCAATGGGCGTGAAAGAAATCTACATCGACGACCTGCGCGAAGAGTTCGTGCGTGACTTCGTGTTCCCGATGTTCCGCGCCAACACCGTCTACGAAGGCGAGTACCTGCTGGGTACCTCTATCGCCCGCCCGCTGATCGCCAAGCGCCTGATCGAGATCGCCAACGAAACCGGCGCCGATGCCATTTCCCACGGTGCGACCGGCAAGGGCAACGACCAGGTGCGTTTCGAGCTCGGCGCCTACGCGCTCAAGCCGGGTGTCAAGGTCATCGCCCCATGGCGCGAGTGGGACCTGCTGTCCCGCGAGAAGCTGATGGACTACGCCGAGAAGCACGGTATTCCGATCGAGCGCCACGGCAAGAAGAAGTCGCCCTACTCGATGGACGCCAACCTGCTGCACATCTCCTACGAAGGCGGTGTCCTGGAAGATACCTGGACCGAGCACGAGGAAGACATGTGGCGCTGGAGCGTTTCCCCGGAGAACGCCCCGGACCAGGCCACCTACATCGAGCTGACCTACCGCAACGGCGACATCGTTGCCATTGACGGTGTCGAGAAAAGCCCTGCCACCGTGCTGGCCGACCTCAACCGCATCGGTGGCGCCAACGGCATCGGGCGCCTGGACATCGTCGAAAACCGTTATGTCGGCATGAAGTCGCGTGGCTGCTACGAGACCCCGGGCGGCACCATCATGCTCAAGGCTCACCGCGCCATCGAGTCGATCACCCTGGACCGCGAAGTCGCTCACCTGAAGGATGAGCTGATGCCGAAGTACGCCAGCCTGATCTACACCGGCTACTGGTGGAGCCCGGAGCGCCTGATGCTGCAGCAGATGATCGATGCTTCGCAGGTCAATGTGAACGGTGTTGTTCGCCTGAAACTGTACAAGGGCAATGTGACCGTCGTGGGGCGCAAGTCGGACGACTCCCTGTTCGATGCCAACATCGCGACCTTCGAGGAAGATGGTGGCGCCTACAATCAGGCCGACGCCGCGGGCTTCATCAAGCTCAACGCGCTGCGCATGCGCATTGCAGCGAACAAGGGGCGCTCGCTGCTCTGAGTTTGCAGGCAAAGGAAAACCCGGCCATCGCCGGGTTTTTTTGTGCCTGTGATTCAAGGTATCCGCGTGCTGGCGAAGGGTACTTCGACATCGTCACCCATGGGCGCTGCCGAAAGGTGGATACACGTGCGGGTCTCGAGGTTGTACAGGGTCCAGCGCTGGGCGGTGGTATGGCGTTTCTCGATCATGCGCAATATGTGATTCTCGATCATCTTGCGGCTGTCCGGGCCCGAGATGGCGATGAATATGTTGCCGTCCTGTTCGGCTGGTTGTTCGGCTGCCGCAGCGGGAGCCTCATGCGCTTCTTGCGCCGTCGAGTTCGGCGTCGCATGAGGCGCAGCGGTTGGTGCGGGGCTAGAGCAGGGTTCGTGCTTGTCGGGGGCGAACAGTGAACCGGTGTTGAAATTCAACGTCAGGAAGAACAGCACGGTCAGGAAAAACGGGAATACCACGAGGAACCATGTATAGATGGTCTGGCTGTCATCGCTCAGGAACGGCAGCGAAGCCAGTGCCGAGGCTTCGATAACGCCGGCGAACACGGCGATGAGGGTCAGTGGACTGATGGATTCTTGGCTCATGATGAGTGCCTGGGCATGCTTTGCTCATCAGTAACCGATTTTTCCGCAGGGAATAATGGTGGATCTTTTCCTCGACTGGACGTAAATCCACTTCAGTTTTGATACTGCCTAATATCTCGTACACAGAGTAGAAATTTCCTGCGTGAAGAGTAAGGCCCTAGCACTTGGATCCCATGAGTCGGCCTGTTAACTTTCTGGCCGTTGTAAAGCGCATGGGTCGGTTGGTTTTATTGCTATTGACGCATGTAGGAAAAGTCCTTAAAGCTCGTAGTCCTCTTCTTTCGGTGATTCTGCCAGGGAAACCGCTGCATTAATAATCGTTATGCTCGGTTACGGTGGGCTATTGAATTAAAATTACGTATCAATGGATATCGCATGAATAAAGTGCTGATCGTGGATGATCACCCGGTCATTCGCCTGGCCGTACGCATGCTGATGGAACGGCATGGCTACGAGGTGGTGGCGGAGAGCGATAACGGTGTGGATGCCTTGCAACTTACGCGGGAGCATCTGCCGGACATCGTCATTCTGGATATCGGGATTCCCAAGCTCGACGGGCTGGAGGTCATTGCCCGGATGACGCTGATAAGCCCTGCAAGCAAGGTGCTGGTACTGACGTCGCAGGCACCTGGGCATTTTTCCATGCGTTGCATGCAGGCCGGTGCCGCGGGTTATGTATGCAAGCAGCAGGAATTGACCGAGCTGTTGAGTGCCATCAAGGCGGTGCTGTCCGGCTACAGCTATTTCCCCAATCAGGCGCTGCACAAAGGGCGCTCCGGTGTAGGGGGCGGCACGGAAATCGAGATGGTCGAACGGCTTTCTGGACGAGAAATGATGGTTTTGCAGCAACTCGCACGTGGCAAGAGCAACAAGGAAATAGCTGATAGCATGTTCCTCAGCAACAAGACCGTAAGTACCTACAAGACCCGCCTGTTGCTCAAGCTCAATGCACGTTCTCTGGTAGATCTCATCGAGCTGGCTCAACGGCACGGGTTGGCCTGACGGTATAGAAAGCCTCCAGTCGGGAGGCTTTTTTTTGTCCGAGTTACAGGTCGTAGTCGAAATCGGCCAGCTGTTTCCTCAGACGTCGTTCTTCGAGCATGTTGTCGATGGTGCGGCGTTTGCTGAGGTTGGTCTTGGCCGGTTCAGCCGGCGGATCCTCTTCTTCGTTCGTATTCGAGAAATCTTCGTCGATAGCCAAGTCTTCTTTATCGGTGCTCATGCGTCACTCCAAGCCAAAGGGCCCTTGGCCGTCCTTATAGCGGGATTCCCTGAGCGGGTAAAAAAGATTTTTTCAATCGTGATGTGCGGATTTCAGCTATCGCCTCAATCGTCCGAGGTCTTGTGCTTGTACTCGCACAAGTCTTCGATGCGGCAACTGCCGCAGCGCGGCTTACGGGCCTGGCATACGTAGCGCCCGTGCAGGATCAGCCAGTGGTGGGCGTCGAGCAGATAGTCCCGGGGCACGAACTTCAACAACTTCTTCTCTACTTCCAGCACGGTCTTGCCGGGGGCTATCCCCGTACGATTGCTTACCCTGAAGATATGCGTGTCGACGGCCATGGCCAGTTGCCGGAAGGCGGTGTTGAGTACGACGTTGGCGGTCTTGCGACCTACACCGGGTAACGCTTCGAGCGCTTCACGGGTTTGTGGTACTTCACTGCCATGTTGCTCGACCAGAAGCCGGCAGGTTTCGATGACGTTCTTGGCCTTGCTGTTGTATAGGCCGATGGTCTTGATGTATTCGCTCAGGCCGTCCACGCCCAGGGCGTGAATGGCTTCTGGCGTATTGGCCACCGGGAACAGTCGGGCAGTGGCCTTGTTGACCCCGACGTCGGTTGCCTGGGCCGAGAGAATCACGGCGATCAGCAGTTCGAAAGGGCTGCTATAGGCCAGCTCGGTCTTCGGTTCGGGATTGTCTTCATGCAGCCTGTGAAAGATCTCCAGGCGTTTGGCAGCATTCATGGGGTCAAAGGCTTCCTTGACGGCGTGGGGGAATGGGCTGTGGACGCAGGTGATTGTACAAGCCCAGCAGCAGGCCGAGCAGTATCAGCGCGCCAGGGGCGAGCCGGGCGATATGCAGGCCCAGGTGTTCGGCCAGCAGTTGACGGCACAGACCCAGGGCCAGGCTGACCGCCAGTAGGCCTGCGAGCCCCATGAGCAGTGTGCGCCAGCGGCCCTCGTTCGGCAGCAACTGGTCGCTGGCCAGGCAGGTCAGGGCCAGTAACGTCGGGAAGTGACCGAGCGCCTGTGCCAGTGGCAAGGCCCAGGCCTGCAGGCCGAGTTGCAGGCAGACCGTGAGCGCGCAGGCCAGCACAAGGCTCGTGCCCCGACGCGCAGTGGCTTCGAGATGGCGACGTAGCGGTGCCATCAGCAGTTGATGAACGCCCGTCAGCACCATTGCGCAGAGGGCGATCGAGAGAGCCTGGAGGAGCGTGGCGGTGGCGCCGAGCACGGGCGTCAGGGCGGCGCTGAGCAGCCAGAATCTGGTCAAGGGTTCACCTCCCCCAACAGTGAGGCGCGATGCTCGTCGAAGTAGCGTAGGGCATCCTGAATGGCATCGATCACCGCCCGAGAGGTAACGGTCGCGCCGGCCAGTTGGTCGAATGCGCCATGATCCCGCTTGATCGCCCAGCGAGGCTCGGGTGTATCGCTCAGTGTCTTGCCCGTGAACTGATCGAGCCAGTGCAGTGCTGGGTCGACCAGCCGGCTACCCAGGCCGGGGCTTTCCTGTTGCTCGAGCACCCGAACGCCCAGCAGGCGGCCTTGAATGTCGACGGCGATGATGAGCCTGATGGGGGCGGCATAGCCCTGGACGCTACTGTGCAGCAGCACAGCGACGGGCGCGTTGGCCAAGCTGGCACGATAGCCGGCGAGCAGGCGGCTGTGGCGCAGGGTGGTGTCGATCAGGGGGAGGGGGGCATCCAGTGGCTGGTTGTCATAGCTGCCTTGAGGGAGCACCGCAAGCCATTGCTGCTGTTGCAGCTGCCGTGTGCGCTCGGCGATCGGCTGGGCGGTCCAGCGTTGCCAGGCCAGGGTCGTGGCAAGCGCCAGGCCGATTACCAGCAACAGCAGCAAGGTGCTGCGCCACCGAGCATTCATGGCGTGGCCTGCTGTCGACGTTCGACCCAGCGATCCAGGGCCGGCACAGCGAGGTTCATCGACAAGACGGCGAACGCCGTGCCATCGGCATAACTGCCCCAGGTGCGGATGACATAGATCAGCACGCCGGTGCCGATCCCGAACAGCAGTCGCGCCAGTGGGCGGCGACAGCCGGAGACAGGCTCGGTGGCGATGAAAAAGGCCGCCAGCATGGTCGAGCCCGAGAACAGGTGCAGCAGCGGTGAGCCATTGGAGTCGGAGCCGGAACCGTTCCAGCCCAGCAGGCTGAGCAGGAACAGCGCGCCCAGCAGGCCGACGGGCGCATGCCAGCTGAAGACCTTGCGTTGCAACAGGAACAGTCCGCCGGACAGGAAGGCAAGGTTCACCCATTCGCTTTCACGCCCGCCCACATGGCCGAAGGCCGGATGGGCGGCGAACAACTCGTCGGTGGTCAGGCTGCGGTTATGGCGCAGGGTGTCGAGCACTGTCGGCCTGGCCCAGGCGTCGATCTGATTGCTGTCGACGAAGCTCAGTCGCAGGCTGTCCAGCAGGCCGTGCGTGCCATCTGGCCAGTGATTCATCTGCTCGGGAAAGCTCAGTAGAACGAAGGCATAGCCGACCATGGCCGGGTTGAACGGGTTGCGCCCCACGCCCCCAAAGGCTTGCTTGCCCAGACCGATGGCGGCGATCGATGCCATTACCGGCAGCCACCAGGGCGCCTGGCCGGGAAGCGCCGCGCCGAGCAGCACAGCGGTTACCAGCGCGCTGCCGTCGCCAAGGGCCGCGACCACGGGCTGCCGGCGCCAGGCCAGCAGCACGGTTTCAGTGGCCAGGGCCGCACCGGCGCACAGCAGCAGATTGACCAGTATTCCCCACCCCTGCAGCCAGACCAACGCCAGCAAGCCCGGAAGGCACGCCAGCAAGACCAGATTCATGGCGCTACGCAGGCGTGGGTCGGCCGCGAGCATGGGGGTGTGACTCTTCAAGATGCGTCCGAGGCAGTTTTCATTGTATGAACAGTCCGTTGAATCCGGAGAGCGCCATGGCCATCAGGCCGGCGCCGATCAGTTCGATAGGCCGCCCGCGCAGTGCCGAAGGGATATCGGGGTGGTGGCTGCGTGCGCGCAGATCGGCGAACAGTGCCAAGGCGAGCCAGAAGCCCAGCCCGCCAAGCACGCCGTAGATCAGGGCCTGCCGCAGATCGCCACCGTCGGTCGCAAGCTGCAACAGCAAGCCTAGCACCACGGCATTGACTGCCAGGATGCGGGGCAAGTCATCGACGGGCCACTTCGGCAGTGCCTTGCGCAGCAACTGCGGCACCGCCCAGGCCAGCGCGGCGAGCAGGGGTAGCAGCAGGAACAGCCGCAGGTCCTGAAGTTGTGGCGTGACGAGCAGGGCGTGCTGGAGCAGCACCCCGGCCGGCAAGGCGATGAGAATCAGCAGGGCACTGCACAGACCGAGGGCCTGCAGGCGCTCACGCTCAGGTTGCAGGACCAGGTGATTGACCAGCGCCGCGCCGACCAGGACCAGGACATAGTCGCTCATGAGTTAGCCGAGAACGGGAGGGAGCCTTGATTATCGGGCAGCGGGCGCTGGATGCAAATGCCCCGGCCAGTTGGCCGGGGCAGGAGGGCGTTACTTGATGCGCTGGCCGGGCTTGGCACCGCTGTCCGGGCTGAGCAGGTAGATTTCCTCGCCGCCAGGGCCGGCAGCCATGACCATGCCCTCGGAGACGCCGAACCGCATCTTCCGCGGCTTGAGGTTGGCCACCATCATGGTCAGGCGGCCCTCGAGCTTGGATGGGTCAGGGTAGGCCGACTTGATGCCCGAGAACACGTTGCGGCGTTCGTCGCCGATGTCGAGGGTCAGGCGCAGCAGCTTGTCGGCGCCTTCGACCGCCTCGGCCTTGACGATCAGCGCCACGCGCAGGTCGACGGCGGCGAAGGTGTCGAACTCGATCTCGGCCGACAGCGGGTCCTTGGTCAGTTCGCCGTTGCCGGCCGGGGCCTTGGCCTCGGCGGCGAGCAGGTCTTCCTTGCTCGCGGCGACCATGGCTTCGACCTTGCTCGGCTCGATGCGGCTCATCAGCGCCTTGAACGGATTGAGCTTGTGGTTTTCCAGGCGCGACAGGTGGTCGTTCCAGGTCAGCGGGGCGACGTTGAGGAACGTCTCGGCGTCGGCCGCCAGCACCGGCAGCACCGGCTTGAGGAAGATCACCAGTTGGCGGAACAGGTTGATGCCCTGGGCGCAGATGGCCTGTACCTCGTCCTGCTTGCCTTCCTGCTTGGCCAGCGACCACGGGGCCTTGTCGGCGATCCAGGCGTTGGCGCGATCGGCCAGGGCCATGATCTCGCGCATGGCGCGGCCAAAGTCGCGACCTTCGTAGGCCTCGGCTATCGAGGGCGCGGCGGCGAGGAAGGCCTCGGTCAGCTCTGGTGCGGCGTCACCTGGGACCATGACGCCGTCATTGCCCTTGTGAATGAAGCCGGCGCAGCGGCTGGCGATGTTGACCACCTTGCCGACCAGGTCGGAGTTGACCTTCTGCACGAAGTCTTCGAGGTTCAGGTCGAGGTCGTCGACGCCGCGGCCCAGCTTGGCGGCGTAGTAGTAGCGCAGGTACTCCGGCTGCAGGTGATCCAGGTAGGTGCGCGCCTTGATGAAGGTGCCACGCGACTTGGACATCTTCGCGCCATTGACGGTCAGGTAGCCGTGCACGTTGACCGCGGTTGGCTTGCGGAACCCCGAGCCCTCGAGCATGGCTGGCCAGAACAGGGCGTGGAAGTTGACGATGTCCTTGCCGATGAAGTGATACAGCTCGGCCTTGGAGCCTTGGTTCCAGAACGCGTCGAAGTCAAGCTCCGGGCGGCGTGCGCAGAGGTTCTTGAAGCTGGCCATGTAGCCGATCGGCGCGTCCAGCCAGACGTAGAAGTACTTGCCGGGCTCGCCTGGGATCTCGAAACCGAAGTACGGTGCGTCGCGGGAGATGTCCCACTCCTGGAGGCCGGAATCCAGCCATTCGGCGAGCTTGTTGGCAACGGCGTCCTGCAGGGTACCGCTGCGAGTCCACTGCTGCAGCATCGCCTGGAAGTCGGGCAGCTTGAAGAAGAAGTGCTGGGAGTCACGCAACACCGGCGTGGCGCCGGAGATCGCCGACTTGGGGTTCTTCAGTTCGGTCGGTGCATAGGTGGCGCCGCATTTCTCGCAGTTGTCGCCGTACTGGTCCTCGGCCGCGCACTTGGGGCAGGTGCCCTTGATGAAGCGGTCGGCGAGGAACATGCCCTTCTCTGGGTCGTAGTACTGGGTCACGGAACGGGTGGCGATATGCCCGGCATCACGCAGGCGGGTGTAGATCAGACCCGACAGCTCGCGGTTCTCCTCGCTGTGCGTGGAGTGGAAGTTGTCGAAGTCGACCAGGAAGTCCGCGAAGTCGCTACTGTGCTCGGCCTGGACGTTGGCAATCAGCTGTTCCGGGGTGATGCCTTCCTTTTCCGCACGCAGCATGATGGCCGAGCCGTGGGCGTCGTCGGCGCAGACGTAGATGCACTGGTTGCCACGCATCTTCTGGAAGCGCACCCACATGTCCGTCTGGATGTATTCCAGCATATGGCCAAGGTGGATCGATCCATTGGCATAGGGCAGGGCGCTGGTGACGAGAATCTGACGTGGCTCGGACATGGTGGCTCGGCTACTTATCTGGCGACGGGTAAAAATGAGGGTGATCGGCCACTATAAAGGGCTGCGAAATATATTTCACCCCAACGACGCATCGGCTGACGATTGACGGGTTAGCATAGGCGCCTGTTCCGTTATTCAGTCTGCCAATGGGAGCCTCCATGAGTGCCGTTACCCGCGCCGCCGTCGAAGGCGTGCTTCGCCAGTACACCGACCCCTACCTGAACCAGGATCCGATCAGCGCTGGCTGCGTGCGTGCCATCGATATCCAGGGCGGACAGGTCAGCGTGCAGTTGCAACTGGGCTACGCCGCAGGCCTGTTCAAGGGCGGCTGGGCACAGGTGCTGCAGACGGCCCTCGAGAACCTCGAAGGGGTCGATGCGGCCAGTGTGAGCATCGACTGCGTGATCGCCACCCACAA
The DNA here is from genome assembly GCF_029836165.1 of Pseudomonas sp. GD04091. Taxonomy (GTDB): domain Bacteria; phylum Pseudomonadota; class Gammaproteobacteria; order Pseudomonadales; family Pseudomonadaceae; genus Aquipseudomonas. The sequence goes on from NZ_JAOEBG010000018.1 coordinate 69,075, forward strand.
GGCCCAGGCCCAGGTGCCGGCCATGGCCAACGTGAAGAACATCATCGCCGTGGCCTCGGGCAAGGGCGGGGTGGGCAAATCGACCACCGCCGCCAACCTGGCGCTGGCCCTGGCCCGGGAAGGCGCCCGGGTCGGTATTCTCGACGCCGACATCTACGGCCCCAGCCAGGGGGTGATGTTCGGTATCCCCGAGGGTACCCGTCCGCAGGTGCGCGAGCAGAAATGGTTCGTGCCGATCAAGGCCCATGGCGTCGAGGTCATGTCCATGGCCTTCCTCACCGATGACAACACGCCGATGGTCTGGCGCGGTCCGATGGTCTCGGGCGCATTGCTGCAACTGGTGACCCAGACCGCCTGGGACGATCTCGATTACCTGGTGATCGACATGCCTCCGGGCACCGGCGACATCCAGCTGACCCTGGCGCAGAAGGTGCCGGTGGCAGGTTCGGTGATCGTTACCACGCCTCAGGATCTGGCGCTGCTGGACGCGAAGAAGGGCGTGGAGATGTTCCGCAAGGTCAACATCCCGGTGCTGGGCGTGGTGGAGAACATGGCGGTGCACATCTGCTCCAACTGTGGCCACGCCGAGCACCTGTTTGGCGAAGGCGGCGGTGAGAAGCTGGCCGCCCAGTACGACGTCGAACTGCTGGCGTCGCTGCCGCTGTCGATGCTGATCCGCGAGCAGGCCGACAGCGGCAAGCCCACGGCCATCGCCGAGCCGCAGAGCCAGATCGCCATGGTCTACCAGGAGCTGGCACGGCAGGTTGGGGCGCGGATCGTGCTGCAGGAGGCCGCGGCGCCGGCGATGCCGAGCATCACCATCAGCGAGGATTGAGTACTGCGGCGGCCCCTTCGCGGGCAAGCCACTCCCACAGGAAATGCACCGCCTTTGAAACCTGTGCTGTACCTGTGGGAGCGGGCTTGCCCGCGAAGAAGGCGCTGCGATCTTTCGCCCGGACACAAAAAAACCCGCCAATGGCGGGTTTTTTCTGAAGCGAGGAAGCGAGATCGACTTAGGCGATCTGAACTTCTTCAGCCTGCATGCCTTTCTGGCCGCGGGTAGCGACGAAAGTAACAGCCTGGCCTTCTTTCAGGGTCTTGAAGCCGTCAGCTTGGATGGCTTTGAAGTGCACGAACAGGTCGTCGCCCGACTGAGGGGTGATGAAGCCGTAGCCCTTCTCATCGTTGAACCACTTGACAACACCGGATTGACGGTTGGACATGTTTCTGTCTCCTTGGACAAAGTTGATTGCGGTCAGGAAAAACCCTGGCCGGGACTGAGCGCAAAGAGAGCAGAAAATTCAGCGATGGGCCGATGAGTATCGTGCATCAAACTAGAGATTCTCGGTGTCACGTGCAGCACAGTGGCGCCACCTTAACCCACTTTCCACGGCCTGCCAATGGCCAAGAAGCGCTTTGATGAATTTCGGATCGGCGGCCAGCGCAGGCCCCGTCTGGCGCGGGATAGGCAACGAAACTTTAACCCGGGCCTCGGGACCGGTAAGATGCGCATCTCGTTTTTCACCTTGCACTCTTCAGGACACCCCGCCATGAGCATCAAATCGGACAAGTGGATTCGCCGCATGGCGCAGGAACACGGCATGATCGAACCGTTCGTCGAGCGCCAGGTGCGTGGCGAACAGGACAGCCGGGTCATCTCCTTCGGCGTCTCCAGCTACGGCTACGACGTGCGCTGCGCCGATGAATTCAAGGTGTTCACCAACATCAACTCGGCCACCGTCGATCCAAAGAACTTCGACGCCGGCAGTTTCGTCGACATCAAGAGCGACGTCTGCATCATCCCGCCGAACTCCTTCGCCCTGGCCCGTACCGTCGAATACTTCCGCATTCCACGCGACGTGTTGACCATTTGCCTGGGCAAGAGCACCTATGCCCGTTGCGGCATCATCGTCAACGTCACCCCGCTCGAGCCCGAGTGGGAAGGCCACGTCACCCTGGAGTTCTCCAACACCACCACCTTGCCAGCGAAGATCTACGCCAACGAAGGCGTCGCGCAGATGCTGTTCCTGCAGTCCGACGAAGAGTGCGAAGTTTCTTACAAGGACCGCGGCGGCAAGTACCAAGGCCAGCGCGGCGTCACGCTGCCACGCACCTGAGCCGACAAAACGCGGGAATTGTTTCCGCGCTCGGCACTCCAACGAGATAACAGTCCCGGCGTGCATGACGCACGTCGGCTCTCGTCAGGAGCAGCCCATGAAACTCGACCCCGCAATCAGCGCCAAGCTGGCCGTCCTGCAGCCGAATCAGATTGGCTTGCCGGTCTGGTCGCTGTTGGCGCACCCGCCGATACATACGCCGCTGCCGATGCGCGCTGGCGGTGTGCCTCATCAACCTGGCCCCGATACCCCTCAGCCGGCGGAACCGGGCGAACATCCGCCGATGGAACCGGGCGAGCCGACCCTGCCCGACGAGCCACCTCCGGCGCCCGTGGCTTGAGCGTTGTTCCTCAGTTGCCCAGCAGGTAGCCGCTACGGCATATCTGCTCGCCGGCAACGTGGGCAACCACCATTCCCGCCGTGGCCATGCGCCGCACGCTGCGGGCGTAGAGCAGCCCGGCCTGGGTGTTGCGCAGCGCGGTGACGCGGTCATTGAGCGGGTCGATCACCTCGGCGATCAGTTCCCCGGCCTCCAGGTGTTGCCCAGGCTTGGCATGGAACACCAGCAGCCCGCCAAGTGGCGTCGTGACGGGTTCCACCGCCGCGAGTGGGGTCGCGCGATAGCGTAGTGGAGGCAATGCGGCCGGCTGGCCTTCGATGACCCCTGCATGGGTGAGGTAGTCGAGGATCGCCTGGCAGTCCTGGGTTGCCAGGGCATGGCTGACATCGGCCTGGCCACGCAGTTCTATGGTCACCGAGAAGCTGCCCAGAGGGATCGGGAACTGCTTGCCGAAGCGCTGTTGCAGCTGCCACCAGACCAGGCTGAAACTTTCGTCGAACGATTGCCCGCCCGAATCGGTGGCCAGCAGGCTGGCCTGGACCCCCAGGTAGCGTGCCAGTGGCTCGACCCGAGGCCAGGCTTCCGGTGTGGTGTAGAGGTGCTCGACCGCTTCGAAGTCGCAATGCAGGTCGAGCACCATGTCCGCGTCGCAGGCCAGGCGCTGCAGGGTCAGGCGCTGGGACTGCAAGGCTGTCTGCGCGGGGTGGGCCTCCAGCCCGCGGCGCAGGTGCTCGCGGATCAGCGCCACATTGTGCGCAGGGTCCTGGGTCAGGTGCCCTTCGATCTGGTCGCCGATGCTGTCCGACAGGTCGACGAACTTGCGGTTGAAGTTTTCCCCGCTTTGCAACTCGAAGCGCCCCAGGGGGGCATCCAGCAACACCTGCTCCAGGCCGACCGGGTTGGCCACTGGAACCAGGACGATTTCCCGGCGTAGACGGCCCTGCTGCTCCATTTCCACGAGACGTCGCTTGAGGTGCCAGGCCACCAACATGCCCGGTAGCTCGTCGGCATGCAGCGAGGCCTGGATGTACACCTTGCCGTGGCCGCGGGGGCCGAAGTGGAAGCTGTGCAGCTGGCGGGCGATGCCCGGGACAGGGGAGAGCAGGTCATGGGTCGAGTGGTGCATGGTGATCCTGATGAAGGCAGTCTGCGACAAGGGCCGGGATCAGGAATAGAAGCACAACTTCGTGGCGCATGCATCTGCGCTCTGCGTTGCAGCCCCGGGGAACTGGCCAGGTAGAGGGCGTCTGCTCAGGAGAGATTCACTTTCCATACGCCATCGTTGACCTGCTCGATATCGATCTTTGCCAGCCGTTCGACATTGAGACGCTTGCCCTCGTGCATCAGGTAGGGCGAGGTGTGGAAGTAGCCCCAGGTAGTGCTGGCATCGTCAGGCGTCAGTTCTTGTGGGTCGTAGGAGATTTCCAGCACCGTTGGCGAGCTGTCGGCCGGTGCCGAACAATCGCCAGCGCTGATCATGCGATAGAAGGCCGTATCGCTACCGACCCAGAGTTGGGCATTGACGGTGGCGCCGGCGGGGACGGCCAGGGAAGCGGGCCAGGAAATTTCCATTTTCAGGGTCGTGCTGCTCATGTTACGCATCCTTGTGGTTGAGAGAACGCGGCCCGGGTCGGGTATGACCCAGGCGGCGAAACAGGATGCTAGGGCAGTCCGTTACCTGGCGGTCAGCTGGAAGCCTTCACCTCAGCGACCTGGCGTGAGGGTCAGGCGCTGGCTGCCGTAAGCGCGGGCGAAATTTTGTGGCTGCACGGGCAGGCTCATGAAGCGCCCCTTGAACCAGGCCTCCAGCGCGTCGCTGTAGTGACGGCTGGCCGGGTTGCCGGACTGGCCACTGCTGGTCAGGACCTGCAGTGGTTCGGCCTGGCCAAAATCGACGATCATTCGCGCCGATGCCGGCAGGTAGGTATCGAAACCGTCACCCCAGGCATAGGGCGTCAGTGCCAGCGTGCTGAAGTCGCCACCGGCGGGCAGCGGGGAGCGGGCGTGGCTGTCGCCCAGACCGTGATAGACCGGTGCCGGCCAACGGTACTGGTGCAGCTTGCCCCACTGCCAGGCGCGGCGGTCGGCGCCAAGCTGCGTGGTGCCGGCGTCGATCGCGGCCGCCAGGCTGCGGGCGAGGATGGCGGGCTTGTCTTCCTTCTGCGGGGTGCCGCGATCATCCCAGAACGGGCTGTCCTCACGCCCGAGCAGGTGGTCGGCCTGGGCGGAGTAGGACAGGCGGGCATTGCCGACGAAGGCTTGCCAGGCCGGGCTGGACTCTGGCCCCAGCTCGTCGAGGAAGGTCAGTCGGGTGACTTGCTGCAGGAACAGTTCGTACAGGGCCGCATCGGCCGATACCGGGCTCAGCCGGCCGTCGAAGGCCTTGAGTCGGGCCAGTGCGTCGCGGGCCTTGTCGCGCTGGGCTGCGGGCAAGGTGTCGATGGCCTGCTTGAGCGGCTGGGCCATGCCGGGGGCGTCGAACATCTGCTTGAGCTTGCCGGCCAGCAGCGTGACCTGATCGTTCTGCAACGCCATCAGGCTGCGGCTGTCATGGCGACCGTTGCCGGCCAACTGGGCCAGGCGTTCGGCACGCTCGGGGTAGTACCAGGTGCTCGACAGCTGCATGCCATAGCCCTTGGGCAGGCTGCGCTGGTTGGCGTGAGCGATGCAGCCTGCCGGTGGGTCCTGATCGTAGGGGTGAAGCATGGCGTCGGCATAGCCGTCCCAGTCGTAGCGCCCATCCCAGCCAGGGGACGGCAACAGACCTTGGCCTTCACGGCGGTTGGGATAGCGTCCGCTGACCTGCCAGCCGATATGTTCCGGCTCGGCGAACACGAAGTTGAGCGCCGCGGCACCCACTTCACGGGTGTTGTCGAAGGCCCGTTCGACGTTGCTGGCACGGGTCAGGTCGAACAGCGCGTCGAGGCTGCGATCACCCTTGAACTGCGGCAGGTGCAGCGCCAGCGCCAGGCTGCCATGACCGGGCAGCAGGGTGCCGTGACGGGTGTCGAACATCACTTCACGCTGGGGGCGCTGGCCACGGACGAAGAAGGTCTCGTTGCGTGCGCGAGCCTGCTGCCATTTGCCATCGGCGAGGTAGGTCAGCTGGCTGCCCTGGCGACGGACTTGTTCGAGAAACAGGTCCTGGTTATCGGCCATCACCGCGCTGGCGCTCCAGGCCAGCTTGCCGTTGTAGCCGGCCAGCACGATCGGCAGGCCCGGCAGCGAAAGCCCGGCTACCTGGTACTTGCCGGTATGGATCTGCACCGGGCTCAGCGCCCAGGTGGCGCGACTGTCGCTGGCCAGCAGGCTCTTGCCACCGCGGCTGCGCTGGGGCCCCAGGGCCAGGTTGGCGGAGCCCGGGCTGCCAAGCAGGCCAAGGTCGGCGAGCTGCTGGCCGGCGGCGGTCAGCGCGGCCAGCCCTGGCAGCTGGCTGGCCAGGTTCAACCCCTTGAGCTTGTCCGCTTCATGCTCGGCCAGCGGCTCGTCGGGCGCACCAGGCAGCAGCCAGGCCAGCTTGTCGGTGCCGACTTTCTGCGCCAGGGCCAGCGCTGACAGTTCCTCCTGCAGGTTCACCGACTGGCTGAAGGCATAAAGGCTGAAGATCAGCGCCGAGTCCTCGGGCTTCCAGTACTCCGGGCGGTAGCCGCTGCGGGCGAGTTCCGCCGGCAGTTTGTCGCGGTAGCGGAACAGGTAGGCGTTGACCCCGCGGGCATAGACCTCGAAGAAGCGCTTCAGGCGCGGCGAGGCATCGGCGTAGAGCTGGCCGGCGCTCTGCTTGAGATTGGCCGCGCGCATCAGGCGGTCGATTTCCAGGGCATCGGCCCCGGCCAGTTCGGCCAGGCGCCCCTGGGCGAGCAGGCGCATGGCCACCATCTGCTCGATGCGGTCGCCGGCATGCACGTAGCCCAGGCTGAACAAGGCGTCATGGAAGTTGCCGCTTTCGATCAGCGGCGCGCCCATGGCGTTGCGCCGCACCGAGACGTTCTGCGCCAGCCCCTTGAGCGGCTGCACACCGGTGGTCGGAGGGACGCTGTCCTGGTAGCCACCCATCTGGCAGCCGGTGAGCGCAAGCATGCCAAGCAAGGCGGCGGCGCTGCCGAAGCGGGGAGGGAAGGGCGGAAGGACGGGGGCGGCCATGACTAGGCTCCTGCAGGGCGTGGCGGGGTTCTGAAAGGCGCTAAGGTAGTGAGCGCGCAGTCGCCGTGCAAGGTGCCGGGAAGCTTTATTTACGAATGGTCGGCCGTGCAGGTCGCCAGCGACAAGCCGTGAGGGAAAAGCCGGCGCTACGCCGATCCGTTCCCGCTCGCGGCTTGTGGCTCGAAGCTCAGTTGCCGCTCTTCAAGCGCCGTGGCACTTCTTGAATTTCTTCTCGCTGCCGCAGGGGCAAGGGTCGTTGCGACCGACGTCCTTCAGGGCGTTGCGCACCGGCTCCTGGTGGCCGTGGTTGCAGTGCGGGCCGTGAACATGGCCGTGGTCGTGGTCATGGTCGTGACCGTGGTTGCAGTCGGGGCCATGGACATGGGGTTGCTGGGTCATTGCGGGATCACTCCGGTTGTAGATCGCCGGGGATTATCGCACCACTGCGCGACAAGTGCAGGTCCCGGTGGACGATCAGCCCGGTGGCCAGCTCGCCCTGCAACTGATATTGCAGCGGTTGTCCGGCCTTGAGCAGCTTCGCCAGGGGCTTGAGGTGCTGCCAGAGGTTGGTTCTTGCCGTGACCTTGAAGGTGCGCCGGGCGTGGCTGCCGACACTGCGCCAGAGGCTGATGTCGTCCTTGGCCAGCAGCAGGTCGCCGAGTTTTACCGAATAGGTCAGGTTGCGGATGAACAGGCGGCTGTCGTTCGGGTTGTCGACCCGCAGGTGAAGGATGAACTCCTGCTGATGCAGGCGCATCTTCACTTTCTCCACCTTGAGCAGATGCACCTGTGGTGCCTGCCAGGTGTCGCCGCGCCAACTGACACAGCCCGCCAGCCCACCCAGCAACAGGCTGAGCGCGAGCAGGCGGGCCAGGATGCGCATGCTCAGCTCCCGATGTAACTGGCGCAGCATTTCTTGAACTTCTGCCCGCTGGCGCAGGGGCAGGGGTCGTTGCGCCCGGCCTTGAGCGGCACCGTCGGATCGATGAAGTACCAGCGCCCGGCGTGCTGGACGAACGCTGAGCGCTCGCGGTGCTGGTGATCGCCCTCCAGGTCGTGCCAGCGCGCGGTGAAGGTGACGAAGGCATGCTCGGGCTGGCCGCCCAGCACCTCGGCACTTTCCACCTCCAGCCCCAGCCAGGTGCTCTGCGCGCTCCAGGCCGCCATGCCGGCGCGGTCCAGGCCTGCCTGCTGGGCGGGCAGGGTGGTGGCTGTCAGGTAGTCCACCAGCCCCAGCACATAGGCGCTGTAGCGCGAACGCATCAGGGTCTGGGCGTCCGGCGCCGGGGTACCGTCGTGATAATGCCCGCAGCAGGCGCCGAGCAGATTGCCACTGCCGCAGGGGCAGACCGAGACACTCATTGAATCACCACCAGTACTTGCCGAAATTTTCAGGGTTGGCCCAGAACCTGGCATTGAGCCAGTCCGGTACCTGCTTGTAGTCATGCAGATCATAGGTGAACAGACTCAATACCTGTTCCTCACGCTTGAATTTCTCGCTGGCCGAGAGTGCCAGCGAGTAGAAATCGGTGTCCTGCCAGCCGCAGACGGCGAGGTCCGCCAGCACCGCGACGCGGCTGGCGTTGAGGTTGCGAATGCCGCCCAGCAGCTCCAGGCCGGTGCGCTTGGGCAAGTGCTCCAGGCAATCGACCAGGATCGCCAGGTCGAAGCGCCGGGCGGCTTGTCCGGGCGGTAGCGGGCCGGGGGCGGCGACTTCTATCCTGGTGTCGGGGTGGGCGGCGGCGAAGGCCTCCAGGGCCGGGAAGCGGCTGCCCACCAACAGCAGGTGGCGCGGCGTGAAGCGCTCGAGCAGCGCGGCCAGGGCCTGCTGCGGCGTGCGTTGTGAGAAAGCGTCGGTCATTGCCATTCCTCGTACAGGTCGCTCAAGACTAGCGGTCCCCGGCGATCGGGCAAAGAGGCGCGTCGCCACGTCGTGGCTTATTGCTGGCAGAGCGGTATTCGCCGGTCTTTACTCCCAGAGCATCGGTTTTGCACCGATTCCCCCTAGGAGAAGCAACAACATGAGCATAGTACGCACAGCGTTACCCCTGGTTCTGCTCACCAGTGTGCTGACTGGTTGTGCAGGTTTGCAGAAAACCGACTGGCCGAAGTGCGCTGCCGTCGGGGGCGTGGGCGGCGCGGCCCTCGGTGCTATCGAGAGCTCCAGCTGGGCTGGCTGGGGTGCCTTGCTCGGTGGCGGCCTGGCGGCCGGCTACTGCTGGGCGCACGGCGATGGTGACGAGGACGGCGATGGTGTGCCGGACAGTCGCGACAAGTGCCCCGGCACTCCGCGCGGGGTGCAGGTCGACGCCAATGGCTGTCCGCCGGAGGTGCCGGTGGTGGTCGAGGAAGTCGTGGTGCAGAAGGAGGAGGTCATCGTCATCCGTGATGTGCATTTCGAGTTCGACTCGGCGCGCCTGACGAGCGCTGACAAAGAGCGCCTGAACACCATCGCGACCCGTCTCAAGCAGGAAGCGCCGAGCGCCCGCCTGAGCGTTACCGGCCACACCGACAGTGTGGGTTCCGACAGCTACAACCAGAAGCTTTCCGAGCGTCGTGCCCAGTCGGTGACCAACTACCTGGTCGAAAGCGGTGTGCCGCGCGCCAGCTTCGTGTCGGTGGTGGGTGCCGGCGAGGCCCAGCCGGTTGCCGACAACGCCACGGCCGAAGGACGCAGCATGAACCGTCGCACCGAGATCAAGATCCAGCGTTGACCGTCGTGCGCCGCGCCTTGAGAAGTGGCGCGGGCGCGTCTTTACTCCTGTGTGACCGGTAGCGGCCGGTGACACAGGAGCATTCACCATGAGTGTTTTGTCGAAGGCGGCTCTGCCGCTGGTGGTGGCCACGAGCCTGCTGACAGGTTGTGCCACCCACAGCGACGGCAGCGCGCCCCTCAATCAACGGACCTGGCCCATCTGCAGCCTGCTCGGCGGGCTGGTCGGTGGTGGCCTGGGCGCCATCGAGAGTTCCAGCTGGGCGGCGGGCGCGGGCGCCCTTGGCGCCATCACCGGTGGTCTGATCTGCTACGCCCAGGATGGCGACGAGGATGGCGATGGCGTCTTCGACCGTCGAGACCGTTGCCCGGATACGCCGGCTGGCACCCAGGTCGATCACATGGGGTGCCCGCTGCCGCAGTACCCAGCATCCGCGCCACAACCCGAACCGGCGGCGACTCCTGAGGTGATCACCCTCGATGACCAGGGCCAGGTGCTGTTCGCTTTCGACTCCGCCGAGCTCACAGGCGGCACCCAGCAGCGTCTGCAGGGGCTGCTACCCAAGCTCAGCGATCCCCGGGTGGTCAGTGTCAAGGTCGTCGGTTTTACCGACAGCGTCGGTTCCGACAGCTACAACCAGGGGCTGTCGGAGCGCCGGGCCAGCAGTGTGGCCGAGTACCTGATCAGTCAGGGGCTGGCGCCGAACAAGGTGACCAGCCAGGGGCGTGGCGAAAGCCAACCAGTGGCCGACAACGACAGCGATGAAGGTCGCGCGCGCAACCGACGGGTGGAGCTGCACCTCAACTGACCCCTCTGGCGTACGCCCCGACAGTGGGGTTACTGTTGCCGGCGCGGTCCGCTCGAACGGGCCGCGCCGACATAACAACAGATCATGGGGGCGGGATATGAAGTTCATCCTGGGCCTGGGCAAGGCCCTGACGGTGGTGTTCTGGTGGGTGGTGCTGGTCAATCTGTTCATGCCGCAGCCCTTGCCGTTCAATCTGCTGATCAATGCAGCGGGCATTTTCCTGCTCTCCTTGCATGTGCTCGAGGTGCTGTTCTTCAATGGCAGCCTGCGTGAGCGCAGCCATCGCTGGTTCGACCGGTTGCAGATCCTGCTGACCGGCATTTTCCATGTCATGTCCATTCCACGGCCGCAGGAGGCGCCGAGCCATGCGTAAATTGATGTTGCTGGCCGCATTGGCCACGCCCATGGCCCAGGCCGAGAGTCTTGAAGTCGCCGCCCATTCGATGCTGCGCCTGCCCAACAAGTCGGCCAGCGTGCACCTGGAGCAACTGCGCGTGGCCGATTCGGCGACCCTGTTGCTGCCGGCCACGCTCACCGAACTGAAGATCGATCGGCTCGAGCTGGGGCGCGATGCGCGCATCGCCATTGCCCCGGCCGAGCGTGACCTGAGCATCGAGGCGTTGAGTGCGCGTCTGGGCGAGGGTAGCGAGTTCAGCGCGCCAGGTGCGCCTGGCACCTACGAGCGCGCCGCCCGGCCGGGGCGCAACCTGGATCTGCGGTTGCAGGCGCTGGAGGCCGATCGGCTGTCTATCGATGCCCGGGGCGGGGCTGGAGCGCCAGGCTATGCCGGGCTCGATGGCGCCAATGGCAAGCCGGGGGGCTGTACCTGGGGGCAGGCCAGTCGGGGGGCCAATGGTGACGACGGGGGCAACGGGCATGATGGTGCGCCCGGGGGGCGGGTTCGCCTGACGCTGCCTGAAGGGTTCGAGCAGGAGCGGATTGTGGTTCGCCTCGATGGTGGCGCGCCGGGGAAGGCGGGGGCGGCTGGTAAGGCTGGGGCTGGTGGAGCCAGCAAGGGGTGTCTGGTTTATCGGACCGATGCAGGGCGCAATGGGCGGCCTGGGCAGGCCGGGCAGCCTGGGTTGGCTGGGGCTTCGGGAGAGTTGATTCTGCGGCGGCTTTGAGTGGGATTGGGGAATGTTGCTTAGCTGAGTAGCTGGTTGGTTTTGAAGTAACCAAGGCCGTGCGCTCAATTCATCCGGCCCAGCGCTTCGCTCCGGGTTCCCTCACTCCGGCCTCCTGAGGTCACGACGCTATGGGCGGCGCTTGGACTGGGCGTGCAGATGAAAGGTATGTTTGCCGATGCCGATCAGGGGCACGTTGCTCATGATGGCAAAAACACCCTGCGAAAGCGTACGCCTCGCAGAGTGCCGAGGTGGCCATCACATTAAGTAGGCCGCCGTAAAAGGCGGAAAGTTATCTAAATGTCGACATCGCCTACGAATATGCTTACAAAAACCAAAACAGTCATCTTGGAAGCCGAAGCCAAAACCGTCAAACCAATACCCGCGAACTCGCCACCCCCACCACCATCAGCCCGATCAACAGATTGACCCCCACCATCCGCCGAATCCGCCCCAGCACCCCCGCTCCCGCAGCCCAATCCTCAGCCTGCACCGCCGTGCGCAGCTCAGGCAACAACAAAGACTGAATCCGCATGAACAACGCAAACATGACGATCCCCCCGCCAATCATCACCTGCACATAGCGGGGCGCCGTCTCGAATCCGGCAAACCGCAGGTGAATCATCCCGACCCCGCTGACAGCCAGTACCGCCACCGCGAGCCAGACCCATCTGAAGAACCGCTGGAAAACCTCCACCCACAACCGCAGCCGCGCGGGCCCTTCCAAGGCGGCAACCGTGGCTGGCCGCAGCACCAGCCAGGCGAAGAACATCCCGCCGACCCAGACGAGGGCGGCCAGGACATGCAGGGTGTAGGACAGGGCAAAGGCGAGCATCCGGATCTCCATGCGGCACAAAGGGCAATAGCGGGGTATGATAGCCGGCCCATGCGAAACACTGAAAATATATCCAGCCCTTCGGGCGCCCGCAGACCATGATCAGCAACGAACTCAAAGCCACCATCCAGGGCGCCTATTCGCGTTTCCTCGAAGCCAAAAGCCTCAAGCCACGCTATGGCCAGCGCCTGATGATCGCCGAAGTGGCCAAGGTGCTCGGCGACATCGCCTGCGACGACGAAGGCCGCCGTGCCGGCGAGCCTGCCGTGGTGGCGGTCGAGGCCGGTACCGGTACCGGCAAGACTGTCGCCTACAGCCTGGCCGCGATTCCCGCCGCCAAGGCCGCGGGTAAGCGCCTGGTGATCGCCACCGCGACCGTGGCGCTGCAGGAGCAGATCGTCTTCAAGGACCTGCCCGACCTGATGCGCAACAGCGGGCTGAATTTCAGCTTCGCCCTGGCCAAGGGCCGTGGTCGCTACCTGTGCCTGTCCAAGCTCGACGTCCTCCTGCAGGAAGGCCATGCCCAGTCGGCCACCGCCCAGCTGTTCGAGGAGGAGGGCTTTCGCATCGAGGTCGACGAGCGTAGCCAGAAGCTGTTCAACAGCATGATCGAGAAGCTCGCCGGCAACCGCTGGGACGGCGACCGCGACAGCTGGTCCGAGAGCATCGAGGACCAGGACTGGGCGCGCCTGACCACCGATCACAGCCAGTGCACCGGCCGCCATTGCCCGAACTTCCAGCAGTGCGTCTTCTACAAGGCGCGGGAGGGAATGGGCAAGGTCGACGTGATCGTCACCAACCATGACATGGTCCTGGCCGATCTTGCCCTCGGCGGCGGTGCCGTGCTGCCCGATCCGCGCGAGACGATGTACGTGTTCGACGAAGGTCACCACCTGCCGGACAAGGCCATCGGCCACTTCGCCCACTATTCGCGCCTGCGTTCCACCGCCGACTGGCTGGAACAGACCGCCAAGAACCTGACCAAGCTGCTGGCCCAGCACCCCCTGCCGGGCGACCTTGGCAAGTACATCGAGCAGGTGCCGGAGCTTGCCCGCGAGGTGCGAACCCAGCAGCAGTTCATGTTCACCCTCTGCGAACAGGTGGCGGATTTCCGCGCCGGCGAAGACATGGAAGGTCGCGACCGCCCGCGTTACCGCTTCGAAGGGGGCGTGGTGCCGGAGCAGATCCGCGAAGTCGGCATCGAGCTCAAGAAAGGCTTCGCCCGCCTCAACGACCTGTTCACTCGCCTGGCCGACCTGCTCAAGGAAGGTATGGACGGCGAGAACAACATCGGCATCGCCAGCCACCAGGCCGAGGAGTGGTACCCGCTGTTCGGCAGCCTGGTGACCCGTGCCCAGGGCAACTGGGAGCTGTGGACCGCCTTCACCGCCGAAGACCCGGAGGACAACCCGCCCATGGCGCGCTGGCTGACCCTGGCCGAGAGCGGTGCATTGTTCGACATCGAAGTCAACGCCAGCCCCATTCTCGCCGCCGAGATGCTGCGCAAGAGCCTGTGGAATGTCGCCCACGGCGCCCTGGTGACCTCGGCGACGCTCACCGCGCTGGGCAAGTTCGACCGCTTCCGCATGCGTTCGGGCCTGCCGCGCGATGCCGTTACCTGCGTGGTGCCCAGCCCGTTCGTGCACGGCGATGCCGGTTTGCTGCGGGTGCCCGACCTGGGCGCCGACCCGCGGGACGCCACGGCACATACGGCGGCGATCATCCGTGAACTGCCGAGCATCGTCGAAGAGGCGCGTGGCGCGCTGGTGCTGTTCTCCTCGCGCAAGCAGATGCAGGACGTGTTCGACGGCCTGGACCGCGACTGGCGCAAGCTGGTGCTGATCCAGGGCAACCTGTCCAAGCAGGAAACCCTGAACAAGCACAAGGCGCGGGTCGATGACGGCCAGCACAGTGTCCTGTTCGGCCTCGCCAGTTTTGCAGAGGGGGTCGACTTGCCGGGGGCTTATTGCGAGCACGTGGTGATCGCCAAGATTCCCTTCGCGGTGCCGGACGACCCGGTCGAGGCCGCGCTGGCCGAGTGGATCGAAGCCCGTGGCGGCAACCCGTTCATGGAGATCGCCGTGCCCGATGCCTCGCTGCGCCTGATCCAGGCCTGCGGTCGCCTGCTGCGGACCGAGCAGGACCGCGGCGTCATCACCTTGCTCGACCGGCGACTGGTCACCCAACGCTATGGCAAGGCTATTCTCAACGCACTGCCACCCTTCCGACGGGAAATCGGCTGACTGCCGGAGCAAGACGCACGACCCGTTGTCCATTACTCGATCGTGAGCCCATGACGGGCTCCGAAGGAGAGCTACCGCCCTATGATCCGCCGTACCCTGCCTGTCATGTTCTCCCTGTTGTTCAGCGCGCCCTTGTCGGCGGGGCAACAGACGCTGTTCAGCTTCGTGCGCCCGGCCTCGGTGGTGAGCGTGGTCACCCAGGACGCCAGCTTGCCGCAGTACAACGCGGAACAGACAGCCGAAGGCGAGGTACTGCGCAGGGTGGTGTTCAATCCGGTGGCGCAGCCGACGCTGCGCCTCGCGCCGCAGAGCGGGGCGTGGGACTGGTCTGCCGGGCAGGCGCTGACCTTGCGCCTGCAGAGCGGCATGGACTGGGCGCTGACCGTGGATGTGGTGGTGCAAAGCGGTGACGGGCGCACGCTCAGCAGCCGGATCGACCTGCCGGCGGGGCCTGCGCAGACCGTGATGATTCCGCTCAAGGCCAGCTCGCCGTTGAGCCAGGGCATGCGCGCCGGGCCACCGATGCCCTGGACGTTCGAGGGCCAGCGTGTGCTGCTGACCAGCAGCGAAGGGGAGGCCGATCTGGCGCAGATCACCTCCATCAGCCTGACTGTTCCCAACCCCAAGGTGGCGCAGAGCCTGCTGATCGAGAAAGTCGGCCTGCAGGATGACGACCTGGCGCTCAAGGCCGCCTACAGCGGGCTGATCGACGTCTACGGCCAGTCAACCCGCGGTCGCTGGCCCGAAAGAGTCGTCAGTGACGATCAGCTCAAGGCCGCCGACACGCGCGAGCAAGCGCAACTGAAAGCCTGGCTGGGCGCGCGTGACAAGCTTGAGCTGGACACCTATGGCGGTTTGCTGGCGGGGCCGGCGTTCGAGGCCAAAGGCTTCTTCCGCACGGAAAAGCGCGAGGGGCGCTGGTATCTGGTGACGCCTGACGGGCACCCGTTCTACTCGCTCGGGGTCAATGCCGTCGCCGCCGATGGCGGGCGTACCTATGTCGCTGGCCGCGAAGGCATGTTCAATGCCCTGCCGGGTGAGCAGGATGCATTGACCGCTTTCTATGGCGAAGGCAATAACGATGACGGCAATACCTCGTCCAAAGGGCGCAACTACAAGCAGGGACGCTGGTTCGACTTCTACGCCGCCAACCTTCAGCGCACCTACGGCACGCCATGCGCCCAGGCGGATGGAGCCCCGGCCTGTCCGTCGGCGGCACTGGACACGCAGCGCTGGCAGGCCCACACCCTCGACCGTATGCAGGCCTGGGGCTTCAACACCCTCGGCAACTGGAGCGATCCAGCGCTCGGCCAGGCCAGGCGCATGCCGTACACCTTGCCACTGTCGATCGTCGGCGATTACGCCAGCATCAGCACTGGCATGGACTGGTGGGGGCGCATGCCTGACCCGTTCGACCCGCGCTTTGCCATGGCCACCGAACGTGCGGTGGCCATCGCCGCCCGCGATCATCGCGACGACCCTTGGCTGATTGGCTACTTCGCCGACAACGAACTGGCCTGGGCCGCGCCCGGCGATGATCCCAAGGCGCGCTATGGCCTGGCCTACGGCACCTTGCGCCTGACCACCGACGTGCCGGCCAAGCGTGCCTTTCTCAAGCAACTGCGCGACAAGTACCGCAACCAGGAGGGGTTGTCCAAGGCCTGGGGTATCGAGCTGACGGCCTGGGAGCTGATGGAAGACCCGGGGTTCGAGGCGCCATTGCCCAACCCCGAACATCCGGAGATCGAACGCGACTACCAGTACTTCCAGCAAGTGTTCGCCGAAACCTACTTCAAGACCATCTCCGATGCATTGAAATGGCATGCCCCCAATCATTTGCTGCTGGGCGGACGCTACGCGGTCAGCACGCCCGAGGCGGTCAAGGCCTGCGCCGAGTTCTGCGATGTGCTGAGTTTCAACTTCTATACCCTCAAGCCCGAGGATGGCTATGACTTCGCCCAGCTGGCCGAGCTGGACAAGCCGGTGCTGGTTTCGGAATTCCAGTTCGGCTCTCGCGACCGTGGCCCGTTCTGGCCCGGCCCGCTGGAAGTCGCCCGCGAGGAGGATCGCGGGCCGGCCTACGGCAACTTCCTCAAGGCGGCTCTGGCCCAGCCGATGATCGTCGGCGCCCACTGGTTCCAGTACCTCGACCAGCCGGCCAGCGGGCGGCTGCTCGATGGCGAGAACGGGCACCTGGGCCTGGTGGCCATCACCGATGTGGCGTATCCGGGGTTCGTCGAGGCGGTGCGCCGGAGCAACCTGCAACTGCTTGAGCAATTGCGTGCCCAGCTGGAGAAGCCGGCGCCGTGACGGCTGGCCCTTCATCCTGTGGTCAACCACCCAGCCATATTCAGTAGGCAAATCGTCCAACTACTGGAACAATGCACGCTTTTGCAGAACAGGCCGCGCAGAGAGGTAGTCGGGTGCAGATCCAGGGTCACTATGAGCTGAAGTTCGAGGCGGTGCGCGATGCTTTCGCCGCGTTGTTCGAGGATCCCCAGGAACGTGGCGCCGCGCTGTGCATCCAGGTCGGCGGGGAAACCGTCGTCGACCTGTGGGCCGGCAGCGCCGACAAGGATGGTCGCGAAGCCTGGCACAGCGATACCATCGCCAACCTGTTCTCCTGCACCAAGGCGTTCACCGCCGTCACCGCCCTGCAGCTGGTGGGCGAAGGCAAGCTCGCCCTTGACGCGCCGGTGGCGCGCTACTGGCCGGAATTCGCCCAGGCTGGCAAGGACCAGGTGACCTTGCGTCAGCTGCTCAGCCACCGCGCCGGCCTGCCGGCCATTCGCGAAGTGCTCCCGGCCGAGGCCCTGTACGACTGGCAGGCCATGGTCGATGCCCTGGCCGCCGAGGCACCCTGGTGGACGCCTGGCACCGAGCACGGTTATGCGGCGATCACCTATGGCTGGTTGATCGGTGAGCTGATTCGCCGCGCCGATGGAAGCGACCCGGGTGATTCGATCGTTGCCCGTACCGCCCGGCCACTGGGTCTGGATTTCCATGTCGGCCTGGCCGACGCGGAGTTTCATCGCGTGGCGCATATCGCCCGTGGCAAGGGCAACCCCGGCGATGCCGCGGCCCAGCGCCTGCTGCAGGTCACCATGCGTGAGCCGGCGGCGCTGTCGACCCGCGCCTTCACCAACCCACCGGCGATTCTCACCAGCACCAACAAGCCCGAATGGCGACGCATGCAGCAGCCGGCGGCCAATGGCCACGGCAACGCCCGCAGCCTGGCGGGCTTCTATGCCGGCCTGCTGGACGGCAGCCTGCTCGAATCCGAGCTGCTCGACGAGCTGACCCGCGAGCACAGCCTCGGACAGGATCGCACCCTGCTGACTCAGACCCGTTTCGGCCTGGGTTGCATGCTCGACCAGCCGCAAGTGGCCAATGCCACCTTCGGCCTTGGCGCTCGTGCATTCGGCCACCCAGGCGCGGGCGGCTCGGTCGGATTCGCCGACCCCGAGCATGACGTGGCCTTTGGCTTCGTCACCAATACGCTTGGCCCTTACGTGCTGATGGATCCGCGCGCGCAGAAACTGGTGCGGATCCTTGGCAGTTGCCTTTGATCGGGTAACGCGGGTATTGCCCGGACCCTTTGACTATCCTCAATGCCAACGCCTGAAGCGTATGGGCAAAATTTCTTTCTATTTCATGGTGTATCGCTGATGTCTTCACAAAAAACCTTAGCACTCGCCCTGTGCCTGGCCATGACCGGCTGCGCCAGCCACTCGCAGGATGCCTCCAAGGATGCCGGCTTGAACTGGTGGCCCTTCGGTTCGGACAAGGTTGCCGAACAGGAGGTGAAGGAGGCCGTCGTCGAGAACGTTGCCAAGGCTGACGCCAAGTCTGAAAGCAGCAGCCGCTGGTGGTGGCCGTTCGGTGGCGACGAGAAGAAGGACAAGGTCGCGGCGGTGCCGAAGATCGACCAGAAGGCCACTCAGGCCTGGCTCGACCAATACGAACCCAAGTTGCGCGAAGCCATCAAGGGCAGCAAGTTCGAGCTGGAGCGCCGCGAGGATGTGCTGGCGGTGACCATTCCGGTGGACAGCTCCTACAACCCGGACCGTCCGAACATGCTGCTGCCTGTGACCCTTGGCCCGATCACCCAGGTGGCCAAGGTCATCGAGACCGACACCAAGACCGCCGTGCTGGTCCTCGGCCACGCCGACAGCAGCGGGGCCACCGCCGCCAACCAGAAACTCAGCCTCGAGCGCGCCGCCTCGGTATCGGCCATCTTCCGTCTCAGTGGCCTGCAGCGTGACCGCCTGATGCTCAAAGGCATGGGTTCGGTGATGCCGCGTGCCGCCAACGACAGCGCTGAGGGCCGGGCCCTGAACCGCCGTGTCGAGCTGCTGCTGACCCCGCAGAACACCATGATCGCGTTGCTGGCCAAGTACCAGCAGGCGGCACCTGCGCCGGTTCCGGCCGCGATGGTGGCCACCCAGGACGTCAAGGCTGCGGCGACCAAGCCTGCCGCCAAGGCCGCTGCCAAGCCGGCAGCGAAGAAACCGGCCGCCAAAGCCAAGGCCCCGGCCAAGACCAGCACCGCGGCGAAGAAGAAAGCCGCTGCGGCCAAGCCAGCCGCGAAGAAGGCCACCACCGACAAAAAAGTCGCCGCCAACAGCCCTGCGAAGACCAACTGATCGTCAAGGAAACGCAGTCATGACCCAATCCCTGGCCGATATGCGCCGCGACTACACCCGTGATGGCCTGGCAGAAGCCCAGGCCCCGGGTGAGCCGTTCGCGCTGTTCCATCACTGGTTCGCCGATGCGGTGAAGACCGAACAGCTGCCGGTGGAAGCCAACGCCATGACCCTGGCGACCGTCGATGCCGAGGGTCGTCCGCATTGTCGGGTGCTGTTGCTCAAGGCGCTCGACGCGCGTGGGTTCACCTTCTTCACCAACTACGAAAGCGCCAAGGGCCAGCACATCGCGGCCAATCCCTTCGCGGCGATGACCTTCTTCTGGCCGGCGTTGGAGCGTCAGGTGCGCATAGAAGGGCGGGTGGAGAAGGTGACGGCCAAGGAGTCGGACGACTACTACCAGGTACGTCCACTGGGCAGTCGCCTCGGGGCCTGGGCATCGCCGCAGAGCCGGGTGATCGCCGATCGCGAGGAGCTCGAGGGGTTGGTCAAGGCCACCGAGGCGCGCTTTTCCGACACGCAACCGCATTGCCCGGAACACTGGGGCGGCTATCGCCTGGTGCCGGAGCGCATCGAGTTCTGGCAGGGGCGGGCCAGCCGCTTGCATGACCGCTTGAATTACCGGCTGGTCGATGGCCAGTGGCTGCGCGAGCGCCTGGCCCCCTGAAGTGATGCGGCTGCAAAGCAGCCGCGCGTTACCGATACCCTGCCGCCTCCCGCTCAAGCCACGCCGCCAGCTCCTTGCGCCGCACCTTCTCGACCCGCGATCGCTCCAGCAGCCGGAGCATGAACTCCCTCTTCGCCGGATCCTCCCCGGCCAGCGACAACGCCAGGTCGCGGTCCATCCAGCGGCGCATGCGCACATACAGCCACCAATGGAAATACAGGCCAGCGGCAGTCACGACGGCGACGATGAAGTAATCCATGGCTATCCTTGGTCTCACGTGAAAGCCCACCACTCGGTCGGCATTGGCTGTACCCGGGCTGAATGAAAACAATTTTATAACGATTGCGCCGTGACACTTGTCAAGGCGCGGAGTCTAATGGACACCTGTCTTATGGAGATTGACCCCATGCGTAAATCCGCTTTGCTGCTGGCCAGCTTCACCACCGTGTCGCTGCTGCTGGGCGGCTGCCAGTCGTCGTTGACCGGCGACAGCTACTCCCGTGATGAGGCCCGCCGCGTGCAGACCGTGCGCATGGGAACCATCGAATCCCTGCGTCCGGTCAAGATCGAGGGCACCAAGACCCCGATCGGCGGTGGTGCCGGTGCGATCGTCGGCGGTGTCGCCGGCAGTGCGGTCGGCGGTGGCCGTGGCAGCATCGTCGCCGCGGTGATCGGCGCCGTGGCCGGTGGCCTGGCAGGCTCGGCCGCCGAAGAGGGCCTGACCCGTACTCAGGGCGTCGAGATCACCGTGCGCGAAGACGACGGCAGCATGCGCGCCTACGTGCAGCAGGTTCAGCAGAACGAAATCTTCCGCGTTGGCGAGCGTGTACGCATCATGACCGTCGATGGCACCAGCCGCGTCACTCACTGATAACGCGTGCAAAAAGAAACCCCGGACGGGCCTGGCCTGTCCGGGGTTTTCTTTTGCCTGTAGCAGCACTATCGCGTGTGAGCGGCTTGCCCCGCGATGGGATTACCGGCCGAGCATGTCCCGCGCCACCGCCTCGGCGATGCGGATGCCATCCACGCCCGCCGAGAGAATGCCGCCAGCGTAGCCTGCACCTTCGCCAGCAGGGAACAAGCCCTTGAGGTTGAGGCTCTGGAAACTGGCATCGCGGGTGATGCGCAGCGGCGACGAAGTACGGGTCTCGATCCCGGTCAACACCGCGTCGTGCAGGTTGTAGCCCTTGATCTGGCGGTCGAACGCCGGCAGCGCTTCGCGGATCGCCTCGATGGCGAAGTCCGGCAGGCTCGGCGCCAGGTCACCGAGCGTGACGCCTGGCTTGTAGGAGGGCTCCACACTGCCCAGCGCGGTGGACGGACGTCCGGCGACGAAGTCGCCCACGAGCTGCGCAGGCGCCTGGTAGTTGCTACCACCCATCACGTAGGCATGCGCCTCGAGGCGCTCCTGCAGCTCGATGCCGGCCAGCGGGCCACCTGGGTAGTCGCGCTCGGGGTCGATGCCGACGACGATTCCGGAGTTGGCGTTGCGCTCGTTGCGCGAATACTGGCTCATGCCGTTGGTGACTACGCGACCTGGCTCGCTGGTGGCAGCGACCACGGTGCCGCCCGGGCACATGCAGAAGCTGTACACCGAGCGGCCGTTCTTGGCGTGGTGCACCAGCTTATAGTCGGCGGCACCGAGCTTGGGGTGACCGGCGTACTTGCCCAGGCGCGCCTTGTCGATCAGCGACTGCGGGTGCTCGATGCGAAAACCCACCGAGAACGGCTTGGCCTCCATGAACACGCCTTTGGCGTGGAGCATGCGGAAGGTGTCACGGGCGCTGTGGCCCAGGGCAAGGACCACATGACGCGAATGCAGCTGTTCACCGCCATCGAGTACCACCCCGGTGAGCTGCTCACCGTCGACCAGCAGGTCGGTGACCTTTTGCTGGAAGCGCACTTCGCCGCCCAGGTTGATGATCTCTTCGCGCATCTTCTCGACCATGCTGGTCAGGCGGAAGGTGCCGATGTGCGGCTTGTTGATGTACAGGATCTCATCCGGTGCGCCAGCCTTGACGAACTCCTCCAGCACCTTGCGGCCATGGTGGTGCGGATCCTTGATCTGGCTGTACAGCTTGCCGTCCGAGAAGGTGCCGGCGCCGCCTTCGCCAAACTGCACGTTGGACTCGGGGTTGAGCACGCTCTTGCGCCACAGGCCCCAGGTGTCCTTGGTGCGCTGGC
Source organism: Pseudomonas sp. GD04091 (assembly GCF_029836165.1). Taxonomy (GTDB): domain Bacteria; phylum Pseudomonadota; class Gammaproteobacteria; order Pseudomonadales; family Pseudomonadaceae; genus Aquipseudomonas. The sequence continues at coordinate 90,893 of NZ_JAOEBG010000018.1, forward strand.
GCACTTCCTTGCCGCGCTCGAGCACGATCGGCTTGAAGCCCATCTGCGCCAGCAGCAGCCCCGCGAAGATGCCGCAGGGGCCGAAGCCGACCACGATCGGGCGCGCCTGCAGGTCGGCTGGTGCTTGCCCTACGAACTTGTAGCTGACGTCCGGAGCGACGCTGATCTTGCTGTCGTCCTCGAAGCGGCGCAGCAGTTCGGCTTCGTTGCTGGTCTCGAGGTCGATGGTGTAGATGAACAGCATTTCGCTGTTCTTCTTGCGCGCATCGTAGCTGCGCTTGAACAGGGTGAAACCGAGCAGTTGCTCATCGCTGATGCCCAGGCGCTGGACGATGGCGGCGCGCAACTCGTCGTCGGAGTGGTCCAGGGGCAGCTTCAGTTCGGTGATTCGTAGCATGGCAGGGTCCAGTATCCCGGCCATGGGGCGGCCGGCGGCTTTACACAAACCGCCAAGTATAAGCTGTTAGTCGCCCCGACTGGCAGGAGAAAAGCACCTGGCGATCAGAGGTCGCGGGCGCCACCGTAGTAGGCGCAGCCTTGCAGGGTCTTGCCGTCGATGCGCAGTTCGGCCTTGAGGTGGCGGATGGCGCCGGTGGCGCCGTCGACGCAGCGTTGCGGCGCGACCCACAACTCGACGCGCTGGCCGTTGGCTTCGCTGGACAGGTTCAGGCCGCCACCAGGCATTTCTTCCTCCAGATAGGGCAGCGGCAGCGGATCCTGGCCGATGCGGTTGAGCACCATGCCCTTGCCGCTGGCCTTGATGTCCCAGTCCGGTTCATGGCCGCCGGCGCGCAGGGTCAGGCGCTTGAAGTTGGGGTCTTCGCAGCCGCTGTATTCGGAGGACTCGAGGCGGTACAGGCGGGTCACGTCGAGCTGGCCATCGGTGCTGGCCTGCTTGCTGCCGGCCAGGCGGCCACGGACGTCGGCGAACAGCTTGTCACCCGCGTCTTCGGCCAGGGTGGCGGCCTCTTGCAGGATGCCGGTGGCAGCCACGTCTTTGACGATGAAGCGGCGGCTTTCGCTGCACGGCTTGAACAGCAGTTGGCCACCGGCCGCGCTCAGTTCGCCCTGCATGCGGGTGGTGCCCAGGTTCGGGTCGACCGGTTTGTCGGCCAGCATCTGGCAGCCGGCGAACAGCGGCAGCAGGGCGGTGAACAGCAGGGAAGGGGTGAGGCGCATGGGGCGGGCTCCGGTGTTCGGGCAAAAAGTGCGGGCCACGTTACCGAGCCTGTCGGGTGTCTACAAGAGGCGCGGCCCAATCGCGGGGCAAGCCCGCCCCCACGACAGCTTGCTCGCCAGCGTGGGGGCGGGCTTGCCCCGCGATAGGGCCGGTACTGCAATCATCTGTTCAACAGGTAGAAAAAAGGGCCCGCAGGCCCTTTGATCATTCACCCCCCCAGATACGCGTCACGCACCTTCGGGTCGATCAGCAGCGCTTCACCGGTGCCCTGCATCACCACCTTGCCGTTCTCCAGCACATACGCCCGGTCGGCGATTTTCAGCGCCTGGTTGGCGTTCTGCTCCACCAGGAACACGGTCACGCCATCGCGGCGCAGCTGTTCGATGATGTCGAAGATCTGCTGGATGATGATCGGTGCCAGGCCCAGCGACGGTTCGTCCAGCAGCAACAGCTTGGGCTTGCTCATCAATGCCCGGCCGATGGCCAGCATCTGTTGTTCGCCACCGGACATGGTGCCGCCGCGCTGGATATAGCGCTCCTTCAGGCGCGGGAACAGCTGCAGGACCTTGTCCAACTGCTCCTGGTAGTCGCCCTTGCTGGTGAAGAACCCACCCATGGCCAGGTTTTCCTCGACGGTCAGGCGGGCGAACACGCGGCGGCCTTCCGGCACCACCGCGATGCTCTTGCGCATGATGTGCGAGGACGGCTGGCCGACCAGCTCCTCGCCCAGATACTTGATGCTGCCGCTGCTCGCCTGGGGCGAGCCGCAAAGGGTCATCAGCAGGGTGGACTTGCCGGCGCCGTTGGCGCCGATCAGGGTGACGATCTCGCCCTGGTTGATCTCCACGTTGACGCTGTGCAGCGCCTGGATCTTGCCGTAGAAGGTGGAAACGTTCTCGAACTTCAGCATTTACGCCTCCCCCAGGTAGGCCTTGATCACATCAGGGTTGCCGCGAATCTCTTCCGGCGTGCCGTCGGCCAGGGGCGTGCCCTGGTTGATCACCACGATGTGGTCGGAAATGCTCATCACCAGCTTCATGTCGTGCTCGATCAGCAGCACGGTCACGTTGTGGGACTCACGCAGGTAGGCGATGAGGGCCTTGAGGTCCTCGGTCTCCTTGGGGTTCAGGCCGGCGGCGGGCTCGTCGAGCATGATGATCCGTGGCTGGGTCATCATGCAGCGGGCGATTTCCAGGCGCCGTTGCTGGCCGTAGGCGAGGGTGCCGGCGGTGCGGTTGGCGAACTCGGTCAGGTTGACCTTCTCCAGCCAGTACTGCGCGCGCTCCATGGCCTCCCGCTCGCTGCGGCGAAAGCTCGGGGTCTTGAACAGGCCGGCGAAGAAGTTGGTGTTGAGGTGGCGGTGCTGGGCGATCAGCAGGTTCTCCAGCGCGGTCATCTCCTTGAACAGGCGCACGTTCTGGAAGGTCCGCACCACGCCCTTGCGGGCGATCTGGTGGCCGGCCAGGCCCTGGATCGGCTGGCCGTCGAGCAGGATGGTGCCGCCGCTGGGCTTGTAGAAGCCGGTGAGGCAGTTGAACACGGTGGTCTTGCCGGCGCCGTTCGGGCCGATCAGTGCCACCACCTGTTTTTCCTTGACGGTCAGGCCCACGCCGTTGACCGCCAACAAGCCGCCGAAGCGCATGCTCAGGCCGCTGACTTGCAGAATTTCGCGGCTCATCGAGGCAGCTCCATGTGCGGACGTTGCATGGGCAGCAAGCCCTGCGGACGCCAGATCATCATCAACACCATCAGCGCACCGAACATCAGCATCCGGTATTCGCTGAACTCACGCATCATTTCCGGCAGCAGGATCATCACCACGGCCGCGAGAATCACGCCCAGCTGAGAACCCATGCCACCCAGCACGACGATGGCGAGGATGATCGCCGACTCGATGAAGGTGAACGATTCCGGTGTCACCAGCCCTTGGCGGGCGGCGAAGAAGCTGCCGGCGAAACCGGCGAAGCAGGCGCCCAGGGTGAACGCCGAAAGCTTGATCACGGTGGGGTTCAGGCCCAGCGCGCGGCAGGCGATCTCGTCTTCACGCAGCGCCTCCCAGGCACGCCCGATCGGCATGCGCAGCAGGCGGTTGATGACGAACAGCGCCAGCAGCGCCAGCAGCAGGGCCACCAGGTAGAGGAAGATGACCTTGTTGATCGAGTTGTATTCCAGCCCGAAGAACTCGTGGAACGTCTGCATGCCCTCGGCGGCGCGGCGTTCGAAGGTCAGGCCGAAGAACTCCGGCTTGGGGATGTTGCTGATGCCGTTGGGGCCGCCGGTCCAGTCGGTTAGGTTGCGCAGGAACAGGCGGATGATCTCGCCGAAGCCGAGGGTCACGATCGCCAGGTAGTCACCGCGCAGACGCAGCACCGGGAAGCCGAGCAGGAAGCCGAAGGTGGCGGCCATCAGGCCGGCGATCGGCAGGCAGGCCCAGAAGCTCCAGCCCAGGTAGTGCGAGAGCATCGCGTAGCTGTAGGCACCGACGGCGTAGAAGCCGACGTAACCCAGGTCGAGCAGGCCCGCCAGGCCGACCACGATGTTCAGGCCCAGGCCCAGCAACACGTAGATCAGGATCAGGGTGGCGATGTCGACCGCGCCACGCGAGCCGAAGAACGGCCACACCAGGGCAACGGCGATCAGCCCCATGATGATCCAGCGTTGGGTCTTTGGCAGGGTGAGGAAGTTGCTGACCGCCGGGGGCACCAGCTTGCGCTCCGAACGACGGCCCATCACCGCGCTCCACTGCTTGTCGAACAGCACGCGCAGGAACATCAGCACCGAGCACGCGGCGATGATGCTTAGGGTGAACGAGCCTTGGCTGTGCACGATCAGGCTGATGCCATCGATGCTGAGTTTCAGGCCCAGCACGGGGAAGGCCACGGCCCAGACCAGCAAGGCGCTGAAGAACGCCTGTTTGAGATTTCTGTTCATACTTTTTCAACCTCCGGGCGGCCCAGGATGCCGGTCGGCCGGAACAGCAGGACAAGAACCAAGAGACCGAATGCCACCACGTCCTTGTACTGGTCGCCGAAGATATCGGCGCCGAACGCTTCGGCCACGCCCAGCACCAGCCCGCCGAGCATGGCGCCCGGGATGCTGCCGATGCCGCCCAGCACCGCGGCGGTGAAGGCCTTCAGGCCCACCAGGAAACCGGCGTTGGGGTTGATCACGCCGTACTGCATGCTCAGCAGCACGGCCGCCACCGCCGCCAGCGCGGCACCGATGACGAAGGTCAGGGCGATGATGTTGTTGGTGTTGATGCCCAGCAGGTTAGCCATCTTGATGTCCTCGGCACAGGCGCGGCAGGCGCGGCCCAGTCGGGAACGGGAGATGAACAGGGTCAGGCAGGTCATGGCGACGAGGGTGACGACGAACACCAGGATCTGCATGTAGGAAACGAGCACTTCCTCCGCGCCGCCCGGGCCGAACGAGAAGCTGCCGGGGATCAGGTTGGGGATGGACTTGTCCTTGGAGTCCTGGGCGAGCAGGACGGTGTTCTGCAGGAAGATCGACATGCCGATGGCGGAAATCAGCGGGATCAACCGGTTGCTGTTGCGCAGCGGTCGGTAGGCGACCCGTTCGATGCTGTAGCCGTAGGCACTGGTGACGAAGATCGTGGCGACGAAGGCCACGGTCATCAGGATCGGCAACGAGTGGATGCCCATCATGGCCAGCCCGGCGAGGGCGATGAAGGCCACGTAGGAACCGATCATGTACACCTCGCCGTGGGCGAAGTTGATCATGCCGATGATGCCGTACACCATCGTGTAACCGATGGCGATCAGCGCGTAGGTACTGCCGATGGTCAATCCGTTAACCAGTTGTTGTAGGAAATGGTAGATCTCAGGCATTACAGCGCTCCTAAAAACCTGATTTGCATTTCTCTGGCGGGGGTGACCCGGGCCCATTTGTTCTCGCGGTCTTCGCCGCGTGATCGTTGTGCGGGCACAGCCAGGAAACCGCGGGTGACGGTTTTAAGATTTTCAGGTGAACCGGCTCCCGGATCGCGGGAATCAGGTCCATAGAACCTCGTAAAACAAAGCCCACTGCTCGCACAGTGGGCTTCTCGGTCAGCTATTAGTCACGCAGTTACTGAGGGGAGACTTCGGTCTTCGGCTTGCCGAAGTGCCATTCGTAGACCACGAACTTGAAGTCCTTCAGGTCGCCCCTGGCGTCGTAGGACAGGTCGCCGGTCGGGGTCTTGAAGGTGCCGGCGTGGATGGCGGCAGCCACCTTGTCGGTGTCTTCGGACTCGGCGGCCTTGATGCCCTGGGCGATCAGCTCGACGGCGGAGTAGGCTGGGAACACGAACGGACCGCTCGGATCCTTGCCGTCGGCCTTGATGGCGTCGACGATGGCCTTGTTCGCAGGATCGGCGTCGAACGACTTCGGCAGGGTGACCAGCAGGCCTTCGGAGGCGCCCTGGGCGATCTGCGAGATGGAATCGTTACCCACGCCTTCCGGGCCCATGAACTTGGCTTTCAGGCCTTTTTCCTGAGCCTGGCGCAGGATCAGGCCCAGCTCCGGGTGGTAGCCGCCGTAGTAGACAAAGTCGACGTTGTTCTGCTTGAGCTTCTGGATGATCGAGGAGAAGTCCTTGTCACCGGCGTTCAGGCCTTCGAAGACGGCGACCTTGGTGCCTTTGCCCTCGAGGGTCTGCTTGACCGCGGTGGCGATGCCTTCGCCGTACTGCTGCTTGTCGTGCAGGACCGCGACCACTTTCGGCTTGACGTGATCGGCGATGTAGTTGCCGGCGGCCGGGCCCTGGGCGCTGTCCAGGCCGATGGTGCGGAAGATCAGCTTGTAGCCACGGTCGGTGATTTCCGGCGAGGTGGCAGCCGGGGTGATCATGATCACGCCTTCGTCTTCGTAGATGTCGGACGCTGGCTGGGTGGAACTGGAGCACAGGTGGCCGATCACGTACTTGACGCCATCGTTGACCACTTTGTTGGCGACGGCCACGGCCTGTTTAGGGTCGCACGCGTCGTCGTATTCCTTGGCTTCGAGCATCTTGCCATCGACGCCGCCCTTGGCGTTGATGTCCTTGATGGCCTGTTTGGCGCCGACGAACTGCATGTCGCCGTACTGGGTCACCGGACCGGTCTTGGGACCGGCGATACCGATCTTGATGGTGTCGGCGGCAAACGAATGGCTGGCGACTCCGGCCAGAACCATCGCGGCAAACAGCTTGGAAATCTTGATCATAGTGCTCCACTCATTCTGTTGTAATTCTTATAGTCCTGAGGCCAGGGCTACAGACCGGGCGGGAATCGCGGCCTGGCTACGCCAATGCCGTAAGCCCACCTTCCCCCGGAACATGTCCCGGAACTGTACCGGTACAGTGTAGAGCGCTGCCCGAGCGCTTGAAAAGCGGGCGAAAAGCGTCTGTTTCCAGGGGTGTCGCGTGATCGACATAAAGATACAGAAAAGCGCCATCACTTTGCCTGCATCCGTGGCCCGCCCCCACAAGTTCGGGACCGATCGACCAAATTACGTATTTGAAACCGGGTTTTTCTGCAAAAATGCCGGCCTTTTTGTTGGACGATCTTTGCGCAGGTAAACCCATGACTGATCAAGTAAGCACCCTCTATGCCAAATTGCTCGGCGAGACTGCCGTCATCGAGTGGAAAGCCCTGGAGCGTTTCTGGGCCAAGGGTGACCTGATTTGGGTCGACCCCAGTCTCGACCTGATCACCGTTGCCGAGGCGATGGCCGAGAATCGCCGCGAGATCTTCGCCAAGTGGCGTGATGATGGCACTGTCGGGCCGGTCTCTGCAGAGCAGGCACTCGACCTGCAAACCCGCGATCCAGAGATCTGGGCGGTGGTGGTTTCACCGTTCATCGTGATCCAGGTGAAGAAAGCGGAATAAGCACGCGCTTTTTTAGTGCGCGAAAATGCGCAGGCGCTTCGCAATGGTGCGCATTGACGCTCACGTAAGGTGGAAACAAGTAACAGTGGTGGGCTGATTCGGCGGGGCGGTAACAGTTTACGGCATGCGTAATAAGCCGCAGATACCATCGCGGGGCAAGCCCGCTCCCACGAGGACTACACGATTCCCGTGGGAGCGGGCTTGCCCCGCGATCGCTTTCAGTAGTCCACGCGCCCGGTATGGCTGTTCAGCGAAATCACCCGGGTCTTGCCGATGCGGTGGCGGAAGATCTCGCGCAGGTACTTCACCGCCTTCTTCACGCATTCGCGCGACAGGCGGATGTCGTTGATCGAGACGAAGCGGCTCTTGTCGTTGATCAGCTCGCGGTACTTCTTCTCGTACATCGGCTTGATCGCGTACCAGTTGGTGTCGAGGATCTTCGCCGGGTTCTCGAACTCGTTGAGCAGGTCGTCGATGCGGTCCTCGTCGAAATGCTCGCCGGTGATGAACTCGAGGACGGCATTGTCCAGGGTGTCGTCGAAGCGGTACGGGTTGCGCGCGAAGCAACGCTTGATGAACGCCACGATCAGGGTCAGGAAATCGTCCGACAGGCACGGGCTCTTGGCGATCAGGGTGGTCAGCGACAGGTTCGCCGAGGCGCCGATCACCAGCGCGTAGCGCTTGAGCGTGGTGTTGGGGAACAGGCTGTTGAGGTGAGTCTTGAGCCGGTTCAGGTCCATGTAGGACAGCTTGTAGTCCTTGGGCAGCGAGACGATCGACACCACCGACGAGCAGTTCTTGAAGAAGTGCAGGTCGTGCAGCGCCGCGGCGTCGTAGCCCGAGGCCTGGTACTGCTCCAGCGCCGCACGGTAGCGGCGCGACTCGATCGGCAACAGGCTGATGCCTTCGATGGCCTGGGTCTGCTTGTTGAAGTGCGGCAGGTCGATGGAGCGCAAGAACAGGTCATCGATGTCCAGGCGCGGCTGCTCGCGCTCGAACACCTTGAACTTGTCCGAGCCCTGGGGCGGGATCTCCGGCACCACCGATTCGGCGTAGGCGATGGCCACGGGGCCTGCCAGGCTCATGAACAGGTCGTTGGCATCCAGGCGGATGGTTTCGCCGATGTCGATGCCGGCGCGGCGGAAGTAGTTCTGGTCGTAGTCGGTGGTCACCGCCTGGGCGGTGAGGATGTTGAAGATCTGCTGGGAGATGTACTGGTTGGCGTGCTTCTCCATGGCGTTGACGTCGATGTTCTGGATCGTGCCGTCGTCGCTTTCCTCGGCATAGCGCATGATGTCGTTGGAGATCAGCATCATCGCGTTCCATGGGCGGATGCGGCCCATGACGCTGGCTTCACTGCTGTCTTCGTTGTCGAAGTTGTACGAGAAGTCCCATTCCTCCGAGAGGTATTTGCACAGCAGGCGCCCGGCGTTGATGTGCAGGGCTTCGGACATTTCGCTGCGATGGTCGGAGGCGTTGGGCAGCACGCAGATGCCGCTGGTGAAGATCGGCTCGAAGACGAACGAGTGCCCGCTCTTGCCGTCGTTCTCGTCGGCCGGCTTGGTGTCGAAGGTCTTGTTCATGTACGAGTACTGCTGGGCCAGGCCGAACTCCGAGGCCATCCCTGAGCCGGTGCCGCCGCCGGCGCTGAAGATATAGAAGTACAGGCGCGACTGGTTGGCCTTGATGCCACAGGAGTCGATCAGGTAAGAGTGGATCAGTTTCCAGTCAGCGCTGGAGAACCGCTGGGTGTCCTTGTTGAGGATGATCTTGGCCAGGTACTGGCCGAGGATCGGCGCGTTGCCGGCGCCGCCGGCATGCACCTCGGACAGGTCCATGATCTTCATCTTGCTGTAGTCGCGCAGGAACGCGCCGCGTTCACCCTTGCGCGAGAAGCGGATGCGCCCGGCGATGTCCTTGTCCAGGTCGCCGAGCATCACCAGCGGCTCGACCAGGAACACCGGTTTGGCGGCCTTGTTCTGCACCAGTCGCAGGTTCTGGCGGATCCAGCGCGCCGGGCTGTAGCCGGCCTCACCTTTGAAGCGGTCTTCGTTGTTGAACTCGTTGAGGAAGAACGTGCGCGCGTTGTACACCAGCTCCGCCACATCCAGGGCGATGTTCGAGCCGCAGCGGCCCAGGCCGATCAGGCAGACCGAGGGGAACTGCTGTTCCAGGCGCAGCTGGTCTTCGTCCTCGACGTGCAGGTTCTGTGGGAACACCAGGTCGCGCAGGCCGTCGAGGTTGTCGAGGATGCGCTGGATGTCCTGTTCGGTGAAGTACAGATACTGCTGCGCCGGCATGCCGCGGGCGGCGCAAAGGTCTCGAGCGCTGCCGGCGGCCCGCGCAGTGGGAATGAGCGACGACTCGGGGACCGCGTTGGCAGAAGTGTTCGTAGAGGTCATAGTGCGCCATTTGCCTGGTGTTGGTGGCTTTCCGCTGGCGCATGTCATATGGCCATTACGGAAAATTTCGCGACTTTATCAGTGCGTCTTTTTCTTGTGCGATCGGGGTTTTCCCTAGTCCTACTAGGGTTTTTGTCTCGTACCCGCACTGCATCGCCCGTTTGTCACGCTTCTTTAATCTGGAGTCCTACATGAGTACTGCATTGCCTTCGCTGGGGTTCGCCGGAATCGGCTTGATGGGGCTGCCAATGTGTCGTCGTCTGTTGGCCGCCGGTTATCCGCTGACCGTGTGGAACCGCAGCCCGGACAAGTGCGCCGAACTGGTCGCGGCCGGAGCCCGTCTGGCCGCCAGCCCTGCCGAGCTGTGCCAGGCGACGGACATGGTGTTGCTGTGCCTGGCCGACACGGCGGTGGTGCGCGAGGTGGTGTTCGGTGTGCAGGGCATCGCCCGCGGCGGGCGCAGTGGGCAGTTGCTGGTGGATTTTTCCAGTCTCGAGCCAACCGCCACGCGGGAGATGGCCGCGGAGCTGGCGGCCGTGTGTGGCATGGCCTGGCTCGATGCGCCGGTGTCGGGTGGCACGCCGGGCGCCGAGGCGGGGACCCTGGCGATCATGGTCGGTGGCGAGACGGGCGATCTGGAGCGGGCGCGACCGATATTGCTGACTCTGGGGCAACGGGTCACGCATATGGGCGGCGTGGGCGCGGGGCAGGTGACCAAGGCGTGCAACCAGATGATCGTCGCCTGCAACGCATTGGTGATCGCCGAGGTGGTGGCCCTGGCGGAGCAGTCAGGGGTCGATGCGCGGCTGATCGCCGAGGCGCTGGCCGGCGGTTTTGCCGACTCCAGGCCGTTGCAGATTCTCGCCCCGCAAATGGCCGAGAGCCGCTTCGAGCCGATCAAGTGGCATGTGCGCACCTTGCTCAAGGACCTCGACACCGCGGTGAAGTTTTCCCGCGAGCAGGGCTCGGCGACCCCGGTCAGTGGCCTCGCCGCGCAGTTGATGCGCCTGCACGGTAGCCAGGGTTATCTGCAAAAAGATCCGGCGACCCTGGTAGAGCTGTATCGCAACAAGGATTGAGGTCGTTGTTTTGGCGGTCGAGCCGGTCGAGGATCGGCCGCAGTTCGGCCAGCGGCACCGGGCGGCTGAGCAGGTAGCCCTGCAGGTAGTCGCAGCCGTGACTGGCGAGGAACCTGTGCTGTTCGACGGTCTCGACACCTTCTGTGACCACCTTCAGGTGCAGGGTATGGGCCATCATGATGATCGCCTGGACGATCTCACGGTCCTTTTGGCTGGCCGGCACGTCCTGGATGAACGAGCGGTCGATCTTCAGCACGTCCAGCGGCAGGCGCTTGAGGTAGGCCAGCGATGAATAGCCGGTGCCGAAATCGTCGATCGACAGGGCCACGCCCATGGCCCGGATGCGCTTGAGCAGATTGATGGTGTGATGGATGTCGCCCATCAGGGCGTTTTCGGTGACCTCCAGCTCCAGCTGGCGTGGTGCCAGACCGGCCTGGAACAGCGCCATTTCCACTTCGTTGGCCAGTTCCTCGCGGCCGAGGGTGAGCGCCGAGCAGTTCACCGTGACCTTCAGTTCGCCGTAGCCATGCTGGTTGAGCGTGGCCAGATCCTCGCAGGCGCGGTGCAGTACCCAGAGGTCCAGTTCGGCGATCAGCCCGTTGGCCTCGGCGATGCCGATGAAGCGCTCGGGGCTGAGCAGACCGTGTTGCGGGTGCTGCCAGCGCACCAGGGCTTCGAGCTTGGCGACTTGCCCGCTGTGCAGGTCGAAGATCGGCTGATAATGCACGCACAGGCCGCGTTCCTCGAACAGCGCCACGCGCAGCTCTTCTTCCAGTTGCAGCTCGAGGGTGGCGCGGGTCTTCAGGCCATTGTTGAAGAAGTTCAGGCTGTTGCGCCCGCAGCCTTTGGACTGGTAGAGCGCCAGGTCGGCGTTCTTGAGCAGTTCCTCGGTGCTCTGCCCGTCGTCGGGAAAGATGCTGATGCCGATGCTGGTGGTCATCACCATGCGCCGACCGGCCAGGTCGATCGGCTCTTTCATCCGCTGCATGATGCGCTGGGCCAGGTGCCGGGCTTCATCGCGGCTGTTGAGGCCGGTGACGATGCAGAACTCGTCGCCACCGAAGCGCGATACCAGGTCCTGGCCACGGGTCGCCGCCTTGATGTGGCCGGCGATCACCTTGAGCAGCTCGTCGCCGGCAGCATGCCCGAGGCTGTCGTTGATGCGCTTGAAGTGGTCGATGTCGAGGAACATCACCGCCAGCATGCCGTCATGGGCCGATTGTTCGGCCAGACGCTCGGCGAACACCTGGTTGAAGCCACGGCGATTGACCAGGTTGGTCAGGGCATCGTAATGGGCCGCCTGCTGCAGCGAGGCCCTTGCCTGGTCGAGCTGGCTGAGCAGCACGTTGACCCGGCGCAGGTCGTGTTCCTTGCTCTGCAGCTTCTTGTCGGCCAGGGCCGCACTGATGCTGCTGCCACTGATCAGCAGGGTGATGAAGGCGATGGTCAGCGCCAGCTGCAGGCTGTTGTCTCCGGAGGACAGGTGCAGGGCGGTCTCGTGGGGGATCACCAGTGTCATCGCGGCCATGCCGGTGAAATGGGTGAGCACGATGCCGCCGGCCATCAGCAGGCTGGCGCCGTACTTCAACAGCAGGTGCAGCGTGCCGCTGCCCTCATGGAAAGAGCGGGCCATCAGCAGCGCCACCAGGCTGGTGACCACGGCGATGCCGATGGAGGCCAGCAGCAGCCCGGTCTGGTAGTACTGCTGGGCGCTGGTCTGCAGCGCGGCCATGCCGGTGTAGTGCATGGCGCTGATCCCCAGGCCGATGAGCAGCGCGGTCTGCAAGTAGTGGCGCAGGCGCATCTCGCTGCGATTGAGGCTGTTCATCGCCAGCCAGGCGGCGAGCAGGGCGATCAGCAGCGAAAGGCCGGTCAACGGGGCGTCATAGTGGAGTTCCAGCGGTGCCTCGAAGGCCAGCATGCTGATGAAGTGCATGGCCCAGATGCCGCCGGCCAGGCAGCAGGCTCCGAGCACCCGCCATTGCCTGCGGGCGAAGCGGTCTTCGCAGTGGCTTTGCCGTTCGCTCATGTCCAGGGTGGCGAAACAGGCGGCGCTGGCCACGGAGAAGGCAAGTAGCACCAGATAAGGGTTGTGTCGGCAGTCGAGGACGATCTGTCCCGTCGCCGGTAGGTCGGCGAACAATTGCAGTCCCAGCCACTCCATTGCAGGCCTCTTCGTCGAGTCTTCACTCGTCCCCAAAAAGCACGGATGGAGACTGTTCCTGCTGGAGTATAGAAACGCGTGTTTAAGCCTTCCTGGTTAATGGCACTTTGATCTCTACCATTTGGATATGAGGGTAATAGCCGGAAAGTCTAAATGGATATCGAAAGGCTGAAGCGATTGCGGGGCAAGCCCGCTCCCCAAGCCTGTCGGGCTCTTGTGGGAGCGGGCTTGCCCCGCGCTGACGTTCATCGGGATCAGCCGGCGACGAGCACCCGGATCGCTTCCAGACGCAGGGCCGCTTTTTCCAGCGCCGCCAGGCCGTCCTCGCGCTGCTTGCGCAACGCCTCGATTTCGCTGTCGCGCACGCTTGGGTTGACCGCCTTCAGCGCGGTCAGGCGTGCCAGCTCTTCGTCGGCTTCCGCGGTCAGGCGCTGCTGGGCCTGGGCCACGCGTTCGTCGTGTACCGGCATGACCTTGGCCTCGCCGTCGGCAATGCGCTTGGCCAGCACGTCGCGCTGGGCCTGGACGAACTTGTTGGCGCTGGCTCTGGGCACGCTTTCGAGCTGGTCGTTGAGGGTTTCGAAGGCCACGCGCGGGCCCAGGTCGTTGCCGTTGGCGTCGAGCAGGCAGCGCAGCGCGGCCGGCGGCAGATAGCGGCCCATCTGCAGGCTACGCGGCGCCACGACCTCGCTGACGTACAGCAGCTCGAGCAGCACGGTGCCTGGCTTGAGCGCCTTGTTCTTGATCAGCGCCACGGCGGTGTTGCCCATCGAACCGGACAGCACCAGGTCCATGCCACCCTGGACCATCGGGTGCTCCCAGGTGAGGAACTGCATGTCCTCGCGGGACAGGGCCTGGCCACGGTCGTAGGTGATGGTCACGCCTTCGTCGTCGCCCAGCGGGAAGCTGGCGTCGAGCATTTTCTCGCTCGGCTTGAGCACCAGGGCGTTCTCCGAATGGTCCTCGCTGTCGATGCCGAAGGCGTCGAACAGGGTTTCCATGTAGATCGGCAGGGCGAACTGGTCGTCCTGCTCGAGGATCGCCTCGACCAGTGCCTGGCCTTCGCCGGCGCCGCCGGAGTTGAGTTCCAGCAAGCGGTCGCGGCCGGTGTGCAGCTCGGCCTCCAGGCGTTCGCGCTCGGCGCGGGCCTCGGCCACCAGCGTGTTCCAGCTCTTGTCGTCGCCACCTGCCAGCAGCGGCAGCAGGCGCGTGCCGAACCGATGCTGCAGGGCATTGCCGGTCGGGCAGGTGTTGAGGAACGCGTTGAGGCCTTCGTGGTACCACTGGAACAGGCGTTCCTGCGGGCCGTCCTGCAGGTACGGGATGTGCAGCTGGATCGTGTGTTTCTGGCCGATCCGGTCGAGGCGGCCGATGCGCTGTTCGAGCAGGTCGGGGTGGGCCGGCAGGTCGAACATCACCAGGTGATGGGCGAACTGGAAGTTGCGGCCTTCGCTGCCGATCTCGGAGCAGATCAGGACCTGGGCGCCGAACTCTTCATCGGCGAAGTAGGCGGCGGCGCGGTCACGCTCGAGGATGCTCATGCCTTCGTGGAACACCGTGGCCGGAATGCCGGAGCGCACGCGCAGGGCGTCTTCCAGGTCCATGGCGGTCTCGGCGTGGGCGCAGATCACCAGGACCTTGGTGCGCTTGAGCATCTTCAGGGTGTCGATCAGCCAGTCGACCCGTGGGTCGAAGCGCCACCAGCGTTCGTCGTCGCCAGCCTCGCCCTGGGCCTGGAAGGCGACTTCCGGGTACAACTCGGCACGCTCGCCGGACGGCAGCTCGGCGTAGGCTTCGGGATTGGCCAGCGGGTAGGGGTGCAATTGGCGCTCGGGGAAGCCCTGGATCGCCGCGCGGGTGTTGCGAAACAGCACGCGGCCGGTACCGTGGCGGTCGAGCAGCTCGCGGATCAGGCGGGCGCTGGCCTGGGTGTCGCCATCGGTGACGGCGGCCAGCAATGCTTCGCCTTCGGCGCCGAGGAAGCCTTCGATGGTGGCGTGGGCCTTGGGCGACAGACGGCCTTCGTCGAGCAGTTCCTGCACGGCTTCAGCCACCGGGCGATAGTTTTCGCTTTCGGCGCGGAACGCGGCCAGGTCGTGGAAGCGGTTGGGGTCTAGCAGGCGCAGGCGCGCGAAGTGGCTGTCCTGGCCCAGTTGCTCAGGGGTGGCGGTGAGCAGCAACACGCCCGGAATGACCTGGGCCAGTTGCTCGACCAGCGAATACTCGGGGCTGGCCTGTTCCTCGTGCCAGACCAGGTGGTGGGCCTCGTCGACCACCATCAGGTCCCAGCCGGCGGCGAACAGCGCATCCTGGGCCTTCTCGTCTTCGACCAGCCATTCCAGGGCGACCAGCGCCAGCTGGGCATCCTCGAACGGGTTGCTGGCATCGCTTTCGATGAAGCGCTCGGCGTCGAACAGCGCGACCTGCAGGTTGAAGCGTCGGCGCATTTCCACCAGCCACTGGTGCTGCAGGTTCTCCGGGACCAGGATCAGCACGCGGCTGGCGCGGCCTGACAGGAGCTGGCGGTGGATCACCAGGCCGGCTTCGATGGTCTTGCCCAGGCCCACTTCGTCGGCCAGCAGGACCCGGGGGGCGATGCGATCGGCGACTTCACGGGCGATGTGCAGCTGGTGGGCGATGGGTTGTGCGCGAACGCCGCCCAGCCCCCACAGGCTGGAAAGCATCTGCTTGCTGGTGTGCTGCAGGGTGTTGTAACGCAGGGAGAACCATGACAGTGGGTCGATCTGCCCGGCGAACAGGCGGTCGCTGGCCAGGCGGAACTGGATGAAGTTCGACAGCTGCGTCTCCGGCAGCGTGCGGGGCTGGTTCTGCCCGTCGATGCCGTGGTACACCAGCAGGCCATCGGCGTCATCGACCTCGCGCACGGTCAGCTTCCAGCCTTCGAAGTGGGTTATCTGGTCGCCTGGCGAGAAGCGCACGCGGGTCAGCGGCGCATTGCGTAGCGAGTACTGGCGGGTGTCGCCCGTGGCCGGGTAGAGCACGGTCAACAGGCGGCCATCCTGCGCCAGGATGGTCCCAAGACCGAGCTCGGCTTCGCTGTCGCTGATCCAGCGTTGCCCCGGTTGATACTGCTGCGCCATACTGCCAAAACTCCCGCGATGAACAAAGCCGGCTATGGTAACGGATCGGCCGCGCCACACCAAAGAATCTACAGAGTCTAGCGTGTTCATCGACGAACACCGTCCGCCACGAGGGCCATGCGCCACCATGTTTGCCAAGCACCGCTGGTTGAACGTCTCCTTGGGCCTGGGCAGCCTGGCGCTGCTGACCGCCTGTGAACAGAAGAGTTTCGAGGTCCTGCCGCCGATTCCGGTCGAACAGCTGGAGGTGCTGGGCGTGCAGACGCCGATCAAGAGCGTGCACTTCCACGACCGCGAAGGCGAAGGGCTGCTGGTGCTGAGCCGGGCCGATGGCCAGGCCACCGACCCCGATACCGAGGAAGAGGTGGACAAGGTGGTGCTCAAGGCCACCCTGTATGGCCGCGCGACCAGCGACGATGTGTTCAAGCCGCGCTGGCAGAACGAGCAGGAGACCACCTGCGCCGGCCTGGACCTGGACGTGGATTTCTACACCGATGTCAGCGACGTCAGCGACTTGAACAAGGACGGTATCGCCGAGGTGACGGTGGCCAGCCATTCCTTCTGCGGCGGCGGCATCGACCCTCACGACATCGCCATCGAGATGCGTGAGGGCCAGGCGGTCTACACCATCACCGGTCAGTCGCTGATCACCCCGCCGGGAGAAGACCCGTTCGGCGGAGAACGTGAAGACAGCGCTTCGCTCAAGAATGCCCCGCAGGTGTTGCGCGAGCACATGGACGCGGTCTGGCAGCAGGTCTACAAGCGGCCCTGGAGCGATTCCTCCACGCCGTCCGACGACCCGGACGACGAAGCCGAATAAGCCCACGCTATACTCCGGGCAGTGCGGTGTTGTGACGCGCCGCACACCTTCGCCCGCAGGCACTCAAGGCGGCGGACCACCAGCCGACACAACGGCTACAGGAGACCCACCCATGCTGCCGCCGATCATTCCACTCAGTGCCGTCCCCGTGACCTCGCAACAGGACCCGGTCAAGCCGCCGCCCACCATTGCGCCGGTGGTACCCGCGCAGCCAACGTCCAGTGATGGCGCCATCGACCTGAAGAACCATCGCGATCCCGAAGAGCAGGCATTGCTGCTGCGCGATGAGCAGCGCCGCCAGCAGCAGCGGCGTCAGCAGGCCGAAGGGGAGCGTTACGAGGCCGTGCCCGGCGACGAGCTGAACGCCGACAACACCGTGCCGGTGGCGCCGTTGGGGGAACGTACGCGCCAGGGATTGCTGGTGGATATCGAAGTCTGACTAGTCAGCACAGGCGCTTGCCTTCATCATGAAGGCCTCTGCTGTCCGTCGAGCCCGCCATGAGCCAAGACAACCTGATCGATTTCGGCGCCGAGCGTGCCAAACGCATCCATGACCTCAACGACAAGCGCCTGAACGACATGCGCCAGGCCTTCGAGCAGGCCATGCCGCTGGGGCAGGCGAAGAAGAAAAAGCCCAAAGGCAAGCCCAAGAAGCGCTGAAACTTGATGCAGGTCAACCCTGCGCCCGCCTTGCGTGCCCGGCCCCGGGCACCTTTGACTCCGGTCAATTTTCCCCCTCCCTGCATTGGTTACCTTGCACCCATCGGATGACGGCACACCAAGGGAGGGGCCGACATGTTCTTCGACAACGTGGTTATCGCCGGAGTGGTAACGGTCGGGTTGATGTTGGCCTTCTTCGCCGGTCTGGGCATTTTCATCTGGAAGGACTCGAAAAAGCGCAACCAGCGCTGATCCTTCCCGATTCACGAGCACGCAAGGCATTTAGGGCGACTTCGGTCGCCCATTTTTTTTGCCTGTGGAAAGGTCATGGCGAGGCGCAGGTCCTGGTCTTTCAATCAACAGTTCATCTGCTTCCTCGGAGCCGCAGGCAGTGCGATTAAAAGCAATGGCTTAGATGATTAGCTAGCTAATTAATCGTTTACGATTTATCCTTCCTCCGTTGTCTATCTTTTAGTACACAGCCTTTCCAAGGTCCGATTCGTGCCCATCACCTTCCAGGCCCTGTTCGCCCCCAGCAGCCTCGCCCTCAAGTTCGCCATCAAGACCTTGCTCGGTGGTGGCCTGGCGTTGTGGCTGGCCCTGCGCTGGGGCTTGGAGCAGCCGGCCTGGGCGCTGATGACCGCGTTCATCGTCGCCCAGCCGCTGTCGGGCATGGTGGTGCAGAAAGGCCTGGCCCGCCTCGCCGGGACCCTGGTCGGGACCTTCATGTCGGTGGTGTTCATCGGCCTGTTCGCCCAGACCCCCTGGCTGTTCCTGCTGGCGCTGGCCTTGTGGCTGGCGCTGTGCACCGCGGCCTCCACCCAGCTGCGCAGCGCCTGGGCCTATGCCTTCGTGTTGGCCGGCTATACGGCGGCGATCATCGCCCTGCCAGCCATCGATCATCCGCTGCAGGTGTTCGACCAGGCCGTGGCGCGCTGTACCGAGATCAGCCTGGGCATCTGCTGTGCCACCGCCACCAGTGCCCTGGTCTGGCCGATGCGGGTCGAGCAGCAGCTTGCCGGCCAGGCGCGCCAGGCCTGGCAGAACGGCTTGCAGGCAGCCAGCGCCATGCTGGGTGGCGAAGACGAGGCGCGCAAAGGCTTGCTCGACAGCCTCGGACGTATCGTCGCCATCGACACGCAACGTGAACATGCCTGGTTCGAAGGCAGTCGTGGCCGCCAGCGAGCCCGCGCGATTCGCGGCCTCAGCCAGAAACTGATGGTGCTGCTGCGCATCTCTCGCTCGGTACGCCGGCAGTGGCGCCAACTCGATGAAACCGAGGCCGGACACGTGGCGCCGTGGCTGGATGAAGTGCGTGCGCAACTGGCCGCACCCGATCGACCCAGCCTGCTGGTATTGCGCCAACGGGTCTGGGATGCTGCCCATGACGAAACCATCAGCTCCGCCGAGCATTACTGCCTGGCGCGCCTGACCTTGCTGTTGGACTTCGCCATGGCCGCGACCCAGGCCCTCGACGATGTGGAGCAGGGCAGGGCACCGAAGGAAGTCTCGCAGAGCCTGGCCGCCCACCGCGACATATCCCTGGCGTTGCTGTTCGGCTCGCGCAGTGCCCTGGCCTTCCTGGCCATGAGCAGCTTCTGGCTGGCCACGGCCTGGCCTTCGGCGCCGGGCGGGCTGGTGCTGACCTGCGTGGTCTGCAGCTTGTTCGCCAGCCGCGAGAATGGCGCGCAGATCGGTCTGAGCTTCCTGCGCGGCATCTTGCTGGCGATCCCGGTCGCGTTCCTGGTGGGGCAGATCCTGCTGGCGCAGTGGAGCAGTTTCGCCATGCTCTGCCTGGGGATGGGCGTGCCGCTGTTCTTCGGCGCACTGGGCATGGCACACCCGCGGATCGGCGCCACCGCCACCTCCTATTGCCTGCATTTCATCGTGCTGGTCGCACCGCTCAATGCCATGCATTTCGATGTCGCGAGCATGCTCAACAGCGCCCAGGCCATGCTCCTGGGCGTGGGCGCCGCGGTGCTGGCGTTCCGCCTGCTGGTGCTGCGCCATCCGGCCTGGCTCGGCCGCCGCCTGCGCGCCGCCACGCAGAGCGACCTGGTACGTCTGACCCGGCGCGACCTGCGCGGTGCCGACAGCTGGTTCGGCGGGCGCATGGCCGACCGCCTGATGCAGTTGGCGCGGCATGCCAGCGAGCTGCCCGAAGCCGAGCGCAAGCGCTGGGATGACGGCTTGCATGGTCTGGACATCGGCGACGAACTGGTGCACCTGCGCATGTGCCTGGCGGTGGCCAACGCGCCGCTGGGCAATGCCGAGCGGGAGTACCTGCGGCAACTGGAAGCGGTGCTCGCCAGGGGGCCGGCCCCTGGGCGCGGCCAGCGCCTGGACGCCGCCACTGAACAGTTCATCGAGGCCCTGCGCCGCCAGCCGTCCAGCGACCCGCTGCGCCTGGCCATCGGCGCGGTCTTGCAGTTGCGCAAGAGCTGGGGCAAGTGGTGCCATTGGCAGGAGGACGTGCATGGGGTTGCGTGAGTGGGCGCTGGGTGGCGTGTTGCTCAGCCCGTTTCTGATCTATGTATTGATGGCGCTGGTGTTCACCGGGCTGTTGCGCATCCTCGTGCAGGCCACGCCCCTGGGGCGGTGGATCTGGCATGAGGCATTGTTCGACGCGGCGCTGTTCGTGTGTGTGCTGTACCTGGTGGTACGGCTGCTGGGACCATTGTAAGGAGTAACTCCATGCGTACCGCCGTACGTACCCTGGTCACCCTGTGCGTGGTGATTCTCGCTGTCTTCGCCGGCTATCGACTCTGGCAGTACTACATGCTCACGCCCTGGACCCGGGATGCCCGGGTGCGGGCCGACGTGGTGGTGATCGCCCCGGACGTGTCCGGCTGGGTGAGTGCGCTGAAGGTTCACGACAACCAGCAGGTCAAGGCGGGCGACCTGCTGATGACCATCGACCGCGAACGCTTCCAGGCCGCGTTCGACCAGGCCAGTGCCGTGGTCGAAACCCGTACCCAGCAACTGCGTCTGCGTGACCGCGAAGCCGCCCGGCGCACCGCCCTGGGGCCGGAGGCGATCAGCGCCGAGCTGCGCGAGAACGCCCAGATCAACGCCGCTGTCGCCCGTGGCGAGCTGCACCAGGCCCAAGCGCAGCTGCAAGAGGCGAAGATCAACCTGGCCCGCAGCGAGGTGCGCGCCCCGCGTGGCGGGCATATCACCAACCTGCGCCTGGCCGAGGGCAACTTCGTCAACACCGGGCAGTCGGTGATGGCGCTGGTGGACGACTCCACCTTCTACATCCAGGCCTATTTCGAGGAAACCAAGTTGCCGAGGATCCGTGTCGGCGACCCGGTCAAGGTCTGGCTGATGGGCGCCGGCGACTCGATGCAGGGCCATGTGCAGAGCATCAGCCGCGGCATCACCGACCGCAACTCGACGCCGGACGGGCAGCTGTTGCCCGAGGTGGAGCCGACCTTCAACTGGGTGCGGCTGGCGCAGCGGATTCCGGTGCGTATCCGCCTGGACCAGATTCCCGAAGGAGTGACACTGAGCGCCGGCATGACCGCGAGCGTGCAGGTTCATGAAGACAGCGAGAAGGGCGTAATGCGAAGGGAGCAATGATGTTGCGCCGCCTGCACCGGCTTCATCGCCGGCAAGCCGGCTCCCACAGGATGGACTGCCCCCGATGCACCGAGCTCAAGGCTGCTGGGCAGTCGCCGCCAGCACGATCTCGCGAACACACACGTGCTGCGGTTGCTGGTAGGCCCAGACGATCGCTTCGGCCACATCTTCCGCCGCCAGCACCACGCCGCCCATGTCATTGGCTTTCCATGCCTCGTAGTCGCGCTTGATGCCTTCATCGGTGGTATGTCCGAGCAATTCGGTCTCCACCGCGCCCGGGGCGATGGTCACCACCCGCACATTGTGTGGTGCCAGCTCTTCGCGCAGGTTCTCCGACAGCCCGTGCACGGCGAACTTGCTGCCGACATAGGCCACATGATTGGGGAAGGTCTTGCGCCCGGCCACGGAGCTGACGTTGATCAAGGTGCCGTGGCGCCGCTCGATCATCCCCCCGACCAGCGCGTGCACGCCGTTGAGCAGGCCCTTGACGTTGATGTCGAACATGCGTTCCCACTGTTGCGGGTCCTGCTCGTGCATCTGCCCCAGCAGCATCACCCCGGCGTTGTTCACCAGGGCGTCGGCCGGGCCGTACAGGGCTTGGGCTTCATTCACCGCCGCCACCAGTGCCGCACGATCGCGGATATCCACCGCCCGGCACAGGCAATTGGGCAAGGCCAGCGCTTCAAGGCGCTCCAGGCGGCGGGCGATCAGCAGCAGGGGATGGCCCGCAGCGCAGAACAGGCGGGCGGTGGCGGCGCCGATACCGGAGCTGGCGCCGGTGACGATGATCAGTGGTTTGTTCATGATTGCCTCCCAGGCATAATCGCTTTCGATGGGCGAAATTCTAGATTGCGCCTATCGCCATGAAAAACGGCTTATTTCTCTGGCAGGCATCGGTTATATCTATGGATATCCGTCATCTCAAGGCGTTCATCGCGGTCTTCGAAGCACGCAACATCACCATAGCCGCCCAGCGCCTGTGCGTGGCCCAGCCGACCTTGTCGGTGACCATCCGCCAACTGGAAGAGGACCTGGGCGTCGAGCTGTTCCTGCGTCAGGCGCGGGGTGTCGAGGTCAGCGAGCAGGCGCGCGAGCTGTATCCGCAGGCTTGCCGCATGGTGGCCGAGGCCGACGCGCTGCGCCTGCGCTTTCGTCAGGGGCAGGAGCAGGTACCGCTGGCGCTGGGCATCGAGGCGGACATCGCACCGGCTCAGGTCGAGGCCTGCGTGCGCCTGGCCAGCCAGGCGGTGGCGGGCCTGCAGCTGGCGCTGCTTGAGGGGTGCGAGGGGGATGCGCGCCTGGCCGACGAGGCCCAGCGCTGCGAAGACGAATTGTTCCTGCCGCTCTGGGAGGAAGCGTTCGTGCTGGTCATGGCCACCGGCAGCCAGCCGAATGGGCGCTGGATCACCTGCCCGCAGCATCCTTCGCACCAGCGCTTGATGGGGTTGTATGGCGAGGGCGAGCAGGTCGGTCAGGCCGGCTCGTTGCAATTGGTCCTGGCCATGGTCGCCGCCGGCCAGGGCGCGGCCTGGTTGCCGCAGTCCCTGGTCGAGCGCTGTCCGGGGGTCTACTGGCAGCCGGGCAGCGGCCTGCCACTGCGCCGCCGGGTTGGGCTGTGCGTGACCCACGAGGCATTGGCACTGCCGGCATTGGCCGCGCTGCATCAGGCCCTGAGCCGTTCCTGAGTGCGGCTCGGCCTTAGAGGAACATCCCCCCGGATACCTCCAGGCGCTGCCCGGTGATCCAGCCATTGCCATCCTCCAGCAACAGGGCGATCGCCGCGCCGATGTCGTCAGGCAGGCCGACCCGACCCAGGGCGGTGTTGCCGGCGATGAAGTCATTGACCTGCTGGTTGTCCCGCACCACGCCACCGCCGAAATCGGTCTCGATGGCACCGGGGGCAAGGATGTTCACGCGAATGCCACGCGCGCCCAGCTCCTTGGCCTGATAGCGGGTCAGCACTTCCATCGCCCCTTTCATCGCGGCATAGGCGGCGTAGCCCGGTAGGGCGAAGCGAGTCAGCCCGGTGGAAATGTTGACGATTCGCCCGCCATCGGCCAACAGCGGCAGCAGGCGCTGGGTGAGGAAGAACGGACCTTTGAGCTGGATGTTCAGCAGTTGGTCGAACTGTGCTTCGCTGGTGTCGCTGAATGGCACGTTCAGGCCGATGCCGGCGTTGTTCACCAGAAAGTCCAGCTGGCGACGGCCGAACCGTTGTTCGAGGGTGTCGCCCAGACGCTCGGCGAAGCCGGTGAAACCGGCGCTGTCGCTGACATCCAGCCGCAGCATGGCGGCGCGTACGCCGGCCTGCTCGAGCGAGGCGGCCACGGCTTGGGCTTCGTCGGCCTTGCTGTGGTAGGTGCCGATGACATCGATGCCACGGGCGGCAAGGTGTTCGGCGGTGTTCTTGCCCAGGCCGCGGCTGGCGCCGGTGATGAGTGCGATCTTGCGGGTCATGTCGGTTACCTCGGTGGGTTGGCTGTTGACGACAGGTTATTGATCGGTTGAGCTCTGTTAAATCCCGCTATTTTGGAAATACTGTTCGTCTGAAATGGACAGTTGAGGCCCTCGATGAACAAGCTGGACCTGCTGCGCACCTTTGTCAGAGTCAGTGAACTCAGCAGCTTCACCCAGGCCGGCGAAAGCCTCGGCCTGCCGCGCTCGACCGTTTCCGAACAGGTGCGAGCGCTGGAGAACCTGCTTGGCACGCGCCTGTTCAACCGCACCACGCGCCGGGTGCGCACGACCCAGGATGGCGCCTTGCTGTATGAACGCAGCAAGGACCTGCTGTCGGGCATGGATGAGATCGAAGGCCTGTTCAGCGCCGACGATGCCGAGCTCGCCGGGCGCCTGCGCATCGACCTGCCGACCATGATGGCGCGCCGGGTGATCGTGCCGGCGCTGCCGGACTTCCTTGAGCGCTTCCCGCGCCTTGAGGTGGAAATCAGTTGCACCGACCGCCAGGTCGACCTGTTGCGCGAGGGGTTCGACTGTGTGATGCGCATTGGCGCGCTGGGCGACCTGGATGTCGTGGCCCGGCCAGTGGGTAGCCTGAGCATGCGCAATTGCGCCAGCCCGGCCTACCTGGAGCGCCATGGCGTGCCAGGTAGGCTTGAAGACCTGGCCAGTCATCGTCTGGTTCATTACGTACGCAGCCTCGGTTCGCGCAGCCCCGGCTTCGAGTACGAGCAGGGCGGCGAGTTGCGCTTTCAGGCCATGGCTGGCGTGGTCACGGTGAACAACGCCGAAGCTTACTCCGCCGCTTGCCTGGCCGGTCTTGGCCTGATCCAGGTACCGGCGGTGGGCGTCGAGGAGCACCTGCAAAAAGGCGAGCTGGTGTCGCTGCTCGAGCCCTGGCGGGCACGGGCCATGCCGGTGTCGCTGCTGTATGCGCGACAGCGCCATGTGCCGCGTCGGGTCCAGGCATTCATGAACTGGCTGGCGGTGTTGTTGGAGTCACAGGTCGACCCGGTGGCAGGCGAAAGCTGAACAACGTGCCGTGTTCCGTGCTGGACGTCACTTCCATATGGCCGCCGTGGGCCAGGGCGATCTGGTTGGCGATGTACAGGCCCAGACCCAGGCCTTGCTGGGGCGCGCCGGAGATCGGCCGGCTGAAAGGCTGGAACAGCAGGGGCAGCGTCTGCGCTGGAATCGGTGTGCCGTGATTGTGCACGCTCAGGGTGAAGGTGCCGTCGGCGAGCGCGGCGCGTACCGTCACCGGGCCCTGGGGATCGCCGTGGACCAGCGCGTTGGCGATCAGGTTCGAGAGCAGTTGCGTGATGCGTTCGCGGTCGCACGACAGGCCGCCGACCTGGCCGATTTCCAGGGTGATGCGTCGCTGCGGGTGAATCCGCTGCAACTCGGAGGCGACATGGCCCAGGGCTTCGGGCAGGTCATGGCATGGCTGCAGGTTCAGCGGAATGCCAGTACCCAGACGGCCGCGGGCGAAGTCCAGCATGTCGCGCACCAGTTGGTTGGCGCGTTGGCCACAGGTGAGGATATGCAGGGCGATGGCGCGTTGCTTGGCATCTCGCAGGCGTTGGCTGAGCAGTTCGGCACCGGCGGTGATGGCGAACAGTGGATTGCGCAGGTCGTGGCCGAGCACGGCGATGAACTGCTCGCGAACCTCGGCCATGGCCCGCTCCTTGCGCAGGGCACGCTCGGTGCGCTGGGCGTTTTCCTCGCTTTCGATCTGGATCGCCAGCAGGCGGGCGAAGGACTCCATCATCGGCTGGATCGCCGTGCCTTTGAGAGGGGTTGGGTTGGGATCCAGGGCGCAGATGGTGCCGAAGAAGCTGCCGTCGGTACGCAGCACCGGGACCGAGATGTAGCTTTCGAAACGGTACAGGCGTGGCGTGTGGTGACGGCAGTAGCGCTCGTCCTCGCTGGCCTTGTCGATCACGATGGTCTCGCGGGTGCTGTGGATCTCGTGGCACAGCGTGGTGGCGACGTCGAGCTCGCCGCCGACCGCCAGGCCGAAGCCCAGGGTGTCGAGCACGGCGCAGGCGGTCCAGCTGCTTTCGGTGACTCGCGCCACGGCGGCAAAGCGCAGGCCGGTGGTCTCGCAGATCACCTGGAGAATGGCCGGTACGGCGTTGATACGGCCGATGATGGCGATGTCGGCATTGGCGGCCTGGGTCATGAAGGGGCGGATCCGATGGCTGCTTTGGGGGCTCGAAAATCATTCTAGCGGGCCCTTGCACAAGGCAAGAAAAACCTTGGCGAACGGTCTGGCAGTTGCGTTAGGCTGGGGCCTGCGCGTTGCCCGCCAGAGGCGACCGCTCGCCCTGTGTGCGTCACTTCCGGTTCTTTTGCGAGGTAACGCCATGGCCATCACTTCCCAGGACATTTGCAACGCCGCCGACCAGCTCAAGGGCTTCGTCGGCTTCCACGGCAAGCGCGGCACCCATATCGTGCGGTTCTCCGAGGATTCGTTCGGCATGGATGTGGCCGACGACAGCATCACCCCTTGTAGCGAATTCGTCTGGCGACGCGAGAGCGATGCGCGCATGGCGCTCTGTCGTGAACGTCTGGCGCTGTTGCTGGAGCAGCATGTCGACGATCGCCTGAACATCGGCGAGCCGTTGCGCCTCTACCTGAAGCGCACCGACCTGCCGGAGATCGTCGCCGAGCGCAGCCTGCGCTGATCCCTGGGCGCACTGCGGAGCCTGCGGCAGCGGGCTTGCCCGGCGGCCCAGCCAGGCAAGCCCGCCCCCACGAATAGGCGAAACGCCCTCGAGCGGTCAGGACGCATCCTGCCGTGTATCCCTTCCCGCCAGCAGCGCCTCGAAATCCGCCCTGTCCATCGGCTTGCTCAGGTAATAGCCCTGGACCTCATGGCACTGTTCCTTGTCCAGCGTCTTCAACTGCTGCTCGGTCTCCACACCTTCGGCCGTCACCGTCAGCCCCATGGCCTTGCCCAGGTTGATGATGGCCTGGACCACCGCCCGATCGTTGCCGCTCTGATTGCTCAGTCCGGCGATGAAGCGTTTGTCGATCTTTATGCTGTCGAACGGGTAGGTGCGCAGGTAACCGAGCGACGAGTAGCCGGTACCGAAGTCGTCCATGTTCAGGCGCACCCCCAGCTCCTTGAGTGCCAGCATGGTGCCCAGCGCGCCTTCGATATCGTTGAGCATGACGTTCTCGGTGATTTCCAGCTCCAGGCGCTGGGCCGCGAAGCCGGTTTCCAGCAAGGCCTGGCGCACGTCGGCGACTACGTCGCTGCGTGAAAACTGCGCGGGCGACAGGTTGACCGAAACCAGCAACCCGTCGGGCCAGTTGCGTGCGGCGCGACAAGCCTCGGTCAGCACCCAGCGGCCCAGCGGGACGATCAGGTCGCTCTGTTCGGCCAGCGGAATGAAGGTGTCCGGCCCGAGCAGGCCTTCCTGCGGGTGCTGCCAGCGCAGCAGCGCCTCGACCGAGACGATGCGCAGGTCGTCGAGGCGGTAGCGTGGCTGGTAATAGAGGACGAACTCGTGCTGCTTGATCGCCCGGCGCAGGTCGTTTTCCAGCTGTCGGCGGTACTGGATCTGCTGGTTCATCTCCGGCGAGAAGTAACGCCAGGTGTTCTTGCCGTCGGCCTTGGCCTGGTACAGGGCGATATCGGCGCAGCGGATCAGTTCGCCGGCATCGAAGCCCTGGATCCGGGTCTGGGCGATGCCGATGCTGGCGCCGACGTGCAACTGGTGCTCCTCGAAGCTCACGGGCTGTTGCAGCAGGTCGAGCAGGCGGGCGCAGAAGCGATCGATCTCGCTGCGGTGGTCCAGGCCCTGCAGCACCAGGACGAATTCGTCGCCACCCAGGCGCGCGACCAGGTCACCGTCGCGGGTGGTGTCGCGCAGGCGGGTGGCCACCTCTTGCAGCACCGCGTCGCCTGCCGGGTGGCCAAGTGAATCGTTGATCGGCTTGAAGCTGTCCAGGTCGAGCAGCAACAGGGTCAGGGGAGGCGCTTCGCTGCCGCGCAACAGGGCCTGTTCGAGGTGCCGGGACAGCTTGTTGCGGTTGGCCAGGCCGGTCAGCGCGTCATGCATCGACAGGTGCTGGATGCGGGCATGGGCGGCGACCTCGTCGGTGATGTCGCTGGCGGTACCGCGAAAACCGGCGAGCTTGCCCTCGTACACGATCGAGCGCGCCGAAATGCGGCAGTAGCGGTTCTGCCCGCTGGCGTCATCGTAGTTGCAGCGCAGGTTGGCCAGTTGCTGCGGGTCGCTGTCGGCCTGGCTGTCGAGCCAGGGCAGCAGGGGCGTGGTGTCGCAGGACAACAGCTGGTTGAGCGGCTGCCCGAGCCAGTTCTCGATCCGATAGCCGGTGACGCTGGCGAAGCGTTGGGACAGATAGGTCAGGCGATGATGGCGATCGGTTTCCCATATCCAGTCGGAAGCGGCTTCGGCGACCGCCCGGAAACGCTGCTCGCTGGCTTCCAGGGCGCGGTTGCTCTGTTGCAGGCGCAACAGGCTTTCATCGATGGCGCGGGAGCTGCGCAAGGCGTGCCGGAACAGATAGAGCAACACCAGCCCGAGCAGCAACAGCACGGCCAGCAGTGGCGGCAGGAACGCGCGAAGCAGCTGGTGGCCCGGCTGGGGGCTGTTCCAGGCCAGGTGATAGCCGGTATCGCCCAGGGCGCTATGAGGCTGTTCGGCCGGGGCGGCGCCGTTCTTCTCCAGACGCATGCCGGTCAGGCCCGCGCCTTCGCCCAGCGCGGCCAGCTTGGCCTCGGTCAACTGGTCGACGAACACCATCACCGGCGCCTGGCTGACATCGGCCTCGGTCACCTCCTTGTCCGGGCGCACCGCTGCGGCGCTGAGCACGGCGGGCCAGCCATTGAAACGCACGAAACGGGTTATCTGCTCGCGGGCGGGCGCTGCCTTGCGCGCTTCATCGATGATCGGCGCCAGGGGACTGTCGATGTGCGCGCCAGCCGGCGAATCGGTGGGCTTGCCCTTGAACAGGGCATAGCTGGTGCGCCCGTCTTCGACCACGAAGACGCCTTCGTAACCGCTGGCGCTGTACAGCGACTCGCCGATGTTCTTCTCGTCGTAGGCCCATTGCCAGTCGACCTTGCCGACCAGGTGTTCGTAGGCGGCATCCCAGACCGCGTAACTGGAAAGGAACTGGCGCGAGGCCAGTAGCCGCTGCTCCAGCGCCTGGGTGGCGTGGAAGGTACTCTGCGTCTGCTCCTGGCGGTCCAGCGTGGCGGCGATGTTGAACAGCGCGACCAAGGTGAACAGGCAGGAGAGCCCGAACAGGGCGCAGAAGGCGCCGACCAGGCGACGCACCTGCCGGCGTGAGGTGGGGTTGGTGGGCGAAAGGTCGACGTTCCTGTCCATGTACGGGCGACTCCTTCAACTGCAGTCTTCCACCCGGCCTGGGGGAAGGTTCAGTCAGGATAGGCCAGCCTGAGCGGCGTGACCTCGCCGCGGGCGAAATTGACCTGGTCGCGGCCCTGGTGCTTGGCGGCGTACAGGGCCCTGTCAGCGTCTTCCAGCCAGTGCTCGGGCGAGGGCAGGCCTGGGTGGATCGGCGCCATGCCGATGCTCAGGCTGATGCGCAGGTCTGGCAGCTGGGGGTTGCGGTAGGCGCCCACACGCTCGCGCAGACGCTCCATGGCCAGGCAGGCCTGGGCCTGTTCGGTGCCTGGGAGAATCACGCAGAACTCGTCGCCGCCATAGCGTCCGGCAAGATCGTCTTCTCGCAGGTTGCGCTTGAGCTCCTGGCTGAGCTGGCGCAGGACGCAATCGCCGACCACATGGCCATAGGTGTCGTTGATGGTCTTGAAGTGGTCGATGTCGATCAGCGCGACGACCGCAGGCAGTTGCTGCTGCTGGCAGATCTGGAACTTGAGCAGCAGCAGGTCTTTCCACGAGCCATGGTTGAGCAGGCCGGTCAGGCTGTCGGTCCGGCTCAGGGCGCTGAGCCGGCGCTTGTGCTCGGCCAGCTTGATCGCCAGCTGGTAGCACACCCAGCCCAGAGCCAGCGGGTAGAGCGTGAGCATCGGCAGGCAGGCCAGCACCTGCAAGGGCGTCGCCTGCGGCTGCAAGCCGGTGCCGAGCAGGGCGCTGGCCAGCAGCATGCCGCACAGTTGGGCCAGCAGGCCGCGTGCCAACAGACGCTTGCCGCCGGCGGCGACGTTGTTCATGGTCATCATCGACAGGATGGTGACGGTGGGCAGCGGGTTGAAATGCATCGCCGCGGTCCAGAACCCCCCCATCAGCGAGTCGATCAGCAGGTTGCGTTGCTCGGCCTGGTAGGGTGCTGCCGAGCGCAATGCCCACTGGTAGGCGACATGTGGCCAGGCCAGGCCATTGAACAGCAACAGGGCCCAGGCCCAATTCGGCGGCGACAACGGCGCGACGGCGGCCATCACGCTGAACAGACCGATACCGAGGCCGATGATTCGTGGCAGGTAGATGCGCCTGACGAAAGAAAGTCCTTTGCCGCTGCGGTTGTCGATCATGATTGTCGTTCTTCTGTGAGGCGCCGTTTATCGCATAAGTCGCGTGAATATTGTTGAACAATCGTTCATCGGTGAAAAATGACCTTACAAGCCAATTCACGGTTGATCCGGTCCCTGTGGAGTAACATGAAGGCTTTCTTCTTGCTCGGAGTGCTCACGCTCATGGTTCCCATGGCTACCCCTGCCGGCGAGTCGGCACCGCACCGGGACGGACGCTTTCATAACCAGGTCGAACTGCCGAAGGATGGCGTGCTCAAGAAACTGCGCATCGGTATCAAGTACCTGCTGCTGCGCAAGCCGCCAGAAACCCGCCCGGATGCCGGGCTCAGCCTGCAGCCCATGACCCGCCAGCAAGTGGTCGACGCACCGGATCACAGCCTTTGGCGACTCGGGCACTCCACGGTATTGCTCAAGCTGCGCGGACGCTTCTTCATTACCGACCCGGTCTTCGCCGAGCGCGCCTCGCCGGTGCAATGGGCCGGTCCCTTGCGCTTTCATGCGCCACCGCTGGCGATCGACGATCTGCCGCCGTTGACCGCGGTGATTCTGTCCCACGACCACTTCGATCACCTGGACGAACAGGCCATCCGCCGTCTGGCGCCGCGCACCGAGCATTTTCTCGCGCCACTGGGGGTGGGCGACCTGCTGATCGAATGGGGAGTGCCGTCCGCCAAGGTGCGGCAGTTGGACTGGTGGCAGGAGACCGACATCGAAGGTGTGCGTTTCGTCGCCACTCCCGCGCAGCATTTCTCGGGGCGTGGACTGTTCGACAGCAACCGACGGTTGTGGGCGTCCTGGGTGATGATCGACCAAGGCATGCGCCTGTTCTTTAGTGGCGACACGGGCTACTTCGCGGGCTTTCGTGAAATCGGCGAGCGTTTCGGGCCATTCGACCTGACATTGATGGAGACCGGGGCCTACAACCTGGCCTGGCCCAATGTGCACATGCAGCCGGAGCAGAGCCTGCAGGCACACCTGGATCTGCGAGGCCGTTGGCTGTTGCCGATTCATAACGGCACGTTCGATCTCTCCATCCACGGTTGGCAGGAGCCGTTCGAACGAATCCTGGCGCTGGCCACCGCGGCGCAAGTCCCGTTGAGTACGCCGCAGATGGGCGAGCGGGTCAGTCTCGATTCCCCGCATCCAGGGCAGAACTGGTGGCGACCACGGCCATTGCCACAGAAGGGCAGGGCGGTCGAGCGGGCCGTCGCGACGCGTTAGTCACCTGTTTTCGCGGGTTTTTCATCCTTTAGTAGCTGCGAGGGCGGTTTGCCGCTGTCGCTGCGTACCTGGGCGTGACTGATGAGGGCGAAGATGAAACTACCCCCGATGATGTTGCCGGCCAGCGTGGGCAGGGCGAAGTCCAGCCAGAAGGCCTGCCAGGTCTGCTCGCCGGCCCACACCAGATAGGACACCTCCACCGAACCCACCACGATATGGGTGAAGTCGCCCAGGGCCATCAGGTAGGTGATCATCAGGATGATCCAGATCTTGGCGTGCTCCATGGACGGAATCATCCAGACCATGGTGGCGATCATCCAGCCTGAGACGATGCCCTTGGCAAACATCTGGGCGATGTCGTTCTCCATGACCTTGCGACCGACATCGAGGAAGGCGATGTCGGTCTTGCTATCGAAGATCGGCAGTTCGAGCATTACCCAGGCAACCAGTATCGTGCCAGCCAGGTTGCCCAGCAGGACGATGGACCACAGGCGCATCAGGCGGCCAAGGTTGGCCAGGGTCGGTGTGGTCATGACCGGCAGCACGGCGGTCAGTGTGTTTTCGGTGAACAATTGCTGGCGGGCGAGAATCACTGCCAGAAATCCCGCGCTGTAGCCCAGGCTGGCGATCACTTGCGCGCTGTCGCCTTCGGGCAGGCGGGCGTAGAACAACCCCATCGCCATCAACGACAACCCCATGGTCAGGCCGGCCGCCAGCGCCGACCACCAGAGGGCGGCAAGGGTACGCTCCAGTTCCTGGTCGCCCTGGTAACGGATGATCTCGTGCAGCACCGCCGCGCGCGGCGGCTGGTTGTGGCTGACCTCCTGCTCTTCGTCTGCCGACAGACCTGGGGTCTTCTCGTTCTGCTCATCGCTCATGGCCAGGCCGCTCCGCTTGGTGTTTCTCTACAGATCCAAAGTGGTGGCGATTAGTTGCCGGAGGTCGCGCTAAAGTTTTTTGGATCAAGGTGTTGACTCCGAATTCAAATCGCGTATTATTCGCCACCTCGCAGCGTTGAACGCAGCGAGGCAAGCGGTAAGTTGTTGAGGTTGAAGGTGTTTTTGAAAAGCAGCTTCGA
>NZ_JAOEBG010000019.1 GCF_029836165.1 Pseudomonas sp. GD04091
CCTTTCGCGACACAAGGCCGCTCCTGCAGTGTCAGTGCTACCTTTCAGAGCACATACACGAATATGAACAACCCCACCCACACCACATCGACGAAGTGCCAGTACCAGCTCGCCGCCTCGAAGCCAAAGTGCTTGTCAGGCTCGAAATGCCCGCGCATCACCCGGCAGAACATCACGAACAGGATCAGCGTCCCCAGCGTCACATGCGCGCCATGGAACCCGGTGAGCATGAAGAACGTCGCGCCGTAGATCCCCGACCCGAGCGTCAGCCCCAGCTTGGTGTAGGCCTCGTAGTACTCGTAGGCCTGCAACGCGAGAAACGCCAGCCCCAGCAGGATGGTCAGCCCCAGCCACAGCTTCAGCGTGCCACGGTGGCCCTTGCGCAGGCCATGGTGGGCGATGGTCACGGTGACACTGGAGCTCACCAGCAGGATGGTGTTGATCAGCGGCAGGTGCCACGGGTCGATCACCTCCTTCGGTGGCGGGAACAATTTCGGGTCCGGCGTGTGCAGCAGCGGCCAGACGAACTCGAAATTGGGCCAGAGCATGTGCGCCACGCCCTTGTCCCCCTCGCCACCCAGCCACGGCCCGGCCAGCACGCGCACGTAGAACAGCGCGCCGAAGAAGGCCAGGAAGAACATCACCTCGGAGAAGATGAACCAGCTCATGCCCCAGCGGAACGAGCGGTCCATCTGCGCGCTGTACAGCCCGGCGTGGCTTTCCTTGATCACCGCGCCGAACCAGCCGAACAGCATGTACGCCAGGAACAGCCCGCCGACGAAGAAGATCAGCGGCCCGTGGGATTCCGGGTGGCCGGCCTTGAGGTCGTTGAACCAGGTGCCCAGGCCGAACACGGTGATGAACAGGCCGATCGTGGCGATGATCGGCCACTTGCTCTGCGCCGGGACGTAGTAGTGCTCGTGGCTTGCCATGGTTGATCTCCTTCCCTCAACGGGCGGCCTCGGTCGCGGCATCGGCGACCGGCGGGTGGCGAGCGGTGATGTCGAACAGGGTGTAGGCCAGGGTCAGGTGCTTGACCGAGGCCGGCAGGTCGCGATCGACGATGAAGCGCACCGGCATCTCGATGCGCTCACCCGGCTGCAGCACCTGCTGGGTGAAGCAGAAGCACTCGGTCTTGTGAAAGTACGCCGCGGCCTCGGCCGGGGTGATGCTGGGAATGGCCTGGGCGCTCATCGGCTTGCTGGTCGGGTTGCGGGCGATGAAGATCATCTGGTTCACCGCGCCCGGGTTGACTTCGATCTGGTCGGTGGTGGAGTGGAACTCCCAGCTCATGTCGCCCGCATTGGTGGACATGAACTGCACCCGCACCGAACGCGTCGGGTCGCTGACCTGGCTGCCCTCGTACTGCCCGCCGGTCTTGCCGTTGATGCCGAAAGCCCTGCACATCACGTCGTAGATCGGCACCAGGGCAAAGCCGAAGGCGAACATCACCACGGTCAGCATCAGCAGGCGGGTGACCAGGCGTTTGAGCGACAGGCCTTCCATGTCCGCGCTCCTATTTCACGTGCGGAGGTGTCTGGAAGGTGTGGTAGGGCGCCGGTGACGGCACCGTCCACTCCAACCCGTCGGCCCCGTCCCAAGGCTTGGCCGGGGCCGGCGCGCCACCACGGATGCACTTGATGACGATGAACAGGAAGAACACCTGGGTCGCACCGAAGATGAACGCGCCGATCGACGAGACCATGTTGAAGTCGGCGAACTGCAGGTTGTAGTCGGGGATGCGCCGCGGCATGCCGGCCAGGCCGACGAAGTGCATGGGGAAGAAGGCCAGGTTCATGCCGACGAACGACAGCCAGAAGTGCAGCTTGCCTAGGGTTTCGTCATACATGTGCCCGGTCCACTTGGGTAGCCAGTAGTAGGCCGAGGCGAAGATGCCGAAGATCGCGCCCGGCACCAGCACGTAGTGGAAGTGCGCCACCACGAAGTAGGTGTCGTGGTACTGGAAGTCCGCCGGGGCGATGGCCAGCATCAACCCGGAGAAGCCGCCGATGGTGAACAGGATGACGAAGGCGATGGCGAACAGCATCGGTGTCTCGAAGGTCAGCGAGCCCTCCCACATGGTGCTGACCCAGTTGAACACCTTCACCCCGGTGGGCACGGCGATCAGCATGGTGGCGTACATGAAGAACAGCTCGCCCACCACCGGAATGCCGACCACGAACATGTGGTGCGCCCAGACGATGAACGACAGGAAGGCGATCGCCCCGGTGGCGTAGACCATCGAGGTGTAGCCGAACAGTGGCTTGCGCGAGAACGCCGGGATGATCGAGCTGACCGCGCCGAAGGCCGGCAGGATCATGATGTACACCTCGGGGTGGCCGAAGAACCAGAACACGTGCTGGAACAGCACCGGGTCGCCACCGCCGGCGGCGCTGAAGAAGCTGGTGCCGAAGTGGATGTCCATCAGCATCATGGTCACCACCCCGGCCAGCACCGGCATCACCGCGATCAGCAGGAAGGCGGTGATCAGCCAGGTCCAGACGAACAGCGGCATCTTCATCAGGGTCATGCCAGGCGCGCGCAGGTTGAGGATGGTGGCGATCACGTTGATCGCGCCCATGATCGAGCTGATGCCCATCAGGTGGATGGCGAAGATGAAGAAGGTCACGCTGGCCGGAGCGTAGGTGGTGGACAGCGGGGCATAGAAGGTCCAGCCGAAGTTCGGCCCGCCGCCGGGGCTGAACAGGGTCGAGACCAGCAGCAGGAAGGCCGCCGGCAGCAGCCAGAAGCTGAAGTTGTTCATCCGTGGCAGGGCCATGTCCGGGGCGCCGACCATCAGCGGGATCATCCAGTTGGCCAGGCCGACGAAGGCCGGCATCACCGCGCCAAACACCATGATCAGCCCATGCATGGTGGTCATCTGGTTGAAGAACGCCGGTTCCACGATCTGCAGCCCCGGCTGGAACAGCTCGGCGCGGATCACCATGGCGAACGAGCCGCCGAGCAGGAACATGCTGAAGGCGAACCACAGGTACATCGTGCCGATGTCCTTGTGGTTGGTGGTCAGCACCCAGCGCATCAGGCCCTTGGCCGGGCCGTGGGCATGTTCCTGACCGTGGGCGTGGTCGTCGATCACTGCACTCATGTCCTGTCTCCTGCAATCCGCTGATTGCCGCGAGTAACCCGGCTCATTGCGCTTCGGCCTGCTTGAGCGCCAGCACGTCCTTCGGCGTGACCATGTCACCCTTGTTGTTGCCCCAGGCGTTGCGCTCGTAGGTGACCACGGCGGCGATATCGACTTCCGAGAGCTGCTTGCCGAACGCCGCCATGGCGGTGCCGGGCTTGCCGTGGAAGACGATGCTCAGGTGATCTTCCTTGGGTCCGATGGCGATCTTCGAACCCTTGAGCGCCGGGAACATCGGTGGCAAGCCCTGGCCTTCGGCCTGGTGACAGGCCACGCAGGTGGTGTGGTAGACCTTGTCGCCGCGCGCGACCAGCTCTTCGAGTGTCCATTCCTTGCTGGTCAGCTCCTTGAGCTTGGCCGCCTCGGCCTTGCGCTCGCCGAGCCAGGTGTCGTAGTCGGCCTTGGACTTCACCTCCACCACCACGGGCATGAAACCGTGGTCCTTGCCGCACAGTTCGGTGCACTGGCCACGGTAGATGCCGGGCTTCTCGACCCGCGTCCAGGCCTCGTTGACGAACCCGGGAATGGCGTCACGCTTGACCGCGAAGGCCGGGACCCACCAGGAATGGATGACATCGGCGGCGGTCACCAGGAAGCGCACCTTGGCGCCCACCGGCAGCACCAGCGGCTGATCGACCTCGAGCAGGTAGTGCTCGTCCTTCGGTGACTTGTTCTGGATCTGCTCGGCAGGGGTGGCCAGGTTGCTGAAGAACTCGACGTCCTGGCCCAGGTACTTGTAGTGCCATTTCCACTGGTAACCGGTGACCTGGATATCGATGTCCGACTCGCTGGCGTCGTAGATGTCGATCAGGGTCTTGGTGGCCGGGATGGCCATGACCACGAGGATGAGGAAGGGAACGACGGTCCAGAGAATCTCGACCCAGGTGTGCTCATGGAAATGCGCCGGTTGCTGCCCGGTCGAGCGGCGGTGGATGACCATCGACCAGAACATCGCGCCGAACACCACGATGCCGATGATCACGCAGATCCAGAAGATGGTCATGTGCAGGTCGA
Organism: Pseudomonas sp. GD04091; assembly: GCF_029836165.1. Taxonomy (GTDB): domain Bacteria; phylum Pseudomonadota; class Gammaproteobacteria; order Pseudomonadales; family Pseudomonadaceae; genus Aquipseudomonas. The sequence goes on from NZ_JAOEBG010000019.1 coordinate 4,160, forward strand.
ACACCGCGTGGGAGACTTCCGTCGCCCCGGGCGCCATGTTCACCGTCCATGCTGCCTGTGCCTGACCCAATACCGACCACAGCAACAGGCCCATCCAGACATGTGGATGTCGCATCATTGCGGGTTCCCCTTATCGTTCTTGTAGTCCCGGAGGCGTGGACGACCTGCATACGACAAAGGAGGGAACGGCGGCCAAGACTGCCTGGCTTCGACGACCGAGCCCCCTGCTTAAGGCAGTCGGGCCTCATCAACGAATCACGTTTCATCCGGAGTATAGACACCGACCAATGGTGCGCAACGCGGGGGGTGAAATGATCTTCACACGACCAAACGTTTGCGCTGAAAGCCGCGTGGATACTGGCCCGGGACACAATAATGGCACTTTGATATAGCCAATTTCCTACACGTGTCTCAGAGATATAACAAATGCGTCTTAGGCATTCTCGTAAGCAAGCTAACTTAGTGTCTTCCGTTTGTAACGCCTTGTCCCTGGAGTTGTCATGAACATCGCTGCTGTACGCGAGCAGATCGAAAACGCCCATCAACACGAGAGCCGCACCGGCCAACTGAAAAACCGACTGGAACAGCAACTGCCACACCTGCATCGGTCGATCCAACTGCCCGAGCAGGACGCCCAGGGTACGCTGGCGCGCTTCGTCGGCGCCTACATCAACGAGGTGCCGGAATTGCTCGAGGCCGCGCACAACGTAGCCCTCGAAGCCGGCATCGAGTCGCAGATCAAGCCCGTGCTGAAAATCGCCGAGGCTTATTTCCTGCAACCACCCAGCGTCATGGCTGGACAGGTCGGGCTGGACTGCCTGCTCGACGAGGCCTACCTGGCGCATCGCCTGGTCGAGGAGGTCAACGACCTGTATATCCGTCACTTCCAGCAGCCGCTGATTCCGGTGGACACCACCCTGGCCAACCTGATCGCCCACCAGCTGATCGGCGAGGCCTTCGCCAACCAGCTGGACGAAGTGGTGCATCACTCGGTGGACGAAATGCTCGACGACGACAGCTTCGCCGTGGAGTCGGTGGAGATCTACCGTGACAAGCTGTCCAGCCCGGAAACCGGCGCTGCATGGAAGCGCTGGCCGTGCCTGTCGCGCCAGTTGAGCATCGGCCTGGAAGTGCCAGAAGCCGCGTACTGAGCCCTGTCGACGCCGAACGCCGGCCCGTTCGGGCCGGCAAGGCTTTCGTCGCCTGCCGCAGTGATGGCAAAATGCCTCGATTCCTGTGATCGAGGCATGGATGCTCAAGTTCTCGCGATGCTCGCTGCGTCAATTGTTGTTCGGCGTGTCTGTGGTGCTGATCGCCCTGCTGGACCCTATCGGCCTCGCCAGCTCCACCGACGAGGCCTCGGCCCGCTGGCTCAATCGCCTGCTGGCCAGTGGTTATGCCGATGACGGGCAGCGCCAGGTGGTCGTGGTGCTGGTCGACGATGCCTACCTGTTGCGCAACGATACCTACTGGCCACTGCCCTACAGCGAACAGAGCAAGCTGTTCAAGCGCCTGCTCGCCTACAAGCCCGAAGCCGTGTTCGTCGACCTGCTGTACAGCCATGACCACTCACGGCTCGTGCCCGGGCAGCCTCCCCGCCTGGAAAGCCAGGTACTGGCCAATGTGTTCGAGCGCTACCAACAGCAAGGTATTGCGCTGATGCTGGCCAACAACGGCCTGGAGCGTGGCCGCGAAGGCGCGGTCAACACCCTGCCGCGCCTGGCCGAGGCGACTACACCGGCGTTGGTGAGCTGGAGCGGCTACGGTGCTCAATACCCCCTGGCCGTGGCGACCGACACGGGCGTGCTGGAAACCCCGGCGCTGCGCCTGTACCGCGAGTACTGTCACGCGCACGCCTGCGCGTCCTTGCCGGTCGATAGCACCGCAGCGGCCCGGTTGGCGCCCATCAGCGTGCAGTGGGGCGTGCATCCGTCCCCGGCCCAGGCGCAGGTGGCCGACATGGGCGAGTGCACCGTGCCCGGTCTGTTCGACCAGTTGCTGCAAGCCGTGTTCTGGAGGCTTGGCAGCAACGCCCAGGCGAAATGCGCCTACACCCTCACGCTGTCGGCGAGCGACCTGGAGGTCACCGGCGAGGAAGACCAGGCACTGATCAGGCAACTGCTGCGCGGCAAGCTGGTGCTGGTGGGCGCCGACATCGCGGGAACCGGCGACACCACCTTGTCACCGCTGCACGGCCAGGTTCCCGGCGTGTACCTGCACGCCATGGCCCTGGACAACCTCATCAACTGGGGCATGGGTTATTACCGAGCCATGCCGACCCTGGCCGAGCTCGGCCTGCCCGGCACCGGTTCGATCGATCTCCTGGACATGATCGAGCTGCTGCTGCTCGGCCTGATCACCTACCTCAAGGGCACGCTCGATGCCCCACTGTTCACCCCGGGTGCCCGTCGGCGCACCCGCCTGCGCCTCGGCCCGGCAAGTGCCTGGGTGGTGGTGCTCGTGTCGCTATCCGCCGTAAGCGCGGTGCTGTGGCAACTGAACTACACGCCAGTCAACGTGCTGGGCCTGCTGCTGCTGTCGCTGACACTGTTCAGCGCCAGGATCCAGGCTTTTTTCGATAGCTCGGCCAGATCCCGTTTGGAATTCGCTACTCAAGGAACCCAGAGATGAGCAAAACCTCCCTTTTCCTGCTGTCGGCACTGTTCAGCCACAGCCTGCTTGCCGCGCCCATGGTCGAGGCTTTTCTCGACGACCCGGTGCCGGTCCTGGACGAGCAGGGCCGGGCGCTCGGCGACAGGGCCCGCAGCAATCTGCCCAAGCAGGCGATTCCGGTGCTGCAGTACAACAAGGAACTGGATCTGGTACAGGTCGAAGTCTCTGGCGAGCGGGTCTGGCTGGATACCATGACCGTGCGCGTGAACCCTCCGCTCAACGTGGTCAAGCTGCCGTGCCAGAAGCTCTCCAACACCCGCCCGGAAGACCAGCAGGACAATTCCACCATCGGCTTCGGCGCAGGATGCAGCAAATGATCGGGCCGAATGCCAAGCGCGCCATCGCGGCGCTTGCGGTGACCCTCGCGAGCCTGCTGGGTGGCTGCCAGACGTTTCAGGGCGCCAACGACGCGCTGCTCAACCTGGTGGGGCCTTCGACCCAGTCACGCCTGAATGGTCGTTACCTGGATCAACCCGAAGTCCGCCAGTACTACCCCCTCGATCAGCAGCATGCCGGCCAGCTGCGCCTGAGCTTCGACGGCCGCGCCCTGCCGGCAGATGAGATACGCCAGCAGAACCTGGTCCGTATTCCGCAACTGGAAAACTATCTGCAGAACATCGTCACGCGCCTGGCCAAAGGGTGGCCGGGCCAGACACCGAACCTGCAGGTGCGCCTCATCGACAGCTATGCGTTCGGCCCCTCGGCCGACCCCTACGGCAACCTCTACGTTCCCCTCGGCATGCTCGAGAACGTCGAAAGCGAAGACGAGATCGCTGCCATGCTCGGCCACGAGATGAGTCATGTGCTGCTGCGCCACCACGACCGCCGCGCCGCGTTCCAGCAGCAGAAGCAGATGATGACCAACGTTGCCACGACCGTGGTGATCGCCGCGATGGCCAAGGACACCGGCCTGAACCGCGAGACCGGCAAGTTCTTCAGCAAGGACCCGACCGGCACCCAGAAGACCATCGGCAATACCGTGCTCTACACCGCCCTGGCCAACAGTTTCTCCGACAACGTCTGGAGTACCGCGTGGGGCCGCACCCAGGAAGACCAGGCCGACCTGCTGGGTGCCGACCTGATGATTCGGGCCGGCTACGCGCCACGGGCATCGAGTGTCAGCCTGCAGCGACTGAACGATTTCCAGGGCAAGCAGAAGCCGTTGCTGACCGGCTTCCTGGAAGAACGCCAGGTGGCCATGAAAGAGTCGCTGCAGAAGCTCGACATCAACCGCACCACTCAAGAACTGCAGACCTTGCTCAACCAGGGCGTCGGTACGGCCATCGCGTCTACCGGGCAGTACCTGACCCGCTCGCACATGTCCCCCACCGAACGCGACGAGGAGCTGCGCCAGTATCTGCGACGCGAGTACAAGCAGCAGACCCGTGCCCGGGTAGACCGGCGCAGCTGGCCCCAGGTTCGCGACGCGAAGCAGGTACAAGCCTCCCTGCAGGGCTATCGCGATGCCTATGCGGCCATGACCGCGCTGGAGCAGAAGAAAGTCCGCGAAGCCGAAGTCTTCGTCACCCGCGCACTGGCTTCCCCGGTCGGCAACCAACCCGGCATCCGCCGGGCGGCTTTCAGCCTGCACAGTGCCCAGGGCAACCGTCGGGCCGCGCTCGCCGACCTGAACACGATCCAGGACTGGTCGCTGGCAAGCCCTTCGATCTACGACCTGATGATCGGCCATCACCTGCGCAACGGTGACCCCCAGGCTGCCCTCGCCATGATCGACAGAGCCGAGCGCAACCTGGGCTCCGAAGAGCTGTTCATCACCGAGAAGCTTGCGGCCAACCGCCAGCTCAAGGCCAACGACGAGGTACAGCAGGTACTGCGCAAGTGCGAGCAGTACCCCAGCCGCAAGGAAGGTTGTCGCAAGCTGGTACCGAAGACCGCCTGATACAGGCGCTGGCTCAGGCCTGCGCCGCTCGGCGCAGGCGGCCTTCGACCCGCCGCTTGAGGCCACGCTGCTCGATGGAAAGGCGCGACCCCTCGGCAGCGCCCGCTCGCCCCCAGTCCTCGAGCAGCTCCAGCACCGAATGGTCGATATAGCTCAGGCGCGCCAGCGGAACATGCAGGTGCGTGCCCGCGGGCACGCGCCCCAGGACCTGGGTCAGGGCGGGAACCTTGAGGAAGGTCGCGGCGCCGCTCAGGCGCAGTTCCATGTGCCCGTCGAACTCCAGCTGGACCAGGTTGATCCGCAGCCGCGCCGCCTTCAGCGCCAGCTTCAGCAAGGTCAGGGCAAAGCCCAGCAGCACCCCGGTCAGCAGGTCGGTGAAGATGATCGCCAACGCCGTCGCGGCATAGGTGAACATCGGCATGCGTCCATAGCGGCCCAGGCCGCGGAAGGCCTTGAAGTCCACCAGCTTCACGCCGGTGTACACCAGCACGCCCGCCAGGCTCGCCACCGGGATCTGCTGCAGCACGCGGCTCAACGCCACCACGAAGGCCAGCAGCCAGATGCCATGCAGGATTGCCGAAGCCCGAGTGCGGGCACCGGCCTGGACGTTGGCCGAGCTGCGCACGATCACCCCCGTCATCGGCAACGCCCCCAGCACACCGCAGAGCATGTTGCCGATCCCTTGCGCCGATAGCTCACGGTCGAAGTCCGAACGCTGGCCGCTGTGCATGCGGTCCACCGCGGCAGCCGACAGCAGCGTTTCGGCACTGGCGATGAAGGCCAGGGCGAAGGCGGCCACCAGCAAGGTCGGGTCGGCCAGCTTGAGCAGGTCGTCCGGGCGCAGCCAGTCGATGGCTTCGGACAGGTCGGCCGGCACCTGCACCCGCTTGACCGGCAGCGCCAGCCACAGGCTGATGGCGGTCATCGCCGCCACGCCGAGCAGCGCCCCCGGGATGAAGCGCAAGCGTTGTGGGCGAAAACGCTCCCAGCTCCACATGATGGCGATGGTCCCCAGGCCAAGCGCGCCGGCCTGCCAGCCGCTGCCCGCGTTTTCCAGGGGCAGGGCGGACGCCAGGGTCGCCGGGAAGCCCAGCAGGTTGTCCACGCCCGATGGCTGCGGCGCCGTATCGAACATCACATGCACCTGGGACAGCACGATCAGCACGCCGATACCCGCGAGCATGCCGTACACCACCGCCGGCGCGGTCACCCGGAACCAGCAGCCCAGCTTCAGGCGCCCGGCCAGCAACTGCAGCACCCCCGCCAGCAACAGGATCGGCCCGAGCATGGCCATGCCATGCTGGCGCACCAGCTCGAACACCAGCACCGCCAGGCCTGCGGCGGGGCCACTGACCTGCAGCGGCGAGCCGGCCAGAAAGCCCACCACGATGCCGCCGATGATCCCGGTGATCAGCCCCTTGGCCGGCGGCATGCCGGAGGCGATGGCAATGCCCATGCACAAGGGCAGGGCCACCAGGAACACCACCACCGAAGCCAGCAACTCACGCGGCAATGCCGCTTTGATCTGTGTCTTGTTCACCATGACGCTCCTTTCTCAAGTACACGGCCATTCCTCTGGCCGCAGGCACGGGGATCCCCGAATCGCGCGCAGGCGCGGGCCGCCAGCGGAGTTGCCGGCAAGGCGTCCAGGGAAATTCAAGGCAGGCGAAGGCCGCGCCGCACCCGTCGGGTGCAGCCGGCTATCAAGGTCGTTTCAGGGTGTTCGGGTCGCTTAGTAGCGGCCTCTCGGAGTAGCAGAGGGGATCGACTCGCCGGCGGTCAGCGGCAGGAAGCGATCGCTGGCGGCATCGTAGGCTTCGATCTGGCTGGTTTCGATGTCGTAGATCCAGCCATGGATATGCAGCTGCCCGGCGGCCAGGCGCGAGGCCACCGACGGATGGGTGCGCAGGTGGTGCAGCTGGGCGATGACGTTTTCCTTGGTCAGCAACTGCATGCTTTCGTGCTCGCTGCCGCAGGAGCAGTTGTCCTCGATCACGGTGCGCGCGACTTCGGCATGGCGCAGCCAGGCGGAAACGGTCGGCATCTTGGCCAGCGATTGCGGATTGAGCACCGCGCGCATGGCGCCGCAGTCGGAATGGCCGCAGACGATGATGTGGTGCACGCCCAGGGCGAGCACGGCGTACTCGATGGCACTCGACACACCACCGTTCATCTGGCCATACGGCGGCACGACGTTGCCGACGTTACGGGTGACGAACAAGTCGCCCGGCGAACTCTGGGTAATCAGCTCGGGGACGATACGCGAGTCGGCGCAGGTGATGAACATGGCGCGCGGTTTCTGCGCGGTGGCCAGCTTCTTGAACAGCTCCTGCTGCTCGGGAAAGACCTCGGTATGGAACCGCAGGAAGCCGTCGACGATATGCTTCAGGGCAGCTTCGGCGCTTTCGGCGGGCGCAGCCGGGACGACCTTGGATGGGTCCTTGACGGGCATGATTCATCCTCTAGACGGTTTGAAGGTAGGTGCCATGTTACTGGGGAAAGATCAGGGCCATGCGGGATTTAGATGACACGCACAGGAAATTGATCACAGTCCCGGTGGGCTGATTCCTACGCTAGCGGAGAAAACTTAACTGAAACTTAATTGCGAAGGCTCTAGAACGGGCGTTCCAGGTACGAGGAGGGTGCCTTGGATAATAGCAAAAAAGCATCAGATGCCAATAGCCACGCCTGATTTTAATACCTAGCATTAGCGACACTAGGTATAGGTTTCTCGTAGGCAACACATACCTTGTGGCAGGGCTTTGGCCGCGAAGCAAGCGACACGGTGGCAGGCACCTGCTCCGCCGGTGTTCGCGGCTAATGCCGCTCCCACAGGATTTGCGCAAACTCCATACCTGCGTGAATGCATTCAGAACAACGCCATCTGCCCACCCGGCGGGCAGAACACGCTGCAGTCCAGCGACAACTGTTCCCGTCCCTCGAGCCCCAACCTTCTGACCGCCTTGCGAAAACGCTGCGCCAGCAGTTCTGCGAACACACCTTCGCCGCGCATCCGCGCCCCGAACCGGCTGTCATACAGCTCACCACCCCGGCTCTGGCGAATCAGGCTCAGCACATGGGCGGCGCGCTGCGGGTAGTGATCGTGCAACCACTGCTCGAACAGCGGCGCCACTTCCAGCGGCAAGCGCAGCATCATGTAGGCCGCGCTCTGCGCCCCGGCCTCACGGGCCGCCTCCAGCAGGCGCTCCAGCTCGCTGTCGTTGATCATCGGGATCATCGGCGAACACAGCACGCCCACTGGCACACCGGCCTCGCGCAGCACGCGGATCGCTCGCAGGCGCGCCTTCGGGGCAGCCGCACGTGGCTCCAGCGTGCGCTTGAGTTCGTCGTCGAGGGTGGTGAGGCTGATCATTACCCGCACCAGCCGCTGGCTGGCCAGTTCGCTGATGAGATCAAGGTCGCGCAGTATCAGCGAGCCCTTGGTGACGATGGTCACCGGGTGACGGTAGCGCAGCAGGACTTCGAGCAGGCGCCGGGTGAGCTGCTGTTCGCGCTCGATGGGTTGGTAGGGGTCGGTATTGGAGCCCAGGTTGATCGGCGCGCAGACGTAACCTGGCTTGCTCAGCTGCTGCTCGAGCACTTCGGCGGCGTTGGTCTTGGCGATCAGCTTGGTTTCGAAATCCAGGCCGGGTGAGAGGTCCCAGTAGGCGTGGCTGGGGCGGGCGTAGCAGTAGATGCAACCGTGCTCGCAACCGCGGTAGGGATTGATGGAGCGGTCGAAGGGCAGGTCGGGAGAGGTGTTGCGGGCGATGATGGTCTTGGCCGTCTCGATCCGCACCTCGGTGCCCTGGGTGAGCGGGACTTCCTGGTGCCAGCCGTCGTCCTCGGCCACGGATACGCTCGGGGCGAAGCGGTTGTGGGGGTTGTCGGCGGTGCCGCGACCACGGATGGGGGATGGTTTCATGATGGGAACCCCGATTACTGTATGCATATACAGTAATCGGGGTACTGCAAGATAGCTACAACCGATTATCGCGGGACAAGCCCGCGATCGGCTTTCAATCCTGCGGTTTCTTGAGCTTCGGATTGGGGAAGAACTGCACAGTCTGCACCTTGGCCGGCGCCGCCTTGGGCGCCTGGTGGTTGACCCGCGTGCCGAGCTCCTTGGGTACCGACAGGCCCTGTTCGTTCAGGGTGTCGGTGAACCCGCAGGCCACGCATTCGCGGTGCGGCACGCCGTCCTCGTTCCACATCATCAGCTTGTCCATCTCGCTGCACGCCGGGCACACCGCCCCGGCGATGAAGCGTCTCTTGGTCTTGCTCACGGCTACCTCGCTCATGCCGCCGCGTCCTCGGTGAGGCCACTGTGGCGCAGCAATGCATCGATGGAAGGCTCGCGGCCCCGGAAGTCGACGAACAGCACCATCGGCTCGCGGGAACCGCCACGCGCCAGGATCGCCTCGCGGAAGGCGCGGCCGGTCTCGGCGTTGAGCACACCTTCTTCCTCGAAACGGGAGAAGGCGTCGGCCGACAGCACTTCGGCCCACTTGTAGCTGTAGTAGCCCGCCGCGTAACCGCCAGCGAAGATGTGCGCGAAGCTGTTGGGGAAACGGTTGTAGGCCGGCGGGCGCATCACCGAGACTTCGTCGCGAACGCCTTCGAGCACCTGCAGCACGCTGCGGCCGTCACCATGGGTGGCGTGCAGCTCGAAGTCGAACAGCGAGAACTCCAGCTGACGCACCATCATCATGCCCGACTGGAAGTTCTTCGCCGCCAGCATCTTGTCCAGCAGGTCCTGGGGCAGCGGCTCGCCGGTCTCGTAATGGCCGGAGATCAGCGCCAGGCCCTCGGGCTCCCAGCACCAGTTCTCCATGAACTGGCTCGGCAGCTCCACCGCGTCCCAGGCCACGCCATTGATGCCGGACACGCCAGCATGCTCGATACGGGTCAGCAGGTGGTGCAGGCCGTGGCCGAACTCATGGAACAGGGTGGTGACTTCGTCGTGGGTCAGCAACGCCGGCTTGCCGGGCGCGGCCGGGGTGAAGTTGCACACCAGGTTGGCCACCGGGCTCTGCAGCTCGCCGGCGAAGGTGCGGCGACGGTCGCGGGCGCCATCCATCCAGGCACCGCCACGCTTGTTGGCGCGGGCGTAGAGGTCGAAGAAGAAGCGACCTACGTGCTGGCCGTTTTCCTTGATCTCGAACAGGCGCACATCCGGGTGCCAGCTGTCGAAACCCTTGAGCTCGGCAATCTCGATGCCGTAAAGGCGCTGGACGATGGCGAACAGGCCGGACAGCACCTTGTCGATCGGGAAGTAGGCGCGCAGGGCTTCCTGCGACACGCTGTAGCGCTGCTCGCGCAGCTTCTCGCCAAAGTAGCCGGCGTCCCAGCTGGCCAGCTCAGGGGTGCCTTGCTCGGCGGCGTAAGCCTTGAGCTGCTCCAGGTCCTGGGCGGCGAAAGGCTTGGAACGCTTGGCCAGGTCGCGCAGGAAGCTCAGCACCTGGTCGCTGGACTCGGCCATCTTGGTGGCCAGGCTCAGCTCGGCGAAGTTCGGGTAGCCCAGCAGTTTGGCCAGTTCCTGGCGCAGGTCGAGGATCTCTTCCATCACCGGGCCGTTGTCGAACTGGCCGGCGTTCGGGCCCTGGTCGGAGGCACGGGTGCAGTAGGCGGCGTACAGCTCTTCGCGCAGGGCGCGGTCGCTGGCGTAGGTCATTACCGCGTAGTAGCTGGGGAACTCGAGGGTGATCAGCCAGCCGTCGAGGCCCTTGGCCTGGGCAGCGGCAGCCATCTGCGCCTTGGCCGAATCGGTCAGGCCGGCGAGGGCGGTTTCGTCGGTGACGTGCTTGGTCCAGGCCTGGGTCGCGTCGAGCAGCTGGTTGGAGAAACGGCTGCCCAGCTCGCTGAGCTTGCTCTGCACTTCGGCGTAGCGCTGCTGCTTGTCGGCCGGCAGGTCGATGCCAGACAGGCGGAAGTCGCGCAGGGCATGGTCGATGATGGTCTTCTGCGCCACGTCGAAGCCGGCGGCCTCGGGGCTGGCGGCCAGGGCTTCATAGGCTTCGAACAGGGCGCGATTCTGGCCCAGTTCGGTGGAGTAGGCGCTCAGGGCAGGCAGGCACGATTCGTAGGCCTCGCGCAGTTCCTGGCTGTTGCACACCGCGTTGAGGTGGCTGACCGGGCTCCAGGCGGCGCCCAGGCGGTCGTTGAGTTCGTCCATCGCCAGCACCAGGCCGGCCCAGGTCGGGCTCTTGCCCTGCTTTTCGAGGATATCGGCGATGGCCTTGCGGTTGTCGGCGAGGATCTGCTCGATCGCCGGCAGCACATGCTCGGCGCGGATCGCCGAGAAGGGCGGCAGATCATGGGGCTGCAGCAGCGGGTTGTTCGCACTCACGGTTCGGGTACCTTGGCAGGAGAAACACGGGACCATCTTAATTACAATCGACGCCGACCGCAGCAGGCAGCCTGCCTATCGGCATTGCAGAGGAACACTATCATGGCCATCCGCACGTTCCGTGAACACACGCCGAAAGTGGGACCACGGGCCTTCATCGACCGTTCGGCGGTGGTCATCGGCGACGTCGAGATCGGCGAGGACAGCTCGATCTGGCCGCTGACGGTGGTGCGCGGCGACATGCACCGCATCCGTATCGGCGCGCGCACCAGCGTGCAGGACGCCAGCGTACTGCACATCACCCATGCCGGGCCCTTCAACCCCGACGGATTCCCGCTGATCATCGGCGACGAGGTGACCATCGGTCATAAAGTCATGCTGCATGGCTGTACCCTGGGCAACCGCATCCTGGTCGGCATGGGCAGCACCATCATGGACGGCGCCATCGTCGAGGACGAAGTGATCATCGGCGCCGGCAGCCTGGTGCCTCCGGGCAAGCGCCTGGTCAGTGGCTACCTGTACATGGGCAGCCCGGTGAAACAGGTGCGCCTGCTGAGCGAGCAGGAACACGCGTTCTTCCCCTACAGCGCCGGTAACTACGTGAAGCTCAAGGACCAGCACCTGGCCGAAGGCTACGACCAACCAGAATGACCCCTGTGGGAGCGGGCTTGCCCGCGAAGCAGTCGACCCAAGATTCAAGTGGAACCCATTACATGCACCAGCAGAACATCCTCTTCGACCTCGACGGCACCCTGACCGACCCACGCCTGGGCATCACCCGCTCGATCCAGTACGCCCTGGCCAAGCTGGACATCGACGAGCCGGACCTGGCCCGCCTCGAGCACTTCATCGGCCCACCCCTGCTGCAGGCCTTCATGCAGTTCTATGGCTTCGACGAAGCCAAGGCGTGGGACGCGGTGAACTTCTACCGGGAGCGTTTCAAGGTGACCGGGCTGTACGAAAACCTGGTGTTCGACGGCGTGCCCGAGTTGCTGCAGGCGCTCAACGGTCAGGGTCGCACCTTGTATATCGCCACCTCCAAGCCGTGGGAGTTCGCCCGCGAGATCGCCCGGCACTTCGAATTCGACCACCACTTCAAGGTGATATACGGCAGCGAACTGGACGGCACCCGCACCAACAAGGTCGAGCTGATTCGCCACCTGCTGGATGAAGAAGGGCTGGATCCGGCGCAGACGCTGATGATCGGCGACCGCAAGCATGACCTGATCGGCGCGCGCAGCAATGGCTTGCAGGCGGTGGCGGTGGGGTATGGATTCGGTAGCCGGGAGGAACTGGAGGCCGAGGCGCCGGCATACCACTTCGAGACGCTGGCTGAGCTGCATCAGGCGTTCATTCGTTAGGGCATCGGGGCTGCCGCGCAGCCCATCGCCGGCAAGCCGGCTCCCACAGATACAGCGCTGTACTCAAGAACTGCGCTGTATCTGTGGGAGCTGGCTTGCCAGCGATGGGCCGCAAAACGGCCCCGCAATCTCACTGATCTGCCATCAGCCGTCCAAGCGCCGCCTTGCGCCGTTCGATCGGCATCCGCCCCAACGCCTCGACCCGCTCATAGAACAGTGGCCAATCCCCACCAACCTCCTTGAACAACTGCGAAAACGCGGGAACCCACTGATCATAAAGCCCAAAAGGCAGCAACTTGGCATTGTTCAACGGCGCAAAGATCCAGGCATCGAAGCGCCGATCCCCGGCCCAATCGCGGTCCCGCACCTCGCGGTATTCCCGGCGTAACCGCTCGAACTCGGCTTGTTTGGCTGCCCGCTTGCCCGCCTCATCCAACGGCCCGGCATAGATCGCCTGCAACCGCTCGCGACTGGCCAGCACCAACCGAGTGAACTGCTCACGCTGCGCCACGCTGCCATCCTCGGTGGCCGCCAGCCCACGCGCCGCGCGCCATTGCCGGGTGCCCTCCTGCTCGACGAAGGTGGCGAACGACTCGTTGAACTCGGTATCGTCCTGCACATAGAAACGCTGGTGCGCCAGCTCGTGGAAAATCACCGTGGCCAGGCGCTCATCCCCCCAGCCAGCCATGGTCGAAAGAATCGGGTCATCGAACCAGCCCAGGGTGGAGTAGGCCTCCACACCCCCGACGTAGACGTCCAGCCCCTCCTGACGCATCAATGCCGCCGCGCCCCGGGCCGCGCCCTGTCGGTAGTAGCCGCGATAAGCCACGCAGCCAGCGACAGGGAAGCAATGAGTCACCGGCTGCAGCGACAGTTCTGCAGTGGCGAACACGTTCCACACCACGTAGGGGCGCCCCAGATCCGCGTATACCCGATAGCTGCCGTTGTCCGGCAACTTCAAGTGCTCGCTGGCAAACACCCGGGCCTTTTCGGCGAACTGCAGGCGCTGGCGCAACACCGGGCGGGTGGCCGGGTCCTCGATCACGCGGTCCACCGGCTGGCGCGCCCGCAACAGCTGCCATTGCCCCTCGGCCAACTGGCCGTAGTAGCCCAGGCTTGAACAACCGCTCAGCAGGACGCCAAGGGACAGGGGAACAAACCGGGTGAAAACGCGGTCGAGAGCCCGACGGCTGCAGCGCATGAAAAGAAAAAGTCCAAACATCGAGGCTGTCTATCTCGCTCGTCGGCCGAATGCGACCAAGACTATCTCGCCAGGGGGAAGCTTCGCCATGCGTACTCTGTTTGCCATCGGCACGTTGGTGCTGCTGACCGGCTGCTCCACGTTGCCCGACCCGGACCCGAACCAGGCCTGGATCGACCTCGCGCCGGCTGACAATGACTCGCTGCACGCCGTGCAGGTCGATGAGCGCGACTGGGCCGATACGCGCTATTTCGAGGTGCAGCCCGGCAACCATGAACTCACCGTGCGCTACCAGTTCGCCGTGACACCGAGCAACATCGGCCCGGTGGAAGAGCCGTTGTGGCGCGACTGCCAGCTCAACCTCACCTTCAAGGACTTCATCGCCGGCCAGCGCTATCAGATGCAGGCCGGCAGCATCGGTTTCCGACCGTGGATCAAACTGTACGACCAGCGGCAGAAAATGATCGGCCAAGGCGAACCCGCAGGCTGCCAACGCACCTGAACACCACGAACGGCGCTATGCTTGTAACCTGTGCAACGCGAGCGGGAGTTCCACCATGCGCCAGCCCATGATGCTGTTTGCCCTCAGTGCCCTGGGGGCTTGCGCCAGCCCCTTGCCGCCCGTCGACCCGAACAAGGCCTGGGTCGATCTCTACACCATCACCCCCGGCAGAACCATCATGGCCGACCGTCTGGACGGCCAGCGGCTGGACGATGGCCGCTACTTCCAGGTGACACCTGGCAAGCACGAGCTGGTGGTGCGTTTCGATTTCGAGGTGTATTCCGGCGGCTTCACCACCGACCCCACCGAACGGACCTGCTACCTGACCGTGCGCTTCAACGACTTCAAGGCCGGCGAGCGCTACCGGCTGGAGGCGCGGGCGCCGGTGATGCAGCCGCAGGTGCTGCTGTACGACGCCAGCCGCCAGGTGGTGGTGAATGAGCCCAGCGAGGTGTTCTGCATTCCGTGAAGGCCCCTCGCCGGCTGTGCCGGCGAACCAGCCCTACCGATCGTTCTTCTGGTAGACGATCTTCTTCGTCCCGCCATCGCAGCTCCCGACGATCATGTTCGGGTCACTGACCTCGGCATTGGGCACGATCTCCAGCGTGTAGGAGGTTACCCCGCGCGCCTGGATCTTCGCTTCGATCTCGGCTTTGAGCTCCTCGCACGGCTTGGGCGCGGCCAGTGCGGCCGTGGCCAGCAGGGAGGCCAGCACACCAATTGCTACGCGGATCATGGAACGGCTCCTGAGACAGGGCAGACGCGCTGCCGACGCTGTTTAGACTACAGGAAACCGCTGCCGTTGCGCCGCCTAGGAAAGCAGAGTGGCGTCCAGGCTGATGGTCGCGTTCAGCACCTTGGACACCGGGCAGCCCGCCTTGGCCTTGTTGGCGATCTCGTGAAACTGCGCCTCGCTGGCACCCGGCACCTTGGCCTTCAAAGTGAGGTGCACGGCGGTGATGGCAAAGCCCTCGGCCTGCTTTTCGAGGCTCACTTCGGCAACCGTGTCGATACGCTCCGGGGTAAAGCCTGCCTCACCCAGCATCATCGACAGTGCCATCGAGAAACACCCGGCATGGGCGGCACCGATCAGCTCCTCCGGGTTGGTCCCGGGGCTGCCTTCGAAACGGGTGTTGAAGCCATAAGGCGCCTGCTTGAGCGCACCGCTTTCAGTGGAAATCTGACCTTTGCCATCCTTCAGGCCACCTTGCCAGACCGCCGATGCTGTCTTTTTCATGCTGCCTCCTGGTCACAGGGTTGGGTATCTAAAGTTCTGAGGACTGGACCTGCACCAAGTTCAGATCAATCTGCAGGCAGGCATTGAATCCACCGAATATGCCCATACAGAGTCCGGAAGGCCTCTGGCCAACCACCTGATGCGGAGGCTCCGATGACGCAGCTGCGAGACCTGAAGTTTTCCACCCTTGACCTGGTGCCCGTGCGCGCCGACGGCGGCCCGGCGCAAGCGCTGCGCAATTCGCTGGACCTGGCGCAGCACGTCGAGCGCTTTGGCTACAACCGCTTCTGGGTCGCCGAACACCACAACATGGACGGTATCGCCAGCTCGGCCACCGCCGTGTTGATCGGCTATCTGGCCGGTGGCACCTCGACCATCCGTATCGGCTCCGGCGGGGTGATGCTGCCCAATCATGCGCCACTGGTAATCGCCGAGCAGTTCGGCACCCTGGCCAGCCTGTACCCAGGCCGCATCGACCTGGGCCTGGGCCGTGCCCCGGGCTCCGACCAGATGACCGCACGCGCCCTGCGCCGCGAACGCTCCGGCAGCGCCGACGATTTCCCTGATGATGTGGAGGAACTGTCGCGCTACCTGGGGCCCCGTACCGACGACCAGAAAGTCATCGCCGTGCCCGGCCACGACACCGAGGTGCCTATGTGGCTGCTCGGTTCCAGCCTGTTCAGCGCCCAGCTGGCTGGCATGCGCGGCATGCCCTACGCGTTTGCCTCGCATTTCGCGCCGCGCTACATGCATGAGGCGATCCGCATCTATCGCGACCATTTCAAGCCTTCCACCACCTTGGACAAGCCTTACGTGATGCTCGGCATCCCGATGGTGGTGGCCGAGACCGACGAGAAGGCCGAATACCTGGCGACTTCGGTGTATCAACGCATCCTCGCGCTGATCCGTGGCCAAAGCCTGATGCAGCGCCCACCGGTCGAAAGCATGAATGGACTGTGGCTGCCCCATGAGCGCGATGCCGTGAGCAGCTTCCTGGGCCTGGCGATGATCGGCAGCCCGCAGAAGGTGCGAGCGAAGGTGGAAGTGTTGCTGGAGCAGACCGGTGCGGATGAGCTGATCTTCACCAGCGACCTGTATGAGCATGCTGACCGGGTGCGGTCGTATGAATTGATGGCGCAGGCCCTCAAGGCCGAGTGACCTTCTTCGCGGTTCAAACCCGCTCCCACAGGTGCAGCAAGGCCCTGTGGGAGCGGGTTTACCCGCGAAGAATCCACCGCATCAGCCACGGCGGTAGACGATCTCCTTGGTCCCGCCCTCGCAGGTGCCAACCACCTTGCCCGCCGGATCGCCCTTGTTGACGATCTCCAGCGTGTAGCCTTTCACACCCTTGGCTTCGAGTTTGGCGGCAATCTCGGCCTTGAGCTCCTCGCACGACTTGCCCGCCGCCAGCGCGCCACCTGCCAGTACCATCAGGCCCACAGCCAGAATCAACTTCTTCATCGATCGCTTTCCTTGTACAGATCAAAAACGAAAAGGGCGCGAAGCCCGCGCCCTGGAACCTTGTTACCCGATCAGGTCGGGCAAACCCAGCCCCGCTTCGTTTCAGCTGTTGGCGATACGGAACCCAACCTTCAGCGTCACCTGGAAATGCGCGGCCTTGTTGTCGCGGATATGCCCACGGGTGTCGACCACCTCGAACCATTCCAGGTGCTTGATGCTCTTGCCGGCCTCGGCCAGGGCATTGTTGATCGCCTCTTCGATGCTGGTGGGCGAGGACCCGACCAGTTCGATCTTCTTGTAGGTGTGATGATCCGACATGAGCGCTCTCCTTGAGTGGGTAGTCAGTTGAGCCTAGCAGCGCAGGCCCGGTTTACCTGCGAGCGATCGCCGCAGGGGAAAGTTCGATCGCACTTTCCCACCACCGCGCAGTCGCACTCCTTACAGCCCATACCGCGAAGGAGAGTCAACATGCCACGCAATTCCCTGCGCCAAGCCTCCCTGGAAAGCATGGAAGCCGAGATCGAGAGCCTGCTCAAGACCCTGGAGCACCTCAAGCACGATGCCTCGGAGGAGTCGCACAAGACCATGAAGGCGCTGCGCGGCAATGCCGAGAACGCCCTCAAGCACTCACGCAGCCTGCTCGGCGAAGCCTACGAGGAAGTGAAGACCCGCACCCGCCAGACCGGCGTCGCCACTCGCGACTATGCCCAGGAACACCCCTGGACCACCGCCGGTGTGGCAGTCGGCGCCCTCGGCCTGCTGGCGGCCTACCTGATGTGCCGGCGCAACTAACCCGCCTGCTGCTGCAGCTCCCGGCGCAGCCAATGCGCCAGTTGCTCGGCGCGCCCGTCCGCGGCGCGCCTGGGCACCCACAAGGCGAGCGCCGCGCGAGTGGGGGAGAAGCCCCATGGCGCGGCCAACCGGCCGGCTTTCAGGTCATCCGCCACCAGCGGTTGTGGCGCGATGGCCACCCCCAGCCCGGCAACCGCCGCCTCCAGCAGGTAATACAGATGCTCGAATGCCTGGCCGAAATGCAGCGTGCCCGGCACCATGCCCTGCTGTTGCGCCCAGACCGGCCAGGCTTGCGGGCGGGACGTGGTATGCAGTACCGCCTCTCGTTGCAAAGCCACGGCTGGCGCGGCTTTCAAACGATCGAAGCCTTCGAAGTGCGGGCTCATGACGGGGCCGATGCGCTCTTCGGCGAGCACGTGCACCTGCATGTCCGCCGGCCACGGTGGCTCGGCGAAAACCAGCAGGGCATCCAACCCCGGGCGGCGTGGGTCGAGATCGCCTTCGCCCGCTGACAGGTGCAGGCGCAGCTCCGGCAGGTCGGCCTTCAAACGTCCAAGACGCGGGATGAACCAGCGCGCCAGCAGGCTGCCGGAGCAACCAAGCACGAACGGTGCTTCGTCGGCATCGCGGGAAAGCTCGGCGCAGACACCCCGCAGTCGGTCGAACGCCTCGAAGCTGGCATCGCGCAGGCGCACCCCGGCATCTGTGAGTTTGACGCCACGCCCGTCCTTGACGAACAGGGCCACGCCCAGATGCTCCTCGAGCACCTTGATCTGCCGGCTCACGGCGCCATGGGTAACGTGCAGCGCTTCAGCCGCCTGGCTGACGCTGTTGAGCCGGGCGGTAGCCTCAAAGGCGCGCAGAGCATTGAGCGGGGGAAGATCCTGGGCCATTTGACTTGTGAGATTTCCTGACAGGTTTGCGCAATCTTATCGGTTTTCAGCCGGCCGCGTCGTGGTTAGAGTAAAGCCCATCACTCATCCAATACGCCCTGGAGCGCCCCATGACCCAGACCCAATACCGCGCCGGCCCCGATGTCAACGGCCTGTTCGGCTCGTTCGGCGGCCGCTACGTGGCCGAAACCCTGATGCCCCTGGTGCTCGACCTTGCCCGCGAATACGAAGCCGCCAAGGCCGACCCCAAGTTCCTCGAAGAACTCGCCTACTTCCAGCGCGACTACATCGGCCGCCCCAACCCGCTGTACTTCGCCGAGCGCCTGACCGAACACTGCGGCGGCGCGAAGATCTTCTTCAAGCGTGAAGAGCTCAACCACACCGGCGCGCACAAGGTGAACAACTGCATCGGCCAGGTGCTGCTGGCCAAGCGCATGGGCAAGAAACGCCTGATCGCCGAGACCGGCGCCGGCATGCACGGCGTGGCCACCGCCACCGTCGCCGCGCGCTTCGGCCTGCCCTGCGTGATCTACATGGGCGCCACCGACATCGAGCGCCAGCAGGCCAACGTGTTCCGCATGAAACTGCTGGGTGCCGAGATCGTCCCGGTCACCGCCGGCACCGGCACGCTCAAGGACGCCATGAACGAGGCCCTGCGCGACTGGGTCACCAACGTCGACGACACCTTCTACCTGATCGGCACCGTGGCAGGTCCGCACCCGTACCCGGCGATGGTCCGCGACTTCCAGTCGATCATCGGCAAGGAAACCCGCGCCCAGCTGCAGGAGAAGGAAGGGCGCCTGCCCGACAGCCTGATCGCCTGCGTCGGTGGCGGCTCCAACGCCATGGGCCTGTTCCACGACTTCCTCGATGATGCCAGCGTGCAGATCATCGGCGTCGAGGCCGGCGGCCATGGCGTGCATACCGACAAGCATGCCGCCAGCCTCAATGGCGGTGTCCCGGGCGTGCTGCACGGCAACCGCACCTACCTGCTGCAGGACGATGACGGCCAGATCACCGACGCTCACTCGATTTCCGCAGGCCTGGACTACCCCGGCATCGGCCCGGAGCACGCCTACCTGCACGAAGTGAAGCGTGTCGAGTACGTCAGCATCACCGACGACGAAGCCCTCGACGCCTTCCACGCGACCTGCCGCCTGGAGGGCATCATCCCGGCGCTGGAAAGCTCCCACGCCCTGGCCGAGGCGATCAAGCGCGCGCCGAAGCTGCCCAAGGACCACCTGATGGTGATCTGCCTGTCCGGTCGCGGCGACAAGGACATGCAAACCGTGATGAACCACATGGCCGCCCAGGAGAAACAGGCATGAGCCGTCTCGAACAACGCTTCGCCGAACTCAAGGCCGAAGGCCGCTCGGCACTGGTCACCTTCGTCACCGCCGGCGACCCGGGCTACGATGCCTCGCTGCAGATCCTCAAGGGCCTGCCAGCGGCCGGTGCCGACGTGATCGAACTGGGCATGCCGTTCACCGACCCGATGGCCGACGGCGTGGCCATCCAGCTCGCCACCCTGCGCGCCCTGGAAGCCGGCCAGACCCTGGCCAAGACCCTGCAGATGGTTCGCGAATTCCGCACCGGCAACCAGTCCACCCCGATCGTGCTGATGGGTTACTACAACCCGATCCACCGTTTCGGTGTGGCGCAGTTCGTCGCCGAGGCGAAAGAGTCGGGCGTGGATGGCCTGATCATCGTCGACCTGCCACCGGAGCACGACGCCGAGCTGGCCACCCCGGCCCAGGCCGCCGGCATCGATTTCATCCGCCTGACCACCCCGACCACCGACGACGCCCGCCTGCCGCGCGTGCTGGAGCGCAGCTCCGGGTTCGTCTACTACGTGTCGGTGGCCGGTGTGACCGGTGCGGGCTCGGCGACCACCGAGCATGTCACCGAGGCCATTGCGCGCCTGCGCCGGCATACCGATCTGCCGGTCAGCGTCGGTTTCGGTATTCGCACGCCAGAGCAGGCCGCAGCCATTGCCCGTCTGGCCGATGGTGTGGTGGTGGGTTCGGCGCTGGTCGACAAGATCGCCCAGGCCAAGGATGCCGGTCAGGCAGTGAAGGATGTGCTGAGCCTGTGCTCGGCGCTGGCCGAAGGCGTGCGCTCGGCTCGTAGATGATTGCGAGGGCTTCGCCCTCGATCGCGGCACAAGGCCGCTCCTACAAGGGATCGCATTTCTCTGTAGGAGCGGCCTTGTGTCGCGAAAGGGCCGCAAAGCGGCCCCCTGCTACTCACCAAAAATCGACAAATCCAACGGCCTGATCGCCCCCATCCAGATCGCATGATCGCGGTGATCCGCCAGCTCATCCCCGGTTTCCGGGTGCAGGAACACCACCAACCCCTTGCGATACAGCGCCAGCCACGGCAGCACCACGCCAACCACCTCCGGCCCGAAGGCCAGCTGGCAGCTCCAGTCCGGGTGCGGCCCGACCGGCTTCTGGTGCACGCGGCCCATGGTCACGGGAAACAACCGAGTCGCCTCCTCGCACAGCTCGCGGGCCTGTTCCATGGTCGATGCGTCGTAGTACACGTGGGCGTGGTAGCCCTTGATCCTTTGCACGGTGGCTCCTGATTGCAGTAATGCGAATTCCCGAAGTCTACGCCATCCCTGTAGGAGCGGCCTTGTGTCGCGAAAGGGCTGCGAAGCGGCCCCGGCGATATTGCAGAAATGCTGAAATTTGGGGCCGCTTCGCGCCCCTTTCGCGACACAAGGCCGCTCCTACAGGCGCTCCTGCTCCAACCAATCCACGAACCGCTGGATCAGCGCCCCGCGCCGTTTGCGTGGCGGCAGCACCACGTAGTACCCCCGCGCCGATCGCAAGCTGCCCTCCAGGGGCCGACACAACAACCCTTGCTCGACCAGCCCATCGACCAGGTGCGCCCAGCCGATCGCCACCCCTTGTCCGGCAATCGCGGCCTGAATCAGCAGCGTGTAGTTATCGAACCGCAGCTGCCCGGACGGAGGCGGGCTGTCCACGCCAAGACCACGAAACACCCCCGCCCAATCGAACCAGCGGCTGGCCTGCTCACCCTTCAGATGCAGCAAGGGCAATCGTTGCAAAGCCACGGCCGACAAGGGTTTGCCATGAGCCAGCCGAGGGCTGCAGACCGGGAAGACCTCCTCGTCGAACAACCAGCGGCTCTCGCCCTGGTGAAAACGCCCATCACCAAACAGCACCGCCACATCGATGTCCGGGCGCAGCATCCCCTGGCTGCGCTCGCCGGTCACCAGGCTCACGTCCACCTGTGGATAAGCCTCGTGGAAGCGCTGCAGACGCGGCATCAGCCAGAACGCGGCGAAGGCGAAGTCGGTGGCCACCTGCAACACCTCACGCTGACCACGCCCACTGGCCAAGGCAACGCCATCGTCCATGGCCTGAAGCCCTTGATGTACCTGTTCGAACAGCAACTGGCCCGCTTCGGTCAGCTCGATGCCCCGGTAGATACGGTCGAACAACCGCGTCCCCAGTTGCGCCTCCAGGCGCTTCACCTGCTGGCTCACCGCCGGCTGGGTGGTGCCCAGCTCCAGCGCCGCAGCCGTGAAACCGCGTAGGCGAGCGGCGGACTCGAACACGCGCAAGGCGTCAAGGGACAGGTCGGCAAGGTGCTCAAACATAAGCTTGGCTAATCCCAGTCATTGCCCGGCGTGGGCTTTACCCACGTTATCCACAGCACCATGCTGGATTGCAAGCGCTAACCATAACTCTCGACGATGGAAGGGCACCATGAAGCAACCCAACATCCTGTTCATCATGGCCGACCAGATGGCCGCGCCGCTGCTGCCGATCTACACCCCATCGCCGATCAGGATGCCCAACCTGGCGCGCCTCGCCGAGCAAGCCGTGGTGTTCGACTCCGCCTACTGCAACAGCCCGCTGTGTGCGCCCTCTCGCTTTACCCTGGTCAGCGGCCAGTTGCCCAGCCGTATCGGCGCCTACGACAACGCCGCCGACTTCCCCGCCGACATTCCGACCTACGCCCATTACCTGCGCCGGCTCGGCTACCGCACCGCACTGTCGGGCAAGATGCACTTCTGCGGCCCGGACCAGCTGCACGGCTACGAGGAGCGCCTGACCAGCGATATCTACCCGGCCGACTACGGCTGGGCGGTGAACTGGGACGCGCCTGACGAACGCCCGAGCTGGTACCACAACATGTCCTCGGTGCTGCAGGCCGGGCCGTGCGTGCGCACCAACCAGCTGGATTTTGACGAGGAAGTGGTATTCAAGGCGCGCCAGTATCTCTATGACCATGTGCGCGAAGGCGATGGTCGGCCGTTCTGCCTGACCGTGTCGATGACCCACCCCCATGACCCGTACACCATTCCCAAGCGCTACTGGGATCTCTATGAGGCTGTGGATATCCCGCTGCCCCGCGACGAGATCGCCCAGAACCAGCAAGACCCTCACTCGCAACGCCTGCTCAAGGTCTACGACCTGTGGGACAAGCCCCTGCCTGTGGACAAGATCCGCGACGCCCGCCGCGCCTACTTCGGCGCCTGCAGCTACATCGACGACAACATTGGCCAGCTCCTGCAGACGCTGGAAGACTGCGGCCTGGCCGATGACACGCTGATCGTCTTCTCTGGCGACCACGGCGACATGCTTGGCGAGCGCGGGCTCTGGTACAAGATGCACTGGTTCGAGATGTCGGCGCGGGTACCGTTGCTGATCCACGCGCCCAAGCGCTTCGCACCCGCTCGGATCGCCGCCAGCGTATCCACCTGCGATCTGCTGCCGACCCTGGTCGAGCTGGCGGGCGGCGCTGTGGATGACACCCTTCACCTGGACGGCCGCTCGCTGCTCGGCCACCTGCACGGGCAGGGCGGTCATGACGAGGTGATCGGCGAGTACATGGCCGAAGGCACCGTCGGCCCGTTGATGATGATCCGCCGCGGCGCATACAAGTTCGTGTACAGCGAGGACGACCCCTGTTTACTCTACGACCTGAGCCGCGACCCGCACGAGCGGGAGAACCTCACCGGCAGCCCGGACCACCAGGCGCTGCTGCAGGCATTTGTCGATGAAGCACGCCAGCGTTGGGACCTGCCCACGCTGCGCCAGCAGGTGCTGGCCAGCCAGCGCCGCCGCCGTCTGGTGGCCGAGGCGCTGGCCATCGGCAAGCTGAAAAGCTGGGACCACCAACCGCTGGTGGACGCCAGCCAACAGTACATGCGCAACCACATCGATCTCGACGACCTCGAGCGCAAGGCACGTTATCCAAAGCCCGCACCCCTGGATTGAGAAGAGAGGCCGCCATGCAGAAGTTCTCCACCGCCGTGCTCGCCCTGGCCCTGAGCCTGGGCACGGCCCACGCCGCCGACGGCGACGCGCAATGCAGCACCGTGAAACTGGCCGACCCTGGCTGGAGCGATATCGCCAGCACCAACGCCGTCGCCCGCCTGCTCCTGGAAAGCCTGGGCTACCAGGTGAAGATCGACAGCCTGGCCGTGCCGATCATCTACGGCGGCCTCAAGGATGGCCGGGTGGATGCCTTCCTCGGCAACTGGATGCCCGCGCACCAAGGCTTCCACGACAAGTTCGTCGCCAATGGCGATGTCCAGCAGCTGGCGCGCAACCTCGAAGGCACCGAGTTCACCTTGGCGGTGCCCGATTATGTGTGGGAGGCCGGGGTGAAGGACTTCGCCGACCTGCACAAGTACGCCGACAAGTTCGACAAGAAACTCTACGGTATCGGCTCCGGCGCACCGGCCAACCTGTCGCTGAAAGAGATCATCGACAAGAACGACTTCGCGCTCGGGCAGTGGAAGCTGGTCGAGTCCAGCGAGCAGGCGATGCTGGCCCAGGTGGACCGGGCCGTGAAGAAACAGCAGTTCATCGCCTTTCTCGGCTGGACACCACACCCGATGAACGTGAAGTTGAAAATGCATTACCTGACGGGTGGAGAGCAGTGGTTCGGCAGCAAGGGTGATGTGTACACGCTGACCCGCACTGGATATCCACAGGCGTGCCCGAATGCGGCGAAGCTTTTGACCAACCTGAAGTTCTCGCTGGAGATGGAGAACAGCATCATGGCCGAGGTTGTGGACAAGAAGGTGAGCTTCGATGAGGCGGCCAGGGCCTGGGTGAAGGCTCATCCACAGTTACTGGAAGGTTGGTTGGCTGGCGTGACCACCAAGGGGGGTGGGGACGCAGCAGAAGCGGTTGAAGCCAAACTCTGATTTTTGTCTGATAGGCTGCTGGGGCCGCTTTGCGGCCCTTTCGCGACACAAGGCCGCTCCTACAGGCGAGCGCGAATCCCTGTAGGAGCGGCCTTGTGTCGCGAAACGAGGGCAAAGCCCTCGCCTGCGATACTGAACAGGAACGACGCATGCCTCGTCTCCACCACCTGCTGCCCTTCCTCACCTGGCTGCCCCGCCAATCGGGCCGCAGCCTGCGCCAGGACCTGCTGGTGGGCCTGAGCGGCGCCATCCTCGCCCTGCCGCAGTCCATCGCCTACGCCCTGATCGCCGGCCTGCCCGCCGAATACGGCCTGTACGCCGCCATCGTGCCGGTGCTGGTCGCCTGCCTGTGGGGCTCGTCCTGGCACCTGATCTGCGGCCCGACGGCGGCCATTTCCATCGTCCTCTATGCCAGCGTCAGCCCGCTGGCCGTCGCTGGCAGCGCCGACTACGTCACCCTGGTGCTGTTGCTGACCTTCCTCGGCGGGATCTTCCAACTGTTGCTCGGGCTGCTGCGCTTCGGCGCGCTGGTCAATTTCGTCTCCCATTCGGTGGTGCTGGGCTTCACCTTGGGCGCCGCCATCGTCATCGCCCTTGGCCAGCTGCCGAACCTGCTGGGCATGGACCTGCCAAGCCAGGCCACCGCACTGGCGACCGTGCAGGAGCTGGCCGGCCATGTCGGCGAGGTGGACATGCCATCGCTGATCCTCGGGCTGGCCACACTGGTGCTTGGCGTGGCCTTGAAACTGTGGCGCCCACGCTGGCCGAGCCTGTTGATAAGTCTGCTTTCGGTCAGCCTGGTGGCTTGGCTGCTGCCCGGCGTGTTCGGCCATGTGCCGCGGGTACCGGCGTTCACCGGCCAGTTGCCGCCGCTGAGCCCGCTGCCGTTGCTCGATCTGGAGCTGATGCTGCGTCTGCTGCCCAGCGCCGTGGCCATTGGCATGCTTGGACTGGTCACCAGCCTGTCCATCGCCCGTTCGTTGTCGGCACGTTCCGAGCAATTGATCGACGCCAACCAGGAGATCCGCGCCCAGGGCCTGTCGAACATCGTGGGGGCGTTCTTCTCCGGCTACCTATCCTCCGGCTCGTTCACTCGCTCCGGGCTGAGCTATGACGCTGGCGCTCGATCACCATTGGCCGGGGTGTTCTCGGCGTTGTGGGTGGCGTTGTTCGCGGTGGTTGGTGCCGGGCTGATCGCCCACCTGCCGATCCCGGCCATGGCGGGCAGCATCCTGCTGATCTGCTGGGGGCTGGTGGATCATCGCGGCATCCGCGCGCTGTTCCGGGTAAGCCGCTCGGAATTCCTGGTGATGGCGCTGACGGCGGCAGCGACGTTGCTGCTGGAGCTGCAGACGGCGATCTACGCCGGGGTGCTGGCGTCGCTGTTCTTCTATCTCAAGCGCACTTCGAGGCCGCGAGTGCAGCAGAGCCGGGAAGGAGAGGTGGATGTGCTGCGGGTGGGCGGCTCGATCTTCTTCGGCGCGGCGCATTACCTGCAGGTGCGCTTGCAGCGGTGCCGGGGGCCGCATGTGGTGATCGATGCGCGACAGGTGAACTTCATCGATTACTCGGGTGTGGATATGTTGCATCGCGAGGCACGGCGGTTGATGCGTAATGGCGGGAGCCTGACGTTGCAGCGGGCACGGCCGCAGGTCATCGAGGAACTGCAGAAGTTGGAGGGGGTTGAAGGATGTCCGGTCAAATTCCAGGAATGAGTTTCAGATCCTGGGGGCTGCTGCGCAGCCCTTTCGCGACACAAGGCCGCTCCTACAGGAAGTCGCGGTCCCTTGTAGGAGCGGCCTTGTGTCGCGAAAGGGCCGCAAAGCGGCCCCAAAATCTCAAAATTAGCCGCGTGCCAACTGCCGACGCAGCTCATCCAGCACCGGCCCAGTCTGCGGCCGTACCCCACGCCAGATAAAGAACGCCTCGGCCGCCTGCTCGGCCAGCATGCCCAGCCCATCCAGCACCTTCGCCGCCCCCAGCTTGCTGGCCCATTGGCAGAACGGCGTCGGCTCCTTGCCATACATCATGTCGTAGCAGACGGTGCGCCCCGCCTCGACCAGGCTGTCGGCAATCGGCGGCAGCTCACCGGACAGGCTCGCGGAGGTGGCGTTGATGATCACGTCCACCGGCTCCTGCAACCAGCTGAAACCACTGGCCACCACCGGCCCCAGCTCGTCGAACTCTCGCGCCAGTTGCTCGGCTTTCTCAACGGTACGGTTGGCGATCACCAACGATTGCGGGTTGTGCGCCAGGATCGGCTCCAGCACACCCCGAACAGCACCGCCGGCGCCAAGGACAAGGATGCGCTTGCCAGTCAAGGTCACCCCGGCATTTACCGTCAGGTCTCGCACCAACCCGGCGCCGTCGGTGTTATCGCCCTGCAGGGTGCCGTCGGCCAGCTTGGTCAAGGTGTTCACCGCACCAGCACGTTGTGCACGCGGGGTGAGGCTGTCGCACAGGCGATAAGCCTCTTCCTTGAACGGCACGGTGACGTTGGCACCGCTGCCTTGCTTGAAGAAGCCTGTGGCGCAGTCGCTGAACTCGTCCAGCGGCGCCAGCAGGGTGGCGTATTCCAGGTCCTGGCCGGTCTGGTCGGCGAACAGGCGGTGGATCAGCGGCGACTTGCTGTGGCCGATGGGGTTGCCGAATACGACGTACTGGTCCATGGGAGCTCCTCGGTTATCCACAGGCTTACTGGGCGAGCCAGTCGCGATCCTGCAGGAAGTAGTCGGTCAGGCGCGCTTCCTCGCTGCCAGGCTCGGCTTTCCAATCGTAACCCCAGCGTACCTGCGGCGGCAGCGACATCAGGATCGATTCGGTGCGGCCACCGGACTGCAGGCCGAACAGGGTGCCACGGTCGTAGACCAGGTTGAACTCGACGTAGCGGCCACGGCGGTATTCCTGGAATTCGCGCTGCTTGGCAGTGTACGGCGTGTCCTTGCGGCGCTGGATGATCGGCAGATAGGCATCGACGTAGGCGTCGCCGATGGCGCGCATGAAGGCGAAGCAGGTGTCGAAGTCCCACTCGTTCAGGTCGTCGAAGAACAGGCCGCCAATGCCGCGTGGCTCGCCACGGTGCTTGAGGTGGAAGTAGCGGTCGCACCAGGCCTTGTAGCGCGGGTAGACGTCGGCGCCGAATGGCGCGCAGGCCTGCTCGGCGACGCGGTGCCAGTGCACGCAATCTTCCTCGTTGCCGTAGTACGGGGTCAGGTCGAAGCCGCCGCCGAACCACCACACCGCCTCTTCACCCTCTTTTTCGGCGATGAAGAAGCGCACGTTGGCGTGGGAAGTAGGCACATGCGGGTTGTGCGGGTGGATCACCAGCGACACGCCCAGGGCCTCGAAGCCACGGCCCGCCAGTTCCGGGCGGTGGGCACTGGCCGACGGTGGCAGGCCGGCGCCGAACACGTGGGAGAAGTTCACCCCGCCTTTCTCGATCACCTTGCCCTCGCCGATCACCCGCGTGCGACCGCCGCCGCCGGCATCGCGCACCCAGGCATCCTCGACGAAGCGGGCGCCGCCGTCTTCGGTTTCGAGGGCAGAGCAGATGCGGTCTTGCAGGTCGAGCAGGTAGGCTTTTACGGCCTCGGTGCGGCTGGTCATCGGGTCACCTGGAAGGAGCGGGAAAATTCGCCGCGTAGCATACCACCGGCAAACGCCGCGTCGCAGTTGACGGCGGTCAAGCAAAGGCGTCCGATAGAAGGCCTTTGCGACCCTCGACGACAGGAGTGTGTGATGGCCAAGCGTATCCAGTTCAGCCAGCATGGCGGCCCGGAAGTTCTGCAGTTGGTGGAGTTCGAGCCGGCACCGCCCGGCCCGCAGCAGGTGCGGGTGCGCAACCATGCGATCGGCTTGAACTTCATCGATACGTATTTCCGCAGCGGGCTGTATGCGCCGCCAGCTCTCCCTTCCGGGCTGGGCACCGAAGCGGCCGGCGTGGTCGAGGCGGTGGGCGAGGGTGTCAGCCGGATCAAGGTCGGCGACCGCGTGGCCTATGCCGGTGGGCCGCTGGGGGCCTACAGCGAGGTGCATACGCTGCCGGAAGCCAACCTGGTCAAGCTGCCGGAGGCGATCAGCTTCGAACAGGCGGCGGCGGTGATGCTCAAGGGGCTGACCACGCAGTACCTGCTCAAGCAGACCTATGCCGTGCAGCCGGGGGACTTCGTGCTGTTCCATGCCGCCGCCGGCGGTGTGGGCTCGCTGGCGTGCCAGTGGGCCAAGGCACTGGGGGCGAAGCTGATCGGTACCGTGAGTTCTCCCGAGAAAGCCGAACGGGCCAAGGTCCTCGGCGCCTGGGCGACCATCGACTACAGCCATGAAGACGTGGCCAAGCGTGTGCTGGAGCTGACAGACGGTCAGAAGTGCGCAGTGGTGTATGACGGCGTGGGGGCCGATACCTGGCTGACTTCGCTGGATTGCCTGAGGCCGCGCGGTTTGATGGTGAGCTTTGGCAATGCATCAGGAGCGGTGAGCGGGGTGAACCTGGGGATCCTGTCGCAGAAGGGGTCGTTGTATGTCACCCGGCCGACGCTGGGGAGCTACGCCAACAATGCCGAGAACACCCAGGCCATGGCCGATGACCTGTTCGCGATGATCGCCAGCGGCAAGCTGGTTGTGGATATCCAGCAGCGGTATCTGTTGAGCGAGGCGGCCAAGGCGCAGGCGGAGTTGTCGGCGCGGCGGACCGTTGGCTCGACTGTGCTTCTGCCTTGAGATCCTGGGACCGCTTTGCGGCCCTTCGCCGACCGGCTCCTACAGGTGATACGTGATCCTTGTGGGAACCGACTTGTTCAGCTCATTGATGCGATTTTTATTCGACACAACCCTGCTCACCTGCTCGACGGAAGAGCGCAATCGCTTCGCATTGACCTGTGAACTCAACAGGTATTGCGTTGTTTTCATGTATCGAATCTCCATGGCTACCCAGACTCTGTGGGAACGGGGCCACCTGAAAAGCAGGTGCTGCGATAGATGGCACCGGATTTGCCGGTGTTCGCGGGTAAACCCGCTCCCACAGGTTATGCGTGGCCCTTGTGGGAGCGGGCTTGCCCCGCGATTGCGTCAGTTTAGCCGGCGGTATTCTTGACCGTTGGCGCCGACTCGAGGCCATCGAGCATCGCCTCCACCAACCCCTCCGCCATTTCCAGCGAATGCAGGCTGGACCAATACATGCCTCGTCCCTCGTCGCGCAGGTGGTCGAGGGCCTTGATGCCGGTGTCGTAGGCACAGCGCAGGTAGAGCGCGACGTGTACCAGGGCGTCGTGGGCTTCGATGTTGGGGTTTACGGTGAAGAGTGGAGGGTGGCCGGCGTCGCAGCGGCCGAAGGGGTGGGTTGTGGTATTTGGGAGTGGTGGATCGGGAACAAGCTTTCTAGTCATGGGAATTCGCTCCTTAAAAAAACCACCGGCCCCGCTACCACGCGAATTGGGTGGCGACTGTACGCGAGGTGGTAGACCCGGGCGATTCCCAAACCAGGCAGGCTCGAAAGCCTCCCACGCACAGCCGCCATTGAACTGACATGGGGAATCGAATACCCGGGCTACCACACCCGATCGCCAAGTTATTCGGCGACGGTCTGGAGCCTAGAGGCAAGCGTTCCCACTGAGAAGGTAATGGCGGTCGACAGACTGCGTAGGATATTTCTCTGAATTCGAAATGGGCAGCCTTGGGAGGAAAAATCAGAAAGTCCTGAGGGTGCAGAGAATCCCTGTGGGAGCGACACGCGAGGGGTAGGGCCTCGCTTGACCGTGCCGGCTCTGAGGCGTAGCCTTTCTCCCTGAGGTTGTGCTGGTGCGCCGGTTGAGTTTCAAGTTATCCGGGCGAGCGCATCCTTACCCTTTGGCCGCTTAAGCGGCCATTATTTTTTGGGCTTGTTTCTATCCCCTTTGGGCACGATGGAATAGAGCTCCGCCTTGGGCTTGCGGGCCGTCAGTTCAAAAATCGCCTCATCATAGATTTCATTGCCATAGCCATCATTTCGGCCAATCGTGCTGCGAAGAGCGGTCATGTGCGTGGCACTCTTCCAGACCGATGTCGCTGCCAGCGCTGCCTTGATTTGCAGAACCATGTCATCAATGGTGTATCCGTCTCGTATCACCCGGCTTCTGTAGGCATGACTGCCAATGAAGACGATGCCCGGATTCTCAAGCTGGGGTAAATCCCGCCCTGCTTTCTGCCTGTTGATAGATTCGAACTGATCTGCGGTAAATCTGCCTATTTCCACCGCCCTGACCCGATGGTTGGACGCTAGCTGCTCTAGATTCGCCCTTATCAGGTATTCGGCATTCTCGAATAGCGGCATTGTTCCGGATGCTCCCGCCGATTTGCGACGCACGGCGAGCAAGCTAGAGGTAGGGGTTCCTGTAGTGAAGGTGGTGGCTTAGGACGGGTGTAGTAGGACGTTTCCCAATTGGATTAGTGGGGCCGCTTTGCGGCCCTTTCGCGACACAAGGCCGCTCCCACAGGTTACAGCGCCGAGCCTGAGAGCTGCGCTGTACCTGTGGGAGCGGCCTTGTGTCGCGAAACGAGGGCGAAGCCCTCGCCAGCGGTATCAGCCCGGGCGCACAACCTCACCGGTCACCAGGTCGCGAATCAGGCTCGGGTTCTTCCGCCCACCCAACGCCCCACCCAGCACCATGTCCAGCTCGTTGTGGAAATATTGCTCCACCCGCAACCGGCTCTTGGCCGCCGGCCGCCCGGCCGGGTTGCAGGAGGTGGAGATCAACGGCCCTACCAGCGCGCACAGCTCCCGCACCTGTGGATGATCGCTGACCCGCAGCGCCACGGTGTCGTGCTGCCCGGTCACCCACTCGGGCAGCAGGTCCTGATGCGGCACCAGCCAGGTGTTCGGCCCCGGCCAGGTGGCGCTCATGCGGTCGATCCAGTTCTCGGGGAAATCTTCAAACAGAAAGTCGAACTGGCGGATGTTGTCGGCGATCAGGATCAGCCCTTTATCCACAGGCCGCGACTTGAGCGCCAGCA
The DNA here is from genome assembly GCF_029836165.1 of Pseudomonas sp. GD04091. GTDB lineage: Bacteria > Pseudomonadota > Gammaproteobacteria > Pseudomonadales > Pseudomonadaceae > Aquipseudomonas. The sequence continues at coordinate 35,709 of NZ_JAOEBG010000019.1, forward strand.
GGCGATACACCGCGTCTTCGTTCCACGGGTCGCAGCCCAGGCCCCAGACCGCTTCCGTCGGATAGGCGATCACCGCACCCGCCTTCACCTCGCGCGCGGCTTGTTGCACACGCCAACTGCTCACCATTTTCCGTCTCTCCGCATAAACGCCGTGCGCGCAGTGTACTTAGCCGGCACGGGCAAACCAACGCCCGGCTTCATTGCTCACCCGGCCTTCGAGCTCCAGCTCGGTGAGACTGGCGAGCACCTGGGCCAACGGCAGGCCGCTGCTGTGGGCCAGCCCCTCGCTGGTGTGGGGGGCAGCGTGGAGCAGGGCGAGCAGGGGATGGGCGGGTTTATCCACAACTGCGGGCGGCAGGTTCTGCCACCCGCGCAGACTGTCGAGGATCTGCTCCACGCTTTCCACCAGCAGGGCACCATCGCGGATCAGCTGGTGGCAGCCCTTGGCGCCGGGGTGATGAATGGACCCAGGAATCGCGTACACCTCCCGTCCCTGTTCGGCGGCAAGCCGTGCGGTGATCAACGAGCCGCTGGCCAGGCTGGCCTCGACCACCAGCACACCCAGCGACAAGCCGCTGATGATCCGGTTGCGACGCGGGAAGTTGCCGGCCAGCGGCCCGGCGTCCAGCGGGTACTCGGAAACCAGCACGCTGCCACTGTCGAGCATGGCTCGTGCCAAGTCACGGTGGCGCTGTGGATAAAGTTTTTGCAGCCCCGTGCCGAGCACCCCGATGGTGCGTCCTCCAGCTTTCACAGCGGCCCGATGAGCGGCACCGTCGACGCCCAGCGCGAGCCCGCTGGTGATGGTGAAACCGGCCTGGGAAAGGCAGCGGGAAAACGCGGCTGCGGTATCCAGCGCCGGGGGTGAAGCACGCCGGCTGCCCACGATCGCCAGCTGTGGGCGCTCGAGCAAGTCGGGCTCGCCAGCGACGAACAACAGCGGCGGCGGATCGTCTATCTCGGCCAGCAACGCCGGGTAGCCAGCCCCGTCCCACATCAGTAAATGCTGGCCAGGACGCTCTAGCCAGCGTATTGCAGCCAATGCGCCATCGCGCACTTGCGGGCTGCGCCGGGCGTCTATACTGGCAGCCTTCAGCCCCAACGCCTGCCAGGCACTGGCCGGCGCGCTGAGTGCCGACGAGGCACTGCCGAACGCTTCGATGAGGGTATGGAAACGACGCAAGCCAATATCCGGAAGGCTATGAAGACGCAGTCGCGCCTCCAGTTCCGCAGGCGGACAAGGCGACGAACGGGATGGGTTCATGGTGGATCATCCTTGATCGGCAGGGGGCCAGATACGTGGCACAACCTGTGGATAACTTTGTGAGTAACACTTTGAAAAGCTGTCCATGAAATGGCAGCTATCAAGCCCATAGAGACCCTAGCCAAGCTTCACAGGTGCCGAACGCCCCATTTCCCTTTATTATGTGTGCTCAGTTTTCAACCGACCGCACAGTGACTGCCTGACCACCATGGCCATTTTGAACATTCTCGAATTCCCCGATCCGCGCCTGCGCACCGTTGCCAAACCGGTAACCGAGTTCGACGACGCCCTGCGCCAGCTGATCGACGACATGTTCGAGACCATGTACGAGGCGCCCGGCATCGGCCTGGCCGCCACCCAGGTCAACGTGCACAAGCAGGTCGTGGTGATGGACCTGAGCGAAGACCGCAGCGAGCCACGGGTGTTCATCAACCCCACGGTCGAGGAGCTGACCCACGACATGGGCCAGTACCAGGAAGGCTGCCTGTCGGTGCCCGGCTTCTACGAGAACGTCGACCGCCCACTGCGCGTGCGGGTCAAGGCCCAGGACCGCGACGGCAAGCCCTACGAGCTGGAGGCCGAAGGTTTGCTGGCGGTGTGCGTGCAGCACGAGTTCGATCACCTCAACGGCAAGCTGTTCGTCGACTACCTGTCCCAGCTCAAACGCGACCGGATCAAGAAGAAGCTGGAAAAGCAGCACCGCCAGCAAGCCTGATCCCCACCTTCCAGAAGGCTTGCTCCGGCAAGCCTTTTTCTTTTTGAAGAAGCGAGAACTCCATGCGCATCGTCTTCGCAGGCACTCCAGAGTTTGCCGCCGAACACCTCAAGGCCCTGCTCGACAGCCCGTACGAGATCGTGGCCGTCTACACCCAGCCCGACCGCCCGGCCGGCCGTGGCCAGAAGCTGATGCCGAGCGCAGTGAAGGCGCTGGCCGTGGCCCATGACATCCCGGTGTACCAGCCGCAGACCCTGCGCAATGCCGATGCACAAGCCGAACTCGCCGCACTGAAGCCAGACCTGATGGTGGTGGTCGCCTATGGGCTGATCCTGCCCCAGGCCGTGCTGGACATCCCGCGCCTGGGTTGCATCAACAGCCACGCCTCCCTGCTGCCACGCTGGCGCGGCGCGGCGCCGATCCAGCGCGCCGTGGAAGCCGGCGACGCCGAGAGCGGCGTGACCGTGATGCGCATGGAAGCGGGCCTGGATACCGGCCCGATGCTGCTCAAGGTGATCACGCCGATCAGCGCAGAGGACACCGGCGGCACCCTTCACGACCGCCTCGCCGCCATGGGCCCGGGCGCCGTGGTGCAGGCCATTGCGGGCCTGGCCGATGGCAGCCTGCAAGGTGAAGTACAGGACGATGCCCTGGCCACTTATGCACACAAGCTGAACAAGGACGAGGCGCGCATCGACTGGAGCCGCCCGGCCGTCGAGTTGGAGCGTCTGATCCGTGCCTTCAACCCGTGGCCGGTATGCCACAGCACCCTCGACGGCGAAAGCGTGAAGGTGCTGGCCGCCAACTTGTCCACAGGCAAGGGCACCCCGGGCGAAATCCTCTCCGCCAGCAAGGACGGCCTGGTCGTAGCCTGCGGTGACGGCGCCCTGAGCCTGACCCGCCTGCAGCTGCCAGGCGGCAAGGCCCTGGCCTTCAGCGACCTGTTCAACAGCCGCCGCGAGAAGTTCGCCAGCGGCAAGGTACTCGGCCAATGAACCCACGCCTGGCCGCCGCCCGTGCCCTGGCCGCCGTGCTCAGCGGCAAGGCCTCGCTGAACAGCTCGTTGCCGACGCAACTGGACAAGGTCGAAGAGCGCGACCGTGGTCTCACTCAAGACCTGGCTTTCGGCACCGCCCGCTGGCAGCCGCGCCTCGACCTGCTGGCCGCGCAACTGCTGCAGAAGCCGTTCAAAGCCGCCGACGCCGATGTGCAGGCGCTGCTGCTGGTCGGCCTGTACCAGCTGTTCTACACGCGCATCCCGGCCCACGCCGCCATCGGCGAAACGGTCGGCTGCGCGGACAAACTCAAGAAACCGTGGGCCAAGGGCCTGCTCAATGCCGTGCTGCGCCGCGCCCAGCGTGAAGGCGAGGAACTGCTCGCCAGCATGGAGCGCGACCCGGTGGTGCGCACCGCTCACCCGCGCTGGCTGCAGAAGTCGCTGAAAGCCTTCTGGCCGGAGCAGTGGGAAGCCATCTGCGCTGCCAACAACGCCCACCCGCCGATGATCCTGCGGGTCAATCGCCGCCATCACGGCCGCGACGCCTACCTGGCGCTGCTGGCCGAGGCCGGCATCCAGGCCAGTGCCTGCCAGTTCAGCCGCGACGGTATCGTCCTGGCCGAGGCCTGCGACGTGCGTGGCCTGCCGGGCTTCGCCGAGGGTTGGGTGAGCGTGCAGGACGAGGCCGCGCAGCTGTCCGCCAACCTGCTCGAACTGGCCCCCGGCCAGCGCGTGCTCGATGCCTGCTGCGCCCCCGGCGGCAAGACCTGCCACCTGCTCGAAGCCGAGCCGGGCCTGGCCCACATGGTCGCCATCGACCTGGAAGCCAAGCGCCTGGCCCGCGTGCGCGAGAACCTCGACCGCCTCAAGCTGGACGCCGAGCTGATCGCCTGCGATGCCCGTGACACGGCCAGCTGGTGGGACGGCAAGCCGTTCCAGCGCATCCTGCTCGACGCGCCGTGCTCGGCCACCGGCGTGATCCGCCGCCACCCGGACATCAAGCTGACCCGCCAGGCCGAGGACATCCCGGCCCTGGCCGCGCTGCAAGGTGAGCTGCTCGACGCCCTGTGGCCGACCCTGGAAGTGGGCGGCATGCTGCTCTACGCCACCTGCTCGAGCCTGCCGACCGAGAACACCGAAGTGATCGACGCCTTCCTCGCCCGCACCCCCGGGGCTCGCGAGCTGGACCTGGCTACCGAAGCCGGCCTGCGCCAACCCCATGGCCGCCAGTTGCTGGCCCAGGAAGGCGGCCACGACGGGTTCTACTATGCCAAGCTGATCAAGATCGCCGCCTCGCGCGGGTAAAGAACAAAAAGGGTAGGGAGTAGCGGATGAAGATCATCATCCTCGGCGCAGGCCAGGTAGGCGGTACGTTGGCAGAGCACCTGGCCAGCGAAGCCAACGACATCACTGTGGTCGATACCGACAGCGAGCGCCTGCGCGACCTCGGCGACCGCCTGGACATCCGCACCGTGCAAGGCCGCGCCTCGCTGCCGACGGTGCTGCGCCAGGCCGGCGCCGACGACGCCGACATGCTGGTGGCGGTGACCAACAGCGACGAGACCAACATGGTCGCCTGCCAGGTGGCCTACTCGCTGTTCCACACCCCGACCAAGATCGCCCGGGTACGCGAATCGGCCTACCTCACCCGCGAAGAACTGTTCGACAACGACCACATCCCGGTGGACGTGCTGATCAGCCCCGAGCAGGTGGTGACCAACTACATCAAGCGCCTGATCGAACACCCGGGCTCGCTGCAGGTGATCGACTTCGCCGAGGGCAAGGCCCAGCTGGTGGCGGTCAGGGCCTACTACGGCGGCCCGCTGGTAGGCCAGCAACTGCGCCAGATCCGTGCCCACATGCCCAACGTCGACACCCGTGTGGCGGCGATCTTCCGTCGCGATCGGCCAATCACGCCCCAGGGCGACACGGTGATCGAGGCCGACGACGAGGTGTTCTTCATCGCCGCGAAGAAGGACATCCGCGCGGTGATGGGCGAGCTGCGCCGTATCGACGAGACCAACAAGCGCGTGGTCATCGCCGGTGGCGGGCAGATCGGCGAGCGCCTGGCCGAGGCCATCGAAAGCCGCTACCAGGTAAAGATCATCGAGATGAACCCGGCGCGCTGCCGCCACCTCTCCGATACGCTGGAGAGCACCGTGGTGCTGCAGGGCAGCGCCTCGGACAAAGACCTGATGCTCGAGGAAAACATCGCCGACGCCGACATCTTCCTGGCCCTGACCAACGACGACGAGGCCAACATCATGTCGTCGCTGCTGGCCAAGCGCCTGGGCGCGCGCAAGGTGATGACCATCATCAACAACCCGGCTTATGTAGACCTGGTGCAAGGCGGCGAGATCGACATCGCCATCAGCCCGCAGCTGGCCACCATCGGTACCCTGCTGGCCCACGTGCGCCGGGGCGATATCGTCAGCGTGCACTCGCTGCGCCGCGGCGCGGCCGAGGCCATCGAGGCGGTGGCCCATGGCGATTCGAAGTCGAGCAAGGTGGTGGGCAAGGCCATCGAGGACATCTCGCTGCCGCCGGGCACCACCATCGGCGCGATCATTCGCGACGAGGAGGTGCTGATCGCCCATGACGACACGGTGATCGAATCCGGCGACCATGTGATCCTGTTCGTTGTGGATAAAAAGCATATCCGGGACGTGGAGAAACTGTTCCACGTGGGCCTGAGTTTCTTCTAGGAGGGCAAGGCATGCGCGAATCGCTGGAGAAGATGCTGGCCAAGGGTGTGGATAACCCGCTGCTGAGGTTCGGGCTGGGCAAGGCCTGGCTGGACGAGGGCAATGGGGCTGAAGCGGCGGTGCACCTGGCGGCTTGCGTGCGGCAGGATCCGAAGTACTCGGCGGCGTGGAAGCTGCTGGGGAAGGCGTATCAGTTGAGCGGCGATCTGGCTGGCGCGCGCAAGGCCTGGGAAGAGGGGATCGTCGCGGCGCAGGCCCATGGCGACAAGCAGGCCGAGAAAGAGATGACGGTTTTTCTCAAAAAACTGAACAAGGTCTGAAATAGCCGGGGCTGCTTTGCAGCCCATCGCGACACAAGGCCGCTCCTACAGGGGATTGCGGTCGCCTGTGGGAGCGGCCTTGCGTCGCGAAAGGGGCGCGAAGCACCCCCAACAATCTCAATACCAACGCGCCTCGCCCGCCGGGCGCTTCTTGAAGCGCTTCATGCTCCACATGTACTGGCTCGGATACTCGCGCACATATCGCTCGACCACCTTGCTCATGGCCGCCGCCGATTCAGTCACATCGGTGCTGTACATCGCTTCTGGCGCCGCCTCCAGGAACACCTTGAATCCCGAGCCATCCGGCAGCCGCAGGGCATGCAGGAACACCCCGACCGCCTTGCCGCCCGCCAGCATGTTCGGCACGAACTTGCTGGTCAGCGCCTGAGTACCGAGGAACGGCACGAACACACCCGCCGATTCGGCCGGCTCCGGGTCGGCCGGAATCCCCACCTGGCCTCCCCGACGCACTTCCTTGATCACGCTGAGGATGCCTTCCTTGGTCGAAGGCGCCACACGGTTGCCCATCTGCACGCGCTGTTCGCGCAGCAGGTCATCCACGGCCTTCAACTTCGGTGGGCGGTAGAAGATGATCGGTTTGCACTGGTTGCAATAGAAGTGGTTGAGCACTTCCCAGTTGCCCAGATGGCTGGTGATGCCCACCACGCCCTTGCCCGAGGCCAGGGCCTGTTCCAGCACTTCCAGGCCGTGCACTTCCTTGACCAGGTCCAGCGAGCGCTGCGGCGGCCAGATCCAGGCGCAGGCGCTCTCGACGAACGACTTGCCGATATCCTTCAGCGCGCGGCCGACCAATTGCTCGCGCTCTACCGGATCCATCTCCGGGAAGCACTTGGCCAGGTTGATGCGCACGACATTGCGCGAGCCATTGGGGACTTTCCACATCAACCAGCCGATACCGGCGCCGACGCGCTGCACAGCGCCCCAGGGCAGCTTGGCAAACAGGCGCAGCACCCCGACCATGAGGGCGCCCTTGAACTTTTCCACAGGCGAATTCCTTATTTCAGCAAGCCGCGCATTGTACCCCGTCAGCGCACCAGCGCGGCGTAGCGATCACAGTCGGTGGTATGGTCCATGACCATGCCGGTGGCCTGCATGAAGGCGTAGCAGATGGTCGGCCCGACGAAGGTGAAGCCGGCCTTCTGCAGGGCCTTGCTCATGGCCTTGGCCTCGTCGGTGACCGCCGGCACGTCGCCGCGCCCCTGGAAATGATTGATCTTCGGCGCACCGCCGACGAACGACCACAGCCATTCGGCCGGGTTATCCACAGCCAGCCAGGCCAGGGCATTGCGGCGCACGGCCTTGAGCTTGAGACGGTTGCGGATGATGCCGGGGTCCAGCATCAGTTCCTCGATACGCTCGTCGCTCAGACGCGCCAGTTTCACCGGGTCGAAGCCGTCCAGCACCTGGCGATAGCGCTCGCGTTTCTTCAATACCGTGATCCATGACAACCCCGCCTGGAACCCTTCGAGCAAAAGCATCTCGAAGAGCAACGCCGGATCGCGCTGCGGCGTTCCCCACTCATGGTCGTGATAGGCCTGGTACAACGGATCGTCGGAACACCAAAAGCAGCGTGGCATAAGGCTCCAATAACGTAGAGGGCGAGGCGAATCGGGTATACTCCCGCTCTTTACATCCGCATCCCCAGATACAGGTGAATTTCGTGAGCCAGCCTACGCCAGCCGTGCGTACCTTCCAAGACCTGATCCTCGCCCTGCAGAACTACTGGGCCGAGCAAGGTTGTGTGGTGCTTCAGCCCTACGATATGGAAGTAGGCGCCGGCACTTTCCACACCGCTACCTTCCTGCGCGCCGTCGGCCCGGAGACCTGGAACGCCGCCTACGTGCAGCCCAGCCGTCGCCCTGCCGACGGGCGGTATGGCGAAAACCCCAACCGCCTGCAGCACTACTACCAGTTCCAGGTGGTGCTCAAGCCAAACCCGGCCAACTTCCAGGAGCTGTACCTCGGCTCGCTGAAAGCCATCGGCCTGGACCCGCTGGTTCACGATATCCGCTTCGTCGAAGACAACTGGGAATCGCCGACCCTGGGCGCCTGGGGCCTGGGCTGGGAAATCTGGCTGAACGGCATGGAAGTGACCCAGTTCACCTACTTCCAGCAGGTCGGCGGCATCGAGTGCTACCCGGTCACCGGTGAGATCACCTATGGCCTGGAGCGCCTGGCCATGTACCTGCAGGGTGTGGATTCGGTGTACGACCTGATCTGGGCCGACGGCCCGTTCGGCAAGGTCACCTACGGCGATGTGTTCCACCAGAACGAAGTGGAGCAGTCGACCTACAACTTCGAACACGCCAACGTCGAGAAGCTGTTCGAACTGTTCGACTTCTACGAAAGCGAAGCGAACCGCCTGATCAAGCTGGACCTGCCGCTGCCGACCTACGAAATGGTCCTGAAGGCCTCGCACACCTTCAACCTGCTGGACGCCCGTCGCGCCATCTCGGTGACCGAGCGCCAGCGCTACATCCTGCGTGTGCGCACCCTGGCCCGGGACGTGGCGCAAAGCTATCTGCAAGCCCGCGCACGCCTGGGCTTCCCGATGGCCTCTCCTGAACTGCGTGACGAAGTGTTGGCTAAGCTGGAGGCTGCACAATGAGTGCTCAAGATTTCCTGGTTGAACTGGGCACCGAAGAGCTGCCACCGAAGGCCCTCGCCACCCTCGGCGACGCCTTCCTCGCCGGCATCGAGAAAGGCCTGCAGGCCGCCGGCCTGAACTACACCGGCAAGCAGGTCTACGCCGCGCCGCGCCGCCTGGCCGTGCTGATCCGCCAGCTGGACGTGCAGCAGCCGGACCGCAGCATCAACATCGACGGCCCGCCCATGCAGGCCGCGTTCAACGCCGAAGGGCAACCGACCCAGGCCGCCCTGGGCTTCGCCAAGAAGTGCGGCGTCGAGCTGTCGGACATCGACCAGAGCGGCCCGAAGCTGCGCTTCTCCCAGCACATCCCGGGCAAGGCCACCACCAGCCTGCTGCCGACCATCGTCGAGGACTCGCTCAACGACCTGCCGATCCCCAAGCGCATGCACTGGGGCGCCAGCCGTGAAGAGTTCGTGCGTCCGACCCAGTGGCTGGTGATGCTGCTCGGCGACCAGGTCGTCGACTGCACCATCCTCGCCCAGAAGGCTGGCCGCGAATCCCGTGGCCACCGCTTCCACCACCCGGAGAACGTGGTCGTCACCACCCCGGCCAACTATGTCGAAGACCTGCGCAAAGCCTACGTGCTGGCCGACTTCGCCGAGCGTCGCGAGCTGATCAGCAAGCGCACCGCCGAACTGGCCATGCAGCAAGAAGGCACAGCCATCGTGCCGCCGGCGCTGCTGGACGAAGTGACCGCGCTGGTCGAGTGGCCGGTGCCGCTGGTGTGCTCGTTCGAGGAGCGTTTCCTCGAGGTGCCGCAGGAAGCGCTGATCACCACCATGCAGGACAACCAGAAGTACTTCTGCCTGCTGGACAGCGAAGGCAAGCTGCTGCCGCGCTTCATCACCGTGGCCAACGTCGAGAGCCGCGATCCGAAGCAGATCGTCGAAGGCAACGAGAAAGTCGTGCGCCCGCGCCTGACCGACGCCGAGTTCTTCTTCAAGCAGGACAAGAAGCAGCCGCTGGAAAGCTTCAACGAGCGCCTGAAGAACGTGGTGTTCCAGGCTCAGCTGGGCACCGTGTTCGACAAGGCCGAGCGCGTTTCCAAGCTGGCCGCCTTCATTGCCCCGTACATCGGTGGCAGCGCCGCCAACGCCGGCCGTGCCGGCCTGCTGTCCAAGTGCGACCTGGCCTCGGAAATGGTCGGCGAATTCCCTGAAATGCAGGGCATCGCCGGCTACTACTACGCCCTCAACGATGGCGAGCCACAAGACGTCGCCCTGGCGCTGAACGAGCAGTACATGCCGCGTGGCGCCGGCGCCGAGCTGCCGCAGACCCTCACCGGCGCGGCCGTGGCTATCGCCGACAAGCTCGACACCCTGGTCGGTATCTTCGGCATCGGCATGCTGCCCACCGGCAGCAAGGACCCGTACGCCCTGCGTCGTGCCGCCCTGGGCGTGCTGCGCATCCTGATCGAGAAGCAGCTGGACCTGGACCTGGCCGTCGCGGTCGAGTTCGCGGTCAAGCAGTTCGGTGCCAAGGTCAAGGCCGCGGGCCTGTCCGAGCAGGTGCTGGAGTTCGTCTTCGACCGCCTGCGCGCGCGCTACGAGGACGAAGGCATCGACGTCTCCACCTACCTGTCGGTGCGTGCCCTGAAGCCGGGCTCGGCGCTGGACTTCGACCAGCGCGTGCAGGCCGTGCAGGCCTTCCGCAAGCTGCCGGAAGCCGAAGCCCTGGCCGCGGCGAACAAGCGCGTATCCAACCTGCTGGGCAAGGCCGAAGGTGCCATCGCCGAGCAGGTCGAGCCGAAGTACTTCGACAACGCCAACGAGTTCTCCCTGTACTCGGCCATCCAGCAGGCCGACCAGGCCGTGCAACCGATGGCGGCCGCGCGTCAGTACAGCGAGGCCCTGGCCCGCCTGGCCGCGCTGCGTGACCCGGTCGATGCCTTCTTCGAGGCGGTGATGGTCAACGCCGAGGACGCCAAGGTACGCGCCAACCGTTATGCCCTGCTCAGCCGCCTGCGCGGCCTGTTCCTGGGCGTGGCCGATATCTCGCTGCTGGGGTGAGTCGTTGAAACTGCTGATTCTTGATCGAGACGGAGTGATCAATCACGACTCCGACGCCTACATCAAGTCGCTGGAGGAGTGGATCCCCATTCCCGGCTCGATCGAGGCCATCGCGCAGTTGAGCAAGGCGGGCTGGACGGTGACTGTTGCCACCAACCAGTCCGGCATTGCCCGCGGCTATTACCCGCTGGAAACCCTCGAGGCCATGCATGCGCGCCTGCGCGCGCTGGTGGCCGAGCAGGGCGGCGAGGTCGGTTTGATCGTGCATTGCCCGCACGGCCCGGACGAGGGCTGCGACTGCCGCAAGCCCAGGCCCGGCATGCTGCGGGCCATTGCCGAGCACTACCAGGTGCCGCTGGCTGGCGTATGGTTCGTCGGCGACAGCAAAGGTGACCTGGAGGCGGCCCTGGCCGTCGATGCACAACCCGTGTTGGTGAAAACCGGCAAGGGCGAGAGGACCCTGGAAAAAGGTGTCCCGCAAACTACACTGATTTTCGACGATCTGGCAGCCATCGCCAGAGAACTTATTTAAATGAGTGCGCCTGGAGTGGCGCACTTTTCATTAGGCGGGCAGGCCCCGCAACGGTACATGCCACTATGTCGATCCTGCAGGCGATCAGAATCTTTCTTTTTTACCTGCTGTTGGGCACCAGTTCGCTGCTGTGGTGCTCGCTGAGCTTCTTCGTCGCGCCTTTCCTGCCGTTCCCCAAGCGCTACAAGTTCATCAACGTTTACTGGTGCCGTTGCGCGGTGTTCCTGAGCCGGACCATCCTCGGCATCGACTACAAGATCACCGGCGCCGAAAACGTGCCGGCAGTACCCTGCGTGATCCTGTCGAACCACCAGAGCACCTGGGAGACGTTCTTCCTGTCGGCTTACTTCTCGCCGCTGAGCCAGGTGCTCAAGCGCGAGCTGCTGTATGTGCCGTTCTTCGGCTGGGCCATGGCCATGCTGCGGCCGATCGCCATCGACCGCAAGAACCCGAAGGAAGCCCTGCGCCAGGTCGCCAGCCAGGGCGACGAGCTGCTCAAGCAGGGCACCTGGGTGCTGATCTTCCCCGAAGGCACCCGCGTGCCCCACGGCCAGATGGGCAAGTTCTCCCGTGGCGGCACCGCGCTGGCGGTAAACGCCGGGCTGCCGATCCTGCCGATCGCTCACAACGCCGGCAAGTTCTGGCCGCGTGAAGGCTGGGGCAAGCGTCCGGGCACCATCGAGGTGGTGATTGGCGAGCCGATGTATCCGGAAGGAACGGGTCCACGTGCTATCGCCGAGCTCAACGACCGTGCCCAGGCGTGGAACGAGGCAACCCAGCGGGCCATGGGTTCGCTGCCGCCAGCGGCTGAAAAACCCGAGCAGCAACCTGCCTGACGATCTGTGGATAACGTGTTAGCAATTTTTGGATTAAGCGTCTTAAACAATAGCTAAGTGATTGAATTAGCTATTTATTTCCATGTATGACGTTTTTTCGAAAATCGTGCATAAGTTTTTTCGCGCTATAAAAAAACCGGCTTTTACGCCGGTTTTTTTCTGCCCGCGAATCCGCTTGGCGGCCCATCGCGGGCAAGCCAGCTCCCACAGCGCGGTCGGAGTGGGAGCCGGCTTGCCGGCGAAAGGGCTGCAAAGCAGCCCCAGCTATCTCAGACCTTGTCGATATCCACATCCCGGGTCTCTTTCAGGCAGAAGATCCCCACCACCAGGCTGACCCCGGTGATCAGCACCGGGTACCACAGCCCATAGAAGATATCCCCGGTGTACACCACCAACGCGAACGATACCGTCGGCAGGAACCCACCGAACCAGCCATTGCCGATGTGATAGGGCAGGGACATCGAGGTGTAGCGGATACGCGTGGGGAACAGCTCGACCATCACCGCCGCCAGTGGTCCGTAAGTCATGGTGGCAATCAGGATCATGGCGACGATCAGCACGACCACCATCACCTGGTTCACATGCGCAGGATCAGCCTTGGCCGGGTAACCGGCAGCCTCGATCGCGCTGCGCATGGCCGCCTCGTCGAAGCCATTGATGGCCTTGTCGCCGATGCTCACGGTCACATCGCTGCCGGTGGTGCTTACCGAGCTGTAGGGCAGGCCTTGCTTGACCAGGAAGGTCTTGACCTTGTCGCAGGGGCTGTCGAAGCGTGCCTTGCCTACCGGATCGAACTGGAAGGTGCAGCCGTTCGGGTCGGCGCTGACGACGATCGGCGCCTGGCGGCTGGCGGCGTCGATCTGCGGGTTGGCGTAATGGCTCAGGGCCTTGAACATCGGGAAGTAGCAGACGGTCGCCAGCAACAGCCCGATCATCAGAATCGGCTTGCGCCCGACGCGATCCGACAGCCAGCCGAAGAACACGAAGAACGGCGCGCCGATCACCACGCTGATGATCAGCAGGGTGTTGGCCTGGGCCGGATCCATCTTGAGCATCTGGGTCATGAAGAACAGCACGTAGAACTGCGCGGTGTAGAAGGTCACCGCTTGCCCGGCGTTGATGCTGAACAGCGCGGTCAGCACTACCTTGAGGTTCGGCCATGAGGTGAACGACTCGCGGATCGGCGACTTGCTGATCTTGCCCTGGGCCTTCATTTTCACGAAGGCTGGCGATTCGTGCATGCTCATGCGGATCCAGGTGGAGATCGCCAGCAGGACGATCGACAGCAGGAACGGCAGGCGCCAGCCCCAGGTCTCGAACTGGTCGCCGCTGATATAGCGGCTGGCCAGGACCACGATCAGCGACAGCAACAGGCCCAGGGTGGCGGTGGACTGGATGAAGCCGGTGTGGAAGCCGCGCTTGCCGGGCGGGGCATGTTCGGCCACGTAGGTGGCCGCGCCACCGTACTCACCGCCCAGCGCCAGGCCCTGGAGCATGCGCAGCACCACCAGGATGATCGGCGCGGCGATACCGATGCTCGCATACGTCGGCAACAGACCCACCGCGAACGTGGACACGCCCATCAGCACGATGGTCACCAGGAAGGTGTACTTGCGCCCGATCATGTCGCCCAGACGGCCGAACACCAGTGCCCCGAACGGGCGCACCAGGAAGCCGGCGGCGAAGGCCATCAAGGCGAAGATGAAGGCGGTGGTGTCGTTGACGCCAGCGAAGAACTGCTTGCTGATGACCGCGGCCAGCGCGCCATAGAGAAAAAAGTCATACCACTCGAACACCGTCCCGAGGGATGACGCGAAAATGATCTTGCGCTCTTCACGACGGCTTGGGCTGCTCGCCGCCGCCCCCTGTTCCTGGATGTAATCCGACATCGTTGCTGTCCTCGGCCCGCGGGCCACAGTGATTATTCTTGTTGTTCCACTGCCGGCGGCTTGCGACTACAAGCCACCGCTGTTGCAAACACCCGGGTCAGGGCGTCGGTATCGCGCTGGCGTCGCTGAGGTTGGTCTGGGTATTGGCCCCCTTGAGGATCAGTTGTGCCGCCTTTTCGGCAATCATCAACGTGGGTGAACAGGTATTGCCGGAGACGATCTGCGGCATGATCGAGGCGTCGGCCACGCGCAGGCCGGGGATGCCGTGCACGCGCAGCTGGTTATCCACCACGTCGAGCGCGCCGCTGCCCATGCGGCAGGTGCCCACAGGGTGAAAGATGGTGGTGCCGATCTGGCCGGCGGCCTGGTGCAGGTCTTCCTCGCTCTGCAGGGCAGGGCCAGGCAGGTACTCGCGAGGCTCGAAGGCAGCCAGCGCCGGGGCCTGGACGATACGCCGGGTGATGCGGATGGCATCGGCGGCGACGCGCAGGTCCTCGGGATCGCTGAGGTAGTGAGGATCGATCAGCGGCGCGGCGTTCATGTCCGCCGAGCGGATATCGATCCGTCCACGGCTGGCGGGTCGCAGGTTGCACACCGAGGCGGTGAAGGCCGGGAACCGATGCAACGGTTCGCCGAAGCGTTCCAGTGACAGCGGCTGCACGTGGTACTGCAGGTTGGCGGTCGCCTGCTCGGGGCTCGAACGTACAAAGGCGCCCAGCTGGCTCGGCGCCATGGCCAACGGGCCGCTGCGATCATAGGCATAGCGCAGGCCCATGCCCAGCTTGCCCCACAGGCTGTTGGCCATCTGGTTGAGGGTGCGGGTGTTGCGAATCTGATAGATAAGGCGCAGTTGCAGGTGGTCCTGCAGGTTGCCACCAACGCCTGGCATCTCGTGGCGAACACCGATGCCCAGGTCTTCGAGCAGCCGCCGTGGGCCAATGCCGGAACGCTGGAGAATGCCGGGCGAACCCACGGACCCCGCGCAAAGGATGATCTCGCGACGGGCGGAAAATTCGTGCCAGTCTCCTTGCCACAGGGCCTTCACCGCCCGGGCCCGGCTGTGGTCGAGCAATACCTGGTCGACCTGCACACCGGTCAACACGGTAAGGTTCGGTCGCTTGAGGACAGGTCTGAGAAACGCCTTGGCTGAGTTCCAGCGCACACCGCTGCGCTGGTTGACCTGAAAGTATCCACAGCCGGCGTTGTCGCCGGTATTGAAGTCGGCGACCTTGGCGATGCCGCTCTGCTCGGCGGCATCGCGGAATGCGTCGAGGATCGGCCAGTTGTAGCGTTGCTGCTCGACCCGCCATTCACCCTCGGCACCGTGGCTGTCGCTGGCGCCAGCGAAGTGGTTCTCGCTGGCCTTGAACAACGGCAGCACATCCTTCCATGCCCAGCCGTCGTTGCCTTGCGCCGCCCAGCGATCGTAGTCGGCGGCCTGACCGCGCATGTAGATCATGCCGTTGATCGACGAGCAGCCGCCGAGCACCTTGCCCCGTGGATAACCCAAGGCCCGGCCGTTCAGACCAGGCTGGGCCTCGGTCTTGAAGCACCAGTCGGTGCGTGGGTTACCGATGCAATAGAGATAGCCGACGGGGACATGAATCCAGGGGTAGTTGTCGCGGCCACCCGCCTCGAGCAGCAATACGCGGCACGAAGGGTCGGCGGACAAGCGATTGGCCAGCAGGCAACCGGCGGGACCGGCACCCACGACCACATAGTCGTAGACAGAATCGGCTGATGGCATGTGCAACCTCGCGCCTGATTATTATTCTTGTCCCGATCCATCTTATTGATTAATTTCGCCGAGGAAACACGAGATTTCGCGCAGCCGTTGTGCGTTTTAGCACAGCGACTATCCGATTGTGGGAGCGGGCTTGCCCCGCAATGGCTTCGACAGCCAGCACATCCAAGGACGCCCATGTTCGACTGGAACGATCTGCGGTATTTCCTCGAGTTGCAGCGCAGCGGCCGCCTGCTCACCGCCGCCAAGCGCCTCAACACCACCCACAGCACCGTGGCCCGGCATATCGAGAGCATCGAGAAGCACCTGGGCACCGCGCTGTTCGTCCAGCACGCCCAGGGCTACGAACTCACGCCCTCCGGCCAGGCCCTGCTCAAGCACGCCGAAGCCATGGAGAACGTCGCCCTGCTGGCGCAGGAAGAGATCACCCAGGCCATCACGCCGCTGGGCAAGATCCGCCTGGGGGTTACGGAAGGCATCGGCATCATGTTCTTCACCCCGCGCATGAAAGCATTGTTCCAGCGCTACCCAGGGCTTGAGGTGGAACTGGTGGCCGTACCGCGTTTCGTCAGCATTCTCAACCGGGAAGCAGAGATCAGCATCCACCTGGAGCGCCCCAACGCCGACCTGCTGATCACCCGCAAGCTCACCGACTACCGCCTTGCCCTGTACGCCAGCCAGGACTACCTGGACCGCGCACCGCCGCTGCACAGCCGCGAGGATCTGGCCCGTCACAGCTGGATCGGCTATGTCGACGACCTGCTGTTCAGCCAGGAGTTGCTGTTCCTCAACAGTTTCTGCCGGGCACCCAACGTGGTGTTCAGGAGCACCAGTGTGATCGCCCAGCAGCACGCCGCCCAGGCCGGGCTGGGCATCGCCGTGCTGCCCAACTACATGGCCCGCCACGATCCGAAGCTGGTGCGGGTGCTGCCCAGCGAGACCATTCAGCGCAGCTACTGGATCTGCACCCGCCGCGAACTGCACAAGTCGGTGCGCCTGCGGGTGGTATGGGATTACCTGCTGGCGCTGTGCGCCACCGAGCAGCACGAGTTGCTAGCCGAATAGCGCCTTGCCGGCGAGCAGCACCGCGGCACCAAAGCCGGCGACGGCGAACAGTTGCTGCAGCCGCGGGCCAGCCAGCCTGCTCGTCAACGGGCGCGCCAGCAACAGGCCAAGCACGGCGCCCACGGCAAACGGCGCTGCGACCCGCCAATGCATCACGCCTGCCAAGCTGGCACTGACCAGACTGCCGGTGGAGACCAAAGCGATCACCGCCAGCGAGGTGGCGACGATGCTTTTCATGTCCAGGTTGGTATAGCGGTTCAAAGCCGGGATGATCACGAATCCACCCCCGACGCCCAACAAGCCTGAGAGCAACCCCGAGAGCACCCCGGTGAAGGCCAGGGCCCGGGCGCAGGGCAGGGTCCAGCGTAAGCGCCCCTGCAGCGGATTGAGCACGCAGGGCATGATCTCCCGCTCGCCACAAGGCGACTCGCCACGCAGCTCGCGGGCCGCCTTGCGCCAGATACGTAGGCAGGCATAGACCAGTACCGCGGCGAACACCAGTGCCAGCGGTGCATTGGGCACGCGGTGCGCCAGCATCAGGCCGATCGGTGCGCAGGCAATACCGATCACGGCGATGAACAATGCCGCCCGGTAGCGTACCCGCCCCTGGCGCAGCCCCAGCACCGCACCCACTGCCGCCGCCAGGCCCACGGCCAGCAAGCCGATCGGTGCCGCCTCGACCATGCTCAGCCCAAGGCCGAATACCAGCAACGGTACCGCGAGAATACCGCCGCCGGCGCCGGTAAGGGCCAATACCGCGCCAATGATCGCACCGAACACGGCACCCAGCAGTTGGTGTTCGATCACTGCTGCGCCTCGACCACCAAGGGTTGCGGACGTGCCAGCCACTCACGGCCCTTGAGCATGGCTTTCCAGTACAGCGGCGGCAGGACTCGGGCTTTTAGCAGCCAGGCCAGGCGTGTCGGCTGACGACCATCGAGCAGCCAGCGGGGGAAGCTCGGCGCCACCTTGCCGCCGTAGGTGAACTCGGCGAGGACGATCTTGCCGCGCTCCACCGTCAACGGGCAT
The DNA here is from genome assembly GCF_029836165.1 of Pseudomonas sp. GD04091. GTDB lineage: Bacteria > Pseudomonadota > Gammaproteobacteria > Pseudomonadales > Pseudomonadaceae > Aquipseudomonas. The sequence continues at coordinate 53,485 of NZ_JAOEBG010000019.1, forward strand.
GAGCCGTATCCATCGTACTGGGCCAGCGTCGATAGCCGCCCAAGGGCCACCAGTACGTTGTTGGCCACCACCGGCGCCTGCTTGCGGGCGGCGGCGGCGGTCTTGGCATTGGTGGTGTTGGCCACGTCACCCAAGGCATGGATGTTGCCGAACTGGCGATGGCGCAGGGTGTGGGGATCGACATCCACCCAGCCCGAGGCATCGGCCAGTGGGCTCTGGCGGATAAAGTCCGGCGCCACTTGCGGTGGCACCACATGCAGCATGTCGAAGGCCTCGACGCGAGTTTCCGTACTGCCGTCGGGAAGGGTGCGGACGAAGGTGGCGCGCTTGTTCGGGCCATCCACCGCTGTCAGGCGATGTTGATAGTTGAGGTCCACACCGTACTTGTCGATGTAGCTCATCAACGCCGGCACATAGTCGGGAACACCGAACAGCACCGCACCGGCATTGAAGAAGCTGGCCCTGACATGGCCCAGCTGGCCGGTGCGCAACCAGTGATCGCACGACAGGTACAACGCCTTCTGCGGCGCGCCGGCACACTTGATCGGCATCGGCGGCTGGGTGAAGAGGGCACGCCCCTGCTTGAGGTTCTGCACCAGTTGCCAGGTGTAGGGCGCCAGGTCATAGCGGTAGTTGGAGGTGACACCATTGCGACCAAGAGTCTCGTTCAAACCCTCGATGGCATTCCAGTCGAGTTTCAAACCTGGGCAGACCACCAGCTGCTCATAGCTGACGGCGCGGCCGCCCTCGAGCACCACCAGTTGTCCCTGAGGGTCGAAGCCTTCCACTCGCGCCTTGATCCAGCGCACACCACGGGGCAGGGTGGCCTCCATGGTGTGGGCGGTGCTCGGTGCCTTGAACACACCGGCGCCGACCATGGTCCAGCCGGGCTGATAGTAATGCACGTCGGCCGGATCGATCAGGGCGATATCCAGTGACGGGTCGCGGGCGATCAGGCTGGACGCGGTGGCGATGCCAGCGGCACCGGCACCGACGATCACCACCTTGTGGTGGTCGGCACGGGAGGAGTCGACAGGGGACAGCAAGGCAGGCATGGGAAGTTCCTTTGAATCTTCGTTATGGGCACGGCGTGGCTTACAGCTTGTTCAGCGGGATCTTCAGGTAGCTCACGCCGTTCTCTTCGGGTTCGGGAAATTGCCCACTGCGCATGTTGATCTGCACCGAAGGCAGGATCAGCACGGGCATGTCGAGGGTCTTGTCGCGGGCTTCGCGCATCTCGACGAAGCTGTCTTCGCTGACCCCCTCATGGATATGGATGTTGTCTGCCCGTTGCTCGGCCACGGTGGTGACGTAGCACAGCTCACGGCCACCGGGCAGATAGTCGTGGCACATGAACAGCCGGGTCTGGTCGGGGAAGGCGAGCAGTCGGCGGATCGACTTGTACAGGGTTCTCGCGCTGGCCCCGGGGAAGTCGCAACGGGCGGTTCCGTAGTCGGGCGTGAACAGCGTGTCACCGACGAACAAGGCTGTCTCGCCTGCATCCTCGACCATGTAGCTCATGCACGCCGGGGTGTGGCCTGGCGTGTGCAGCGCGCGTGCATGCAGGTTGCCGATGCGAAAGCCTTCTTCATCTTCGAACAGGACATCGAACTGGCTACCGTCGCGAGCGAAACCAGGCTCGGCGTTGAACAGGGTGCCGAAGACCTTCTGCACCTGGGTGATCTGCGCACCGATCGCGATGCTGCCGCCAAGCTCCTGCTTCAGATACGCGGCGGCTGACAGGTGGTCGGCATGCACATGGGTGTCCAGGATCCATTGCACCTTGGCGTCCAGCGCCTCGACACGGGCAATCAGCTTGTCCGCCGATTCGGTGCAGGTGCGGCCAGACTTGGGGTCGTAGTCCAGCACGCTGTCGATCAGCGCGCAGTGGCGTGTCTCGCCGTCCATGACCAGGTAACTGATGGTCCAGGTCGCCTTGTCGAAGAACGCTTCGACGTGAAGGTTGTTGCCGATGATCATTGCACTCTCCAGTTATCCCGCGCCTCCTTGAAGGCTTAGGCAGTGGAAGGGGTTTTATCAAGATACATGCCAGCCCTTCTGATGGACGCCCGCCCCCTGTGGGAGCGGGCTTGCCTCGCGAGCGGTGTGGCAGTGGATGGCAAAAGTGACAGTCGGTGGCAGTCGACTGTCAGCCAATGGCAGTGTTTGGCAGTCCTTGGTACGCTCGCCTGGTCCTTTATCTGGTGCTGTCATGCTAGTCGCCTCCCATCCCGCGATTCTCGCGCTGGTGTCCTACCTCGAACACGATGTGCTGCCCAGCATCGTGCTGGACACCGACTACAACATCCTCGCTGCCAACGGGGCGTACCGCCGCCAGTTCGGCAACGAGAAACACGCGCCGATCGGCGAGAAATGCCATCGGGTCTCGCACCACTATGCCGTCCCTTGCGACCAGGCCGGTGAGCACTGTCCACTGCGCAAGTCGTTGGACAGCAAGATGCCGGAACGCGTGCTGCATATCCATCACACCCCGCGCGGGCCAGAGCATGTGGATGTGGAGCTACGTCCGATCCTCGACGACGAGGGCAGGGTGGTGGCGTTCGTCGAGCGCCTCACCAGCGTCACCCTGGCGTCGGCCCAACCTCAGCAGCAAGGGCTGGTGGGTCGGGCACCAGCGTTCAAGGCAGCCGTGGCCAGCTTGCAGCGCGCGGCGCCCGCACAGATTCCGGTATTGCTCCAGGGCGAATCCGGCACGGGCAAGGAACTGTTCGCCCGAGCCTTGCACCTGGGCAGCCCCAGAGCCAATGGTCCCTTGGTGGTGGTGGACTGTACCGGGCTGACCGAGTCGTTGTTCGAGAGTGAGTTGTTCGGCTATGAGAAAGGCGCCTTTACCGGCGCGACTCAACGCAAGACCGGCCTGGCCGAAGCGGCCCATGGGGGAACTCTATTCCTCGATGAGATCGGTGAGGTACCACTGGCGATGCAGGTCAAGCTGCTACGCCTGATCGAGTCCGGCAGCTTTCGCCCAGTCGGCAGTACACGCACGGTTCACTCGGACTTTCGCCTGGTTTCGGCCACGCACAAGCCATTGAAAGAGATGACCGCTGACGGAACGTTCCGCGAAGACCTGTATTACCGCATCAGCGGCTTCCCGATCCGCCTGCCGGCGTTGCGTGAACGGGTCGAGGATTTGCCGTTACTCTGCGAAAGCCTGCTGCAACGCATGGCCGGTAAGCACTCGCCCAAGTTGACACCTGAAGCACTTGAGCGCCTGAACCTGCATACATTCCCAGGCAATATCCGCGAGCTCAGGAACATTCTGGAGCGCGCCCGGTTGTTCGCTGATGACGGGCTGATCCGCCCCGAGCATCTTCCAGAGGACATCTATCCGGTAACCAGGCCGGTAGGCTACCGAGGTCGCGGCAAGAACGAGATGGCCGACCTGGCACACGCGCTGGAAACGTTCAACGGATCTCGCAGCGAGCTGGCTGACCATCTGGGCATGAGTGAGCGCACGCTGTACCGCCGACTGAAGGCTTTGGGCATTTCGTAGTTCCACGTGGAACATTTGCGCAGGCGAAAAAAAACCAATCCGTAAGGATTGGTTTTTTTTCGTGCTACCTGCTGATCAGAAGTCCAGGTTGGACACCGACAGCGCGTTGCTTTCGATGAAGTCTCGACGCGGTTCGACCGCATCACCCATCAGGGTGTTGAACAGCTGGTCGGCGGCGATGGCGTCCTCGATGGTCACCTTGAGCATGCGGCGCACGGTCGGGTCCATGGTGGTTTCCCACAGCTGGTCCGGGTTCATCTCACCCAGCCCTTTGTATCGCTGGATGGTGTGGCGCTTGGTGCTTTCGTTCATCAGCCAGTCGAGGGCTTCCTTGAACTCGGTGACAGCCTTGCGGCGCTCACCACGCTGTACGTAGGCACCTTCGCCCAGCAGCGTCGCCAACTTGGCACCGACAGCGACAACGGAGCGGTAGTCATTGCTACCGAAGAAGTCGCGGTTGAAGGTGACGTAGCTGGCCAGACCATGGGAGGTGACTTCGACTTCCGGCAGCCAGATGTTGCGCTCCTTGTCTTCGCGCAGGCGGGCCTGATAGGTCAAGCCGGATTTCTGGCTGTTGCTCAGACGCTCCTGGAACTTGTTCAGCCAAGCCTGCATGCCGGCCTGGTCGGCCAGGTGCTCGAGGGTGACTTCAGGCAGATAGATGAAGTGCTCGGTCAGCTCTTCCGGGTACAGACGCGACAGGCGCTTGAGCGTCTTCATCACCCCGCGGAACTCGTTCACCAGCGCTTGCAGTTGAACGCCGGACACCGCCGGAGCCGCCTCGTCCAGGTGCAGGCTGGCATCCTCCAGGGCCGACTGGGTCATGTACTCTTCCATGGCCTCGTCGTCCTTGATGTACTGCTCCTGCTTGCCCTTCTTCACCTTGTACAGCGGCGGCTGTGCAATGTAGATGTAGCCACGCTCGACCAGCTCCGGAAGCTGACGGAAGAAGAAGGTCAGCAACAGGGTACGGATGTGCGAACCGTCGACGTCAGCATCGGTCATGATGATGATGTTGTGATAACGCAGCTTGTCGATGTTGTACTCTTCGCGGCCGATGCCACAGCCCAGGGCGGTGATCAGCGTGCCGACCTCCTGGGACGAGATCATCTTGTCGAAGCGTGCCTTCTCGACGTTGAGGATCTTGCCCTTGAGCGGCAGAATCGCCTGGGTGCGGCGGTTGCGGCCTTGCTTGGCCGAACCACCCGCGGAGTCACCCTCCACCAGGTACAGTTCGGAAAGAGCAGGGTCCTTCTCCTGGCAGTCGGCCAGTTTGCCCGGCAGGCCGGCGATGTCCAGGGCACCTTTGCGACGGGTCATCTCACGGGCCTTGCGCGCCGCTTCACGGGCACGGGCGGCATCGATCATCTTGCCGACCACAGCCTTGGCTTCGTTGGGGTTCTCCAACAGGAAGTCGGCGAAGTACTTGTTCATCTCCTGTTCCACGGCGGTCTTCACCTCCGAGGAAACCAGCTTGTCCTTGGTCTGCGAGCTGAACTTCGGATCCGGCACCTTGACCGAGATGATCGCGGTCAGGCCTTCACGGGCATCATCACCGGTGGTGGCGACCTTGTTCTTCTTCGCCAGGCCTTCCTGCTCGATGTAGCTGTTCAGGCTACGGGTCAGCGAGGAACGGAAGCCGACCAGGTGGGTACCACCGTCGCGCTGGGGAATGTTGTTGGTGAAGCACAGCAGGTTTTCGTTGAAGCTGTCGTTCCACTGCAGGGCGACTTCAACACCCACGCCATCGTCACGCTGGACATTGAAGTGGAAAACCTGGGAGTTGACCGGGGTCTTGTTGGTATTCAGATACTCAACGAATGCACGCAGGCCACCTTCGTACTTGAAGAACTCTTCCTTGCCGCTGCGCTCATCCTTCAGCAGGATGCCGACGCCGGAGTTCAGGAACGACAGCTCGCGGATACGCTTGGCAAGGATGTCCCAGCTGAAGTGGATGTTCTTGAAGGTTTCAGCCGAAGGCTTGAAGTGGATGTGAGTACCGGTGGTTTCGCTCTCACCCACCACGGCCATAGGCGCCTGAGGCACACCGTGGACGTAGGTCTGTTCCCAGATCTTGCCGCTGCGGCGAACGGTGAGTACCAACTGTTCGGACAGGGCGTTCACTACCGAGACACCCACGCCGTGCAGACCGCCGGATACCTTGTAGGAGTTGTCGTCGAACTTACCGCCGGCGTGCAGCACGGTCATGATGACCTCGGCTGCCGAAACGCCTTCTTCTTTATGCACATCGACCGGAATACCACGGCCGTTGTCACGGACGCTGATGGATTCGTCCGGGTGAATGATGACGGTGATGTCATCGCAGTGCCCGGCCAGGGCTTCGTCGATAGAGTTGTCGACCACCTCGAACACCATGTGGTGCAGGCCGCTGCCGTCATCGGTGTCGCCAATGTACATGCCGGGACGCTTGCGTACGGCATCCAGCCCTTTCAGCACCTTGATGCTGGAGGAGTCGTACGTTTGATTTTCGCTCATGCCTTCACTCCCGATGGTCGTGGGTCTGGGTGATACGGCCTTGTTCCACGTGGAACAAGGCGACTGGCGTTTCCGTCTGCCAGCCTTCCCTCAGAAATTCGTGGTCTACGCAGGTGATGAACACCTGGCAGTTCAATTCTTCAAGCAAGCGGCACAGGGCGCGGCGGTGCTGCTCGTCCAGTTCGGACGGCAAGTCATCCACCAGATAAATACACTGACCGCGACGAACCTGGCTGACCAGGTGCCCTTGGGCGATACGCAGGGCACAGACCACCAGCTTCTGCTGCCCTCGCGAAAGGATGTCGGCCGCGTTGTTCGCGCCCAATCGAAGGCGCAGATCAGCACGCTGTGGCCCGGCCTGGGTATGGCCCATCTGCTGATCGCGAAGGAGAGAGGTTGCGAGGACTTCGTTGAGTTCCCGGTCCTTGTCCCAGCCTCGGTAATAGCTCAGGGTCAGCCCGTCCAGTTCGACCAGCTCGCTCAGGGTTCGCTCGAAGACGGGCTTCAAGGCCTTGATATAGTTGCGACGGTATTCATCTATCTCCGCACTGGCGAGACATAACTCCCGATCCCAGGCGGCTTGCGAAACGGCGTCCAGTGTACCATGCCGCAGCCATGAGTTCCGCTGCCGCAGGGCCTTCTGCAGGCGTTGCCAGGTGACCATGAAGCGGGGTTCCACGTGGAACACACCCCAATCCAGAAACTGCCGGCGTACCTTGGGCGCCCCCTCGAGCAACCTGAAACTGTCCGGGTTGATCAATTGCAGCGGCAGCATCTCGGCCAGTTGCGCGGCGCTGCGCGCATTCTGTCCATCGATGCGGATGGTGAAGTCGCCCTGACGCTCGCGAGAGACCCCAAGGTTGCTGGTACCGCCTTCCGCCAGTTCGACCTGGCCAAATACGGTACACGTCGGCTGGTCGTACTGGATCACCGGATTCAACCGGGTACTGCGAAACGAGCGGGCCAGGCCGAGCAGATGCACAGCTTCGAGCACGCTGGTCTTGCCGCTGCCGTTTGCGCCGTAAAGGATGTTGATGCGGGGGGAGGGTGAGAGGGTCACCGGGTGCAGGTTGCGCACCGCGGTGACCGAGAGACGTCGAAGGGACATGTCGCCTGCTATGGGTTACAGGCGCATCGGCATGACAACGTAGGACGAGTCGTCATTGCCGGCTTCCTGCAGCAGGGCGCTGCTGTTGGAGTCCGACAGAATCAGGCGAACTTGTTCGGTGGTCATGACACCCAGCACGTCCAGCAGGTAGCTGACGTTGAAGCCGATCTCCAGCGAGCTGCCGTTGTAGTCGACGCTGATCTCTTCCTCTGCCTCTTCCTGTTCCGGGTTGTTGGCCTGGATCTTCAGTTGGCCGGCGGCCAGTTGCAGACGAATACCACGGTATTTCTCGTTGGAGAGGATGGCGGTACGGCTGAAAGCTTCGCGCAGGGCTTGGCGATCGCCAATCACCAGCTTGTCGCCTCCTTTGGGCAGGACGCGTTCGTAGTCCGGGAACTTGCCATCGACCAGCTTGGAGGTGAAGGTAAATTCACCCGTGGTGGCGCGAATGTGGTGCTGCCCCAGCACGATGCTGACCATGCCCTCCGGATCGGTGAGCAGACGCGCCAACTCCAGGATACCTTTGCGCGGCACGATGACCTGATGGCGTTCAGCCTGGCCGATGGGAGCCTGCATGGCGCAAAGCGCCAGACGGTGACCGTCGGTGGCTACGGCGCGCAGGGTGTCGGTAGACACTTCCAACAGCATGCCGTTGAGGTAGTAACGCACGTCCTGCTGGGCCATGGCGAAGCTGGTGCGCTCGATGAGGCGGCGCAGCTTGCTTTGCTCCAGGTTGCAGGTCAGCGAACCCGGGCCTTCTTCCACAGTCGGGAAGTCGTTGGCTGGCAGGGTGGACAAGGTGAAACGGCTGCGGCCGGCCTTGACCAGCAGTTTCTGCTCGTCGACCTTGATGTCGATCAGCACGTCGCTGGGCAGGCTCTTGCAAATGTCCATCAACTTGCGCGCCGGGACGGTGATCTCGCCCGGTTCGGCAGGTTCTTCCAGCTGGACACGGCCAACCAGTTCGACTTCCAGGTCGGTACCGGTCAACGACAGCTGCTGGCCTTGGACGACCAGCAGGACGTTGGACAGGACCGGCAAGGTCTGGCGGCGCTCGACGACGCCTGCGACCAGTTGCAGGGGTTTCAACAGGGCTTCGCGTTGAATGGTGAAATGCATGGTCTAGTCCCTTGCCTTCAATTAGCTGCGCAGACGGCCATCAGGTCGTCAGCGTGCGCAGCAGGTTCTTGTAGTCCTCGCGGATGTCCGCGTCGGATTCCTTCAATTCATTGATCTTGCGGCAGGCGTGCAGCACGGTGGTGTGGTCGCGCCCGCCGAACATGTCGCCGATCTCCGGCAGACTGTGGTTGGTCAGCTCTTTCGACAACGCCATGGCTACCTGGCGTGGACGCGCCACCGAGCGCGAGCGGCGCTTGGACAGCAGATCGGAGATCTTGATCTTGTAGTACTCGGCCACGGTGCGTTGGATGTTATCCACACTGACCAGTTTGTCCTGCAGCGCCAACAGATCCTTGAGCGACTCGCGGATCAGCTCGATGGTGATGTCGCGGCCCATGAAGTGCGAGTGGGCAATGACCCGCTTCAGCGCGCCTTCGAGCTCACGTACGTTGGAGCGGATGCGCTGGGCAATGAAGAACGCGGCATCGTGCGGCAGCTCGACCTTGGCCTGGTCGGCCTTCTTCATCAGGATGGCTACCCGTGTTTCCAGCTCTGGCGGCTCGACAGCCACGGTCAGTCCCCAACCGAAGCGCGATTTGAGACGTTCTTCCAGGCCTTCGATTTCCTTGGGATAGCGGTCGCTGGTGAGAATCACCTGCTGACCGCCCTCGAGCAAGGCGTTGAAGGTGTGGAAAAACTCTTCCTGGGAGCGCTCCTTGCGGGCGAAGAACTGGATGTCATCGATCAGCAGCGCGTCCACCGAACGGTAGAAGCGCTTGAATTCGTTGATGGCATTGAGTTGAAGCGCCTTGACCATGTCAGCGACGAAACGCTCGGAATGCAGGTAGACCACCTTGGCATTCGGGTTCTTCTTCAACAGATGGTTACCCACAGCATGCATCAAGTGGGTTTTACCCAGACCCACACCGCCATAAAGGAAGAGCGGGTTGTAACCATGCTTGGGGTTGTCGGCGACCTGCCAGGCCGCGGCACGGGCGAGCTGGTTCGACTTACCCTCGACAAAGGTTTCGAAGGTGAAAGTGCGATTCAGATAGCTGGTGTGCTTCAAGGCACCTTCGACCTGCACCGTGCGCTGCTCGGTGCGTCCGCTGGCCACCGGGGCCGTCGCGGTTTCGCTCATGCTATCGAAACTGTCCCGCGAGGAAGGCTCCTCGAGCTCGGCGACCTGTTGCGCCGGCTCGATCACCGGCGCGCTCACAGGCTCGGCCTGCGGAGCCGCCTGTTGCACCTGCGCTTGCTGCGCAAGGCTTGCGGCCATGGCAGCGCTGACGGGGGCATTGGGCGCCGCGCGCGCGGCAGAGCTGCGGCGGCTACCTATTAATAAGGAGAGGGCGGGGGCGATGCCACTGCCGTGCTCACCCAGCAGCTCGAGCAGGCGGCCAAGGTACTTCTCATTGACCCAATCAAGCACGAAGCGGTTGGGCGCATAGACGCGCAACTCGTCGCCTTCGGCTTCGACCTGTAGCGGACGGATCCAGGTGTTGAATTGCTGGGCAGGCAGTTCATCGCGCAGAAGCTCCACGCACTGCTGCCAAAGTTCCACTGACACGGATATCCCCTGAGTTGAAAGCCGACTGAGGCAAAAACAAACCGCCATTGTACCGGGCGGGCTTCCAGTTATCCACACGTGGCGGTGGTCACAGACAGGGTAAACACGCCAAAAAGCGACTTGAACGCCATCTCTGACTGCGAATAAGCCCTGTGGATAACGCTACCTGAGGTCTATGCACAACCCCACCCTGAGGGCTGTGGATAAAGCAGCTGTGGATAATGTGGTTTTTCACCCACAGCTTGTGCCCACCTCCGACACAGCGAGAGCACCTGTTACGGACAAGGTTATGAATCTCTGTACATGGCGTATCTATTAGCCTACAAGGTGTTATCCACAGAAGGTTATCCACTTAAGATCTATAAGTTCTTCAGAAAAGCTTTTTATATGCCCTTCTGTTTTTTTCAATTGTCCGGTCGTATCGCGAATCGCTGCGCAGTCCCAGAGGAGTCCAGGTAAATGCTCCATGAGAAAGGCTGGTTGGAAATTGACCTATTGGCTTGCTTTCTCTAGAATCGCCGATCTCTTAAAAAGGGGGCCATTCCGGCCCGTTGTCGACAAACCCAGGTAACACGCCATGAAACGTACTTTCCAACCAAGCACCATCAAGCGCGCCCGCACCCACGGTTTCCGTGCCCGTATGGCTACCAAGAACGGCCGTGCTGTTCTGTCGCGTCGTCGCGCCAAAGGCCGTAAGCGTCTGGCCATTTGATTTTCCGGCACAGGTGGTGAGTCAGGACTTCAGTCGGGAAAAGCGACTGCTTACACCCCGGCACTTCAAAGCGGTCTTCGACTCCCCAACCGGCAAGGTTCCAGGGAAAAACCTGCTTATCCTTGCCCGCGAGAACGGCCTGGATCACCCACGCCTCGGCTTGGTGATCGGCAAGAAGAGCGTCAAGCTCGCCGTTCAACGCAATCGCCTGAAACGCCTGATGCGCGACTCGTTTCGCCTGAACCAGCAGCTGTTGGCTGGCCTGGATATCGTGATCGTTGCGCGCAAGGGGTTGGGCGAAGTGGAAAACCCAGAATTGCACCAACACTTTGGCAAGCTCTGGAAGCGACTGGTTCGCAGTCGACCCTCTCCAGCGGTCAATGCCGATCCCGCAGGGGTAGACAGTCACAATGCGTAAACTGGCCCTCGTTCCGATCCAGTTCTACCGTTACGCCATCAGTCCACTGATGGCCAGTCACTGTCGTTTCTATCCCAGCTGTTCCTGTTACGCATACGAAGCCATCGAAAACCATGGCCTGTTGCGTGGTGGGTGGCTGGCCGTTCGTCGCCTGGGGCGCTGTCATCCGTGGAACGACGGCGGTTTCGATCCCGTTCCACCTGCTCCTTCCTCCCGAACTTCTTCGATAGCCGAGTAATCATGGATATTAAACGCACGATCCTGATCGTCGCCCTGGCAATCGTGTCCTACGTCATGGTCCTCAAATGGAACCAGGACTACGGCCAGGCTGCCCTGCCGACTCAGAATACTGCTGCCAGCAATGCTGCCCCGGCCCTGCCGGACACCGTGCCGGCCGGCAACTCCGGTGCAAGCGCCGATGTGCCGAGCGCCAATGCTGAATCCAGCCCTGCGGAACTGGCGCCTGTCGCTGTCAGCAAGGACCTGATCCGGATCAAGACCGATGTCCTGGACCTGGCTATCGACCCGGTCGGTGGTGACATCGTCCAACTGACCCTGCCGAAATACCCGCGTCGCCAGGATCATCCGGACATTCCGTTCCAGTTGTTCGACAACGGTAGCGAGCGTGTATACCTGGCACAGAGCGGCCTGACCGGCACCAACGGTCCTGACGCCCGCGCCACCGGTCGCCCGCTGTACGCCGCCGATCAGAAGAGCTACCAGCTCGCGGACGGCCAGGACCAGATGGTCGTGGACCTGAAGTTCAGCGAGAACGGCGTCAACTACATCAAGCGCTTCAGCTTCAAGCGCGGTGAGTACGACCTGACCGTCAGCTACCTGATCGACAACCAGAGCGGCCAGGCCTGGAGCGGCAACATGTTTGCCCAGCTCAAGCGTGACGCCAGCTCCGATCCGTCCTCGAGCACCGCTACCGGTACCGCCACCTACTTGGGTGCGGCGCTGTGGACTGCGTCCGAGCCGTACAAGAAAGTGTCGATGAAAGACATCGACAAAGGCAGTTTGAAAGAAAATGTGACCGGCGGCTGGGTCGCCTGGCTGCAGCACTACTTCGTGACCGCCTGGATTCCGAGCCACTCGGACAACAATGCCGTGCAGACCCGCAAGGACAGCCAGGGCAACTACATCATCGGCTACACCGGTCCGGCCCTGAACGTGCCTGCCGGCGGCAAGGTCGAAACCAGTGCCATGCTGTACGCAGGTCCGAAGATCCAGTCCAAGCTGAAAGAGTTGTCCCCAGGCCTGGAACTGACCGTCGACTACGGCTTCCTGTGGTTCATCGCCCAGCCGATCTTCTGGCTGCTGCAACATATCCACAGCCTGCTGGGTAACTGGGGCTGGTCGATCATCGTCCTGACCATGCTCATCAAGGGCCTGTTCTTCCCGCTCTCGGCGGCCAGCTACCGCTCGATGGCGCGCATGCGTGCCGTGGCGCCGAAACTGGCCCAGCTCAAGGAACGCTTCGGTGACGATCGCCAGAAGATGTCCCAGGCGATGATGGAGCTGTACAAGAAAGAGAAGATCAACCCGCTGGGCGGCTGCTTGCCGATCCTGGTGCAGATGCCGGTATTCCTGGCCCTGTACTGGGTACTGCTGGAAAGCGTCGAGATGCGCCAGGCCCCGTGGATGCTGTGGATCACCGACCTGTCGATCAAGGATCCTTTCTTCATCCTGCCGATCATCATGGGCGCCACCATGTTCATCCAGCAGCGCCTGAACCCGACGCCGCCGGATCCGATGCAGGCGAAGGTCATGAAAATGATGCCGATCATCTTCACCTTCTTCTTCCTGTGGTTCCCGGCTGGTCTGGTGCTGTACTGGGTTGTGAACAACTGCCTGTCGATCGCGCAGCAGTGGTACATCACCCGCGGTATCGAGGCAGCAGCCAAGAAAGCTGCCGCTTGACGGGCAAGCCTGTTTGCCTGTGAATAAAAACGCCCCCTAGTGGGGCGTTTTTGCTATCCGTCGAATTCGTTGTAGAGGCTTTCGAGCATGAACACTGTGCGTGAAACCATTGCCGCCATTGCCACGGCCCAGGGTCGTGGAGGGGTCGGTATCGTCCGGTTGTCCGGGCCGCTGGCCAGCCAGGCCGGGCAGGCCATCACTGGTCGCACGCTGATTCCCCGGCATGCCCACTACGGTCCGTTTCGCGATGCCGATGGCCTGGTCCTCGATGAAGGCATCGCCTTGTTCTTCCCGGGCCCCAACTCGTTCACCGGTGAAGACGTGCTGGAACTGCAGGGCCATGGCGGCCCAGTGGTCATGGACATGCTGCTGAAGCGCTGCCTGCAGCTGGGCTGTCGCCTGGCGCGCCCGGGCGAGTTCAGCGAACGCGCGTTTCTCAACGACAAGCTCGACCTGGCTCAGGCCGAGGCGATCGCCGACCTGATCGAAGCCAGTTCCACACAAGCTGCGCGCAATGCCCTGCGTTCGCTGCAGGGGGCGTTCTCCAAACGTGTGCACGGGCTCACCGAGGCGCTGATAGCCCTGCGCATCTATGTCGAAGCCGCCATCGACTTCCCGGAGGAAGAGATCGACTTCCTCGCCGACGGCCACGTGCTGCGCATGCTCGACGAAGTGCGCGGCGAGTTGTCCACAGTGCAGCGTGAAGCCGGGCAAGGCGCCTTGCTGCGCGATGGCATGACCGTGGTCATCGCCGGCCGGCCGAATGCCGGCAAATCCAGCCTGCTCAATCAGCTGGCCGGGCGCGAGGCTGCGATCGTCACAGACATCGCAGGCACCACCCGGGACATCCTGCGCGAACATATCCACATCGACGGCATGCCGCTGCATGTGGTCGATACCGCCGGCTTGCGCGATACCGACGATCATGTGGAAAAGATCGGGGTGCAAAGGGCCCTCAAAGCCATCGGCGAGGCTGACCGGGTGCTCCTGGTCGTCGACTCGACCGCGCCGGAAGCCAGTGATCCTTTTGCCCTGTGGCCGGAATTCCTCGATCAGCGCCCTCACGTGGCCAAGGTCACTCTCATCCGCAACAAGGCCGACTTGAGCGGTGAAAGCGTCGGCATGGAACAGAGTGACGACGGACATGTGACGATCACCCTCAGTGCTCGTGAGAGCGCTATGGGCCTGGACCTGCTACGTGACCATCTCAAGGCCTGCATGGGCTATGAGCAGACCGCGGAAAGCAGCTTCAGTGCCCGTCGCCGGCATCTGGAGGCGCTGCGCCAGGCCAGCGAACACCTGGAGCATGGTCGGGCGCAGCTGACTCTGGCCGGCGCGGGAGAGTTGCTCGCAGAGGACCTGCGCCAGGCGCAGCAGGCGTTGGGCGAAATCACCGGGGCGTTCAGTTCGGATGATCTGCTGGGCAGGATCTTCTCGAGCTTCTGCATCGGAAAATAGTCCACAGCAGTGTGATACCAGGGCCGCTCCTATCGGGAGCGGCTTTTTTTTGCCTGTGATTCGACGGTTGTGGGAACGGGCTTTGACCCGCGAACACTGGGCAGCCGTTGCCCTATCTGCAGGGCAAGCCAACCCCACGACGTCATCCACAGATGAAAGTCCTGCTCCGGGAGCCCTGTGGAAAACTCGGCTTCAGCTCCGTTGATAACCGGGCTTTTTTTCTGAGGACAAACCCTCCTGTGGGTAACAGGCACATTAATCCACAGGTTAAACAGCAGTATCCAGAACCCCCAGGCCCATTTCGACACAGGGTTATAATTCTCTGTACATCCCAGAATATCTGGCCTCTAGGCACTTATGCACAGACAGTAGGTCGCCTAAACATAAACATAAAAACAAAGCTTTTTTAAATTTTTCCTCTTTGTTTTCTTTTGCCTGCCACTCATCCACAGCCTGCTCAATTTTTGCTCAGAAGGTTCCTTTGAAGGGGCGGAAGTCCCTATACTTGTCCGCTTACCTTCTCTATTCGCAAAAACAGGCACGAGGTGCGTGGTGGATTTCCCTTCCCGTTTTGAAGTGATCGTCATCGGCGGCGGCCATGCCGGTACCGAGGCTGCGCTTGCGTCCGCACGCATGGGTGTGAAAACCCTGCTGCTGACCCATAACGTGGAAACCCTCGGTCACATGAGTTGCAACCCGGCCATCGGTGGCATCGGCAAGAGCCACCTGGTCAAGGAAATCGATGCGCTCGGCGGCGCCATGGCGCTGGCCACCGACAAGAGCGGCATCCAGTTCCGCGTTCTGAACAACCGCAAGGGTCCGGCGGTGCGCGCCACCCGTGCGCAGGCGGACCGCGCCATCTACAAGGCGGTGGTGCGCGAGATCCTGGAAAACCAGCCGAACCTGTGGATATTCCAGCAGTCCTGCGACGACCTGATCGTCGAACAGGACCAGGTGAAAGGCGTGGTCACGCAAATGGGTCTGCGTTTCTTTGCCGATTCCGTGGTGCTGACCACTGGCACCTTCCTCGGCGGACTTATCCACATCGGCCTGCAGAACTACTCCGGTGGTCGTGCCGGTGATCCACCCGCCATCGCCCTGGCCCACCGCATGCGTGAACTGCCGCTGCGCGTCGGCCGACTGAAGACCGGCACGCCGCCGCGTATCGATGGCCGCTCGGTGGATTTCTCGGTGATGACCGAACAGCCAGGCGATACGCCGATTCCGGTGATGTCGTTCATGGGCAATGCGCAGATGCATCCGCGTCAGGTGAGCTGCTGGATCACCCACACCAATGCCCGCACCCACGAGATCATCGCCTCGAACCTCGACCGCTCGCCGATGTACTCGGGCGTGATCGAAGGCATCGGCCCGCGCTATTGCCCGTCGATCGAGGACAAGATCCATCGTTTCGCCGACAAGCAAAGCCATCAGGTGTTCATCGAGCCGGAAGGCCTGACCACCCATGAGCTGTACCCCAACGGCATTTCCACTTCGCTGCCGTTCGACGTGCAGCTGGAGATCGTCCGCTCGATCCGCGGCATGGAAAATGCCCACATCGTTCGCCCCGGCTATGCCATCGAGTACGACTACTTCGATCCGCGCGACCTGAAGTACAGCCTCGAGACCAAGGTCATCGGCGGTCTGTTCTTCGCCGGCCAGATCAACGGCACCACCGGTTACGAAGAGGCCGGCGCCCAGGGCCTGCTGGCCGGGACCAACGCCGCGCTGCGCGCCCAGGGCCGTGAAAGCTGGTGCCCGCGTCGCGACGAGGCCTACATCGGCGTACTGGTCGACGACCTGATCACCCTGGGTACCCAGGAGCCGTATCGCATGTTCACCTCGCGTGCCGAGTACCGGTTGATCCTGCGCGAGGACAATGCCGACCTGCGCCTGACCGAGAAGGGCCGGGAGCTGGGACTGATCGACGATGAACGCTGGGCCGCGTTCTGCGCCAAGCGCGAAGGTATCGAGCGTGAGGAACAGCGACTGAAGAGCACCTGGGTTCGCCCGGGTACGCCACAGGGCCAAGCCATTGTGGATAAGTTCGGCACGCCGCTGGCCCACGAATACAGCCTGCTCAACCTGCTGGCCCGCCCGGAAGTCGACTACGCTGGGCTGATCGAAGCGACCGGCGGTGAAGTGATCGATTCACAGGTTGCCGAACAGGTCGAAATCAAGACCAAGTACGCCGGCTACATCGACCGCCAGCAGGAAGAGATCGCCCGGCTGCGCGCCAGCGAAGATACGCGTCTGCCTGTGGATATCGACTACACCACGATCTCCGGCCTGTCCAAGGAGATCCAGGGCAAGCTCGAGCAGACCCGCCCCGAAACCCTGGGCCAGGCTTCGCGCATCCCCGGTGTTACCCCGGCGGCGATTTCCCTGTTGCTGATTCACTTGAAAAAACGCGGCGCTGGCCGCGAATTGGAGCAAAGCGCTTGAGTTCCCTGGTCACCCCGCAACACGCCGAAGAGTTGTCCACAGGCGCGCGCCAGCTCGGTGTCGAGCTGAGCACGCAGCAGCATGAACTTCTGCTGGGTTACCTGGCCCTTTTGATCAAGTGGAACAAGGCCTACAACCTGACCGCGGTGCGTGACCCGGACGAGATGGTCTCGCGCCATCTGCTCGACAGCCTCAGCGTCATGCCGTTTATCCACAATGACACCCAGCGCTGGCTGGATGTCGGCAGCGGCGGCGGCATGCCCGGCATCCCGCTGGCGATCCTGTATCCGCACAAGCAGGTGACGGTGCTCGACAGCAATGGCAAGAAGACCCGCTTCCTCACCCAGGTGAAAATGGAGCTCAAGCTGGACAACCTGACGGTTATCCACAGCCGCGTCGAAGAGGTCCAGCCCGCGCAACCGTTCTGCGGAATCATCTCCCGGGCCTTCAGCAGCATGGAGAATTTCACCAACTGGACACGCCACCTGGGGGATGCCCGGACGCAATGGCTTGCAATGAAGGGGCTGCATCCTGCCGACGAACTGGTAGCATTGCCCGCAGACTTCACAGTGGAAAGCGAGCAGGCCCTGACCGTTCCAGGTTGCCAGGGCCAGCGCCATCTGCTGATACTGCGCCGCAAGGCATGACTGGGAACACACGCAACAATGGCTAAGGTATTCGCAATCGCGAACCAGAAGGGTGGTGTGGGCAAGACCACCACCTGTATCAATCTCGCCGCATCGCTGGCCGCGACCAAGCGTCGCGTGCTGCTGATCGACCTCGATCCACAGGGCAACGCCACCATGGGCAGCGGTGTGGATAAACACGAGCTCGAACACTCGGTGTACGACCTGCTGATCGGGGAGTGCGACCTGGCCCAGGCCATGCACTACTCCGAGCACGGCAATTTCCAGCTGTTGCCGGCCAACCGTGACCTGACCGCTGCCGAAGTGGTCCTGCTCGAGATGCAGATGAAGGAGAGCCGCCTGCGCAACGCGCTGGCGCCGATCCGTGACAACTACGACTACATCCTGATCGACTGCCCGCCGTCGCTGTCGATGCTGACGCTCAACGCCCTGGTCGCCTCCGATGGCGTGATCATCCCCATGCAGTGCGAGTACTACGCGCTGGAAGGTCTCAGCGACCTTGTGGACAACATCAAGCGCATCGCCGCGCGCCTGAACCCGGAGCTGAAGATCGAAGGCCTGCTGCGGACCATGTACGACCCACGCCTGAGCTTGAACAACGATGTTTCGGCGCAGCTCAAGGAACACTTCGGCGACCAGCTGTACGACACGGTGATTCCGCGCAACATCCGCCTGGCCGAGGCGCCCAGCTTCGGCATGCCGGCACTGGCCTACGACAAGCAATCCCGGGGCGCGCTCGCCTATCTGGCGCTGGCCGGGGAACTGGTTCGCCGTCAGCGCCGTCCATCACGCACTGCACAAACAACTTAAGGAATCCGCATGGCCATCAAGAAACGCGGTCTCGGACGTGGGTTGGATGCTCTGCTCAGTGGTCCTTCCGTCAGCGCGCTCGAAGAGCAGGCAGTGAAGATCGACCAGAAAGAACTGCAACACCTGCCGGTCGAGCTGATCCAGCGCGGCAAATACCAGCCACGTCGTGACATGGATCCCGAGGCGCTGGAAGAACTGGCGCATTCGATCCGCACCCACGGCGTCATGCAGCCGATCGTGGTCCGTCCGATCGGCGACAACCGCTACGAGATCATCGCCGGTGAGCGCCGTTGGCGCGCTACGCAGCAGGCTGGCCTGGACACTGTACCGGCCATGGTCCGCGAAGTGCCCGACGAAGCCGCCATCGCCATGGCGCTGATCGAGAACATCCAGCGCGAGGACTTGAACCCGCTGGAAGAGGCGTTGGCCCTGCAGCGCCTGCAGCAGGAGTTCGAACTGACCCAGCAGCAGGTGGCCGATGCCGTCGGCAAGTCGCGGGTCACCGTGGCCAACCTGTTGCGCCTGATCTCGTTGCCCGAGGCGATCAAGACCATGCTCGCCCATGGCGATCTGGAGATGGGCCACGCCCGTGCGCTGCTCGGCCTCGAGGAAGATCGCCAGGAAGAGGGGGCGCGTCATGTTGTCGCACGCGGCCTGACCGTGCGCCAGACCGAGGCACTGGTGCGCCAGTGGCTCAACGGCAAACCTGAGCCGGTCGAAGCGAGCAAACCTGATCCGGATATCGCCCGCCTCGAGCAGCGTCTGGCAGAGCGCCTGGGCTCGGCGGTGCAAATTCGCCATGGCAACAAGGGCAAGGGCCAGTTGGTTATTCGCTACAACTCGCTTGACGAGTTGCAAGGCGTGCTTGCTCACATCCGCTGAAACAATTCCCGTTGTAGCGCGCAGTCGGAAATCACTACCGAAGAGTTGAATAGGGGTTAATCCACCCCTATACTCTGCGCGCATTTTGTCGGCACAAATTATGCCAAGTCATTGCTGACTAGGTGGTCGACTTCCGAGGAGCAGTTGAGATGGAAATCCGCACGCCAAACCGCCTGCCTTTCCATCGCTGGGCAGTTTTCCCGGTACTGTTGGCACAATTTGCCGTACTGCTGCTGGCAACGCTGGTGTTGTGGCAGTGGAAAGGGGTGGTCAGTGGATATTCAGGTCTCTGTGGAGGCTTGATTGCCTGGCTGCCCAATGTGTATTTCGCCTGGAAGGCATTTCGCTTCAGCGGAGCCCGGGCGGCGCAGGCCATCGTCAAGTCGTTCTACGCAGGCGAGGCAGGCAAGATGATTTTGACGGCAGTGCTGTTCGCACTGACCTTCGCAGGAGTGAAGCCATTGGCGCCGTTGGCAGTATTCGGCGTCTTCGTGCTGACCCTATTGGTCAGCTGGTTCGCGCCCCTGCTGATGAATAAAAGACTTTCGAGACCTTAGGGCGTTTGAGGCAACCATGGCAGCAGAAACCGCTTCGGGCTATATCCAGCACCACTTGCAGAACCTGACCTACGGTCAACTACCAGACGGCAGCTGGGGCTTCGCCCATTCGGCTGCAGAAGCCAAGGCAATGGGCTTCTGGGCGTTCCACCTGGACACCCTGGGCTGGTCCGTTGCGCTGGGTCTGATCTTCCTGTTCATCTTCCGCATGGCGGCCAAGAAGGCGACTTCCGGCCAACCCGGCGGCCTGCAGAACTTCGTCGAAGTCCTGGTGGACTTCGTCAACGGCAGCGTGAAGGACTCCTTCCACGGCCGCAGCCCGGTGATCGCCCCACTGGCGCTGACCATCTTCGTCTGGGTGTTCCTGATGAACGCCATCGACCTGGTACCGGTCGACTGGATTCCCCAGCTGGCCATCCTGATCTCCGGTGATCCGCACATTCCGTTCCGTGCCGTATCGACCACCGACCCGAACGCGACCCTGGCCATGGCCTTCTGCGTGTTCGCCCTGATCATCTTCTACAGCATCAAGGTCAAGGGCCTGGGCGGCTTCATCGGCGAGCTCACCCTGCACCCGTTCGGCAGCAAGAACATCTTCTTGCAGATCCTGCTGATCCCGGTGAACTTCCTGCTCGAATTCGTCACCCTGATCGCCAAGCCGATCTCGCTGGCCCTGCGTCTGTTCGGCAACATGTACGCCGGCGAGCTGGTGTTCATCCTGATCGCCGTGATGTTCGGCGCCGGCATCCTCTGGCTCAGCGGCCTGGGTATCGTGCTGCAGTGGGCGTGGGCTGTGTTCCACATCCTGATCATCACCCTGCAAGCCTTCATCTTCATGATGCTCACCATCGTCTACCTGTCGATGGCTCACGAAGATAACCATTAAGACCGCCTGGCGTGTCTGATAGCCTTCCCCGCTTGTTCGGGGGGAGGGCTTAAAAAGTCCGCAAGGGCAGCTGTATCAAAAACGATTTGTTTTACCGCTTCAAACTAAAAACCTAACCAATACGACGTAAAAGTCGGGAGGAAAGATGGAAACTGTAGTTGGTCTGACCGCTATCGCTGTTGCTCTGCTGATCGGCCTGGGTGCTCTGGGTACCGCCATTGGTTTCGGCCTGCTGGGCGGCAAGTTCCTGGAAGGCGCTGCTCGTCAGCCAGAAATGGTTCCGATGCTGCAGGTCAAGATGTTCATCGTTGCCGGTCTGCTCGACGCCGTAACCATGATCGGTGTTGGTATCGCTCTGTTCTTCACCTTCGCGAACCCCTTCGTTGGTCAGATCGCCGGCTAATCACTCGTTTCTTACGAGTTGATTGGTGTGATGGACAAAGACCGAGCGAGGTGTTGGCGTGAACATTAATGCAACCCTGATTGGCCAATCCGTTGCTTTTCTGATTTTTGTACTCTTCTGCATGAAGTACGTATGGCCTCCGGTCATCACTGCCCTGCAAGAGCGCCAAAAGAAGATTGCCGACGGCTTGGACGCTGCCAACCGCGCAGCTCGCGACCTGGAGCTGGCCCAAGAGAAAGCGGGTCAGCAACTGCGTGAAGCGAAGGCACAGGCAGCTGAAATCATTGAGCAAAGCAAGAAACGCGCTGCTCAGCTTGTCGAGGAAGCCCGTGAACAGGCTCGCGTCGAAGCTGACCGTGTGAAGGCTCAGGCTCAAGCCGAGATCGAACAGGAACTGAACAGCGTCAAAGACGCCCTGCGTGCCCAAGTGGGTGCCCTGGCCGTTGGCGGTGCTGAAAAGATCCTTGGCGCCACAATCGATCAAAACGCGCATGCGGAGCTGGTTAACAAACTGGCCGCTGAAATTTAAGCGAGGGCGATCATGGCAGAACTGACCACGTTGGCCCGACCTTACGCTAAGGCTGCCTTTGAGTATGCCCAGGCCCATCAGCAACTGGCCAATTGGTCAGCCATGCTCGGCCTGGCTGCTGCGGTGTCGGAAGACGGCACCATGCAGCGCCTGCTCAAGGCCCCGCAACTGACTAGCGCAGACAAGGCCGCCGCATTCATTGAAGTGTGCGGTGACAAGTTCGACGCTCAGGCACAGAATTTCATTCACGTTGCCGCGGAAAACGACCGTCTCCTGCTTCTGCCGGAGATTGCGTCGCTGTTCGACCTGTACAAGGCCGAGCAAGAGAAATCCGTGGACGTGGAAGTCACCAGTGCTTTTGCGTTGAACCAAGAACAGCAAGACAAACTCGCCAAGGTTCTCAGTGCACGGCTCAGCCGGGAAGTGCGCCTGCACGCGACGGAGGATGCCAGCCTGATCGGTGGCGTCGTGATCCGCGCCGGCGACCTGGTAATCGATGGCTCGGTTCGCGGCAAGATCGCGAAACTGGCCGAAGCATTGAAATCTTGAGTTTGAAGGGGCAGCAGAGCAATGCAGCAACTCAATCCTTCCGAAATTAGTGAAATCATCAAGGGTCGCATCGAGAAACTCGATGTCGGCTCCCAAGCCCGCAACGAAGGTACCGTCGTAAGCGTTTCCGACGGTATCGTGCGGATCCACGGTCTGGCCGACGTCATGTACGGCGAAATGATCGAGTTCCCTGGCGGCGTCTACGGCATGGCACTGAACCTGGAGCAAGACTCCGTGGGTGCAGTTGTCCTGGGTGCGTACACCACCCTGGCCGAAGGCATGAGCGCCAAGTGCACCGGTCGCATCCTGGAAGTTCCGGTCGGCAAAGGCCTGCTGGGCCGCGTCGTCGACGCTCTGGGTAACCCGATCGATGGCAAGGGTCCTCTGACCACCACCGAAACCGACGCGGTCGAAAAGGTCGCTCCGGGCGTTATCTGGCGTAAATCGGTAGACCAGCCTGTACAGACTGGCTACAAGTCGGTCGACGCCATGATCCCGGTTGGCCGTGGCCAGCGTGAGCTGATCATCGGTGACCGTCAGATCGGCAAGACCGCCATGGCGGTCGACGCGATCATCAACCAGCGTAACAGCGGTATCTTCTGCGTATACGTGGCCGTCGGCCAGAAGCAGTCGACCATCGCCAACGTGGTTCGCAAGCTGGAAGAAGCCGGCGCCCTGGCCAACACCATCGTGGTTGCCGCCAGCGCCTCGGAATCCGCCGCACTGCAGTTCCTGGCTCCGTACGCCGGCTGCACCATGGGCGAATACTTCCGTGACCGCGGTGAAGACGCTCTGATCGTTTACGATGACCTGTCCAAGCAGGCCGTTGCCTACCGTCAGATCTCCCTACTGCTGCGCCGTCCGCCAGGACGCGAAGCGTACCCAGGCGACGTGTTCTATCTCCACTCCCGTCTGCTGGAGCGTGCATCGCGCGTTTCGGAAGAGTACGTCGAGAAGTTCACCAACGGCGCAGTGACTGGCAAAACCGGTTCCCTGACCGCTCTGCCGATCATCGAAACCCAGGCTGGCGACGTTTCCGCGTTCGTTCCGACCAACGTGATCTCGATCACCGACGGTCAGATCTTCCTGGAATCGGCCATGTTCAACTCGGGCATCCGCCCAGCAGTGAACGCCGGTGTTTCGGTATCCCGCGTAGGTGGTGCCGCTCAGACCAAGATCATCAAGAAGCTGTCCGGTGGTATTCGTACCGCTCTGGCTCAGTACCGTGAACTGGCGGCATTCGCCCAGTTCGCTTCCGATCTGGACGAAGCGACCCGCAAGCAGCTGGAGCATGGTCAGCGCGTTACCGAGCTGATGAAGCAGAAGCAGTACGCGCCGATGTCCATCGCGGACATGGCCCTGTCGCTGTACGCCGCCGAGCGTGGCTTCCTGACCGACGTCGAAGTTTCCAAGGTCGGCAGCTTCGAGCAAGCTCTGATCGCCTACTTCAACCGTGATCACGCCGAACTGATGGCCAAGATCAACGTGAAGGGTGACTTCAACGACGAAATCGACGCTGGCATCAAAGCCGGTATCGAGAAGTTCAAGGCCACCCAGACCTGGTAAGCCGCAGCGGGGGCTCCGGTCCCCGCTTGCTAACCTGATAGGTGATACATGGCAGGCGCAAAAGAGATTCGCAGTAAGATTGCGAGCATCAAAAGCACGCAAAAAATTACCAGCGCCATGGAGAAAGTGGCGGTCAGCAAGATGCGCAAGGCACAACTGCGCATGGCTGCTAGCCGTCCTTACGCGGAGCGTATCCGCCAGGTGATCGGTCATCTGGCCAACGCCAACCCGGAATACCGCCACCCGTTCATGATCGAGCGCCCTGTAAAGCGCGCCGGTTATATCGTGGTGAGCAGTGACCGTGGTCTGTGCGGTGGCTTGAATACCAACCTGTTCAAGGCCCTGGTCAAGGACATGAACGAAAACCGCGAACAGGGCGTGGAAATCGACCTGTGCGTGATCGGCAGCAAGGGTGCGACCTTCTTCCGCATCTTTGGCGGCAACGTCGTAGCCGCGATCAGCCACCTGGGCGAAGAGCCATCGATCAACGATCTGATCGGCTCCGTCAAAGTGATGCTGGACGCCTACCTGGACGGCCGTATCGATCGCCTCTCGGTGGTTTCGAACAAGTTCATCAACACCATGACCCAAAAACCGACGGTAGAGCAGTTGGTACCGTTGGTGGCAACCCCGGATCAGGAACTCAAGCACCACTGGGACTACCTGTACGAACCCGACGCAAAAGAGCTGCTGGACGGCTTGATGGTGCGTTACGTGGAGTCGCAGGTGTACCAGGCGGTGGTCGAGAACAACGCTGCTGAACAAGCGGCCCGGATGATCGCCATGAAAAACGCCACAGACAACGCCGGTGACCTGATCAGCGAACTCCAGCTGATCTACAACAAGGCGCGTCAGGCTGCGATCACCCAGGAGATCTCGGAAATCGTCGGCGGCGCTGCCGCGGTTTAACGGTTCAAATATTCAGAGGATCCAGCTATGAGTAGCGGACGTATCGTTCAAATCATCGGCGCCGTCATCGACGTGGAATTCCCACGTGATGCCGTGCCGAGTGTTTACAACGCGCTGAAAGTACAAGGCGCGGAAACCACCCTGGAAGTTCAGCAGCAGCTGGGCGACGGCGTGGTTCGTACCATTGCGATGGGCTCGACCGAAGGTCTGAAGCGCGGTCTGGACGTCGTCGACACCGGCGCGGCCATCTCCGTTCCAGTTGGTAAGGCCACCCTGGGCCGTATCATGGACGTCCTGGGCAACCCGATCGACGAAGCTGGCCCGATCGGCGAAGAAGAGCGTCGTGGTATCCACCGCGCCGCTCCTTCGTTCGCTGACCAGGCAGGCGGCAACGACCTGCTGGAAACCGGCATCAAGGTTATCGACCTGGTCTGCCCGTTCGCCAAGGGCGGTAAGGTTGGCCTGTTCGGCGGTGCCGGCGTCGGCAAGACCGTGAACATGATGGAACTGATCCGTAACATCGCCATCGAGCACAGCGGTTACTCCGTGTTCGCCGGTGTGGGTGAGCGTACTCGTGAGGGTAACGACTTCTACCACGAGATGAAGGACTCCAACGTTCTCGACAAGGTAGCGCTGGTCTACGGTCAGATGAACGAGCCACCAGGAAACCGTCTGCGCGTTGCGCTGACCGGCCTGACCATGGCCGAGAAGTTCCGTGACGAAGGTAACGACGTTCTGCTGTTCGTCGACAACATCTATCGTTACACCCTGGCCGGTACCGAAGTATCCGCACTGCTGGGCCGTATGCCTTCGGCAGTAGGTTACCAGCCGACCCTGGCTGAAGAGATGGGCGTGCTGCAAGAGCGCATCACTTCGACCAAGGAAGGTTCGATCACCTCGATCCAGGCCGTATACGTACCTGCGGACGACCTGACCGACCCGTCGCCAGCCACCACCTTCGCCCACCTCGACGCCACCGTCGTACTGTCCCGTGACATCGCCTCCCTGGGTATCTACCCAGCGGTCGATCCACTGGACTCGACTTCCCGTCAGCTGGACCCGAACGTGATCGGTACCGAGCACTACGAAACTGCCCGTCAGGTCCAGTATGTTCTGCAGCGCTACAAAGAGCTGAAGGACATCATCGCGATCCTGGGTATGGACGAGCTGTCCGAAAGCGACAAGCAACTGGTTGCCCGTGCTCGTAAGATCCAGCGCTTCCTGTCGCAGCCGTTCTTCGTGGCCGAAGTCTTCACCGGCTCGCCAGGCAAGTACGTTTCGCTCAAGGACACCATCGCTGGCTTCAGCGGCATCCTCAAAGGTGACTACGACCACCTGCCAGAACAAGCGTTCTACATGGTCGGCGGCATCGACGAAGCGATCGAGAAAGCCAAGAAACTGTAATCCCGGCGCCCCGCAAGGGGCGCTAATCAGGTTGAGGCAAGCAGATGGCTATGACAGTCCATTGCGATATCGTCAGCGCGGAAGGAGAGATCTTCTCCGGCTTGGTCGAGATGGTAGTAGCGCACGGCAACCTGGGCGATCTGGGTATCGCTCCAGGCCACGCGCCGCTGATCACCAATCTCAAGCCAGGTCCGATCACGCTGACCAAGCAGGGTGGCACTCAAGAGGTGTTCTACATCTCCGGTGGCTTCCTCGAAGTGCAGCCGAACATGGTCAAGGTTCTTGCCGACACCGTGCAGCGCGCTGCCGACCTGGACGAAGCACAGGCTCAGGCAGCCCTCAAGGCTGCCGAGAACGCACTGAACACGAAAGGCTCGGACTTCGACTACGGTGCTGCCGCCGCACGTCTGGCCGAGGCTGCAGCTCAGCTGCGTACGGTCCAGCAATTGCGCAAAGGCAAGTAATCCGGCTTTGTCCGGTCGCTTTCGGCGCGATTGAGTTAAAGGGTAGCCTCGGCTACCCTTTTTCTTTTTCTGAATTTCCCCTTTGGTCACATCCCTGACCGCCCAGGATTGGTAGCCAGTCAATGTCCCTTGATATCGTCATTCTCGCCGCAGGCCAAGGCACCCGCATGCGCTCCGCGCTGCCGAAGGTCCTGCATCCGGTTGCCGGCAATTCAATGCTCGGCCACGTTATCCACAGCGCGCGTCAGTTGCAGCCCACCGGTATTCACGTGGTTATCGGCCATGGTGCGCAGCTGGTACGTGAGCGCCTGGCCGCCGACGATCTCAATTTCGTCATGCAGGACAAGCAACTGGGCACAGGCCACGCCGTGGCACAGGCGCTGCCTGCCATCACCGCCGACACCGTACTGGTGTTGTACGGCGATGTGCCGCTGATCGAGGTGGAAACCCTGCAGCGCCTGCTGGCCAAGGTCAGCGAGCAGCAGCTGGGTCTGCTTACCGTGACCTTGCAGGACCCGACCGGCTACGGCCGCATCGTGCGTGACACGGCGGGTAACGTGACCGCGATCGTCGAGCACAAGGATGCCAGCGAAGCGCAGAGGGCAATCAAGGAAGGCAACACCGGCATTCTCGCCATGCCTGCCAAACGCCTGGCCGACTGGATGGGCCGGTTGTCCAACAACAACGCCCAGGGCGAGTACTACCTCACCGACGTGATCGCCATGGCCGTGGCCGATGGCCTGGTGGTCGCCACCGAACAGCCCCACGACCCGATGGAAGTGCAGGGCGCCAACGACCGCCGTCAGCTGGCAGAGCTCGAGCGTCACTATCAGCTGCGCGAAGGTCGCCGCCTGATGGCCCAGGGCGTCACGTTGCGCGATCCGGCGCGCTTCGATGTGCGTGGCGAGGTGACGGTCGGCCGCGATGTGCTGATCGACATCAACGTGATTCTCGAAGGCAAGGTAGTCATCGAGGACGACGTGCAGATCGGCCCCAATTGCGTAATCAAGGACAGCACCCTGCGCAAGGGCGTGGTGGTCAAGGCCAACAGTCATCTTGAAGGCGCGGTGATGGGCGAGGGCAGCGATGCTGGCCCGTTCGCCCGCCTGCGCCCGGGCAGCGTGCTGGAGGCCAGGGCGCATGTGGGTAACTTCGTCGAGCTGAAGAACGCGCACATGGGCGAGGGCGCCAAGGCCGGTCACCTGACCTACCTGGGCGATGCCGAGATCGGTGCCCGCACCAACATCGGTGCCGGCACCATCACTTGCAACTACGACGGTGCCAACAAGTTCCGCACGGTGATGGGCGAGGACGTGTTCATTGGTTCCAACAACTCGCTGGTGGCACCTGTGGAAATCCAGACGGGCGCCACTACCGCGGCGGGCTCGACCATCACCCAGACGGTCGAAGCCGGACAGTTGGGCGTGGCGCGAGCGCGTCAGCGCAACATCGAAGGCTGGAAGCGGCCGGAGAAGATCAAGAAGAGCTGAGTTATCCACAGCTTTTTTGCACAGGCCGGCTTATGTGAATAAGCCGGCTTTTTATTTGGTGCCGTATCGCGGCCCCGGCAATTTCTGCTTTGCCCCGAAATCCTTGGGGCCGCTACGCGGCCCTTTCGCGACACAAGGCCGCTCCTAGAGGGACGTGTCAGTGCGCAGAGAAACTTGACGAATCATCCATCTTAGGTTTTGATTGCACCACTTATCTTTCGAATCGAAACTTAAAGCCGACATGTCGAAACGAAATACCCCCCAGCGCCGCCACAACATCCTGGCCTTGCTCAACGAGCAGGGCGAGGTGAGCGTCGACGCCCTGGCCAAGCGTTTCGAAACCTCCGAAGTCACCATTCGCAAGGACCTCGCCGCCCTGGAGGCCAACGGCCTGCTGCTGCGCCGCTACGGTGGCGCGGTGACCATGCCCCAGGAGCTGTTGGGCGATGCCGTGCAACCGGTGTCTCTCTACAAGCAGGCCATCGCTCGTGCAGCGGTCGAACGCATTCGTGAGCATGCTCGCATCATCATCGACAGTGGCAGCACCACGGCGGCGATGATCCCGCAGCTCGGGCGTCAGCCTGGCCTGGTGGTGATGACCAACTCGCTCAACGTGGCCCGGGCCATCAGCGAGCAGGAGCACGAACCGGTGCTGCTGATGACCGGCGGTACCTGGGATCCGCACTCCGAGTCGTTCCAGGGCCAGGTGGCCGAGCAGGTACTACGCTCTTACGACTTCGACCAGTTGTTCATCGGGGCCGACGGTATCGACCTGGAGCGTGGCACCACCACCTTCAATGAATTGCTGGGGTTGAGCCGGGTCATGGCCGAGGTGGCGCGCGAGGTGATCGTCATGGTCGAGTCGGATAAGGTCGGTCGCAAGATCCCCAACCTCGAGCTGCCCTGGGGCAGCGTGAACACCCTGATTACTGATGATCGCCTGCCTACCGAGGCCCGCGACCGGATTCAAGCCCGCGGCGTCACCCTGATCTGCGCCGCTATCAGCTAGGAGCAACATATATGTGTGGAATCGTTGGTGCCGTTGCCGAGCGCAATATCACAGCCATCCTAATCGAAGGCCTCAAGCGCCTGGAGTACCGTGGTTATGACAGCGCCGGCCTGGCGGTCTTCACCCAGCAGGGTGAACTGCAGCGCCGTCGTCGCATCGGCAAGGTCAGCGAGCTGGAAGCGGCTGTTGCCGCTGATCCTCTGGCCGGTCAGCTGGGCATTGCCCACACCCGTTGGGCGACCCACGGCGCGCCAACCGAGCACAATGCCCACCCGCACTTTTCCGGCCATGAGGTGGCGGTGGTGCACAACGGCATCATCGAGAACCACGAGGCCCTGCGCGAAGAGCTGAAGGACCTGGGTTATGTGTTCGTGTCGCAGACCGACACCGAGGTGATCGTTCACCTGCTCCACCACCTGCTCAAGACCACTGCAGACCTGACCGAAGCCCTCAAGGCCGCGGTCAAGCGCCTGCACGGTGCCTATGGCCTGGCCGTGATCAGCGCCAACCAGCCGGATCGCCTGGTCGCCGCTCGCAGTGGCAGCCCGTTGGTGATCGGTCTGGGCCACGGTGAAAACTTCCTGGCCTCCGACCAATTGGCCCTGCGCCAGGTCACCGACCGCTTCATGTACCTGGAAGAAGGCGACATCGCCGAAATCCGCCGCGACCAGGTGCAGATCTGGGACCAGGCCGGCCATCCGGTCCAGCGCGAGACGGTGCAGTACCACGAAGGCGCCGAAGCCGCGGAGAAGGGCAATTACCGCCACTTCATGCTCAAGGAAATCCACGAGCAGCCTACCGTGGTGCAGCGCACCCTCGAAGGGCGCCTGGGCAAGGACCATGTGATGGTGCAAGCCTTCGGCCCACAGGCTGCCGAGCTGTTCGCCAAGGTGCGCAACGTGCAGATCGTCGCCTGCGGCACCAGCTACCACGCCGGCATGGTTGCCCGTTACTGGCTGGAAAGCCTGGCCGGCATCCCATGCCAGGTGGAAGTGGCCAGCGAGTTCCGCTACCGCAAGGTGGTGGTGCAGCCGGACACGCTGTTCGTCTCGATCTCGCAGTCCGGCGAGACCGCCGACACCCTCGCGGCCCTGCGCAACGCCAAGGAGCTGGGTTTCCTCGGCAGCCTGGCCATCTGCAACAAGGGCATCAGTTCGCTGGTGCGCGAATCCGACCTCACGCTGCTGACCTTGGCTGGCCCGGAAATCGGCGTCGCCTCCACCAAGGCGTTCACCACCCAGCTGGTGTCGCTGATGCTGCTGACCCTGGCCCTGGGCCAGGTGCGCGGCACGCTGGAAGCGGGCGTCGAAGCCGAGCTGGTCGACGAGCTGCGCCGCCTGCCGGCCCGCCTGAGCGAGGCGCTGGCGATGGATGGCGTGGTCGAAAAGATCGCCGAACTGTTCGCCGACAAGCACCACACCCTGTTCCTTGGCCGTGGTGCCCAGTATCCGGTGGCGATGGAAGGCGCACTCAAGCTCAAGGAGATCTCCTACATCCACGCCGAAGCCTACCCGGCCGGTGAGCTCAAGCACGGCCCGCTGGCGCTGGTGGACAGCGACATGCCGGTGGTGACCGTGGCACCGAACAACGAGCTGCTGGAAAAGCTCAAGTCGAACCTGCAGGAAGTCCGTGCCCGTGGCGGCGAGCTGGTGGTGTTCGCCGACGAGCAGGCCGGCATGAGCAACGGCGAGGGCACCCATGTGATCAACGTGCCGCACATCAACGATGCGCTGGCGCCGATCCTCTACACCATCCCGCTGCAGTTGCTGTCGTACTACGTGGCCGTGCTCAAGGGCACCGACGTCGACCAGCCACGCAACCTGGCCAAATCGGTGACGGTCGAGTAATCACCGGCGCGGTTCGGTTCAAGCAGACAAGGCCTCCTTCGGGAGGCCTTGTCATTTGTCGGATTGGGAAATTTCCTGCGCGTTCTTAGGACGTGGGTCAATAGAACGTCCTTGTGCTTGACTTACTTTTCCGGGTCCCCGTATCGCCAAGGAAGAGAACCTCATGCAGACAATGGAACGCAGCCACGACATACAACCCCTGCCGCACGCCGATATCACCCTTCAACTCAATGGCCAGCCGGTGCTCGCGGCCGCCGGTGAAACCGTGCTCAGTGTCCTCAATG
The DNA here is from genome assembly GCF_029836165.1 of Pseudomonas sp. GD04091. Classification (GTDB taxonomy): domain Bacteria; phylum Pseudomonadota; class Gammaproteobacteria; order Pseudomonadales; family Pseudomonadaceae; genus Aquipseudomonas. The sequence goes on from NZ_JAOEBG010000019.1 coordinate 84,484, forward strand.
CAGTGGGCCTGCGCCTGGTGGCGCGCAACGATCACGGCCAGGCCAGTGGCGCGTTCTGCGGCATGGGGGTGTGCCATTGCTGCCTGGTGCAGATCGATGGGCGCCCCAAGCGCCGGGCCTGTCAGACCGTGGTCAAGCCCGGCATGCGCATCGAGACCGAAGTGAACCGCGTGCAAGAGGAGGCCCGCCCATGAGCCTTCGTCCTGTCATCGTCGGTGGTGGCTCCGCCGGCATGGGCGCGGCCATCGAGCTGGCCGAGCACGGCGTGGATTGCCTGTTGTTCGACGAAGCGTCACGCCCTGGGGGCGTGGTGTATCGCGGGCCGTTGCGTGCTGGAGTCGACCTGGGCTACCTGGGGCCGCGCTACAGCAAGGCGCTGAACAAGCTTCACGAAGACTTCACCGCCAGCGCCAGGCATATCGATCTGCGGCTCGAGCATCGCGTGGTGGGCGGTGACGATCAGCGCCTGATGGTGCTCGATGGCGATGAGAAACTGCATGAGATCGACTATTCCCAGCTGTTGCTGGCCGCTGGCTGCCACGAACGCAATGTGCCGTTTCCGGGCTGGACCTTGCCGGGTGTGATCCTGCTCGGCGGCTTGCAACTGCAGATCAAGAGCGGTGTGGTCAAGCCGTTGGGCAGCACCTTGATTGCCGGCACCGGACCGTTGCTGCCGCTGGTCGCCTGCCAGCTGCATGCGGCAGGTGCCAAGGTGGCCGGGGTTTACGAAGCCTGCTCGTTCAACCGCATCGCCAAGGAAAGCCTGGCGCTGATGAACAAGCCGCAACTGTTCCTCGACGGGCTGAGCATGCTGGCTTACATGAAGCTCAACGGCATCCCCATGCACTATGGCTGGGGGGTGGTGGGCGTCACGGGGCAGGGCGGGGTGCAGGAGGTGCAGGTTGCGCCCTACAACCAGGACTGGAAGCCGGACATGACCCGTATCCAGCGCGAGCAGGTCCAGACCCTGGCGGTGGGCTACGGCTTCATTCCCCGTACCCAGCTCAGCCAGCAGCTGGGCCTGACCCACGGTTTCAGCGAGGACGGCTACCTGCGCGCCGAGTGCAACGTGTGGCAGCAGAGCAGCCAGCCGAACATTCACCTGGCGGGTGACATGGCGGGTATCCGTGGCGGCGAGGCCGCCATGCTGACCGGGCGTATCGCGGCGGTGTCGATGCTCCGGCAAATGGGCAAGCTCGACGCCGAGCAGGCGATCGAGCGCCGTGAGCGGTACCTGGGCAAGCTGGCGTCGATCAAGCGCTTCCGCTCCGGGGTGGAGCGCTACACCGCGCGGGGCGCGGCGCAAATCGAGCTGCCTCAGGCCGACACGGTGATCTGCCGGTGCGAGCACGTCACCCGTGATCAGATCGACCTGGCCCTGGAGCAGGGCGTGGAGGACATGGCCAGCCTGAAGATGCGCACGCGGGTGAGCATGGGCGACTGCCAGGGGCGCATGTGCGTCGGCTACTGCAGCGACCGCCTGCGCAGTGCCACCGGGCGCAAGGATGTGGGTTGGCTGCGCCCGCGCTTCCCTGTGGACCCGATACCGTTTTCCGCATTCGAACAACTCGGCACGGAGGCCTGAGCATGAACAAGCACTACGACATCATCATTGCCGGTGGCGGCGTGATCGGCGCGTCCTGCGCCTACCAGCTGTCCAAGCGCGGCAATCTGAAGATCGCGCTGATCGACTGCAAACGTCCGGGCAACGCCACCCGGGCATCGGCCGGCGGCCTGTGGGCCATCGGCGAATCGGTGGGGTTGGGTTGCGGGGTGATCTTCTTTCGCATGATGTCCTCGCGCAACAAGCGGGAGGCCAATGGCGCGGCAGTGGTGGTGGATTCCAGCACGCCGCATATCCTGCCCGAATGCTTCTTCGATTTCGCCTTGCAGTCCAACGCCATTTATCCACAGCTGCACCAGGAACTGATCGAACGCCACGGCATGGACTTCAAGTTCGAGCGCACCGGGCTCAAGTACATCATCCAGGACGAAGAAGACCAGCTGTACGCCGAGCATATCGTCAAACAGATCCCGCACCTGGCCGACCAGGTGCGCTGGCTCGACCGCGACGCGCTGCGTGCCTCGGAGCCGGCGGTAACGCTCAAGGCCAATGGCGCGCTGGAGTTTCTCTGCGATCACCAGGTCAGCCCGTTCCGCCTGGGGGATGCCTACATGGAGGCGGCGCGGCAGAATGGCGTCGACCTGTACCCGAACGTGAACATCACGGGTGTGCTGCATGAAGGTTCGCGGATCAAGGGCTTGCGCACAGCCGAGGCCGGCGAGTTCCACTGTGGCACATTGATCAATGCCGCGGGCGCCTGGGCCGCCGAGCTGAGCGAGTGGGCGACCGGGGAGAGCATTCCGGTCAAGCCGGTGAAAGGCCAGATCGTGCTGACCGAGCGCCTGCCCAAGCTGCTCGATGGCTGCATCACCACCAGCGATTGCTACATGGCGCAGAAGGACAATGGCGAGATCCTGATCGGCAGCACCACGGAAGAGAAGGGTTTCGATGTCAGCAACACCTTCCCGGAGATCAGCGGCCTGGTACAGGGTGCGATCCGTTGCGTGCCGCAGCTGGCGCAGGTGAACCTCAAGCGGACCTGGGCCGGCCTGCGACCGGGGTCACCGGACGAGTTGCCGATTCTCGGGCCTGTGGATAATGTTCAAGGCTATTTCAATGCCTGTGGACATTTCCGTACCGGGATTCTCACCTCGGCCATTACCGGCGTGCTGCTGGACAAGGTTGTCCACAACGAGGCGTTGCCGCTGGATATCACGCCGTTTCTGGCGTCGCGGTTCCGTGAGGATGTGGATAAGCAACGCGCCCATGGCTAAGTAGCGCACTATGCGAGCGGGCTTGTCCCGCGATAGCGTCAGGCCTGCCGACGCCATCGCGAGACAAGCCCGCTCGCACAGGTTGCGTTGCAAGGCCTTGTGTCAGATCTGCATCGCCATGCCGTCCACATTCATCGCCGCCTGGCGCAGGGCTTCGGAGCGGGTCGGGTGTGGGTGGCAGGTGAGGGCGATGTCCTCGGCCGAGGCGCAGAACTCCATGGCCACGCAGAATTCGCCGATCATCTCGCTCACGCTCGGGCCCACCAGATGCACGCCCAGCACCTCATCGGTCTCGGCGTCGGCGATGACCTTGGCGAAGCCTTCGGTCTCGTGGTTGATCTTGGCGCGGCTGTTGGCGGTGAACGGGAACTTGCCGACCTTGTAGGCACGGCCTTCGGCCTTGAGCTGCTCTTCGGTCTTGCCGACGCTGGCCAGTTCCGGGCGGGTATAGATGACGCCGGGGATGAGGTTGTAATTGACCTCGTGGGCCTTGCCGGCGATGCGCTCGATGCACGACACCGCTTCGTCTTCGGCCTTGTGCGCCAGCATCGGGCCCGAGGTGACATCGCCGATCACCCAGACCCCGGGGACGGCGCTGCGATGGTGGTCGTTGGCGAGCATGCCGCGCTTGTCGGTTTCCAGCCCCACGCTTTCCAGGTTCAGGCCCTGGGTGTAGGGGCGCCGGCCGATGGCCACCAGCACATAATCGGCCTGCAGCGTTTCGGCGGCGCCGCCGGCGGCCGGTTCCAGGGTGAGGTTGACACCGTCGGCCGATGCCGTGGCCTGGGTCACCTTGCTGCCGAGCTTGAAGGTCATGCCTTGCTTGGCCAGGGCCTTCTGCAAGGTCTTGGCGGTTTCCTCATCGGTACCTGGACAGATGCGGTCCAGGTATTCGATCACGGTCACTTCGGCGCCCAGGCGGCGCCATACCGAGCCAAGCTCCAGGCCGATCACGCCGGCGCCGATCACGATCAGGTGTTTGGGAACCTGTGGCAGCGACAGGGCGCCGGTGGAGTCGATGATGCGCTGGTTGTCGATGGTCACGCCGGGCAGTGGCGTGGGTTCGGAGCCGGTGGCAATGACGATGTCCTTGGCCTGCAGGGTGGTTTCGCTGCCGTCCTCGGCCTTGGCGATCACCTTGCCGACGCCGTCCAGGCGGCCCCAGCCTTTGACCCAGTCGACCTTGTTCTTGCGGAACAAGTACTCGATGCCCTTGGTCAGGCCGGTCACGCTTTCATCTTTCTGCTTCATCATCTGGGCCAGGTTCAAGGTTGGTTTGACCTCGATACCCAGGTGGGCGAATTCTTCTCCGCTGGCCGCCTCGTACAGCTCGGAAGCATGCAGCAGTGCCTTCGAGGGCATGCAGCCTACGTTCAGGCAGGTTCCGCCCAAGGTCTGACGACCCTCGACACAGGCCACGCTCAGGCCCAGCTGGCCCGCGCGAATCGCTGCGTTGTAGCCGCCGGGGCCGCCGCCGATGATCACCACGTCATAGGATTTCATGGGTTTTACTCCAAGAGTGAGGAAGCGAGAGGGGCACAAGGTTAATCCGGGCGCGGGGGATTGTATACAATCCATTGGCCAGAGGCTGACCAGATAGTTCTAGACTATGGTCGCGATTAACGGAAACTTCGTGCGAATGAACTACCCTGATCCGGTGACGTCCGACAAGTTGAGGCGTGGCGTCCCGTATCTATGAAAGGGAGGGTCATGAATGCTTGCGCAACTTCCACCTGCGTTGCAGAGCCTGCACTTGCCTTTGCGCGTCAAGCTCTGGGACGGTAACCAGTTCGATCTGGGGCCGAGTCCGCAGGTCACCATTCTGGTCAAGGAACCTCAGCTGATCACCCAGCTCACCCATCCGAGCATGGATGAACTGGGCGCGGCTTTCGTCGAAGGCAAGCTGGAACTGGAGGGTGACATTGGCGAAGTCATCCGGGTCTGCGACGAGCTCAGCGAAGCGCTGCTCAAGGATGAAGACGAAACCGTGCCGGTGCGTACCGCTCACGACAAGACCACCGACGCCAAAGCCATTTCCTATCATTACGATCTGTCCAACGAGTTCTACCAATTGTGGCTCGATCCGGACATGGTCTACTCCTGCGCCTATTTCAAGGAGCCGGACAACACACTGGCCCAGGCCCAGCAGGACAAGTTCGATCATCTGTGCCGCAAGTTGCGGCTGCAGGCCGGTGACTACCTGTTGGATGTCGGCTGTGGGTGGGGTGGGCTGGCGCGTTTCGCTGCCCGTGAGTACGGCGCGAAGGTGTTCGGCATCACCCTGAGCAAAGAGCAACTGAAGCTGGGACGGCAGCGGGTCAAGGACGAGGGGCTGGCCGACAAGGTCGACCTGCGGATCCTCGACTATCGTGACTTGCCCCAGGATGGCCGTTTCGACAAGGTGGTGAGCGTCGGCATGTTCGAACACGTAGGCCATGCCAACCTGGAACTGTATTGCCAGCGGCTGTTCGGTGCAGTGCGTGAAGGCGGCCTGGTGATGAACCATGGCATCACCGCCAAGCATGTGGACGGTCGTCCGGTCGGGCGCGGTGCGGGCGAGTTCATCGACCGCTATGTCTTCCCCCATGGCGAGCTGCCGCATATCTCGATGATCACGGCGCGGATCTGCGAAGCGGGCCTGGAAGTGGTGGATATCGAAAGCCTGCGCCTGCATTACGCCAAGACGCTCAACCACTGGAGTGAGAACCTGGAAAACCAGCTGCACCGCGCCGCGGCGCTGGTGCCTGAAAAGACCCTGCGCATCTGGCGCCTGTACCTGGCCGGTTGTGCCTATGCGTTCTCCAAGGGCTGGATCAACCTGCATCAGATCCTTGCCGTGAAGCCTTACGCCGACGGTCACCACGACCTGCCATGGACGCGTGAGGATCTCTATCGCTGACCTGTAGCCCGGCGTGCCTGCCTGGGCACGCCGGTGCGTTTACAGGATCGGTGAGATCAAGCGTGCAATACGCATCCCCAGTTGCTGCAGACGATGGGTATCGCGGCTATCGTCCGCGGTGATCTCCCTGGCCTGGGCGAAATCATTCTCCAACATCTGCTCGACCTGGTCGGCGAAGGCGCGATCCACGGTGAGCAGAGTGATCTCGAAATTCAGCCGGAACGAGCGGTTGTCGAGGTTGGCGCTGCCGATGGCGCTGACCTCGTCGTCCACCAGCACCACCTTCTGGTGCAAGAAGCCAGGTTGATAGCGGAACATGCGCACCCCCGCCCGCACCGCCTCGAAGGCGAACAGGCTGGAAGCGGCATAGACGATGCGGTGGTCGGGTCGTGAGGGAATCAGGATACGCACGTCGACACCCCGCAGGACCGCCAGGCGCAGGGCGGCGAAAATGGCTTCATCGGGAATGAAGTAGGGGCTGGTGATCCACACACGACGGGTGGCCGAGTGGATCGCTTCGAGGAAGAACAGCGCGCAGGTTTCCTGAGGGTCGGCCGGGCCGCTGGCCAGTGCCTGGCACAGCACGCCATCCTCGGGGTAGGTGTCCGGCAGGATCAAGGGCGGCAACTGGCGTGTGGCCCAGTACCAGTCCTCGGCGAATGACTCCTGCAGGCAGGCCAGCACCGGTCCGCTGACCTGGACATGGGTGTCGCGCCAGGGCGACAGCCGGGGGTGTGCCCCCAGGTATTCATCGCCTACGTTGTGGCCGCCGAGAAAGCCTTGCAGGCCATCGACCACCACGATCTTGCGGTGGTTGCGGAAGTTTACCTGGAAGCGATTGAACCAGCCGCGCCGGGTGGCGAAGGCCTCGATCTGCACGCCGCCCTCACGCAGTACCTGGCTGTAGCGTGCCGGCAGGGCATGGCTGCCGACGCGATCGTAGAGCACGAAAACCCGCACGCCCTCGGCAGCCTTGTGCAGCAACAGTTGTTGCAGCTCCCTGCCCAGGGCGTCGTCGTGGATGATGAAGAACTGCACCAGCACGGTGTTTCGCGCATTGCGGATGGCCGAGAAGATCGCCTCGAAGGTAGCCTCGCCATCGATCAGCAATTTCACCTCGTTGTTGGCCAGGCACGGCATGCGCCCCAGTTTGGGCATGGCGCGCAGGGCGGCATAGCTGTCCGATTCCCGCGCGGTGAGTGCCTCCTCCACCCAGGGCCGCCAGTTCAGGTTGGCCATGGCCACGTGCATTTCCTGGTTGGCCTGGCGCCTGGCCTGGATATAGGCATAGAAGGAACGGGCGCCGAATACCAGGTAGGGGATGAGCGTGAGGTAGGGCACGAACAGTAGCGACATTGCCCAGGCGATCGCGCCTTGGGCGGTACGCACGGTGAACACCGCATGCAGGGCGGCGGCGAACCCGAGCAGGTGAATCACGCCGAGCAAGTAACCGAAGAAGTAGGGGCTGTGGTAATCCATACGCATCCTGCTTGCCGAGAGTACTGCCGCTAACAGACCACGTTCGAGGGGTTGCCTGCAACCTGCAGGCGGATTTGGCGTCTAACGCCTCAGTCCGGCCGAAGCCGGTATTTCGAGGAGCTTTCATCCATGAAGATACGTCTGCCATTGCTCGCCCTGACCTTGGGGCTGGGCAGCCCGCTGGTTCACGCGCAGGTGCTGCAACCCGGTTTGTGGGAACTGACCACCAGCAACATGCAGGTCGATGGCAAGCCGCTGCCAGACATGGACTTCATGCTCGGCCAGTTGAAGAACCTGCCGCCCGAGCAACGGGCGATGATGGAAGGCGCCCTGGCCAAGCAGGGCATCACGGTCGGGGGCAAGGGCGTGCGCTCGTGCCTGACGCCGGAACAGGTCAAGACCAATGACATTCCTCTGCAGGACCCGCAGTCGGGGTGCACGCAGAAGATCACCGAGCGCAGTGGCAACGTCTGGAAGTTCCAGTTCAGCTGTCCGAAGGCGCAGGGGCAAGGCCAGGCGACGTTCCTCAGTGATCGTGAGTTTCTGACCAAGGTCAACGGCACCTTCAATGCGTCCGGGGTTCAGCAGCAAGGCAGCATGGACACTCGCGCGGTCTGGCTCGGGAACGATTGTGGAACAGTGAAGCCGCGTACCTGAAGATGCTTTGGTGGGCGCAGGCATGCCGGCGAAGAGGTCAGTGCAACGCGGCTCCCACGGGCTTTCACCACCGATACCGGCTGACCGCCACGGCGTCGTGGGCGTGCAGGCTCTCTGCATGTTCCACGCGCACGCTGAATCCGGCTATCCAGGCGAGCTGGCGCAAGGCCAGATTCAGCCGCCGTGCCGCGTCCTCGCAAAACATCAGATTCTGCCCATTGGCCAAGGCAAAGGCCTGTTCGTCCGCGCGCTTCACGGCTGTCTGAACCGCGGTACCCAATGCAGCCTCGGCAGCGTCGATCAGTTCGATCAGCTTGATTTCACTGCCTTCCAGGCGAACTTTCAGCTTGGCCATGCTGCGTTGACTATGGGGCGTGGCGACGATGCCGCTGCTGCTGCCAAGCCATTGCCTGATGCTTTCCCGGTCCATTGCCTGGTCGGCAAAATCCTTGTCGAACTGTGCCTGGATCAACTGGCGAGCCAATGCCGCAGAGCATGGGCAAGTCGAGGAGTAGGGAATGTGCACGGATAGTTCCACGTGGAACATTTCATTTTCCAGTCGCGCTTCGATGCTCACTGGATAGGCCTTCCAACCTGCTAACGGGCTGATCAATGCTGGGCGCTTGAGCAGGTGATCGAAAGACAGGCGCAGGTAGGCTGTGCTCGAGAGGTTTTCGTGGCTGGTGAGAAAGCGCGCGAGCGTCTGGCGAAGCAACTGGGCGCTCAGCGGTTGTTGCTCGAGTGTTTCCAGCGCCAGGTAGAGCCGCGACATGTGTATCCCCCGCGCCGTGCCATCGTCCAGGCTTACGCCAGCATCGGCGTGTGCATTCAGACTGCGGCCATCGATTTGCAGCGGCAGGGCGATACCGCACATGCCGACCCAGTCCAGGGGGAGTGCCTGCTGGCTGTTTTGTGCGGCGATGTCGGGAAGGGTAAGGCTGGACATGGAGAGAATCCTGAAGTGATGGCGGTCAACGGCAACCGCCGACCAGGCTGCAGTGCAGATCGAAGCGCTGACCGCTGGAGCTGGAGACGCGATTGAGGGTGGTCCAGCCGATACGGCGGCTGTAGCCGACCCAGGCTTCACCGTCACTGGCCAGGCCGGTGAAGAAGGTGAACGTACCGTAGCGGCTGTTGGTTTGTGCCCACAGGCGCTTGCTTGCCACTTCATAGCCGCGCAGGTAGAGGATGCTGCCGTCGGTACGCACGCTGTAGTAGTTGCCCTTGCTGTCCTGGCACGCCAGCAGGGTTGCACTGCGGGTGCACAGCGCAAGGTCGGTACGGGGCATGGCGAGCAGCGGTGAAGGCAGCACGAACAACAACAGTGCAACGACGCCAGGTAGTTTCATGTGGCTCTCCAGACAACCGTTCGGTCAACGCGGCTTGGCGAAATTGTATTGTTATAATATAACATTGTGCAATGCATCGTTTCGAATGCGCCTGCCCGATGAGGTTCGTCATGCCCAACCGTCTTCCTGTCACCGTGCTGTCCGGCTTTCTCGGCGCCGGCAAGAGCACACTGCTCAACCATGTCCTGCTTAACCGCGACAACCTGCGCGTTGCCGTGATCGTCAACGACATGAGTGAAATCAACATCGATGCCAGTGAGGTTCAGCGCAATGTCAGCCTCAATCGCGCCGAAGAAAAACTGGTGGAGATGAGCAATGGCTGCATCTGCTGCACCCTGCGCGAGGACCTGCTGGAAGAGGTGGCGCGACTGGCCGGCGAGGGCCGCTTCGATTACCTGCTGATCGAGTCCACGGGGATCTCCGAGCCGCTGCCGGTCGCCGAGACTTTCACCTTCCGCGATGAACAGGGCCGCAGCCTCTCCGACATGGCGCGCCTGGATACCATGGTCACCGTGGTCGATGGCTTGAATTTCCTGAGCGACTATCAGGCAGCGGACAGTCTGGCCAGCCGCGGCGAGACCCTGGGCGAAGCTGACGAACGCTCGATCAGCGACCTGCTGATCGAACAGGTCGAGTTCGCCGACGTACTGCTGTTGAGCAAGATCGACCTGATCAGCCAGCACGAGCGCGAAGAGCTGATGGCCATCCTGCGCAGTCTCAATGCCCGGGCGCAGATCGTGCCGATGGTCATGGGCCAGGTAGCGCTCTCGCGCATCCTCGACACCGGTCTGTTCGATTTCGACCAGGCCGCCCAAGCGCCCGGCTGGCTGCAGGAGCTGCGTGGCGCGCATGTGCCGGAAACCGAGGAGTACGGCATTGCCGCGACTACCTGGCAGGCACGTCGGCCGTTCCACCCACAGCGCTTCTTCGACTTTATCCACAAGCCTTGGAGCAATGGCCGGCTGCTGCGCTCCAAAGGTTTCTTCTGGCTGGCCAGCAAGTTTCGCGAGGCCGGTAGCTGGTCCCAGGCCGGCGGCATGATGCGCCATGGGCTGGCGGGACGCTGGTGGCGTTTCGTGCCTCGCGAGCAATGGCCCCAGGATGAGGAAAATACCGCAGCGATTCTCAAGCAGTGGACGGTGCAAAGCGGTGACTGCCGCCAGGAACTGGTCTTCATTGGGCAGAACATCGACTTCGCACAGTTATCCACAGAGCTTGAGGCCTGCCTGCTGGATGACGAGGAGATGGAGCTTGGGCCGATGGGCTGGTTGCGCCTGCCCGATCCATTCGGCGCCTGGCATGAGGACGCCGCGGCATGACTGTGGATATCCGCCAGGTTTTCGGTGCATCGCCCCAGGTGATGACGGACATTCTCCAGGATGGCGTCAATCTGGCGGTGTGGCAGCGGCGTTTGCCGGCTCAGGTGGAGGATTTCGCCAACCTGGTGCTCAGCCTTGGCCAGGCGCTGACCGATGAACGGGTGATCGAGGTGGATGAACGCCAGCCGCCCTCGCTTCCAGGCTTGCTCAGGGAGACGGCTGATCTGCACGGCTATGAGGGCTTCGTCGCTGATGTGCACTGGTTGGTGGCGGCATATACCTGCCTGCTGGGCGCCCGCCGGATCGGTGTGCGCCTGCGTGTGCTGGAGGGGGCGATGTGCCCGCGCATGCATGTGGACCATGTGCCGGTGCGCTTGCTCAGCACATATGCCGGTGCCGGCAGTGAATGGCTGGAAGAGGGGGCGATCGACCGTTCAAGGTTGCAGCAGGAGCAACCGTCTGTGGATAACATTCGCCGCTTGGCGGCGGGTGATGTGGCGTTGCTCAAGGGCGAGAAGTGGCTGGGCAACGAAGGCACGGGGCTGGTGCACCGTTCGCCCTCGACACCTGTCGGGGAACGGCGATTGTTGCTGAGCCTGGACTGGTTGGCCTGAATCACGGGCTTGCCCCGCGATCGGGCCGGTATAGACTGCCCTGAATCCACCCCGATGCATGAGCCATGTTGCAGAACATCCCCACCCATGTGATCGCCGGCCCGCTGGGGGCCGGCAAGACCAGCCTGATCCGTCATCTGCTCAGCCAGCGCCCGGCTGGTGAACGCTGGGCCGTGCTGATCAACGAGTTCGGCCAGATCGGCATCGATGCCGCCCTGCTCAGTCGTGACGAAGCAGGAATTGCCATCGGCGAAGTGGCTGGGGGCTGCCTGTGTTGTGTCAATGGCGCGCCGTTCCAGGTCGGCCTCGGTCGTCTGCTGCGCAAGGCGCGGCCGGACCGATTGTTCATCGAGCCCTCCGGGCTCGGTCACCCGCTGCAGTTGCTGGAGCAACTGGGCCAGGCGCCATGGGTCGGGGTGCTGGCGGTGCAGCCGTTGCTGATGGTTCTCGATTGCGCAGCGCTGGCATGCGGGGAGCCTTTGCCTCCTGCGCAGCACCAGGCCATGGAACGGGCGGGATTGTTGATCCTGAACAAATCGAGTGCTGTGGATGAAAGAACTCGGCTGTTGATAACTTCATCGCTGGTGGATGTGCCCCTGCTCTGGACAGAGCAGGGGGGCCTGGCACTCGGCGATCTTCCACGGTTGCCCGGCATGGCGCAAAGCGCTGTCGGGGCGTGCGTATCCCCTGTGGACAGCACGCCGACCGCTTTACCTGCGTTGTGGACAGACCCACGTCAGCCGATCTGCCGGTACCAGCAGGGCGACGGCGGGTGGAGCATTGGCTGGCGCTGGCATCCGAGCCTGCGTTTCGACCAGGAATGCTTGCAAGGATTTCTCGGGCGATGGCCGTGGCGCCGGGCCAAGGGCGTTATCCACAGCGGGGACGCGTGGCAGTCCTTCAATGGCCTCGAAGGCGAGGCATTGGAATGGCGCTCCAGCGAATGGCGCAAGGATTCACGTATCGAGCTGATCTTCGATCAGCCGCAGCCGTTGCAGGCCCTGCAGGCGGCCGTCCCATACTGCGTCCTGGGCGACTGATCAATTGCGCCAGCGGTTGTGTTCCTGGCGCCACTGCTGCATCTCGATGACGTTGTCGCTGCGCGGCGGGGTCTTGATCTCGAAGGGGTAGGGGGCCAGTTCGATCTGCATGGTGTGGGCGCCGAACTGGGTGACCGTGCCGGGATGGCGCTGCTCGCCCGTGACGGTGAACTCGAAGTTGTAGATACGCGCCAGGCGTTTCCTGCCGTTGGCGTCGCGCACGAAGGCGATGCGCTTGAGCGCCACGGCATCGTCGAGCAGTTCCAGGTCGAGCTTGGCGCAATGCTGCTTGACCCGGGCCAGGGCCTTTTCGCGCAGCCCGTGGTTGTGCCACAGCCAGGCGCCTGCGGTCGCCACCAGCATCAGGACGAAAAGGTTTTCCAGGGTCAGCATTTACGTAAGCTCCAGACAGGTCGATCCAGCTTAACTGCGTCTCTGGCCTGTCGTACAGATGGCAATCGGGTTCATACTGCGGGCCGCACATTTATTCACACAGTTTCGGAATCGCCCTGCATGAAACGTACGCCGCACTTGCTCGCCATTCAGTCCCATGTGGTCTTCGGACACGCTGGCAACAGCGCTGCGGTGTTTCCCATGCAGCGGGTCGGGGTCAATGTCTGGCCGCTGAACACCGTGCAGTTCTCCAACCACACTCAGTATGGACAGTGGGCCGGGGAAGTGCTTGCCCCAGCGCAAATTCCCGCGTTGGTGGAAGGCATTTCCAATATCGGCGAACTGGGCCACTGCGACGCGGTGCTGTCGGGCTACCTGGGCAGCGCCGAGCAGGGCCGGGCCATCCTTGCCGGTGTCGAGCGCATCAAGGCGGTGAACCCCAAGGCCCTGTACCTGTGCGATCCGGTCATGGGGCATGCCGAGAAAGGCTGCGTCGTGCCGGCGCAGGTCAGTGAGTTCCTGCTCGAAGAGGCCGCCGCCAAGGCCGACATCCTGTGCCCCAACCAACTGGAACTGGACAGCTTCTGTGGCCGTCGCGCGCAATCCCTGGAAGATTGCGTGGGCATGGCTCGTGGGCTGCTGGAGCTTGGCCCCCAGGTGGTGCTGGTCAAGCACCTGAACTATCCCGGGCGAGCCGATGACGCCTTCGAGATGCTGCTGGTGACCCGCGACGGCAGCTGGCATCTGCGCCGGCCGTTGCTGGCCTTCCCACGTCAGCCGGTGGGCGTGGGCGACCTGACTTCAGGGCTGTTCCTCGCCCGCGTGCTGCTGGGCGACAGCTGGCTGCAAGCCTTCGAATTCACCGCCGCCGCCGTGCATGAGGTACTGCTGGAGACCCAGGCCTGCGCCAGCTATGAACTGCAGCTGGTGCGGGCGCAGGATCGCATCGCCCATCCACGGGTACGCTTCGAGGCGCAGCGTCTTTCGATCTAGATCGAGTCGCTCTTGAGGTCCTGGTAGCGCTGCTCCAGCTCCTGGCGGATCTGGCGGCGCTGCTGGCCCTGCAGGAAGCGGCGCTTTTCTTCGCTGGTCTGTGGCTGGCGCGCTGGAACCTTTACCGGGCGGCGGTCATCGTCGACGGCCACCATGGTGAAGAAGCAACTGTTGGAGTGGCGCACCGAACGTTCGCGGATGTTTTCGGTGACCACCTTGATGCCCACCTCCATCGAGGTGTTGCCGGTGTAGTTGACCGAAGCCAGAAAGGTCACCAGCTCGCCTACGTGCACGGGCTCCCGGAAGATCACCTGGTCCACCGACAGGGTGACGACGTAGCTGCCGGCATAGCGGCTGGCGCAGGCGTACGCGACTTCGTCGAGGTACTTGAGCAGGGTGCCGCCATGTACGTTGCCAGAGAAGTTGGCCATGTCCGGTGTCATCAGGACGGTCATGGTCAGCTGGGCGTTTCCAGGTTCCATAGAGAGCTCACGGTGAGTTTGCGCTGAATCGGGGCGGGTATCTGCAGACACTTCTGTTCCCCTCTTTGAGGTTTCCCATCCTGGTACGGGACGTCGGCTGACGCTCCATCGTCACGCCAATCTTGCCATCGGCGGTGCTGGATCTGCCGATCTGTTTCTGCATATTGCATTGGCAATTTGTGGCAAGGGGCGATGTTAACCTGACGGCGCCCATGCAACGTGGGCTTTTCCGTCTATCAGAACAGTATGTGCCTGCTCCGCGCCCAGGGTTTTCCGGCAGAGGAGCGGTTCGCCCCGTGCATCGAGAACAAGGAGTATCACGCCATGCATGCCATCAGCTTCATCCAGGATTTGGCGGTGATCATGCTGGTCGCCGGGGTGGTCACCATCCTCTTTCACCGCTTCAAGCAGCCGGTGGTGCTGGGCTACATCGTCGCCGGCTTCATCATTGGCCCGCACACACCGCCGTTCGGCCTGATCCACGATGAGGACACCATCAAGACCCTGGCCGAGCTGGGGGTGATCTTCCTGATGTTCTGCCTGGGCCTGGAGTTCAGCCTGCGCAAACTGTTCAAGGTGGGCGCCACGGCATTCATCGCAGCCTTCCTGGAAATCGTCCTGATGATCTGGATCGGTTTCGAGATCGGTCGCTGGTTTGGCTGGAACACCATGGACTCGTTGTTCCTCGGCGCGATCCTGGCGATATCGTCGACCACCATCATCGTCAAGGCACTCAACGACCTGAAGATGAAGAACGAGCGCTTCGCGCAACTGATCTTCGGCGTGCTGATCGTCGAGGACATTCTCGGCATCGGCATCATCGCGCTGTTGTCGGGCATCGCCGTCAGTGGCTCGGTGAGCTCCGGCGAGGTGTTCTCCACGGTTGGCAAGCTGTCGCTGTTCATGATCGTCGCGCTGGTCATCGGCATCCTGCTGGTGCCGCGCTTGCTGGCCTACGTGGCCAAGTTCGAAAGTAACGAGATGCTGCTGATCACCGTGCTGGGCCTGTGCTTCGGTTTCTGCCTGCTGGTGGTCAAGCTCGAATACAGCATGGTGCTCGGCGCCTTCCTGATCGGCGCGATCATGGCCGAGTCGCGGCAACTGTTGAAGATCGAGCGCTTGATCGAGCCGGTTCGCGACCTGTTCAGCGCGATATTCTTCGTCGCCATCGGCTTGATGATCGATCCGAAGATCCTCGTCGAGTACGCCTGGCCGATCGTGGTCATCACCCTGGCGGTGGTGCTGGGCAAGATGTTGTCCTGTGGCCTGGGGGCATTCATCGCCGGGAACGACGGGCGCACCTCGCTACGCGTGGGGATGGGGTTGTCGCAGATTGGCGAGTTCTCTTTCATCATCGCCGCCCTGGGGATGACCCTGCAGGTCACCAGTGACTTCCTCTACCCGGTGGCGGTGGCCGTCTCGGCCATCACCACCTTGCTCACGCCGTATCTCATCCGTGCCGCCGACCCGCTGTCGATCAAGTTGGGCAAGGTGGTGCCGAGTCGCCTGGCGCGGGTGTTGTCGCTGTATGGCGAGTGGCTGCGCAGCATTCAGCCCCAGGGCGAAGGGGCCATGCTGGCGGCGATGATCCGGCGCATCCTGCTGCAGGTCGGGGTCAACCTGGCACTGGTGATCGCGATCTTCTTCAGTGGTGGGTATTTCGCCGGGCGTATCGGTGTCTGGCTCAGCGAATGGGTGGGCGATGTCGGCCAGCAGAAGGCGCTGATCTGGGGCGCGGCCTTGTTGCTGTCGCTGCCATTCCTGATCGCGGCCTATCGCAAGCTCAAGGCGCTGTCGATGCTGCTGGCGGAGATGGGGGTCAAACCGGAAATGGCCGGGCGGCATACCCAGCGCGTGCGGCGGGTGATTGCCGAGGTGATCCCGCTACTGTCGTTGCTGGTGATCTTCCTGTTGCTGTCGGCCCTGTCGGCGAGCATCCTGCCGACCAGCGAACTGCTGCTGATCATCGTGGTGGTGGCGGCGGTGGTGGTGGCGCTGCTATGGCGCTGGCTCATCCGCGTGCATACACGCATGCAGGTGGCCTTGCTGGAGACGCTGGAGAACAATCGCGATCACTCGCACTGAGCGGAAAAGCCTTCTGCGCGAGATTTCACCGTTGTCCGAGGGGATGGAGCGGTAGCGATGTCGCCAGGCGCAGAAAGCCTGGCGATTCTACGAGTGATTGGTAGCTATGAGCCATCACTTTGTGAGGGTATTTCTCATTCAGCTTTCCAGCCAGACATCCCGCACCCAGTGCCAGACCGATTCCCAGCTGTCCTCGGTGACGATCTCTTCCTCGCCGGACCAGAGCACGACGGTGCCGTCTTCCTCGACACAGTAATAATCGTCGCCGTCCTGGCAAATCGGGATCAGGTCTCGTGGAACACCGGCGTCCCAGGCGTTGGCCGCCACTTCCGGCAGGTAGGTGTGGGATTGTGGATCGGTGACGGTCACCGGCTCCAGGGTGCCGTACACCACGTCACTGACGGTCAGCAGGTATTCCTTGAACACGAACGGGATATTGATGAACAGTTGTTCCTCGATCTCGACCAGCTGATCCTCATCCGGCAGGTCCAGCGGCACCGGTACCGGCTCATTGGCTTCACGGAGTTGTTCGATCACTTCTTCCACGGTTCACATCCTCTGACCTTATGACAACGCTGCGCGTTATACCCTAGTAGCCCACTCTGGCAAAAGCAAAAACCCCGGGACAGGCCCAGGGTTTTTTGTGCAACGTGCGACGGTTAACCGTTTTGACGGATACCGGCAACCAGCCAAGGCTGGTTCTCGCCATGGGCGCGAACCATGTGCCAGCTTTCGCTGAAGGCTTCGCCCTGGTCGAAGCGCGAGGTCTTCGACATGCCACGGAAGGTCAGGGTGGCGTCGGTCTGGTCAGTGCGGTCGTCGACACCGTCCAGTTGCACATCGAGGTCATCGATGTAGGTCGACTGGAAGCCTTCACCCAGCTCGGCACGTTCACGCTTGAGGAACTCGAGCATCTGCGGGGTGACGAACTCGGCGATCTTGTCCATCTCGTTGGCGTCCCAGTGCTGCTGCAGCGACTGGAAGTGCGAACGGGCGGCGGCCAGGAAGCTGGCTTCGTTGAACCAGGCCGGGGCGTTGATCACAGGCGAGGCGACCGGTGCGGCAGAACCGCCGAAGATCGACTGCGGAGCAGCCTGCGGCTGGGCTTCGCGCTGGTACGGGGCGTGGCCGGCGGCAGCGTGTTGTGGCTGCTGCTGGCGGCGGCGCGCGGCGATGAAGCGGAAGACCAGGAAGGCGATCAGGCCCATGATCAGGAAGTCGAGGATCTGCATGCCCTGGAAGCCGTCACCCATGAACATGGAGGCCAGCAGGCCACCGGCGGCGAGGCCGGCCAATGGACCCAGCCAGCGCGAAGCACCGCTGGCGGCGGCAGGCGCACGGCCTGGAGCGGTCGGCGCGGCGGCAGGCGTGGTCGGGGTTGCCTGGCGGGTCTGGTGGATTGGCGCGGAGCCCGAGCTCTTGCCGCCACCGAAGCGCTTGGCGTTGGCGTCGAGGCTCAGCGTCAGGCCGACGCAGAGCGCCAGAGCGATGCTAAGAAAACGTTGCATAAGTTGGGGGTTCCCGTTTGTGTGGATTGCACGCGCGTCATGTTGCACATGAACTGTCAGACATAGCCAGCGACAAGATGTTTCGAGCTTTTGCCTGACTGACCGGATTTACCCGTTCACCTGTAGGCGATTGCCCAGCCCTTTGGGCTGCGCTGTCGCACAGGTAACTATCCCCCTGTGGGAGCGGCCTTGCCGAGGCGTCGGACCGGTCGGAAAGGGCTGCGCAGCAGCCCCAGCAGTTTCAATGGTGGCTCGGAATCTGGGGCCGCTGCGCGCCCCTTTCGCGACGCAAGGCCGCTCCTACAGACCGTGCCGTTCAGCCCGGTCAGATAGCTTCGAGCTTGGCGTAACCCAACATCAGCCACTTGCTGCCTTCGGAGAAGTTCACCTGCACCCGCGCCTGGGCGCCGGAGCCCTCGAAGTTGAGGATCACGCCTTCGCCGAACACCGCATGCTGCACCCGCTGGCCAAGACTGAAGGCGGTCTGCGGGATGCTGGCGTTGGCGAACAGGCTGCTGGCCGGCGCCTTGGCGCCGCCGAACGGGCGGCTGACGGTGTTCGACAGGCGCACTTCCTGCACCAGTCCGGCCGGAATCTCCCGCACGAAACGCGACACCTTGTTGTAGGTTTCGCTGCCGTACAGGCGGCGGGTTTCGGCGTAGGTCATGACCAGCTGGCGCATGGCGCGGGTGATGCCCACATAGGCCAGGCGGCGCTCCTCTTCAAGGCGCCCGGGCTCCTCCAGGCTCATCTTGTGCGGGAACAGGCCTTCTTCCATGCCCACCAGGAACACATAGGGGAACTCCAGGCCCTTGGCGCTGTGCAAGGTCATCAGCTGGATGCTGTCCTCGTGCTCGTCGGCCTGGGTATCGCCGGCCTCCAGCGAGGCGTGGCCGAGGAAGGCCGACAACGGCGACAGATCGGCATCCTCGTCGCTGGTCTCGAAGTTGCGTGCCGCGCTGACCAGTTCCTCGAGGTTTTCCACCCGGGCCTGGCCTTTCTCGCCCTTTTCTTCCTGGTGATAGATGATCAGCCCGGACTGTTCGATGACCGTCTGGGTCATCAGGTGCAGGGGCATGTCCAGCACCTTGGCGGCCAGGTTCTCGATCAACTCGATGAACGCGCCCAGCGCGCTGGCGGCGCGACCCTTGAGGGCCTTGGCGGCCAGCAGTTGGCACATGGCTTCCCACATCGACAGCTGGCTGTGACGGGCGTGCTCGCGGATGGCCTCGACGGTCTTCTCGCCAATGCCCCGTGGCGGCACGTTGATCACCCGCTCCAGGGCCGCGTCGTTGCCACGGCCTTCGAGTAGGCGCAGGTAAGCCATGGCGTTCTTGATCTCGGCGCGCTCGAAGAAGCGCTGGCCACCGTAGATGCGGTAGGGGACGCGTTCGCGCAGCAGGGCCTCTTCCAGCACCCGCGACTGGGCGTTGGAGCGGTACAGGATCGCGATCTCGTTACGTGCGCTGCCCTGTTTGACGATGCTTTCGATGGTCTCGACCACGTAGCGTGCTTCGTCGTGCTCGTTGTATGCGGCGTAGAGCGTGAGCGGCTCGCCTTCGCCCATGTCGGTCCACAGTTCCTTGCCCAGGCGCCCGCTGTTGTTGGCGATCAGGGCGTTGGCGGCCTTGAGGATACCGCCGGTGGAGCGGTAGTTCTGCTCCAGGCGGATCAGCTCGGCATCCGGGAAGTCGGCGGTGTACTGATGGATGTTCTCGATCTTGGCGCCGCGCCAGCCGTAGATCGACTGGTCGTCGTCGCCTACCGCCATCAGGCTGTCGCCTCCGCTAGCCAGCAGGCGCAGCCACGCGTACTGCACGGCGTTGGTGTCCTGGAACTCGTCCACCAGGATATGACGGAAGCGCCGTTGATAGTGCTTGAGCAGGTCTGGATGGTCGCGCCACAGGTCCAGGGCGCGCAGCAGCAGCTCGGAGAAGTCGATGACCCCGGCGCGGTCGCAGGCCTGTTCGTAGGCTACATAGATGTCGCGCATGGTGGCCAGGAACAGGTCGCCGCTGGCCTGGATGTGCCGCGGTCGCAGGCCTTCGTCCTTCTGGCCGTTGATGAACCACTGGACCTGGCGCGCGGGCCACTTCTGCTCGTCCAGGCCCATCTCGCGGATCACCCGCTTGATCAGGCGCTGCTGGTCGTCGCTGTCGAGGATCTGGAAGTTCTGCGCCAGCCCCGCTTCCTGCCAGTGGGCGCGCAACAGGCGGTGGGCCAGGCCGTGGAAGGTGCCGACCCACATGCCGGCCGGGTTGATGCCCAGCAGTTGCTCGATACGCTGGCGCATTTCCGCCGCGGCCTTGTTGGTGAACGTCACCGACAGGATCGAATGCGCCGAGGCCTGTTCGACCTGGATCAGCCAGGCGATACGGTGCACCAGCACACGGGTCTTGCCCGAGCCGGCGCCGGCCAGCACCAGTTGGCGCCCCACGGAGGCCGCTACGGCCTGGCGCTGGGCGTCGTTGAGGGAGTTCAGCAGGAGGGAGAGGTCGTCATTGTGCATCCGGGCATTCTATGGGTGTGCGGGGGCAGGGGCAAACGCACGCGATGCAAATCGCCGAAGAGGCCTGCGACCATTCGTCGGTGAGATTACACAGGCAGCGTGGTTGAGCGGTCGCACTGCGACGGACGGGACATTTTCGAATTCATGACCTGGAGCAGTTTGGTCCGGCGCGACGCTTGTGTATGCTCGCTGCACATTTGCGGTCAGCCATAACAAGAACTCGACAAGAATCCAGCCATATGACCCAGGATTGCACGGCGATCGACACATCGCCGCAGACGTCACGGAGCGTTCGCAGGCAATTCGCCATGCAGCTTTCGATCGAACGTACTCGTCTGCTGTACCAGGGCTCCCTGCTGCCCACTCTGTTCATGTTGCTCAACGGCCTGCTTTGCGCCTGGTTGCTGTGGAGCCCTGCACGCTACCTGCTGGTTGGCGTATGGATGGCCTGGCTGCTGGCGCTGGTCGCCCTGCGGGTGATCCAGGTGGCGGCTTTCGAGGCGGCTGCGCCGGCCCGGCAGGCCAGGCCGGCCTGGCGGCGCATGTTCCTGCTGGGCTCGGCATTCAGCGGCTTCACGCTGGCCAGTGCGGCGATCGCGCTGACACCGGTAGACAACTTCGTGCAACAGGCGTGGGTCTTCGGCCTGCTCGGCGCGGCGGCACTGTCGGCCAGCGTGGCCTATGCAGTCAGCCTGACGGCGTTTCTCAGTTTCGCCGTGCCCTGTCTGCTGCCACCGATCGCTTTCCTGTTCTTCTACGATGCCGGGCAGCAGCGCGGGTGGGGCTGGCTGGGCCTGATCCTCCTGGGGGCGTTGATGGTGGTTGCCTGGCAGGTCAACCGCCTGATAGAGCGTGGGCTGCTGCGGCGCTTCCAGAACCAGGCACTGATCGAGCACCTGCAGAGTGCCCAGCATCATGCCGAAGACCTCAACCACCAGCTCAGTGCCGAGGTGCGTCAGCGCCGCCGGGCCGAGGATGAACTGCGCCAGGCCCATGCAGGCCTCGAGCAGCGCGTGGCCCAGCGCAGCCACGAACTGGATCTGGCGAACCAGGCCTTGAGCAAGAGCGAGCAGCGCCTGGCCTTGGCCCTCGAAGCCAGCGAGCTGGGATTGTGGGACTGGAATCTGCACGACGACGAGGTCCACCACACCCAGCTGCATGCACTGTTCGGCATTGATGCCGAGCAGGTCCGTTCCGTACGGTCCGATCTCAAGCCACTGTTGCACCCCGAGGACCTGTCGTTGGTGCGGCGTACGCTGGTCGAGCACCTGAAAGGCCGGACCGAGGACTATCGGGTCGAATACCGGGTACGCCATGCCCAGGGCCACTGGTGCTGGATCGAGGATCGTGGCCGGGCGGTGGAGACCGATGCCGCTGGCAAGGTCGTGCGCATGCTCGGTACCCGACGGGACATCACTGCGCAAAAGGAGCAGGAAGAACAGCAGCGTCTGGCTGCCACGGTGTTCGAGGCCGCCAGCGAAGGTATCGCCATCCTCGATGCTGGTTTCCAGCTGCTGGCGGTCAATCAGGCCTTCTGTGATGTCACAGGACATGGCCGTGCCGAGCTGATCGCCCGCAATGTCCTTGAGCTGCCCTGCAGTCGTGACGTACGACGCCACAGCCATGCCATCGATCAGGCGCTGGAGCAGCAGGGCCGCTGGCAGGGCGAGCTGGTGGAGGCGCGCAAGAACGGCGAGCTCTATCCCCAATGGCTGCAGCTCAACAGCGTGAGCGATGCGCAAGGCAGGATCGTCAATATCGTCGGTTTCTTCACCGACCTGTCGGCTCGCCGCGAGTCGGAGGAGCGTCTGCGCTACCTGGCCCACTACGACGACCTTACCGGGCTGGCCAACCGTGCCCTGTTCCGCCTGCGCTTGCACGAGGCGGCGCAGCGTGTGCGCCTGAACGGGCGCAACCTGGCGTTGCTGCATGTGGACCTGGATCGCTTCAAGCAGCTCAACGAGAGCCTCGGCCATGAGCTGGCCGACCAGTTGCTCAAGAAGATGGCCCAGCGCCTGGCCAATGCGGTGCCAGAGGCCGACACCGTGGCGCGTCTGTCGGGTGACGAGTTCGCCGTGCTGTTCGATGGCTACACCAACCTGTCGAGCCTGGTGCGGGTGTCCACGCGCCTGCTGGACAAGCTGCGGGTGCCCCAGCGGGTGGGCGGGCATGAGGTGGTGATCAGCGCTTCGGTGGGGATCAGCGTGCTGTCGGACGCCACCCTCGATGTGAATGCGCTGGTCAGCCAGGCCGACATGGCCAAGCAGCACGCCAAGCACCTGGGCGGTGACAATTTCCAGTTCTACACCGAAAGCCTGCGTGCCGGCACCCTGGAGCGCCTGCAGCTGGAAAACCAGCTGCGCAAGGCCATCGACGAGCGCCAGCTGCTGGTCTATTACCAGCCCAAGCTGTGTTTGCGCACAGGTCAGCTGCATGCGGCCGAGGCACTGGTGCGCTGGCAGCATCCTGAATGGGGCATGGTGCCGCCAGGCGAGTTCATCGGCCTGGCGGAGGAGACCGGGCTGATCGCGCCGATGGGCGAGTTCGTCCTGCGCCAGGCATGCTGGCAGGCGTGCGAGTGGCTTCGGCAGGGGGTGCAGATTCGCGTATCGGTCAACCTGTCGGTATATCAGTTGCGCCAGGGCAAGCTGGTCAGCCTGGTTCGCCAGGTATTGCAGGAGTCGGGGCTTGCGCCTCACCTGCTGGAGCTGGAACTGACCGAGAGTCAGTTGCTGGACAGCGTCGAGCACATCATCGCCACGTTCCAGCAGTTGCACGCGCTAGGGGTGAAACTGGCCATCGACGACTTCGGCACCGGTTACTCGTCCCTGAGTTATCTCAAGCGCTTTCCGGTCGATTACGTGAAGATCGACCAGACCTTCATCCGCGGTCTGCTCGAAGGCAGCCAGGACGCCGCCATCACCCGGGCGATCATCGCCATGGCCAAGAGCTTGCAGCTCAAAGTGGTGGCCGAAGGGGTGGAAACCCTGGAGCAACTGGCATTCCTGCGTGAGCATGGCTGCGACGAAGTCCAGGGCTATCTGATCAGCCGGCCGGTGGACGCGGTGGCGTTCCAGGCCTTGCTGGAACGGCCCATGAGGCACCTGATGGGCTGAGCATGGGCCGCATGATCAGTGGGTTTCGACGATGTTGGTGATGCTGGCGATCAGTTCGTCGTTGTAGAAGATGTCCACTTTCGGGATGTTGCTGTGATCGCCGGGCATTTCGAAGGTCACGGGTTTGCGGTCGAGAGCTTGCAGGTAGTTACCTGGCAGTTGCTGCGATTCGAGATCCAGCGCCAGGGCGAAGGACTTGTCCTGAATGGCGCGTGGCTTGAGGGTTACCTGGAAGCCTGGGTGCGGGACGGTCACGGTGCCGTAGACGCGGAAGCCCATGTCTCCTGGCATCTTGTCGTTTTGTGCAACCCAGCCTTTGGTTTCGATGATCATTCCTTGGATCCTTCAATCAGGGGCGATGCGAAGTGCATCGCCGTGGATCCAATATTCGACCGCTCACCCTTTGCCTGGCAGCGGGAAGCCTTTCAGCTGTGCCAGTGCCTGCCTTGGTGCGCCAACAGGCTGTTGGCCTGCTCCGGGCCATTGCTGCCGGCCGGATAGGGGCGCGGGGCCTGGAAGTGCTCTTCCCAGCCTTGCAGGATCGGGTCGATCCAGGCCCATGCGGCCTCGACCTCGTCGCGGCGCATGAACAGCGTCGAGTCGCCTTCCAGCACGTCCAGCAGCAGGCGTTCGTAAGCCTCCCAGCGACGGGTCTGAGCGAACGCCTTGGCCAGGTTCAGGTCCAGTTCGACCGGCGCCAGACGCATGCCCTTGCCTGGGCTCTTGGTCATCATGCGCAGGCTGATGTGCTCATCCGGCTGCAGCTGGATGAGCAACTGGTTGACCTGGCCGCCGTTGAACAGCTCGTGGGGCACGGGCTTGAACTGAATGACGATCTGCGAGGAACGTCGCGCCATGCGCTTGCCGGTGCGCAAATAGAACGGCACCCCGGCCCAGCGCCAGTTGTCGATCTGGGCCTGGACGGCGACGAAGGTCTCGGTGTCGCTGTCGTTGTCCACGTCCTTCTCGAAGTAGTAGGCCGGTACTTCCTGGCCACCGATCTTGCCGGCACCGTACTGGCCGCGCACGGTCTTGTCCTGCACGTCCTGGCCGGTGATGGGCTTGAGCGCGCGCAGGATCTTCACCTTTTCATCGCGTACCGCTTCGGCCTCGAACTGCGCCGGGGGCTCCATGGCCACCAGACAGAGCAGTTGCAGCAGGTGGTTCTGCAGCATGTCGCGGGTGGCGCCGGCGCGGTCGTAGTAGGCGCCGCGGTTTTCCACACCGAGGGTTTCGCAGACGCTGATCTGCACATGGTCGACCTGGCCGTTGCGCCACACCGGTTCCAGCAGGGCGTTGGCGAAACGCAGGGCCATGAGGTTCTGCACGGTCTCCTTGCCCAGGTAGTGGTCGATGCGAAATACCTGGGATTCGTCGAACACCGCGCCGATCGCTTCGTTGATCGCGGTGGCCGATTCCAGCGAGTGGCCGATGGGTTTTTCCAGGACGATGCGTGCCTCGCTGTCGGCCAGGCCGGCGATGCGCAGGTGGTTGGCGATGGGCACGAACAGCTTGGGCGCGGTGGCCAGGTAGTAGATGCGGGTCAGTCCGCCGGGCTCGCCCAGGTAGCGGGCCAGACGGCCGAAGTCGGCGCTCTGCGCGGCATCCATGGGGAAATAGTCCAGCCGGGCGGAAAAACGCTGCCACACGTCTTCGTCGAAGTCCTGGCGGGCGACCTGTGCCCGGCAATGGCGTTCGGCAAGCTTGAGGTAGTCGTTGCGCGGCAGGTTGCGCCGGGCCAGGGCGATGATCCGCACGGCGTTGTGCAGGCGGTCCTCGCGATACAGGTGGTAGAGCGCCGGCAGCAGCTTGTGCAGGGCCAGGTCGCCGGTGCCGCCGAAAACCAGGATGTCGCAAGGAATCGTCAAACCACCGCTCTCCACGTTCGTTTAGCTGGGCGGGTTGGCAAGCATGTAGTATAACTACAAGAAAGCTACATCCCGGCACGCCGATCATAACCGAGTCCAGCCCGTGAATCTGTTGCAACATATCGACCAATCGCGCCACCTGCTGCGCAAATCGGAACTGAAAGTGGCTGACCATGTGCTGCTCGATCCGGCTGCCGTCATGCACAGCTCGATGGCCGATCTGGCGCACAGCGTGGGGATCAGCGAACCGACCATCGTGCGCTTCTGCCGGGCGATCGGTTGCTCGGGCTTCCAGGATCTCAAGCTCAAGTTGGCGCAAAGCCTGGCCGCCGGCGCCAGCTTTGGCCAGTTCGCGATCCATGAAGACGACTCGGTCGCCGACTACAGCCTGAAGATCTTCGACACCACCCTGCATACCCTGATGGAAGTGCGTGAGCACCTCGACCCTCAGGCTCTGCAGCAGGCGGTGACCGCCATGGCCCAGGCCCAGCGGGTGGAGTTCTATGGTTTCGGTGCCTCCGGTGCGGTGGCCGCGGATGCGCAACACAAGTTCTTCCGCCTGCTGCTCAGCGCCGCGGCGTATTCCGATCCGCACATGCAGGCGATGTCGGCGGTCACCCTGAAGCCAGGAGATGTAGCGGTTTGCATCTCGCAGTCGGGGCGCTCGAAGGATCTGCTGATCACCGCCAACCTGGTGCGTGAAAGCGGTGCCAACCTGATCACCCTGTGCCCGAGCCAGACGCCGCTGGCCGAGTTGTCGACGGTCAACCTGGCCATCGACGTGCACGAAGACACTGAAATCTACACGCCGCTGACCTCGCGTATCGCCCACCTGGTGGTGATCGATGTGCTGGCCATGGGCGTGGCCATGGCCCGTGGGCCGAGCCTGGTCAACCACCTCAAGAGCGTGAAGCGCAGCTTGCGCAGCCTGCGTTTGTCGCCGAAGTCGATCAAGGCCACCGAAGACTGAGATCGGTTGCCCGCGAACAGGCTCACAGGCAGCGAAAATTCACGATTCTGTCACCATTCCAGCGCCAAACCGTAAAGCGCCAAGGCCAGTCTGAAACTCCCCGCATCCTATCTGGGAGACAGGCAATGGCACGTGATCACGACGGTTCGTTCCAACCTAACGCCAAGGCTCGCAAGCAGCAGGAAAAGGACCAGCGCCGGATGGAATTCCGTCGCGCCATCGAAAGCTACTGCGACCAGCGCCAGCTGCTGCGCGATATCGCCGACTACCCCGACCTGCAAGACATCACGGTGTGGCAGGTATCGGCGGCAACTTCCCCGAGAAACGTTCCACAAGCGCGCTGATCTGCGCACGTTCGGCGCGGATGAATGCATGGAAAGCCAAGGCCACTGGTGATTGCCGCTTGGCCTTGGATTGCACCAGGCACCAGCTTCGGTACAGCGGCAGTTCCTCCACCGGCAGTTCCCTGAGCACCCCGGTGGCCAGCTCCAGGTTCACTGCGTGGCGGGTCAGCAGCGCGATGCCAAGTCCGGCGACCACGCACTCACGTTGCGAGTCGGTGGAAGCGACCTCCAGCGTCTGGGTGAAGTGCACGCGCTTGTCCTTGAAGTATTCCTCGCAGGCCTTGCGTGTCCCCGACCCTTGTTCACGGATCAACAGTGTATGAGGCTCAAGATCCTGCAGGCGCAGGCTGTCTGGCTTGCACAACGGATGGTCCGGCGGTGCCACGGCAACGATCGGGTTGTTGAGGAACGGCAGGAACTCCAGGCCCATGTCCTGGGGCACCATGGACATGATGGTCAAGTCGTCGCGGTTATCGGACAGGCGCCGGATCGCCTGGGCCCGGTTGACCACCGTCAGCGTGAGGTTGACCTCCGGGTGGCGCTGCTTGAAGGCGGCGAACAGGTGTGGCACGAAGTACTTGGCGCTGGATTCGATCGCCAGTTTCAACTGCCCCTGCAATGAGCCCTGCATGTCCGACAATTGCATGTCGAGGTTCTCCAGGCGCCCGAAGATATCCCGGCTGGCGCGTTGCAGCGCTTCGGCCGCCTCGGTCAGGTAAAGCTTCTTGCCGACGTACTCGAACAGCGGCTGGCCGACCAGCTCCTCGAGCTGGCGGATCTGTAGACTAACGGCGGGTTGCGTCAGTGCCATCTCCTCGGCGGCCCGGCTGTAGGAGCGCAGATCACACACCTCATTGAAGACCTGCAGTTGACGCAAAGTCATACGCATCAATGACTTACGCATTTTTCCCGAACTCCGGCAAAACCTTGTTACCTCACTATAAGCTTTTGCTAATACTGCCTCTAACAAATATTGATTTTTGTTTATCGACCTTCAGCGCTAGGGTGAATATGCGACTGGCCAGCGACGTCTGGTCACGCGCCGACCGGTAGAACCGGATCGTCTGTTCCTACGGCTTTGGGAAGACTCCAGTGATAAAAAAAATCCTGATCGCCAACCGGGGTGAAATCGCAGTTCGGATCGTGCGTGCCTGCGCCGAAATGGGCATTCGCTCGGTGGCGATCTATTCCGACGCCGACCGTCACGCCTTGCACGTCAAGCGCGCCGACGAGGCGTACAGCATCGGTGCCGAACCGCTGGCCGGGTACCTGAACCCGCGCAAGCTGGTCAACCTCGCTGTGGAGACCGGCTGTGACGCTCTGCATCCGGGCTATGGTTTCCTGTCGGAAAACGCCGAACTGGCGGAGATCTGCGCCGAACGCGGGATCAAGTTCATCGGCCCCGCCGCCGATGTGATTCGCCGCATGGGCGACAAGACCGAAGCGCGCCGTACCATGATCGCAGCCGGTGTGCCGGTCACCCCCGGCACCGAAGGCAATGTCGCCGATATCCACGAAGCCCTGCGCGAAGGCGACCGTATCGGTTACCCGGTGATGCTCAAGGCCACTTCGGGTGGCGGTGGGCGCGGCATCCGCCGCTGCAACAGCCGTGAGGAACTGGAACAGAATTTCCCCCGGGTGATTTCCGAGGCCACCAAGGCCTTCGGCTCCGCGGAAGTGTTCCTGGAGAAGTGCATCGTCAATCCCAAGCACATCGAGGCGCAGATCCTCGGTGACAGCTTCGGCAACGTGGTGCACCTGTTCGAGCGCGACTGCTCGATCCAGCGCCGCAACCAGAAACTCATCGAGATTGCCCCGAGCCCGCAACTGACGCCTGAGCAGCGCGCCTACATTGGCGACCTGGCGGTGCGCGCGGCGAAGGCGGTGAACTACGAGAACGCCGGTACCGTGGAGTTCCTGCTCGCCGATGGCGAGGTGTACTTCATGGAGATGAACACCCGGGTGCAGGTCGAGCACACCATCACCGAGGAAATCACCGGCATCGACATCGTCCGCGAGCAGATCCGCATCGCGTCCGGCCTGCCGCTGTCGATCAAGCAGGAAGACATCCAGCACCGCGGCTACGCCTTGCAGTTCCGCATCAATGCCGAGGATCCGAAGAACAACTTCCTGCCAAGCTTCGGCAAGATCACTCGCTACTACGCTCCGGGCGGCCCGGGCGTGCGTACCGACACGGCGATCTACACCGGCTACACCATTCCGCCGTACTACGACTCCATGTGCCTGAAACTGGTGGTCTGGGCGCTGACCTGGGAGGAGGCCATGGACCGCGGCCTGCGGGCCCTGGACGACATGCGCGTGCAAGGGGTGAAGACCACCGCCGCGTACTACCAGGAAATCCTGCGCAACCCGGAATTCCGTAGCGGCCAGTTCAACACCAGCTTCGTCGAAAGCCACCCTGAACTGACCAACTACTCGATCAAGCGCAAACCCGAAGAGCTGGCCCTGGCCATCGCCGCCGCCATCGCCGCCCACGCAGGCCTGTGAGGAACCGAACAATGTCCAAGAAAATCTTTGTCACCGACACGATCCTGCGCGACGCCCACCAGTCCCTGCTGGCCACCCGCATGCGCACCGAAGACATGCTGCCGATCTGCGACAAGCTCGACAAGGTCGGCTACTGGTCGCTGGAAGTCTGGGGTGGCGCCACCTTCGACGCCTGCGTGCGCTTCCTTAAGGAAGACCCGTGGGAGCGCCTGCGCAAACTGCGCAACGCGTTGCCCAATACCCGCCTGCAGATGCTCCTGCGCGGCCAGAACCTGCTGGGCTATCGCCACTACAGCGACGATGTGGTCAAGGCCTTCGTCGCCAAGGCCGCGGTCAACGGCATCGATGTGTTCCGCATCTTCGACGCCATGAACGACGTGCGTAACCTGCGTGTGGCCATCGAAGCGGTGAAGGCCGCCGGCAAGCACGCCCAGGGCACCATCGCCTACACCACCAGCCCGGTACATACCATCGACGCCTTCGTGCAGCAGGCCAAGCAGATGGAAGCCATGGGCTGCGACTCGGTGGCGATCAAGGACATGGCTGGCCTGCTGACCCCGTTCGCCACCGGCGAGCTGGTCAAGGCGCTGAAGGCCGAGCAATCGCTGCCGGTATTCGTCCACTCCCACGACACCGCGGGCCTGGCCGCCATGTGCCAGCTCAAGGCGGTGGAAAACGGCGCCGATCACATCGACACCGCGATCTCCAGCTTCGCCTGGGGCACCAGCCATCCGGGCACCGAGTCGATGGTCGCCGCGCTCAAGGGCAGCGAGTTCGACACCGGCCTTGACCTGGAACTGCTGCAGGAGATCGGCCTGTACTTCTACGCCGTGCGCAAGAAGTACCACCAGTTCGAGAGCGAGTTCACCGCCGTGGACACCCGCGTGCAGGTCAACCAGGTTCCGGGTGGGATGATTTCCAACCTGGCCAACCAGCTCAAGGAGCAGGGCGCGCTCAACCGCATGAACGAAGTGCTGGCGGAAATCCCGCGGGTTCGTGAAGACCTCGGCTTCCCGCCGCTGGTCACCCCGACCTCGCAGATCGTCGGCACCCAGGCGTTCTTCAACGTGCTGGCCGGCGAGCGCTACAAGACCATCACCAACGAGGTGAAGCTGTACCTGCAAGGCGGCTATGGCAAGGCCCCGGGCGTGGTCAACGAGCAACTGCGCCGCCAGGCCATCGGCAGCGAGGAAGTGATCGACGTGCGTCCGGCCGACCTGCTCAAGCCGGAAATGGCCAAGCTGCGCGCCGAGATCGGCAGCCTCGCGCATTCCGAGGAAGACGTGCTGACTTTCGCCATGTTCCCGGACATCGGTCGCAAGTTCCTCGAGGAGCGCGAAGCCGGCACCCTCAAGCCCGAAGCCCTGCTGCCGATTCCGGAAGCCGGCGCGGTGGGCTCGGTCAGTGGTGAAGGTGTGCCGACCGAGTTCGTCATCGACGTGCACGGCGAGACCTACCGCGTCGACATCACCGGCGTGGGCGTCAAGGCCGAGGGCAAGCGTCACTTCTACCTGTCCATCGATGGCATGCCGGAAGAAGTGGTGTTCGAGCCGCTCAACGACTTCGTCGGCGGTGGCGGCAGCAAGCGCAAGCAGGCCAGCGAGCCGGGCCATGTCAGCACCAGCATGCCGGGCAACATCGTCGATGTGCTGGTCAAGGAGGGCGATGTGGTCAAGGCCGGCCAGGCGGTGTTGATCACCGAGGCGATGAAGATGGAGACCGAAGTCCAGGCGGCCATCGCCGGCAAGGTCGTGGCCATTCACGTGGCCAAGGGTGACCGGGTGACCCCGGGCGAGATCCTGATCGAGATCGAAGGCTGACAGAAGCCTTCATCTGCAAGCGGTTAACCTCTGGGGAGCGAATGCTCCCCTTTTTTTGCCTGGCTTCAGGGCCATATCGCGGGTCATCGTGGGAGCGGGCTTGCCCCGCGATGAGGTCAGCGCAGGCGACAGGCCTCCAACGTCCTCACCTGACCTTCGGGCTGCTGGTTCTCCGCGCTCAACCACCGCTCGAACCCCGACGCCACCGCCGGCCACTCGACATCGATGATCGAGTACCACGCCGTATCCCGGTTGCGATCCTTGACCACCATGTGATTGCGGAACACCCCTTCGAAGAGAAAGCCGAACCGCTCGGCGGCGCGCTTGGAGCGGGCATTGGCGTTGTTGCACTTCCACTCCAGGCGGCGGTTGCCCAGCTCGAAGCCCAGCTTGCTCAGCAGGTAGACCGCCTCGGTGCCCTTCGGCGTGCGCTGCATGGCGGCGCCGAAGGCGATATGGCCGATCTCGAAACGGCCCTGTTCGGGGACGATCGACATGTAGCTGAGGATGCCCTGGACCTGGCCGTTGGCGCGGTCGATGACGCTGTA
This sequence comes from Pseudomonas sp. GD04091, assembly GCF_029836165.1. GTDB lineage: Bacteria > Pseudomonadota > Gammaproteobacteria > Pseudomonadales > Pseudomonadaceae > Aquipseudomonas. The sequence continues at coordinate 115,823 of NZ_JAOEBG010000019.1, forward strand.
GAACAGCGGATCGCGGCTGGCGGCGTTGCCTTCCAGCCAGCGGTCGAAATCGGTGCGTTCGCTGAACGGGCCGTAGGGCAGGTAGTCCCAAAGCACTGGGTCCGAGCCCGGCCCCTGCAGCACTTGCCAAAGATCGTTGCCATGGCGTGCTGGGTCGAGCTTCTCCAGGCGAATGAAGCGACCTTCGATGGGTTCGGCCTTGGGGGTCGCAGCGGGTTTCCAGTTCAATGCGTCGTTCATGTTCGGCCTACAGTGCTTTGCGAAATTGGATGAAGCCCGGCCGTTCGGCTACCTGCTCGTACAGGCTGATGGCAGTGGCGTTGGTCTCGTGGGTCAGCCAGTGGACCTTGATGCAGCCGGCGACCTTGGCCGTGGCATACACGTGCTCGATCAACTGGCGGCCGATGCCCAGGCCGCGCACCTCGCTGTCCACATAGAGATCCTGCAGGTAGCAGGAATTCTCGATGCTCCAGTTGGAGCGATGGTAGATGTAATTGACCATGCCCACGGCCTTGCCATCGACCCAGGCCAGCGCCGAGTGGGTGGGTTCGTTCGGGTCCAGCAGGCGCTGCCAGGTGCTGAGGCTGACTTCGCCCGCCAGTTCGGTCTGGTAGAAGCGCAGGTAGGCTTGCCACAAAGACAGCCATGCGGCGTGATCGCTGGCGCCCACCGGGCGCAGGGTGACGTGGGTCATGGGGTTTTCCTTCAGAGCTGACGCATGTGCGCCGCGAGTTGGTTGTCCTGATGGTCGGCGCTGGTGGTCAGGCCGTCGCGTACACCGGCCACGTCCTCGGCCGAGCGATTCTGGCTGAGCTTGCGCGCGCCTTGCAGGCGAGTGATGGGCAGGCGGATGCCGACGATGGCACGGAGCATGCCGTCCAGGTAGTCGCCGGGGGCATCGGTCACTTGCCAGGGCTCGGCGCGGCCCTGCTCGTGGCGATCGGTCAGGCGGCTGACGATGTCCAGCAAGGGCTCTGGTTCATGGATCACTTCGACCGGGCCGTAGGCATGTACGGCGGTGTAGTTCCAGGTGGGTACCACCTTGGGATTGGTGAGCTTGCTCGGGTAGAAGGACGGACTGACATAGGCGTCGGCACCGGGGAACACCAGCAGGGCGTCAGCACCTTGCTGCAGGTCCTGCCACTGGCGGTTGGCCCGGGCCAGGTGGCCATAGACGGTGCCGAACTCGCCTTCATCGGTTGCCACCAGCACCGGCAGATGGGTGGCCAGCAGGCCCTGTGCACCATGGCTGACCAGCATGGCCAGGCGGGTATGCAACATGTGCTGGTGCAAGCGGCCGACGTCGTGTTCCTGGTGAGGTTTGCTGTTGTACATGCCGGGATTCCTTGTGGTCTGGCTTCATCCTAGGCAGGCTATTGGTCCTGTGTAAGAGCCATTCAAACCTGTTTTCATAGGTCCAATACCATGAGCGAGCCTGGCCATGCGTTGCCTTTCGATCCCACGGGTATCGTCCTTGATCGCCGCCGCGGGCTCAGTCAGCAGCTGTACCAGGCCTTGCGCGCGCGGGTACTGGATGGGCGGCTGGGCAGTGGCACTCGGTTGCCGGCCACCCGTGACCTGGCGGCGATGCTGGCGTTGTCGCGCAACAGTGTGGTGCGGGCCTACGACCAGCTTTACTCGGAAGGATTCATCGAGAGCCGGGTGGGGGATGGCACTTACGTCAGCCAGCTCCCTAAACTATCCACACAACTGTCCACAGGGTTATCCCTGGGGTTATCAACAGGGTTATCCACATTTTGCCAGTCTGGTACTGAGGATTTATCCAGTTTAGGCGCGTCCAGCGAGCCTTTGCAGCGTCTGAAAAATCATCATCTGCCACCGCCCAGAAGCGGCTCACCGAGAGCATTTCGTGTTGGCGTACCGGCATTCGACCTGTTCCCGTTCGCGGTCTGGGCCAAGCTGCAAGCGGGTTTCTGGCGAAATCCGGATCCGGCCCAGCTTGGCTATGGCGATCCGGCGGGGGAGCTGCAACTGCGTGAGTTGATCGCGACGTACCTGCGTCGCTCGCGAGGGCTCACCTGCATGGCTGAACAAATTGTGATCACCAGTGGCGCGCAGGAGGCGATCAGCCTTTGTGCACAGTTGCTGTTGCAGCCTGGAGATGGCGTGGCTGTGGAAAACCCTGGGTATCGGGCAGCCGGGCATGCCTTTGCCGTCGCTGGAGCGCAGCTGCGGGGTGTGCCGGTGGATGAGGAAGGCCTCGATTGCGCAAGGCTGGCAGAGATCGCCGGGTGCCGGCTGGCCTATGTGACGCCCGCCCACCAGTACCCCACGGGTGTCACCATGAGCCTGGCTCGACGCCTGTCGCTGCTGGCCTGGGCCGAGCGGCACGATGGCTGGATCGTCGAGGACGACTATGACGGCGAGTACCGCTACAGCGGTGCGCCGCTGGCGCCGTTGGCCGCGTTGGACAGGCAGGGGCGGGTGCTGTACGTCGGCACGTTCGGCAAGATCGCCTTCCCTGCGCTGCGCCTGGGCTATCTGGTGCTGCCCCGCCGGTTGGTGCAGGCGTTCAGCCAGGGCAGGGCGCTGGCGGTGCGGCATTCGGAAGTCGGTACCCAGTGCGTCATGGCGCAGTTCATGGCTCAGGGGCACTTCCAGCGGCATATCCGCCGCATGCGCCGGGCGGCACTGGCACGGCGCAATGTGCTCAAGGCTGGCTGGCCTGCGGATGTGCCGGGCTTGGGCGCGATGCCCGACGTGGCGGCGGGGCTGCATGTGAAGGTGGATGTGGATAACTTTGCGCGGGAGCAAGAGCTGGTGGCGCGGGCGGAAGCGGTGGGGGTGGAGGTCAATCCGCTGAGTGCGTATTGGCTGGAGGAAAGCGATGAGCCTGTGGATAACCGGGCGGGCCTGGTGCTGGGGTTTGCGGCGGTGCCGGAAGCCCAGATAGCAGGTGCGCTGATGCGCCTGCGCAAGGCCTGGAGGTAGTCATCGCGGGGCAGTTGCCCCAACCCCAAGCCTTGCGCTGCGTGGGAGCGGGCATGCCCCGCGATGAGGTCAGGTCCCCGACTTGATCCTGGTCCAGGCCCGGGTCCGTGCGCGCTCGGCATCTCGTGGCAGCGGCTTCAAGGTATACAGCTTGGCCATCGCCTCCGCCGTCGGGTACAGGTTTGGGTTGTTGCGAATCGCCGGGCTGACCTTGTCGGTCGCATCCTTGTTCGGGTTCGGGTAGCCGACGAAATCGCTGATCGGCGCGATCACCTCGGGCCGCAGCAGGTAATTGATGAAGGCGTGGGCATCCCCCGGGTTGGCGGCATTCTTCGGGATCGCCAGCATGTCGAACCAGATCGGCGCCCCTTCCTTCGGCAGGCGCATGTCCACCACCACGCCGTTCTTCGCCTCCCGCGCGCGGTTGGCGGCCTGGGAGAAACTGCCCGAATAGCCCACCGCCACGCAGATGTCGCCGTTGGCGATGTCGGCCATGTACTTGGACGAATGGAAGTAGGTGACGTGCGGACGGATCTTCAGCAGCAGGTCCTGGGCCTTCTGGTAGTCCGCCGGCTTGCCGCTGTTGGGGTCCAGGCCCAGGTACGACAGGGCCAGTGGCAGGATCTCCGACGGCGAATCGAGCAGCGCCACACCGCATTGCTTGAGCTTGGCGATGTTCTCTTCCTTGAAGATCAGGTCCCAGCTGTCCACCGGCGCATTGTCGCCGAGAGCGGCCTTGACCTTGGCCGGGTTGAAGCCGATCAACACGGTGCCGTACATGTAGGGCACGGCGAACTTGTTACCGGGGTCATTGGCCTCGATCAGCTTCATCAGCGCCGGGTCCAGATGCGGCCAGTTGGGCAGCTTGGCGCGATCGAGCGGTTGGAACACGCCGGCCTCGATCTGCTTGGCGAGGAACACGTTGGACGGCACCACCACGTCATAGCCGGAGTTGCCGGTGAGCAGCTTGGCTTCCAGTGCCTCGTTGGTGTCGAAGATGTCGTAGACCAGCTTCACGCCGCTGTCTTTCTGGAAGTCGGTGAGGGTCTGCGGGGTGATGTAGTCGAACCAGTTGTACACCCGCAGGGTGCGCTGTTCGGCGTGGGCCTGCAGCGTGCCGGCGCAGAGGCTGGCGGCGATGAGGGGGGCGAGCAGACGCTTGAGTCGGGCCATGATCAGGCTCCTGGCTGGGCGCGCTGGAAGCCTTCCAGCACATTGACCGCGTTGATGCCGATTTCCTCCACAGCGTAGCCGCCTTCCATCACGAACAGGGTCGGCTTGCCGAGCTGGGCGATGCGCTTGCCCATTTCCAGGTAGTCCGGGCTGTCCAGCTTGAACTGGGAGATCGGATCGTCCTTGAAGGTGTCCACGCCGAGGGAGATCACCAGCACGTCGGCGTCGTAGTCGGCGATGCGCACGCAGGCGGCCTCCAGCGCGGCGCTCCAGGCCTGCCAGTCGCTGCCGGCCGGCAGCGGATAGTTGACGTTGCAGCCCTCGCCCGCGCCTTCCCCGACTTCGTCGGCATACCCCAGGAAGAACGGGAATTCGTCCTGCGGGTCGCCGTGGATCGAAGCGAAGAACACGTCGTCACGGGTGTAGAAGATGTCCTGGGTGCCGTTGCCGTGGTGGTAGTCGACATCGAGGATGGCCACCTTGCGCCGGCCCTGGTCGAGGAACGCCTGGGCGGCGATGGCGGCGTTGTTCAGGTAGCAGTAGCCGCCCATCACTTCGCCGGCGGCGTGGTGCCCTGGTGGGCGGCACAGGGCGAACGCCGAATGGGCGCCTCGCTGGATCGCGGCCTGTGCGGTGAGTGCCACTTGCGCTGCGCTGTAGGCGGCCTGCCAGGTGCCGGCGGTGATCGGCGCGCCGGCGTCGAAGCTGTAGTAGCCAAGCTCGCCGTGCAGGCCGGTGGGCTTGACCTGACGCAGGGTGCGCGCCGGCCAGGTGAAGGGCAGCAGGTCGCCGTCCTGGCCCAGCGCGGCCCAGCGGGCCCAGGCGCCTTCGAAGAAGGTCAGGTAGGCATCGCTGTGGATGCGCTGCAGCGGTGCGCGACCGAAGTCGGTGGGGCCTTGCACCGGGCCGAGGTTGCGTTTCTTCACCTGTTCGAGGACATGATCGGCGCGGGAGGGCATTTCGAAGCACGGCATCAGCTGACCGTCGATCAGCTCGCAGCGGCCGTGGTGCAGGCGGTGGTCATCGGAATAGATCGTCAGCACTTTTGTTCTCCGGGTTATCACTGGCGTTGGGCCATTCTGGTGGGCGGCCAATCAAGGGAGAACGACGCAAACGGCCAAAAGGGGATCGATGTGGCCAAGTCATCCTCTGAAATGGCTCGGCGCAACGCCACTCCAGCGCTGAAACGCATGCCTGAAACTGGCCGTCTCACTGAACCCCAACGTCTCGGCGATGCGATAGATCGGCATCTGGTCCTCGGCCAGCAGTTGCTTGGCCCGCTCGAAGCGCAGCTCATCCAGCAGCTGTTGATAACTGCTGCCCAGCGCCTGCAGGTGGCGGCGCAAGGTGCGTGACGAGCAGTTCATCTGCCGGGCCAGCCCCTCCAGCCCCGGCGCGGCATCCAGCTGCTGCATCAGCAATTGGCGAATCCGTCCCAGCCAGGCCTGGCGCCCGGTGAACTCCAGGTTCAGGCGGCGGCAGCGTTCACTCATCGCCTTGTGGGTGACCGGGTCGGCCAAGGGCAGCGGCATGTCCAGACAGCGCCGCTCGAAGGCGAAGGCATTGTCACTGGCCTCGAAGCCGAGCGGGCACTGGAATGCACCGTCGTAGAGCGCGTGATAGCCGGGACGAGGATGCTCGAAGCGTGCCGCCAGCAGTGGCAGCGGGCGGCCGAGCAGGTCGTCGCAGATCACTTTCAGCGACACCAGGCAGAACTCGGCGTTGAACGCGGCCAGGCCTGGCGCGTCGTAATGATCGCTGGCGCTGAGCCAGACGCGCTGGCCGTCGTCCACCAGGCGCAGCTGGAAGACTGTTCCCAGCAGTGCCGGATAGCTCAATGCCAGGCGCAGGGCGTCACCCAAAGTGGCACTGGAGAGCAGGGCGTAACCGAGCATGCCGTAGCACGACACGTGCATGCGTCGGCCCAGCTCCAGGCCGATGTCCTCGCGTCGGGCCACGGCGTTGGCGCACACCTGCAGCTCTTGCTGGGTGGTGATGCGCGCATCGGCATGGCCCAGGTCCGCCGGGCCTATGCCGCTGCCGGCGAGCATCTGTTGTGCGTCGATGCCGGCTTCCTGGAACACCTGGAGGATCAGCGAAACCGCGTTGAGGGTGGTGAGGTGGCTGTGCAGCATGCTCGGCATCCCGTTGGGCTGAGGGGCATTATGGAGCAAGTTGTGTGCCGTTCGAGGTTGGGTGGGAGCAGCTGTCTTGCATGATGACTGGAATTGACGCGTTGTCCTGTGGGAGCGGCCTTGTGTCGCGAAAGGGCTGCAAAGCAGTCC
>NZ_JAOEBG010000002.1 GCF_029836165.1 Pseudomonas sp. GD04091
CCCTTTCGCGACACAAGGCCGCTCCTACAGGGGCAGTGTATGGCGAGTGATTAGAAGGTCATTTCCTTCACATCGTCCGGCACGATCAGCTTGCCGGCGGTCTTCTCGATGATTTCCTCGACGCTCACACCCGGCGCGGTCTCGCGCAGGATGAAGGCGCCGTTGTCGATTTCCAGGTAGGCCAGGTCGGTCAGCACCTTGCGGATGCAGCCGGCACCGGTCAGCGGCAGGCTGCAGCGCGGCAGCAGCTTGGACTCGCCGTCCTTCGAGGCGTGGGTCATGGTGACGATGATGTTGTCGGCGCCGGCCACCAGGTCCATGGCGCCGCCCATGCCCTTGACCAGCTTGCCGGGGATCATCCACGAGGCGATGTTGCCTTCCACGTCCACCTCGAAGGCACCGAGCACGGTGAGGTCGACATGGCCGCCGCGGATCATGGCGAAGGACTGCGCCGAATCGAAGATCGACGCGCCACGGCGGGCGGTGACGGTCTGCTTGCCGGCGTTGATCATGTCGGCGTCGATAGTGGCTTCGGTGGGAAACTCGCCCATGCCCAGCAGGCCGTTTTCCGATTGCAGCATCACGTCCATGTCGGCGGGCACATAGTTGGCCACCAGGGTGGGAATACCGATGCCCAGGTTGACGTAGTAGCCGTCCTGCAGTTCACGGGCGACGCGTTGCGCCATTTGTTCGCGGGTCAATGCCATGGTCAGGATCTCTTTGTTGTTCTGGAGGGCGGCGCTCAGGCCTTGACGGTGCGCTTCTCGATGCGCTTCTCGAAGGTGCCGACGATGATCCGGTCGACATAGATGCCCGGGGTGTGGATCTCGCTGGGCAGCAGCACGCCGGGCTCGACGATCTCTTCGACCTCGACCACGGTGATCTTGCCGGCGGTGGCGGCCAGCGGGTTGAAGTTCTGCGCGGTGTTGCGGTACACCACGTTGCCGTAGTGGTCGGCCTTCCAGCCCTTGACGATGGCGAAGTCACCGGTGATGGATTCTTCGAGGATGTATTTGCGGCCGTTGAATTCGCGCACTTCCTTGCCTTCGGCGACCGGGGTGCCATAGCCGGTGGCGGTGAAGAACGCCGGGATGCCAGCGCCACCGGCGCGCATCTTCTCGGCCAGCGTGCCTTGCGGGGTGAGCTCCACTTCCAGTTCGCCGCTGAGCAGCTGGCGTTCGAATTCGGCGTTCTCGCCGACATAGGAGGCGATCATCTTGCGGATCTGCCGGTCTTCGAGCAGCACGCCCAGGCCGAAGCCATCGACGCCGCAGTTGTTGGACACCACGGTCAGGCCCTTGACGCCGCGGCGCTTGATCTCGGCAATGAGGTTTTCCGGGATGCCGCACAGGCCGAAACCACCGGCCAGCACCGTCATGTTGTCGGTCAGGCCTGCCAGGGCCTCTTCATAGGTTGCTACACGCTTGTCCAGTCCGGCCATGCTCAGTCGCCTTTTGTAGTTGTTGGAACCGTGCGGTCATCTTCACCGCAGCCGACTGATTTGTTAATTTTGTTTTCGTCATCGATTGATAACTTTTACAAAACAAAGGTCGAGCCTGTCATGAACGTCAAGCAGTTGCGTGCCTTCGTCACCGTGGCCAAGTACCAGAGTTTCGCCCAGGCCGGCGAGCACCTGCACGTGTCGCAACCGGCCCTGAGCCTGACCATCAAGGCGCTGGAAGACAACCTCGGTGGCGCCCTGCTCACCCGCACCACCCGTAGCGTCAGCCTCACCCCCGAGGGCGAGGTGCTGCTGCCCCTGGCCCGGCGTCTGCTGGCCGACTGGGACGACACCGAAGAGATGCTGCGCCAGCGCTTCACCCTGCAACTGGGCCGGGTGTCGGTGGCGGCCATGCCGGCCTTTGCCGGCAACCTGCTGCCGCAGTCGCTGAAGGTGTTTCGCCAGCGCTACCCCAAGGTCAATGTCACCGTGCACGACGTGATCAACGAGCAGGTGCTGGAACTGGTGCGTCACCGCCGCGTCGAACTGGGCATCGGCTTCGAACCCGACAGCAGCGAGGCGCTGCGCTTTCACCCGTTGTACATGGACCGTTTCGTCGCCGTGGTCCCGGCCGACTCGCCCCTCGCCCGGCAGCCCCAGGTACGCTGGCAGGAGCTGCTGGCCCAGGACTTCATCGCCCTGCAACGTCCCTCGGCGGTGCGCCTGCTGCTCGAACAGCACCTGGCCGCCAACCACGGCAAGCTGGCGGTGGCGTTCGAGAGCCACCAGCTGTCGACCATCGGCCGCATGGTCGCCAGTGGCCTGGGAGTGAGTGCGGTGCCGGCCTTGTGCATCGGGCAGATGCAGGAGCTCGGCGCCCGTTGCGTGCCCCTGGTCGAGCCGACCGTGGAACGCCGCATCGGCGTGATCGCGCTGAACGATCACAAGCTGTCCAAGGCCGCCGAGGCGCTGCTCGACGTCCTGCTTTCCCACACCCATCCACAGGAGGTGACATGCGTTACGTGAATCTTGCGGGCAGCCGCGTTCCAGCCATTGGCCAGGGCACCTGGTACATGGGCGAGGACCCTGGCCGCCGCGCCGCCGAAGTGGCCGCCCTGCAACAGGGCATCGACCTGGGCCTGACACTGATCGACAGCGCCGAGATGTACGCCGAAGGAGGTGCCGAGCGGGTGGTCGGCCAGGCTATCGCCGGGCGCCGCGACCAGGTGTTCCTGGTCAGCAAGGTGTACCCGCACAATGCCAGCCGGCGCGAGGTGCCGACGGCCTGCGAGCGCAGCCTCAAGCGCCTGGGCGCCGACTGTATCGATCTGTACCTGCTGCACTGGCGCGGGCAGTACCCGCTGGAGGAAACCGTCGAAGCGTTCGAACGCTTGATCGACCAAGGCAAGATCCGTCGCTGGGGCGTGTCCAACTTCGACCTCGACGACCTGCGCGAACTCGACAACCCCGCCTGCGCCACCAACCAGGTGCTGTACAACCCGGCCGAGCGCGGCATCGAGTTCGATCTGCTGCCGTGGAGCCGTCAACATGACCTGCCGACCATGGCCTACTGCCCACTGGCCCAGGCCGGACGCCTGCTGGATCATCCGGTGCTGGCGCAGATCGCCGAACGCCATGCGGCGACACCCGCCCAGGTGAGCCTGGCCTGGGTAACGCGCGACGATGGCGTGATCGCCATCCCCAAGGCCGTGAGCCCGGAGCATGTGCGTCTCAACGCGGCGGCGGGCACCCTGGTGTTGGATGAAGACGACCTGCGCGCGATCGACCTGGCCTTCTCCCCGCCGAAACGCAAGCAGCGTCTGGCGATGGTCTGAGCGGTGCAAAAAAAGGCGCCTCGTCCGAGGCGCCAAACATTCACCTGTAACCAAAGGAGCACGTGGGCTTCTCAAGGTGAATCCGGATGTGATCAGAGAATCGACAGCGGGTACTCGACGATCACCCGCACTTCGTCCAGGTCCGACTCGAAGGCCGTGGCGCGGGTGGTGGCCTGGCGCACGCGCAGCGAAAGGTCCTTGGCCGGGCCGGTCTGCACCACGTACTTGACCTCGATGTTGCGCTCCCAGCGCTTCTGGTCGGTGAGCGGGTCGCCATTGTCGTCACGGCGCATGTAGTAGGCGTTGGCGCGGCTGTAGTCGGCATCGCTGCCACGCCCGTAGCGGGTCATGAACGACAGGCCCGGCACACCGTAGGCCGCCATGTTCAGGTCGTAGCGCAGCATCCATGAACGTTCTTTCGGCGAGTTGAAGTCGCTGTACTGGATGGAGTTGTCGAGGAAGATCGAGTCGGACTGGCGCAGGTAGTCGAAGTCGTCGTCACCGTTGTTGCGCTGGTGAGTCAGGGCCAGGGTATGGGCGCCATAGCGCACGCCGACCTTGGCACTCCAGATGTTGTTGTCGAACTGGCCGAGGCGCTGGCGGCCTTCATCCCTGGCATTGTAGAAATTGAACCCGCCGATCAGCGCCAACTCGTCGCTGAGCGGCCAGGTGACGCTGGTGCCGGCGTAGTACTGGTTCCAGACATCCTTGAGGCGGCTGCCGAACAGGCTGACGCTGACATTTTCGTTGATCGCGTAGTCACCACCGCCGTAGGCGATCCACGGCGAATCCACCGGGCCGCCATAGAAGGTCACGAAGTTGTCGCGCAGGTCGCTGGACACCGGCTGGCTCATGGCATGCAGGCGCCCGGCCTGCAGCGTCAGGCCCGACAGGCTGGTGTTCTCCAGCGTCACGCCGCGAAAGCTCTCCGGCAGCAGGCGCGAATCGCCGGCCGCCACCACCGGGTTGAGCGGAAACACATCGCCGACCCGCAGCACCGTGTCGAACAGGCGCACCTTGGCGGCGCCGCCGAGCTTGGTGTATTCGTCACGGGCCTGGCCGTCGCGGTCCACCGGCAGCACATCGAAGGAGCTGCGCCCGCCATTGCGCCCTCCCCCGGTGTCGAGCTTGAGCCCGAGCATGGCGAAGGCGTCCACGCCGACGCCGACCGTGCCCTGGGTGAAGCCGGACTCGAAACGGGTGATCACGGCATGGGCCCAGGCCTCGGAGTAACCGTTGTCGCTGGCCTTGCCGCTGTTGTAGGTAGGTGCAGGACCGTCGCGGTGATCGCGGTTGAAGTAGAAGTTGCGGTTGAGCACCGTCAGGGTGCTGCCCTCGATGAATCCCTCTTTCCGTTCGTCTGCGGCCCAGGTGGCCGGCGCGACGCCGGCCAGCGCCACGAGGGTGGCCAGGGAAAGTCTTGGATTGTTTTTCATCCATTGCTCCTTTGCTTGCGGCTGTTCTTTTTTTTTGTCGGGCCTTGGCGCTGGAGCGTCCCTGGTCTGGCCAGATGCATGCGCACCCAGCCCCGTCGGCCGAAGCTGATGCTCGCTGGCGGCAGATAACGGGAAGATGATCGGCGCATTACAATCGCGTCATGCGCGGCGGGTGCTGGCCGCGGCCACAGGGCACCTTTCACATCTGTAACCCTCGCGTCATGCCGCTGTTGGCTGGCCCTCGCTAGCGTGGACTTCGAAATGAACCTTTCGGAGGCACGCATCATGCTGCGACTGACCCTGACCGCCACACTGCTGGCGCTTTCCCTTTCGGCCCAGGCCACGGGCTTTTCCAGGCAAGCCAACGAGCAATTGCTGGAAGACCACCAGCAAGCCATCGCGGCCTACGCGCAGAAACGCGCCAAGCCGATGCCGGAGATCGTCGACTATCGCTACGGGATGAAACTGGATGTCGCCCGCTTCGTGCGCCAGTCGGGCGACCCGCGCAACTGTGAGGTCATCCCGCGGCTGATGACCTTCGAGGACAGCCAGGGCGCCCTGCGCACCGTGCGCTATTCGGTGCAGTCACAGTGCATCAACAACAAGTGACGCGGCTCAACCACGCAGGCCGTCCACCAACTGCAGACTGTTGCGCCCGGCGCGCTTGGAGGCGTAGAGCAGCACATCGCCCTGCTCGATCAATGCCGCCAGGCTGGCTGGTGGTCGGTCGAACAGGTTGGCGCCGATGCTCAGGGTCACCGCCTCGGGCGTGCTGAAGGACTGCGCGGCGGCGGCCTGGAACTGCTGGCGCAACGTGTCGGCCAGGCGCTGGATCGCCTCGCGCGATGCATCGCCCAGCAGGATCACGAACTCGTCCCCGCCCAGCCGCGCGGCGATCGCCCGCTCCGGCAGCAAGGCCCGGATCATTTCGCTCAGGGCCACCAGCAGGCGATCACCGGCGGCATGCCCGTGCAGGTCGTTGACCAGCTTGAAATGGTCGATGTCGATCAGCAGCAGCGCCCCCGGACTGGCCGGCGAGATGCCCTTGAACAGGTGCGAGGCCCGCACTTCCAGGGCCCGTCGGTTGTACAGCGCGGTCAGCGGATCGCGCGCGGCCAGGCGCTCGATGCGCTCTTCGCGGCGGTAGCGCACGGTGCCGGTCATCGACAAGGCGATCAGCATGATTGCCATCGCCCCCTCCACCAGCGACACCTTGATGATCTGCCCGCGAAACGCGGTCAGGTCGATCAGCGTGCCCGGCACCAGCGCCGGCAGGGTCTTGGCCAGGTAGAACACGCCATGTAGCAGCAGCACATAGCGCAACTGCACCGCGCCCACGCTCAGCGAGCGCCCATGAGGCCGCAACAGCCAGCTGGCGTACAGGGTGAACAGGGCGACCAGCAGCGAGTTGACCACCAGGAACGTCTTCGACCACAGCGGCCACTGTGGCAGGAGCAACAGGGCGCACCAGGCAACCGCTGCCAGGTAACACAAGCGCGACAGCCGCACCTCGGTGAAGCGCGACACGCCCAGCAGGAACAGCCAGTGGGCGATGATCAGCATGCCGTTGGCGAACCAGATGCCAATGAACAGATAGCCGCTGCCGCGCATCAGCGCGAGCGTGGAACCGACGCTGATGGTGGCGAAGCTCGCGCTCCAGCACAGCAACGAGGACTCGCGCACGCTGCGCCATTCGACGGCCAGGTAGAGCGCCGCGGCGGCGGCCAGCGCGATGGTGAGGGTGAGCATGGTGGAAGCGTCGAACGCCATGGGTGCGGGTGGCCTGTGCAGTACCTTTCAGAGCCGCTGATTGTATGCGTTCGCCGGTGTTTGCACAGTGCCGGATGATATCCAAATGATGGCATTCTGACGAAGAGTCGATTCGCTCGAATCTGCAGGCTTCACTGCCCGGACAGGAAGCTCACCAGCTGCCGCCCGTGGGAGCTCAGCGCCTCCCAGCCACGGAAGCAGATGCGCAGCTCCAGCGTCGCCCAGCGTTCCTCCAGCGCCACGCGTCGCACCGCCAGCTCCTGTTCGGCCCGCACGGCGGCGGTCTCCGGCAACATGGCGATACCGGCGTGCTGGGCCACCAGCTGGGCGATCGCCTCGAAACTCGGGGCACGCACCCGCACCTTCAACGGCATGGCCAGGTTCAGCGCCAGCTCCTCGACGAAGCGCTGCATGGCCCGCTCGGCCGGCAGGCAGACGAAGGCGAAACCCAGCGCATCGGCCAAGCGCAGTTGCTCGCGTCCGGCCAGCGGGTGGTCGGCGGGCACCAGCAGCACCAGGCGCTCGGTGCGAAACGGCAGCGACACCAGGCCGTCGTTGACCAGGTTGCCGTCGTACACGCCGATCTCGCACTCGCCGGCCAGCACCACCCGCAGCACATCGACGCTCTTGTGCTCGACCAGCTGCAGGTCCACCTCCGGGTAATCGGCCAGGAACGGGCCGAGCACCGCGGGCAGCAGGGTGCTGTTGGTCACCGTCGACGCCGCCAGGTGCAGGTTGATGCGCCGTTGCCCGGCCAGTTCGCGCAGGGTGTCGTGCAGTTTCTGCGCCTCGCCCAGCACGCCGCGCGCCGACTCCAGCACCAGTCGCCCGGCCGGCGTCAGCTGCATACCGCCGGCCTTGCGCACGAACAACGTCAGGCCAGTGCGTGCCTCGAACAGACGCAGCCGGGTACTCGCCGCCGATACCGCCACCGGAAAAGTCGCCGCCGCCTTGCTCAGGCTGCCGGTGGCGGCAATGGCAACCAGCAGGCGCAAGTCGGTGAGATCGAAATGCATTGAGGCTTCTCCGAATCAGAACGCCATGTTCGAAAAATAGCGATTCTATCGCACAGGGCATTCTGCACAGAATAAATCCATTCCCTTACCCCGGATGCCCCATGGACCGTCTCTCCGCCTCCCTCCAGCGTGCCCTCGCCAACGGCAGTCTCTATGCCGTGCTCGCGGCCCTGGGTTTCAGCTTCAAGGCCATTTTCGTCAAGCTCGCCTATGCCGCCGGGCCGGTGGACGCCATCAGCCTGCTGGCGCTGCGCATGCTCCTGGCGCTGCCGTTGTTCGCCTGGCTGGTCTGGGCCAGCCGCGGTCAGGACGGTGCGCCGCTGACCCCGGCTGACGGCATGCGCGTGGCCTTGCTCGGCTTGTTCGGCTACTACCTGGCCAGCCTGTTCGACTTCTACGGCCTGCAATACATCAGCGCCGGGCTGGAGCGGCTGATCCTGTTCACCTACCCGACGCTGGTGCTGGTCTTCCAGGCCGTCGTCCAGCGTGAACGCCCTACCCTGCGCACCCTGGCGGCCATGGGCCTGTGCTACCTGGGGCTGGGTATCGCCTTCGTCCATGACCTGAGCGTGGCGGGCATCGGCAGCCAGGTGGTGATCGGTTCGTTGTGGGTGTTCGCCAGCGCGGTGACCTACGCCCTGTATTACTCGGGCACCGGCATGATGCTCAAGCGCATGGGCTCGATGCGCCTGGCGGGGCTGTGCGGCACGGCGTCATCGCTGATGGTGCTGACGCACTACCTGCTGGTGGCGGATGTCGCGCCGCTGTGGCAGCTGCCGGGCGCGGTGTGGCTGAACGCGGCGCTGATGGCGGTGTTCTCCACGGTGCTGCCGATCTACTGGGTGGCGTTGGCGATACAGCGCATGGGGCCTACCCATACCGCGGCGGTGGGCAACCTCGGGCCGGTGCTGACGGTGCTGGCGTCGTGGGCGATTCTCAGCGAGCAGGTGTCGTTGTACCAGGTGGCGGGGCTGGCGCTGGTGCTGTTCGGCGTGTCGCGGCTCAAGCCCCGCAACAAAGCAGAGGTGGCAGCGGCTGCGAGAACGGCCGAACGCTGAGGGAAACCGCCGCGCCTCTGCTAGGCGGCGGTTCCGACGATGATGCCCTGCTCGCGTAGCTGCTCCAGCAGCCGCACCCCCTGCGCTTGCGCCTGGTCGTCGGCCAACGCTCGCAAACGCTCGCGTCCGGTGCCGGTCAGCCCCGCCAGCAACTGCCAGGCCATTGGCGTGAGCCGGAAGAACCGTACCTGCAAATCGGCATCGCGGTGGACCAGCAGCAGCGTGGGCATCGCCGGCGGCTCGAGCGGCTGGTCGTACGGGCCGATGCGCTCCACCGGCCAGCGATAGGCCAGCACCCGCGCCGTGCACGACAGCAAAGGTTCGCCGTCGAGCAGGTCGCCCACCGGGTCATGAGGAAGGTCCTGGGCGTCGCTCAGGTACAGCTGCGCCTCGACCCATTCGTAGTGCGCCAGCTCCAGTTGCCACGGTGCATCGGGTTCGATGCCCTGCAGGTAGTCGACGAAGGCTTCGGCGATCTCGGTGAACAACGGTGTCTGGCTGCGGTAGCGGGCATAGAAGTCGCGCACCCGGGCATGCCAGCGCCGGTCACCCAGGGTCTGGCGCAACACCGGGAAACTGCCGGCCAGCAGCCCCTCGATGGCGCCGTAGAACAGCTCGCGGTATACCGCCAGCCGCCGAGCTTCGATGCCCGGTGGTGGCGGGTTGGCGGCGGGATCGCGCAGGTGGTGGGCCAGGGTGAACTGCTGGATGCGCAAGGTCTCAGTCATCGCCTGGTCCTCCATGGGCCTGCTGCAGGCTGCGGATATGCTTCGTCTCGGCCAGCAGTTCGGCCAGGGGTGGATAGTTGAAATCACGTTCGAGCACGGTCGGCTGCGCGCTGAACCGTTGGCAGGCAAGCGCGAACAAGGCCCAGACAGCATCCTTGACCGGCGCGCCGTGGGTATCGACCTTGAGGTCCGGGGCTTCGTCGTAATGGCCGGCCACATGCATGCCCACCACCCGTTCGACGGGGATGCCATCAAGGAAGGCCTGGGCGTCGTAGCTGTGGTTGCAGGCATTGACGAAGACATTGTTCACGTCCAGCAACAGGTCACAGTCCGCCTCGTCGAGCACCGCGCGGAGGAAGTCCAGCTCAGGCATGGCCTGGTACGGCGCGGCGTAGTAGCTGATGTTCTCCACGGCAATGCGTCTGCCCAGTAGGTCCTGGGCCTGGCGGATGCGCGCGGACACATGATGGACGGCTTCATCGGTGAACGGGATCGGCAACAGGTCGTAGAGGTGGCCGTCGTCGCTGCAGTAGCTCAGGTGTTCGCTGTACAGGCTTACCTGGTGACGTTCGAGGAACTGCCGGGTGCGTTCGAGGAACCCGAGGTCCAGTGGCGCAGGACCGCCCAGCGAAAGGGACAGGCCGTGGCAGGCGATGGGAAAACGCTCGGCAAGGCGTTCGAGGCCCTGCCCGAAGGCGCCGCCGACGCCGATCCAGTTTTCCGGGGCGCACTCAAGAAAGTCCACCGCGCCCGCCTCCATCTTCAACAGGTCGGGCAGCAGGCCGCGGCGCAGGCCAAGGCCTGCGTACAAGGTGGGATTGGCCATGATCGAGGCTCCAGGGGGCGAACTCAGGGGCGCCGACCCGCCTGTTCCCACGTGGGGAGGCTGGCCGGCGGACAACTGGCGGTCAGGACTTGCCGGTCAGATGGCTGAACAGCCCGTCCGGCATCGCCTTGCCATTGGCCTTGTAGACCGCCGCCAGGTGATCGTGAGCTTCCTGTTCCGAGATGAAGCCGTCGTGGTTGCGGTCGATCTTGTCGAAATCGGCGGCGCGGTCCTTGGCCACCGCCAGGAATTCCTCACGGGAGACCTTGCCGTCGTGATTGCTGTCGGTGCGGGCGAAGGAGGCATCGCCGCACTTGCCTTCACCGCATTTGCCTTCGGCGCCGGCCTTGGCGCTGGCGCCACACTTGCCTTCGCCGCACTTGCCCTCACCTTGCGTCGCCTTGCCGCTGGCACCGCACTTGCCTTCACCGCACTTGCCTTCGCCCGGTGTCTTGGCGGCGGCCAGCTGGTAACCCTGGGACAGCGGCTCGACGGCAAAGGCGGTGTTGCCAAGGACCATGCCCCCGAACAGGGTGGCACCAAGCAGGCCGAGGGTTTGACGGGTCGTTTTCATGATGCAGCTCCACGTGTGGTTGAAAGTGGAGCCATTTGGCCGTGGCGGTGTGTCGTCGGTGTATCGTCGAGGGCGGGGTTTTGTATGCCAGTGGATCCTGGCGACGGGCTGATACACAGGGATACACAGTGCGGCCCGCTGCCGATGCAGGGGCCGCGCTGCGAGGGTCAGTCGTCCAGAGGCTTGGGCGGGGCGGCGGGCTTGGCCGGCTTGGCCTTGCTCTCCTTGGCCTTGGGCTCGGCAGGCGCGGCGGCGACGGGCTCGGGCGCGGTGATCGCCTTCTCGCTCGCGGGCAGCTCGTCCACGGCCTTGAAGATCTTTTGCGGATCGAGGGTCTCGCCGCTGTCATCGTCCTTGAGCATGTGGCGTTCGCCGTCCTTGCCGATCAGGATCACCTTGGTGCCCTTGCTCGCACCGAGCTTGAGCTCGCGGATCAGGGCCATGGTGGTCTGCTGCTCGAGGTTCTTGTCCTCACGCTTGCCCATCATGTTGGCCACGCTGTACAGCACCAGATTGCGTTCCTTGAATCCCGCCTGGGTGGCCGGGTCTTCCAGTGCCTTGTTCAGGCCACGCAAGGTCGGGTCGGCGCTGCTGGGCGCGATCACCACCAACGGCCTTGCCTTGCCCAGTTCCTTGGCCAGCGGTGCATCGCTGTCGGCGGCGTACAGGGGGCCGGCAACGGCGAGCAGGGTAGCGAGGGTCAGTGACCGGACGAGCATGCGCATCTCCTTGTTTTCTCGATAAACCTAAAGACTACGGATCAGGGAGAAAGATCCGGCGTGGAGCCTAAACCAACTGGCCAGGCGACTGCTCGGGGCAAAAGTAACTGGGCATGTCCCACGCTTGACCAGAGCATAGTCCAAGGACGCCGGGTGTACTCAGGGTCGTGTCTGCTGCGCGGCGGTGTCTTCGGGCTCCAGCGCCGCACGGGTCAGCGCCAGCAGCAATTCCCGTCGCCCGCTGTCCCATTGCGCGCGCAGGGCGTTTTGCCGCGTCACGTAGTCGTCGTCGGACAAGGTCTGCGCGCCATCCATCAAAGCCGTCGAGCGTTCCTGGAACGGCGCATTGAAAGTCGCGAAACGCTCGCCGTGGCTACGCCGCAGGTGCTCCTCCCAGAAGGCCCGCGCCACCAGCGAATGGGCCAGGTTTTCCGTGGTTTCGGCCGCCTCGATCCGCGTGCGAGCGCTCTGCAGCTGCTGCGTCCGGACCCCGGCCACCTCGCCGAACAGCATGTCGTCCGGTTGTGCCGGCAAGTCGAGTTCGTCGCGCAGTCCCACCCGGTAGGCCAGCCTGATCTCGATTTCATCGGGGCTGGCACCCTGGCTTCTGCGCGCCTGGATATCCTCGCCGGCGATCCGGTCCACTTCGTCCAGGCGCCACAGGCGTCGGCCCAGTCGCAGCAGGGCCTGCTCCTGGTTGCCTGCCTCGGCTTCGCGGCTCGCCTGCCACACCAGCATGCGCAGCTCCAGATTGCTGAAACACAACGCGACGCTGTCCTGACAGGTGAGATCCTCGGTGGCGTGCAGGAACAGCTCCTGGCTCAGCCCGGGGTGATCACGCATGCTCGTCAGCATGCCGAAGACCCGGTTGGCCAGGTTGCGCCGCTGATGCTGGTAGTCCGACGTTTCCTGCAGGCGAGTCAGCAGCTGAAAGAAATCGCCCGCACCAGGCTCACCTTCCAGTTCGTCCCAGGCGGCGGACTGCTCGGGGCGCTGGGTGCTGTCAGCGGCATCGAGCCAGCTCTGGCGCAGGGAAATCTCGCCCCCTCCGGCCGGATCCTCCACGGCAACTTCGCGCAGTTGCACGAACGCCTGCAGGCGCTGCGCTGCCGACGCCGACAACGGGTTGTCCGCCAGCAGCACGCTGCTGCCGAGCCATACCGGGGAGCGGAAGAAACGCGAAGGCAACTCGCTGATCAGATTGCCACGCAAGTCGGCGATCACCAGTTCCATGCGGTCCATCAGGGCCGGCGGCAACTCGCTGATCCCGGTATTGCGCAAGTGCAAACGGCTCAGACGGTCCAGGCGATAGAGCGGGAAAGTGCGCCCCAGTGGGTTGTAGGACAGGTTGATGTACTCCAGCGAAACACAGTTGCCGAGGGTCATGGCCTGGGAGGCATCGAGCACGATGGCATTGCCGTAGAGATCCAGCTCGCGCAGGTGCCCCAGGTTCACCAGCTCCGCTGGCACGCGGGTCAGCTGGTTGCTGGACAGCTCCAGAGTGCGCAGGCGCGGGAAAGCCTGCAGGAAACCTGGCGGCACCTCGCTCAGCCCCAGCCCCATCAACGACAGCTCCCGCACATGGGCGAAGCTCACCGCCTCGGGCAGGTCTGGCAACACCTGCAGGTTCACCGACCAGACACTCAGGCGAAAACCGACGGTGGCCACATCGTCGCCGCTGGCCCGGGTCGGCCGGCGCTGCCAGCAGTTGATCAGCGTCTCTGTGAAGTAGCGCCGTTCGACGCGCTGCATCGACGTGCTGGCCAACCGAGTCCAGCTCTGCAGATGGCTTTCGAGGGTTTCGAGCTCGCGGGCAAGGCTGGCGATTTCATCCTCAGGCCTTCGCCCGCTCTGCCGCACATCGTTCAACCAGGCACTGACCTCACCGTCAGTGAAGGACGGGTAGATTTCCCTAAGCGTCACGGACAACGACCGCGCCCTGCGCCGCCTGGGAGTGCCAGGGCTACGCCCGCTCAGCGGATAGCCGATGCGCCCGTCGCGCAGGCGCCGTGGCGGCTGGAACCAACCGCTCGCTTCGCGTTGCCCCAACGCCTGCGCGATCTGGTCACGCCGCCCCGTGGCCAGGCGACTCACCATCACCCTCAGGTTATGGGCAAAGGGATCGGCCAGGCCAAGGGCCTCGCGCCGATCGGCATCGTAGGCGGTGGCGAGGACCTCGAACAGCTCGCCGGGCTCGCCAATGCTTTTTCCTTGATTGTCCTGCAACTGAAACCGCCCGTTGAGGTGGATCAAGTCGAAGTCGAAATCGACGGCATCGGCGCTACCGAACAACAGAGGCCCATCGCTGGCGCCTTCGAACAGGCGCCAGCGAATCGCGCGCCCCTGCCCCGGCAGGGGCTCGGCCAGCCCCAGCACCGCCCTGGCCAGATCGGCATCCTGTGGGGTGTCCAGAAACAGGCCCTCGTGCACACGTGCCAGGCGTGCCTGTCGCTCGGCCGCCCTGGCGGCAGTGGCCAGGCGTAGCGCGACCCGTCCGCTGTCCCGCAAACGCTGGCGATCGACCGGTCGCGCCGCATCGAGAAGCGCCGCCGCCACCGATACGGGCAGGCGGGGGAACTGCCGACGCAATGCCGCCACCTCGTTTGTCTCGCTGTCCTGAACGGCCGCGTACAGATGCTCGAACAACCCCCTTCGCTGGCGCCAGGCCAGCTCCGCCAACGCCTGGTCGCTCATCCCGCGCGCCCCCGGCAACGCGCGGGCATGATCGAGCACCGTGACATCATCGACCGATTCACCCCCACGCAGCTGACTGACCAGTCGCCGAATACGTGCGTCGAGGCGAACACGCCGGACCCCATCGCGCAGCCCCGCGTCTGGCGTGCGAGCGTGCACATGCAGGGCCCGCAGGTGATCGTCGTCCAGTCCATGGGCAACCAGCACCTGATCGATCTGCTCGTCATCGAGCCGAGCGAAGTCGCCCCCCAAACGCCGAAACAGATTACGCACGTCTTCCCACTGCGCCGGCTGCTCGTGGTACACCCGCCAGGCACCGGCACCATTGTGGCTCAACCGAGGCGCATGCCCCGCCTGCGCCAGTAGTCGCCAACGGCCGGTGACGCCGTGCTGGCTGACGCGATAGTGATGTCCGGCCATTTCTATCCAAGCCTGGTCGCCCAGGCAATGAACACCCTCGGTATCGCGCACGGCTTCGGCCGGTGGCGCCTCACCGAGAAACGGGGTGAGGCTCTGGTCCCAAAGGCGCGTCGTACCATCCTCCAGCCGTGCCGGCACCAGGCTGTCCACCAGCGAGGCACGCGCCCATGCGCTGCGCAACACGGCCACCCCGCCAGCCGTCAGCGCCATGACCGCCAGATCGCCGGCAACGTTCATCAGGTGATCGAGCGCGGCGCTGGTGTCACCCTCGTGCCAGACTTCGAAACCGTGAAAGACCTCGCCCAGCAACTCCCAGGCGGTCACTGCCAGCAGCCCCACGCCGACCACCGGAATGAACATCCCCGCCAGGCTCAGCAGGGCCCAGCCTTCGGCCGCCAGGCGTTGTTCGTGGGCCTGCCGGACTTGCGCATCGACAGCCGCGGTCGGCACCGCGATCATCGCGGCATCGTCCTTGATCTGCTCGATCCGCGTGCTGGCGAGGCTGTCGAACACCGCCTCTGGCCACGCCAGCAGGTGCTCGTCCAGGGCGATGTTGGCCAGGTCCGACACCCCCTTGTACCCGGCGACCACGGCGGCGAAGAAGCGCTGGCTGTCGCGCCGGCGCACGAAACGGCTGAAGAAGCGCTGATAGGAAGGCGTGCGCAGGTGCTTGCCAAGGGCGTTGGCGAAATGGCGCAGATCGGGGAATGCCCGCCACGCCCCCTGAGGGTCACCCGGCACATGCACCAGCACCCGCCAGGTGGCACTGCGCAGCGGGCTGAAACGCTCATCGCGCACATCGAGCACGACGATCTGCTCGAGCGTCACCCCCAACAGGCTCAGGCGCTTGACCTGTACCGCGCGCCCCTGCAGGCGCAGCGCCCGGCGCAGGCCGCAGAAGTCGACCAGCAACTGGTGTTCATCGTCGCCCAGATGCCCTCGTATCCGCGCGACATGCGCATCGACCAGCATGGCATAGCGCTGCGAACGGGCGATCAGCGACGCCACCGGGCTGTCCGGCGCCTGCAGGATCGAAGACAGATGCGCCTGGTAGCGTCGCCCGAGATCCAGCTCCCGGCACAGGCGGGCAAACACCGGCGCACCCGGCAGGCCGTCCCGTCCCTCCAGACGATTGCCCGGCGGCTGCCCGCCGGCAGAGGCCTGCTCGCTGTCGAAGTTGGTCAATGCCGCAGTGATCAGCGGGACATGCTCGTACACCACCGTGCTCAGGTGGCTGCCGACCGGTTGCGCGTTGATGATCGGTTCCCGGTGGCCCTGGCGAAAACGCAGGCCTGCTACATCGGTTGCAGTGGGCAGATACGGTGCCAGGGCCCGTTGCAGCAGGGGCATGGCAAATCGGTCGATGCTCTCGATCTTGTCCAGCACGGCGCTCACGCGCTGGCGAAAGTACAGGCTGAGGGTCAACGCCTCGCCCAGTGCCTCCACTTGCGTGGGGCTGGCCGTGCGCAGCCAGGCCGGCAAGCGGGCGGCGATCAAGGCGTCCTGGAACGCGTCGTGCGCGCTCGCCGGATCGGGTGCAAGGGAATCCTGTTCGTGGCTGTCCATGGCTCGTGCCTCCTGAAATTGAAGGCACGAGCGTATGAGCTGGGGCAGCCCATCGACCGCTAGATAGATAGCACCCGGCGCGTGGCGGGCTCAGAAGTCGAAGGTGAGCTGGTCCATCTGTCCCAGGTCGATCGTGCGGCCCAGCACGAATGGCAGGATGGCGTCCGCCACGGGTTGCAACTGCCGCGTCACATAGTGCTCGTAGTCGACCGGTGACTGCAGGCTCTCCAAGGGTTCAGGCCCCGACGTGGTGATCATGTAGCTGATCCAGCCTCCGTTCTGGTACTGCGTGGGGCGCCCCACCCGGCGACTGTGCTCGTCGGCCAGGCGCGCCGCGCGCACGTGCGGTGGCACGTTGCGCTGGTAGTCGGCCAGCGGTCGGCGCAGGCGCTTGCGGTAGACCAGCAGTTCGTCCTGCTCGCCGGCCAGGGTCCGGCGCACGTAGGCGTTCACATAGTCACGGTAGGGCTGGCCGCGGAACACCCGGCCATAGAGTTCCTGCTGGAACTGCCTGGCCAGCGGCGACCAGTCGGTGCGCACCGACTCCAATCCCTTGAAGACCATTTCGTCCTGGCCGTCCGCGCGTCGTACCAGGCCGGCGTAGCGCTTCTTGCTGCCCTCCTCGGTGCCGCGGATGGTCGGCATCAGGAAGCGCTGGTAGTGGGTCTCGAACTGCAGCTCCAGCGCACTTTCCAGGCCCATGTCCTGGCCCAGGTGCTGGCGCCACCACTGGTTGACCTCGTTCACCAGCGCCCGGCCGATACGCGTCGCGGCCTCCTCGTCGTGGGCACCCTTGAGCCAGACGAAGGTGGAGTCGGTGTCGCCGTAGATCACGTCGTAGCCCTGCGCTTCGATCAACGCCCGGGTCTGGCGCATGATCTGGTGGCCGCGCAGGGTGATGGATGACGCCAGGCGCGGGTCGAAGAAGCGGCAGCCACTGGAGCCAAGCACGCCGTAGAAGGCGTTCATGATGATCTTCAGCGCCTGTGACAACGGCGCGTTGCCAGCTCGCTTGGCCGCCTCGCGCCCCTGCCACACCCGCTCGACGATCGCCGGCAGGCAATGCCTGGCGCGCGAGAACCGCCCACCGCGAAAACCCTCGACCGAATGCGCGTCGTCCGGCTGGCGCAGGCCTTCGACCAACCCCACCGGATCGATGAGAAAGGTGCGGATGATCGACGGGTACAGGCTCTTGTAGTCCAGCACCAGCACCGAATCGTACAGCCCGGGGCGCGAGTCCATGACGAAACCGCCGGGGCTGGCGGCGTCCGGGCGGCTGCCCAGGTTCGGCGCGACATAGCCCAGGCGATGCATGTGTGGCATGTAGAGATGACAGAACGCCGCCACCGATCCACCGCTGCGGTCCACGGCCAGTCCGGTGACCGACGCGCGTTCGAGGAGGAATTCGAGCAACCGGGTATGGGCGAAGATCCGCGTGACCAGCTCGCAGTCCTTGAGGTTGTAACGGGCCAGGGCCGGCTTGTCCTCGGCGAACATGCGGTTGATCTCGTCCATGCGCTGGTAGGGCGTGTCGATGGCCTTGCCCTCGCCGAGCAACTGTTGCGCGACACTTTCCAGGCTGAACGAAGGGAAGCTCCAGGTCGCCGAGCGCAGGGCCTCGATGCCGTCGATCAACAGACGGCCTGGCGCCTCGGCGAAGAAATGGCTGCGACTGCCGTGCTCGCGCAGGTGCATCGGCGCACCATCGCGGCCCAGGCACAGCGGCACGCCGAGCCTTGCCGCGTGTTCATGCAGCAGGCGCAGGTCGAACTGCACCAGGTTCCAGCCGATGATCGCGTCGGGATCGTGGCGGGCCAGCCACTGGTTCAGGCAGTGGATGAGCCCGGCCCGGTCGTCGCAGTAATGCAGGTCGAAGTCCACCGCCGCGGCGTCGCCATTGGCCGGGCCGAGCATGTACACCTGGCGCTGGCCGCAGCCTTCCAGGGCAATGCTGTACAGCTCGCCACGCTCGCTGGTCTCGATATCCAGCGACACCAGGCGCAAGGGCGGACGATAGTCCGGGTCGGGCTTGAGCTGGGCATCGACCAGCAGCCCCTGCTCGCGCGGGCGACCATCGAACCGCACCGCCGCGGTGATGAAGCGCTCCATCAGGTAGCGCTCCGGAGGGCGAACATCGGCTTCGAAGACTTCGACGCCGGCCGCGCGCAGGCGCTTTTCCAGCGCGATCAGCTGGCGATGCTGGCGGCAATACAGGCCGTGCACCGGACGCAGGTCGAAATCGCGCAATTGCAGCGGCCTGAGTTCGACGCCCGGTTCGTCGGCCAGCAACCTGCGGGCCTGTTCGGCATGCGCCGCGGGGATGAACGCCACCGAGGGTTGCGGCGCAAGGCGCAGGCGCCGCGGTCCCTGATCGGTGGCCAGCCAGAACTCCACGCAGGTGCCCTCGGGGGTGTCGTGCCAATGGCGGGTGAGGACAAAACCCTGTTGCAACTGCACTGCATGGACCTCGGACCGGTTCGTTGTTCGCACGAAAGCGATTGTACCGCTCCTGTCGCTACAAATGCCTGCTTCCTGGGCCTGCACCGCCCCGGACTAACGGGCTCCGACCGCGAACCCCGCCCGCCGTCCGCAGAAGACCAGCAGCCACGCCACGGCGATCAGCGCCAGCACCACGCAACCGAACCACTCGACCCCGGCGCCGGTCAGCAACAGCCCACCAATGATGCCACCCAGGGCGATCGCACTGTTCCACACCGTCACCAGCATCGACTGCGCCACGTCACCGCCCTCGCCCGCCGCATCGGCACAGGCGGTCTGCAACAGCGTCGGCGCGCCGCCGTAGGTCAGCCCCCACAACGCCACGCTGGCATGCATCAGCCAGCTCGAGTCCTGAATGCGCGCCAACGCCAGCGTGGCCAGGGCGAAGCCGGCCAGGCACAGCAGGACCAGGGTGCGCAGGTGGCGGTCGACGCACATCCCGACCAGGAAGATGCCGGTTAGCGAGGCCAGGCCGAAGGTCATCAGCACCTGGCCGACCTCCCCGGCCATGCCGGCCGCCGCCAGCAACGGCACGATGTAGGTGTAGAGAATGTTGTGGCCGAGAATCCACGCCAGAATCACCAGCAGTACCCGAGCCACGCCTGGCGTGCGCAGCACCGCGAGCGCCGCCGGGCGCCTGCCGGCGACCTGGCCGGGAAAATCCGGCACCGCCCGCAGCACCCAACCCGCCAGCGCCAGCGCGGCCAGGGTGACCAGGACGAAGGTCGCACGCCAGCCCAGCCAAGCCCCCAGCCAGGTGCCGATGGGCAGGCCCAGCGACAGTGCGATGGGCTGGCCGAGCATGGCCACGGCCATCGCCTTGCCCTGCTGAGCGGGCGCCACCATGCGCCGTGCGTGCCCGGCGATCAGGCCCCAGGCCAGGCCGGCGGCGGCGCCGGTCAGAAAGCGCAGCAACAGGGTCAGGGTGTTGTCCGGCGACACCGCCGTCAGGCCGTTGAATACGATGAAACCGCCAATCGCCAGCAGCAATGCGCGGCGCCGCCACCAGCCCTGGGTCAGGGTGACCAGCGGGATCGCCGTGAGCAGCGAGCCCAGCGCGTAGGCGGTAACCCACTGCCCCGCCATCGCCTGGCTGATGTGCATGCCATCGGCAATCTGGTCGAGCAGCCCTGCCGGCAGCGTTTCGCTGAGGATGGCGATGAAGCCGGTCAGGGCCAGGGCCAGCAGCCCGCTCAAGGGCAGGCGCGCGGAGTTGGAAGAGGTCGCGGCGGCGCACGTCGCGGGGGAAGGAGAATTCATCAATGCCTCCGGCTATCGGTAGAGGCCGGCATCTTGCGCCGGCGAGGCATTGCGGAAAAAGACGGGTAGTATTCCACTCACCCAGGACATCAATGTCCGCAATCGGAGTGCAACATGGATAGCCTGAGCGGTTTCGTGGTCTTCAACCGGGTCGCCGAGGCCCGCAGCTTCGTCGCCGCCGGACAGTCGCTGGGCATCAGCGCCTCGGCCGTCGGCAAGCGCGTGGCCCGGCTGGAAGGCCGCCTGGGCGTGCGTCTGTTCCACCGCAGCACGCGCAGCATCACCTTGACGGCGGAAGGCGCGCTGTTTCTCGAGCGCAGCCGGCGCATCCTGGCTGAAATCGAGGCCACCGAGCAGGCCCTGTCCCAGGCCAGCACCAGCCCGCGCGGGCGCTTGCGGGTCAGCCTGCCGCAGGTGACCGGGCTGGTGATGCCGGCACTGGCGCAGTTCATGGTGCGTTATCCAGACATCGAACTGGACCTGGACTTCAGCGACCGCATGGTGGACATCGTTGGCGAGGGCTTCGACGTGGTGATGCGCGGCGGCCAACCGCTGGACTCGCGCCTGAACGCCAAATTCCTCGGGCACTTCCAGCACCGCCTGGTGGCGTCTCCCGAGTACCTGCGCGAACAGGGCACGCCTCAGCACCCGCGCGAGCTGGCCAGGCATCGGTGCCTGCACTACCGCTTCCCCAGCACCGGCAAGCTGGAAACCTGGCCATTGCGCCGCGAACACCCCGAACAGGATTACGCCATCCCCATCTCGATGGTCTGCAACCATGTCGAGACACGGATCTGCTTCGCCCTCAATCACTGTGGCATCACCTGCCTGCCGGACTTCAGCGTGCGCAAGGAGCTGGCCAGTGGCAACCTGGTGAGCGTGCTCGACAGTTTCATGGAGCGCCGCGGCAGTTTCTACCTGCTGTGGCCGTCCGGCCGCCAGGTCCCGCCGAAGTTGCGGGTGTTCATCGATTTCATGCTCGAGCGGGTCCTGCCGGCCAGCGACATCAGCCGTACAGGTAGCTGATGTCCTTGTGCGCCAATGGAGGGACCTGCGCCAGCAGGTACTCGCGCAGCTTGTGCATCTGGTGCGCCTTGGGGCTGGCCTTGAGCCAGGTCATGTAGTAGCCGTCGCCGGTGGCCACGGCCTGCGGGAACGGCGTGACCAGGTTGCCGGCCGCCAGGTCGGCGCTGGCCAGCACCAGGTCGACCACCGAGATTCCCAGGCCTTGCTGGGCCGCCGAAATGCCCTGGTCGAGGGTATCGAACACCTGGCCCTGATCGATGCTGACGTCCAGCGCGTCCATTCGCGCCAGCCAGCGCCGCCAGTCGCGCCGGTCCGGCGAGGGGTGCAGGAACTCGCAGCGCCGCAGCACCGAGAGATCCGGCGTCGGCGTGTCGAGATAGGTGGGGTGACATACCGGGATCAGCCATTCGTCGAACAGCTTGAGGCTCTCGACCTCTGCCGGGAAACGCCCGTTACCCAGCAGAATCGCGCAGTCGTAGGGCTCGGAGTAGAAATCCACCGAATCGATGTCCATCCACACGCTCGACAACTGCACAGAGCAGCTGTTGTCGACCTTCTTGAAGCCGTCCAGCGCCCTGAGCAGCCAACGCACGGTCAGCGTGGACGGTGCCTTGAGGCGCACACCATAGCGATCCTGGCGCAGCAGGGCGCAGGCGTTCTCGATGATCTTGAAACCGACCTTGAGCTCCTGGGCCAGCAGCCGGCCATGTTCGGTCAGGCGCAGCTTGGGGCCACGACGCTCGAACAGATCACAGCCGAACAGCGCTTCGAGGGTCTTGATGTGATGGCTGACCGCGCCCTGGGTGAGCGCCAGCTCCTGGGCCGCGCGGGTAAAGGAGCCGTAGCGCGAAGCCACTTCGAAGGCACGCAGGGCGTGCAAGGCTTGAATCCGTTCCGACATGGGGCCTTCCAGAGCATGAGCGAAGCTAATAGTAGGTCATAGTTCCAGGCGTTTTACAACGTGACGACCTTCTCGGAAAATGCCGGTAAATAACAATTACCTATAGCCAAACCGCGTGGATATGACAGAAAAGTTCATTTAACGCTGCATTCGGATATACCTGGGGAAATCATGTTTACGGGTTATGGAAACTGCTACCGCCTGGATGCGCTGGAGCTGGCCGATGAACATGTCCAGAACAAACATCACTGGACGCACAAGACCATAGAACACTTCAAGGAAACGCTGGCCAACCCCGACTTTCCCTGCCTCTTCGGGCGCAAGGCGGTCATCGCGCGCACCTGCCACATCGTCTTCGCCCAGGCCGCCCGGCTGGCGGACGACATGGCCCAGGGGCTGGCCGAGTACATCCGCACCATCGAGCCGATCCCGCTCAAGCAGCGCATCGGCAATCCGCTGCTGGTCTTCCTCGAGACCTCGCCGGACACCTCGCTCATGGAGCAACAGGCCCTGGCCTGGAACGTGCTGCGCCAGGTCCATGTCCGCGACCCGCAGCCCTGGCCGGCGCAAGTGCCCCAGGATCCGCATGACGCTCGCTGGTCGTTCTGTTTTGCCGGCATGCCCCTGTTCATCAACATGAACTTTCCGGCCCATCGACAGATGAAAAGCCGCAACCTGGGCAAGCATATCGCCTTCGTCATCAATCCTCGCGAAAGCTTCGACGAAGTGGCCAGCGCCACCACCGAAAGCGGTCAGCGCATTCGCGCACGCATCCGCGAGCGGGTGCACCACTACAACGACGGCGTGATGCCCGACTCGCTTGGCTTCTTCGGCCAGGACGACAACTTCGAGTGGAAACAGTACCAACTGCAGGAGCCTGGCTCGCTCAACCCGGCGCGCTGCCCGTTCCATGCCCATGCAACACCCGAATCACTGATCGAGAACTGAATGTGAATACCGCACTGACCGCTACCTACGCCCTCACCGTCCTGCTGCTGATCGCCACGCCCGGCCCGGTGGTGGCACTGATCGTCAACACCGCCGCCGCCTCGGGCTCGCGCAAGGCCCTGTTCACCGCCGTCGGGACCAATTGGGCCTCGCTGGTGCTGATCGGGGCCGCCGCCTGGATCATCATGACCAGCGCGGCAATCGACAAGGCCTGGCTCAACGGCATGAGCCTGCTGGGCTGCCTGTTCATCGGCTACATTGCCCTGGGTACCCTGCGCGACGTGCTGCAGGCGCCGGCCGACAGCGCGCCGGCACAGGCCCAAACCACCGTGCCGGCAGGCCGCGGCGGCCTGCTGCAAGGCTTCATGGTCGGCATTTCCAACCCCAAGGACATCATTTTCTTCATCGCCTTCTTCCCACAGTTCATCCAGATCACCGAATCGTTCGGCAAGAGCATGATGGTGCTGTCGCTGCTGTGGATCGCCATCGATTTCGCCGTGCTCAGCCTGTACATCTTCGCCATCGGCAGGATCGCCTCGCCGCGCGCCAACCGCCTGATCAGCCTGGCCTCGGGTGTCGCACTGCTGCTGATCGCCGCCGTCGGCCTGGCCTACAACCTCAAGGAGCTGGCCGCCTGAGCCCGCCCTGCCCGAAGGAGCGCCCATGACCTCGATCAACACCTCACCTGCCGGCGCCATGGACGCTCCCGCCCCCCTGCCGACGGACTACCAGCACTTCCTGCAGCTGGGCAGCCGTCGGGCACCGCATACCCTGTACATTCACGAGCGCGGCTATCGCTCCGGCACCATCAACACCGATGCCCTGGGCATGCGCTACAGCCATTGCGCCGGCAAGCGCTTCTCGCTGGCCGAGCGCGGTGGCAAGGCGCGCGTCAACCTGCTGGTGGGCGGCTCCACCGCCATGGGCATCGGTGCAAGTTCCGACGAACATACCGTGGCTTCGTACCTGTCGATGCTGACCGGGGAGATCTGGCTCAGCCTGGCCGGTTGCGGGTTGAACGCGACGCAGGAACTGCTGATGTTCCTCACTCACCAGCACCGTGTCGGCCAGATCGGCCATGTCGTGGTGCTCAGCGGCCTGAACACCCTGGCCCAGGAAGCGCTCGCCGAAATGCTCGCGGGTGCCCAGGACCCTCATCACGCTCAGGCGTACCAGGCCTTTCTCAACCGCTTCAACGAAGGGGTGCAGCCGCCTGCGATACCACGCAGCGAGTCCTTTCTGCAACGCCTCGGCCAGGCCTTCGCGCCGCGTCGAACCGCGCAGTGGCCGCAGATCGAAGCACTGTCGAGCCCAGACAAGCGCCTGATTCGCGCCGCCGACTGCATCGGTCGCACCCTGCGTCAGTGGGACCGTCTGCTGGCCGGCGGCCACACTACCCTCACCTTCATCCTCCAGCCCCTGCTGCCGTGGTGCCGGGAAAGCCTGCCCAGCGCCGAACAAGCCATGCTGGAACGACTGCGCCGCCAGCCGACCCACTTCGACCGCCTGCTCGACAGCACCTTCGACAGCCAACTGCACATGGCCTTCTTCCGCCGAATCAAGAGCCAGGCCGACCCCGTACCTTGCTACGACATGAACTGCATGCTCGGCAGCTCGCCGGTGTTCACCGAGAACCTGTTCGTCGATCGCCTGCACTTCAACGACCTGGGCAACAACGCCCTGGCCAAGGTGATCACCGCCAAGCTCGGCCTGGCCCAGGAAAAACACGCCCTGCGCAAGGTCGCGCCGATCAAGCTGGTCTGATAGTGCCTTGCCGGGCTTTCGGCGAGCGGCCTTGGCTGGCTAGAATACGCCGTCGTCGCTCCTGATTCGCCTGAGGCACACGCGTACCCGTCATGACCTACCCAGCCGCCCCACAGCCTGTGACCTTGCGTCAGGTTCGCCGCGTCCGCGCGCGCCGAGCCGTATTCCTGCCCCTGCTGCTGGCGACGGCCAGCGCGCAGGCGCTGGAGGTGAGCATCGACCCTCATGCCGACCTGCTCTACCGCCAGGCCCTGCCCCTGCTGGAGCAGGCTGACAATCAGGATGCCAGTGCCAGCCCCCTGCGCACCGCCAGCGGCGACCCCGAACTGAGCCGCCAGGGCCAGGCGCTGGCCCATACCCTGCCCACGGCGGTGGCGCTGCTGAAGAAGTCCGTCGCCCTCGGCCACCCGGTGGCCCAGTACCGTCTGGCCCTGTACTACACCACCTACCTGCCGGCCGGCCAGATCGCCGAGGCCGCCTGCCCACTGCTGGAAGCCAGCCTCAGGCAAGGTTTCGCCCCGCCCGCCCTGGCCATTGCCCACTGGTGCCAACCGTACAATGCCAGCCCTGGCTACCGCGAAGCGCTGGAAGCGGTGCCCAGCATGGCCACCCTGTACGCACCGTACTACCCGCAGCCAGCGACCCGGCTGGCCTGCAATCGCACTCGACCGCAAGGGCTGCAGATGCAATGGGGCCGTCAGCGCGACTATCAGGCCGAGATCTACCGCCTGCTCGCCGAGATCGATCCGCAGCAGCGCCAGGCCTACCTGCACAAGGCAGTGGACATCAATGGCTGTGCGGCGGCGCAGCAACGCCTGACCAGCAACCGCTGAGCGCCGCTACAGACCGATACATAACCCCCCTCACCGCGACACACGGCAGATACCCGACCCCCGCACACTCCCGGCCACCCCAGCGCGACGGCACCCCGCCATCGCCCTGAACTCCGGGAGCCCCGCCCATGAAAGCCCTGCCCTTGCCCTCCGGCTGGAGGTTGTTCGCTGCCCTCGCGGCCCTGACCCTGGCGATGAGCGCTCTCGTGCTGCTCAGCCAGCCGCTGGGGCCGGACGGTCTGCGCAGCGCCATCCGCGCCACCGCCCGCAGCTCGTTCGCGTTGTTTCTGCTGACCTTCCTCGCCTCGGCCCTGGCCATCCTGCTGCCGAGCACCGCCAGCCGCCAGTTGCTGCGTGAGCGCCGCTACCTGGGCCTGGCATTCGCCTTCTCGCACACGGTCCACGGGGTGTTGATCTACCTCTACGCCAAGGCCTTCCCGGAACTGTTCTGGGCCGGTCGGACGGCCGTGGCGAACATACCGGGCTCGGTAGGCTACCTGTTCATCGCGCTGCTGGCCCTCACCTCGTTCAAGGCACCGATGCGCCTGCTCGGACCGCGGCGATGGAAGGGCCTGCACAGTACCGGCACCTGGGTGCTGGCGGCAGTGTTCTGCCTGTCGTTCTACAAGCGCATTCCCCTGGGCGGCTGGTATCCCCTGGCCTTTGCCCTGATGTTCGCCGCCATCGCCCTGAAACTCATCGCCAAGCAATCCCAGCGCCTGCGCCGGGTCGCCCCGGCGCTGTCGCACTGAACATCTGGAGACCGATCATGCCAACCCTCCTCCTGACTCGCCCCTTCGCCGCCCTCGACCGCGTCGGCAGCTGGGGCGCCGACCTGCCGCTGCGCCTGTTCCTGGCCTGGGAATTCTTCGAATCGGGCCTGGAAAAGTTCAACGGCAGCAACTGGTTCGCCGACCTGCAGGCGAGCTTCCCGTTTCCCTTCGACCTGTTGCCGGCGGGCCTGAACTGGCAGCTGTCGATGTGGGCCGAGCTGATCTGTCCGCTGCTTCTGCTGCTCGGACTGGGCACACGCCTGGCTTCGGCGGTGCTGATGGTGGTGACCGTGGTGGCGATTGCCGCGGTGCACTGGCCGGGCGCATGGTCGAGCCTGGCCGACCTGGCCCGCGGCTATGCGATCACCGATCAGGGGTACGGCAACTACAAGCTGCCGCTGATCTACCTGGTGGCGCTGTCGCCATTGCTGCTCAAGGGC
The DNA here is from genome assembly GCF_029836165.1 of Pseudomonas sp. GD04091. Lineage (GTDB taxonomy): Bacteria > Pseudomonadota > Gammaproteobacteria > Pseudomonadales > Pseudomonadaceae > Aquipseudomonas. The sequence goes on from NZ_JAOEBG010000002.1 coordinate 26,528, forward strand.
GCCGGACGCCTGAGCCTGGATGGCTGGCTCAGGCGCCGCTGCCGCTAGACGCTTGCCAGCGCTGGGGCCGGGCCGGACAATGCCCCCACCTGCTCGCCCCGGAGCCTTTCGTGTCTCTCAAAGCCCTGCGCACCCTGGTGACCATCGCCCGCCACGGCACCTTCGCCCGTGCCGCCGACCTGCTCAGCCTGACGCCTTCGGCGGTCAGCCTGCACATCAAGCTGCTCGAAGACGAACTGCAGGTCATCCTGTTCGACCGCAGCCGTCGCCAGGTGATGCTGACCGAAGCCGGCCAGCTCGCGGTGGCCCGCGCCGAAGCCATCCTGGCCGCCTACGACGAACTGGCCGATACCCTGGCCAGCGCGCCAAGCCTGCGCGGCCGCCTGCGTATCGGCGCCATACACACGGTTCTGGCCCGGCGCCTGCCCCAGGCGCTGGTGTGGATCAAGGCGCACCACCCGCTGCTGCACATCAGCGTGGTCTCGGGCATGTCGGCCGAGCTTGCCCGGCGTGTCGAGGACGGCGAGCTGGATGCCGCCATCACCACCGAACCCGTCAGCCCGTACCCACAGTGCCTGCAGTTCGTACCGCTGTTCGAGGACCGCTTCTGGGCCATCGCCAGCCCGGAACTGGCGGGTCAGGGCCTGCCACAGCTGCTCGCCAGCCAGCCGTTCCTGCGCTTCGACAAGCGCGCCTGGGCCGGCCGGCAGATCGAACAGGAGCTGCGCCGCCAGCGCCTGCAGGTCAGCGAGCAGATGGAGCTGGACAGCCAGGAGGCCCTGGCCCGCATGGCGGCCATGGGGCTGGGCGTGGCGATCATTCCCATGAGCGATGACGACCTCGCACGCCTGCCCCCGGCCACCGTGCTGCCCTTCGGCGAACCACAGCTGACCCGGCGCATGGTGCTGCTCGAACATGAAAAGAGCCAGCGCCGGCATCTGAGCGCGGTGCTCAAGACCGCGCTGGAGGCGTGACCGCGCCACGCATGGTTAAATAGCGCCTTTTCCGCCAAGGCCCTCGCCCATGCCCCAGCTCCTGGTCATCGCCCACACCTGGCCCGAACCCACCGCGTGGAGCGCCGGACGGTACATGACGCAGCTTCTTGAAAGCTTCCGCGGGCACGGTTGGCGGATCACCGTGGCCAGTGCCGCCGCAACCGGTCCGCACAAGTCCGCCCTGGGCGTGGACGAGCTGGCTATCAGCCCTGGCGCGCTGCCTGAGGGCATATCGGCGCCCGACGTGGTGCTGTTCGACCATTTCCTGATGGAGGAGCAGTTCGCCGGCCCTGTCGCGCAACGCTATCCCCAGGCCCTGCGCATGCTCGCCGGCAACGGTCTGCAAAGCCTGCGCGAAGCGCGCCAGCAATTGCTTCGCCGGCGTCTGGTGGAGGGCCTTGACCCCAACGACTTCGGCGCCCTGTTCGCCACCCCCGGCCCCGATCTGTTCCGGCAGATGGCACCCGCCGCGACCACCCAGCGCGAAGTCGCGGCGATCTGGCGTTGCGACCTGACACTGCTCGCCACGCAGCGCGAGATCGACCTGCTGGTCAACGGCTTTGGCGTGGCGGATTACCTGCTGCACCACTGCCCGCCCTTGGCCGGCCCGCTCCACCAGCCCTTGCCCTCCTTCGGCGAACGCCAGCACTTCGTCAGCTTCGGCCATTTCGGCCAGGCGGCCTACCACGACGCCCTGTTGTGGATGAAGCACAACCTCTGGCCGATGCTGCGCCGGCGCCTGCCGGATGCCCGGTTGCAGCTGTACGGTACCGGGCCGGCGGCCAAAACCATGGCCTTGCATGCACCGGACGAAGGGTTCCATGTACTGGGCCAGGCCGAGGATCCCCAGGCCGCGATGGCCAGCGCCCGGGTATGCCTGGCGCCGCTGCGCTTCGGTGCCGGGGTTGTCGGTGAGCTGATGGACGCACTGCGCTGCGGCACACCCAGCGTGACCACGCCTGTCGGCGCCGAAGGTCTGCAGACGCATCGCCCCTGGCCCGGCGGCATCGCCACCAGCACCGAGGAGTTGGCCGCGCAGGCGGTCCGGCTGCACAGCGATGAAGCTGCCTGGCAGCAGGCCCAGGAGGCCTGCGCGCCGTTGCTCGCGGCCCGGCGTGACCCGGTACTCCTGCGACGGGTCGAACATGCCCTGCAGCATCTGGAGGAGCAGCGTTTGTACAACTTCACCGGCGCGATGCTGCGCAGGCGTTGATGCCTACAGCTGCCGCCGCAGCAGATAGGTATCCATGATCCATCCCTTGCGCCGCCGCGCCGCTTCGCGCAGCTCAAGGATGCGCGCCTTCACCGCCGACAACGGCCCGCTCACCAGCAACTCGTCGGCCGTGCCCAGGTGGGCGCCCCAGTAGATCACCAGCTGTGGATCCTCCAGGGCGGCGAAGGCGCACTGCCCATCGAGCATCACCACGACATTGTCGATCCGTGCCTGCTCGCCAAGGCGCCGCCCCGGAAGCACGGTCAGCGGCTCACCGATACGGTTGAGGGGGATCTGGTGCCTGGCGGCCAGGGCCTGGACGCTGCTGATACCGGGAATCACCTCGAGCGCGAGCGACACCCCACGCTCACGAACCAGGTCGAGGATGCGCAAGGTGCTGTCGTAGAGCCCGGGCTCGCCCCAGAGCAGGAAGGCGCCGACATCGTCGGTGCCCAGTTCCTCGTCGATCAGGCGTGCGTACAGCGCGGCGCGCTGGGCGTGCCAATCCTGCACGGCGCCGACATAATCCGTCGCCTGGCCATCACGCAGTGGATCGCCCACCTGCACCAGGCGATAGCCGCCTTGGGGCAGGTAGCGCTCGAGGATCGTCCGCCGCTGGCCCGCCAGTTCGTCCTTGACCGCGCCCTTGTCGAGCACGAAGAACACCGTGGCGCGCCGCAGGGCTTCCACGGCCTCGTAGGTGACCTGGCGAGGGTCACCGGGACCGATGCCGATCAATAGAAGTTGTTTCATCGCCTGACCTGCCTGGAAACCGGTGGCCATTGTCGGTCGGCCACCGGCGTTTGGCAAAGGCGCTCAGAGAATCGAGAAGTTGTAGCTGACGATGACCCGGGTCTCGTCCATGTCACGCGCCCACTTCTCGTAGTTGCTGCGGTAGGTGGAGTTGCGCAGGCGCACGCTGACGTCCTTGAAGGTGCCGCTTTGCACCTGATACTTCAGCTCGGTGTCGCGTTCCCATTCCTTGCCTTCGGCGCTGCTGCCCGGGGCCTTGATGTTGTCGCCATTGATGTAGCGGGTGAAGAAGGTCAGGCCGGGCACGCCCAGGGCCTTGAAGTCGTAGTCGTAGCGTACCTGCCAGGAGCGCTCCTGAGCGGCGGCGAAGTCGTTGACCTGGGCGTAGTTGACCAGGTAGGGATTGCTGCCATCGAGGTACGGCATGGCGCTGTCGCCGTACATGCGCTGCCAGCCGGCGCTGAGCTTGTGTCCACCGAGGCTGTAGCCGAGCATGCCGCTGAAGGCGCGGTGGTCGATCCGGCCGGCACGGGCGTTGCCGATGTCGTCGCTCTTGATCACCCGCAGGTCGGCCGACAGGCTACCGACTTCCAGAGGCTGACTGGCGACCAGGCCAAGGAAGTGTTGACGGTAGATGTTTTCCAGCTTGGAGACCTGGTACTGGGCGCTGACACGGTCGTTGAAGCGGTAGTCGACACCCGCCAGGTCGAAGTGATCGGCCTCGATGTCGCAGGCGTAGCGCTTGTTCTTGCAGTGGACGCGAATGTCCTGGCGGTCGGTGGAGTCCCGCGCGGTGTACTGGTTCAGGCGCGCCAGGGTGAACTTGAGGTCGCGCACCTCTTCGGAGGTCAGCCAGGCGCCGTGGAACATGGTCGGCAACAGGCGGCCATCGTTGTACTTGAGCAGCGGCACATCCGGCATCATCGAACCGTACTTGAGTACGGTATTCGAAACCTTCACCTTGCCGGCGATGCCCATCTTGGCGTACTGGTCGGCGGAGTGGCGCGGGTCGTGCCCGGAAGACGGCAGCAAGCCGCTGTTGCTGTCCGCCGGGCTCGAATCCAGCTTGAAACCGAGCATGCCCAGCGCATCCACGCCAAAGCCTATCGGACCCTGGGTATAACCGGACTGGACATTGAGGATGAAGCCCTGGGCCCATTCTTCGCGCTTCGACGCACCCTGGCTGGAACTGCTGTGGCCGTCACGGAAATCCCGATTGAAATAGACATTGCGTGCTTCGACCTTGGCACTGCTGTCTTCAAGAAAACCGGCGGCCTGAGCGTTGATACCGGCACACAGGAAGAACAGGCCGGCAACTCGGCGCCCAGGGGCGAGGGGGAAAGGGGCAAACATGCGGGGAAACATCCAAAAGAAGGGCAGAAAAACGATCCGGGCAACCACTTGCACCGGCACTACAGGACGGCCGAGTACATTTCGACCATCATCGTAAATTTTCCACCAATCGCTCTAGCTCGGGCCATGGGACCATGGTCTAAGGCCCCAGGCCAGTCATTGCGGCACACGCTTCGAATACGGCGCGAAAATCCGCCAAAGTTCCCGGCTAATGGATTGAAAGTTTGCTGTTTACCCACTTGCCTGCGACTACTACACTCACACTCAGCGAACAGCTATACCCACCCGCGTGGCCGGCGTTCAATGCAATCTTCATGTTCGTCACGTCATGCCACGGCAGACTTACAGGAGTGATGACAGTGTCCAGACTTGCAGAGTTTCGTGCTGCCGAAAAAGCGCTTCAGGAACAAATGGCACAATTGGAGGCGCTAAAAAAGGATGCCGGCCTTAAACGCGAAATCGAATTCGAGCAGAAACTAGTCGGCCTGATGAAAAGCTATGACAAGAACCTGCGCGACATCATTGCCATTCTCGATCCCAAGGCCGTGCCCCGTGCACCGGCCGGCGCGGTCAAGCAGCAGCGTCGCCCACGCGTGGTGAAGGTCTACGAGAACCCCCACACCGGCGAACGGATCGAGACCAAAGGCGGCAATCACCGGGGGCTGAAGGCCTGGAAAGAACAGTATGGCGCGCAGACCGTGGAAAGTTGGGTGCGCTGATGAAACCTCGACAAGTGCTTCACACTTTTTTCACAAGCACAGGCTCAATATTGAACCAGCTAAAGGACTAGCGACCCCATCACGCGCCCGCACATGCGGGCCTCTAATTCCGGCGCCCCGCACTCGTGCGGGGCGCTTTCATTTGCGCTGCAGGCTCACTGCCGTATCATGGCCCGTCTGAATGACCTAGGCCTGATTCCGGAGTACCCATGAGCCTGCACGATCTGCACACCCTGCCAGGCGTCACTGCCCAGCCAGACGCCGCCACCGCCAACTTCGTGTTCAACCACACCATGCTGCGGGTCAAGGACATCGAGAAATCGCTGGATTTCTACACCCGCGTGCTGGGCTTTCGCCTGGTGGACAAGCGTGACTTCCCGGAAGCGGCCTTCAGCCTGTACTTCCTGGCCCTGGTCGACCCGGCACAGATCCCGGCCGACGACGCCGAGCGCCACCAATGGATGAAGTCGATCCCCGGCGTGCTGGAACTGACCCACAATCACGGTACCGAAAACGACGCTGGGTTCGCCTACCACAATGGCAACACCGACCCACGCGGCTTCGGCCACATCTGCATCTCGGTGCCGGACGTGCGCGTCGCCTGTGCCCGCTTCGAGGCGCTCGGCGTACCGTTCCAGAAGCGCCTGCAAGATGGCCGCATGAACCACCTGGCCTTCGTCAAGGACCCGGATGGCTACTGGGTGGAAGTGATCCAGCCGACCGAGCTGAAAGGCTGATCCGTCCGCTCGCGCTCGTCGGGCCGGGAACTCCCGGCCCCTCGCTGTGGTATATGGAAGTAACAGCGCTTCCAAGCCACAGCGAGGTAAGGACGATGCAAACCCTTCACTGTGAATATCGCGACCACACCATCACCGCCAGCGTGATGCCCCACCCAGACTCTCCCCTGCCCTACGCCGCCGGATGCCTGATCACCGATCCCGAAGGCCATACCAGCAAGCGGATCTCGATGCCGATGAAATTGTTCTGCGACCTGGACAACGCCCAGCACGTCTCCCTGGCCCATGGCCGGGCGCTGGTCGACCAGCTGCTCGACGAGGGGCACAAGGTCTTCTGAGGTCGTTGCCGGCGAAAAGGACGCAGTTTCGCGGGTAAGCTCCCACAGGGATCAGCGCTCCGCGCAGGGGTTTACCCGCGATTCAGGCCTGCCGTGCATACGCCACTGCCGCATCGACCTGCGCCGGCGTCGGCCGCACCCCGGTGTACAGCACGAATTGTTCCAATGCCTGCAGGGCGATCACCTCCAGCCCGGTGATGACCGGCTTGCCCAGTGCCTGGGCGTGGCGGATCAATGGCGTCAGTGCCGGCATCGCCACGACATCGAAGACGCGCTCGGCCGCTGCGATGGCCGTTTCCGGGAAGGCCAGCTGATCCGCCTCCGGCCCCCCGGCCATGCCGATCGGCGTGACGTTGACCAGCAGCGGCGGGCAGCGGCCATCCAGTTCGGGCAGCCAGCGATAACCGCAGACATCCGCCAGCTGCCGCCCTGCCTGCTCGTTGCGGGCAACGATGATCCCATCACCGAACCCTGCGTCGCGCAGCGCGCTGGCCACGGCCTTGGCCATGCCGCCGCTGCCGCGCAGGGCAAAGCCGCTGGCGGGGTCGACCCGGTGGTGGGCCAGCAACTGGCGTACCGCGAGGTAGTCGGTGTTGTACGCCTTCAGGTGCCCGTCGGTGTTGACCAGGGTGTTCACCGAGTCGATGGCCGCAGCGGATGGGTCGATCTCGTCCACCAATGCCATGCAGGCCTCCTTGTAAGGCATCGACACACCGCAGCCACGGATGCCCAGCGCGCGGATGCCGCCTACGGCGGCGGGCAGGTCCTGGGTGGTCATGGCCTTGTAGTAGTAGTCCAGCCCCAGCTGCTGGTAGAGGTGATTGTGAAAGCGCACCCCGAAGGTGCCGGGGCGGCCGGCCAGGGAAATGCACAGAACCGTGTTCCTGCTGGGTGGAATGCTCATCGCTGCTCCTCAGTCATGGCTGAAACGATTGTGCGAGGGTAGCAGACGCCACCGCCGGTCGCCCCTTACACAACCTTTACCCTTTCCCCCGGCGCACCTCGGGCGCCTTGCGGTCATAGTAGGCAAGCCCCGAACGAGGGGTCTTGCGCGAGGTGTCACCATGAAACGTTTCATCCCCGGAATCGCCCTGCTGGTCGGCGCACTGGCCATCAGCGGGCAAGCATCGGCCCATGGCGGCGGCTGGTATGGCCCGGGGCCCGTGATCGGCGCCGCCGTGGTCGGCGCAGTGGTCGGCGCGGCCGTTTCGGGCGGGCGTGACCGCACCGTGTACGTTCAGCCACAGCCAGTCTACGCACCGCCGCCGGTGTACGTGCAGGCGCCACCGCCGCCGGTGTATTACCAGCCCTACGTAGTGGAGCGCTACGTGCCAGCGCCGCCGCCGGTGTATCGCCGCTACTACGGCCCGCCACCGGTCTATTACGGCCCGCCGCGCTGGTGATCGCCAGACGCTGAGCGCTCAGCTCGCCCGCAGCCCCAGGGCCTGTACCTGGCCGCAGGCGATCGCCATCCCTACCAGTTCCGCCAGGCTCTCGGCCTGCATGCGTTTCATCACGCGTCCACGATACAGGTCGATGGTCTTCACGCTCACGCCCAGGCGCTCGGCGATCTCGCGATTGCCCTGCCCCTGGACCAACGGAATGAACACATCTCGCTCCCGTGGGGTGAGGCTGTCGATCCGCGCCTGCACCTGCGCCACCTCGCCACTGCCCGCATGGCTGGCTCCGGCGCGGTTGAGCGCGGCCTGCACACTGTCGAGCAGCAACTGATCGTTGTAGGGCTTCTCGATGAAGTCGACGGCACCGGCCTTGAATGCCCTGACCACGATGGGCACGTCGGCATGGGCGCTGACGAAGATCAGTGGAATCCGTACCCCCCGCTCGCGCAGCGCCTGCTGCACCGCCAGGCCCCCCAGCCCCGGCATGCGCACGTCGAGCAGGACACAGGCCGGCCCGGAGTCCTCGCAGGCATCGAGAAAGGCCTGCCCCGAAGTGAACGGCAATGCCTGCAGCCCCACGGACTCGAGCAGCCACACCGTGGAATCGAGCATCCCGGCATCGTCGTCGACCACATACACCTTCGCTTGCACCACCGCATCCCCCGTCATGTCCGGTTTACCGCCAGGCGACAGCACAGGACCAGTCCATGCTCTTCACCTGCACGCGCCCACAAGCTGCCGTCGAAGCCCTCGACGATGCTGCGGCTCATGCTCAGCCCCAGGCCAAGGCCATCGGCCTTGCTGGTGATGAAGGGCGTGAACAGCGTGTCCATGCGTTCAGGCGATACGCCCGGGCCCTGGTCGGCCACTTCCACCTGCAACCCATCGGCCTCGCGCCGGGCGCTTAGCAGGATACGCGACGGACGGCCCGGATGCTGCTCGCGGTTGGCATCGATCGCGTTGCGCAGCAGATTGAGCAATACCTGCTCGAGCAGCACACGGTCGGCATACACCCTCGGCAACTGCGCAGCCAGCCGCAACTCGATGCGCACCTGCGCGCCAGCGGCCTCCCAGGCACACAGGCGCAGCGCTTCCTCGGCCACCTCGTTGATATCCACCGCCTGCAGCTGGCGCGGGCCTTTACGAAGAAAAGCGCGCAGGCGGCGGATCACCTGCGCGGCATGGGTGGCCTGGGCGTTGATGCGCTGCAGCCCCTGGGCGACCCGCTCCCGCGCCTGGGGGTCGTGGTCCAGGTTGTTCAGGTAGCGCAGGCTGGCATTGCTGTAGTTGAGCACCGCGGCCAGCGGCTGATTGATCTCGTGGGCGATGCCCGAGGCCAGCTCGCCCAGGGTGGCGACCCGGGCGCTGTGGGCGAGACTCTCCTGGGCCTCGATGCGCAGGGTGATGTCGCGCGACACCGCGACGATCTCCACCACCGCGCCGGTATAAGTTTCGCGGATCGCCCGGCAGGCGATCTCGAACCAGCGGTAGCGCCCGTCGGCATGGCGCACGCGGCAGGTCACGGTGTGATAGCCGTCCGCCTCCAGCGCGGCGCCCGCCTGCAGCAGTACCTGGCGCCGCTCGCGCGGGTGCAACAGGCCGTGCGCAGGGCTGGCGCGCAATTGCTCCGGCCATACCCCGAGCAGGCGAAACGCCGCGGGTGTGGCGTCGAGAAAACGCCCATCCGGGCTGTGCCGGGAGATCAGGTCGGTGGTGTTCTCGGTGATCAGCCGGTACAGCCGCCGGGCGCGACTGGCCTCACGCTCGCCATGGCGCTCGGCACTGGCATCGCGGCAGCGCGCCAGAACCTGCTGGCGCGGCGCATCGGGGATGAAGGTCCAGAGCAGGATGCGCTCACCCACTTCGGCTTCGACGTCGCTGATCGCCCGCGCCTGGGACAGGCAGGCACGCACCAGCGCGGCATGGTTGGCCGGCAGCCAGTGCGTCAAGGGCGGGCCGCCCTGGATCAGCGCCTGCAAGGCAGGATTGAGTTGCCACGCCAGCGCATCCGGGCCGATCAACAGACTGGGTTGAGGGTCCAACGCCAGCAAGGGGGTACAGGTGAGGTCCACAGGTAACAGCCTTTATTATAGTAGTTTTACTATATTGCTATAGTCGATCTTCCAGATACGATAGCGGCTCGCGTAAAAAAGCGACAGGGAGGCCTGCACCTCCCACCTGATCAGAGCTAACAATCAGCCACCAGGGAGACAAGCGCGCCACGGTGCGCCCGCCTCCCTTACAGGACAACCGTATGTCGATCTTCTCCCAGGGCCTGATGCCCGCGCCCGTCAACCACGTCGCCCTGACTCCCCTGAGCTTCATCGAACGCACCGCCGCCGTCTACGGTCGCTACCCGGCCGTGATCCACGGCGCCATCCGCCGCGACTGGCAGCAGACCTACGCCCGCTGCCGGCGCCTGGCCAGCGCCCTGCAAGGTCGCGGCATCGGCCGCGGCGACACGGTGGCGGTGATGCTGCCGAACATCCCCGCCATGCTCGAGGCGCACTTCGGCGTGCCGATGATCGGCGCGGTGCTCAACACCCTCAACGTGCGCCTGGATGCCGAGGCCATCGCCTTCATGCTGCGCCACGGCGAAGCCAAGGTACTGATCGGCGACCGCGAGTTCCACGGCGTCATCAAGGACGCCCTGGCGCTGCTGGAGCACCCGCCGCTGGTGATCGACGTGGACGATCCGGAATACGGCGAAGGCCAACCGGTCAGCGACCTGGATTACGAGGCACTGCTGGCCGAAGGCGATCCGGCGTTCGCCTGGGCATGGCCCGACGACGAGTGGCAGGCCATCTCGCTCAACTATACCTCCGGCACCACCGGCAACCCCAAGGGCGTGGTCTACCACCACCGCGGCGCCTACCTCAACGCCATCGGCAACCAGATGACCTGGGCCATGGGCCACCGCCCGGTGTACCTGTGGACCTTGCCGATGTTCCACTGCAACGGCTGGTGCTATCCCTGGACCATCACCGCCCTGGCCGGCACCCATGTGTTCCTGCGCCGGGTCGACCCGCAGAAGATCCTCACCCTGATCCGCGAGCACCGGGTCAGCCACCTGTGTGGCGCGCCGATCGTGCTCAACGCCCTGGTCAACATGCCCGACACCGCCAAGGCGGCCATCGACCACCCGGTGCAGGCCATGGTCGCCGGCGCGGCGCCACCGGCCAAGGTGATCGGCGCGGTGGAGCAAATGGGTATCCACCTCACCCACACCTATGGCCTGACCGAGGTCTACGGGCCGGTGACGGTGTGCGCCTGGCATGACGAATGGGACGAACAGCCGTTGGAGGCGCGGGCGCGGATCAAGTCTCGCCAGGGCGTGCGCTACCCGACCCTGGACGGACTGATGGTGGCCGATCCGCAGACCCTGGCGCCGGTGCCGCGCGACGGCGAAACCCTCGGCGAGATCTTCATGCGTGGCAACACGGTGATGAAAGGCTACCTGAAGAACCCCGAGGCCACCGCCGAAGCCTTCCGTGGCGGCTGGTTCCACACCGGCGACCTGGCGGTCTGGCACCCCGATGGCTACGTCGAGATCAAGGACCGGCTCAAGGACATCATCATTTCCGGCGGCGAGAACATCTCCACCATCGAGGTCGAGGACGTCCTGTACAAGCACCCCGCCGTGCTCGAGGCCGCCGTGGTCGCGCGTCCGGATGAAAAATGGGGCGAGACGCCGTGCGCCTTCGTGACCCTGAAGACCGGCCATGGCGCCACGCGCGAAAGCGACGTCATCGCCTGGTGCCGTGAGCACCTGGCCGGCTTCAAGGTGCCGAAGACCGTGGTATTCGGCGAACTGCCCAAGACCAGCACCGGCAAGATCCAGAAGTACGTGCTGCGCGATCGGGCCGGAACGCTCTGAGCCCCCGCCCTCCAATCCCTTCGACGAGCCCCGCCATGACCGAATACAACGCCCCGCTACGCGACATGCGCTTCATCCTCAAGGACGTCTTCCAGGGCCCGGCCCTATGGGCGCGCCTGCCGGCCCTGGCCGAACGGGTCGACGCCGAGACCGCCGACGCCATCCTCGAGGAGGCCGCGAAACTCACCAGCCAGTTGATCGCCCCACTCAGCCGCCACGGCGATGAACAAGGTGTGCGCTTCGAAAACGCCGAGGTGCGCACCCCCGACGGTTTTCGCGAAGCCTGGCAGATCTACCGCGACGGGGGTTGGGTCGGCCTGGGCGGCAACCCCGACCATGGCGGCATGGGCATGCCGAAAATGCTCGGTGTGCTGTTCGAGGAGATGATGTACGCCGCCGACAGCAGCTTCAGCCTCTACTCGGCGCTCAGCGCCGGCAGTTGCCTGGCCATCGACGCCCACGCCAGCGATGCGCTCAGGGCAACCTACCTGGCACCGCTGTACGAGGGCCGCTGGGCCGGCACCATGTGCCTGACAGAACCTCACGCCGGTACCGACCTGGGCCTGATCCGCAGCCGCGCCGAACCCCAGGCCGACGGCAGCTATCGCATCAGCGGCAGCAAGATCTTCATCACCGGCGGCGAGCAGGACCTGACCGAGAACATCGTCCACCTGGTGCTGGCGCGCCTGCCCGATGCGCCGCCCGGGCCCAAGGGCATCTCGTTGTTCCTGGTGCCGAAGTGGCTGGTGGGTGCGCACGGCAGCCTCGGCGCACGCAATGGCGCGCACTGCGGTTCGATCGAACACAAGATGGGCATCAAGGCCTCGGCCACTTGCGTGATGAACTTCGACCAGGCCGAAGGCTATCTGGTCGGCGAGGTGAACAAAGGCCTGGCGGCGATGTTCACCATGATGAACTACGAACGCCTGTCCATCGGCATCCAGGGCATCGGCTGCGCCGAGGCGTCCTACCAGAGCGCCGCCCGTTATGCCCGTGAGCGCCTGCAGAGCCGTGCCGCCGGCGGCGCCCAGGACCAGGCCCGGCTGGCCGACCCGATCATCGTGCACGGCGATGTGCGGCGCATGCTGCTGACCATGCGCACCCTCACCGAAGGCGGGCGGGCATTCGCCGTCTACGTCGGCCAGCAACTGGATATCGCCCGTTACGCCGAGGACGCGGGCGAACGCGAGGGCGCCCAGCGCCTGGTCGCCCTGCTCACCCCGGTGGCGAAAGCCTTCTTCACCGACAATGGGCTGGAAAGCTGCGTGCTCGGCCAGCAGGTGTTCGGCGGCCATGGCTACATTCGCGAATGGGGGCAAGAGCAGCGCGTGCGCGATGTGCGCATCGCGCAGATCTACGAAGGCACCAACGGCATTCAGGCCCTGGACCTGCTCGGGCGCAAGGTGTTGGCCGACGGCGGCCAGGCACTGGCCGGCCTGGCCGCCGAGATCCGCGCCTTCTGTGTCGATGCCGCGCTGCACCGCGAGGCCCTGCTGCAAGCGCTGGTGCGCCTGGAGAGCGTGAGCAAGTGGCTGCAGACGCGCGCCGGCGAGGATGCCAACCTGGTCAGCAGCTCGGCAGTGGAATACCTGCATCTGTTCGGCCTGACCGCCTATGCCTACATGTGGGCACGGATGGCCGGCACGGCACAGCGACAGTACGACACCGACCCGGCCTTCCACGGCGCCAAGCTCGAATGCGCGATGTTCTTCTTCCAGCGCGTGCTGCCGCGCGGCCTGGCGCTGGAAGCGACGATCCGCGCCGGCAGCGCCAGCCTGTACGGCCTGGCGGCCGAGCAGTTCTGAATCGGGTGCCAGGCCGGCGCGTCCGACCCGCAGGCCTGGCACAGATGGGACTCAACCGCATATACGACGAAAAATCATACAATTGATAGTCATTCGCCATTAACTCGTTCTCGGGAGCTCCCGCCAAGGGTAGAATGCCGGCAAAACCGGGAGCCGAAATGAACCAGGACCGCCACCTTCCCAGCGAAGACGATGCCATCACCGATGCCGCCGCGCACTGGTGCATGCGCCTGCACTCCGAAGACTGCACGGCGGCTGAAAGGGGCGCTTTCGCTCGATGGCTGGCAACCGATCCACGGCATGCCGAGGAATACCAGGCCATGTTGGAGATCTGGCAGACCGCCGACCTGCTCCCCCGCAACGCCGAAGTCGTCGAACTGCAGCCTGCGCCACGGCGTCAGCCGCGCGCACGTCACTGGCGCCCCTATGCCTCGGCGGCGGCCATTGCCCTGCTGGCCCTGCCCCTGGCCGGCTGGATCGGCTGGGAGCAAGGGTGGCTCCCCGACAGCTACCAGCACTTCGAAACCAGCCATCAGGTAGCGCACGTTCGCCTGAACGATGGCAGCAGCGTCGAGCTGAATCTCAACAGCGAGCTGCGCTTCCTGAACTACAAGAACGAGCGTCGGGTCACCCTGGTCAAGGGCGAAGCCTTCTTCAAGGTCGCGCACGACAGCAACCACCCGTTCATCGTCCGCGCCGCCAGCGGCCAGACCCGGGTTACCGGCACCCAGTTCAACGTGTGGAAGTATGAGGACCAGGTCAAGGTGACGCTGGTGGAGGGCTCGGTGCTGGTCAGCAGCGATGGCAACTCCGGCGGCTATCGCCTCGGCCCAGGGATGCAAGCCAGCTATCACCAGGGCGACTTCGAGCCCGAACTGAACCAGAGCAACGACTACGGCAACAGCCTGGCCTGGCGCAACGGCAAGCTGGTGCTGGACAACCTGAGCCTGACGCAGGCGCTGCCGGTCATCAACCGATACCTGAACAAGCCGCTGCTGCTGGCCGACGAGAGCACCGGCAATATCCGCATCAGCGGCATCTACAACACCGCCGAGGTGGCACGGCTGGTCGATACCCTGCCCAAGGTGCTACCGGTCTACCTGACCCGCAGCAAGGACGGCAGCACCGTCCTCAACCGCATCGTCCCGGCACCTTCCCGCGGCTGAAATCTCGCCCCGGGCCTTTCGCCGGCTCGCCGCCGAAAGGGCCGCGCGGCAGCCCCCGACGATATCAGTTCAGAGCATCATCGCCGCCAGCCAGCCGAAGGCCAGCAGCGGCAGGTTGTAGTGGATGAACGTCGGCACCACGGTGTCCCAGATATGATGATGCTGGCCGTCCACGTTCAGGCCGGCGGTCGGCCCGAGGGTGGAGTCGGATGCCGGCGAGCCGGCGTCGCCCAGGGCGCCGGCGGTACCGACGATGCAGACGGTGGCCAGCGGGTCGAACCCCAGCTGCACGCACAGCGGCACGAAGATCGCGGCCAGGATCGGCACCGTGGAAAACGACGAGCCGATACCCATGGTCACCAGCAGGCCCACCAGCAGCATCAGCAACGCGCCGATCGCCTTGCTGTGGCCAATCCACTGCGCCGAAGTCTCCACCAGGCTGCTCACTTCACCGGTGGCCTTCATCACCTCGGCGAATCCCGACGCGGCGATCATGATGAAGCCAATCATCGCCATCATCTTCATGCCTTCGGTGAACAGGTCGTCGCTCTCCTTCCAGCGCACGATGCCCGACAGCGAAAACAGCAGGAAGCCAACCAGCGATCCCAGAATCAGCGAGCCCAGCCACAGCTGGACGACGAACGCGGCAACGATCGCCGCCGCGGCCACCAGCAAGGTTCTCGCGGTGTAGCGCACATCCACCTGCTCGACCTCCTGGATGCGCGCCAGGTCATAGTCGCGTTTCTTGCGATAACTGAAGAACACCGCCACCAGCAGCCCGACGAACAGCCCGGCGGCAGGAATGGCCATGGCCTGGGTGACGTTGACGGCACTGACGTCGACCCCGGCACGGCTGACACTGGCCAGCAGGATCTCGTTGAGGAAGATGTTGCCGAAGCCCACCGGCAGGAACATGTACGGGGTGATCAGGCCGAAAGTGATCACGCAGGCGATCAGCCGCCGGTCGATGCGCAGCTTGGTCAGTACGTACAACAACGGTGGCAGCAGCAGGGGAATGAACGCGATATGGATCGGCACCAGGTTCTGCGAGCACACCGACACGATCAGGATCAGCGTGACCAGCACCCATTTCACTTCCCGGCCATCGCTGTGCCGCTGGCGACTAATCATCGTCCGGGCCTGGTCGGAGAGCGCGTGCGCCAGGCCCGACTTGGCGATGGCGACGGCAAAAGCGCCCAGCAGCGCATAGGACATAGCCACCGTGGCTCCGCCGCCCAGGCCACCATTGAAGGCTTTGAGCGTGCCCTCGACACCAAGGCCGCCCACCAGCCCTCCGGCAAAGGCGCCGGCTATCAGGGCGATGACGACATGCACGCGGGAAAGGCTCAGGACCAGCATGAGCCCTACCGCGACAATTACTGCATTCATTAGTGTGCAAACCTCGTTACTACAGACAAAAAAGCGAGCGCTCCAGCGACAGGCTGCTCGGCGCCGTGGCCAGACCTGGGGGGATCTTGTATGAAGGGCGCACACTCTGATGCACGATTGACCGGAAGTCAAAGCCGGTCGCTTCACGCCAAAGCGTAGGAATCGACCAAAGTCTTACATTTTTATTGAACGCACGGATAAAGAAAAATCCCTGATCGCCGACACATTCGGCAGCATCAAACCTATTACAAGGGATTTTCCCCATGCCTTTGCTGCGACAACTTTCCATCCAATGGAAAATCACCCTGTTGGCAGGCCTGTGCCTGGCCAGCATCGTCACCCTGCTCGTCGGCCTTTCGCTGTACCGCATGGACCACAGTTCGGACCTGGTGAAGGCCAGCAGCATGCAGATGCTGACCGAGGCGGCCCAGTCACGCATCGAATCCCAGGGCGAGGTCCAGGCCTTGAACATCCGCCGCCAGTTCATGGACGCCTACCAGTACGGCGCCGGCTTCGCCCGCCAGGTGCTGTTCCTGCGCGAGCAGGCCGAGAAACGCTTCCTCGATGCCTATGACCTGCGCCAGGACCTGACCGCGCAGGTGCAGGCCGCGCTGCAGGCCAACCCTGACCTGCTCGGCCTGTCGCTGGTGTTCGAACCGGGCGCGCTGGATGGCAAGGACAAGCTGTTCGCCGGCCAGGGCGAGCTGGGCAGCAACGAGACCGGCCGCTTCGCCCTGTACTGGTCGCAGCCGCGCGCCGGCCAGCTGACCTCGATGGCCCTGCCCGAGCACGACATGGCCAACACCGAGATCGGCCCCAGCGGCCAGCCCGCCAACACCTGGTGGGTCTGCCCGCGCAGCAGCGGCAAGGTCTGCGTGGTCGAGCCCTACTTCTATGACATCGATGGCCAACGGGTGCTGATGACCAGCATCGTCTTCCCGCTCAAGGCCGGCGACAAGGTCATCGCCACCCTGTCCATCGACATCAACCTCAACAGCCTGCAGGCCCTCAGCGAGACCGCCAGCCGCGGCTTGTACGAAGGCCGGACCACGGTCGGCATCCTCAGCCCGGTCGGCCTGTTGGCCGGCTACAGCGCCGACGCCGGCAAGCTGGCCCAGCGTTTCGACCAGGTCGACAAGCCCCAGGGCGCGGAACTGGTGCGCAAGCTCGCCGAGGGCAAGCTGCAGATCGTGCACGACCAGCAGCGCCTGAAAGTCCTGGCCGCCTTCGAGCCGATCCCGGGTGGCAAGCCCTGGGGCGTACTGCTGGACGTGCCGGAAAACGCCCTGGCCGGCCCGGCCGAGAGCCTCAAGCACGAGCTTGACGCCCTCAACACCAGCGGCACCCTGCTCGAGCTGGGCCTGGGCCTGGCCGCCGCCATCGCCGGCCTGCTGCTGGTGTGGCTGATGGCCCGCGGCGTGACCCGGCCGATCCTCGGCGTGGCCGCGATGCTCAAGGACATCGCCAGTGGTGAAGGCGACCTGACCCGTCGCCTGCAGTACGACAAGCGCGACGAACTCGGTGAGCTGGCTGGCTGGTTCAACCGCTTCCTCGACAAGCTGCAACCGACCATCGCCGAGGTGAAGCGCTCGGTCCAGGCCGCACGTGGCACCGCCGACCAGTCCGCGGCCATCGCCGCCGAGACCAGCGCCGGCATGGAGCAGCAGTACCGCCAGGTCGACCAGGTGGCCACCGCCTCCCACGAAATGAGCGCCACCGCCCAGGACGTCGCCCGCAGCGCCGCCCAGGCCGCCCAGGCCGCGCGCGACGCCGACCAGGCGACCCGCGAGGGCCTGGCGGTGATCGACCGCACCACCACCAGTATCGACACCCTGGCCGCCGACATGAGCAGCGCCATGGCCCAGGTCGAAGGCCTGGCGCAGAACAGCGAGAAGATCGGCTCGGTGCTCGAGGTGATCCGCTCGATCGCCGAGCAGACCAACCTGCTGGCGCTCAACGCCGCCATCGAGGCCGCCCGCGCCGGTGAGGCAGGGCGTGGCTTCGCCGTGGTCGCCGACGAAGTGCGCAACCTGGCGCGACGCACCCAGGAGTCGGTGGAGGAAACCCGCCAGGTGATCGAGGCCCTGCAGGCTGGCACCCAGGAAGTGGTCGGCGCCATGGACAGCAGCCATCGCCAGGCCCAGGGCGGCGTGGAACAGGTCGGCCAGGCGGTGACCGCGCTGCAGCGCATCGGCCAGGCCGTGACGGTGATCACCGACATGAACCTGCAGATCGCCAGTGCCGCCGAAGAGCAGAGCGCGGTGGCCGAGGAGATCAACAGCAACGTCGCCACCATCCGCGACGTCACCGAGTCGCTGAGCGGCCAGGCCAACGAATCGGCGCGGGTCAGCCAGTCGCTCAACAGCCTGGCCAACCAGCAGCAGGGGCTGATGGATCAGTTCCGCGTCTGAGTCCCGACCGCCGGGGGCTGCCACGCAGCCCTTGCGCGGCGCAAGCCCGCTCCCCAAGCGAAAAACCTCGTCGTCTACACTTTTGCCGGACCCCATGGAACGGCTACCGACGAGGCCCCGATGAAGAAAATCCCGACCCTGCTCGCCAGCCTGCTGCTCACCTTCGGCCTGGCCAGTACCGACTCCGCCGCCGCGGCCGAGCAACCGGCGCCCATCCACTTCGGCGCCATCGGCTGGGAAAGCGGCGCCCTGACCACCGAAATCCTGCGGCTGATCGTCGAGCACGGCTTCGGCTACGCCACCGACACCCTCCCCGGCAGCACCGTGAGCATGGAAGTGGCCCTGGCGCGCAACGACCTGCAGGTGATCGCCGAAGAATGGGCCGGGCGCAGCCCCGCCTGGGTCAAGGCCGAGCAGGCCGGCCAGGTGTTCGCCCTCGGTGACACGGTGAAGAACGCCGAGGAAGGCTGGTGGGTGCCGGCCTACGTGATCAAGGGCGATCCGGCGCGCAACCTGAAACCCTTGGCCCCGGACCTGCGCAGCGTCGACGACCTCAAGCGCTACCCCGACGTGTTCAAGGACCCCGAAGCCCCGGGCAAGGGCCGCTTCCTCAACAGCCCCAGCGGCTGGACCTCCGAGACCGTCAATAGCCAGAAGCTCAAGGCCTATGGACTGGACGGGCTGTACAACAACTTCCGCAGCGGCTCGGGCGCCGCCCTGGACGCCGAGGTCGGCTCGGCGATTCGCCGTGGCCAGCCCGTGCTCTTCTACTACTGGAGCCCCACCCCGCTGATGGGCCGTTACGACCTGGTACGTCTTGAAGAGCCGCCGTTCAGCGAAGCGGCCTGGGCCACGCTCACCGACGCCACGAACGCCAACCCGCAGGGCAGCCGCTCGCTCCCCGCCAAACTCTCGATTGGCGTGTCGAAGGCATTTCGCGACGCTCATCCCGAGCTGGTCGCCGTGTTCGAAAAAGTCGACCTGCCCATCGACACCTTGAACAAGGCGCTGGCCCGCATGAGCGAATCCCGCCTGCCGCCACGCGAGGCCGCCCTCGCCTTCCTGCGCGACAACCCGAGCGTGTGGAAGGCCTGGCTGCCCGCCGAAAACGCGGCCAAGGTCGAGGCCGCCCTGTGAGTGGCGGCTTCCCCGAAGCCCTGCAATTCTCCTTCGCCGCTTGGGTCAACCGCCTGGTCGACTGGCTGGTGCTGCACTATGGCGATCATCTGCGCAGCGTCTCCGACCAGTTGCTGCAGTTGCTCGTCGGCCTGGAAAACCTGCTCCGCCTGTTGCCCTGGTGGCTGCTGCTGACACTGGTCGGCCTGCTCGCCTGGCACGCCAGCCGCAGCCTGCTGCGGGCGCTGCTGCTGCCCTTGCTGCTCGCGCTGATCGGCATGCTCGGGCTGTGGGACAAGCTGCTGCAGACCCTTGCCCTGGTGCTGGTGAGCACCGGGCTGTGCGTGCTGATCGGCGTGCCGCTGGGCATCCTGCTGGCGACCCGCCCTCTGGCCCGGCGCCTGCTGGTGCCGGTGCTCGACGTCATGCAGACGCTGCCGGCGTTCGTCTACCTGATCCCGGTGCTGATGCTGTTCGGCCTGGGCAAGGTGCCGGCGGTGTTCGCCACCCTGATCTATGCCCTGCCGCCGCTGGTGCGCCTGACCGAGCTGGGCCTGGCGCAGATCGACCCCTCGCTGCTGCAGGCCGCCCACGGCCTGGGCGCCACCCGCTGGCAGCGCTTGCGGCGCATCGCCCTGCCGCTGGCGTTGCCGAGCATCATGGCCGGGCTCAACCAATCGGTGATGATGGCACTGTCCATGGTGGTGGTGGCTTCGATGATCGGCGCCCGGGGCCTGGGCGAGGATGTACTGGCCGGGATCCAGACCTTGAATGTCGGCCAGGGCGTCGAGGCGGGACTGGCGATCGTCGCCCTGGCCATGGTGATCGACCGGATCAGCCAGGCGTATGGGCAACCCCGGCGTTGAACCCCGAGGGCGCCAGCCTTGCCGGCGCCCTCGGTGGCCTCACTCCTCGTCGCGTCGGTGCGCCCACTGGTACAGCGCCGGCAGCACCAGCAACGTCAGTGCCGTCGACGACAGGATCCCGCCGATCACCACCGTCGCCAGGGGACGCTGCACCTCGGCCCCGGTCCCGGTGGCCAGGGCCATCGGAATGAAGCCCAGCGAGGCCACCAACGCCGTCATCAGCACCGGCCGCAAGCGGGTCAAGGCCCCCTCCTCGACCGCCGCGCGCAGGCCACGCCCCTCTTCGCGCAGGCTGCGGATGAAGGCGATCATCACCAGGCCATTGAGCACCGCCACGCCGGACAGCGCGATGAAGCCCACCCCCGCCGAGATCGACAGCGGGATGTCCCGTAGCCACAACGCCAGCACGCCACCGGTCAGGGCGAAGGGGATCCCGGTGAACACTAGCAGGCCGTCCTTGAGGTTGTTGAACATCATCAGCAGCAAGGCCATGACCAGCAGCAACGACACCGGCACCACCACCTGCAGGCGTTCGGCCGCCGACTGCAGCTGCTCGAACTGGCCGCCCCAGCGGGTCCAGTAGCCCGGCGGGATCTGTACCTGGTCGATCAGCGCCTGCGATGCCTCCTCCACGAACGAGCCCAGGTCACGCCCGCGCACGTTGGCGCTGACCACCACCACGCGCTTGCCGTCCTCGCGGCTGATCTGATTGGGGCCCAGTTGCAGGTCCAGGGTGGCCACCTGCGACAACGGGATGAAGCCGATCTGCGCGGTGCCGCTGGCGGCGCTGGCCGGCACCGGGATCAGCAGGCTGGAAAGCCCGTCGACGTCGGTGCGCAGCGTTTCCGGCAGGCGCACCACCATGTCGAAGCGACGGTCGCCCTCGTACAGCGTGCCGGCGGTGCGTCCGCCCACGGCGATGGCGATGGCGTCCTGTACGTCACCCACGTTCAGGCCATGGCGGGCGGCCTTGTCGCGATCGATGTCGATGGTCAGCACCGGCAGGCCGGTGGTCTGCTCGGTCTTGACCTCCGAGGCCCCCGGCACCTGCTGCAGGCGCGCGGCGATCTGCGCGGCGGTGCGGTTGAGCACGTCCATGTCGTCGCCGAACACCTTCACCGCGACATCGCTGCGCACCCCGGAGATCAGTTCGTTGAAGCGCAGCTGGATCGGTTGCGACAGCTCGTAGTTGCTGCCCGGCACGCTGGCCGCGGCGCGCTGCACTTCGGCGATCAGTTCCTCACGCGGCTTGCTTGGATCCTTCCACTGCTCGCGCGGCTTGAGCATCACATAGGCGTCGGAAATGTTCGGCGGCATCGGGTCGGAGGCAATCTCCGCGGTGCCGGTACGGGCGAACACGCGCTCGACTTCCGGTACCCGTTCGATGATGGTCTTCTCCAGGCGCTGCTGCATGTCCACCGACTGCGACAGGCTGGTGCCCGGCACGCGCAGCGCCTGCAGGGCGAAGTCGCCTTCGCTGAGGCTCGGGATGAACTCGCTGCCCATGCGCGCGGCCAGCACGCCCGACAGCAGCACCACGGTGGCGGCGCCGGCAAAGGCCAGGTTGCGTCGGCCCAGCACCCAGTCCAGCACCGGGGCGTAGCGGCGCCGAGCGGCGCGCATGACCATGCCCTCTTCCTCTTTCACCTTGCCGCTGACGAACAGCGCGATGGCGGCCGGGACGAAGGTCACCGACAGGATCATCGCCCCCAGCAGCGCCATCACCACGGTGAAGGCCATGGGGTGGAACATCTTGCCCTCGACCCCGGTCAGGGCAAAGATCGGCAGGTACACCACCATGATGATCAACTGCCCGTAGATCAGCGGCCGGCGCGCCTCGCGCGCGGCGGCGAACACCTCGTGGAAGCGCTCGGCGCGGGTCAGCATGCGCCCGTGGCGCTGCTGGGCATGGGCCAGGCGGCGAATGGCGTTCTCGACGATCACTACCGCGCCGTCGACGATGATGCCGAAGTCCAGCGCCCCCAGGCTCATCAGGTTAGCGCTGACCTTGTTGCTGAACATGCCGGTGAAGGTGAACAGCATCGACAACGGGATGACCATGGCGGTGATCAACGCCGCGCGGATGTTGCCCAGGAACAGGAACAGCACGGCGATGACCAGGATCGCGCCTTCGATGAGGTTCTTCTTCACCGTGGCGATGGCTTTCTCGACCAAGTTGGTGCGGTCGTACACGGTGATCGCCACCACGCCCTTGGGCAGGCTGCGGTTGATCTCCTCGAGTTTGGCGGCCACGGCCTGCGATACCGTGCGGCTGTTCTCGCCGATCAGCATGAACACCGTGCCCAGCACCACTTCCCGACCGTTCTCGGTGGCCGCGCCCGAGCGCAGCTCCTGGCCCAGGCCGACCTGGGCCAGATGGCTGACGCGGATCGGCGTGCCATCGACGCTGGAGATGACGATATTGGCGATGTCATCGGCCGAGGCGACCTGGCCCGGAGCGCGGATCAGCAGCTGTTCGCCGTTGCGCTCGATGTAGCCGGCGCCGACGTTGGCGTTGTTGCGCTCCAGGGCGGCGATCAGGTCATTGAGGGTCAGCTTGTAGGCGGCGAGGCGCTTGGGATCTGGCGCGATCAGGTATTGCTTGGCGTGACCGCCGATGCTGTTGACCTCGGCCACCCCGGGCACGTTGCGCAACTGCGGCTTGATGATCCAGTCCTGGATCACCCGCAGGTCGGTGGCCGTGTAGGGCGTGCCATCGTCCTTCACTGCGCCCTCCTTGGCCTCGACCGTCCACAGGAAGATCTCGCCCAGGCCCGTGGAGATCGGCCCCATGGTCGCCTCGATGCCTTCGGGCAGCTGCTCGCGGGCCACCTGCAGGCGCTCGTTGACCAGTTGGCGGGCGAAGAAGATATCGGTGCCGTCATCGAAGATCACCGTCACCTGCGACAGCCCCGAGCGCGACAGCGAACGGGTCTGCTTGAGGCCCGGCAGGCCGGCCATGGCGGTCTCGATGGCGAAGGTGATGCGCTGCTCGGTTTCCAGCGGCGAGTAGCCAGGCGCGGCAGTGTTGATCTGCACCTGGACGTTGGTGATGTCGGGCACGGCATCGATGGGCAGCTTCTGGTAGCTGTGGATGCCCACGGCGGCCATCAGCACCACGGCGAGCATCACCACCAGGCGCTGCTCGATGGCGAACTGGATCAGGCGTTCGAACATGTAGGACGTCCCCGGTCAGTGGCTGTGTTCAGCCGAGCCTTTGCCCAGCTCGGACTTGAGGACGAAGCTGCCGGCGGCGGCAACGACGGTGCCGGCGGCCAGGCCTTCACGGATCTCCACCTGGCCGTTGTCGCGGCGCCCGGGCTTGACCGGACGGGCCTCGAAGCCTTCCTCGGTGCGGGCGAACACCACGCTCTGCTCCTCCCAGGTCTGCAGCGCGGCTTCCGGCACCACCACCGCGGCAGCGAAGCGCTCGACGTTGACCGCGATATTGACGAACAGCCCCGGGCGCCAGGCGCCGTTGGGGTTGGCCAGGGTGGCGCGCACAGTGGCGGCGCGGTTCTGCTCGCCGAGCAGGCTGCCGACGTAGTTGACCTTGCCCTCCACCTGCGCGCCGAGGTCCGGCGCGCTGACGCTGACGTCACGGCCGCTGACCACCTTGTCCAGGTCGCGCGGGGCGACGGCGAAGGTGGCCCAGACCCGGCTCAGGTCGGACAGGGTGAAGGCATTGCTGGTCTCGTCCACCACCTCGCCCACGGTCAGGTGCTTTTCCACCACCACCGCGTCGAACGGCGCGCGCAACTCGTACCGGTTGCCCTTGCCGGCCGGCGCCACGGCGGCGACCTTCTGCCCGGCGTTGGCCGCGGCGATCTCGGCCTCCTGCAATGCCTGGCGCGCCTGCAGGTAATCCTGCTCGGCGCTGATGCGCTCCTGCCACAACTGCTTTTCCCGGGTGAACGTCAGTCGGGCCAGTTCCAGACGGCGCTGGGCAGCCTGCTGCTCGCTGCGCAGCTCGGAAATCTGCTGGCTGGCGATCACCGCCAGCACCTGGCCGCGCTTGACCGCCTGGCCAAGGTCGGCGTGCACCGACTCGACCACGCCGGGGACACGCGGCACCACGTGGGCAGTGCGGTCTTCGTCGAAACGGATCTCGCCAGGGAAATTGATGGCGGTGCCCAGGGTGCGCGGGCCGGCGGTGACCAGCTCGACGCCGGCGGCCTGGATCTGCTCGGCGGAAAGGTGCAGCTGGCCCTCTTCGTCGCCATGTTCTTCAGCTTGTGCTTCTTCATGACCATGGCCTTCTTCGCCATGGTCGTCGTGCTGGGCCTGGTCGCTGCCAGCCTTGCCGAGGGTGCCGGTCCATACCGCGCCACCTAGACCGAGAACGGCCAGGGCGGCGGCGAGGATGGCAAGTTTGCGTGGGTTGGTCATTGTTGCTCCTGATTCCAGGCTTGGGCGTTACCTCGTCGGGGCCGCTGTGCGCCCCATCGCGACACAAGGCCGCTCCCACAAGGCTTTGTATTGATCGTCAGTTCTGCGCGTTCCCTGTGGGAGCGGCCTTGTGTCGCGATGGGCTGCGCAGCAGCCCCTTTTAGAGCTCCCCGTAGATTCGCTCCACCTGCGCCCGGGCATCGGTCGCCTGGGCCAGTGCCTCGAGGTACAGGCCGCGCGCCTCGATCAGCGTGCGCTGCGCGTCGAGCACATCGAGGAAGGCGAACTTGCCCATCTCGAAACCGCGGGTGGCGGTGTCCACCGCCTGCTGCGCCGACGGCAGGATGGTGCGGTCGTAGGCCTGCACCTCGCCCATGGCCGTGGCCCATTGGTCGAGGGCGCTGCGGGTGTCGCTGCGCAGGCGCAGTTCCACGGCGTTGCGCAGGTCGCGGGCCTGGTCGGCACGGCGCGCGGCGGCCAGCACGTTGCCCTGATTGCGGTCGAACAGCGGCAGCGGCATCGACAGCCCCACAACGTTGACCCGCTCGCGCTCCTCGCGGCTGTACTGGCTGCCCAGGCTCACCGTCAGGTTGGGGATGCGCTGGGCCTTTTCCGAACCCAGGCTGGCGTCGCCGCGCTCGATCTGCGCCGCGGCCAGGCGCCATTCGGCAGTCTGCTCGACCTTGGCCAGCAACTGCTCGGCGCGCGGGGCCGGGCCAGGCGAGAGGGTCGCGGCATCTAGGCGGTCAAAGCCGGTCTCGGCGCTGCCGGTCAAACGCGCCAGCGCCTGCCAGGCGACACTGCGCTCGGTCCTGGCACGGCGCACCGCCGCCTGGGCCTGGGCCAGCTGGACCTGGGCGCGGGTGGCCTCCACGGGGGAGGACTGACCAGCCCTGACCCGCCCGTCCACCACGCGCAGGCCACGCTCGGTCAAGGCCTGCGACTGCTGCGCCAGCTCCAGCGCGGTCTGCGCCCGCAACGCGGCGTGGAAGGCCTGGATCACATCGGCGCGCAGGCCGTTGCGCTGGCGCTCCAGTTCCAGCCGTGCCACGGCCTGGCCGGCCTCGGCCACCTCGATGCGCGCGCCGCGCTTGCCACCCAGCTCCAGGGCCTGGCTGAGGGTGACGGTGGTGGTGCTGGTGTCGCGACGGGTGTCCTCGACTTCCCAGGACAGCTCCGGGTTGGGGATCAACCCGGCCTGACGGCGCTCGCCTTCGGCGATGCCGATTTCACGGCCGACGGCGGCGAACTCCGGGTTCTGGGCAAAGGCGGCGGCGAGCGCCTGGTCCAGGCTCAGGCCCTGGGCGCCGGCAGGGCCGGCCAGCAGCAGGCAGAGCAAGGCGATCTTGCGGGGGATGGGCACGGCTTGGGTCCTCGTCGACAAGCGGCGGAATGCGTTGGCGAGGGACTGTAGGGAGCGATGGTTATCGGGGCGGTGGCGTGAAAATTACAATTTTGTAATCAAGCTGTCCCCCAGGGGTACTGGGGAATGGCCGTCCGATAATCGCCCGTTTTCCGGCAACCGTCATTTGACGAAACTAACCAGGTAGTACAAATATCAGGACATCCAAAAACAACAAAGCGACGCCCCGCCATGACACCCCGAATCCTCGTGCTCAACGGCCCCAACCTCAACCTGTTGGGAAGCCGCGAACCCACCCAGTACGGCCACGAAACCCTTGCCGACCTCGCCAACCTGTGCGCCAGCAGCGCCCGCGAACTGGGGCTGGAGCTGGAGTTCCGCCAGACCAACCACGAAGGCGAGCTGCTCGACTGGATTCATGCCGCCCGTGGGCGCTGCCACGGCATCCTGATCAACCCCGCCGCCTGGACCCATACCTCGGTGGCCATCCGCGACGCGCTGGTGGCCGCCGAACTGCCCGTGATCGAGGTACACCTGTCCAACGTGCACAAGCGCGAACCGTTTCGCCACTTGTCGTTCGTCTCGAGCATCGCTGTCGGCGTGATCTGCGGCCTGGGCAGCCAGGGCTATGCCATGGCTCTGCGGCACTTCAGCCAGCGGCTCAAGGAGCAGGCGCCATGAGCACCCAGAGCATCCTTGCCGGCCTGATCGGCCGTGGCATCCAGGCCTCACGCACGCCCGCGCTGCACGAGCGCGAAGGCGACGCCCAGGCGCTGCGCTACCTGTACCGGCTGATCGACGCCGATCGGCTGGGCCTGGACGACGACGCCCTGCCCCAGTTGCTCGAGGCGGCCGAGCGCACCGGCTTCACCGGGCTCAACATCACCTTCCCGTTCAAGCAGGCGATCCTGCCGTTGCTCGACGAACTGTCGGACGAGGCCCGTGGCATCGGTGCGGTGAATACCGTGGTGCTGCGCGATGGGCGGCGGATCGGCCACAACACCGACTGCCTGGGCTTTGCCGAAGGCCTGCGCCGGGGTCTGCCGGGTGTCCCCCAGCGCCTGGTGGTGCAACTGGGCGCGGGCGGCGCCGGTTCGGCGGTGGCCCATGCGCTGCTCGCCGAGGGGGTCGAGCGCCTGCTGCTGTTCGAGGTGGACCCGGCGCGCGGCCAGGCCCTGGTGCACAACCTCACGCAGCGTTTCGGCGCCGGCCGCGCCATGCTTGGCGGCGACCTCGCTGGCGCAGTGGCCGAGGCCGACGGCTTGGTCAACACCACCCCGGTGGGCATGGCCAAGCTGCCAGGCCTGCCGTTGCCGGCCGAGCTGCTGCATGCCCGCTTGTGGGTGGCGGAAATCATCTATTTCCCGCTGGAAACCGAACTGCTGCGAAAGGCCCGTGCGCTAGGCTGCCGTACGCTCGATGGCGGCACCATGGCGGTGTTCCAGGCGGTGAAGGCATTCGAGCTGTTCAGCGGACGCCCGGCCGATGCCGAGCGCATGCAGGCGCATTTCGCCAGTCTCTAGCGAGACTGCGGCTCATCGCGCAGTGTGGGGCCGGGCATCGCTGCGCTAGGCCCCAGTCGCCGGCCAGCCATTGCCAGGCGGCTTCGCCTGGTCCCTGCCGAACAGGTCTCGGCCGCCGACACCTTCCAACTGCGCTACGCTCTGGAACGCTTCGTCGCTGGCCCGGCGGCCCTGGCGTTGACCGAGGCGATGGCCAGGGAGCTGCGCGCCGAGGTGGTGTTCGCCGGTTGAACGGCGTCAGGCCTTGATGTAGCGCATCACCGCCTCGCAGATCATCGCCTTGTGACGCTGCTTGATCTGCTCGTCGGCCAGGTCGATCTGGAAGATGTCGCCGAAGGTGTGGCGGTTGGAGACGCGGTAGAAGCAGAACGAGCTCATCAGCATGTGCAGATCGATCACTTCGATACCGGGGCGGAACACGCCCTGCGCCACGCCACGGGCAAGGATCTTGCCCAGTGCCTCGAGCACCAGGCTGCTCATCTCGCGGATCGCCGGCGACTGCTTGACGTACTCGCCGTAATGGATGTTTTCGGTGCAGACGATGCGCACGAAGTCGACGTTGTGGTCGTGGTGGTCGAAGGTGAACTCCACCAGGCGCTGGATTGCCTGCTCGGGCGTCAGGGACTCGAGGTCCAGGCTGTGCTCGGTCTTGCGGATATCGCCGTAGAGCTTGACCAGGCACTCGACGTACAGCTGCTCCTTGCTGCCGAAGTAGTAGTAGATCATGCGCTTGGAGGTGGCGGTGCGTTCGGCGATGGCGTCGACCCGGGCGCCGGCCAGCCCCTGCTGGACGAACTCGGTGATGGCGGCCTGGAGGATGTTCTCGCGGGTCTTTTCCGGGTTGTTCTTGCGCGACTTGCGCAGCCCTTCGACTTCAGGCTTGGCTACCGAATCACTCATACCGACTCACAGGCTCGTTGTAGGAATCCGAGCGATTATCCGTGAGCCGGGCGGTGCAGGGAAGCACGCGGTTGATCGAGCGATCAGGTCTCAGGACCCTTTCGCGGGTAATACCGCGAAAGGGCCAGAGCAGGCAATCCCCACTTTCACTACAACACCACCTTGCGGCCCGCCCCGCTGCGCGCCTTGGCCATCGCCGCCAACCGTACCGCCACGTTGGCCGCGCCATACCCGGAATAACCACCCTGGCGCTGCAGGATCTCGAAGAAAAACCGCCCTTCGAACGGCTCGGTATACACATGGAACAGCTCGCCGCCCTGGGCATCGCGGTCGTACAGCACGTTGTAGTACGCCAGTTCGCTCAGGAACTCGTCATCGAACTCGAAGCGCGCCGCCAGGTCGTCGTAGTAGTTCAGCGGGATCTCCAGCAACGGCACCCCGGCCTCCTTGGCCCTTGCCACTTCGCGGAAGATGTCGTCGCAGGCGAAGGCGACATGGTGCACGCCAGAGCCGCGATAGCTGTCCAGGGCATGGGCGATGGCGGTGTTGCGATTTTCCGAGATATTCAGCGGCAGCCGCAGGGTCCCGCAGGGGCTGCGCAAGGCACGGCTCTTGACCAGGCCATAGGGGTCGGGCAGCACCACCTCGTCATCGGCGGTGAAGTCGAACACGCTCTTGTAGAACAGCACCCAGCTGTCCAGGGTCTCGGCCGGCAGCGCCAGGGCCATGTGGTCGATACGCTTCAGGCCACCGCTGACGCGGACCGCGGGGTCCAGGCAGAAATCGGTGTGGTAGATGCTCTGGCCGCTGCCGTCGGGCTCCACCAGGTACAGCAGGCTGCCGTCCGGCGCGCGCACCGCCGGGATCTCGCGCTCGTTGGGACCGACCAGTCCACGGAACGGCTGGCCACGGTAGGCGGTGGCCCGTTGCAGGGCGGCCTGGCCATCGTTCACCCGCAACGCCGTGGCGCACAGCGACGGACCGTGGGCCTCGAAGAAATGGTGGGCGAAGGAGTATGGCTCGGCATTGAGCACGATGTTGATATCGCCCTGGCGCAGCAGGCGCACCGCCTTGCTGCGATGCTCGCCGGCCTCGGCGAAGCCCAGGCGCTTGAGCCACCCGCCAAGGCGGGCGCCAACCGCCTCGTCGACGGCGAACTCGAGAAACTCCACCCCCTCGTAGGCGCTGGCGACCGGCGGCGCGAACAGCACGCCCGGCTCGACGGCCCGCGCCTCACGCTCGAGCTGGCGCCGGGTCTTTTCCTCCAGGTACAGCAGCGAGCGCAACCCATCGGCGGCGTTCTGCCTGGGCGGTGCGGCACGGAAGCCATCGTTGAAGACCTCCAGCGACAGCGGCCCGCGATAGCCGGTGGCGAGAATCGGCGCCAGAAAACCCGCCAGGTCCATTTCGCCTTGCCCTGGGAAGCAGCGGAAATGCCGGCTCCACTCCAGCACGTCCATGGCCAGGATCGGCGCATCGGCCATCTGCACGAAGAAGATCTTCTCGCCAGGGATGTCGCGGATGGCGCTGGGGTCGCCGTTGAGCGACAGGGTATGGAAGCTGTCGAGGATCACCCCCAGCGCCGGGTGGTCGGCCTGGCGCACCAGGTTCCAGACCTGCTGCCAGGTGTTGACGTGACGACCCCAGGCCAGGGCCTCGTAGCCGATGCGCAGGCCCCGGTCACCGGCGTGTTCGGCGAGCAGGCGCAAATCGTCCAGCAACAGTTGTTCGTCGCCGAGGGCATCAGGCTGCACGTTGCTGCACGCCAGCACCAGGTCGGTGCCCAGTTCCTGCATCAGGTCGAACTTGCGTTCGGCACGGTCGAGGTTCTTGTGCAGCCGGTCGCGGCGACAGCCCTCGAAATCGCGGAACGGCTGGAACAGGGTGATGGCGATACCCAGGTCCGCGCACATCTGGCGAATCTCGCGGGGACTGCCGGCGTGGTAAAGCAGGTCGTTCTCGAAGATCTCCACGCCATCGAAACCCGCGGCGGCGATGGCTTCGAGTTTTTCCGGCAGAGTGCCGCTGAGAGACACGGTGGCAATCGAGCGCTGCATGGCGAAGTTCCTTGTTGTTGTGGGGCCGGCCCGACAGCATCTGTCTGGCACGATCGATTATTCGCAGGTAAAGTCGCCCGGGCAACGCACTTTGTACGGAACAGTTAGTTTTCGTTCGATTACCGCACAATACCGATTTCAGCGAATTGATTCACCCACCCCCGTGAACAACCATGAACGCCAGTCGCAGGCCCGCCGGCCCTTCTCGCTGCCACGCCGGTCGTTCGGCGGGCCCTGCGCTGCAATACCCAACGTCACCACATAATAAGTTCAAGAAAACGGGTACCGACCTATGCACACCTTGCTCGCCCTGCGATCCGCACCGCCTCGTTCGTCTTCTCCACACAGCCTTCGCGTGCCCTGCGCACGCTGACCATCCGGCCCCTGACAAGAACAACGGAGACAACATGGCCCGCTCAAGCTCACAAGCCAAGAAAGCCACCGCCAGCGGATGGATCGGCTCTGCCCTCGAGTACTACGACTTCTTCATCTACGCCCAGGCCGCGGCGTTGATCTTCCCGCAGATCTTCTTCCCGTCAGCCGACCCGAAGATGGCCATCATCGCCTCGCTGGCCACCTACGGCGTGGGCTACCTGGCACGCCCGGTCGGCGCCTTCGTGCTCGGTCACTGGGGCGACACCCGCGGACGCAAGAACGTGCTGCTGCTGTGCATGTTCCTGATGGGCCTGTCGACCATGGCCGTGGGCCTGCTGCCCACCTACCACGACATCGGCCTGCTGGCGCCGGCGCTGCTGGTGGTGCTGCGCCTGGTCCAGGGCTTCGCCGTGGCTGGCGAGATCTCCGGGGCCAGCTCGATGATCATGGAGCATGCGCCGTTCGGCCGTCGCGGCTACTACGCCAGCTTCACGCTGCAAGGCGTGCAGGCCGGCCAGGTGATGGCCGCGGCGGTGTTCCTGCCACTGGCCTACTTCATGCCCAGCGAAGCCTTCAACGAGTGGGGCTGGCGCATTCCGTTCCTGATGAGCGCCGTGGTGCTGATCGCCGGCTTCATCATCCGCAAGGAGGTGCACGAGACCCCGGCCTTCGTCCAGGAAGAAAAACAGGACAAGGTCGCCAAGTCGCCGATCAGCGAAGCCTTCCGCCACAGCTGGAAACACATGGTGCTGGTGATGTTCATGGCGCTGATGAACGTGATCCCGGTGGTCGCCACCATCTTCGGCGCGGCCTACGCGGTGCAGCCGGCCTACGGCATCGGCTTCGACAAGAGCGTGTACCTGTGGATCCCGGTGGTGGGCAACATCGTCGCGGTGCTGGTGATTCCCTTCGTCGGCAACCTCTCGGACAGGATCGGTCGCCGCCCGACCATGATCGCCGGCTGTCTGGGCTCGGGCCTGCTGGCGTTCGTCTACCTGTACGCGATCAGCATCCAGAACGTGCCACTGGCCTTCGCCGCGTCGATCGTCATGTGGGGCATGGTCTACCAGGGCTACAACGCGGTGTTCCCAAGCTTCTACCCGGAGCTGTTCCAGACCCGCTACCGCGTATCGGCCATGGCTATCGCGCAGAACATCGGCACCATGCTCACCGCCATGCTCCCGGCGCTGTTCGCCGCCGTGGCGCCACCGGGGTCGGAGCATATCTGGCTGGTGGTCGGTGGGCTGGCGTTCCTGGTCACCTGTGTGTGCGCGTTCGCCGCGTACCTTGCGCCGGAGACTCATCGACTGGCCATGGAGGACCTGGGCAACCCGCAGGCCCGGCCGATGGAGCGTGAAGCCTATGAGGCCAGCCGCAAGGGCAACCTGAAAGCGTTCGGCCACTGAGACCCTCGGGCCGCTTTGCGGCCCATCGCTGGCAAGCCAGCTCCCACACTGACTGCAGCGCTGTACCCGTGGGAGCCGGCTTGCCGGCGAAAGGGCCGTGAAAACAGCCCCAGCGCTCAGTCAGGCAACCGATACCGCTCGGCGAAATACTGCCGGAAGAACTCCACCGCCACCCGCACCTTGGCCGAGCCCGCCAGCGGCGCGGTATACACCGCCCAGATGTCCGCCGCCTGCTGGTAGTCCGGCAACACCTGCACCAGCCGCCCATCGGCGATGCTGTCGTGCACGTCCCACCACGAACGCAGCAGAACCCCCCGGCCATCCAGGCACCATTGATGCGCCACCTCGCCATGATTGCTCGACAGAGGCCCGGTCACCCGCACACTTTCCTCGCCTTGCGGTCCTTCGAGATGCCATAGCCCGAACGGATGGTCGCGCTCCTTGATCACCAGGCAGTCATGGCTGGCCAGGTCCGCCAGCGCCCGTGGCGTGCCGTGTTCGGCCAGGTAAGAGGGCGCCGCGCACAGCACCCGGCGGTTGCGCGCCAGCGGCTTGGCGATCAGGTGCGGGGCGATGACGTTGCCAACGCGGATATCCAGGTCCACCCCTTCGGCAATCAGGTCCACCAGGCGATCGTGCACGTCCAGGCGGATGTCCAGGCGCGGGTAGCGCGCCGCCAGCTCCGACAGGGCCGGCGCGACGAAACGCCGGCCAAGGCCCAGGCTGCTGGCGATACGCAGCTGGCCGGCAGGCTCGCGCTGGCCGGCGTTGAGGTCATCGTCCATGCGCTGCAGGGTCTCGAAGATCTGCTGTGCCCACTGGTACACCCGTTCGCCCTCCTCGCTCACCGTGACGCGTCGGGTGGTGCGGTGCAGCAGACGCACGCCGAGGCTGTCCTCCAGCAAGCGGATGCGCTTGCTGACGAACGCCGCCGACATGCCGCGCTCGTCGGCGACCGCGGCGAAGCTGGCGCGGCGGGCCACCTGCAGGAAGATATCGAGGTCATCCAAGTTTGGCAGATTATTCACGCTTCGTGCACCAAGAATTGATGAATTGCCGGATTATCTCCGAAGCACAGCCTTATAGCATGACTCGTATCTTTCCCGGACACGAGATGCGTACCATGACCAAGACCTTCAGAATCGCCGCCATCCCCGGTGACGGCATCGGCAACGAAGTCCTCCCCGAAGGCCTGCGCGTGGTCGAGGCCGCCGCGCGCAAACATGGCCTGGATCTGGAGTTCCAGTTCTTCGAATGGGCCAGCTGCGACTACTACCTGGCCCACGGCAAGATGATGCCCGATGACTGGTTCGACCAGCTCAAAGGCTTCGATGCCCTGTACTTCGGCGCCGTCGGCTGGCCGGACAAGGTCCCGGACCACATTTCGCTGTGGGGCTCGCTGCTCAAGTTCCGCCGCGACTTCGACCAGTACGTGAACATCCGCCCGGTGCGCCTGTTCCCCGGCGTGCCCTGCCCTCTGGCGAACAAGCAGCCTGGCGACATCGACTTCGTGGTGATCCGCGAAAACACCGAAGGCGAGTACTCGTCCCTGGGCGGACGCATGTTCGAAGGCACCGACAACGAGTTCGTGCTGCAGGAGTCGGTGTTCACCCGCCGTGGCGTGGACCGCATCCTCAAGTACGCCTTCGACGTGGCCCAGACCCGCGAGCGCAAGCACCTCACCTCGGCGACCAAGTCCAACGGCATGGCCGTGAGCATGCCCTACTGGGACGAGCGTACCGCCGCCATGGCCGCCCACTATCCCGAGATCAGCTGGGACAAGCAGCACATCGACATCCTCTGCGCACGCTTCGTGCTGCAACCGGAGCGCTTCGACGTGGTGGTGGCCTCCAACCTGTTCGGCGACATCCTGTCGGACCTGGGCCCGGCCTGCGCCGGCACCATCGGCATCGCGCCATCGGCCAACCTCAACCCCGAGCGCAAGTTCCCGTCGCTGTTCGAACCGGTGCACGGCTCGGCGCCGGACATCTACGGCAAGAACATCGCCAACCCGATCGCGATGATCTGGTCCGGCGCGCTGATGCTCGAGTTCCTCGGCCAGGCCGGCAACGACGTCCGCTACCAGGCGGCCCACGACGACATCCTCAAGGCCATCGAGACGGTGATCGCCAATGGCGACACCACCCGCGACATGGGCGGCAGCCGCTCGACCCAGGAAGTGGGCAAGGCCATCGCCGAGCTGCTTGGGGCCTGATTCGGCGGCGCCTGCTTCGCGGGTGAACCCGCTCCCACAGGATTGATGCAAAACCCTGTGGGAGCGGAGTTAGCCGCGAAGAGGGCAACACCAGTCATCCAGATTGTCCGACGATTCTATTGCTACCCAAGCCGATTCAATGCAGAATCTGTAAACCAAAAGATTCGTGTTATCCAATAGTTAACAAAAAGGAACAACCAACCCGATACGCCCAACGCCTGACGCCTACTACAAAAAAAATGCACCAGGAGACAATTGATGTCCCCCGATAACAAAAAGATCGATGTGTTCCTGATCGCCGTGAGCCTGTTCGCCGTGCTGCTCACCGTGATCGGCCTCGCTGCCTTTCCCGCCCAGGCGCAAACCCTGGCCAACCAGCTGTTCGAACTGTCCACCCGCACCTTCGGCACCAGCGTCCAGGTGCTGGTCTTCGGCAGCTCGCTGGCCGTGCTTTACCTGGCTTTCAGCAAGTACGGCAACATCCGCCTGGGTGCCGGCAAGCCGGAATACTCCACCGCCACCTGGGTGTTCATGTTCATCTGCGCCGGCATGGGGTCCTCGACCCTGTACTGGGGCGTGATGGAATGGGCCTACTACTATCAAACCCCGGGCCTGAACATCGAGCCGATGTCGGCCAAGGCGCTGGAGTACAGCGTCAGCTACTCGTTCTTCCACTGGGGCATCAGCGCCTGGTCGATCTACGCCCTGGCCTCGCTGGCCATGGCCTATCACTTCCATGTGCGCAAGAAGAGCGGACTGAACCTGGCCTCGATCATCGAAGCGGTGACCGGTTTCAAGGCCACCGGTCCAGTGGGTCGCGCCGTCGACCTGATCTTCCTGCTGACCATGATGGGCGCGCTGACCGTGTCGCTGGCCCTGACCGCCTCGACCCTGACCCGTGGCCTGTCCGACCTGGCCGGCACCCCCAACACCTTCACCGTGCAGTTGCTGGTGATCGGCGCGGTGGCGCTGCTGTTCTCGCTGAGCTCGTACATCGGCATCGACGGCGGCCTGCAGCGCCTGTCGAAGATGGTCTGCATCGGTGCGCTGGTGTTCGCTGCCATCGTCCTGCTGGTCGGCCCGACCCAATTCACCCTGAACAACACCGCCAACTCCATCGGCCTGATGCTGCAGCACTACGTGCAGATGAGCCTGTTCACCGACCCGGCCGGCGACGGCGCCTTCACCCGCAACTGGACGGTGTTCTACTGGCTGTGGTGGGTCTCCTACGCCCCGGGCGTGGCGATGTTCGTCGCCCGCGTATCCCGTGGCCGACTGATCAAGGAAGTGGTGTTCGCCCTGCTGCTGGGCGGCAGCTTCGGTTGCTGGTTCTTCTTCGGCGCGCTGGAAAGCTACAGCATGCACCAGTTCATCAATGGCCAGATCGACGTGCCCAAGCTGCTCGGCACGCTGGGCGGCGAAGCGGCGGTGACCGACCTGCTGCTGGCCCTGCCGTGGGGCACGCTGTTCCTGGCGGCCTACCTGTTCATCATGGCGGTGTTCTGCGCCTCGCACATGGATGCCGCCGCCTACGCCGTGGCCGCCACCAGCACCCGCAACCTGCGCGAAGGCGAGGACCCGAGCCCGACCCTGCGCCTGTTCTGGTGCGTGGTGCTGACCCTGGTGCCGCTGGCCATGCTCTTCGCCAAGGCCTCGCTGTCGACCATGAAGACTGCCGTGGTGCTGACCGCGATCCCGTTCATGGTGATCCTGCTGGTGAAGATCTACGGCTTCTTCAAGTGGCTGGCGGCCGACTACGGCCAAGTACCGGCGTACCGCATCGAGGAAGAGGCCACGCGCCTGGCGGGTGAGGAGCCGCAAGCGCACGCGCCACGCAGCGCGGCGGCGGTGCACTGACGTGACATGACGTGGGAGTGGCCCAGGGCCTGCCATCGCTATCGCGGGGCAAGCCCGCTCCCACGCCTGCAGACCTGCGACAAATTTTTTTGCCCAAGCTGTTAACCAACAGATACGCGTTAACCAATAAGAACCGAGATAAGCCATGAACGATTTCAAACGCCTGCCCGCCGACT
This sequence comes from Pseudomonas sp. GD04091, assembly GCF_029836165.1. Lineage (GTDB taxonomy): Bacteria > Pseudomonadota > Gammaproteobacteria > Pseudomonadales > Pseudomonadaceae > Aquipseudomonas. The sequence continues at coordinate 62,927 of NZ_JAOEBG010000002.1, forward strand.
TCTGCGCCAACCCCGAGGAAGCCTTCACCCTCCCGGCCAAGTTCTACACCCAGGCCGCGGTGTTCGAGCACGAGAAGGAAGCGATCTTCGCCCGCAGCTGGATCTGCGTCGGCCACCGTAGCGAGGTCGCCGAGAAGAACGCCTACATCACCCGCCAGGTGATCGGCGAAAGCATCATCGTCGTGCGTGGCCGCGACGACGTGCTGCGCGCCTTCTACAACGTCTGCCCGCACCGTGGCCACCAGTTGCTCGAAGGCAGCGGCAAGGCCAAGAACGTGATCACCTGCCCGTACCATGCCTGGACCTTCAAGCTCGACGGCGAGCTGGCGCACGCGCGCAATTGCGAGAACGTCGCCAACTTCGACAAGGACAACTCCACCCTGGTCCAGTTGCGCGTCGAAGAGTACGCCGGTTTCATCTTCATCAACATGGACAATGACGCAGGCCCGGTGGAGGAGCAGCTGCCCGGCATGCAGAAGCGCATGCGCGAGGCCTGCGCGGTGATCGACGACCTGCACCTGGCCGCGCGCTTCGTCAGCGACACCCCGGCCAACTGGAAATCGATCGTCGACAACTACCTCGAGTGCTACCACTGCGCCCCGGCGCACCCCGGCTTCTCCGACTCGGTGGACGTCGGCCAGTACAGCCACAGCCTGCATGGCAACTGGACCCTGCAATACGGTCTGGCCAAGCCGTCGGAGCAATCGTTCACCTTCGACGAATCGGTGAAGGACCCGTCCTTCGCCGGCTTCTGGGCCTGGCCGTGCACCATGTTCAACGTGCCGCCGGGAGCCAACTTCATGACCGTGATCTACGAGTTCCCGGTCGATGCCGAAACCACCCTGCAGCACTACGACATCTACTTCCTCAACAAGGACATCACCGAGGAACAGCAGAAGCTGATCGACTGGTACCGCGAAGTGTTCCGCCCCGAGGACCTGCGTCTGGTCGAGAGCGTGCAGAAGGGCCTGAAGTCCCGCGGCTACCGTGGCCAGGGACGGATCATGGTCGACGCCCAGCGCAGTGGCGTGAGCGAGCACGGCATCGCCCACTTCCACAACCTGATCGCCGTCGCCCACCTGGACGACTGACCGCTCCCGTTCGTTGTTCGCCCTGCGCCGGGCCGGCGCGGGGCTTCGTTGTCGAGGTAAGCCATGGCCAAGCAATACGAAATGTTCAAGGTGCGGGTGACCGGTGTGGAACAGGCCACGCCGCAGATCAAACGCTTCACCCTGGCCCGCGTCGACGGCGCCGCCCTGCCCGCCTTCACCGGTGGCAGCCATGTGATCGTGCAGATGCAGTCAGCCTGCGGCAGCCAGTTCAGCAACGCCTACTCGCTGATGAGCGACCCGCGCCAGTTGCACAGCTACCAGATCGGCGTGCGCCTGGAGGAGCAGTCCAAAGGCGGCTCGGCGTACATGCACAAACAGGTCGAAGTAGGCAGCGAGCTGACCATCTCCACGCCCAACAACCTGTTCGCGCTCGACCCGCGTGCCGGGCGCCATGTGCTGATCGCCGGTGGCATCGGCATCACGCCGTTCCTCGCCCAGTTGCACGAACTCGAAGACGGCGCCACGCCGTACGAGCTGCATTACGCCTTCCGCGCCCCTGAGCACGGTGCTTTCCAGGCCGACCTGGAAAACGGGCCTCACGCCGACAGCACCTGTTTCTATATCGACAGCCTGGATCGCAAGCTTGATCTCGCCGCCCTGTTCGCAGGCCTGGCCGTCGACGCCCATCTGTACGTGTGCGGCCCCAAGCCACTGATCGACGCGGTGATCGCCACGGCCGCAGCAATGGGCATCGATGAATCGCGGGTGCACTGGGAGCAGTTCGCCGCCGCCGCGCCGGCCGCCGGTTCCGCCTTCACCGTGGTATTGGCGCGCTCCGGTACCGAGCTCGAGGTCGAGGAAGGCATGACCATTCTGCAGGCCATCGAGAAGTCCAAGGCTGCCAAGGTCGAGTGCCTGTGCCGCGAAGGTGTGTGCGGCACCTGCGAGACGGCGATCCTCGAGGGTGAGGCGGAGCATTTCGACCAGTACCTGAGCGACGAGGAGAAAGCTTCGCAGCAGACCATGATGCTGTGCGTCTCGCGGGCGCGCTCGGCGCGGCTGGTGCTGGATCTCTGATGCGAAATCGATCGGGGCGCCAATCGCCCCTTTCGCCGGCAAGCCCAGTGGAAAGCGACAGCGCAGTCGAATCGGCCAGTGGGGATCATCGAGCTATCCAGGTGCGAATCAATCGTTATAGGATAACGTTTCACTCCGTATCCATTCCTGTCGCGACCTCTCTCGATGACCACCGCCTCCCCCATTCTTTCAAGCCAACGCCTGCAAAGCATCGACGCCCTGCGCGGTCTGGTGATCCTGTTCATGCTCCTGGACCACGTCCGCGAAACCTTCTTCCTGCACCGCCAGGTCAGCGACCCGATGACCATCGACGCCACCGAACCGAGCCTGTTCGCCAGCCGCACCCTGGCGCACCTGTGCGCGCCGGTGTTCGTGCTGCTCACCGGCCTGTCCGCCTGGCTCTACGGCGAAAAGCACCAGGGCCGTGGCGACGTTTCGGCATTTCTGTTCAAGCGCGGCCTGGTCCTGGTGGTCCTGGAATTCACCCTGGTCAACTTCGCCTGGACCTTCCAATTGCCACCGAGCGTGATCTACCTGCAGGTGATCTGGGCCATCGGCCTGAGCATGATCGCTCTGTCGCTTCTGGTCTGGCTGCCGCGCTCGGTGCTACTCGCCGTGGGCGCGCTGATCGTCGCCGGGCACAACCTGCTCGACGGTCTGCACTTCGGACAGGCGTCAGCGCTGCATGTGCCCTGGGCGATCCTGCATGACCGTGGCTGGCTGGAAGTATCCGATACCCTGCGCCTGCGCACGTCCTACCCGGTACTGCCCTGGATCGGCGTGATCGTCCTCGGCTATGGGCTCGGCCCCTGGTTCGGCCGCCGCAGCAACGCCGGTCAGCGCCAGCGGCGATTGCTGCTGGGCGGTGCGGCACTGCTGCTCGGTTTCGTCGTCCTGCGCCTGCTCAACGGCTATGGCGAGGCCCCTTGGAGCAGTTACCCGACCGTCAGCCGGAGCTTGATGAGCTTTTTCAACATCACCAAGTATCCGCCGTCACTGCTGTTCCTGGCGCTCACCCTGGGCTGGGGCCTGCTGTTGCTGCGCGGCTTCGAACGTGCCGGCGACGCGCGCTGGATCCGCCTGCTGGCGGTGTTCGGCGCCGCGCCGATGTTCTTCTACCTGCTGCATCTCTACGTGCTGAAGCTGTTGTACCTGGCGGGCGCCACGCTGTTCGGCCTCAACCAAGGCAGCTATTTCGGCTTCGACGGTATTGGTGGGGTCTGGCTGGTCGCCGCGTCACTGGTCGTCGCGCTGTACCTGCCTGTGCATTGGTTCGCTCGGCTGAAGGCGCGCCGCCGCGATATCGCCTGGCTCAAGTACCTGTAAGACGGTCGGGCGCGAGGACCGCGCCCGCGCAGTCAGGCCGGGAGTTGTTCCGGCGACAGCTTCCAGTCTCGCAATTCCTGTGGGGTCAGGCTGGCCAGCACCTGCATGAAGGTTTCCGTGAGTTCACTGCTGACATTGCCGTGCACCTTGTAGTTGCTCAGCAGGTAGCGCTTCACGGTGTCCGGCCAGTTGTTCGCCAGGTGAGCGGCAATGATGATGCCCTTGGCGTCCTGGTAGTTGGCGGCGGGCTTGACCTGGGTCAGCCGGCGCTCGAACTGGGCGAAATTCCATTCATCGTCACGTGCCTCGAATTCGTCCAGCAGTTTCACCTTGTACAACGCAAGCTCTGGCATGCGCGTTCTCCTTTGTCATTGAGGGAGGGAAGACGGTAGAAGAATGCGCCGAGGTTGGAAATGAACGTGTTGTTGAGAATGACCTGGCAAGTCTGGATGTGTCTGACGGGATCACATTCATCACTGGCAAAGTGCTTCGTTCGACGCAAGCAAGGGCCCGGAAAACCGGGCCCCCATACCGTGACCCGCCACGGAACAAGTCAGTCGAACGGACGGGTGTCCATCTGCATGCCGTTTTTAACGTCCCTGATCAACGCCGTCAGCGTGTTTTTGAAACTGATGGCGGCATCGACATAAGTCTTCTCTCGGGTTTTGGCCATCAACACGCCGTCCACCATGAAGAAGAGTTTTTCCTCCTTCTCATTGCAGTAGCCATTGCCCAGATCGACCCTGATGATGTTGGGCATCTCCCAATCGCGCTCGAGTGCGCACGCAGTATTGTTCTGCCCCTCGGCCTTCTCCGCCAGGCTGGCGCGAACGTCGTCGTACTTGGCATCGACGATATCCTTGAGCAAGCCGGGTTTCAGGAAAACGCTGTCATGGTTGGCCAACTCGAAATAGAAATACGCTCGCCCCTCCGTGCCCTCGTCAGCGGCAAAGAACTCCAGTTGCGGCTTGGTGTACGGGACAATGTTGTGCTTGAGGCAGTTGTTCAAGTCGATGTAGATGCCATATTTCACGCCACCGTAAAAATGGGCATTGCAATAGAATCGCTCCATCAGGCAGTGGTATTTGCACAGCACCTTTTCGATCTCGAACGCCTTCTCCTCTTTGTCGTAGGAAAATTCAAATGCGGATTTGTCGACAAGGCCGACGTCGGACAGCAAGCTGGAGACGGCATCAGCAAAATAACAATGCCAGTAGTTATGGAGATCGATCTCATCAGGCTTCAAGCCCGATAACGCCTTGTACCTTGCATCAAATCGAGCGTCGATATCCGCCAACTTCACCGCTTCTCGCTTGTCCCGCTTGAACTGACTCTTGAGGCGCAACAGGTGATTGTTGATCGGCCGATACTGAGTTCTGGTGACGTCGCTCGAATCGCCGCCCATCCGCAGGAAGCAATGGATGCAGTAGTAGTCCAGCAGCGAGGCCATCGAGTTCAGCACCGTGTCCGTCAGCGCCTGGTTCACCGTTTCACTGTACGCAGTGGCCTGCCCCTTCTTCAGGGTCTCGTCCAACACCTGGGACTGTGCTTGTTCCTTGGCATCCCAGAGCAGGTTCAGCTTTTTCAGCTGGTACTCGATGTTGGTTTCCACTTGCTGCATCAACACATGTTTATCCATTGTCCAAATTCCCTTTCAATCATCGTTGTGGTTTGACGTGCCCATCTTGGGCGAGTGCATCACGGCTTGAAGCATCAGCGGATGCGAGCACGGGACGTTGGCAAATCGACGGCGACATATCCAGCCCTGACCGACCAATCAACACTCCATCTGCCACCAGCTAGGGCGGCCATCGGCAAAGGAATGCGAAGAAGGACGCAAGGCAAGCGCGTCGAGGCTGTCGAAACAACCAAGCAGCAATCCGACGGTAGGTGCATTGTCGATGGCCCCCAGCGAGCTGCCGCAGGATGGGCAGAATGCGCGGCAGGAATCTTCGGAAGATCGGTACAGGCTTGGCATCCCGCCCTCCCCGACCCAGCTCACGGCTGCCTTGTCGAACTCGACCCAGCACAGCGTCAGGCTGCCACTGTGGCGCTGGCACTGAGAGCACGAGCAGGTGTGGGGAAAACGTGGCTCGCCTGTGGCGACGAAGCGAATGCGGCCGCACAGGCAGCCACCCTGGTAGGTGTTCATGGTTACCCTTCCTTCAGCCCGTGAGGATGAGGACGATAGCCAGGCGGGGTCAGCACGAGGGTAAAAAAGTGTTACGCCGTGTGGCTCATTGGCCTGCGGTGGCTGCCAACCACGTTGCAGCGCTGTAGAGTGCGCGCCCTGGCCGAAACAACGTAACGATGGAAACCTGTTGATGCATAAAGTGATTCAGTTCTTCGTGGTGGTCGTGGCCGCCATGCTCATCGGCATCGCCTGCGACCAGTACGAGGTCAACCGCTACCTGAAATGGCTGCTGATGGCCCTGCCGGCCCTGGTCTGGGCGCGGCTGCGCAGCCAGGCCAGGTAGCCGCGCCAGCGCTCAACGCCGCATGCAGCGCTGGTAGCGTTCATCCACCCGCCCGGCGAACCAGGCCGTGGTCAGCTTGCGGGTGATCTTCGGGCTCTTCAGTTCGATGCCCGGCAGCACCGCCCGTGGCAACACCTTGCCCGCCTTGGCTTCGGCCAGGGCGAACACGCCGCGATACAGCTCGGTCTCTTCGAGTGTCAGGCTATTCTCCTGCTCCAGCTGCGCACGGATCTGCGAATTGCGCAGCCCAAGCTGACGCCCCAGCTGGCGCGCCGCCCGCTCGGTGGTCCCCGGCAGGATCGCACCCGGGGCGATCAGGTCGCCGTCCAGCGCCAGCGGCGCTCCCGTCACACGACTGAGCGCAGCCTGGAACGCGGCATTGCGGCTGGCGTACCAGCCGGCGTTGAAATCGGCGAAGCGGTACAGCGGCCGCTGATAATGCGTCGGATAACCCAGCAGGTGGGCGATGCCGAAGTACATCCCGCCACGGCGGCTGAAGACCTCCTGGCGAACCGTGCCCTGATGTGCGTAGGGATAGTCAGTGGCATGCCGCTCGGCGAAATCGACACTGACCTGCATCGGCCCGCCGGTATGTACCGGGTTCAGGCCCCCGAGCAGCGTGCGCCCCATGGGCAGGCCAGCGATGAAATCGTCGTACAGGGCACTGAGCTGCTTCTCGCTGCGCACCGCCAGCAGCCGTTGCTGGTAGGTCTGGCCGTTGCCGGAGGGCGTGCGCAAGGCGCCATCGACCAGCAGTTGCGGGATATGCAGGCGCGAGGCCCGGCGGTCGATCTCGCCCCGGGCGATACGCCCCAGGTTGGGCACCTGCGGATCGGCATTGAAGGTCGACTCCTGCTCGGTCACCGCCAGCACCGCGCACAGGTTGCTCTTGCTCGCTTCGATGCGCTGCGTCTGGAACGCCACCTGAATGTCCGTGGCCCAGCCCTGGCGATCCTTGACCTGGGCTGGCAGCAGACGCATGAGCTGGGCGCGGACCTTGGCCGGATCAGCCTCCGGCACCTCGTCGCGACGCCCGGCGCAGCCCTGCAGCACGGCCAGGCACAGCAGCCCGACCGCCAGCAGCCGCCCGTTCAGGGCTGTTCACCGACCAGGTAGGTCTTGCTGATCTGGCGGAACAGCGGGTGGCTGGAGCTGCCCAGCAACTCGAACAGCACCATTTCGCGGGTCACCACCTGCGCGCCGGCATCACGCATGCGCGCCAGGCCCGCCGCCTTGCTGGCCGGAGTGCGGCTGTCACAGGCATCCTCGACGACCAATACCTGCTTGCCCTGGGCCAGCAGCCCAAGCACGGTCTGCAACACGCAGACGTGGGTCTCCATGCCACAGACGATCACTTGCCGGCGCCCCAGCAAGCTGGCTGGCAGGCACTCGGCGGCCACGCAGGAGAAATGCAGCTTTTCGACGATTTCAGCCGACGGCGACGCGGCCTTGAGTTCGGCCAGCGTGTGGCCAAGGCCCTTGGGATACTGCTCGGAGATGACCGTGGGCAAGCCCAGCTCGCTGGTGGCGGCCAGCAACCAGCGCGCGCGGGCGCGGGTGCCTTCGGGGTCGCTCATGGCGCCGATGAGCTTTTCCTGGATATCGACGACCAGCAACGTGGCCTGGCGGGGATCGATCAGCATTGTCAGCCTCTTGCCTGGAAAAAGGCCTAGCCTCCCCCAGGCAAGGGATGACGTCAATCAGGCGGACAGCCGATGCGGCTCGAGGGACGCACCGAGCACCCCGAGCAACCGGTCCTCATGCTCATGGATGAAGAAGTGGCCACCGGGGAACAGTTGCAGGGAGAAATCGCCCAGCGTCTCTCGGCGCCAGGCCTGCAGTTGCTCCTGCGTGGCACGATCGCTTTCGCCACCGAGCACATGCAGCGGACAGCGCAGCGGTGCGCGCTGCCGATAGGCGTAGCGCCCGCAAAGGAGAAAGTCGGCACGCAGCACCGGCAAGGTCAGGCTCATCAATTCTTCGTTGGCGAGCACTTCCTCGGGAGTGCCTTGCAGCGTACGCAGTTCGTCGATCAGCTCGACATCGCTCTTGGGGTCACGCCAGTTGCCACGCTCGTAGTCCTCGCGCCGGGTCGGCGCGGCGGTACCGCTGGCGAACAGCGCCACCGGCGGCGGGCAACCGAGCGCCTGCAGTTCATGGGCCAGCTCGAAGGCGAGCAAGGCCCCGAGGCTGTGGCCCAGCAATGCATACGGCGTCGAGGTGGCCAGGCGCTGCTCGGCGGCCAATTGCCGGGCCAGCGCCTGCATGTCGGTCTGCAGCGGCTCGCCCAATCGCGCGCCGCGCCCGGGCAGCTCCACCGGCCGTACCTGCAGCCAGGCCGGCAGCTTGCGTCGCCAGCGGCTGTAGACCATGGCACTGGCCCCGGAATACGGCAGGCACAGCAGGTTCAGTGTCGACACTGCCCCGGCCTCACTGCGCCACGGTTTCGGCCATCTTCTGGCGCAGGCTCAGCGGGCGCATGTCGGTCCACACCTCGTCGATGTAGGCCAGGCAGTCCTTTTTCAGGCCGCTCTTGCCGACGGCGCGCCAGCCGTTGGGGATCGCCTTGTAATCAGGCCAGATGGAATACTGTTCTTCGTGGTTGACCACTACCTGGAACTGGATGTCGTCGCGGTCGAAAACGGAAGTCATTGCCTGTCTCCTTGAATGATGAAGGCCGAACGCGCCAGGCGCAGGGCGGCTTCCAAGAGAACGAAGGATGACGGCGGAAAATTAGTGGCCCATCGCACTTTGCAAGCGACCGGGATGGTGGCATATATCCTGTTTCGCCCCTTCCAGGAGATTTCCCATGCTCGGCGTGACCGACTACGGCGCATTCGTGATCGCGTTCCTCATCCTCCTGGCGATTCCCGGCCCCGGCAACTTCGCCCTGATCACCGCCACCGGCAAAGGCGGAATCAAGGGCGGCCTGGCGGCGACCTTCGGGGTGATTCTCGGTGACCAGGTACTGATGTGGCTGGCCGTGGCGGGTGTCGCCACGCTGCTGGCCACCTACCCGACCGCCTTCCATGTGGTGCAGTGGGCCGGCGCCGCCTACCTGGCCTGGCTCGGCCTGCGCATGGTGCTCAGCAAACCCGGAGGCGCGCCGCGAGACAGCCGTATGGCCAGCGGGCACTACCTGCGCCAGACCATGATGATCACCCTGCTCAACCCCAAGGCGATCATGTTCTACATGGCGTTCTTCCCCCTGTTCATCGACCCGGTGCGTCACCAGGGCGTGGTGACCTTCGCCTTCATGGCGCTGACCGTGGCCGGGCTGACCCTGCTCTACGGGCTGATCGCCGTGCTGCTCACCCACCGCCTGGCCGAGCGCATGCGCGCCAGCCCGCGCATCGCCAACCTGCTCGAGCGCCTGGCTGGGGCCTGCCTGGTAGGATTCGGCATCAAGCTGGCGGCGATGCGCTGATGTTCAGGCGTCGCGCAGCAGGTCGTGGGCATCGAGCAGGCGGAAGGCCACCTGCGGGTTGCGCTCCAGGCCACGGCGAATCGCGGCCGGGATCGCCTGGCGGGTCTTGCGGCACAGGCCGGGCTGGGCGTCCAGCTCGATGACGATGCCGCGCATGGTGCGTACTTCGTTGAAGCCTGGGCTGATGCGCACACGGATGCCCAGCTGCTCGTAAAGGCGCAGTTGCAGGCGCTGGAGGTCTTCCAGGTCGCGAAGGTTTTCCAGGCGGGCGACCAGACGCTTTTCTTCTTCGCGCGTCAGCAGCAGAATGCGCCGCTCCAGCCCGTCGGCCAGGCGTTCACGGCCGCAATCGCAGGCGCCCGGGGGGCATGGGTGGCGTAGAGGGGGTTGGCTGGTCATGGGGCAAGGATAGTCGTTCAACACATGAAACATACAGACATTGCAGCCGAGGATTCCCGCCAATGAACATCGCCAGTTTCGACGTCGATGCGCAGAACGGTTTCACCGCCAACGCGCCTCGAGAGCTGCCCGTGCCGGGTGGCAACGAGATCGTGCCAGCCCTGAACGCCATGGCCCGGCGCGCCTCGCTGCGCCTGGGCAGCAAGGATGCCCACCCGGCCAACGCGGCCTGGAGCGTCGCCGAAACGCAGCAGATGCTCCAGCCCTTGCCACTGGCCAATGCCGACCTGACCTGGGTCAGCCATTGCGTGCCGGGGACGCCCGGCTTCGAGCTGCTGCCCGGGCTGCCCGCCCCGATCGACTACGACTACTTCGTCTGGAAAGGCGTGGAGCCCGACCTGCACCCGTATGGTGCCTGCTACCACGACCTGGCCGAGCGCCGCTCCACCGGCGTCATCGAGTACCTGAAGGTGCATCAGGTCCAGGCGATCATCGTCGGTGGCCTGGCACTCGACTATTGCGTGCGCACCACCGCCCTGCAACTGCGCCGCGCCGGGTTCGACGTGCTGCTGTACCTGCCGGCCTGCCGCGCGCTGAGCGCCGAAGGCGCCCAGGCGGCCTGTTCGGCATTGGAGGCGGCTGGCGTACAGCTGTGCCGTGACGAGCAGGCACTCGACGCGCGGCTACAGGCGCTCGTCGCAGGCAGCCAGGTATCGGCGTGACCGACGGCGTCGGCCGGGGCGCTCTCAGCCCTTGTCCGCCTTGCCCGCCGCCGCCGCGAACTTCGCCAGCCGCACGTCCAGCCGCCGCGGCCGCACCCCGCGGTCCTCGGCCCGCTCCTTGCGGCGGATGGCGTTGCGCACCATCAGCGAACCCAGGTAGCGGATCGGCTCCGGCGGGAACTGCCCCAGCGGCCCCTTGACCAACGGCGAGCGGGTCCAGGGGTTGTCCAGCCCCAGCGCCAGCGACGCCAGGATCTGCCCGCCCATATGGCACGGCCCCACCCCGCTGCCGGAATAGCCGAAGCCGTAAAACACATTGCCCTGTCCATCCAGTCGGCCAAAGAACGGCAGGCCGGTCACCGAGCGATCGGAAGGCCCGTTCCAGCTCGCCGCCAGCGGTACCTCGGCCAGCGCCGGGAAGAACTCGGCCAGGCTGTCGCGCAACAACGGCTGGTACGGCGACGGCTGGTCGAACACCGGCAGCATGCGCCCGCCATAGGCGAAGGTGTTGCCGCCCTTGCCCAGCATCAGCCGGCCATCGGAGGTGTTGTGGTAGTAATGCACGAAGATCCGCGAGTCGAGCACGCTGACGCCGCTGTCCAGGCCGATCTGGCGCAGCAGTTGCGGGCACGGCTCGGTGATCACCATGTCGCTGGAGACGATCGCCACGCTGCGCTCGAACTGCGGGAAGGCCCTGGCCATCCAGGCGTTCAGGCCCAGCACCACGCGGTCGGCGCGAATGCTGCCGGCGCGGGTGCGTACCTGCACCGGGCTGCCATGCTCCAGTCCGGTCATCGCCGTGCCTTCGTGGATGCGCACGCCGCGCTGCAGGGCGACCCGGCGCAAGCCTCGCACCAGCCGCCCTGGCTGAACCGTGGCGGCGGCCGGTGAGTACCAGCCCTCCAGATGGCGCTCGGAGCCGGCCAGGCGCTGCAGCTGCTCCAGCGGCAAGCGTTGGAACGAGTTGATGCCCTTGTGTTCCAGCGCGGCGATCACCGCATCGGTGCCGCCGAGCTGGGCCCGGTTGGTGGCGGTGTACAAGGTGCCGTCCATGCGGTAGTCGCATCGGATGCCGTTGGCCTCGCAGAACTGGCCGATGGCCGCGATGCTGCGCTCGGACTCCTGCACCAGGCGCACCGCCTCGGCCACCCCGAACAGCCGCTCCAGGGTGAAGTACTTGGCCGACCACGACAGCGCGCAGCCACCGTTGCGCCCGCTGGCCCCGGCCCCGCAGATGTCCGCCTCGATCAGCAGTACATCCAGCTGGGGCGCCTGCTCCTTGAGCATCAGGGCGGTCCACAGCCCGGTGTAGCCCCCGCCGACGATGCACACGTCGCAACGGGCATCGCCAACCAGCGGTGGACACAACGCTTCATCTTCCTGCTCGAGGGCCTGTTGCAGCCAGAAGGGTCTCATCTGCTCGCTTTCCTTCAAGTACGCATTGGCTTGATTGCCATGCTGGTGTTGGGTGCCACGTCAACGGCCTGTTCGTCACTCACCGGGCGGCTGTTCCAATGCGGCAGCAGCACCAGGGCGGAGAACAGCGCGGTGCCGGCGAAGATGATGAACACCGTGACGCTGTCGAAGTAACCTGGCAGCAGCCCGCCGAGCACCGCGCCCACCGAGCCGCAGCCGTTGACGAAGCCTGCCGCGGTGGCGCCGGCCTTGGCGGTGCCGAAATCGATGGCTGCCGCGCCACTGATCATCGAGTCCGGGCCGTAGAGGGTCAGGCCCATCACGAACAGCAGGGCCACCACCAGCAGCACACTGCCGCTGTGCATCGCCGCCATGAAGCCCGCCAGGGTCATGGTCAGCAGCAGCAGACTGATCACGCAGGCCGGCATGCGCCGCGCGCCGAACAGCTTGTCCGAGGCCAGGCCGATGATGATCGGGCCAAGCAGGCCGGCCAGTTCGAAGGCGGTGGGGATGATCGCCGCGCCGACCTTGCCCACCGAGGGCATCTGTTCGAAGACGATCACCGGCCCCCAGAGCAGGATGGCGTAGCGCGCAGGCTTGAGCATGAAATAGGCAAGGCCCAGGGTCAGCACCGTGCGGTTGCGCAGGATCTCGCGCAGCGGCGCCCAGACACTGCACAGGTTCGCGCCCGGCGCCATGCTCTGTGGCTCGGGCTCCACCGCCGGCAGGCCGACATCTTCGGGCTTGTTGCGCTGGAAGATGAAGAACAGCAACGCCACGACGGCCACCACCGCGGCGCTGGAGAAGAACGCCGCATGCCAGCTGCCGACCAGGGTATAGGCCCACCAGCCGGCGAACGGCGAGGCCACCAGACCGCCGAAGGCATAACAGGAGCTCCACAGCCCCAGCACCCGGCCGCGCTGCGAGGCCGGGAAGAAACTGCCGATGTTCTTGCACAGTCCCGCCCAGCCGGTGGACTGCGCCAGGCCCTGGATCAGCATGCAGGTGGCGAAGATCGGGAAGGTCGCATAGCTGCCCATCACCACCGCCGCCACCGCCGAGATCAGCAGCCCGCCCAGCACCACCACGCGCGGCCCGAACCGATCGGCGAGCATGCCCCAGGTGAACTGACCCACGGCGTAGGCGGCCAGGTAGATGGCGTCGAGGTTGGCCATGGCGGCCTTGTCGAGCATGAACGTCGGGTCTTCGCCAATGCCAAGCTTGGCCACCGAGAAGGCTTTGCGGGTGAAGTAGAAGGCGGCGTAGGCCAGCCAGGTGATCGCGAAGATCTGCATGCGCCACCGCTTGATGGCGCCCAGGGATTGGTTCATGTGACTCTGACCTCTTGCTTGAGTGTGCCGGCAGAATGTGAAGAAACGCCTGTCTTGTTGTTGTGTTGCGCACTGCATGACGGAGGGACGTCGACTGGTCAGATGGCGGCCCGGGTCTGGCGTGACCGGGCGCGACCATGACCGACTGGCGGCTGCTTGTGGCGGCGCCGTCGGTTGAAACACATGGAAACAGCTGCTGACTGATAAATAAAATCGATTTATCGTATTTCACACATAAGCCCAGCTTTTAACAGGAGTGCCCATGTCGGTCTCGCACGCTCAACTCAAGGCCTTCCACGCCGTCGCCGAACAAGGTGGCTTCACCCGCGCGGCGCAAAAGCTGTTCCTCACCCAGCCGGCGGTTTCCGACCAGGTGCGCAAGCTCGAGGAGCGCTTCGGCGTGCTGCTGTTCCAGCGCAACAAGCGCTCGGTGCAGTTGACCGACCTGGGCGAGCGCCTGCTGGGTATCACCCAGCGTCTGTTCGCCTGCGAAGCCGAGGCCGTGGAGCTGCTGCAGGACTCCCGGGCATTGCACACTGGCAGCCTGGTGCTGGCGGTGGACGCCCCGGTGCATGTGCTGCCGCAGATCGCGCGCTTCTGCCAGCGCTATCCGGGCATCCAGGTGAAGATCGAGACCGGCAACACCGATGAGTCGCTGGCGCGGCTGTTCAGCTACCAGGCCGACCTGGCCCTGCTCGGTCGTGATGTCGATGACGAACGGTTGTACTGCGTGCCGCTGCGCCGCGACCCGATGGTCGCCTTCGTTTCCCATCACCACCCCTGGGCCAGTCGGGGCGAGATCAGCCTGGCAGACCTGGACGACGCGCCGCTGGTGCTGCGCGAGCCGGGCTCGGTGACGCGACAGACACTGGAAGAAGAGATGCAGCGGGCCGGCTTGCGGATTCGCCCGGCGATCCAGGTGGAAGGCCGTGAGGCCGCGCGCGAGGCGGTCGTGGTCGGCATTGGCGTGGGCGTGGTTTCAGCGGCGGAGTTCGGCGCCGATGCAAGGGTTTGTGCGTTACCGATTGTCGATTGCCAGCGGCACCTGACCGAAACCCTCGTCTGCCTGAGCGAGCAGCGAACGCGGCGGGTGGTGGCCACGTTTCTGGAGATGGTGCAGGACGCCGTTTGATATCCGGCGCCGGCCCGGATGCATTCATCTGCGAGGCGGCGCACAGGCCTGGCGCCGCCTCGCAGGCATTCGCGCGGCTCAGCCAGCCAGTTCCCGCAGCGCCTGCCATTGCTCCCCGGTCAGCGCCACCCCTTCCCGCTCGGCCACCTCGCGCTCACGGTAGCGCCGCTCCCCCGGCATCCGCGTCAGCCCCACTTCCCGCATCTGCTCCACCAACGCGCGGCTGCGTCGGGCAAATCGTTCACCCTCGGCCTTGCGCGGATCGATCACGATGATCAGTTGCCCGGTCCAGGGGGTCTTGGCCCCCGGATGTCCGGACCAATCGAATTCCCAGGAGAAGTTGCCACCGGTCAACGCCGCCGCCAGCAACTCGACCATCATCGACAACGCCGAGCCCTTGTGCCCGCCGAACGGCAGCAGCGCGCCACCCTCGAGAATCGCCCCAGGGTCGGTGGTCGGCTGGCCCGCGGCATCCACGCCCATGCCCGGCGGCAGTTGCTCGCCCGCCCGTGCCGCGATCTGCACGTCGCCATGGGCCATGGCGCTGGTGGCCATGTCGAAGACGATCGGATCGTGCCCCTCGCACGGCGCGGCGAAGGCGATGGGGTTGGTGCCGAACAGCGGCTTGCGCGCGCCATGGGGCACCACGCAGGTCATGCTGTTGACCACGCTCAGGGCCACCAGGCCTTGGTCGGCGAACGGCTCGACATCCGGCCAAAGCGCGGCGAAATGGTGCGAGTTGTGAATCGCCAGCACCGCGATGCCCGCCGTGCGCGCCTTGTCCACCAGCAGCGGGCGCGCCGCGGCCAAGGCCGGCTGGGCAAAGCCGCCTTTGGCATCGACCCGCACATAGGCCGGCGCCAGATCGGTCACCTGCGGCACGGCGCGACCATCGACCCAGCCGCTGGCCAGGGTCGAGACATAACCGGGAATACGGAACACGCCATGGCTGTGAGCGCCGTCGCGCTGGGCGCTGGCGCAGTTGTGGGCGAGCACGGCGGCCACGTCCGCGCTGCAGCCATGCCCCTGGAAAATCGCCTGCAACAGTGCCTGCAGTTCGGCGAATGGCACGCGCACCACAGCGCGGGTGGAAGGTGAGGACATCTGGAGCTCCTTTCTTGGAATTGGAATCGCTACAGCGCAACAGACAGACTTTCCCGCCAATGACAGCTATCTGTCAAATATTGACTTGATGACAGAAAACAGCCATTTTGGCTTCCACGCCAGAAATCAACCGGACGCCGACCATGAGCCAATCGATCAAGCAACGCCTGGAAAGCAGCCTGCACACCGCTGCCGCCTCGGGTCGCCAGATCGCCAGCTACATGCTCGCCAACCTCCACGAACTGCCGTTCCAGACCTCGGCCAGCATCGCCGCCAAACTGGGGGTGAGCGAGTCCAGCGTCGGGCGTTTCTGCCGCGCCCTGGGCTATGCCCACCTCAAGGCGCTCAAGCAGGACCTGCAGAGCGACCTGGGCGATGGCCCCTGGCTGGTGGGTGACCGCCTGCAGGAATTCCGCCAGCAACCCGAGGACGACCAACGCTCGGGCAGCCTGGAGCTGGAAATGGCTGCGCTGGTGCGCGTGCACGAATACAGTCGCGGCGAAGCCTGGCAGCAAGTCGCCCGGCGCCTGGCCGAAAAGCCACGGGTTTTCATCGCCGGTTTCCAGACCGAGCGCGGCATCGCCATGTGCATGAGCCACCTGCTGCAATACCTGCGCGACGGCGTGCAACGGGTCGATGGCAGCGCCGGGCATTTCGGCGAAGTGCTGCTCGGATGCCCGCAAGACTGTGCGCTGGTGGTGTTCGAGGCGCGCCGCTATTCACGCCATGCCCTGCAGCTGTGCCACAAGGCGCGCGAGCTGGGTATCCCGGTGACGCTGGTCACCGACACCTTCTGCGACTGGGCCGATGCCAACGCCGACGAGGTGTTCCGCATCCCCACCGAGTTCAACCTGTTCTGGGAATCCACCGCGACGATGCTGTCGTGGGTACACCTGATGGTCAACGAGGTCTGCAAGGTCCTCGGGCCGGATGTCGAAAGACGCTTGGAAGCAACTGCCGCTCTACATAACGAATTCGTCGGCTACACCTCGTGGCCGACGGGCAAACAACAATAGCAAGCGTGCAACTACCGAGGTGCGAGATGAAAAGAACCATGGCTGTCGTGGGTGCGTGCGCCCTGCTGCTGGCGGGCCACGCCAGTGCCGAGACCCTGCGCTTCGCCACTGAAGGCGCCTACCCGCCCTTCAACTACGTCGATACCGACAACAAGCTGCACGGTTTCGACATCGATATCACCCATGCTCTGTGCGAGCAGATGAAGGTCGAATGCACCCTGGTGGCCCAGGACTGGGAAGGCATCATCCCGGCACTGATGGCCCGCAAGTACGACGCTGTGGTGGCCTCGATGATCGACACCGAGGAGCGCCGCCGGAAGATCGCCTTTACCGACCGCTACTACCGCACCCCGCTGACCGTTGCCGTCGCCAAGGACAGCAAGATCAGCGACGCGCAGACCGACTTCAAGGGCTACACGGTCGGCGCCCAGTCCGCCTCGACCCAGGCGATCTACGCCGAGGACGTGTACGGCAAGGCCGGCGCGGACGTGAAGTTGTACCCGACCCTGGACGAAGCCAACGCCGACCTTGCCGCCGGGCGCCTGGACGGGGTGATCGCCGACAAGTTCCCGCTGCACGAATGGCTGAACAAGAACGGCCAGGACTGCTGCAAGATCCTCGGCGACGTCGACGGCACCAAGGCCGACGCGGCGATTGCCGTGCGCAAGGATGACGAGGCCCTGCGCGTGCGGCTGAACGAGGCGCTGGCGGCGATCGTGGCCAATGGCACCTACCAGAAGATCGCGAGCAAGTATTTCGCCTTCGATATCTATAACTGATCCAATTCCTGGGGCTGCTGCACAGCCCTTTCCGACCGGTCCGACACTTCGGCAACGCCGCTCCCACAGGGCGCGCGCGATCCCTGTGGGAGCGGCCCTGTGTCGCGATCGGGGCGCTATGCGCCCCGCCGACCTCGAGGATGCACACATGCTCGATCAACTCTCCCTGCTCTCCTTCGCCAGCGGCGGTTGGGGCCAGGCGCTCTTGGCCGGCGCGCTGGTGACCGTGTCGCTGGCGCTGGCCTGCCTGCCCATCGGCCTGCCGCTGGGCCTGCTGGTGGCGCTCGCCGCGCGCTCGCGCAAACGCCTGCCGCGGGCCTGGGCCACGACGTTTTCCACGGTGTTCCGCGGCCTGCCCGAACTGCTCACCCTGCTGATCATCTACTACGGCTGCCAGATCGCCGCGCAAAAGCTGCTGGCCGCGCTGGGTTATGAGGGCGAGGTGCTGATCAACACCTTCCTGGCCGCGATGGCCGCCTTCAGCCTGGTATTCGCCGCGTTTTCCAGCGAGATCTGGTTGATGGCCTTCAAGACCCTGCCCAAGGGTCAGCTGGAAGCGTGCGCGGCCTTGGGCCTGAGCAAGCGCACCGGGTTCTTCAAGGTGCTGCTGCCGCAGCTGACGCGCATCGCTCTGCCGGGCCTGTCGAACAACTGGCTGAGCCTGCTCAAGGACACCTCGCTGGTGTCGACCATCTCGCTGATCGACCTGATGCGCCAGACCAACCTGGCGGTCAGCGTGACCAAGGAGCCGATGCTGTTCTACGGCGTCGCCTGCCTGGTCTACCTGCTGTTCTCGGCGCTGTCGGGCAGGGTCTTCGCCCTGCTGGAACGGCGCAGCAACCGCCACCTGCAAGGAGCCCGCCCATGAGCCTGGAGCAACTGCTGGCCCACGTGCTCGATCCGGACCTGCTGGAACGCTACGGCGCGCGCTTCGTCGATGGCCTGCTGGTCACCGCCAAGCTGGTGGCGATCTCGTTCACCCTCGGCGCGCTGCTGGGCATGCTCCTGGCCCTGGCGCGGATGTCGCATAGCGTTGTGCTGAGGCGCCTGGCGGGCGGCTACGTGTACTTCTTCCGTGGTTCACCGCTGCTGGCCCAGCTGTTCCTGCTGTACTACGGGCTGGGTTCGCTCAAGGGCTTCTGGCAGGACCTGGGGCTGTGGTGGTTCTTCCGCGAGGCCTGGTACTGCGCCCTGCTGGCCTTCACCCTCAACACCGCCGCCTACCAGGCCGAGATCTTCCGCGCCAGCCTCATGGCCGTCGCGCCAGGCCAGTACGAAGCGGCCAAGGCGCTCAACCTCAAGCGCTCCACCACCTTTTTCAAGGTGGTCCTGCCGCAGTCGTTGCTGGTGGCCATCGGCCCGCTGGGCAACGAGCTGATCATGATGATCAAGGCCAGCGCCATCGCCTCGCTGGTGACGATCTACGACCTGATGGGGGTGACCAAGCTGGCGTTCTCGCGCAGCTTCGACTTCCAGATCTACCTGTGGGCGGCGGTGCTCTACCTGCTGATCGTCGAGGTGGTCCGGCGCACCCTGAAACACCTGGAGGCCCGCCTGGGCCGCCATCTGAACTGATTGAAGGAATCGTTCCATGCATTGCCAGACCCTCGTTCTGGGCGCCGGTATCGTCGGCGTCAGTACCGCCCTGCATCTGCAGGCCCGCGGACGCCAGGTGATCCTCATCGACCGCGACGAGCCGGGCTGCGGCACCAGCCATGGCAACGCCGGGCTGATCGAGCGCTCCAGCGTGATTCCCTACGCCTTCCCGCGCCAGTTCGGCGCCTTGCTGCGCTACGGTCTCAACCGCCAGCCCGATGTGCGCTACAGCCTGTCGCACCTGCCCAAGGCCGCGCCATGGTTGCTGAGCTACTGGCGCCAGTCCGCCCCCGGACGCCTGGCCAAGGCCGCCGCCGACATGCTGCCGCTGGTGCAGCGCAGCGTCGCGGAACACGACGCACTGATCGAGGCCGCCGGCCTGCAAGGGCTGGTACAGGCCAAGGGCTGGATCGAGGTGTATCGCGACCAGGCGCTGTTCGACCAGGCCAAACGTGGCCTGCAAGGCCTGGCCCGTTACGGCCTGCGCCACGAAATCCTGGAGCACGACCAACTGCAGGCCCGCGAGCGGCAACTCGATGGCGGCGTGGTCGGCGGCATCCACTGGCTCGACCCGAAGACCGTGAACGACCCCGGTGGCCTTACCCGTGGCTACGCCGCGCTGTTCATCCAGCGCGGCGGGGCGTTTCTTCACGGCGATGCGCGCAGCCTGCGCCAGACCGGCAACGGCTGGCAGGTGGACACGCGCCGTGGCGCGGTCAGCGCCGACGAAGTGGTGGCCTGCCTCGGCCCGCAGTCGGCCGACCTCTATGAGCAGCTGGGTTATCAGTTCCCGCTGGGGATCAAACGTGGCTACCACATGCACTACGGCATCCGGGCCGGCGCCAGGCTGGAGCACTCGATCTGCGACACCCAGGGTGGCTATGTCCTGGCGCCGATGGCCAGGGGAGTCCGCCTGACCACCGGCATCGAATTCGCGGCCAGCGACGCCGCCGGCAACGAAATCCAGTTGCGCCGTTGCGAGGCTCTGGCACGCAAGCTGTTCCCGGCCCTGGGCGAGCGCCTGGACGACACGCCCTGGCTGGGCCGCCGTCCGTGCCTGCCGGACATGCGCCCGGTGATCGGCCCGGCCACCCGGCACAACAACCTGTGGTTCAACTTCGGCCATGCCCACCACGGCCTCACCCTGGGGCCGGTCAGCGGCCGCCTGCTGGCCGAACTGCTGACGGGGGAAGCCCCGTTCACCGACCCTGCGCCCTACAGCGCCGCACGCTTCGACTGACCCTTGAGCGGGAGAACAACAAGATGACCGTACCCTTGAGCCATGCCAGCCTGCACCCTGCCCCCGACCCGCGCCCGGAACTGATCCGGATCGAGGGCCTGAACAAGCACTACGGCGCCTTCCAGGTGCTGCACGGCATCGACCTGTCGGTGCGCGAGGGCGAGCGCATCGTGCTTTGCGGCCCGTCGGGCTCGGGCAAGTCGACGCTGATCCGTTGCATCAACCGCCTGGAGATCGCCCAGCACGGCAGCATCCGCGTGGCCGGCACCGACCTCGCCAGCACCAGCCGCCAGGCGGCCCAGGTGCGCAGCGAGATCGGCATGGTGTTCCAGCACTTCAACCTGTTCCCGCACATGAGCGTGCTCGACAACTGCCTGCTGGCGCCGATGAGCGTGCGTGGACTGCCGCGCCAGGAAGCCGAAGAACGGGCACGGATGTACCTGGACAAGGTCGGCATCGGGAACCAGGCGCACAAGTACCCCGGCCAGCTCTCCGGCGGCCAGCAGCAGCGGGTGGCGATTGCTCGGGCGCTGTGCATGAAGCCCAGGATCATGCTGTTCGACGAACCGACCTCGGCGCTCGATCCGGAGATGGTCGCCGAGGTACTGGAGGTGCTGGTGCAGTTGGCCGGCACCGGCATGACCATGCTCTGCGTCACCCACGAAATGGGCTTCGCCCGGCAGGTGGCGGAGCGGGTCCTGTTCCTCGAGGGCGGGCGGATCATCGAGGACAGCCCGCCCGAGGTGTTCTTCGAGCAGCCCAGGACGGCGCGGGCACAGGCGTTCTTGAAGCAGATCCTGCATTAGCGATTCGCAGCCGTGGGCGCATTCATTTGCGATGGCGACGCATAGTCAACTTTTCGCCTTTACGGCCAGGCCTTTCAGGTGTTCGCCGCGAAGGCTTGCACGCCTATGAGATCGAGCGCCCAAAGACCTGGAATGGATCGGTAACCGTCTTTAACGGGCAGGGTCGGTTTTCGCGGATCTGAGCATGCCAATCACGATCATTGCAGCGACGCAAAGACCCGACTGCGTCGTTAAATATTATTGACCCAAGCCCCCGCCAAACCCTTGTCACCAAAGGCCTAGAACGCCTCAAGCCCCCGAAAAACGGCGCCTTCACGCCCCGCCACTCGTTTGACATATCGAACGGCTCTGGCAAGCTATGAGTCAGGCCCCGACCGGCATCGCCCCAGGCGAGTCGGCAGTGCTCGGAGCCCCAGGCAGCACACAAGGCCCCGGCCGTGCGCCTGCACAACAACGACAGGCATGACCTGTCCCAAGGTGACATATGTCCAACAGCAACATTGGCAACAAGCAACCCTCCCTGCGCAAACCCGTCGTCCTGATGACCATGGGCAGCCAAGAGCGCAAAGGCCATGACTATCAGGTCATGACCCACAAATACATCACCCCGCTGGTCGAATTCTCCGGTTGCGTCCCGGTCCTGGTGCCCACCTGCTGTGGCGTCGAAGACCTCGAGACCTACCTGGACATGGCCGACGGCGTCTACCTGACCGGTGCCGGCAGCAACATCGACCCGGCCCTCTACGGCCAGGAAAACCAGACCCCCGGCAAGGGCCAGGACCAGGATCGCGACCTGTTCGACATCCCGCTGGTCAAGGCGGCGATCAAGCGCGGCCTGCCGATCTTCGGCATTTGCCGTGGCATGCAGGAAATCAACGTGGCCCTCGGTGGCGACATCTACCAGAAGGTCTACGCCGAGCCAGGCTTCAACGACCACCGGGAAAACCCGCAAGACCCGGTCGAGGTGCAGTACGCCCAGGTGCACGGCGTCAAGATCAAGCCGGGCAGCTGGCTGCGCGACACTCTGGGCAGCGACGAGATCCGCGTCAACTCGCTGCACGGCCAGGGCCTGCGCAACCTGGGCGCCGGCATCGAGCCGATCGCCCACGCCGAGGACGGCCTGGTCGAGGCGATCCATGCCCCGAGCCTCTCGCCCTTCCTGTTCGCGGTGCAATGGCACCCGGAGTGGCAGGCGGCGAAGAACCCCGATTCGATCAAGATGTTCCAGGCCTTCGGCGACGCCTGCCGTGCCCAGGTCCGCAAGTCCCAGGTCAAGCGCAATCAGGCCGCCTGACCCACTGAAGCTTCGTTAGCTTTGATCGCGGGGCGGTGCAAGACCGCCCCCGTTTCCCCGGTCACCCTCTGCTGGTCCCAGAACACTTCCCGTGGAAGCGGGCGGCGGGCTTGTGCCTGTCTCCGCGATCTTTTTTCTCCCTGCAAGTCATACGACAACACTCCTCTGCCGAATTCTCAGGTTTACGCTTTCCCCCTGTAGGAGCGGCCTTGTGTCGCGAAAGGGCCGCAGCGCGGCCCCGGCGATTGATGCGTCTGCGCTTGGACCCTGGGGCCGCTGCGCGGCCCTTTCGCGACACAAGGCCGCTCCTACAGGGGTTGCGTTGTCATGGCTGAAACGAATTACAAATTCTGTGCAGAGGGGACTAGTCATCGTACATGTTGTACGATAACTTACCTCTCACCTTGGTTCACCCTCCTCCAAGCGCCACAGGATGCCTACAACAATGACCCCACAAGAACTGCAATCCATCCTCTCCCACGGCCTGCTGTCGTTCCCCGTCACCGACTTCGACGCCCACGGCGACTTCAACCCGGCCGGCTACGCCAAGCGCCTGGAATGGCTCGCCCCCTACGGCGCCAGCGCCCTGTTCGCCGCCGGCGGCACCGGCGAGTTCTTTTCCCTGGCCGCTAGCGAGTACAGCCAGGTGATCAAGACCGCCGTCGACACCTGCGCCACTTCGGTGCCGATCCTTGCCGGCGTCGGCGGCTCGACCCGCCAGGCCATCGAATACGCCAGGGAAGCCGAGCGCCTGGGTGCCAAGGGCTTGCTGTTGCTGCCCCACTACCTCACCGAAGCCAGCCAGGACGGCGTCGCCGCCCATGTCGAGGCGGTGTGCAAGGCCGTGAACATCGGCGTGGTGGTGTACAACCGCAATGTCTGCCGCCTCAACGCCGACCTGCTGGAGAAACTCACCGAACGCTGCCCGAACCTGATCGGCTACAAGGACGGCCTGGGTGACATCGAGCTGATGGTGTCGATCCGACGCCGCCTGGGCGATCGCTTCAGCTACCTGGGTGGCCTGCCCACCGCCGAAGTGTATGCTGCGGCGTACAAGGCCCTCGGCGTGCCGGTGTATTCCTCGGCGGTATTCAATTTCGTGCCCAGGACCGCGATGGATTTCTACCACGCCATCGCCCGTGACGATCACGCCACCGTGGCCAGGCTGATCGACGATTTCTTCCTGCCGTACCTGGATATCCGCAACCGCAAGGCCGGTTACGCCGTGAGCATCGTCAAGGCCGGAGCGAAGATCGCCGGCTACGACGCCGGCCCCGTGCGCACGCCCCTGACCGACCTGACCGCGCAGGAATACGAGATGCTCGCCGCGCTGATGGACAAGATGGGCCCGCAGTAAGCGCGCTTCCTGCGGCCTGCCGATGCCGCCGCCGGAGCAGGCACGCCCTGCTCCGGCCCACAACCGATCCCCGTATAAAAATAACGAGTGGGAGTAACCAGCATGCAAGCGACGAAAAAGACGCATGTACGCTACCTGATCCTGTTGATGCTGTTCCTGGTGACCACCATCAACTACGCCGACCGCGCCACCATCGCCATCGCCGGCTCCAGCCTGCAGAAGGACCTGGGCATCGACGCGGTCACCCTCGGCTATATCTTCTCCGCCTTCGGCTGGGCCTACGTGGCCGGGCAGATCCCCGGCGGCTGGCTGCTCGACCGCTTCGGCTCGAAGAACGTCTACGCCTTCAGCATCTTCACCTGGTCACTGTTCACCTTGCTGCAAGGCTTCGTCGGCGGCCTGCCGGTGGCCTGGGCAGTAGTCACGCTGTTCACCCTGCGTTTTCTGGTCGGCTTCGCCGAAGCACCGTCGTTCCCCGGCAACGCGCGGATCGTCGCGGCCTGGTTCCCCACCCAGGAACGCGGCACCGCCTCGGCGATCTTCAACTCGGCGCAGTACTTCGCCACCGCGCTGTTCGCCCCGATCATGGGCTGGATCGTCTTCACCTTCGGCTGGGAGCATGTGTTCGTGGTGATGGGCGCGCTGGGCATCGTGTTCTCGGCGGTGTGGCTGAAAACCATCTACAACCCCCGCCAGCACCCGCGCATCGGTCAGGCCGAGCTTGAACATATCGAGCAGAACGGCGGCCTGGTGGACATGGACCAGAAGCGCGGCGGCGACGGCCCGAAATGGGGCTACATCAAGCAGCTACTGACCAGCCGCATGCTGCTGGGCGTCTACCTGGGCCAGTACTGCATCAACGCCATCACCTACTTCTTCCTCACCTGGTTCCCGGTGTACCTGGTGCAGGAGCGCGGCATGACCATCCTCAAGGCCGGCTTCATCGCGTCGCTGCCAGCGGTGTGCGGTTTCATCGGCGGCGTGCTTGGTGGCGTGCTGTCGGACTGGCTGCTGCGCCGCGGCAACTCGCTGACCTTCTCGCGCAAGCTGCCGATCGTCTGCGGCCTGCTGCTGTCGACCACCATGGTCTTCTGCAACTACGTCGACGCCGAGTGGATGGTGGTCGGTTTCATGACCCTGGCGTTCTTCGGCAAGGGTATCGGCGCCCTGGGCTGGGCGGTGGTCGCCGACACCTCGCCCAAGCAGATCGCCGGGCTGTCGGGCGGGCTGTTCAACACCTTCGGCAACATCGCCTCGATCACCACGCCGATCGTCATCGGCTACATCATCAGCGCCACCGGCTCGTTCAAGTGGGCCCTGGTGTATGTCGGCGCCAACGCCCTGGTGGCAGTGTTCAGCTACCTGGTGATCGTCGGTCCGATCAAGCGCATCGAGCTCGACGAGCCGCCCAGGCGCGAACCTGCGCCCAATGCCGAACTGGCCCGCCAGTGAGCCGGACACGCCAGCACCCCGCCTGAGAGAAAAGACAAGAAGGGCCTGAACATGCAGTTGATCGAACATTCCGAGTCGCCCCGCTATGTACGCCTGCACCCCGAGGACAACGTCGTGGTGGTGGTCAACGACGGCGGCCTGGGCGAAGGCGCGCGCTTCGCCGACGGCCTGACCCTGGTCGAGGGCGTGCCGCAGAGCCACAAGGTCGCCACCGTGGATATCCGCCAGGGCGAGGCGGTGCGCCGCTACGGCCAGGTCATCGGCCATGCCCTGGAGGACCTGCGCCAGGGCAGCTGGGTCAAGGAGGATCAACTGGCGATGCCAGCCGCGCCCGAGCTCGACAGCCTGCCACGCTGCGACGCCGTGCCCGCCGCCCTGGCGCCGCTCGACGGCTTCACCTTCGAGGGCTACCGCAACGCCGACGGCAGCGTCGGCACCCGCAACATCCTTGGCATCACCACCACCGTGCAGTGCGTGACCGGCGTGCTCGACCACGCGGTCAAGCGCATCCGCAACGAGCTGCTGCCCAAATACCCCAGTGTCGACGACGTGGTCGCCCTCACCCACAGCTACGGCTGCGGTGTGGCGATCAACGCCCGCGACGCCCATATCCCCATCCGCACCGTGCGCAACCTGGCACGCAACCCCAACCTCGGCGGCGAGGCGCTGGTCATCAGCCTGGGCTGCGAGAAGCTGCAGGCCGGCCAGGTGATGCACGCAGGCGACCCGTCGGTGGACCTCAGCGAGCCCTGGCTGTACCGCCTGCAGGACGCCTCGCTGGGCTTCACCGAAATGATCGAACAGATCATGGCCCTGGCCGAAACCCGTCTGAAAAAGCTCGACCAACGCCGCCGCGAAACCGTGCCGGCCAGCGAGCTGATCCTCGGCATGCAGTGTGGTGGCAGCGACGCGTTCTCAGGCATCACCGCCAACCCGGCACTCGGCTACGCCGCTGACCTGCTGGTGCGCGCCGGGGCCACGGTGCTGTTCTCGGAAGTCACCGAAGTACGCGACGCCATCTACATGCTCACCTCCCGCGCCGAAACGCCGGAGGTGGCCGAGGCGCTGGTGCGCGAGATGGACTGGTACGACCGTTACCTGCGACAGGGCGCGGCGGATCGCAGCGCCAACACCACGCCAGGCAACAAGAAGGGCGGGTTGTCCAACATCGTCGAGAAGTCCCTGGGATCGATCGTCAAGTCCGGCAGCTGCGCCATCCAGGGCGTGCTCGGCCCTGGAGAGCGCGTCACCGGCAAAGGCCTGATCTTCTGCGCCACCCCGGCCAGCGACTTCGTCTGCGGCACCTTGCAGCTGGCCGCCGGAATGAACCTGCACGTGTTCACCACCGGCCGGGGCACGCCCTACGGCCTGGCCATGGCGCCGGTGGTCAAGGTGTGCACCCGCAGCGAGCTGGCCCAGCGCTGGCCGGATCTGATCGACATCGACGCCGGGCGTATCGCCAGCGGCCGGGCGAGCATCGAGGAGCTGGGTTGGGAGCTGTTCCACTACTACCTCGACGTGGCCAGCGGCCGCAAACGCACCTGGGCCGAGCAGCACGGCCTGCACAACGACATCACCTTGTTCAATCCCGCGCCGATCACCTGAACGACAACGCTTGGCATGGCAGCGGGCTTGCCCCGCGCCAACTCGATCGCGGGACAAGCCCGCTGCCACGCCCTTTTTATCACTTCTCCAGGAGTCCCCATGCCCAAGATCCTCGGCCACAACTTCATCGCCGGCCAGCGCAGTGGCGTTGGCCCGCAACACCTGCTGAGCCTGGACGCCACCAGCGGCGAGGCACTGCCATACCGCTTCGCCCAGGCCACCGAAGGCGAGGTCGATCGCGCCGCCCGTGCCGCGGCCAACGCCTTCGGTGAATTTCGCCAGTTACCGCCGGCACGCCGCGCCGAATTCCTCGAGGCGATCGCCGCCGAACTGGACGAGCTCGATGACGGCTTCGTCGCCATCGTCTGCCGCGAGACCGCCCTGCCCGCCGCCCGCATCCAGGGCGAGCGTGGCCGCACCAGCGGGCAGATGCGCCTGTTCGCCCAGGTGCTGCGCCGCGGCGACTTCCTCGGCGCGCGCATCGACCTGGCCCTGCCCGAACGCCAACCGCTGCCCAGGGTCGACATCCGCCAGATGCGCATCGGCGTCGGCCCGGTGGCGGTGTTCGGCGCCAGCAACTTCCCGCTGGCCTTTTCCACCGCCGGGGGCGACACCGCCGCGGCCCTGGCCGCTGGCTGCCCGGTGGTGTTCAAGGCCCACAGTGGCCATATGGCCACTGCCGATCTGGTCGCCTGCGCCATCCAGCGCGCCGCCGAACGCACCGGCATGCCCAAGGGCGTGTTCAACATGGTGTTCGGCGGAGGCGTCGGTGAATGGCTGGTCAAGCACCCGGCCATCCAGGCGGTCGGCTTCACCGGTTCGCTCAAGGGCGGCGAGGCCTTGTGCCGCATGGCCGCCGACCGCCCACAGCCGATCCCGGTGTTCGCCGAGATGTCGAGCATCAACCCGGTGATCGTCCTGCCAGGCGCCCTGGCCAAGCGCGGCGAGGCCATCGCCCGTGAGCTGGCCGGCTCCGTGTGCCTGGGCGCCGGGCAGTTCTGCACCAATCCGGGCATGGTGATCGGCTTGCAGTCGCCCGATTTCAGTCAGTTGCTGAGCACGCTGGGTCAGCATCTGGACCAGCAGGCCGGCCAGACCTTGCTCAATGCCGGTGGCCTGCGCAGCTATGTCGGCGGCCTCGAGCACCTGCATGCGCATGCGGGCGTGCAGCACCTGGCGGGTCAACCGCAAGCAGGCGAGCAAGCCCGCGCCCAACTGTTCAAAGCGGACGCTCGCCTGCTGGTGGAGTCCGATCCGCTGCTGCAGGAGGAGGTGTTCGGCCCGGTCACCGTGGCCGTCGAGGTCAGCGACGACGGGCAACTGCGCGCCGCCCTGCTTGGCCTGCGCGGCCAGTTGACCGCCACGCTGATCGGCGAGCCGGAAGATCTGGAAGCCTTTGCCTGGCTGGTGCCACTGCTGGAGGAGAAGGTCGGGCGGATCCTGGTCAACGGCTACCCGACCGGGGTCGAGGTGTGCGACGCCATGGTCCACGGCGGGCCGTATCCGGCCACGTCCGATGCCCGCGGCACTTCGGTGGGCACGCTGGCCATCGATCGCTTCCTGCGGCCGGTGTGTTACCAGAACTACCCGCAGGCGCTGCTGCCCCAGGCGTTGCGTGACGGCAACCCGCTGGGGCTGCGGCGATTGGTGAACGGGCAGTGGCGTGATGGCGCGATCTGAGCGCCGCGATATACAGAGAGCCCCGCGCAAGCGGGGCTTTCTTGTGTTGCCTGGGCCGACCTCTTCGCGAATAGACCCGCTCCCACAGGGATCACCTTCCGCCAGAAAGCATCGGACAGCCCCCAACAGGCTGCTCAGCGGCCAGGAGATTCAGGCCCCGTGCGCCTCGGCCTCTTCATGTGCCTGGCGCAACCGCTCGCGGCTGTTGCTCAGGTGCATGCGCATGGCCATCTTCGCGCCCTCGCTGTCGCGCCGGGCGATGGCTTCGTAGATCGCCTCGTGCTCATGCATCAGCCGGCTCATGTAGTGCGCCTGGTCGTCGTGGGCCAGGCGCGCCGAGTTGAGCCGGGTACGCGGGATGATGCTGGTGCCCAGGTGGTTGATGATGTCGGCGAAATAGTGGTTGCCGCTGGCCTGGGCGATGCGCAGGTGGAACTGGAAGTCCGCCGACACGGCGTCGCAGGCATGGGCCGCGCCCTCGTTCAGTTCATCCAGCGCGGCACGCATGCCGGCCAGTTCCTCGTCGCTGCGACGCTGGGCGGCCAGGCCCGCGGCCTCGATCTCCAGGGCGATGCGCAGTTCCAGCACCGCCAGCACCTCGCGCAGGGTGACGATGGTTGCCGGGTCGATACGCAAACCGCCAGTGCTCGGCGCATCCAGCACGAAGGTGCCGATGCCGTGGCGGGTCTCGACCTGGCCGGCGGCCTGCAGCCGTGAGATGGCCTCGCGCACCACGGTGCGGCTGACGCCCTCCTCGGCCATGATCTGCGATTCGGTGGGCAGCTTGTCGCCGCGCTTGAGCTGGCCACCGCGGATGCGCTCGGTCAGCACCGTGACCAGTTCCTGGGCCAGACTGCGCGGCTTGCGCCGGGTCCGTGCCTGTACCTGCTGCTCTGTCATGCCCTGTACATCGTGTTGTGAAAGACAGGCGAGATGATAGCGCAAGCAGTTGTACGATCACATACGTCACCCAGGGCTTTCATGTCATCTGCCGTGCGGCTGACGGCGGCTGGCCCATGACCCGACGGTACAGGCTGGAAAACGCACTGGGGCTTTCGTAGCCCAGGTCCAGGGCAATGCGGGTCACCGCCTCGCCTGCCGCCAGGCGCGTCACCGCGGCCATCAGGCAGGCCTGCTGACGCCACTGGCCGAACGACAGCCCCGTCTGCTCGCGGAAACGCCGGCTGAAGGTGCGCGGGCTGCAGTTGAGCTGCCGCGCCCAGGCCGCGGCCCGAACATGGATCAGCGGCTGCGCCAGGAACGCCTGGCACAGGTTGGCCAACCGGGGCTCGGCCGGCATCGGCGCGAACAGTGGCAGACAACGGGCGTTGCCCAGTTCGTGCAGGACCAGCCCCAGCAGCAGGCCATCACGGCCGGTCTCGTCATGCAAGGCCGGCACCTCGGCGCTGGCCAGCAGCAGCTGATGCAGCAATGGCCCCACCCGCAGCGCCTCGCACGCTTCACCCAGCCTGGGCCGCGCGCTCGGCTCGATGTACAGGCTGCGGGTGCTCACCCCGCGCATGCGTACCTGATGCGGCTTGCCCGGCGGAATCCACACGCCGCTGCCGGGCGGGATGACCCAGGCACCATCGTCCGTGAGCACCTCCATCAATCCGCTCATGCCATACAGGAACTGCGCCCGGCGATGGACGTGCCTGGGCAGCAAGGTGTCAGGCGGGTAGTCGGTGGCGATGGCCAGCACCGCACGTGGCGTGGCATCGACCTGGGACAGTGGAATGTTGCGCATGGCAGCGGACTCTGGCTGAAACGCGATGATTATTGGCCAACTCGCGGATGCCAGCCAATAGACGAACCGCCTACGCTGCCAAGCCTCCCCCTGGCCCGAGGTCAAACGTCCATGTTCTATCCCCTGCTCGGCCTGTTCGGCCTGTGCGCCGGCATCACCACCCTGCTGTTCGGCTTTGGCGGCGGTTTCTTCGCCGTGCCACTGCTGTATGCCCTGCTGCTGGCCAGCCACGGTGCGGGCACGGCGGTGGCCCAGCATGCCATGCAGATCGCCGTGGCCACTTCTGCCATGGTGATGATCTTCAGCAGCGCCCTGGCCACCTGGCGTCATCAGCGCGCCGGCAGCCTGCGCTGGGACCTGGTGCGGCCGCTGGCGCCGGCCATTGCCGCGGGCGCGCTGCTCGGCGCCTGGGCGGCGCTCTACGTGGCCAGCGCCTGGCTGCGCTGGCTGTTCATTGCCTACCTGCTGCTGAGCCTGCTGGATGCCTGGCTACGGCCAGGTTTCGTGCGCGCGAGCGAGCGCCGGCTGGACACCCTGGGCAGCGCCAGCGCGACCCTGATCGGTGTCCCCATCGGCGCGCTGGCCGCCCTGCTCGGTGTCGGCGGCAGCGTGATGACCGTGCCGTTGCTGCGGCGCCGCGGCGCCAGCATGCGCACCGCCACGGCCATGGCCAACCCGTTGTCGCTGCCCATGGCGCTGGCGGCCACGCTGGTCTATGCCCTAGTGCCGGTCGGCCAGATCGAGCTGGGCGACGGCCTGCTGGGCCTCATCGACCTGCGCGCGGCCCTGGTGATGACCGCCGGCGCCTGGCTCGGCATGCACCTGGCAGCGCCCCTGCTCGGGCGCATCCCCGACAGCGTGCATGCCCGAGCCTACCTGGCGCTGCTCGCCTGCGTGCTGATGGTGATGCTGGTCAATGGCAACTGAGGCTGGCCAATGGCCAGGCCAGGGCTGTAGGCTGCGCCGTGCACTCACCAAGGAAGGCAACTGCATGAAGACATTCGATCGCCTGCTGCTCGCCAGCGGCCTGCTCATTCCCCTCTGGCTGCTGCTGGGGGTGGCCCTGACCGCCCTGGCTTATCCCGGCTACGACCATCTGCAACAGGCGATGAGTCTGCTCGGCGCGGTCGGCGCGCCCACCCAGCAGCTGTCGCCCTGGGTGAACAACTTCCCCCTGGCCGTGCTGTTCGCCTTGTTCGCCTGGGGTCTGGCGCGACGCTGGCGGCAGTCGAAACTGGCGCGGCTCAGCGCACTGCTGGTGCTGCTGCACGGGCTGGGCAGCCTGGGAACTGGCTGGTTTGCCTGTGACCAAGGCTGCGCACCGCTGGAGCCATCCTTCTCGCAACAGATGCACAACCTCAGCGGCCTGCTGATGTTCCTTTCGCTGACGCTGGCCTGTGTGCTGTGGATCGGGCTGGGCAAGCGCCTGGCGCGCTCTGCGGGACTGGCCGGCTGGTCACTGCTGTGCGCCGTGTTGTCGGTGGTCACCGTGGTGCTGATGGCGAAGGCTGCGCAGAGCGGTGAGCTGTTCGGCCTGTACCAGCGGCTGAACTACGGCATCTGCGTGCTATGGATAGCGACCCTGGCCGCGCAGTCGCTGCGCACACCCCGGCAGGGTGGCCTGCGAATGGCCATCGCCTGACGGCAAATTGCTGGCCCCCAGGCAGGGAAAGCGAGGGCAAACTTCGTTTTCCTTCAGATACTTAGGACAGCAACATGCGGGTAATTCTAGTAACCGTGGCTGGCTGCCTGCTGACCACCGCTGCCTTCGGCGCCCAGGCCCGGGCCCTGAGCCAGAATGATCGCCAGGTGTGTGGCTGGGGTTCGCAGATCGCCGCCGAGGCGCAGCAGGCCAAGCTTTCCGGGGTGACCCTGTACGCCACGCGCAAGAAGCTGCAGGTGCGCAAGTTCGCCAAGCCCTGGATGCGCATGACGGCGTTCGGGATTACCGAGCAAACGTACAACAGCCGGTCGCGACTAAAACCGGCGGCGATCAAGCAGACGTATTACGAGCAGTGTGTGCAGCACGCCGTCGCAAAAAGATAAAAGTCTTATAAATTAGACATTTATAAGACTTTATTAATGCTGCTTATGCAAAAACTGCCTTACGGCTCTTCACAGAAGCAGCGCCAGGTCAGCCGCAGTTGACGCGGGTGACCACCCCTTTGTCATCGACATTCAGGTTCAACCGTTCGGAACGGTACTCCAGGGTGATCACGTCATGGGGCTTGAGGATGCGCGCCATCTGCGAGCCGCTGGCCTTGCGCGCCTGTTCCAGCAGCTCCGGGCTGGCCGGCTTGCCGATGGTGAAGTCGGCGCCACTGGCCTCGCAGCGGCCATCGTTGCCGGCCGGGGCCGCTGGGGCACTGCCGCCACCCGAAGAGCCACCGGTGCTGCAGCCAGTCAGAACGGAAGCCACCAGCAAGGTCGCCAGGGAAGCGCGGGTACGTAACATGAATCCTCCTAAATAAATCCGGGAACTGCCTGATGCGACAGTTCCTCCAGGCGTTTGTTGCAAAACCGCACGATTCTGCCTGACAGTAGCGCCAGACACGAAAAGCAATCGTGACCGGATTTTGCATCAAACCAGTGGTTCGGCCAAACGCGCGCCTTATGCTTAAGTCGCAGCTCACTTGCGGCAAATGAATGATTTACTGCAAGAAGTGGAGTGCGATATGACACCCCTTCGAACGCCAGGACGCGGTATTCGACCTATCACCCAGGCCCCAGCGAGAACCGCCCCATGAGCAGCCACAGCATCGACGCCGATATCAAGGTCAAATGGGACGAAGGCCAGAGCGCCTACAGCCCAAGCACGCCCGAGGAACTGATGCTGATCGCCGTCGACCTGCTGGTGCGCGATCGCGGTGGTGAAGCGGCGCGCAGCTTCATCGAGCAGGTGCTCGAGCGCCACGCGCCGCATGAAGCTATTTCAATCGAGCCAAGCGGGCGCTGAGCAGGTCGAAGAAGCCCTGGGCGTCGCCCTCCTCGATCCACGTCACGTTGGCCGGTTGCTTGAGCACACCGTACCAGTCGGCGACGGTCTGGCCGAAGGTCGGGCCTTCGCGACTGTCGACCACCATATGGATCTGCCTGCCCTTGAACAGCTCCGGCTTGAGCAGGTAGGCGATCACGCTGGCGTCGTGCACAGGGCCGCCGGGCATGCCGTAGTTGTCCATGTCGAACTTGATGTAGGCGTTGAGGATGTCCACCACCAACTTGCTGGCGTTGTTGTTCACCGCGGCCAGTTGCTTGAGGCGGGCGTCGCTGGTGAGCACCTTGTGGGTCACGTCCAGCGGCAGGTAGGTAAGCTTGACGCCACTGGCCAGCACCACCTCGGCGGCATGGGGGTCGGCGAACAGATTGAACTCGGCCGCCGGGGTGATATTGCCACCGTTGAAATGGGCGCCGCCCATCACCACCACTTCCTTGATGCCATCGACGATCTCCGGCTTCTGGATCAGCGCCAGGGCCAGGTTGGTCTGTGGGCCGAGCATGGCGACGGTGATGCTGTGCGGCTCGGCGGCGCTCAGGGTATCGATCAGATACTGCACGGCGTTGCCCTTGGCCAACGGCGCTTTGGGCTCGTGGACCTGGACACCGGTCAGACCTTCCTCGCCGTGGACGTTGGCGGCGTAGATCGGCGTGCGCACCAGCGGGCGGCCGGCCCCGGCATATACCGGGATCTCTTCGTGGCCGCCCCATTCGCGGGCCAGGCGGGCGTTGCGCGAGGTCTTCTCCAGACGCACGTTGCCAGCGACGGTGGTGATGGCACGGATCTTCAGCTCTTCGGGCGAGGCCATCGCCAGCAGCAGCGCCACCACGTCGTCGGCGCCGGGGTCGGTATCGATGATCAGGTCGCGGGGTGCGGCCATCAGGGTGGTGGCGGCCAGCGCGGACATGAGGACGGTTCCTTGGAGCAGGCGTTTGAGGGACATTCAGCACTCCTTGTTGCTAGGGGTATGGATTCACAGGGGCCCTTTCGCCGGCAAGCCGGCCCCCGCAGAGACAGCCAGGGCCCCACCTGTGGGAGCCGGCTTGCCGGCGATCGAGGGCGCAGCCCTCGCATTCGGTCTAGAAGGTGACACCCGCCACCAGGGCGATATTGCTGTAGGGTTTGCACTCCCCCGTACGCACCACGGCTCGGGCCTGATGGCACAGGGTCTTGAAATCGGCATGGCTGAGCACCTGGCGCTGGCCCAGATCGCCGCTCGCATGCAACCGCTCGACCTCGGCCAACCCCGGCGGCAGGGCCTGGAACAGCTCTTCGGCCAGCACATGCCGTTCCACCTGCATCTCGCTGAGCACCACGCGCAGCACGCTGGCAAAATCCGGGATGCCCGGCGTCAGGGCCAGGTCGATCAGCTCCACGCCGGGCGGCACCGGCAACCCGGCGTCGCCAATCACCAGGATGTCGCCATGCCCAAGCCCGGCGATGGCCCGCGACAGGGCGATATTCAACAGCGGCGTCTTCTTCATGGCGCCAGCTCCTTCAGATAGGGAATCGACGGCTGCGCGCCGACACGGGTCACCGACAACGCGGCCGCGCGCTGACCGAACCCGATTGCCTCTTCTTCCGACAAGCCACGCGCCAAGCCCGCGGCAAAGCCACCGACGAAGGTGTCGCCGGCCGCCGTGGTATCCACCGGCTGCACTCGCGGCGCCGGGAAATGCCGGCTGCCGAGGGCATCGACCAGCAACGCGCCGTCGGCACCGAGGGTGACGATCACCTTGCCCGCCCCCAGCTGCCGCAGGCGCTCGGCCGCCCGGCGTGCGCTGTCCTGGTCATTCACCTGCACGCCGGCCAGGGCCTCGGCCTCGCTTTCGTTGGGGATCAGGTAGTCGATATGGGCGAACCACTCCGCCGGTAGCGGGCCGCTGGCAGGCGCCGGGTTGAGGATCACCGTCTTGCCCAATTCGCGGCCACGGGCCAAGGTCCAGGCCACGGTGGCGTTCGGCACTTCCAGTTGGCAGATGATCACCTGCGCTTGCTGCAGCAGGCTGTCGAAACGACGCACCGACTCCGGCCCCAGCAGGCCGTTGCCGCCTGGGATGATGACGATGGCGTTCTGGCTGGCGGCGTCCACCACGATCAGCGCCACGCCACTGGACACCCCCTCGCACACGCTCACTCCCTGGCAATCGACGCCCTCGGTCAGCAGCGCCTGGCGCAACTGCTGGCCATAGGCGTCGTTGCCGACGTTGCCGACCATCGCCACGCTGGCGCCCAGCCGGGCCACGGCCACGGCCTGGTTGGCGCCCTTGCCGCCGGGCGCGGTGAAAAAGCTGTCGCCGGCCAGGGTCTCGCCGCCCCGGGGCAGGCGCTGAGCGCGGGCCACCAGGTCCATGTTGAGGCTGCCGACCACTACCACCTTGGCATCCATGGGTATTCCTTAACGGTAATCGTTGAACAGGTCCGGGCGTGGCCCGGTGGATTCACGCAGGACGATGCGCGGGGCGATGATGCGCTGCTCGGCGACGCAGTCGCGCCGGGGCGTAATGATGCGCGACAGCAACAAGTCCGCGGCGCTCTCGCCCAGTTCGCGGATCGACTGGCCGACAGTGGTCAGCGATGGGTACACGTAGCGGCTGAGCTCAATATCGTCGAAGCCGATCACCGACAGCTCGCCCGGCACGTCGATATTGCGCTCGGCGGCGGCGCGCAACACGCCGAAGCCGATCATGTCGTTGCCGGCGAAGATCGCCGTGGGCCGCTCGCCATCGAGCAGGCGCGCCGCGGCGGCGTGGCCGCCGAGGCTGGTGAAGTCGCTGTGCAGCACATGACCCGAGGCGACGCGCACGCCGGCCTCGGCCATCGCCCGGCGGAAACCGGCCAGGCGCAGCTGGCTGACGCCGGTATCCACCGGTCCACCGATGGTGGCGATCTCGCGATGGCCCAGCTCGATCAGGTGGCGCGTGGCGAGGTAGGCGCCCTGCTCGTGGTCGATGCGCACCAGGTCGGCTTCGACCCCTTCCAGGGCGCGGTCGACGATGACCATCGGCGTGCGCACGCCGCTGAGGCTGTCGAGCAGGTCGCGGTCCTCGCCCACCGAGGCGACGATCAGGCCGTCGATGCGCTTCTCCAGCAGCACGCGCAGGTAGCTGCGCTGCTTCTGCGGGTTGTCGTCGGAATTGCACAGGATCACGCAGTAGCCGTTGCGCTCGCAGCCGTCCTCGATGCCCCGGGCCAGCTCGGCGAAATACGGGTTGACGCTGTTGGGCACCAGCAGGCCGATGGTGGCGGTGCTGCGCGCCTTGAGCGAACGGGCCACGGCACTGGGCACGTAGTCCAGCTCGGCGATCGCCGCCTCGACCTTCACGCGCACATGTTCGCTGACCGGGCGGGTCTTGTTCAGTACATGGGACACGGTGGTGTAGGAGATACCCGCCAGTGCCGCGACATCTTTGATGGTTGCCATGGTTTCAGTTCCGCCGGTTCGCACGCCGGCTGCGGTAAGTGTCGAGCACCACGGCGATGACGATGACCGCCCCGGTGATGATGCGCTTGGTCGGTTCCGAGGCGCCGATCTGGGCCAGGCCTGCAGCCAGCACCGAGATGATCAGCACGCCGAAGAAGGTACTGATGACCGAGCCGCGCCCGCCCATCAGGCTGGTGCCACCGATCACCACGGCGGCGATCACCTGCAGCTCGAGCCCGGAGCCGGCGTTCGGGTCGGCGGCCTCCAGGCGCGAGATCTGGAACAGCGCGGCCAGCCCCGCGAGCACGCCCATCAGGGCGAACACCAGGATCTTGTATGGGCGCGGGTCGATACCGGCCAGGCGCACCGCCTCTTCGTTGGTGCCGATGCCGATCAGGTAACGACCGAACACCGTGCGGGTCAGCACCAGCTGGGCCAGCACGATGACCAGCAAGGCGATGATGAAGGCCGGCGAGATGCCAAAGGCGATGGGGTTGGAGAACCAGGCGAAGGCATCGCCGATATACGCGGTACGCGAGTCGGTGAACTGGTAGGCCAGGCCACGGGCCATTTCCAGCACCCCCAGCGAGACGATGAACGAGGGGATGCGCCAGGCCACGGTGATACTGCCGGTGACCGTGCCGGCCAGCGCCGCCACGGCCATGCCGAGCAGGGCCGCGGGCAGCACGCTCCAGCCCCAGCCAAGGATCGCCACGCTGACCGCCGAGGCGGCCAGCGCCAGCACCGAGCCTACCGACAGGTCGATACCGCCGATGATCAGCACGAAGGTCATGCCCACCGCCAGCACCATGAGGTCGGGAATCTGGTTGGCCAGGGTGCTGAACGTAGCGTAGGACAGGAAGTGGCTGCTCAGCAGCGAGAACAGCACGATCATCGCCAGCAAGGCGCCGGCCAGGCCCAGGTAGGTGCCCAGGCCGAAATAGGTGCCGCTGCGGCGGGCGGGCGCTGCGCCCGGGGTGTCGAGTGTGGTTTTCATGCGTCGTTCCTGGGGGCTGCCTCATGCAGCAGAGCGTCACGTTTCTGGTAGCCGGCGAAGGCGGCGGCAAGGAGCTGGTCCTGGCTCCAGCGGTCGCGGTCGAAGGTGTCGATCAGGCGGCCGGCCGAAAGCACGGCGATGCGGTCGCAGATCAGCATCAGCTCGCGCAGGTCGCTGGACACCACCACCAGGGCCTTGCCCTGGCGGGCGAGTTCGGCGAGCAGGCCATAGATGTCGAACTTGGCGCCGACGTCGATGCCGCGGGTGGGTTCGTCGAACAGCAGCACCTGGCAGTCGCGCTCCAGCCAGCGGCCGATCACCACCTTCTGCTGGTTGCCACCGGACAGCTCGCCCACCGCTTGCGCGGGGCTGGCACTGCGGATGCGCATGGCGCCGATCTGGCGCTCGGCCAGTGCGCGCTCGGCATCACGGTCGAGCACGCCGGCGCGGGACACGGCAGCGAGGTTGCCCAAGGCAATGTTGGCGCTGATCGACTGGCTCAGCAGCAGGCCTTCGCCCTTGCGGTCCTCGGTGATCAGGGCGATGCCCGCCTTTACCGCGGCCTTGGGCGAGTCGATGGTCACCGGTTGCGGCGGCTGGCCGAGGGCGACCTGGCCACTGTCGGCGCGGTCGGCGCCGTAGATCAGGCGCAGCAGCTCGGTGCGCCCGGCGCCGATCAGGCCGGAAATGCCGAAGATCTCCCCTGCCCTGACCTCGAACGACACCTCGCGCACCTTGTCGCCGCGGCTGAGCTTGTCGACCTTGAGCAACGGCGCGCCGATCGTGCGCTGGCCGAGGTCGATATGCTCGCCCAGCTCGCGGCCGACCATCAGGTTGACCAGTTGCTCGCTGCTGTAGCGCTGGATCGGCTCGGCGCAGACCAGCTTGCCGTCGCGCAGCACGGCGATGCGCTGGGCCACGCGCTGCAGTTCTTCGAGGCGGTGGGAGATATAGACGATGGCCACGCCGCGCTGGCGCAGACGCTCGATCTGAGTGAACAGCAGCTCCACTTCGCGGGCGGTGAGCATGGCCGTGGGTTCATCGAAGATCAGCACATGGCAGTCGCCGATCAGGTTGCGGGCGATCTCCACCATCTGCTGGTGGCCGATGCCCAGCTCGCCGACGAGGGTATCCGGGTCGATGGCGTCCAGACCCACCTGGGCCATGGCCGCGGCAGCCAGCTGGCGCAAGCGCTTCTGGCTGATCCAGCCGAAGCGACTGGGCAGGTTGTCGAGGAACAGGTTCTCGGCCACGGTCAGGGTGGGCAGCAGGTTGAGCTCCTGCATCACCATGCGCACGCCGAGGCGCTCGGCCTCGGCGCGGTTGCCAGGGCTGTAGGGCTGCCCGCGATACTGCATCTGGCCGCTGGAGGGAATCTCCAGGCCGCTGATCAGCTTGGACAGCGTCGACTTGCCCGCGCCGTTCTCGCCGGTCAGGGCCAGCACCTCGCCGCCGCGCAGCTCGAGGGTGACGTCGCCGAGCACGGGCTGGGCGTAGGTCTTGCCGAGGCCGCTGACGGCTAGCACGGTTTCATTGGCCGGTACTGACATGGCCATTCTCTCCTAGGTTGGCACAACACCCCTGTAGGAGCGGGCTTGCCCCGCGAAGCAGGCGACGCGGTGCATGGCATCGGCTACGCCGGTGATCGCGGGGCAAGCCCGCTCCTACAGGGATCGCAACATCACTGGGTGATCAGCTCGACCGGGGTCTGGATGACATTGTCGGCATCCACGCCAGGCTTCTCACCCTTGAGCATCTTCAGCGCCGCCTGGATGCCGAACACCGCCTGCTGGCTGGCCGCCTGGTCGAGGGTGGCGAGCACGCGGCCGTCCTTGAGCATCGGCTTGATGGCATTGATGTTGTCGTAGCCGACCACCTGCACCTGACCGGTCTTGCCGGCGGCGCGCACGGCCGAGACGGCGCCCAGCGCCATGCTGTCGTTGCCGGCCAGCAAGGCCTTGAGTTCGGGGTATTCGTTGAGCATCGAGGCCGCCACGGCATTGCCCTTGTCGATCTCCCAGTTGCCCGACTGCACCGAGACGATCTTCATCTGCGCGGCCTCCATGGCGTCCTTGAAGCCGGCGGTGCGCTGCTGGGCGTTGGTGGTGGTCGGCACCCCTTCGATGATGCCGACCTGGTCGCCGGCCTTGAGCTTCTGCTGGACCAGATAGTCACCGACCAGGCGCGCGCCCTTGCGGTTGTCCGGCCCCACGAACGGCACGCTGATGCCCTTGCTCTTGAGCACGTCGGGGTCCAGGCGGTTGTCGATGTTGACCACGGTGATGCCTGCATCCATGGCCTTCTTGACCACCGGCACCAGCGCCTTGGAGTCGGCCGGGGCGATCACCAGGGCCTTGGCGCCGGTGGCGATCATCTGCTCGACGATGCGGATCTGGTTGCCGGTGTCGGTCTCGTCCTTGATGCCGTTGGCCACCAGGGTGAAGTCGTTGGGATGCTCTTTCTGATAGGCCTTGGCGCCATCTTCCATGGTGCGGAAGAACTCATTGGCGAGGGATTTCATCACCAGGGCGACCTTGGGCGCTTCCTCGGCGTGGGCGGGAGGCAGGGAAAAGATCAGCGACGAGAAAACGGCGAGGGCCAGCGGACGACCGAGGAACGGCAGTTTCATGGAAATGACTCCGAATCTTGTGGTTTTTATCGGATCGCAAACGTTTGCGGTGACTCACTATGGAAACGGGGCCCGCTTTTGTCAAATCCATTGCGTAGGGCATGACGGCCATGCCGGTCGGATTATCCGCAAATTATCCGAAAAACCGAACATCTTTCCTACGCTTTGTTCGGCAATCCGAACGATTCCATGTTGCGACCAAATGGTCAGCTTTTGACGCGTGCAGTCAGGCCGGGAATTTCATGATGAAACTCGACGAACGGTAGTTGCTGGTACGAAATCTGCCTTACCTGCCGTGCGACACAGCAAACATCTCATCCAGGAAGAGAGAAGCAGAAATGATGAAATCCACTCTTAAGACCTTCACACCGGGCGCCCTGGCCCTGCTGCTGGTCCTGCCAACCATGGTTTGCGCCAAGGAAGCCGCGCAACAACAGAAGCTCGCCAACGTGGTGATCCTCGCCACCGGCGGCACCATCGCCGGCGCCGGTGCCAGCGCCGCCAACAGCGCCACCTACCAGGCCGCCAAGCTGGGCGTCGACAAGCTGATCGCCGGCGTGCCGGAGCTGCAGGACCTGGCCAACGTGCGCGGCGAGCAGGTGATGCAGATCGCCTCCGAAAGCATCGGCAACGAAGACCTGCTGAAACTGGGCAAACGGGTCGCCGAGCTGGCCGAGAGCAAGGATGTCGACGGCATCGTCATCACCCACGGCACCGACACCCTGGAAGAGACCGCCTACTTCCTGAACCTGGTGGAGAAGACCGACAAGCCGATCATCGTGGTCGGCTCGATGCGCCCCGGCACCGCGATGTCCGCCGATGGCATGCTCAACCTCTACAACGCCGTGGCCGTGGCCAGCAGCAAGGAGGCGCGCGGCAAGGGCGTGCTGGTGACCATGAACGACGAGATCCAGTCGGGTCGCGACGTGAGCAAGGTGGTCAACATCAAGACCGAAGCCTTCAAGAGCCAGTGGGGCCCGCTGGGCATGGTGGTGGAAGGCAAGTCGTACTTCTTCCGCATGCCGGCCAAGCGCCACACCGTCAACTCGGAATTCGACATCAAGAACATCAGCAGCCTGCCTGCCGTGGACATCGCCTACGGCTACGGCAACGTCACCGACACCGCCTACAAGGCGCTGGCCGCGGGTGGCGCCAAGGCGATCATCCACGCCGGCACCGGCAACGGCTCGGTCTCCTCGCGCGTGGTCCCTGCCCTGCAGGAGCTGCGCAAGAGCGGCGTGCAGATCATTCGTTCGTCCCACGTCAACCAGGGTGGTTTCGTCCTGCGCAACGCCGAGCAGCCTGACGACAAGAACGACTGGGTCGTGGCCCACGACCTGAACCCGCAGAAGGCGCGGATCCTGGCCATGGTCGCCATGACCAAGACCCAGGACAGCAAGGAGCTGCAGCGGATCTTCTGGGAATACTGATCGACGCCTGAAACGGGCCGGTGATGTCGCCGGCCCGTCCTTGATCTTCGGCTGCGCGGATCAGAGGAAGGTGAACACTTCGCTGGCCGGCAGACGCGACTTGCTCAGGCCGGCATTGAAATCCTCTTCGCTGCGATAGCCCAGGCTCATCAGCACCACGCTGGTGAAGCCCCGTTCGCGCAGCCCCAGTTCGGCGTCCAGCGCCTTGGCGTCGAACCCTTCGATCGGCGTGGCATCCAGGCCATGGGCGGCGGCACCCAGCAGCGCGGTGCCCAGCGCCAGGTAGACCTGCTTCTCCATCCAGTGCTGCAGATCCTTGAAGTCATGCCGGTGCAGGTCGACATAACCACGGCGGCTCTGGTCCTGCGCGCCGCGTGCCTGCTCGGTGCGGAAACGCCCGTCGGCGGCTTCCTGCTCCAGCACCGCCTGCAGGTGTTGTTCGGTGATGTTGGTGCGGGCGGCGAACACGATCACATGGGAAGCATCGCGGATCTTCGGGCTGTTGTAGGCGAACCGGCCGTCGGTGGCCTTGGCCAGGCGGTCCTTGCCTTCGGCGCTGTCGGCGACCACGAAGTGCCAGGGCTGCGAATTGACCGAGGACGGGCTGTGACGCAGTTGCTCGAGCAGGGCATCGACGGTGGCCTGGGGGATCTTGCGGCTGGCGTCGTAGGCTTTGGTGGTGTAGCGGCGCTTGGCGAGGGTAACGGTGTCCATCTGCGGCAGTTCCTCAAGGGGTCGTGGATGGAGCGAATCTTATCTTCCCGGCACGAAAGAAAAACCAGCACAATGCAGCAACACTTTCATCCCTGGAGTGAAAATGCTGCGCATCAACGACCTCGAACTGTTCACCCGTGCCAGCGCCCTGGGCAGCTTCACCGCCGCCGCCCACGAAGCCGACCTGTTGCCCGGCCAGGTGGCCGCGGCGATCAAGCGCCTGGAGCGCGAGCTCGACGTACGCCTGTTCGCCCGCACCACCCGCAGCCTGCGCCTGACCGCCGAGGGCGAGCTGTACCTGCCCACCGCCCAGCGCGTGCTCGACGCCCTGCGCCAGGGGCGCGAAGACCTGCACGGCAGCCACAGCTGCCTGCGTGGCGTGCTGCAGGTGGCGGCGCCCTCGGACCTGGGGCGCAATCTGCTGCGCCCGTGGCTGAGCGCGTTTCGCCGCGAGCACCCGGGGCTGGGCCTGCGCTTCTTTCTCTCCGACCAACTGGCCGACCTCTACCGCGACCCGGTGGATGTCGCCATCCGCTACGGCCTGAACGAAGACGCCAACTACATCGCCCTGCCCCTGGCGCCGTGGAACCGCCGGGTGCTGGTGGCCTCGCCCGGCTACCTGGCCCGTCATGGTCGCCCCCGCAGCCCTGATGACCTGCTGCAGCACGACTGCCTGCTGTACCTGCAGCAAAGCCGGGTGTACGACAAGTGGCGCCTGGGCAACCGCACCGTGCAAGTGCGCGGGCCGCTGTTCAGCGACGACGCCGATGTGGTCCGGCGCTGGGCCCTGGAGGGCGAAGGCATCGTCTACAAGTCGTGGCTGGATGTCAGCGCCGACGTCGCCGCCGGGGAGCTGGAAGTGCTGCTGCCCGAGCATCCCGGCGAACTGACCCCGGTGACCCTGGTCTGCCCGCACCGCAAGCAGCTCACGCCCGCGGTGGCACAGCTGCACCTGTGGCTGCGCGAGCGCTTCGCCGCGCTGCGCCCGGAGGACATGTTGCAGCGGCTGTCGCCGGGCGTATAGTGCATCCACCCCCGACCGCAAGGAGCTGTCATTCATGCCGAGCCTGGAATTCCTCGTCACCGCGCTGATCATCGTGCTGATCCCTGGCAGCGGGGTCATCCTCACCGTCTCCAGCGCCCTGGTGGCCGGGCGGCGCGCCTGCCTGTGGACCGCCTCGGGCTGCACCCTGGGGATCGTCCCGCACCTGCTGGCCTCGGTGCTGGGCCTGTCGGCCCTGCTGCACACCAGCGCCCTGGCGTTCCAGGGGCTGAAGTTCGCCGGCGTCGCCTACCTGCTGTACCTGGCCTATGCCACCTGGCGCGATCGCGCCGCCTTCGCCGTGGACGAGCACGCCACCCCGGCCCCGGCCAGCCAGCTGGTGCTCAAAGCCTGCCTGCTGAACATCCTCAACCCCAAGCTGACCCTGTTCTTCCTCGCCTTCCTGCCGCAGTTCATCGACCCGCGCGCGGGCTCCGCGACCGTGCAGATGCTTGGCCTGAGCGCCGTGTTCATGGCCATGACCTTCGTCGTGTTCGTGCTCTACGGCCTGCTCGCCCACCTGTTCCGCCGCGCGGTGATCGACTCGCCCAAGGTCCAGGCCTGGCTGCGCCGCAGCTTCGCCGCCTCGTTCGCCGGGCTGGGCATCAACCTGGCGTTCGCCCAGCGCTGAACGCTGCACAATCGTTCTAAACCTGCGGGCCGATTCTGCGTTAAGGTCGACTTCCCGACACCGCCACGGCCCGCCCCATGAGCAACTGGATCGACCTCAGACAGGACGCCGACACCGGCATCGAGTCGGTCCGCGCGCATTTCACCGGCCATGCCTACGACCCGCACTGGCACGACAGTTTCCTGGTCGGCGTGACCGAACAGGGCGTGCAGCAGTTCAACTGCCGACGCGAGCGCCACCGCAGCACGC
This sequence comes from Pseudomonas sp. GD04091, assembly GCF_029836165.1. GTDB lineage: Bacteria > Pseudomonadota > Gammaproteobacteria > Pseudomonadales > Pseudomonadaceae > Aquipseudomonas. The sequence continues at coordinate 107,073 of NZ_JAOEBG010000002.1, forward strand.
CCGGGCAGGTATTCGTGCTCGAGCCGGGTGACCTGCACGACGGCCACGCGCCCACCGTGGACGGCTTCACCTACTCCACCCTGTACCTCGACGCCAACTGGCTGGACACCGAGCTGCGTGCGCTGTTCGGCCACGCCCCGTCCAATGCCCTGCCCAGCTTCGGCGCCCTGCTGCACCGCGACGAGCGCCTGGCCGGCGCCACGGCCCGGGCCTTCGCGGCGGTCCACCAGCAGGAGTTGCGCATCGTTCGCCAGACCGCGCTCGACGACCTGCTGGGTTGCCTCACCGGGCACCTGCACTGGCGCAAGCGTCTGGACCCGGATCCGCGCCTGCCGTTGACCGCGCAGATCGCCCGCGACTACCTGCATGCCCACCTCGACCAGGACATCGGCCTGCAGGACCTGGCGCAGGCCTGTGGCGTCGATCGCTTCCGCCTCACCCGCGCCTTCAAGGCGGCCTTCGGCCTGGCGCCGCACGCCTACCTGATCCAGCTGCGCCTGGCCCGGGCCCGGCGTCTGCTGGCAGGCGGCATGACCCCCGCCGAGGTCGCGAGCACGCTGGGCTTTGCCGACCAGAGCCACCTGGGGCGCTGGTTCCGTCGCGCCTACCGGCTGACCCCGGCCGACTACCGCAGACGCTGCTCAAACCTTCCAGACTGAACGCCCGACAAACGCGAGCATGGTGCTTCGAACAATCGGAGCTTTCGCCATGTCGCACACCTTGCTGCCCTTCGTCCTGTTTGCCCTGGCCGCCAGCATCAGCCCCGGGCCGACCAACCTGCTGATCCTCGCCCACGGCGCCCGTAGCGGGCTGCGCGCCAGCCTGGCGCCGATCCTGGCGGCCTGCGTCGCGGCGGCGGCGGTGGTGCTGCTGGTCGGGCTTGGGCTGGGCGAGCTGTTGCTGCGCTATCCACTGGCGCAACGGCTGATGAGCTGGGCCGGCGCGCTGTGGCTCAGCTGGCTGGCCTGGAAGATGCTGCGCAGCGCCGGGGCGCCGTTGCAGGCGGGCGCGGACGATGGTTTCGGCGCGGTCAGCGCCGCGACCCTGCAGGTGGTCAACCCCAAGGTCTGGGTGACGGCGGTGGCGATGGTCGGCCTGTTCGCCACGCCGGCGCTGCCGATGTGGTGGCTGACGCTGGTGTTCCTGCTGGTCGCGCTGCCCAGCATGACGGCCTGGGCCTTGATGGGCGTGGGCAGCGCGCGCTGGCTACGCTCGCCGGGCCGGCTGCGCGGCTTCAACCAGGGCCTGGCGGGATTGCTGCTGGTGTCGGCGTGGTCGGCGCTGCTGCTGTAGTCGCCGCCGGCCTGTACCGACCTCAGGCCGATGGGTGACTCAACGCCTCACGGAAACGCCGGGTGCTGGCCGCCGCCAGCAGCAGGCCGACGAGCGCCACGCTGCCGCCCACCCAGCCGATGTCGGCCACGCCCATCTGGCTGCTGACGATACTGCCCAGCAACGCGCCGCCACCAATGCCGATGTTGTAGATGCCGGAGAACAGCGCCATGGCCACGTCGGTGGCGTCCGAGGCGAGCTTGAGGGTCTTGGACTGCAGCGACAGGCTGAAGCTGAGGATCGCCACGCCCCAGACCATGCTCAGGCCGGCGAACACGTAGAAGTTGCCCGATAGCGGCAACAGCAACAGCAGGCAGGCGGCGAGCGCGCCGATCGCGCCCACCAGGAAACCATGGGGGAAGCGCTCGCTGTAGCGACTGAACAGCAGCGAGCCGAACACCCCGGCCCCACCGAACAGCAGAAGCAGCAGCGTGGTGCGCTCGCCGCCGATCTGCGCCACGTGCAGGGCGAACGGCTCGATGTAGCTGTAGGCGGTGAACTGCGCGGTGATCACCAGCGTCACCAGCACGTAGGTGATCACCAGCGCCGGACGCCTGAACAGGATCGGCAGGCTGCGCAGCGAGCCCGAGTTCTGGCTCGGCAGCAGCGGCAGCGACTTCATCAGGCAGAGCATGGTCGCCAGCGCCACGCCGGCAATGCACAGGAAGGTGATGCGCCAGCCCAGCGCCTCGCCCACCACCCGCCCCAGCGGAATGCCCATGACCATCGCCAAGGTGGTACCGGTGGCCAGCAGCCCCAGCGCCTTGGCCTGCTGGCCGGGTGGCGCCACGCGCACCGCCAGCGAAGCGGTGATGGCCCAGAACACGGCATGGGCCAAGGCGATGCCGATACGACTGACCAGCAGCATGGCGAAGCTCTGCGACAGCCACGACAGCAGGTGGCTGACGATGAACACCAGGAACACGAACAGCAGCAGGCGTCGGCGTTCGACGTTGCGGGTCAGCAGCATCATCGGCAGCGACGCCAGCGCCACCACCCAGGCGTAGATGGTCAGCATCAGGCCGACCTGCGCGGTGCTCATGTCGAAACTGCGGCCGATGTCGCTGAGCAGCGCCACCGGCACGAACTCGGTGGTGTTGAAGATGAACGCCGCCAATGCCAGGGCGATGACGCTCATCCAACTGCCATTGCCGACAGTCGGTGGCAGCGAGGTGGGTACGGGACCATTCATGTGAAGAAGCTTTTCTCCGTGCGCAAGGCAATACGGCGCGCGTCGCCTGCCTGCTTCCAGGGTCGGTGACACACGTTTTTTTATTGAAAGGATGTCCGGCATGGTACGCATCAAGCCCGGGCCTCACAACCACGGGCGCGGACGGAGTACCATGCGCGCTTTCGTGCACCATTTTGTTGCACGGCCACCAGCAGCATCGCGGAACAAGGAGCCCGATCCGCCATGGACAAGCAGCATCCCCAGCAGCAGTGGCGCGAGGCGGTGGTCGCCTACGCCCAGGCCATCAATCGCTATGTCGCGCAGGGCCGCGCGCACGGCTGGGACGAACTCGAGGAACCCCAGGCACCTGCCACCGGCCACCTGCTCGATGCCTGGCGAGCCGCTCTGCTGGCCATCAACCAGCCCGGCATCGGCGAGCAGCAGCGCCAGCTGTTCCGCGAAGCCTGGCCCCCCGCGCACCTGCCCCTGGTGCCCCTGCTGGACGAACACGCCCAGGGCATCGGCCACCTGCTGTTGCTCGACGACGGCAGCCTGCTGGCCCGTATCGGCATGCCTTTCGACAAGGGCCAGGTGGTGCGCATCGACGATCACAGCGTCACACCGGTGATCGGTGTCGAGCATTTCGGCCGCTGCCCGCAACGACGCTACCATGCCCTGGCCAATGCCGAGGGCGTGCGCATCACCGATGGCTGGGGCGGGCCGCTGGTGGCGCGATTGGCCTGGCCCCATGGCCTGGAAGGGTTGCCGCCCGGCTACCCGTTCGAGCCACTGGACCTGCCACCGACACCCACCGCGCTGATCCCCTTCCCCGACGGCCAACGCGTGCTGCTGGTCAGCAGCGACGGCATCTTCGTGCTGGCCGCCGGCGGAGCGACCCGCCTGCTGCCCCGCGAGCAGACGATTGTCGCCGACCTGCGCCGCGGCATCGACCCGGACGATATCGCCCTGGAACTGGCCATGGAACATGCCGCCCTGTCGCCGGATGGTCGCCTGATCGCCCTGGGCGAACAGTGCGGGCGCCACCTGTTGCTCGACGCACAATTGCAGCCGTTGGCCGAAATCGAACCGGCCAGCGAATACCCGCACTTCGCCCTGTTCAATCGACGCGGCGATCACCTGCTGCTCAACGCCTGCCATTTCTATCACGGCACTACCCTGGGCGTGGGCGTGGCCGACCTGGACGGCCAACACCAAGGCACGGACCCGCGCACGCTCTTGCTGCAGGACGGTGCACGCATCCACGCCGGTGTCGCTCGCGACGGCGAGTACATCGTCGGCGACGCCCAGGGCTACCTGCGCGCCTTCGGCGAGGATGGCCGCGAGCACTGGCAGCACTACCTCGGCTCGACCATCAGCGCCATGGACATCAGCGCCGATGGCAAGACCCTGGCGGTGGCCAGCCACGCCGGGTTCATCTCGCTGGTCGCCCTCGACAGCGGGCGACCGGAGTGGCAGATCGGCACCGGCCCCCATGGCGAGGTGCGCCGCTGGGTGTGCTGGAAAGGCCTGGACGGGCCGCTGGCCTGGTGAACCCACACAACCTCAGGCCTTGAGCGTGGCCATGTCGATGACGAAGCGGTACTTCACGTCGCCGGCGATCATCCGCTCGTAGGCCTGGTTGATGTTGCGGATATCGAGCATCTCGATATCGCAGCCGATCCCGTGCTCGGCGCAAAAATCCAGCACTTCCTGGGTTTCGGCGATGCCGCCGATCAGCGAGCCGGCCAGCACCCGGCGCTTGGTCACCAGGGTGGCCGCGTGCACCGGCGGGTCGACCGGCTCGATCAGGCCGACCAGGATGTGCACGCCATCGAACTTCAAGGTTTCCAGGTAGGGGTTGAGGTCGTGCTGCACCGGAATGGTGTCGAGCAGGAAGTCGAAGCGGCCCGCCGCCGCACGCATCTGTTCGGGGTCGGTGGACACGATCACATGGTCGGCGCCCTGGCGATGGGCCTCCTCGGCTTTGGCGGCAGAACGGGTGAACAGGGTCACCTCGGCGCCCAGGGCCTTGGCGAGCTTGATGCCCATATGGCCCAGGCCGCCCATGCCGAGCACGCCCACCTTGTGCCCTGGACCTACGCCGTGGTGCCTGAGCGGCGAGTAGGTGGTGATGCCGGCGCAGAGGATCGGTGCCGCGCTGGGCAGGTCCATGCCCTCGGGAATGCGCAGAACGAAGTGCTCGCTGACCACGATGCTGCTGGAGTAGCCGCCCAGGGTGTTGCTGCCGTCGACCCGGTCGGGGGTGGCGTAGGTCTGGGTCGGGCCTTCCAGGCAGTACTGTTCCAGATCCTGGCGGCAGGCCTCGCAGTGGCGGCAGGAGTCGACCATGCAGCCGACACCGACCAGGTCGCCGACCTGGTAGCGGCTGACCTTCTCGCCCACCGCGGTGACCCGGCCGACGATCTCGTGGCCCGGCATCAGCGGGTACACGGCGATGCCCCACTCGTTGCGGGCCTGGTGGATATCGGAGTGGCACACGCCGCAGTAGAGGATCTCGATGGCGACATCGTCGGCGCGCGGGCTGCGGCGCTGGAAAGTCATGGGGGCCAGGGGGCTGGTGGGGGACTGGGCGGCGTAACCGATGGCGGTGTACATACGGGACCTCACTGAGTGAAACGGTTCAGGTTGCGCATTTTCCGCAGCCTGGCCACCCTCGCCCATCGCCGATTCTCCGGCATGCATGCCGGATTCTCCGGAAGTGTCCGCCCGCATCTGGCGCTGACGGGCCATTCTGCGAAGATGCCACTGTCCGATTCTCTGCCCAGGTAGACCATGCACCTGACTCGCCACGTGGATGCCAACGCCACCCTCTGCTCATTGATCCGCAGCCTTGCCACACGCCCCGGGTTCGTCCCCACCGCCCTGCCCCAGGTGCAGGTGCTGACCTGGGATCACTATGTCGCCAGCAGCCCGCAGATCTACGAACCGAGCCTGATCATCCTCGCCCAGGGCAGCAAGCTGGCGCGCCTGGGGCCACGTACCCTGGAGTACGGCGCCGGGCATTACCTGGTGCAGGCCCTGTCGGTGCCGTTCATGTGCGAAACCTTCGCCACCCCGCAGGCGCCGTTGCTGGGCGTGGCCGTGGACATCGACCGAGGGCTGCTCAGCGAACTGGTGCAGAGCATGAGCCTGGCCCCGGACGCCAGGGTGCAGGCACAGACGCCGCAATCGATGACCTCGGCGGTGCTGGATGCGGCGATGCGCGACAGTGTCGAGCGCCTGCTGCAGTGCCTGCAGGATCCACTGGACGCCAAGGTGCTAGGCCCGGCGCGGGTGCGCGAGGTGATCTACACCGCCCTGCGCGGCCCCCAGGCAGGCGTGCTGCGGGCACTGGTCGAGCAGCAGGGGCATTTCGCCCGGATCGCCGCCGCCCTCGCCTACCTGCGCGAACACTACGCCGAGCCGCTGGGCGTGGATGAGCTGGCCAGCCGGGCCAACATGAGCGTGTCGACCTTCCATGAACATTTCAAACGCTGCACCGACCTGGCACCGATGCAGTACCTCAAGCGTCTGCGCCTGCTCAAGGCGCAGCAGATGCTGATTGGCGAGGGCCTGGGTGTGGCCCAGGTGGCGCACCGCGTGGGCTACCAGAGCACATCGCAGTTCAGCCGCGAATACAAGCGCCAGTTCGACCGCAGCCCCGGGGAAGAACAGCCCTACCAGAGCCTGCCGGCCTAGAGCCCGGTCACTGACGCAGCACCATCGCCACGATGGTCGCCTGCAACTCCTGCTTGGCCTGCGCGGCGGTCAGCTCACCGGCCGCCGCGGCCTGCGACAGCGCATCCGCCGCCCCCACCAGCACCCACAGCCCGGCATCGCCGATCTGCCCACCCGGCGCGAACGGTGCCAGCGCCTGCCGGCACTTGTCCATGAATGGGCCGTCGTAACCCCGCTTCGACGCCTCCATCTCCGGCGAGCCGGCCAGCGCCGCGCTCACACCGGGAATCTCCCGGCCCTGGGTCGCCACACAGTCCACATAGGCCTCGGCGATCACCCTCGCACGCCCCGGCAGATCGGCCGAACAACCCGCCAATGCCGTGTCGAGCATGGCGGTCTGGCGTGCGTCGTACTCCTGGTACAGCGCCAGCAGCAAGCCATTGCGGGTTTCGAAGTGGTCATAAACCACCGGCTTGGTCACTCCGGCCTGCTCGGCCAGGCGGCCCAGGCTCAAGGCATCGGTGCCCTCATCGCGAACCAGTAGCCAGGCCACATCGAGCAACTGACGGCGGCGCTCCTCACGGGACAGGCGCTTGCGCGGGGCGTTCTTTTCATCGCTTGACATCGATTACCTACCAAAAGTAACTTACCAAGGGTAACTTACTGCGAGTATATAGCGCTCGCCATTGCTCTGCATCCCACTTTTGGAGAATCCGCCATGCATGCCCTGATCGTCATCGGCCACCACGACCCCGACTCCCTCACCCATGCCCTGGCCCGGCAGATTGCCGACGGCCTGCGGCAGGCCGGCCATACCAGCGAGTTCGCCGACCTGGGCCGCGAAGGCTTCGACCCCCGCTTCGGCCTGGCCGACCACGCCGTGCACCGGCGCCTGGGTGCGCCACCGGCCGACGTGCTGGCCGAGCAGGCACGCATCGAACGCGCCGACACCCTGGTGCTGGTCTATCCCATCTACTGGTGGTCGTTGCCGGCCCTGCTCAAGGGCTGGGTCGAGCGGGTGTTCAGCAACGGCTGGGCCTTCGACTATGCCGCCGATGGCAGCACCACCAAGCTGCTGCACGGCCTGACCGCGCATCTGGTCGGCGTGGCCGGTGCCGACGCCGGCACGTTCGAGCGGCACGGCTATGGCGAAGCGATGCGCGTGCAGATCGAGCACGGGATCTTCGATTACTGCGGTGCCCAGGTATTGAGCTCGACCCTGCTGGACGACAGCGAAGGAGCCGATCCTGTGCGGCACCTGCAGACGGCGCGTCAATTGGGGGCAGCGCTGTTCGTTGAAACTGCGCATGCGCAATTGACACCTGCCGACTCAGTCGCCTGACAGCATTCGCGGCGCCTGCTCAACGGGTGAACCCGCGAACACCGGCAACGCCGGTGCCATCCACCACACAGGGCAATCGCCTACAACGGGCCAGCCCTGTGCACACCGGCATCGTCCAGCCCCCATTGCGCCAAAGGCCAGTACCGGCCTTTGCGCGACTCGTAGAGCACGAAGCTGCGCGCCGTAAGGTGGAAGTCCGGCGCCACTTGCGCCTCGGGCACCTGCGCCCGGAAATCCCGCGCCAGCGTCAGATGCGGCCGGTACTCCTTCGGCTGACCACCCACGGCCAACGGCAGCACCGCCTGCTGCAAGGCATACACCAGCTGACGCAAGGCGACAGGCACCTGCCCAGGCTCCAGTACCAGCGCGCTCGCACGCTGCCAGACCTGCAGACGGTCGAGCGGCAAGCGCAACGGCGCCTGGGGCCGCTTGAGGCGATCGATGGCGGCACAGATCGCTGGAACCTGGCTTGGGTCCACATCGCCGAGGAACAGCAAGGTGACATGAAAATTCTCCGCCGGCACCGGCTTGCCGCTGCGCAGGCCCAGCCCGCGCCGCCATTGCGCCAGGGCCCGGCACTGCGCCTGGCCGACCGGCAAGGCGAAGAACAGGCGCTTGAAAGGGGCGCCGCTGGGGCGCGCGTCCTGAATCATGTGAAGCTCTCCCTGGCAGCGGTCGAAACACTCATCACAAGGTAAAAAGGCTACATCAGGCTGTTGAAACGTTTACGCAAGCTATCAGCCATTGCACCTAAGTCGGCCAGATAAGACGTAACAATAAGTACAAACCCGGCCCACGATTGTTTATGCTGGCGGGCTTACGCCATGGCGCATGGCCATTTTTTCGACAAGTAAACGTCCATGAAAATTGCACTCGTACTGATCTTCGTCCTTTCGATCGCCTACGTTCACCTGCGCGGACGGGTTCGTCACAAGCTGACCCGCCAGCTGGGCGACCACTCCAGTTTCCTGGCGCCGGTCAACGCCTTCCTCTACCTGTTCTCCAGGCACCCGGCCAAGCCATACCTGCCGGTCGAGGCCTTCCCCGAGCTGCAGCCGCTGCAGGATCACTGGCAGGAAATCCGCGAGGAAGCCCAGCAACTGCTGCATGCCGGCGAGATCAAGAAGTCCGCCAACTACGACGATGTGGGCTTCAACTCGTTCTTCAAGACCGGCTGGAAGCGCTTCTACCTGAAGTGGTACGGCGAGAGCCACCCTTCGGCGATGACCCTGTGCCCGCGCACCACCGAACTGCTAAAGGGCATCGGCACGGTCAAGGCGGCGATGTTCGCCACCCTGCCGCCGGGCGCCAAGCTGGTGCGCCACCGCGACCCTTACGCCGGCTCCTACCGCTACCACCTGGGCCTGGACACGCCCAACGACGATGGCTGCTACATCGACGTGGATGGCGAGAAGTACTCCTGGCGCGACGGCCAGGGCGTGGTGTTCGACGAGACCTACATCCACTACGCGGCCAACACCACCGAGCACAACCGCATCATCCTGTTCTGCGACGTCGAGCGCCCGCTCAAGTACCGCTGGGCGACCGCCTTCAATCGCTGGTTCAGCCGCAACGTCATGGCCGCCGCCGCCGCGCCCAACGATGCCAACGACAAGACCGGTGGCATCAACCGCCTGTTCACCCGCATCTACAAGATCCGCGAACGCGGCAAGGCGATGAAGAAACGCAACCGTACCCGCTACTACCTGGAGAAGTGGGCCGTGGTCGCGGCGCTGGTGCTGGTGTTCATCTACATCTGATCTGGCCGACCGAAAGTGACCGGCCACATGGCCGCTCACTTTCGTTGAGGGCACAGGTTGCCAGGCGCCATGGACCTATCATTTTTGCCAGTTGTGATGAGTGCTTGCCTCTCATTAGTGTGAAAGCACTCGACAACTGATGAGGAAATGGGCCATGAGCAATGCCTTCAAAACTGCCTACTTCGAACTTGCGTTTTCGTTCGGACGTGTCACAGGAACTCTAAAACCGGCGCTCCACGAACACCATGAGCAGTTGCAGGCCACCTCCGCCTTTCTCGAGTTCCTTCCCGCCGAAAGTGACGAGGATGACGAGGATGACGATGTGTATGTGTTTCATGGCTATCAGTTCATCGAGACGTCACCCGAGTTGAAGGCACAAGGCATCCGTCTCTATCTGACCACTGAGGGCCACGTAACATCGGCTTGCGTGCTGCGAAATGATCAGTTGTTCTATGCCGATGAGGATAGGATTGATGTCGAAGTCACGAAATGGCAGCCGCAGCACGGGGTATTCAACGCAACGTTCAATATCGAAGCTCCCGGCCACCGGAATGTTCTACACACCGTTGCCGGGAATCTCTCGCTGGGACGCTGGGATCTACTGATCGTCGACTGACGGCGCACGCGCCCAGCACGTCGCAAGGCCGTTACCGGCCTGCCGCAGTGAGAGGGGATGTCAGACACTGTCGATGTTTCCCTCTTCCACCCACGTCTCACCTCACTGCCTACCATATCGACTAGCCTGAAAGCTCCTGTTGCCAACCAGACAAGGTGAAGACGATGAGCATGATGGACTGGGACGCCTACCGTAAGCAGTTGATGGCCGGCATCGGCGATCTCAAGCACCTCTCCCCCGACACCGTGGCCGGCTACGTGACCGCCAGCGGCGTCGGGGCCAAGACCAACCACCTGGATGCCAAGACCCGTGAGCTGATCTCCCTGGCGGTGGCCGTGACCACCCGCTGCGACGGCTGCATCGCCGTGCATTCGCAGCAGGCAGTCAAGCATGGCGCCAGCCGCGAGGAAATCGCCGAGGCCCTGGGCGTGGCGGTGGCGATGAATGCCGGCGCCGCCCTGGTGTATTCGGCCCGAGCCCTGGATGCGGTGGGCAAGGCCAACGGCTGAGGACAATTCCGGCGCCGCCCTTGCACGGCGGCGCCGCCCCCACCAGACTTGGCGACCCAGCCCGCGCAGGAACCGCCATGATCCACATTCGCCCCATGACCCCTGAAGACTTCGAGCGCTTCTGGCCCACCTTCCAGGCCATCGTCCAGGCCCGCCAGACCTACGCCTTCGACCCTGCCATCGACTTCGAGCAAGCCCGCACGCTATGGCTGCACACGCCCCTGCGCACGCTGGTGGCCGAGCAGGATGGCGAACTGCTCGGCTCGTACTTCCTCAAGGCCAACGCCGCCGGCCCCGGCGGGCACGTGGGCAACTGCGGCTACATGGTCTGCGCGAACGCCCGTGGCCGCGGCGTGGCCAGGCTGATGTGCGAACACTCGCAGAAACTCGCCCGCCAGGAGGGCTTCCTGGCCCTGCAGTTCAACTCGGTGGTGGCGACCAACGAGGTGGCGGTGGCGCTGTGGCACAAGCTTGGTTTCGAGACGGTCGGGCGCCTGCCCAAGGCGTATCGACATGCCGAGCTGGGCCTGGTGGACAGCCTGGTGATGTACAAGTGGCTGGCCGACGAGCCGGTGGTAGAGAAGCCGGCGCTGCTGATCGGGCGCAAGAACATCGAAGCTCGGGTCTCGCGCCGCCGCGGGCGCTGAGTGCACGGTGCGCGCCAAACACCTCTGGATCGCTGCTTCGACAGTTGTTCCGGCCCACTCGAACGATTGACTCCCCCGCCATTCGATGGTCAGATGCGCGCCAGTTTCAGGTGTCCTGCGCCGCCGCGCGCAGGGTGAAACGGGAAGCCGGTGCGTCGTTGTCACGACTAGTCCGGCGCTGCCCCCGCAACGGTAAGCGAGCGAGCCCTTCGACAGACCACTGTGCGCATGCATGGGAAGGTGAAGGCCTCATGACCCTCGCAAGCCCGGAGACCGGCCTGATGCTTCACTTGGCAACCCGCGGTGGGCGGGCGCAGGCCGGTATTCGCGCGCGCGCCTGCGTGCGTGGGTCGCTCGTCCATGCGTTGTTTCCACCGGGATCCATTCATTCCTGCAGCAGTGGAACGACATGTCCCGATACAACAAGCTTCACACCCTGGCGGCCTGCCTGGCCGTCTCCCTGCCGGCACTGGCCGACGAGCACGAGGGCAGCGCCCTCACCCTGCCCTCCACGGCGATCACCGACACCCGCGACCAGGCAGCCATCGACCTGGCCACCCCGACCCAGGCCGGTTCGCGGCTGAACCTCAGCGCCCTGGAAACCCCGGCCAGCACCAGCAGCATCACCGCCGAACAGATCCTGCAACGCAACAACCTGACCGTGCAGGACGCCGTCACCCGCTCGCCGGGCATCACCTTCATCGGCACCCCGGGCAACGGCGGCACCGCCCTCTCCGCCCGCGGCTTCACCGGGCACAGCTCGGTCATGACCCTGTTCGATGGCGCGCGCCTGTACACCGGAGCCGGCACCCAGAGCTTCCCGGTCGATCCATGGATGGTCGAGCGCATCGACGTGATCCGTGGCCCCGCCTCGGTGCTGTATGGCGAGGGCGCCACCGGCGCGGTGGTCAATGTCATCCCGAAAAAACCCTTCGCCGGCGAGATCCGCAACCATGTGCGCCTCGGCTACGGCTCCTGGGACCGCCAGCAACTGGGCCTGGACAGCGGTGGCAGCCTGAGCGAGCGCCTCAGCTACCGCGTCACCCTGAACAAGCAGGAAGGCAACGGCTACGTCGACCGCACCGACTCGCGCAGCCTGGCCCTCAGCGCCGCGCTGCGTTTCGACGCCAGCGACGACCTGAGCTTCACCCTTGCCCACGAGCGAGGCGACGCACAGCCGACCAACTATTTCGGCACCCCGTTGATCGACGGCCATCTGCGCGACAGCCTGAGCAAGAAGAACTACAACGTGCGCAACGACGTGCAGCGCTACCACGACGAATGGACGCGCTTCAACACCGACTGGGTCATCAGCGACAACGTCAGCGCCAGCAACCAGCTGTACTACATCAAGAGCCGCCGTCACTGGCGCAACGCCGAGGATTACACCTGGCAGCCGGATACAGGTTTGCTACAACGTGGCAGCTACCTGGAGATCAAGCACAACCAGGAGCAGATCGGCGACCGCCAGAGTTTCACCTTCGACCACACGCTGTTCGGCTTGCGCAGCAAGACCGTGGTCGGCGCGGAGTACAATCGGATCCGCTTCAACGTCGACAGCAACTCGCCCTATATCGATGCCGAGCCGGGCGACTACATCGACCCCTGGCAACCGGCGCCCGGCGGGTTCCACAGTGACTCGCCGCTGAAACCTCAGACCCTGTCCACCACCCGCACCTTCGCGCTGTTCGCCGAGAACCGCACCGAACTGACGGACCGCCTGTCGCTGGTCACCGGCGTGCGCCGGGACCAGAACCACATCGAGCGCGACAACCTGGTCAGCGACACCCGCAACGACCGCAGCTTGCCAGGCGGCAACTGGCGGGTCGGCCTGGTCTACGCCCTGACCGACGACCTGTCGCTCTACGGCCAGTACTCCACCAGCGAAGACGGCGTCAGCAATCTGGTCAGCCTGAGCCCGACGCAGATGAACTACGACCTGACCGAGGCGAAGCAGACCGAGTTCGGCGTCAAGCAGCGCTTCTGGGAAGGCCGTGGTGAATGGACCCTGGCGGCCTACCACATCGTCAAGAAGAAACTGCTGGTCTATGACCCGGTATCCAAGCTCCAGCAGCAGGCCGGCCAGCAGACTTCCGATGGCCTGGAGGCCACGCTGGAGCTGGCGCTGGGCAACCAGTGGCAGCTGTCCGCCAACGCCGCGCTGGTGCGGGCGGAGTACGACGAGTACCTGCAGAGCACCTCCCAGGGCGTGATGGACCGCGCCGGCAATCGCCCGGCCAACGTCCCGCGGCGCACCGCCAACCTGTGGCTGAGCAAAGGCTTCGGGCAGACCGTCGACGCCGGCATCGGCCTGCGTTATGTGGACCAACGCTATGCCGATGTCGCCAACAGCCAGCAGGTGCCCGGCTACACCGTGGTCGACGCCAACCTTGGCTGGCAGGTGCTGCCGGACGTGCGCCTGGGCCTGCAGGTGAACAATCTGCTCGATCGCCAGTACGTGGCGTCGGCGCACAGCGGTGAGCAGTGGCTGCTGGGCACGCCACGCTCGTACTTCGCCACCCTCGACTACAGCTTCTGAACCACGGCTGGCGCGGCACTGGATAAACGCCGCGCCAGCTGCTCGAGCACGATGGCACGCGCCGGTAAAGCCGTTGCCTTCGATATCAGTTATGCATTGAATGCATTTGTCTGCGACGCCGAACCCATGGCATGAATGCGTGTCCACGCCTTTACGTGACCGCATTCCGATCCAGGAGATTCCGCGCATGAGCAAGCCCCCCTACACCCCGCCCAAGGTCTGGACCTTGGAGGCGCCTTCCGGCGGCCAGTTCGCCAGCATCAACCGCCCGGTCGCCGGGCCCACCCACGACAAGGCCCTGCCGGTGGGCAAACAGCCGTTGCAGCTGTACTCCCTGGCCACGCCCAACGGCGTCAAGGTGACCATCCTGCTCGAAGAACTGCTGGCGCTGGGGCATGCCGGCGCCGAATACGACGCCTGGCTGATCCGCATTGGCGAGGGTGACCAGTTCGGCAGTGGCTTCGTCGACGTCAACCCGAACTCGAAGATCCCGGCCCTGCTCGATCGCAGTGTCGAACCGCCGGTGCGGGTATTCGAATCCGGCTCGATCCTGCTCTACCTCGCGCAGAAGTTCGACGCCTTCCTGCCCAAGGCGCCGGCCGCGCGTACCGAGAGCCTGAACTGGCTGTTCTGGCAGATGGGCTCGGCGCCCTACCTGGGCGGCGGTTTCGGCCACTTCTACGTGTACGCGCCGGAAAAGTTCGAGTACGCCATCAACCGCTTCACCATGGAAGCCAAGCGTCAGCTCGACGTGCTCGACCGTCGCCTGGCCGAAAGCGCCTACCTCGGTGGCGACGAGTACAGCATTGCCGACATTGCCGTGTGGCCGTGGTATGGCCAGCTGGTCCGCGGCAACCTGTATGGCGCGGCGGAGTTCCTCGCGGTGCATGAATACCCGCATGTGCAGCGTTGGGCACAAACCATCGCCCAGCGCCCGGCGGTACAGCGCGGCACCCGGGTCAACCGGACCTGGGGCGATGAGGCGAGCCAGGTGCCGGAGCGGCATTGCGCGGCCGATCTGGCTTGACCTCCTCGCGGGAGCGACGGTGCGTCGCTCCCGCAACGTTTTGCCCCGCTGCAACGAAGCATTTCCCCACTGCATGCCTGCGCCCCTCGGGACCTTCTTGCTACACTCGCCGCCATGATTTTTCCACCTGCACAACTGTGGTGACAGCATGATCGAGGTAACCGAGGTTTCCATTGCCGAGCTGCGCGACGCGCTCGAATCCGGCCGCACGACCGCCGTCGAGCTGGTCAAGGCCTACCTGGCGCGCATCGACGCCTACGATGGCAAGAACACCGCCACCGCACTCAATGCCGTGGTCGTTCGCAACCCTGAAGCACTCGAGGAAGCCGAGGCTTCCGACGCCCGCCGCGCCCGTGGCCAGACCCTCGGCCCGCTGGATGGCATCCCCTACACCGCCAAGGACAGCTACCTGGTCAAGGGCCTGACCGCTGCCTCCGGCAGCCCGGCGTTCAAGGACCTGGTCGCCCAGCGCGATGCCTTCACCGTCGAGCGCCTGCGCGCCGGCGGCGCAATCTGCCTGGGCAAGACCAACATGCCGCCCATGGCCAACGGGGGCATGCAGCGTGGCGTCTACGGCCGCGCCGAGAGCCCGTACAACGCCGACTACCTGACCGCGCCGTTCGCCTCGGGCTCGTCCAACGGCGCCGGGACCGCCACCGCCGCCAGCTACAGCGCCTTCGGCCTGGCCGAGGAAACCTGGTCCAGCGGCCGCGGCCCGGCGTCGAACAACGGCCTGTGCGCCTATACTCCGTCGCGCGGGGTGATCTCGGTGCGCGGCAACTGGCCGCTGACGCCGACCATGGACGTGGTGGTGCCCTACGCCCGGACCATGGCCGACCTGCTGGAAATCCTCGACGTGGTGGTCGCCGACGACGCCGACACCCGCGGCGACCTGTGGCGCCTGCAGCCATGGGTGCCGATCCCGGCCGCCTCCAGCGTGCGCCCGGCCTCGTACCTGGACCTGGCCGTGGGCGCCGACTCGCTCAAGGGCAAGCGTTTCGGCGTGCCGCGCATGTACATCAACGCCGATGCCGAAGCTGGCACCTCGGAAAAGCCCGGCATAGGCGGCCCCACCGGCCAGCGCATCAACACCCGCGCCAGCGTCATCGACCTGTGGAAGCAGGCGCGCCAGGCCCTGGAAGCGGCCGGCGCCGAAGTGGTCGAAACCGATTTCCCGTTGGTGTCCAACTGCGAGGGCGACCGCCCGGGCGCGCCCACCGTGTTCAATCGAGGCATCGTCAGCAAGGAGTTCCTGCACGATGAGCTGTGGGAACTGTCCGGCTGGGCCTTCGACGATTTCCTGCGCGCCAACGGCGACCCGCAGCTCAACCGCCTGGCCGACGTCGACGGTCCGCGGATCTTCCCCCACGACCCGGGCACCCTGCCCAACCGTGAAGACGATCTGGCCGCCGGCATGGACGAATACGTCAACATGGCCAAGCGCGGCCTGAAGACCTGGGACCAGATCGCCACCGTGCCGGATGGCCTGCGCGGGCTGGAGCAGACCCGCAAGCTCGACCTGGAAGACTGGATGGACGCTCAAGGCCTGGACGCGGTGCTGTTCCCTACCGTGGCCGATGTCGGCCCGGCGGATGCCGACGTCAACCCCGAGTCGGCGGACATCGCCTGGAGCAACGGCATCTGGGTGGCCAACGGCAACCTGGCGATCCGTCACCTGGGCGTGCCGACCGTGACCGTGCCGATGGGCGTGATGGCCGACATCGGCATGCCGGTCGGCCTGACCTTCGCCGGCAAGGCCTACAGCGACAACAATCTGTTGAAATTCGCCGCCGCCTTCGAGTCGACCGGCTCGCGCCGCATGATCCCGCCACGCACGCCGAAACTGGGCTGATCGCAGGAGCGACTGCGGGAGCGGCGCAAGGCCGCTCCTGCAGAGATCGTGGGCATGACACGCATCGGCGTGGAAAAATTCAACAAGGCATGTAAAAATCAACTAAATGTTGATTCGATACGGCCCGCATGACCACCTCGCAAGAACGCCAGCTCACCCTCACCGTCCTCAAGGCCGCCCTGCAGGCCCTGGCCAGCGTTGCCCCGCGCAATGTCGAAATCCTCCTGCACGACCTCGATCACCCCGAACATTCGGTGGTGGCCATCGCCAATGGTCACCTGTCGGGACGCCAGGTCGGCAGCCCGATCCTCGCCGCCCCCGAACAGGACCAGGGTTTCAAGGCGCTGATGCAGGCCTCGGCCGACCAGCAAGGCTGCGAACCGGTGGTGCTGCCCGACTACCCCACCACGCTCAAGGGCCGCTCCCTGCGCAGTGCCACGGCGATCTTTCGCGACAGCGCGGGCCAGCCCTTCGCCAGCCTGTGCGTGAACACCGACGTCACCGGCCTCGACGCGGCCATGGCGTTTCTCCAGCATTTCCAACCCCTGGGCGCCACGCCGACAGCCAGCGGCGAGCCGGCCGACATGGCCGTACTGATGGCCGAGATCATCCAGGGCGCGCTGCAACGCAGCGGCCAGGGACGGATGAGCAAGCAGGCCAAGGTCGACGCCGTGCGGGTGATGCAGGAGCGTGGCCTGTTCATCGTCAAGGGCGGCGTCGAGAAGGCCGCCCAAGCCCTGGGCGTGACCCGCTACACCATCTACAACTACCTGGAACAGCTGCGGGGCGAGAGCTCCCCGGCCCCACACCCATGATCCCGGAGCCCGCCATGCCGTTGCACATTTCTACCCCGCTTTTCGAGTCCCGCCCCTTGTCGCTGAGCGCCGGCCGCCCGGTCTGGCTCAAGCTCGAAGCCCTGCAGCCCTGCGGCTCGTTCAAGCTGCGCGGTGTCGGCCACGCTTGCGAAGTGCACCATGCCCGGGGTGCCCGGCACTTCGTTTCATCGTCCGGTGGCAATGCCGGGCTGGCGGTGGCCTATGCCGGGCGCAAGCTGGGCGTGCCGGTGACCGTGGTGGTGCCCGAGACCACCACCGAGCGGGCCAAGGAATTGCTGCGCCTGGAAGACGCCTGCGTGGTCGTGCACGGCGGCTCCTGGCAGGAAGCCAATGCGCACGCGCAGACCCTCATCGCAGCGGGTGATGCGTTCATCCACCCGTTCGACGACCCGCTGCTGTGGGCCGGCCACGCGAGCATGATCGACGAGGTGGCCCAGGCAGGCTTCAAGCCCGATGCGGTGCTGTTGTCGGTTGGCGGCGGCGGCCTGTTGTGTGGCGTGGTCGAAGGCCTGCGGCGCAATGGCTGGCAGGATGTTCCGGTGCTGGCGGTGGAAACCGCAGGCGCGGCGTCGCTGCACGCGGCCATGGCGGCCGGACACACCGTGGAGTTGCCAGGCATCACCTCGGTGGCCACCTCGCTTGGGGCCAAGCGAGTGGCGGAACAGGCCTTGGCCTGTACGCGACAGCACCCGGTGCTCAGCCACCTGGTCAGCGATCGCGAGGCGCTCGATGCCTGCGAACGGCTGCTACGCGACCATCGGCTGCTGGTGGAGCCGGCCTGCGGGGCTGCGCTGGCGCTGCTCGAACACCCTGACGCACTGGCGGCCTACGGCAATGTCCTGGTGATCGTCTGCGGCGGAGCGACCGCCACGCTGGAGCAGCTGCGCGCCTGGCGCGAAACCTGTTGATTCGACACCGGCCCTGTAGGCGCAGGTGTCGGCAAGTGATCTGACGCTATATACTTTTGAATATATCGATTCAGAAGTACGCTCTTGCCATGCCCAGTATCCGTGACCGCAATCTGCAACTGATCCTCACTGCCGCCAGCGAAGAGTTCGCCCTCCACGGTTTCGTCGCCGCCCGGGTCGATGACATCGCCGCCCGTGCGGGCCTGCCCAGGGCCAACGTGTTCTACTACTTTCGCAACAAGCGCCTGCTCTATACGGCCGTGCTCGACCTGGTGATGGAGCCCCTGCTGCGCGCCACGCGCAGCCTGGTGCCGGACGCCCACCCCGAACAGGCCCTGCCCCGCTACTTCAAGGCCAAGGCCGAAGTAGCCCGCCAGCACCCCGGCGCCGTGCGCGTCTGGCTCAAGGAGATGCTGCATGGCGCCCAGCAACTGCCGGGCGAACGCGCCGAGCTTCTGCGCCTGGGCGCCAGGCAGACCCTGGCCTGCCTGGCGCAGTGGATGGAGCGCGGGCTGATCGTGCAGGCCGCGCCCGAGCATCTGCTACTGTTCCTCTGGTCCACTTCCCTGGCAAGCTTCCGCTTCGCAAGCGCGCCGGGCAACTCGGGAAAGATCAAGCCTTCCCGCGCCGCCAGCCAAGCCCAGGCCGACATGCTCCTGCGCGCCCTGCGCCCGGAGCCCTGTTCATTGGACAGGACAGCCTGAACGCTATATCAAGAAAAATACAACGATTAGCCTATCGACAAGGAGTATCGCCATGACCCCGGCCAACGCCGCCAAGGAAGCCGTAGGCGCCCCCTACCAGCTGGCACTGATGAAGCACGCCCAGCGCATGACCTGGGAAGCCGTCGAACGGATCGCCCAAGGCATCCACCCCGGCATGCGTGAGTCGCAGGCCCGGGAGCTGAGCCAGCAAGTGCTGGTCGAACTGGGCATGCAGCGCATCTGGCACCCCACCCACATCCGCTTCGGCAGCAATACGCTGAAGACCTTCAAGGAGCGCTCCGAAGGCGATCCGGTGCTGGGCGAGAACGATATCTACTTCATCGACATGGGCGTGGTCTGGGAAGGCCACGAAGGCGATGCCGGCACGACGTTCGTCACAGGCAACGACCCGCAGATGAAAGCCTGCGCCGCCGCGGCGAAGACCCTGTTCGATGAGGTGCAGGCCCGTTGGCGCCAACAAGGCACGAGCGGCGTGGCGCTGTACGACTTCGCCGCCGAACGTGCGCGCAACATGGGCTGGACGCTCAACCTGGACATCAAGGGCCATCGCGTCAGCGACTTCCCCCACGCCATCTACCGTGCCGGAAACCTGGGCGCTTTCGAGGAGCAACCCAGCGAGGGATTGTGGATCCTGGAGATCCAGATCGCCCATCCCCAATTGCCCTATGGCGCCTTCCACGAGGACCTGCTGGCCTGACCCGCCGACGTCTCAGAGCCTGGCCGCCACCTCGGCCACCCAATCGATGAATACCCGCAGGCGCGCGCCCACATGGCGGCTCGGCGGGTAGGCGACGAACAACGGCATCGGCGTCAGCTGCCAATCCTCGAACAGACGCACCAAACTGCCCCTGGCCACCTCCTCGCGGGCCATGTAATCCGGCAGCCAGAGCACACCGAGCCCGGCCAGGCCGGCCGCGAGATAGGCATTGCCGTCGTCCACCGTCAGCACCGGGCGGCCCTGCACCTGCAAGCGCTCAGCCCCGCGCTCCAGGTTCAGGGGCATGGGCTTGCCGGTACGCGCCCAGAGAAATCCCACCACATGGTGCGTCGGCCCCTCCAGCTCGCGAGGCTGGGCGGGGGTGCCGACACGTTGCAGATAGGCCGGCGCGGCATACACGCCCAACCTCAGATCGGCCACCCGCCGCGCCATCAGCGACTGGTCGAGCAATTCGCCGCCACGCACCACGCAGTCGACATGCTCGCCGATGATGTCGACCATGCGATCGCTGACGCCCAGTTCGATCTGGATATCGGGGTAGCGCGCATGAAAGTCCGCCAGCGCGGGCACCAGCACCAGGCGGGCCAGCGGGCTCGGCACATCGACCCTGAGCTTGCCACGCGGCCTCAGCGCCGCCTCGCCAAGGCTGGCTTCGGCATCTTCGAGATCGGCCAGCAGACGCTGCACCCGCAGGTAGAACTGCTCGCCATCGTTGGTCACGCTCACCCGCCGGGTGGTGCGATTGAGCAGGCGTACCCGCAGACGTGCCTCCAGTTGCTGGACCAGCTGGGTGACGCTGGTGCGGCTGATGCCCAAGGTCTCGGCGGCCTTGGTGAAACTGCCTGTCTCCACCACCCGGGCGAAGGCGCGCATGGCGTCGAAGCGGTCCATCGGTATCTCCAATTGTTTGCCCAAGGCAAACGATCTTAACCCTGATTGGCTGATTATCAGGGCACGAAGGCTAGATACAGTGCGGCCATCCCCACAACGAAGGACGCCCTCATGACTCGACGCGACGTGATCTTCCCGCCCGGCCGCCAGGCACTCTACGAGCGCAACCGTTATTCACCCGCGATCCGCGCCAATGGCCTGCTGTTCGTCTCCGGCCAGGTCGGCAGCCGCGAGGACGGCTCGCCGGAACCCGAGCTCGAGGCCCAGGTGCACAGGGCCTTCGCCAACCTCGAAGCGATCCTGCGCGAAGCCGGTTGCCGTTTCGACGACGTGCAGGATGTGACGGTGTTCATGGTCGATCCGCAATCCACGTTCGACACCATCTGGCAGGTGGTCCCGCAATACTGGGGCGACGCGCCGCATCCGACACTGACAGCGGTTGGGGTGACCTGGCTCTACGGTTTCGATTTCGAGATCAAGGTCATCGCGAAGTTGCCTTGACCTGTGCGGGGGCGAGCAGCGGGACGATCTCGGCACGCAGCCCATCCGCATCGACCTCGATCAGCGCCAGGGTCACCGGCAGGCTGAAACGCCGGGGCCCGGCGCTACCCGGGTTGAGATAGAGGCGTCCTTCGCGGCGCTCGATCAGCGGCTTGTGCGAGTGGCCGGTGATCACCACCTGCACCTGTGGGTCGAGATGGGCCGGCACATCGGCCAGGTCGTGCACCAGCAGCACCTGCCAGCCCTGCACATCGAACCGCAGCACGTCCGCCAGGCCCGCCGCCCACGGCAGCGCCAGGTCATTGTTGCCACGCACCACCCGCAGGGGTGCGACCGTCCCAAGCGCGTCCAGCACGTGTGGCTTGCCGATGTCACCGGCATGCACGACCAGCGCGCAGCCCTCGAGCGCCACCAGCGCCTCGGGACGCATCAGCCCGTGGGTATCGGCTATCACCCCTACTCTCATGCCCTGCTCCTTTGCCATATAGGCCACCTGCCGGCGCCGATTGGAACCGTCATATTCTTCTGCTCAACTGGCCTGGTTGGAAACAACTCCGGCCGACTGCCCGGGACCCGCACCAGGGTGGGTGCGCACCGATCTTCCCACGCCTGTGCCGACAGGTACCCGCGCGACTCGGACGAAATGCGCCTCGCGCCCTTTCGTAGCGCGGCAAGTGAAGGCACAATGCGTGTCCTTTTTTTGGCCGGCCTGGCCGGGGGCCTTTAAATGATCAAGACGCCGTACTACCTCATCGATAAAACCAAGCTGCTGGGCAACATGGAGAAGATCGCCTACGTGCGCGAACACTCCGGTGCCAAGGCCCTGCTCGCCCTCAAGTGCTTCGCCACCTGGTCGGTGTTCGACCTGATGCAGCAGTACATGGATGGCACCACTTCGTCCTCGCTGTACGAGCTCAAGCTCGGCCGCCAGAAGTTCGCGGGCGAGACCCACGCCTACAGCGTGGCCTGGGCCGACGATGAAGTCGAAGAGATGCTCGAGAACTGCGACAAGATCATCTTCAACTCCATCGGCCAGCTGCAGCGCTTCGCCGAACAGTCCGCCGGCAAGGTCCGCGGCCTGCGCGTCAACCCGCAGGTGAGCAGCTCCGACTACCTGCTGGCCGACCCGGCCCGCCCGTTCAGCCGCCTGGGCGAATGGGACCCGGCGAAGATCGAAACCGTGATCGAGCAGATCTCCGGCTTCATGTTCCACAACAACTGCGAGAACGGCGACTTCGGTCTGTTCGACAAGATGCTCTCGCACATCGAGGAACGCTTCGGCCACCTGCTGCACAAGGTCGAGTGGGTCAGCCTTGGCGGCGGCATCCACTTCACCGGTGAAGACTACGCTCTGGACGCGTTCTGCGCGCGCCTGAAGCACTTCTCCAAAAAGTACGGCGTACAGGTTTACCTGGAGCCGGGCGAAGCGGCGATCACCAACAGCGCCTCGCTGGAAGTCACCGTGCTCGACACCCTGTTCAACGGCAAGCACCTGGCCGTGGTCGACAGCTCGATCGAAGCGCACATGCTCGACCTGCTGATCTACCGCCTCAATGCCAAGATGGCGCCCAACGCCGGCGACCACACCTACATGGTCTGCGGCAAGTCGTGCCTGGCCGGCGATATCTTCGGCGAGTATCAGTTCGACAAGCCGCTGCAGATCGGTGACCGCCTGTCGTTCGTCGACGCCGCCGGTTACACCATGGTCAAGAAAAACTGGTTCAACGGTCTGAAGATGCCATCGATCGTGATCAAGCAGCTCGACGGCAGCGTCGAGGTGGTCCGCGAGTTCGGTTTCGAAGACTACGTTTCGAGCCTGTCGTAAGACGGGCTTTCATGAAGGAGAAAAGCTGAATTGAAGAAGAACGTTCTTATCATTGGTGCAGGAGGTGTCGCCAAGGTGGTGGCCCACAAGTGCGCACAGCATAACGACGAACTGGGTCGTATTGCGATTGCGTCACGGAACATCTCCAAATGCCAGGCCATCATCGACAGCGTCAAGGCCAAGGGTAGCCTCAAGGTACCCGCCGACATCCAGGCCTTCTCGCTCAATGCCCTCGATGTCGAGGCGACCAAGGCACTGATCCGCGAGACCGAATCGCAGATCGTGATCAACGTTGGCTCCGCCTTCCTCAACATGTCGGTGCTGCGTGCCTGCATCGATACCGGTGTCGCCTACCTGGACACCGCCATTCACGAAGAACCGGGCAAGATCTGCGAAACCCCGCCCTGGTATGGCAACTACGAGTGGAAACACCTCGAGGAATGCCAGCAGAAGAACATTACCGCCATTCTCGGTGTCGGCTTCGACCCGGGTGTGGTCAACAGCTACGCGAAACTCGCGCAGCAGCAGTATTTCGACCGCATTGACTCGATCGACATCCTCGACGTCAATGCCGGTTCCCACGGCAAGTACTTCGCCACCAACTTCGACCCGGAAATCAACTTCCGCGAGTTCACCGGGCAAGTGTGGAGCTGGCAGAACAGCCAGTGGACCAGCAATACCATGTTCGAGGTCAAGCGCACCGACGACCTGCCGGTGGTGGGTTCGCAGAACCTCTACCTCACCGGCCACGACGAAGTGCACTCGATTTCGAAGAACCTGAACGTGCCGAACGTGCGCTTCTGGATGAGCTTCGGCGAACACTACATCAACGTGTTCACCGTGCTGAAGAACCTCGGCCTGCTCTCCGAGCAACCGGTCAGGACCGCCGAAGGCCTGGAAGTGGTACCACTGAAAGTGGTCAAGGCCGTACTGCCTGATCCAGCCTCCCTGGCCCCGGGCTACACGGGCAAGACCTGCATCGGTGACCTGGTCAAGGGCAGCAAGGACGGCCAGCCGCGCGAAGTGTTCATCTACAACGTGGCAGATCACGAAGAAGCCTACGCCGAGACCGACAGCCAGGGCATTTCCTACACCGCAGGCGTGCCTCCGGTGGCCGCCGCGCTGCTGGTCGCCCGTGGCGAGTGGGACGCCGGCCGCATGGTCAACGTCGAGGAGCTGCCGGCCGAGCCGTTCCTCAAGGCGCTGGACGTGATGGGCCTGCCGACCCGCGTCAAGGATGAAAAAGGCGATCGTCCGTGGGACGCTGAAGCCTGAGTTGCACGACGAAGGGGCGCCAGATGGCGCCCCTTCTGTTTGTGCGAGAGGGCCATCACAGGCAGATCGCTACTTCCTGGCCTCCAGTATCAGGTTGAACGGTGTCTGCGTCGCCCTGCGAAACCGTCTGAACCCTGCCTCTTCGAACACCGCCCGCAACCGCGCCTCCCCTGCCTGCGCCCCCAGTCCCAGCCCCACTTCCTGAGACAGCGAATTCGGCGTGCAGATGAAGGTGGACGCCGCATAGAACAGCCTGCCGACCGGATTGATGTTGGCATCCAGCGTATCTTCGGCAAACGGTTCCACCAGCATCACCGTGCCGTCGTCCTTGAGTGCCCGATAGGCATGTCGCGCCGCCCCGACCGGATCGCCCATGTCGTGCAGGCAGTCGAAGAAACACACCAGGTCCAGGTCGCGGCCGGGATAGTCCTTGGCCGAGGCCTGCTGGAAGCTGACCCGGTCGGCGACCCCCGCATCGCGGGCCCGCTCGGTGGCGGTGAGCACCGACGGAGCGTGGTAGTCGTAGCCAGTAAATTGCGAGGCTGGGAACGCCTCGGCCATGACGATGGTCGAGGCACCATGGCCACAACCGACATCGGCCACCAGGGCGCCGGCCTGCAGTTTGGCCACCACGCCCTCCAGGGCCGGCAGCCAGTCGGCCACCAGGAAGGTCCGGTAACCCGGCCTGAAGAAACGCTCGGTACCACTGAACATGCAGGGATGATGATCGCCCCAGGCGAGTGCGCCGTTGCCGCGCATGGCCGCGACCAGCTTGTCCTTGTCATGGAACAGCGCCGCCAGCACCGAGGCGCCGCCGGCCATATAGACCGGGGAATCCTCCAGGGCCAGTGTCATGGCCTGCTCCTCGGGCAGGGTGAACTGTC
The DNA here is from genome assembly GCF_029836165.1 of Pseudomonas sp. GD04091. GTDB lineage: Bacteria > Pseudomonadota > Gammaproteobacteria > Pseudomonadales > Pseudomonadaceae > Aquipseudomonas. The sequence goes on from NZ_JAOEBG010000002.1 coordinate 132,109, forward strand.
CATCACGATGCACCAGATAACCCGCCGCCGCCTGGCCATTGAGCCACTCACGCACCAGCCGTGGCTGGCAGCCGGTGCGTTCGGCCAGTACCTCGGGCGTGATCGGCTGGCTGTCGGCCATGGCCCGGTACAGCCCGAGCTCATCCCCAAGGATGACATTGGCCAGCGTCGCCGCCGCGCCCATGTCGCCCACCAGCTTGCCCATGAATTCGTGAAGCCGTGCCTCGTCCATGACCTGCCCTCCTCTCGCCAGAAGGCCACCGTCGGCGACGTCAGGTCCAGAGGCGGTGGTCGGATGGATGATCGGACCGCTTTGAAGCCGGTCCAGGCTTTAAGTCTAGACCCGCCTGCGCTATCTTCGCCGCGCTGCCGGCAGCCCCGCCAATACCGGACGGCCGCACCCGTGCAGCGAAGGAATTGCCTGCATGCTCTCCAGCCGTACCCTTGTCCTGATCCTCGGCGTCGCTTTCATCATGCTCGACCAGTGGGTGAAACTGATCGCCCTGGTCGCCCTGAACAACCACAGCTATGTCTTCGGCAACCAGATGGTCTGGCTCGACCTGGCCCTGAGCCTGAACCCGGGCGCGTTCCTCAGCCTCGGCGCCAGTCTGTCGCCGGGCCTCAAGCAACTGATCTTCGTGGCGGCGGTGGGTGTGGCGTGCTGCTGGGCGGTGACCTGGGCGCTCAGGCACTGGCAGGCGACACCGGTGAGGGCCGGCGCGGCCTACTTCATCGCCATGGGCGGTCTGGCCAACCTGATCGACCGCGTGCTGCGCGACGGTCATGTGGTCGACTACCTCGTCCTCAACCTGGGCCCATTGCATACCGGCGTCTTCAACCTCGCCGACATCGCGATCATGGCAGGTGCCCTGATCCTGGTGCTGGGTGCCCTGAAAAAACCGACAGAGATCTGAAGCCCGCCCTGGCAGGCTTTCGGGCGCCTGGGCGCAGGTCACTGCACCAGCTGGTTGATCTCGATGATCGGCATCAGCACCGCCATGACGATCAGCAGCACCACCCCACCCATGACCACGATCATCAGCGGCTCAAGCAGCGCGGTCATGCCCATCGCCCGCCGCTCGATGTCCTTGGCCAAGCTGTCGGCGGCGCGGTCAAGCATCGGCGGCAGGTTGCCGGTCTTCTCGCCGCTGGCGATCAGGTGGATGAGCAGCGGCGGAAAGACCTTCTCCAGCGCCAGCGCCGAAGCCAGCCCGGCGCCCTCACGCACCCGGGCGGTGGCTTCACTGACGCACTGGTCGAGGCGGTCGTTGCCCAGGGTCTGACGCGCCGCCTCCAACGCCCGCAGCAGCGGCACGCCGGCGCTGCCGAGAATCGCCAGGGTAGACGCGAAACGCGCGGTGTTCAGGCCCAGCACGAAGCGCCCGAACAGTGGCAGGCGCAGGATCCGCCCATGCCAGGCCAGGCGCGCCGCCGGGGCACGCAGGTAGATCCGCCAGCCCCACAACGCTGCGGCCATCACAACGAAGCACAGCACCCCCCACTCGCGCACGAAGTCGCTGGCGCCGAGCATGGCCAAGGTCAGCCCGGGCAGGTCCTGGCGCGCCTGGGTGAAGGCGCTGACCACCTGCGGCACCACGTAGCTGAGCAGGAAGATGACGATGCCCACCGACACCAGGCCAACCACGCCGGGATAGATGAAGGCCGTGAGGATCTTGCCGCGCAGGGTGTTGCGGTCCTCGATGTAGTCGGCCAGGCGCTCCATCACCTGGGCCAGGTCGCCGGACTCCTCGCCCGCCGCCACCAGCGCCCGGTAGATGTCGGGAAAGTCACGCGGCCGCTCGGCCAGCGCATCGGCCAGGCGCATGCCGCTGCGCACATCGGCGCGCACCGCCCCGAGTACCTGGGCGACATGCTTGCGCTCGGACTGCTCCAGGGTCGCGCCCAGCGCCGCCTCCAGCGGCAGGCCGGCGGCCAGCAGGCTGGCCAGCTGGCGCGTGGCCCAGGCCAGGTCGCCATCGGACAGTTTCGGGCTGAACAGGCCAACACCCTGCCCGGCCGCCTGGACCTCGACCTCGAGCGCGGTCAGACCTAGGAGGCGCAACTGGACCATCGCCGCCCCCGGGCTGTCGGCCTCGAGCAGGCCATTGACGATGCGCCCCTGGGCATCGGCGGCTTCGTAGCGATAGCGATTCATCAGGCGTCCCTTGTCACACGCAGGATTTCTTCGAGGCAAGTGCTGCCACTGTCGACCCAGCGCTGGCCGTCCTCGCGCATGCTGCGCATGCCATTGCGCCGGGCCGCGGCGCGCAGGGCCTGTTCGTCGGCGCCCTGGTGGACCAGGCTGCGCACCTCGTCATCCACGCAGAACAGTTCGTGGATGCCGGTGCGGCCGCTGTAGCCGCACTGGTTGCAGTGCGCGCAACCCACCGCCCGATACTGCCCGGGCGCGGTCGGGTCGGGTTCGCGGCAGTGCGGGCACAAGCGCCGCACCAGGCGCTGGGCCAGCACCCCGAGCAGCGCCGAGGCCAGCAGGAACGGCTCGACCCCCATGTCGACCAGGCGGTTGACCGCCGACACCGCGTCGTTGGTGTGCAAGGTGGCGAGCACCAGGTGGCCGGTCAGTGAGGCCTGCACGGCGATCTGCGCGGTCTCCAGGTCGCGGATCTCGCCGATCATGATCACGTCCGGGTCCTGGCGCAGGATCGCGCGCAGGGCCACGGCAAAGCTCATGTCGATGCGCGAATTGACCTGGATCTGACTGATCCCCGGCAGGTCGTACTCCACCGGGTCCTCGACGGTAAGAATGTTGCTGACGCTGGCGTCCAGCCGCGCCAGGGCGGCATACAGGCTGGTGGTCTTGCCCGAGCCGGTGGGGCCGGTGACCAGCACGATACCGTGGGGCTGGCGAATCAGCTGGTCGAGCCGCGCCAGCAGCGTCGCGTCCATGCCCAGGGCCTCCAGGCGCAGGCGCCCGGCCTGCTTGTCCAGCAAGCGCATCACCACCCGCTCGCCATGCCCGGTGGGCACCGTCGAGACACGAATATCGATGGGCCGCCCGGCCACACGCAAGGCGATGCGACCGTCCTGGGGCAGGCGCTTCTCGGCGATGTCCAGCTGCGCCATGATCTTGATCCGCGACACCAGCGCGCCATGCAGCGCCTTGCGCGGAGAGACCACATCGCGCAGGGTGCCGTCGACCCGGTAGCGCACCAGGCAGTGGCTCTCGAACGGCTCGATATGGATATCGCTGGCCTGGTCCCGCGCCGCCTGGGTGAGCAAGGCGTTGATCATGCGAATCACCGGGGCGTCGTCCTGGGCCTCGAGCAGGTCGGTGACCTCCGGGATGTCCTGCAGCAGGCGGTCGAGATCGACCTCGTTCTCCGCCGCGCCCACCACGGCCGCGGCGCTGCCGGTATCGGCGTAGGCGCTGACCAGCAAGGCGTCCATCCGCGCCTCGTCGAGCGCCTCGACGCGCACCTGGCCATGCCGCCGGCGCACCTCGGCCAGCGCCCAGGCGGGGCTTGACGGGCACCGCGAAAGCAGCGCCCCATCCTCGCCGTGCACCTGCAACACCAGGCGCTGGGCCTTGGCCCAGGCGTATGGCAGGCGACTCACCGGGCGGCCTCGTCGACCGGCACCGCGCGGATCGATGCCCGCGGCGTGCCCAGCACCGCCGGCTGGGCGCGACCTTGGCCGGGCACACCCTGCTCGGCCGGCGGCAGCAACGGCATGTCCATGTCCGGCAAGGCCCAGGAATGTTCGGGCTTGAGGTTGCCCTGGGCGCGGCGAATGAAGTCGTAGCGGTTGAGGGTGATGCTGCGCCCGACAGCGGCGTCGCGCACGATGTACGGGCGCAGGAATACCATCAGGTTGGTCTTGGTGCTGGCCCGGCGCTCGCTGCGAAACAGCGCGCCGACGCCCGGCAGTCCGGAGAGCCACGGAATGCCCTCGTTGCTCTGGGTATAGCCGTCCTGCAGCAGGCCGCCGAGGACCATGATCTGGCCATCGTCGAGCAGGATGCTGGTGTCGATGGCGCGCTTGTTGGTCACCGTGCCGGCAGCGCCGGAGGCGCGCTGGTCGACGCTGCTGACCTCCTGATAGACATCGAGCTTGACCGTGCCGCCCTCGGAGATCTGCGGGCGCACGTTCAGGCGCAGCCCCACTTCCTCGCGCTGGATGGTCTGGAACGGGTTGTTGCTGTTGCCGCCGCCATCGGTGACGTACTGGCCGCTGACGAAGGGGATGGTCTGGCCGACGAAGATGCTCGCGGCCTCGTTGTCCAGGGTCAGCAGGTTGGGCGTCGACAGCACGTTGCTGCCGCCCTTGCTCTTGAGCGCGCGAGCCAGGACCTTGAGGTCGAGCACTTCGCCGATGCCCGGGATCGTCACGCTGCCATCGACCACCCCCACCGACAGCCCCGGCGGCAGCACATCGATACTGCTCGGCCCCTTGACCAGCCCGCTGCCACCGAGGTTGGCGCCACCGAACACACCGTTCTTGCCCAGGTTGCCGGCCTGCCACTGGATACCGAATTCGTTGGCGTCATCCTCTCCCACTTCGACGATCAAGCTTTCCACCACCACTTGGGCACGGCGCTGGTCGAGCTGGTCGATGACCTCGCGCAGGCTGCGGTACAGCGGCTCGGGCGCGGAAATCAGCAAGGTGTTGGTGGTCTTGTCGGCCTGGATGGTCGCGCCGCCGGCGGAAAACGCCGTGCCCTGGTCGTTCTGCGATTGAGCGTTGCCGTAGCCGTTCGGCGTGCTGCCGGCGCCCAGGCCATTGCCACGGTTCGAGCTGGCGCTGGCGCCGCTGCCGGTGCCGGCACTGTTGGCCGGTGTGGTCGTGCTGTTGCCAGAACTGCCGCTGCCGCCTGTGAGCATGCCGCCGCCACTGAGCATCGCCCGGGTGCCATCAGTGCCGGCACTGTCGCTTTCGCCGGTCAGCAGCCCACGCAGGCTCTGCGCCAGCTTGTCGGCCTGGGCGTTGCGCAGGTACACCACATGCAGGTTGCCAGCGCTGTTCTGGGCGTTGTCGAGCTTGTAGATCAGGTCTCGGGCCAGCTGGGTGCGTTCGGGGCTGCCGGAACGGATCACCACGCTGTTCGAGCGCGGATCGCCGAGCACGCTGATCTTCTGCGTCGGGTCGCTGCCCTGGCTGTCGAGCAGCTCATTGACCATGCTGGCGATATCGCTGGCGATGCCGTTCTGGATCGCCACCACATCGGTGTCGATGGCACTGGGGATATCGACGCGGTCGAGAATCTGCGCCACCCGCTCGAGGTTCTCGGCGTAATCGGTGACGACGATGGTGTTGTTGCCCGGATAGGCGTTGATCGGGTTGTCGGGCGAGACGATCGGACGCAGCACCGGGATCAGGTTGACGGCGTTCTCGTACTGCAGGCGGAAGGTACGGGTGACCATGCCGTTGCCGGCATCGCGATCGCCACTCACCAGCGCGCCGCCCAACAGCTTGGCATCGGCCTGCGGCACCACCTGGGCCACCCCGCCCACATCGACCACGCTGAAGCCTTGCATGCGCAGGGCCGACAGCAGCATGGCGTAGGCCTTGCTCGCAGGCACCTCGCCTTCGGAGACCAGGGTCAACTGGCCCTTTACCCTGGGGTCGACCAGGAACTGCCGTCCGGTGGCCCGGGACAGACCACGCACCACCGCCTGGATGTCGGCGTCGACGAAATTCAGTTGCACCGGCTGCTCACCCAGCGGATTGATCGGCACCGCAGCCTGCACGCCACGGCTGTGGCGTTGCCCGACCCGGGGCGGCAACGGGCGAGATGCCGGTCGTGCACCGGCGCCGACCTGGACAGGGTGATCCGGCGTGGCTGCCAACGTCCGCGCCTCGGCCAGGGGCCGGCCCAGCTCGCTGCTGGCCAGGGGTTTGTGCGGGGCCGGCGGACTGGCGCAGGCGCCAAGCGCCAGGGCCAGCGCCAAGGGCGCGAACGGCAGCAGTCGTGAGGGAAGGCAGGTCATGAAGGGTCCTTAGCGCCAGGCGCCTGATCCATGCGAAGGGTTCCGGAAAACGTCACGGGGCTGGCGGACTCGGCGTCCGGGTCCCGGCGCAGGTCGAGCCGGCCGATGCTCAGCCCAAGCCGGGGTGGCACACGCTGCAGCCAAGCCATGGCAGCTTCGGCCGGGGCCTGCTGCCAGCTCAGCCAGCGGGCCTCGCCCTCGACGCGGAGCCGGGAATGGGCCTGCAGACCAGCGTCATCCAGGCTGCGCTGCAACGCTTCGTCGAGATCGGTGGGCCGCGCCGCCAGACGCGGGGCCAGCAGCGTATCGAGGGTCTGGGCCTGGCTGCGTAACCGAGGCGTTTCGGCCTGCCAGTGCTCGATCCTGGCCAGCGCCGGCGCAATGAGCACCTGCCAGCCGAACAGCACGGCGAGCAACGCACCGGCCGCGCCCACCGCTCGCCGCTCACGCGGGGCCAGGGCTCGCCAGCGTTGCCGGGCCGCGCCCAGGTTGGCCTTAATCGACATGGGCCAGTTCCTCGCTCGCCGCGCTGGACGCGCGCAAGGTCCAGCCCTGCCCGCTGGCCTGGGCGTCGATGCCGCGGGCGGCGAGGTCGGCCTGCCAGGCGCTGTCGGCGGGGGCCTTGCCACCCTCGGCCAATGGCGTGATACGCAGCACGCCGTCCTGATAGGTCATTGCCGCGACATTGCCTGCCAGGAACGGCATGACCCGACCGGCACCGTCGAGCAACGCGCCCAACCCCGTCGTCGTGGTGACCGATCCGTTCTGTAGTTGCTGGCGGGCCTGCTGCAACGGATTGAGCACCACCGGCAACTGTGGGAAGGCTTCGCGTACCTGGGCGACCATCCGCGAGCGCAGCGCCTCGCCCTCGCTGGCCAGCTGCGCGGCGTAAAGGTTCAGGCCCAGGCACCAGATCAGCGCCGCCGCGCTCCAGATCGCCACCGTGCGCGTCCAGTCCAGCGGTTTTGCCGGTGCTTGCAGGCCGCCGCTCAGGTCAGGCGGCGCCAGCGCCTCGGCCGGTTGCGCGAACAGACCGCTCAGACGGATCTTGTCGGCCTGCAACCAGGCCTGCAACTGCGCCAGTTGCGCCAACCCCAGCCAGGCCACGGCCACCCGACCATCGGCTTGCCGGGCGCCGTGGGCGACATGGACCTGCCCGCTGTCCCCCAGCAGCAACCCCTGCACCGCGCAGCGTACGGCGGCCTCCAGGCGTTTGCCGGTCAGCGGCGGCAATGCGATGGCCAGAGCCAGGCTGTCGTCTTCATGCAGGTGCAGGCGCCAGGTGGCACCCCTGGCCTGTGCGGCCAGCTGCGCACGCGTTGCCTGGCCATGGTGTTCGCCGTGGTGGTAGTCGAGGAGCGATGCCGCCTCCAGCGTTGCCAGCGGCGGCAGTCGAATCTGCAGCGTCGTGCTCATGTGCCCACCCGTGTCCAGATCACATCCGGCAACTGCCCCTCGCGCAGGCGCAGCAACGCTTGCATGGACAGCACGCGCGCGCCCTGGCGCGCCTGGCCGTGCAGGCGGAACCAGTCGCTGTTGATCCCCACCCGCACATTGGCCATGGCCAACTGCGGCATGCGCAGGCGATTGACGAAGTCGCCACGATTGACGAACCAGCGCCCGGCATCGCGTTCGGCGACCAGCGCCGCGGCCTGCTGCAACGGCAGGCCCGGCACCTGGGCCGCCAGGACTTCGGCGCTGGCGGTGTTGCCATTGACCCAGGTAAGCGCTGGCAGCACGGTCACGAAATGGCGCAGACGCCGCAGGATCTCGGCATCCATGCCCTTGAGCGCCGCCAGGGCATCCAGGTCGCGCAGCATCGGACGCCTGGCGGGCAGCGGCGCGGCGGCCGACGGAGAAGTCAGGCGGCCGCTGTCGAAGCCCTGACGGACGGCGGCGGCAACCACCGGACGCTGCGGGTAGCTGTCGATCACCTGCCCGGCAATCGCCGATGCCAGGCGCTCGTCGATGCCGATCAGCCGGCACAGGCGCTGGAAGGTGGCCAATGCCTCGCCATCGACCAGGCCATCGACCACCAGGTTGCGCAAGTTGAACTTGCCCTGCTCGTCTTCCAATTGCCCGTCGAACAGCACCCCGCCCGACGGTACATCGAGGATCGGCCGCGCCCACGGTTGGCCGATGCGTACCAGCGGATCGCGCTGGCGCTGCTCGAACAGGCGCTGGCGGCTAAGCTGCACGCCACCTTCCAGTGCCCATCGACCCTGCAGCGCCAACTGGCGATTCTCCACCTGCCGGGTGAACAGCCCCTGGCGCTCGATCATGCCGGCGGCGATCACCGCCACCACCGCCGCGATCAACAAGGCGCTGATCACTGCCATGCCCTCCTGGCGCGCCATGGCCGATCACAACTGCCACGAGCCGATATCGCTGTTCACCCCTTCTCCACCGGGCTGGCCGTCGGCACCCAGGGAAAACACATCGATCTCACCGTTGGCACCCGGGTTCAAGTACTGGTACGGGCGGCCCCAGGGGTCGTTGGGCAAGCGATCGAGGTAGGCGCGCCATTGACCATCCTTGGCCTGCGCCGGCTTTTCCACCAGCACCTTCAGGCCTTGGTTCTGGCTCGGATAGCCACCGTTGTCCAACCGGTAGAGCTTGAGCGCCTGCATCAACCCGGCGATGTCCTGGCGCGCCGCCGTGGCGCGGGCCTGGTCGGGGCGGTCGAGCACCTTGGGCACGACCATCGCCGCGAGGATGCCGAGAATCACCACCACCACCATGATCTCGATCAGGGTGAAGCCTTGCTGGCGGCTACGGCGACCTGCGGCGCTGCGACGGGCGATCTGCATCTCGGCATTCCTTGCTTGAATTCGAATCGGGGGCCGATTGTTGCAAGCCGGTATGTCACGGATATTGAAAAAGCTCGGGAGTGGCCGTCGTCAAACCGTCATCGCGCCGCTCTACAGTGCCGCTTTGCCCTGGGCGGAGGGAACGTCGTGCGCGCCACCGAGGACGGCTTCACCCTGATCGAAGTGCTGGTGGCGTTGACCATCGTCGCCGTGGCCATGGCCGCCGCCGTGCGCGCCACCGGGCTGATGACCCAGGGCAACGGGCTGCTGCGCGACAAAGGGCTGGCCTTGCTGGCGGCCCAGGGGCGGCTGGCCGAGCTGAAACTGGAAGGCGACGCTCGCCCCGGCGTGCAGCAGTTCGAATGCGACCAGGGGCGCCTGCGCCTGCGCTGCGAGCAACGCGTAGCGCGCGCGCAGGGCGGTGTCATGGAGGTGTCCGTGCAGGTGTTCGACCGTCAGCACGAAGGGCCGGCGCTGGCGCGATTGCAGACGCTGCTCGGTGCACATCCCCCATGACAAGGGTCGCGCCCCGAACTCAGGATGCCAGCGGAGCTCGCTCGCCTTCCTCGACCCGCGCGGCATAGCGCTGCGCCAGCACCGCGCACACCATCAGCTGGATCTGATGGAACAGCATCAACGGCAGGATCATCGCGCCGATGCCACCACCGACGAACAGCACCTGGGCCATCGGCACCCCGGTTGCCAGGCTCTTCTTGGACCCGGCGAACAGGATGGTGATGCGATCCTCGACACTGAAACCGAGCACCCGCCCGAGCAGGCGCGTGCCCAGCAACACCACCGCCAGCAGGATTGCGCACACGGCGAACAGCCCAGCCAGATGCTGCGGCGACACCGTGTGCCACAGGCCGGTGACCACCGCCGCGCTGAACGCGGTGTACACCACCAGCAGGATCGAGCCCTGGTCCACCACCTTCAGCCAGCGCGCGTTGCGCTTGACCCAGTCTCCGATCCAGCGCCGGGCGATCTGTCCGGCCACGAACGGCACCAGCAACTGCAGGGTGATCTTCAGCACCGCATCCAGGCCGGGGCCGGTGTCCCCGGAGGCGCCGAGCAACATCACCACCAGCAATGGCGTGAGGAAGATCCCCAGCAGGCTCGAAGCCGCCGCGCTGCAGATCGCCGCCGGCACGTTGCCTCGGGCCAGCGAGGTGAAGGCGATGGCCGACTGCACCGTGGCTGGCAAGGCGCACAGGTAGAGCACGCCCAGGTACAGCTCGTTGCCCACAAGGGGCACGAACAGCGGCTTGAACGCCAGGCCCAGCAACGGGAACAGCACGAAGGTGCAGGAGAACACCAGCAGGTGCAGGCGCCAGTGGCCAGCGCCGGCGATGATCGCTTCGCGCGACAGCTTGGCGCCGTGCAGGAAGAACAGCAGGCCGATGGCCAGGTTGGTCAGCCAGCCGAACAGCACCGCGCCTTCGCCGGAACACGGCAGCACGGTGGCAATGAACACCACCCCGAGCAAGGCCAGGGTGAAATTGTCGAACAGCATGCGCAGGTACTTCATCACAGGTTCCGTCTTGTCTTTGTGCAAGCCTGGACGATAAGGTCTTGGCCTTCGAACCGCTAACGCCGGAACCCCTGCCAGTGTCGCCCAACGGACACCACGATCATCGCCTGGACAGCCTCGGGCAGTTGCCCCGCCCGGTTTACGGCCAGGCCGACAGCCTGCCGAACATCGCCCTTGGCTATCGTCACCAGCATCCCTGGGGACAGTTGTCCCATGCCCGCTCGGGGCTGTTGCGCGTGCGCACCCGCGAAGGCCTGTACCTGGTGCCGCCGCAGCATGCGGTATGGATCGCGGCGCGGGTGCCGCACCAGGTCAGTTGCGACGCCGGCACCCACATCCGCAGCCTGTACATCCAGCCCGACGCCTTGCCCTGGCCCGCCGCGCAGTGCCGGGTCATCGCCGTGGAGGCGCTGCTGGGCGAGTTGATCCAGACCTTCGCCGGCCTGCCGGTCGAGTACGACAGCACAGGCGCCGACGGGCGCCTGGTGCAGGTGCTGCTCGATCGCCTGGCCTGCGCCCGGGAAGCGCCGTTGTTGTTGCCGCTGCCACGCGACCGCCAGTTACGACAGATCTGCAATCGCCTGCAGCGCGCAGCGGACGACCCGCGTAGCCTGGGTGACTGGGCGCAACGTCTGGGCGTCTCGCAGAAGACCCTGAGCCGCCGCTTCCTGCGCGAAACCGGCCTGACGTTCCGACACTGGCGCCAGCGCGCGCGCCTGCTCACCGCCCTGCCAGCACTGGAGCGCGGCGAACGGGTCACCGACGTTGCCCTGGCCTGCGGCTACGCCTCGCTGTCGGCGTTCATCGCCGCGTTCGGCGAGCATTTCGGCCAGTCACCCGGCGAATTCCTGCGTCGCCGGCCCCACTGATTCACGACAAGGAACGCCCACCATGAAACGTCCCCACCTGCTACTGGCCACTGCCCTGACACTGGCCGCGCCGCCCCTGCTGGCCGATGAGCTGCAAAGCACCGTCGATGGCGTCATCCAGCCGCTGATGCGCGAGCAGAACATCCACGGCATGGCCGTGGCGGTGTATGCCAACGGCCAGGCGCGCTACTTCAGCTACGGCTGGGCGAACAAGGCCGACCAGCAGGCCGTGAGCCACGACACCCTGTTCGAGGTGGGTTCGGTGAGCAAGACCTACACCGCCACCCTCGCCGCCCTCGCCAGCGCCGAAGGCAAGCTCGACCTCGCGGCCCCCGCGAGCCGCTACCAGCCCGCCCTGGCCAAGGCACCGATCGGCAGTGCCAGTGTGCTGGAGCTGGGCGCCTACAGCGGCGACTGCCTGCCGCTGCAGTTCCCCGACGAGGTACAGACGCCCGAGCAGACCCTGGCCTGGTTCCAGCACTGGCAGCGCCGCGCCGAACCAGGCACCCAGCGCTGCTACTCGAACCCGAGCCTGGGCCTGTTCGGTGACCTGGCCGCCCGGCGCCCCTTCGCCGAGCTGATGACCCAGCAGCTGCTGCCTCGCCTGGGCCTGAAACACACCTACCTGGAAGTCCCGGCCAGCGCCCGTGGCCTCTATGCCCAAGGTTACGATGCCCAGGACCGACCGGTGCGCGTCAGCCCAGGTCCTTACGCCGACCAGGCCTATGGCATCAAGACCAGCGCCAGCGACCTGCTGCGCTACGTGCAACTGCAACTGCAGCCGGCCGAGCTCGATCCGGCCCTGCGCCAGGCCATCGCCATCACCCACTCGGGCTTCTTCCAGGTCGGCGCCATGACCCAGGGCCTTGGCTGGGAGCGCTACCCCTATCCGGTCGCGCTCGAGACCCTGCTGGCCAACAACGGCACGAAGATGATCCGTGAAGCCCAGGCCACCCGTGCCCTGACCCCGGCCCTGCCGGCCGAGCCCGCCGCCTGGTACAACAAGACCGGCGCCACCACTGGCTTCGGCGCCTACGTGGCGTTCGTGCCGTCGAAAGGCATGGGCATCGTCCTGCTGGCCAACCGCAACTACCCCAACGAAGAACGCGTGCGCGCCGCGCAACGCATCCTCTCGAGCCTGGAGTGACGGCATGCTGAACATCCTGGGCAAGGCCTCGTCGATCAACGTGCGCAAGGTACTGTGGACCTGCGTCGAGCTGAACCTGCCCTTCCGTCGCGAAGACTGGGGCAGTGGCTTCAAGCCCACCGACTCGCCCGAGTTCCTGGCGCTGAACCCCAACGCCATGGTGCCGGTAATCGTCGATGGCGATTTCGTGCTGTGGGAGTCCAACACCATCCTGCGCTACCTGGCCAACCAGCACGGCGGGGCACACCTCTACCCCGGCGCGACCCGTGCCCGGGCGGCGGTGGACCAGTGGCTGGACTGGCAGGCCACCGACCTCAACGACGCCTGGCGCTATCCGTTCATGGCCCTGGTGCGGCAGTCGCCAGCCCATCAGGACCCGGCCCTGCTGGCCAGCGCCAGCGCCCTGTGGACGGCGAAGATGAGCCTGCTCGAACAGCACCTGCAGGCCACCGGTGCCTATGTTGCCGGTGAGGCATTCAGCCTGGCCGACGTCGCTATCGGCCTGTCGCTCAACCGCTGGTATCGCACGCCACTGCAGCACCCACCGCTGCCGGCATTGGCGGCCTATCATGCGCGCCTGCGTCTGCGCCCAGGCTTCCTGGAACATGGCGACAATGGAACTGCCTGACAGTAAAAGCAGGATTGTCGGACAAGATGTAGTGCATAAAAATTTTCACTACAAATGTATTGACGCCTTTCCCAGGCCTTGGGCATGATGAGGCCGTCTCCCTGATCGGGAGCGGTGGCAAGGGTGTTCCAGACGGCTTGCGCGGTAACGCAGGCCGTCCGTGGAGAGGGAAACTGCCCAGAAGGCAGCGTGAGAAAGCCCCTGTTGCGATGCTGCTGTAGCAGCCTTGGTTAGCGCGCTACATAACGTGGCGCCCAATGTGAAATTCAGCCGAACTTCACCAACGAATGAGAGTAATGGGGGCTTTATGATGAACTTGAACAACAATCCAACCATCGACCAACTGGCTCAGCTGTTCGCCGCGCGCAAGGACAGCCTCGACGACCACCTGCTGTGGGTCAGCCAGTCCGGCGAGGTCCGCCTGGACCGCCTGCCGCCGAACACGGTCGAAGATGAATTCGAATCGCACATGCCCAGCATGCGTGCCCGCTTCAAGGTCTACCGCCGTGGCCAGGGCTACGTCGGCAAGAAGGCCGCCGCCGACACCACCTTCGTCGGCCGCGTCCTCGAGACCCTGCAACAAGAATGGCCTACCGCCCGCGAGCGGCAGGCAGTCAAGGTGATCGACTCGCTGAACTGAACCAGCCAGTACCGCACCGCATCTTCAGCCCGGCCCCACAAGGCCGGGCTTTTTCATGCCTGCATGAGGGCCACCGGTTGCCCGGCGCAACCGTCACGCTCAGGCCTGAAGCCGCTCGGGCTCCGGCAGCGGCAAGGCGCCGGTGGCCAAGGCACGGGCACGGTCCACGCCCCACACCAGCGCGCGGGTCATGGTCTCGCCAGGACGTGTGGGGTAGTACTCCTCCAGCAGGGCCTTGCCGTCGCGGGCATACAGCCCCAGGAACAGCTGCGTGGCCCCAAGGCGGGAAAGCCGCACCTGCACATCGATGCTGGTGCCGTCGCTCAACTCCTCGTCGTGACAGCGGCTGTGCAGCTGCGCATCGGCCCACTGCCAGTAGGTCTCTTCCCTGATTCGCATTGAAGTCAATACTCCGTATCTGAAATGCCGCGCAAGAAAAGCACAGCCACGGGCCCGCGGCGAGGGGGACACGCCGATACCATGAGCGGGGTCAAGAAATGGCGGGAAAAGCTTGCCGTTGGGCGGTTTCGTGACGACTGGACAGATGCCATCGCAGGGCAAGCCCCGCGATGGCGTTCAGCGCTGGTTCATTTCTTCGAGGGCACACGTGGCGTGAAGCGGCCCTTCTTGGCGCGCTGCAGATGCGCCGGTTGCAGCTGCTGCGATTCGTCCAGGGTCATGTTGGCAAAGCCCAGGCGTAACGCCGACTGGCCACAGCGCACCTGGCTGTTGATCGGAAACGCATCGTTCAGGTCTTCGAAATAGGATTCGCTCATGCCCAGTGTCCCTCCAATGGCGACCGTGCCGACAAGCAACGCGCTTGCCTAGATAAGCGGCGGTCCGTTGAAATGAGACTAGCCGGTCATTTGCGGACCAGCCGGACAAAACCTGCCAGCCCGACCAGTGGCAACTGGCCTTACTTCAAGCGCACCGCCGTGCCGGTGGCGAACACCACGACCATGCCGCCCTGCACCGAAGGCATGCTGATCTCGAAGTCCACCCCCACCACGGCATCGGCCTGCAACTGCCGTGCCCGTGCCTCGAGTTCCTCGGTGGCCTGCTCACGCGCCAGCTTCAGCGCGCTTTCCAGAGTCTGCGAACGGCCCCCGAAGAAGTCGCGAAAACGTGCGAAGAAATCGCGCACGAAGTTGATCCCCTGCACCGATTCGGCGCTGACCACGCCGAGGTACTCGGCAACGGGACGGCCTTCGAGCTGGCTGGTGGTGGTGATGATCATGGGGAACTCCTGAGGCAAGGCGAAAGGGCGCGATCCTAGCAAATCCGCGCCGGGCAAATTACACAAGCAACAGCTTGAACAATTATTTTCCGGCTCCTAGACTCCCAGCGCAGGCACACGCAAGGAGCGCCCATGACCGCCATTCCCGAACAGCCACCTGCCCGCTGGAGCGAACTGCTCAGCGGTGGCAACGCGCTGCGTTCGATCGCCCTGGCCGGTGGCGTCGCCCTGCACGCCATCAATGTCTATATCGTCACCACCCTGCTGCCCACCGTGATCGAGGAGATCGGCGGTCTGGCCTTCTATGCCTGGAACACCACGCTGTTCGTGGTGGCGTCGATCATCGGCTCCACCCTCTCCACCCGCCTGTTGGCCCGCGGCGGACCGCGCGTGGCCTACCTGCTGGCACTGCTGGTGTTCGTCATCGGCTCGACGCTCTGCGCGCAGGCCACCAGCATGCCGATGCTGCTGGTCGGGCGCAGCGTGCAAGGTCTGGGCGGCGGTATCCTGTTCGCCCTGAGCTATGCCCTGATCCACCTGGTGTTCGCCCCCCGCCTGTGGCCGCGCGCCATGGCCCTGGTCTCGGCGATGTGGGGCGTGGCCACACTGTGCGGCCCGGCCGTGGGCGGCGTATTCGCCGAAGGCGGGCACTGGCGCTGGGCATTCTGGTCACTGTTGCCGGCGGCCGCGGGCCTAGCGCTGATCGTCTGCCTGCGCCTACCGGCGCGACAGACTCGCGACGACGACGGTGCGCGTCCGGCCTATGGACTGATCGCCTGTCTGGTGGCCTCGGTGCTGGCGATCTGCGCGGCCAGCCTTTCCGGCTCGCCGTGGATCAGCCTGGCCTGCATCCTCGCGGGCCTTGCCCTCGCCGCGCTGATCGCCCGCCTCGATCCCCGGGCGCGCCATCACCTGCTGCCCACCGGCGCCTACAGCCTCAGGCAGCCGATGGGCGCGCTGTTCGCCATGATGTGCCTGCTGGTGACGGCCATCACCAGCGAAATCTACGTCCCCTACTTCCTGCAGCGCATCCATGGCTTCGGCCCTCTGGCCGCCGGCTACCTGACCGCCGTGATGGCGGC
This sequence comes from Pseudomonas sp. GD04091, assembly GCF_029836165.1. Lineage (GTDB taxonomy): Bacteria > Pseudomonadota > Gammaproteobacteria > Pseudomonadales > Pseudomonadaceae > Aquipseudomonas. The sequence continues at coordinate 148,001 of NZ_JAOEBG010000002.1, forward strand.
CGGCTGGACGGTCGGCGCCCTGGCCAGCGCCGGGCGCGATCGCGACGGCGGCGCCTGGCAGATCCGCTTCGGCCCGCTGCTGGTGGCCGTTGCGCTGCTGACCCTGGCGTTGCTGACGCCCGCTGCCACATGGATGGCCGACACGCCCGGCCTGGTCCTGTATGCCCTGGCCCTGGCCGGCGTGGGCCTGGGTATCGGCCTGGGCTGGCCACACCTGCTCACTCGGGTGTTGCAGGCCGCGCGCCCAGGAGAGGAAAACCTCGCCTCGGCCTCGATCACCACCGTACAGCTCTATGCCACCGCCCTCGCCGCGGCCCTGGCCGGCCTGGTCGCCAACGGCGCCGGGCTGGTCGAACCCGGCGGCGTCGAGGGTGCACGCCAGGCCGCGCTGTGGCTGTTCGCCGTGTTCGCCTGCGCGCCATTGCTGGCACTGCCGCTGGCGCTTCGAATCACCTCTCGACGCAAGGAGTGCCCATGAAGGAATCCAAGGAAGTCTACGAACGTATCAGCGAGCAGTTCGAGGACTTCACCAGCCACGCCAGCCAACGCGGGGTGGAGGTCGACACGTTCCGCTACATGGCCGGTGACGTAACCGGCGAGGACATCCTCGACCTGGCCTGCGGCCACGGCTTCTTCAGCCGCCGCCTCAAGGACTGGGGCGCGGCCCGGGTACACGGCGTTGACATCTCGCCGAGCATGATCCATCAGGCGCGCCAGGCCAACGACGGCATCGCCTACGAAGTCCGGGACGTGGCGAAGATGGGCGGCATCGGCCAGTTCGACAAGGTCACGGCCGCCTGGCTGTTCAACTACGCCGCCAGCGTCGAGGAGCTACGGCGCATGTTCGAGACCGTCTCGCTCAACCTCAAGCGCGACGGGCAACTGATCGCCTACACCGCCAACCCGGCCTTCGATCTGGGACGGGGCAATTTCACCGATTACGGCATTCGGGTACTGGACGAGCAGCCGGTGGAAGGCGGCTTTCACTGCCAGGGCCAGTTCATGAGCACGCCACCCGCGGACTTCACCTACTACCGCTGGCACAAGCACGTCTACGAGCAGGCCGCCCACGACGTGGGCCTGCGCAACGTGCGCTGGATCGCGCCGCTGATCAGCGGGATTCGCAAAAGGGCGCATCCGCCGGGGTACTGGGACCTGTTCGAGCAGAACAGCCTGCAGATCGGCTTGATCTGCAGCCGTTGAAATGATCGGGGCTTGCGCATTTCCCTGTGGGAGCGGCCTTGCGTCGCGAAAGGGCCGCAAGGCGGCCCCGGCAATTTCAGCGTTTCACCGCAACAAGGGCTGCTGCGCACCTTTCGCGACGCAAGGCCGCTCCCACAGGGACAATACGGCGCTCACGAAGGCCTCAGACCTGCACTAGCCATTCGTCCACCAGCCCCTGACGCGCGAGGGCCTCGCACCATGCGGGCTCGGCCTCGACCTGGACTTCGTTGCAGTCGAGCTCGTGCAGTACCTGCAGCACCCGCTGCGCGGTGACATCCTCCAGCACCTGGCAACGTACCCGGGCATGGCGCCCGTCACGCCGGGCCTGCGCCGCATGCAGCAGCAGCGTTGGCACGCGGCCGTCGAGCACCTTGGCCGAGGCCGGACACGCCAGTTCCCGGTCGACCAGCACCCGCAACGGCGCTACCGGCTCGGCCCGCTGCGCAGGGACCTGCGCCAGCAGCGAGGTGTCGCACGCCTTCACCCAGTCGCAGGTGCTCAGCAAGGCCGAGGCCCGTCCGCGCCAGTGCTCCAGCGGTGCCTGCTCATCGCAGTGGCTGAGCATCGCGCCCTCGCCCGCCGCGCCGATCGCCAGCGCCGCGGGCCGCAACACCCGCACCCAGGGGCGTCGGCGCTCGATGCGCGAGAAGAACCCGCGATTGAGCGCCCGCGCCTCCGGGCACGGTAACGCCTCGACCTCGATACCCGCCTGGCGCAGCCGCTCGGCGCCGATGCTCTGCGAGGCATCGGCGCTGGCGCTGACCACCCGGCGCACGCCGGCGGCCACCAACGCATCGGCGCACGGCGGCGTGCGCCCCTGATGGCCGCAGGGTTCAAGTGTGACGTAGGCGGTGGCCCCTCGCGCCGCCGTGCCCGCCTCGCGCAGCGCGTGCACCTCGGCATGGGCCGAGCCGGCGCACTGGTGCCAGCCACGCCCCACCACCTGGCCATCGTTGACGATCACGCAGCCGACCCGTGGGTTGGGCATCGTGCTGTACAGGCCCTGGCAGGCGAGTGCCAGGGCCATGTCCAGGTAATGCCGGTCGAGAGTGCTCACGTACGGACCAGCGCCAGCAGGTAGCGCGCTTCGCCGTGCTGACGCTCGATCACCTCCAGGCCCTGCCAGGTGAAACCGTGGGCCTGCAGGGTCTGGCGGATGCCATCGTCGGTGAAGAAGTAGCCTTTGCGCCCGTTGTCCATCTCCCGCCAGCCTGCCTCGGGGTGGGCATCATCGACACCGAACACGTTCAGTCCCACCAGCGCGCCTGGGCGCAGCAGGCGGCGCACATGGGCCAGGTACGGGCCCCACTCCTCCGGGTGCTGGTGGTGGAAGCAGCCGTTGTCCAGGGCTGCGTCGAACACCGTCCCCGCCACAGGCTGCCAGTCCTGCATGGCCTTGTTGACCAACGCCAGGCGATCGCCCCAGCGCTTGCGCAGCAATGGCCAGCTGGAGTTCTCGACGATGTCGAGGCCGGTGACCCGGTGGCCAGCGAGGATGAACGTGGAGGCATCGCGCCCGCGCCCCACGCCGATATCCAGCACATGCTGGTCGGCGCGGTCGTCCAGGCGCTCGAGGAAGGCCTGGGCCGCCTGGATCATGCCGATATCCCACGACCATTCGTCTTCGCCATGGCTATAGCGATGCACGAACGATGTGTCGAGGGCCTTGCGGTAGTCATCCTGGGCCATGAAGCCCGTTGCTTGCTTGCTCATCGTGCTGCTCCTTCAGGATGCCAGGCGGGCGTCGATGCCGTAGATGCGCCCGTCATAGGAGCTGGCGAGAAACGCATCGCTGGTGGCGTCATGGGTCAGGCAGGAAATGCCGCTGGCGGTCGGCCGCTGCACCGGCAACCAGCGCCGCGAAGCCAGGTCGAACAGCGCCACGGTGCCGTTGTAGGCCGCGGTGGCGATCACCCGGCCATCCTCGGAGGCGGCGATGCACTTGATCGAATGCTGGTGCGGCGAGTCGAACACTTCGTCGCCGGTATCCAGCCACAGGCGCAGCTTGAGGTCGCGGCCGATGCTGGCAAAGCCGCCGGTGATCGGGCAGCAGCCGTTGGAAATGCGCGTGTGCGCGCCCTCGATATGCCGCACGCAGCTGAAGTCGGCGATGCTGTGCAACGCCGCGTCGGCCGAGGCGCAGACGCTGAACAGGTGACGGTCGTCGGCGGCCACGCCCTTGATCGCGTTGTCGTGCATGGGGATCGACGCCACCAGGCGCAGGCCACCCTTGCCGTCGTGGGCGAACACCAGCCCTTCGCCGGTGTAGGTGCCGATCAGCGCCAGGCCCTCGCCGTGCCGGACGAAGGTGGCGCCACAATTGAGCGGCGACCGGTGCTGGTACAGCATGCGCCCGGACAGACCATCGAACACCTGGCCCATCTGGCCACCGGTGAGCAGCAGCGGGCCGAACGGCAGGAGGAAGTTGCACAGGCTGCCGACAGAGGTCACCGGCTGATCGTCGCGGTGCAGGATGCCGGCATCGCCGATGCTGTACTGACGCTCGTCGCTGCGCACCACGGCATTGATGCTCACCGCAGGCTCGATGCCCGACACGTGCCACCGGTCCTGCTCGTAGTTCCAGGTGGCATAGCGTGAGCCGAAGGTGGCGAACACCAATTGCTCGTCGCCGACGAAAGCGCAGCTGCGTGGCCAGACGATGCTCGGCAGCGCGGTGCTGCGGCGCTTGACCAGGTTGCGCCCGGCATCGAAGGTCCAGAGGATCGCCGAGCGGTCGTAGCTCAGGCTCACCAGCAGGCGCTTGTCGTCGTTCCAGACGATGCGCTTGATCCCCGCCGCATGGGCCGGCACGGTCTGCACCTGACCTTGGGCGATGATCGAGATGCGCCCCTCGTCGTCACCGGCGAACACCACGCCCTCGCGGGTGATGGCGATGGTGTCGGTTTCCACGCCGCCGATGTCCACCTCGTCGCATTGCTGGCCGGTGCGGGTGTCCCACTGGCGCACGGTGCCGTCGTCGCTGCTGGAAATCAGGCGCTGGCCGTCCGGCGACCAGACCACCGAGATGACATCGGCCTGGTGACCGTGAAACGCCTGCAGCTGCGCGCCGTCGAGGTCGAAGATGCGCAGCACGTGATCGCGCGAGCAGGTCGCCACACGTTGGCTGTCGGGCGAGAACACCGCCATTTCCACGTCATCGCCATGCCCTTGCAGCACGGCCTTAAGGCGCATGCTCGGCACTTCCCAGATTCGCGCGGTGTAGTCGCTGCTGGCGCTGACAAGGTACTTGCCGTCACTGCTGAACGCACACTGGTTGGCCAGGTGGTCGTGGTGCACGCGATGGATCGGCTCGCCGGTGGCGGCGTTCCACAGGATCACCTGGTTGTCATAACCGGCGGTGGCGACGAAATGCGCGGCATGGGCGGCGATACCGCTGATGGGGCCAATGTGTTTCATCGAAAGATCCTTTTTCGAGGTGGGTCAGAGCTTGATCGAATGGCTGGACTTGACGGCCTTCGCCTGCAGGTAGTTGCGGTTGTGATTGGTCAGGAACACCCCGGTGGGCACCTGCTCGATCACATCGATGCCACCGGCGCGCAGCTGGGCGACCTTTTCCGGGTTGTTGGTCAGCAGCCGGCACTGGTTCACCCCCAGGGCGCGCAGGATCTGCACGGCCGGGTCGAACGAACGCGAGTCGGCCAGGTGATTGAGGCGCAGGTTGGCCTCGTAGGTGTCCAGGCCCGAGTCCTGCAGCAGGTAGGCCTCGAACTTGGAGTACAGGCCGATGCCGCGCCCTTCCTGGCGCAGGTAGATCAGGTAGCCGCCGACCTCCTTGAGGGTGCGCAGCGCTTCCTGCAATTGCGGACCGCAGTCGCAGCGCTGCGAGCCGAACACATCGCCGGTAATGCACTCGGAGTGCACCCGCACCAGCGGCACGTCGCACTGGTCGCGGCCGATGCCCACGGCGAAATGCTCCTGATTGCGCTCGAAGCCGTGGAAACCGAAGAAGTGGGCATCGACGTCGCCGCCGAGGATGGAAATCGGCACGATGGTGTGAAGCGAAACATCCTTGTTCATGGGATCAGACCTCTTGCACGGAAGACGGAATTCTCAGTTGTGGTTTTCAACCAGGCGAAAGCCCATGACATAGATCGGTCGTGGGTAACGCCCGTGGCGGCGCGCGGTGCGCGCCAGGTCGCGAAAACGGGTGAAGCTGCCACCACGCGCCACGCGGTGGGTGCCGACATCGAGCACCAGGTCGTCCTCGATGCACGGACCGCCGGGATACGCCTGGTAATCCTCGGCCACGTACTCCTCGACGTTGCCGGCCATGTCGAGCACGCCGAAAGGCGAAGCGCCGTCGACGAACGCGCCGACCGGGGTGCTGTCCAGATAGCCCAGCTCGGCAGTGTTGGCATGTTCCACCTGATACACGTCGCCCCAGGGGAACTGCCGCCCTTCGGCGCCAGCGGCGGCATACTCCCACTGCGCCTCGGTCGGCAGGGCGAAACGCCGGCCAGTGCGCGCGCCGAGCCACCGGGCGTAGGCGTCGGCGTCACTGGCCGACACGCTGTACACCGGATGGTTGGCGTGATGCCTCGGGTAACGGCCGAACGCCCAGCCATCGGGAATGCCGGCATGACCGCTGTCGAGCAGGAACTGGCGGTACTCCTGATGCGTCACGGGGAAACGGGCGATGCGAAACGCCGCCAGCTCGCGTTCATGGCGCGGGGTCTCCTTGTCGATCCAGCTGCGGTCCAGCCCCAGCCCGTCGAACTGATCCATCACCTGCTCCACCGCGCGCGGATCGAGGCCGATGCTGACCCGCGCCGCCGGGATATCGATCATCTGCGGGGCGAAGGTGTCGATGCGCGGATCGCCGCGCACGGCCAGCACCTCGCCGGCCGCGATGCGCCGGACCAGGGGCTGGCTGGGTTGCTCGAGCAGCGCCAGCAGATCCCCTGTCGGGCAGTCGAGCAACGCGCCGAACGCCTCGGCGACCTGTGCCTGCAACGGCTGCTCCTGATAGTGCTCCGGGTACCCCATCAACGCCCGGTCACTGACATCCTTGGGCAGCGGGCTGGGCAGCCGTGGCCAATGCCACTGTTTGTAGCTGTTCATGCGAATACCTGTCTGGGCGCCCGCCTGCCGGACGGCAGGCGGGGGACGACGTGAAATCAGAGGCGGTCGAGCAGCAACCTTGGGTTGCTTTCGATCATTTCCACTTCGGCGCTGTAGACCTCGATCACCAGGCCATCCGGATCTTCGAAGTAGACGGCGCTGCGCACGTTGTCGGGCCCATGGTGATAGCCCGGCGCCGGACCGTTGCCCTTGACCAGCTTGATGTCACCGGCAGCGCTGACCTGCCCGGCGATGCGCCGCACATCTTCGGGCAACGCCCGCACGCCGATGTGGTAGCCGGCCGGATAGCTGAACGACTCGCTCTGCTCGATGAAGAAGTCGAAACCGTTGAGCTCCATGACGGCCTTGCGCGGACCAAGGTTGTAGCAGTAGTTGGCGCCGAGGATGTCGCGATAGAACGCCTTGGAGGCTTCCAGGTCGCGGGTGAGGATGTTGACGTGGTTCAGCTCGGGACGCTGCGCGGCCCGCGCCGCCTCGTCCAGCTCCAGGCCGTCGAGCGAGCGCCACAGCTTGGTCGCCGCGGCGAACTTGGCGAAGCCCGCCAGCCAGCCCTTGATCGCCAGTTCCGGCGCCTGCCCGGCAGCGATGTCCAGCGAATACGGGTAAAGGAAGCCCTGGCTCACCTGCTGCCACTGGGCGATCACGCCACTGCCGGACGGCAACTGCGCCAGCGAACCTTGCACACGCAACAGGACCAGCGCGGTATTGCGGCACAAGGTCGAGGCTTCGGTGAGCAAGGTGTTCAGCGCAGCTGGCGGCGTGGCACTGTCGAGCAACAGGCACACCGCATCCACCGGCCCCTGGCCGACGGCTTTCTGGCTGACCTGCAGGCTGAAGCCCGCCGCCGCCGCCGCGCTACCCAGGCTGTCCAGGGCCTGGGCGGCCGCATCCCCGAGGGGCGCGGCGTGCAATGCCAGAAGACGTAGCATCAGGCAGCCCTCCGTCCGATCAGCAGGGTGTAGCGGCCGATCGGCTCCTGCTCCACCGTCAGTCCGGCCGAGGCCATGCTGTCGATCAGGTAGCGGGTGGAATGCAGTTCGCCGTTGGCCGTGTTGAGCATCATGTGCAGGGAGAAGTCCGCCGACAGGGCCGGATGGATTTCGTCATCCTCCAGCGCCATGCTCAGCACCAGCAGCGCGCCGCCCGCCTCGACCATGCCGGCGGCACCGGCGATCAAGGTACGGACCTGCTCGCGGGTAAAGTAGTGCAGGCAGTCGTTGAGCATCACCACGTCGGCGCGCTCGCCCTGGTACTGCGCCAGGTCCAGCAGGTTGCGGGCATGGAAGCCCAGGCGGCTGTCCAGGCCGTACTTGGCGAAGGTCGCGGCAGCCGCCTCGCGGGTCGGCTCTAGGTCCCAGACTTCGCCGTTGACCTGCGGGTGACGATTGGCAATCTCCGCCAGGTAGGTGCCGTGGCCGCCGGCCAGGTCGATCACCCGGCGCGCCTTGTCGAACAGCGGCAGGTCACGCAGGACGTCGACCATCGGCTGACTGAAGCGGACCATGGCGTCGTTGAAGGCATCGCGGGCCGCCAGGTCATGCTTGAAGCGGTTTTCCTGCTGGAAGTCGAGTGAGCCGCGGCTGCGCAGCACCTCGTCCAGGCGTGGCCAGTTGTGCCATTGCAGGCGCTGGTGATCGATGATCGGACCGATGAATTCGGCGCTGTCGCTGACCAAAAAGCGCTGGCTCAGCGGCACGTTCTCGAAACCCTGCGCGGTTCGCTTGAGCAGGCCCATGGCGACCAGGGCGTTGAGGAAGATGCGCCCCTTGTTAGGCACCCACCCCAGCGCCTCGCTCAAGCCCTGGGCACTGACCGGTTGGCGAGCATGGTCGAACACGCGCTGGGCCAGCGCCGAATGCAGGATGGCGGACTGACGGTACTGGTCGGAGAGTTTCACCAGGTCGACCACACCCTGCAGGCTGCTCACCTCGTCGGCGTGTTCGTAGATGGTCACGGGTTTCTGGGCATTCATGCACTCACGTCCCTGTCGAGTTATTGGTGATGGACCTGTACCCGGCAACTGCCAGCAAGAGGCTCAACAGACTTGCACGCACCCCTCCCTGGGACCGGCAAGCACAGGCTCAGAAAATCAGCCTAGACGTGAGCCCAAGAAACACAAATAAAAACTTTTATATTTTTATCGAATATGAATTTTTAGTTTGATACTCGTTTATCTTGCACAAAACCTCGCCGATCCGGGCTATCCTTCGCCCACTTGCCTGTGCAAAGGATGGCCCAGGAGAGTGCCCGATCCGCTCATTCACGCCCGGTTTCCAGCGCTCCATGACCTCGACCACCGTTGATTCGAACACCACCACCGACCGCATCCTGTTCCTGCTCAAGACCCGCGGGCCGCTGAAGACCGCCGACCTGGCGCAACTGCTGGCCATCACCTTCGAAGCCACGCGCCAGCAAGTACAGAAACTGCAGGCCGCCGACCTCGTCAGCGGCGTGACCGTGCCGGCCAAGGGCGCCGGTCGGCCTTCGCAGAAATGGGCGCTGACCGCCACCGCCCAGCGCCGCTTCCCCGACGCCCACAGCGTGCTGACCTTGCAACTGATCGAGAGTGTCGAAGAGGTGTTCGGCAGCGAGGGCATCGACCGTCTGATCAGCCGCATGGAAGACAGCAACAGCCGCGAATACCAGCAGGCCTGCGACACGGCCACAAACCTGGAGGACAAGGTACGCATCCTCGTCCAGCTGCGCGAACGGGCGGGCTACATGGCGCAAATGCAGGCCGATGGAGAGGCCTGGCTGATCGTCGAGAACCACTGCCCGATCTGCGTCGCCGCCACCCGTTGCCAAGGGTTCTGCCGCAGTGAACTGCAGGTGTTCCAGACGGCGATCGGCGAAACGGCGCGGGTGGAGCGGTGTGAACACCTGATCTCAGGCGATCGCCGCTGTGTCTACCGAGTTTCACCGAAGTAAGCTGCTAGATTCCGACAAACATGGGAGCGGGCCTGCCCCGCGACAAGGCCTCCCCTGCAATCGCGAGGCAAGTCGCGGCGGCGAACCGCCCCACAGTCAAAACACCCTCAGACTCGCCTACGGCGCCTCACTGCCCCATCCCAATGCCTTGTACAAGGCAATCGCATTCAGGTACGAGGCCGTTTCCGCTTCCGCCAGCTCACGCTTGATCGAGAACAGCGCACGCTGGTTCTCCAGTACCGCGAGGTAGGTCCCGGCGCCACGCCGATAACGCTTGTTGGCGATGTCGATGGCCTCGCTGCCGTGCCCGGCGGACGCCACCAGGCTCTGCAGCCGCGACTGGTTGCGCACCAGTTGCGTCACCGCGTTCTCCACTTCCTCGCGCGCCTGCAGCACGGCCTGCTGGTAACGCGCCTGCCGGCCATCGGCCAGCGCTTCCCGGGCTCGCAGGCGTGCCCGGGCATTGCCCAGGCGCAGCGCCGGCCAGGTGACCACCGGGGCCAGCTCGTAGGCCCGAGCGGCGCTGCCCAGGTCGCCACCGCGCAGGGCGAAGAAGCCAATGAAACCGCCCAGGTCCAGGCGCGGATACAGCTCGGCGGTGGCGGCACCGACGTCCTCGGTGCTGGCCGCCAGCTCGCGCTCGGCGCTGACCACGTCGGGCCGCTGGCCGATCAGCGTATCGACGTCGCCCAGCGGCAGCTGGCGGGCCAGGGGTGGCAGGAACGGCGCCGCCCCCTGCTCCTGGCTGCCAGGCACCTGCCCGGTCAGCACATCGAGGCGGTAGCTGGCCTGCTGGATCGCCGCCTGCAACGGCGGCACCGCGGCCTCGCTGAGCAGCAGGTTGGCGTGGGCGTTCTGCTGATCCTCGTACTGGCCGCTGCCGGCACGCACCTGGGCAGTAGTCAGCTGCAGGGTTTCGCGCCAGGCCTCGACCTGGTCCTCGGCCACGGCGAGGCTGCGCTTGAGCCCCAGTTCGAGGTAATAGTTGCGGGCGACTTCCGCGGCGATGCTCAACCGGACCTGGCGCAGATCAGCCGCCGCCGCGTCGGCGCGAGCCTCGGCGGCATCGGTCAGGCGCTGCAGGCGACCGAACAGGTCGATCTCCCACTGCACGTCGAAACCGGCCCGATACTGCTCGCTGCGCATGCGCCGCGGATCGCCGCCATCGGCCGGTTGCTGCTGCTCCAGGCTCTGGGTGTAACCCGCGCGGGCGGTGATCCAGGGATAGCGGTCCAGGCTGCGGTCGTCGAACAGCGCCCGCGCCGCCAGCAGATTGGCATGGGCCTGGCGAATGTCGTGGTTGTTGGCCAAGGCCTGGTCGACCAGACGCACCAGCCGCGGGTCGTCGAAAAACCGCCACCACTGCCCGGGCATCTCGCCACGGGCGGCGAACGCCGTGCGCTGCGGGCTGTGCACGCCGCTGGCCGGCACCTGCGGCTGGCGATAGTCGGGGCCGACGCTGCAGGCCGAGACGGCCAGGGCCAGCAAAGAGGCGACGAATACCGGCTTCATGGCTGGCCCTCCAAGGTTTCGGCCAACGACCGGGCCCGCGCCGAGCGCGCCGTGCTGGCATGGTCGCGGGCCAGCAGGCTGTAGATGGTCGGCAGCACGAACAGGGTGAACAAGGTACCGACCAGCATCCCGGTGACGATCACCACGCCCAGCCCGAAACGGCTGGCGGCGCCGGCGCCGGAGGCGAACAGCAGCGGAATCAGCCCCACCACCATGGCCGCGGTGGTCATCAGGATCGGCCGCAGGCGGATCTGCGCCGCCTTGCCGATGGCCGTGCGCCGGTCCAGGTGCTGCTCGGCTTGCAAGGTGTTGGCGAACTCGACCATCAGGATGCCGTGCTTGCTGATCAGGCCGATCAGCGTCACCAGGCCGATCTGCGTGTAGATGTTCACCGTGGCCACCCCCAGGGCCAGGGGCAGCAACGCGCCGCTGATCGACAGCGGCACGGTGATGAGGATGATCAGCGGGTCGACCAGGCTCTCGTATTGCGCCGCCAGCACCAGGTAGATCACCACCACGGCGGCGAGGAAGGCCAGCATCAGCGCGTTGCCCTCCTGCTGGTACTGGCGCGCGTCCGACTGCCAGTCGACGCTGAAGCCTGCCGGCAGTTCGGCGGCCACCTGTTCGAGGAAGGCCACGGTGTCACCCAGGGTGACGCCGGCGGCCGGGATGCCCTGGAAGGTCGCCGCGTTCTGCTGGTTGAACTGGGTCAGACGGTTGGGCTCGACCTGCTCGCTGACCTGCACCACGGTGGACAGCGGCACCAGCCTGCCCTCCTCGCTGCGCACATACTGGCGGGTCAGGGCCTGCGGGGTCAGACGCTGGTCGCGCGGGCTCTGGGCGATGACGTCGTAGGAGCGGCCGTCGAGGCCGAAGCGGTTGAGGTAGTTCTCACCCACCAGCACCGCCAGCGACTCGCCGATGTCCTGCATGCGGATGCCCATGCTGTTGGCCTTGGCCCGGTCGACCCGCACCTGCACCACGGGGTTGTTGTAGTCCAGGTCGCTGTCGACCACGGCGAACAGGCCGCTCTGGCGCGCCTTGGCCTTGACCTGTTCCATGGTGTCGAACAGCACCCGGTAGTCCTGGGAACTGCGCAGCACCATCTGCACCGGCAGGCCACCGGTGGAGCCAGGCAGCGCCGGCAGCTGGAAGGCGAAGATGCTGGTGCCCTCGACATCGTTCACCGCCGCCTGCAGGTCGAGCTGGATCTGCGAGGCATTGCGCGCGCGCTCGTCCCACGGCTGCAGGTTGATGCCGCCAATGCCCGAGGCGATGCCGTCGCTGCCATTGATGATCCAGGTGCTGACGGTCTCCGGCAGCGTGCGATAGACCGCATCGAGCTTGTCGGCGAAGCGTTCGACATAGGCCAGGTTGGCGTGCTGCGGTGCCTTGATCGCGGTGAGCAGCCCGGCCTGGTCTTCGGTGGGCGCCAGCTCGCGCTGCGGCAGGCTGTACAGCAGCGGCAGGCTGACCAGCACCAGCAAGGCGAAGCCGACGCTGATCCAGCGGTGCCTGAGGGAGAACCCGAGCACCTGGGCATAGCGCTCGGCCAGCCAGTCGAAAAAGCGGTTGGCGGCGTGAGCCATGCGCCCTTCCGACTGACGCGCATCGAGCAGGTACGAACTCATCACCGGCGACAGGGTCAAGGCCACCACGCCGGACACCACCACCGCGCCCGCCAGGGTCAGGGCGAACTCGCGAAACAGCGCGCCGGTCAACCCGCCCATCATGCCGATCGGCGCATACACCGCAGCCAGGGTGATGGTCATGGCGATCACCGGCCCGGCCACCTCGCGGGCACCGATCAGCGCCGCCGCCACCGGCGTGCGCCCCTCCTCGATATGCCGGTGGACGTTCTCCACCACGACGATGGCATCGTCCACCACCAGCCCCACCGCCAGCACCATGGCCAGCAGGGTGAGCAGGTTGACGCTGAAGCCGAACGCCAGCATCAGCGCCGCCGCGCCAAGCATCGACAGCGGGATGGTCACCACCGGGATCAGCACGGTGCGCAACGAGCCCAGGCACAGGTAGATCACCACCACCACGATCGCCAGGGCCTCGAGCAGGGTCTTGCTGACCTCGTCGATGGAGGCCTGGATGAAGCGCGCCGTCTCGAAGGCAAGCTCGGCCTTGACGTCCGGCGGCAGGGTCTGGCGGATCTGCGGCAGCAACTGGCGGATGCCCTCGACGATCACCAGCGGGTTGCCGCCCGGGGTGGCGAACAGCCCCAGGTGTACCGCCGGCACGCCGTCCATGCTGGCGCTGGTCTCGGCCGAGGCCGCGCCGAGCTCGACGGTGCCGATATCGCGGATGCGCACCAGGCCGTTGCCGTCGTTGCGGATCACCAGTTCGCGAAAATCGCCGACGGACGTCAGGTCGGTATCGACGCGGATATTGGCGATCACGTACTGGCCCTTCACCTTGCCCGGCGCGGCCTGGTAGTTGTTGCGGCGCACCGCCTCGGCCACGTCGGCCGCGGTCAGGCCACGGGCGGCCAGGCGTGCCGGGTCGATCCACAGGCGCATGGACAGGGTCTGGCCACCGAACACCTGGACCTTGGCCACGCCTTCGATGGTGCTGAGCAACGGCTCGACCACCCGCGTGAGGTAGTCGGTCATGGCCGGGATCGGCAGGCTCGGGCTGGCGAAGCCGATATAGGCCACCGCCGTGGACTCGCCGGCAGAGCGCTCGATCACCGGATCGTAGGCGCGCTCCGGCAGGCGGTAGCGCACCTGGTTGACCTTGGCCATCACCTCGGTAAGGGCCTGGGTGGAGTCGCGGTTGAGCTCCATGCGCGCGGTCACCAGGCTGCGGCCCTGCACCGACGAGGACGACAGGTAGTCGATACCCTCCACCGACGACACCGCCTGGGCGATCGGCTGGGTGACGAAGCCTTGCATCAGCTCGGCCGGCGCGCCGGGGTATTCGGTGGTCACGGTGATGGTCGAGCTTTCCAGCAAGGGGTACTGGCGGATCGGCAACTGCAACAGCGACAGCAGCCCCAGCAGCAGGATCAGGGTACTGACCACCAGCGCCAGCACAGGCCGGCGCACGAACAGGTCGGTGAATGTCATGGCATGTTCTCGTGGGGGTCAGGCGCCGTTGGCCGGGGCTTGCAGGGTGTCTTCGGTGGCTTGCACGGCGGTGCCGTCGGTGAGCCGCAGCTGCCCGGACACCACCACCTGGTCGTCCTCGCGCAACCCCTGCTCGATCACCACCCGGCCGGCCTGGCGCTCGCCGGTGCGCACCGAGACCCGTTGCACCACGAGCGCGTCGGCGGCGGCGTCGTGCCGCGCGACGAACACCGTGTCGCCATAGGCGGTGTAGGCCACGGCGGTCTCCGGCACCGTCAGCACCTGGCCGACATCCGGGCTGGCGACCTGCACGCTGGCGTACATGCCGGCGGCAAGACGCGCATCGGGATTGGCCAGGGTGGCCTGCACCTGCACCGTGCGCGAGCGGCCGATCAATGGGTCGATGGCGGTGATGCGGGCGGTGAACGGCGTCTCGGGGAAGGCATCCAGGCGCACCTCTACCGCCTGGCCGGGACGCAGCTGGGCGCTGAGCTGTTCTTCGAGGGAGAAGTTGACATAGAGGCTGCGGGTGTCGATCAGGCTGACCACCGGATCGCCGACGTTGAGGTACTGCCCCTGGTTGACCCGACGGATCCCCAGGCGGCCGTCGAAGGGCGCGCGCACGGTCTTCTGGGCGATCACCGCCTCGGTGCGGGCCAGCTCGCCCTGAGCCATGTCGCGGGCGGCCAGGGCGTTGTCCAGCTGCTCCTGGGTGGCGGCGTTCTCGCGCAGCAGGTCCCTCACCCGGCGGTGGTTGATGCGCGCATTGTCGAGCTGCGCCTTGAGCCGCAAGCGCTCGGCCTGTTCCGGGGCGTCGTTGAGCGTGATCAGTACATCGCCTTTGCGCACCTGCTGGCCGGAACTGAAGTTGATCGCGGTGACTCGGCCACCGATCTCGGCCGACACCAGCACCTGATGCACCGCCTCCAGCTCGCCGACGCCGTCGAAGGAGCGCTTTTCCGGGGCCTTCTGCACCGTGGCCAGGGCAACCTTGACCAGCTGCCGTGGCGGCGTCGCGGTGGCCTGCGCGCGGCCATCATGCCGCCAGGCCAGGCCCCCGGCAGTGACCAGGGCCAGCACCAGGGCACTGGCGAATATCGTTTTACCGTTCATTGCACGACCTCGCCTCAGGCCCAGCCCAGGTTGAACAGGAAGAACGCCAGGAGCGCCCACAACACCAACACCAGATGGGTGAGCTGCAGGCTCTCCTGGCGTATCCAGTAACCGAACCACAGGCCACCGAGCAGCATGGCGAAGGTGAAGGCGAGGAGCGCGCTCAGCGCCAGGTTCAACCAGGCCCTGGCCATCAGCGGATCCTGGGCGATGATCAGCCCATAGCAGCCGATCCACGCCGACAGGCTGGCGACGATCTGCAGCAGCAGGATCACCAGCAGCGCGGCGCGCGCCAGCCCGACCGACTGGCAGGCTCTGCGCAGCAAGGGGAATTCGATGGCGGGCGGCTGGCGCAGCGGCGCCATCGCCAGGGTGGCGCCGATGGCACCCACGGAACTGGCGAAGGCCTGCAGGTTGTTCAGTACCGCGATGCTCAGCCAAAGCGCCAGGCCGACGGCCTGGGTGGCCTGGAACAGCCACAGGGAGGTGTGCAAATCCATATCAACGTCCGTATTGATGGCCTGGATCGAAGGCGTCCAGGCAATTACACAAGAAAGTGCTTGGATATTAATGGCAGCCTTGCCGATGCACAAGCGCTCCCATTACAGAAGCGCCGCCAAGACGGGGGATTGATGCGGGTCAGTGTCGCGACGATCTATCAGCGACACGCTGTCGCGCAGGGGCGCCAGAGGTGGCTATTGGGCGCTGGCGGCGCGCAAGCGCTGGCCCAGGCGCGGGCCGAACACATTGATCAGCAGCCCGAACATCACCAGCAGCGCGCCCCAGCCTTGCGCCTCGGTCAGGCGCTCGCCCAGCAGCAACGCCGAAGAACTCAGGCCGATCACCGGCACCAGCAGCGAGAACGGCGCCACCTTGCCCGCCGGATGGCGCGACAGCAACGTGCTCCACAAGCTGTAGCCAACCATGGTAGCGATGAAGGCCAGGTACGCCAGCGCTAGCACCGAGCTCCAGCCGATGTTGGCCAGGGCATGGCCGATCCGCTCGGGGCCCTCCAGCCACCAGGACAACGCCAGGAACGGCAGCGGCGGGATCAGCCCGCCCCAGATCACCAAGGCCACCAGGTCCACGTTGCCGAAGCGCCGGGTGATGATGTTGCCCATGCCCCACATCGCCCCCGCGCACAAGGTCAGCAGCAAGGCGATCAATGGCACATGCCCGCTGTCCTCACTGCCGATAACCGCCAGCCCGCTGGCCGCCACCAGCAGCCCGAGCACACTGGCCAGGCGCAGGCGCTCACCGAGGAACAGCGCGGCGAAGCCCAGGGTGAAGAACGCCTGAGACTGCAGCACCAGCGAGGCCAGCCCCGGCGGCATGCCGCTGTACATGGCCTGGAAGAGGAAAGCGAACTGCCCCAGGGAGATGGTCGCGCCATAAGCGATCAACCAGCGCCATGGCAGGTTCGGACGGCGGATCAGGAACACCGCCGGAAAGGCCACCAGCAGAAAGCGCAATGCCCCCAGCAGCATCGGCGGCAAGCCATCGAGGCCAACCTTGATGACCACGAAATTGACGCCCCAGGCGATGATCACCACCAGGGCGATCAGCAGATCCTTGAGTGGCATGGCACGCATTCCTTCTTCAGGCTTGTATTAGACATATTTCGTTACAGCATAAGGTCATTCCCAAGCCACGGACCAGCACAGTCGGACGACAACCTTGCGCAACAGTCGGCTGTGATGGCCGAAAAATCCGCTCGGCAGGGATCACAAGCTTCACTTGACCAGACTTGTATATACATGCTGATATCGAGTTTCGGCCATCGCCCTGCGTCCCGCCGATAGCCGCCGCCCTTCACAAAAACAACGAAGCGGAGCCTCCTCGATGTCCAGCAAACCCGTGATCGAGCGCCGCTCGATCGACTACATCCCCGAGTCTGAACGCCATGGACGGGTGTACAGCCAATTCACCTTGTGGCTGGGAGCCAACCTGCAGATCACCGCGATCGTCACCGGCGCCCTGGCCGTGGTCCTTGGCGGCGATGTGTTCTGGTCATTGATCGGCCTGTTCGTCGGACAGGCGATCGGTGGTGCGGTGATGGCCCTGCATGCCGCCCAGGGGCCACGCCTCGGGCTGCCGCAGATGATCTCCAGCCGCGTGCAGTTCGGGGTGTATGGCGCGGCCATTCCCATGGTCCTGGTATGCCTGATGTACCTGGGCTTCACCGCCACCGGCACGGTGCTCTCCGGCCAGGCCATCGGCCAGTTGCTGAACATCAGCGACAGCGCCGGCATCCTCATCTTCGCCGGGGTGATCGTGCTGGCGACCCTGGCAGGCTACCGAGTGATCCACTGGATCGGCCGAGTGGCCAGCGTGCTGGGGATCATTGCCTTCGTCTATCTGTTCAGCCGCATCCTGATGCTGGCCGACATCGGCCAACTGCTCGACAACCGTCACTTCAGCTGGGCCAGCTTCCTGCTGGCGGTGTCGCTGGCCGCTTCGTGGCAGATCGCCTTCGGCCCGTACGTGGCCGACTACTCGCGCTACCTGCCCAGCAACACCTCGCCGCTCAAGACCTTCCTCGCCGCGGGCCTGGGTTCGGTGATCGGTGCCCAGGCGTCGATGATCCTCGGCGTGTTCGCCGCAGCCATCGCCGGTGGCCAGTTCTCCGGGCGCGAGGTGGCCTACATCGTCGGCCTGGGTGGCGCCGGCACCACGGCGGCGCTGCTGTACTTCAGCATTGCCTTCGGCAAGGTGACCATCTCCACGCTCAACAGCTACGGCAGCTTCATGTGCATCGCCACGATCATCAGCGGTTTTCGCGGCCACCTGCAGATCAGCCGCGTCCAACGCCTGGTGTTCGTGCTCGGCATCGTCGGCGCGGCGACCCTGGTCGCCCTGCTCGGCCAGCATTCGTTCCTCAGCGCCTTCAAGTCGTTCATCCTGTTCCTGCTGACCTTCTTCGTGCCGTGGAGCGCGGTGAACCTGGTGGACTACTACTTCATCACCAAGGAGCGCTACGACATCCCGGCGCTGGCCGACCCCGAGGGCCGCTATGGCCGCTGGAACTGGCCGGGCATCGGGGTATACACCTTCGGCGTGCTGGTGCAGATGCCGTTCATCGACACCAAGCTGTACACCGGTCCGATGGTCGCCCACCTGGGCGGCGTGGATGTGTCGTGGCTGATCGGGCTGGTGGTGCCGAGCGTGCTGTATTACTGGGTGGCCCGCCGCCGGGCGACCGAGGCGCCGGCCAGCATCATCGTGCCAGGAACGCGCTGAGCCCGGCGCGCCGGCAGGGGCGCTGTCATTTTTCGGTCAAGCAACTGTCGTAATCTGCGGTGCAACTCTGTGCCAAAGGTCACCGGCATGCGCCGCCTGCTTCTCCTCCCGTTATGCCTGCTGCCGGGCCTGGCCTTCGCCGAGCCTGCGCAGCTGCGCATCCAGGGCTCCAATACCATTGGCGCCACCCTGGCCCCGGCGCTGGTCCGTGGCCTGCTGCAAGCGCAAGGCGCCAGTGCCATCGAAAGCCTGTCAGGCGCGGCGGCCAACGAGACGGTGATGCGTGCCCACGCTCGCGATGGCCAGCCCATGCGCATCGAGATCGCCGCCCACGGATCGAGTACGGGATTCACCGCGCTGGCCGACGGCGAGGCCGACCTGGCAGCCGCCTCGCGGCCAATCAGCGATCGTGAAGTCCAGCAGCTGCAGGCCTTGGGCAACCTGCGCTCGGCGGACTCCGAACAGGTGATCGGCCTGGACGGCGTGGCGGTGATCGTCCATCCGGACAATCCGCTACCGCAACTGAGCACCGCGCAACTGGCACAGGTCTTTTCCGGGCAGATCCAGCGCTGGGAACAACTGGGCGTGCCAGGCGGCGCGATTCACCTCTACGCCCGCGACGATCGCTCCGGCACGTTCGAGACGTTCCGCGCGCTGGTGCTGGAGCCGCAGCACAGCCAGCTGTCCGGCCAGGCCCGGCGCTTCGAGTCGGCCGATGCGCTGGCCGCGCAGGTCAAGGCCGATCGCCAGGCCATCGGCTTCAGCGGCCTGGCCACGCTGCATGGGGCCAAGGCCCTGGCGGTGGCGGAAGGTGACGCGCCGGCCCTGCCCCCCAGCCGCGCGCTGATCGCCAGCGAGGACTACCCGCTGTCGCGCCGCCTGTTCTTCTACCTGCCCGCCGCCGCCACGCGCCAGGCCCGGGCCCTGGCCGAGTTCGCGCAGAGCCCCGCCGGGCAGGCCATCGTCGCCAGACACGGGTTCGTCTCCCAGCAGATCAAGGCCTTGCCGGTCATGGTGCAGGCCGACATGCCACCACGCTACCGCACCCTGGCCAGCGAGGCTCATCGCCTGAGCGTCAACTTCCGCTTCCAGGAAGGCAGTGCCAGCCTCGACAACAAGGCCCTGCGCGATGTGCAGCGGGTCGGCGCCTACCTGCGCCAGGCCGGCAAGCTGCAGAGCAAAGCGGTGCTGGTGGGTTTCGGCGACCCCAAGGAAACCCCGGGGCGCGCCGCCCTGCTCTCGCGCCTGCGGGCCATGGCGGTGCGCCGTGAACTGGCGCGCGAGGGCGTGGAGTTCAAGGACGTGACCGGCATGGGCGACGAGCTGCCGGTGGCGGATAACGACCAGCAACAGGGACGCTTGCGCAACCGCCGGGTCGAAGTCTGGGTGTACTGACCTGCTCAGCGCGGATCCGGCAGCACCACCCGGGCCACCAACCCGCCTGTGCTGCGATTGCGTAAAGTCAGCTCACCCCCTTGCTCACGCACGCTCGCCCGCGCCGCCGAGAGGCCCAGCCCGACCCCGCCGGTGTCGCGGTTGCGTGACCCTTCCAGGCGGAAGAACGGGTCAAACACGCGCTCCAGCGCGTCCTCGGGGATACCGGGGCCCTCGTCGCTGATCTCGATGACGATGTCGCGCGCATCGTGGTGCAACGCGATGCAGGGATGGCGCGCATACTTCACGGCGTTTTCCAGCAGGTTGACGATCACCCGCTTGGTGGCCAGCGGGCGGCCGTGGTGCACCAGGTGCGCGGGGCCGCTGAAGTCAACGGCGATCTGCTGGTCGCGGTAGTCGTCGACGATGGTCTGCAACAGCTCCGACAGATCGTAGGCGGTACGCTGCTCGACCTGCGTGCCTTCGCGAAAGAACGCCAGGGCAGCGTTGATCATCGACTGCATCTCATCGACGTCGCGGATAAGCTTGCGCTGGTGGTCCAGGTCTTCCATGAACTCGCTGCGCAGGCGCATGCGCGTCAGCGGTGCGCGCAGGTCGTGGGAGATGGCCGCGAGCATCTGCGTGCGTTCGCGGATGAAGTGCTGGATCTGCGCCTGCATGGTGTTGAAGGCGACGATCGCCTGGCGGATTTCCTCGGGGCCTTCGACGGTGATGGGCGGTGCCTGCAGGTCACTGCCGAAGCGCCGCGCCGCGCTGGCGAAACGTTGCAACGGGCTGGCCAGCTGGCGTGTGGCAAGCCAGGCCACCAGCAACGTCGCCACCAGCCCCAGGCCGATGACCACCGCCAGGCGTGCCGCCGCGCTCAGGCCCCAGCTGCGCTCGGGCGGCACGAACAGCAGCCAGCTGCCATCGGCCAACGCGACCAGCGCCACGTAGTGCGCCTGGGCGCTGCCCTCTGGCCAGTCGCCCGGGTTGTACACCTCGATAGGGCGGGATGGCCCCAACAGCTGCGCCATCGCCGGCACCTGCCCCGAGCTGAGCGCGGTGCCCGGCCCAGGCAGGTCGAAGTCGCCACGCCGGGTGCTCCATGTCACCTGCAGGGTCGGCGTGCTGGCCGCCAGGGCCAGTTGCCCGCGCAACGCCGCCGGCGCGGTCTCGACCACCCGGGTGGTCACGGCGATCTGTTCGAGCAGGCCAGTCCGGTCGATGGGCGGACGCGCCCAGATGCCGGCGACCTGGACGAACAGGGCGTTGAGCGCCAGCGAGGCCAGCAACGCAGCGAAGATGGTCAGGGCGATCCGCCACCTGAGGGTGTCGCGGCGCAGCAGGCGGCGGATCACGAACGGGTCACCTTGGCGCAGAACAGGTAACCGCCATTGCGCACGGTGCGGATCAGCTCCGAGCGCTTGCTGTCCGGCTCGATCTTGCGGCGCAGCCGGCTGACCTGCACATCGATGCTGCGGTCATAGGCGTCGTGCCCCTGGCCACGGGTCAGGTCGATCAGTTGCTCGCGAGTGAGAATGCGCTGGGGATGTTCGAGAAACACCACCAGCAGATCGAACTCGGCGCCCGACAGCGGGATCATCACGTTCTCTGGCGAGCGCAGCTCGCGGCAGGTGATATCCAGATGCCAGCCGGCAAAGCCGATCACCGGCCGCACCAACTCGCCATGGGGCACAGGTTCCCGGGCGCGGCGTTGCACTGCGCGTAGCCGGGCCAGCAGCTCCCGCGGGGCGAATGGCTTGGTCAGGTAGTCGTCGGCGCCAAGCTCCAGGCCGACGATGCGATCGCTCAGCTCGGCCATGGCGGTGAGCATGATGATCGGCACGCCGACCTGCGCGCGTACCTTCTGGCACAGGCTCAGGCCACCTTCGCCCGGCAGCATCAGGTCGAGAATGATGGCGTCCGGACGCTGCCGGGCGATCGCCGCCCACATCGCCTGGCCATCGGCGGCCAGGTCGACCTCATAGCCTTGCTGGACGAAGAACTTCTTCAGCAAGGCGAGAATTTCCACGTCGTCATCGACGATCAGCAATCTGCTCACGTTCACACAGGTCCACGAAAAAAGGGCGACTCTAAAACCATTGCGGCGCCGGGTCATATATTTCAACCGTGCAACATTGCGTCGGCGCCGACATCAACCGGACATCATCAGGCAAACATACTCCCGCACCCTGCCGGCCTTCCACTATCGCAGGGCCAGCCCATGAAGATCGCCAACCGCAGCTCCCGCGCCGGGGAGCACGATTGCTCCTCGCCAATGATTCTCAGCCAACGCGCCACGCAGCGCGGTGACGACGCGTCGCTGGTGGTCCAGCAGGTGAGCCTGGCGCTCTCCGACGACAAGGAACGGATCACGCTGCGTCGCTATTTCGAACACTACGACCCTGCCTGCGGCGAATGGGTCGAGTACATCCATTCGGTGCCTACCCGCGAGCTGGTGCACTGGCTGATGGCCCAGGGCAAACTGCTCATCGAGTCGTCCCAGGGCGGACGTTACCCGCAGGCTCAGCCATGAGTCGCCGCCATGCCATCGCCCTCTTGTTCAGCGGCGCGCTGGGGCTTGCCGGCTGCAGCGGCAACCAGCTGCCCCCGGCTGGCTATCTGACCGACTACAGCGTGCTTGCGCCTCACCCGTCCCCCTCCAGCGGCACCTTGTTGAGCTGGGTCGACCCGAAGCTGCCCCGTGGTCGCTACATCCAGGTCTATGTCGCGCCGAGTCGGTTCTATCCGGCACCGGCGCCGAGCACGCGGATCCCGCAGGACACGCTTGACCAGATCACCCGTTACTACGACTCGGCACTCAGGCAGGAACTGGGCAAGGTGATGACCGTGGTCGATGCCCCGGGCCCTAACACCCTGGTGGTCAGGCCTGCGATTACCCGGGTCAGCGCCAACACCCAGGGCCTGCGCTTCTACGAATGGTTGCCGATCACCCTGGTCGCGGCCGGGGTGAGCAGCGCGGTCGGCGTGCGTGACCGCGACAGCCAGATCGCCACCGAGCTGTCGTTCGAGGCGGGCACCAGTGGCAAGGTCATCGCCGAGGCCATGCTCGCCGGTACCGGAACACCGCTGGAAAACGACCGCCAGGTGATGACCGCGGAAAACGTCAAGGCCGTGCTCGACGGCTGGGCCAGCGACCTGCGCCAGCTGTACGCGGCGAACCATCGATAGCAAAACGGTCCATGCGTGCGCTCTCCCTGTGGGCGCAAGCCTGCCCTCGATGAGGCCAATACAGGCAAAGAAATGTAACAGCCTGCCATTCGGCAATCCCGGCAATCGCGACTAGGCTCAAGCCCATGTGATGCCGGGCCCCTCTGACGGTTTGCACCGCCATGTCGGAATCACTGTTGCCATGCAACGTCGACATTCAAGGAGGGGCTCATGACGGCTCTGCAGACATTCCTCTTCACCCCATTCCTCGGCACCAGCGCCTGGTTGTGGCTGGTCTTCATCGTTATCGTCATCAGCTTGCTGGTCCTCGACCTCGGGGTGCTGCACCGCCAGGATCGCGAGATCGAGATGCGCGAAAGCCTGCTGCTCTATTCCGGCTACTTCAGCGTCGGCGTGCTGTTCGGCGTCTGGGTCTGGTACGAGCTGGGCGCGCAGTCGGCGCTGGAGTTCTACACCGGCTTCCTGGTCGAACAGTCGCTGTCGATGGACAACGTGTTCGTCATGGCGATGATCTTCAGCTTCTTCGCCATCCCCCGCCGCTACCAGCACCGCGTGCTGTTCTGGGGCATCCTCGGGGTGGTGGTGCTGCGGGCGATCATGATCGGCGTGGGTGCCGCGCTGGTCCAGCACTTCGCCTGGGTGCTGTACATCTTCGGCGCCTTCCTCCTGTTCACCGGGGTGAAGATGGCGCTGACGAAGGACGACAGCCACCCGGACCTGGCCAACAACCCGATACTACGTTTCGTGCGCCGGCACATGCGGGTCACCGATCAGCTGCACGGCCGGAATTTCTTCGTCCACCTCACCCCGCCCGGGGCGAGCAAGGCGGTCCGCTATGCCACGCCGTTGTTCCTGGCCCTGGTGCTGATCGAGCTGGCCGACCTGGTGTTCGCCGTCGACAGTGTGCCGGCGATCTTCGCCATCACCCAGGACCCGTTCATCGTCTACACCTCGAACATCTTCGCCATCCTCGGGCTGCGCTCGCTGTACTTCGCGCTGGCGGCGCTGATGCACCGTTTCGTCTACCTCAAGTACGCACTGGCCCTGGTGCTGATTTTCATCGGCTGCAAGATCTTCTACCACGGCCTGGTGGGCAAGGTGCCCGCCGCGCTTTCGCTAGGGGTGACCTTCGGCTTGTTGTTCGGCGGGGTGCTGCTGTCGCTGCTGCGCACCCGCAACCAACCGCCACCGGCTGCCGCGCAGGAAGCACCAGCCGAGCCGCTGCCCGCCACGGACAAGCCAGTGTCCACAGAGGCTGGCGACGACAAGCCGGAGAAGAAAGACCCGCACATGCGGGTCTGACGGCCGTCAGGGTGCAAGGCCCTCGACGATGATCACCTGCGCCGCCGCCACGCCCTGGCGATGGCGACAGGCCTCCTGATACAGGTCGGAGCGATAGCACGCCACGGCCTGTTCGTACGAATCGAACTCGATCACCACGCTGCGCTGCGGCGTCGCCCGCCCCTCCATCGCCTCGCTGCGTCCGCCACGGGCGAGGAAGCGCCCACCGAAAGCGATGAACGCTGCGGGGGCGCGCTGGGTGTACTGCTGGTACTGCTCGGGGTCGGTAACGTCCACATGGGCGATCCAGTAAGCCTTCATTCGTCGCGCTCCTGTTGCAAGGTCAATTGCGTATTATGGTATACCATAAAACTTTCCTGACCACCGCGAGCATGCAACATGGCCTTCAACAGCATCGAAGAACTCCTCGAGGACTACCGGCAAGGCAGGATGGTCCTGCTGGTGGACGACGAGGACCGGGAAAACGAAGGCGACCTGCTGATCGCCGCCGAGCGCTGCGATGCCCAGGCGATCAACTTCATGGCCCGCGAGGCGCGTGGCCTGATATGCCTGACCCTTACCGACGAGCATTGCCAGCGCCTGGGCCTCGAGCAGATGGTGCCGAGCAACGGCAGCGCGTTCAGCACCGCCTTCACCGTGTCGATCGAGGCCGCTTCGGGGGTCACCACCGGTATATCCGCGGCCGACCGGGCACGCACCGTGGCCGCCGCCATGGCCGCGGACGCCCGCCCTGAAGACCTGGTGCAACCGGGCCATGTCTTTCCCCTGCGTGCCCGAGAAGGTGGCGTGCTGACCCGCGCCGGCCACACCGAGGCCGGCTGCGACCTGGCGCGTCTGGCCGGTTTCATGCCGGCGTCGGTGATCGTCGAAGTGCTCAACGACGACGGCACCATGGCTCGACGACCGGACCTGGAGCGTTTCGCCGCACGCCACGGCATCAGGATCGGCACCATCGCCGACCTGATCCATCACCGGCTGAGCACCGAGCAGACCATCCGGCGTATCGGCGAGCGGGAACTGCCGACCGTGCATGGCACATTCCGCCTGGTCACCTATGAAGACCACATCGAGGGTGGCGTGCACATGGCCATGGTCATGGGCAGCATCCGCCGCGAACAGCCGATCCTGGTGCGCGTGCACGTGATCGACCCGCTGCGCGACCTGGTCGGTGCCGAGTACGCCGGCCCCGCCAACTGGACCCTGTGGGCGGCACTGCAGAAAGTCGCCGAGGAAGGCGCCGGGGTGGTGGTGATCCTGGCCAACCACGAATCCTCCCAGGCCCTGCTCGAACGCGTGCCGCAACTGACGCAGCCCGTACGCCCTTACCAGCGTGGACAGACCAAGGTGTACTCGGAGGTCGGCACGGGCGCGCAGATTCTCCAGGACCTGGGCGTGGGCAAGCTGCGCCACCTCGGGCCGCCGCTGAAGTATGCCGGGCTGGCGGGATATGAACTGGAGGTGGTGCAGAGCATTCCTTTCGAACCGGGGTCGATGGACTAGCCCTCGCCCTATCGTCGACAGCGGGGTGATGGCCGGTCAGTGCCAGGCTCTTGCGAAAAGTTTGGAATACCATAATATGACATTCCATAAGCCTTGAATCTGCCGGCCACACCTGCGATCACCGCTCGGCCACGCTCCACCCGTTTGACGCTGCTCCCCGAATACAATTGGCGGGCGACAGAAGCCCGCCTCGAATAACAAAAGCAACGAGGGCGTAACCATGCTGTTGAGCAAACGAGTCACCGCTGTGCTGTCCGCCAGCCTGCTGACCCTGGCCTGCCAGGCCACCCTGGCGGCCGAGAGCCTGAATTTCGTCAGCTGGGGCGGCACCACGCAGGATGCGCAGAAAGCCGCGTGGGCCGAGCCCTTCGTCAGGCAGACCGGCATCAAGGTCGTGCAGGACGGTCCCACCGACTACGGCAAGCTCAAAGCCATGGTCGAAAGCGGCAACGTGCAGTGGGACGTGGTCGACGTCGAGGCTGACTTCGCCCTGCGCGCCGCCAGCGAAGGCCTGCTCGAGCCCCTCGACTTCACCGCCATCCAGCGCGACAGGATCGACCCGCGCTTCGTCTCCGACCATGGCGTCGGTTCGTTCTTCTTCTCCTTCGTGCTCGGCTACAACGAGGGCAAGCTCGGCGCCGGCAAGCCCAGCGACTGGTCGGCCCTGTTCGACACCAAGACCTTCCCCGGCAAGCGCGCCCTGTACAAATGGCCAAGCCCCGGCGTGCTGGAACTGGCCCTGCTGGCCGATGGCGTGCCGGCCGACAAGCTCTACCCGCTGGACCTGGACCGCGCCTTCAAGAAACTCGACACCATCAAGAAGGACATCGTCTGGTGGGGCGGCGGCGCCCAGTCGCAGCAGTTGCTGGCCTCTGGCGAAGCCGCGCTCGGCCAGTTCTGGAACGGCCGCGTCTACGCCCTGCAGCAGGATGGCGCGCCGGTGGGCGTGAGCTGGAAGCAGAACCTGGTCATGGCTGATTTCCTGGTCATCCCCAAGGGCGCGAAGAACAAGGACGCGGCCATGAAGTTCCTGGCCAGCGCCAGCGGCGCCCAAGGCCAGGCCGACTTCGCCAATGCCACCGCCTATGCCCCGGTCAACCTCGACAGCGTCGGCCTGCTCAAGCCGGAGCTCGCCCCCAACCTGCCGACCGCCTACGCCCAGGACCAGGTGACGCTGGACTTCGCCTACTGGGCGAAGAACGGCCCGGCCATCGCCACCCGCTGGAACGAGTGGCTGGTCAAATGAAAGTCGCCATCAATGCCCTGCACAGTGCGCAAGGTGCCCCGGCAGGCAGCGGCGCGCCGGGGGCGGCCCTGCGCCGCCCAGCCCTTCGCCAACGCTGGCGCGGCAGCCGCAACCTGCTGCCGGCCCTGCTGTTTCTCGGCGTGTTCTTCTTCGCCCCACTGATCGGCCTGCTGCTGCGCGGCGTCCTCGAGCCCGTGCCGGGCCTGGGCAACTACGAGCAGCTGTTCGCCAACTCGGCCTACGCCCGGGTACTGTTCAACACCTTCTCGGTGGCCGGCCTGGTCACCCTGATCAGCGTGCTGCTGGGCTTCCCGCTGGCCTGGGCGATCACCCTGGTCCCCAAGGGCTGGGGCCGCTGGCTGCTGAACATCGTGCTGCTGTCGATGTGGACCAGCCTGCTGGCGCGCACCTACTCGTGGCTGGTGCTGCTGCAAGGCTCGGGGGTGATCAACAAGCTGCTGATGGCGCTGGGCATCATCGATGCGCCGCTGGAGATGGTGCACAACCTCACCGGCGTGGTGATCGGCATGAGCTACATCATGATCCCGTTCATCGTCCTGCCGCTGCAGGCGACCATGCAGGCCATCGACCCGATGGTGCTGCAGGCCGGCTCCATCTGCGGCGCCAGCCCATGGAGCAACTTCTGGAAGGTGTTCATCCCGCTGTGCCGTTCGGGGCTGTTCTCCGGCGCGCTGATGGTGTTCGTCATGTCGCTCGGTTACTACGTGACCCCCGCCCTGCTCGGCGGCGCGCAGAACATGATGCTGCCGGAGTTCATCGTCCAGCAGGTGCAGTCGTTCCTCAACTGGGGCCTGGCCAGCGCCGCCGCCGCGTTGCTGGTGGCGATCACCCTGGTGCTCTTCTACTTCTACCTGAAGCTGCAACCGGAATCCCCGGTCGGCAACGCGAGGTAAGCCAGCATGCTCCTGACCCCCAACGCCATGGGCCGGCCGCTGCGCATGGGCCTGTACCTGACCACCGGTGCGATCGCCGCATTCCTGCTGCTGCCGATCCTGTTCATCGTGCTGCTGTCATTCGGTTCGTCGCAGTGGCTGGTGTTTCCGCCGCCCGGCTGGACCGTCAAGTGGTACGAGCAGTTCTTTTCCAATCCGCAGTGGATGCAGGCGGCCCTGGCCAGCCTCAAGGTCGCGGTGCTGACGACCGTCGCCGCCGTGGCTCTCGGCCTGCCCACCGCCTTCGCCCTGGTGCGCGGGCGTTTCCCGGGCCGCGAACTGCTCTACGGGCTGTTCACCCTGCCGATGATCGTGCCGCTGGTGATCATCGCCGTGGCGGTGTACGCGCTATTTCTCAAGCTGGGCTACACCGGCACCCTGCTGGCCTTCGTGGTCAGCCACGTGATCGTCGCCCTGCCCTTCACCATCATTTCGATCATCAACTCGCTCAAGCTGTTCGACCAGTCGATCGAGGATGCCGCGGTGATCTGCGGCGCCTCGCGCCTGCAGGCGATCTTCAAGGTGACCTTCCCGGCCATTCGCCCAGGCATGATCGCCGGCGGGCTGTTCGCCTTCCTGGTGTCGTGGGATGAAGTGGTGCTCAGCGTGATGATGGCCAGCCCCGAGTTGCAGACCTTGCCCGTGAAGATGTGGACCACCCTGCGCCAGGACCTCACGCCCGTCATCGCCGTCGCCTCGACGCTGCTGATCGGCCTGTCGGTACTGATCATGGTCATCGCCGCCGCCCTGCGGCGGCGCAACGAAGTCAGCGCCTGAGCGCCCGGAGACGACAACAATGAGTGCAGTGATGAAAGACGACGCGCGCGCCACCTCCCTGGTCAGCCTGCGCAACCTGAACAAGCACTACGGCACCTTCGCCGCGGTGGACAACATCGACCTGGAGATCCAGGACGGCGAGTTCCTCACTTTCCTCGGCTCCAGTGGCTCGGGCAAGTCCACCACCCTGTCGATGCTGGCCGGCTTCGAGACCCCGAGCAGCGGCGAGATCCTGGTCGAGGGCAAGTCGCTGGTGAACGTGCCACCGCACAAGCGCGACATCGGCATGGTGTTCCAGCGCTACTCGCTGTTCCCGCACCTGAGCGTGCGCGACAACATCGCCTTCCCGCTGACAATCCGCAAGCAGAGTGCGGCCGAGGTGGCCAGGCGCGTGGACGCCATGCTCAGGCTGGTGCAGTTGGAGCCGTTCGCCCAGCGCCGCCCGGCGCAGCTGTCCGGTGGCCAGCAACAGCGCGTGGCGATCGCCCGGGCGCTCGTCTACGAACCACGCATCCTGCTGATGGACGAACCTCTCGGCGCGCTGGACAAGAAGCTGCGTGAAGACCTGCAGGACGAGTTGCGCCAACTGCACCGGCGCCTGGGGATCACCATCGTCTACGTGACCCACGACCAGGAGGAAGCCATGCGCCTGTCGCAACGCATCGCCATTTTCAGTCACGGCCGGATCGTCGGCCTGGGCAGCGGCTACGACCTCTACCAGAACCCGCCGAACGCCTTCGTCGCCTCGTTCCTGGGCAACTCCAACTTCCTGCGGTTAAAGGCCAGCGGCAATGGCGCGGGCAGCTTCGAGGGGCAACCGGTGGCGGTGCGCCTGACCTCGGGGCTGACCGCCGGACAGGATGCGTTGATCATGGTGCGGCCAGAGAAAGCCCTGGCGCTGACGACAGAACAGGCGATGCGAGAGCCCCTGTCACCCGGCTGGAACGAAGTCAGCGCCACGGTGCGTGAAGTGCTGTTTCTTGGCGAAAGCCAGACCTGCCACGTGGTCACGCAAGGCGGCACCGAGCTGACGGTGAAGGCATTGTCGGCCGCAGGCATGCCCATGCAACCGGGCGACCAGGTCAAGGTACGCTGGGCCGTGGCCGATGCCTGCCTCTATACCGAGTGGGCCGAAAGCGACCTGAGCAAGGCGGCGGGGGCACACTGAGCGCATCGCGGGTGAACCCGCGCCCACGGGCCACGTCGCTCACCGGCGCCGCTGCATCCAGGCGGCGCCCAGGCCGCTCAGGCAGATGATGGCGATCCCCACCAGGCTTGCGGTATCCGGCACCTGGTGGAAGATCACCAGCCCCAGCAAGCCGGCAAACACGATCTGGCAGTAGCTGAACGGCGCCAGCAGCGCCGGCGCGGCATGGCGGAAGGCTTGGGTCAGCAACAGGTGCGCGGTCATCCCGCAACCGCCCAGGGCCAGCATCAGCAACAGGTGCGGCCACTGCGGCGCCTGCCAGAAGAACGGCACCAGCGCCGTCATGATCAGGGTGTTGCACAACCCGGCGTAGAAGTTGCTGGTGGTCGGGCTGTCATGGGCCGCCAGCTTGCGCGTCAGCAGCTGATAGAAGCAGAACCCCAACGCAGAGCCGAACGGGAACAGGATCGCCGGGGTGAACATCGAACCGCCCGGATGCACCACCACCAGTACACCGACGAACCCCAGCACCACCGCCAGCCACTGCCCGAGGGTCACCCGCTCCTTGAGCAGGGGCACCGACAGCGCGGTGACCAGCACCGGGGCCAGGAAGTTGACCGAGGTCGCCTCGGCCAGCGGCAGGTACTGCAGGCCGGCGGTGAACAACAGGCTGGTGCTGAGCAGGCTCAACGCGCGCAAGGTCTGCAGCAACGGGCGTCGGGTACGCAGCACCGCCAGGCCGGCCTTGGGCAGGAAAATGCCGGCCATCAACAGGGTATGCACCAGGTAGCGGACCCAGACCACCATGATGATCGGGTAGATCCCGCCGAGGAATTTCGACAGCGCGTCATGGCTGGCGAACAGGAAGGTGGCCACCACCACCAGGGCGATGCCGCGCAGCGGCTGGTTGACTCCGGAAAGCGGCGTACTGGAACTCATCGGGTTCTCGGGCAATGGCCACGGCCTGACGCCGGGGCATGCGCGGATTCTAGAAGAGATGCGCGGTGATGAACATTGGCTGGGCGGGGGTAATTGTTCCAACCGGTACATTTCGTGCGCTGATCGACCAGAATGTCGCGCAGGTGCTCAAGGCGTCGTTCCGTGATCCGCCGTCAGACCTTGCCGACCTGCACGACCTGGGTCAAGCGCTCGCTTGCCGGCGCCGGCCTGCCATACAGGTAACCCTGGAAATGCGAGCAGCCCTCGGCCAGCAGCCGCTCCATCTGCTCCGCCGACTCCACTCCCTCGGCCGTGGTCTTGATCATCAGGCTGTTGGACAGCTCGGTGATGGCGCGGACGATCGACATCGCCTCGCGGCTCTCGCACATGTCATGGACAAACGACTTGTCGATCTTGATTCGGTCGAACGGGAACGAACGCAGGTAGCCCAGCGAGGAATAACCGGTGCCGAAATCGTCCAGGGAGATCGACACCCCCAGGTCCTTCAACGCGCGCAGCACGCGCACGTTCTCTTCGCTATTGCCCAGCAGCACCGATTCGGTGATTTCCAGCTCCAGGCGCGTGGCGGACAACCCCGAGTCGGCCAGGGCCAGGGCCACGGTGTGCACCAGGCTGGCGTTCTTGAACTGCACCGGCGAGAGGTTCACCGACACGGTCTGAGCGGTGCCCCAGCGGGCCGCTTCCTGGCACGCCAGGTTGAGCGCGCGGGCACCGATCTCGTGGATCAGGCCGGTTTCCTCGGCGATGGGGATGAAGTCCATGGGCATGATCATGCCGCGCGTCGGATGCTCCCAGCGCAGCAAGGCCTCGTAGCCAGTGACGCTGCTGCTCTGCGGGTCCACCACCGGCTGGTAGTGCAGCTGCAGCTGGCCCAGGTGCAGGGCGGTACGCAGGTCGGTCTCCA
Source organism: Pseudomonas sp. GD04091 (assembly GCF_029836165.1). Taxonomy (GTDB): domain Bacteria; phylum Pseudomonadota; class Gammaproteobacteria; order Pseudomonadales; family Pseudomonadaceae; genus Aquipseudomonas. The sequence goes on from NZ_JAOEBG010000002.1 coordinate 179,559, forward strand.
CCAGGCGGCGCTGGCGAGCGGCGACATCCAGCTCGACATGGAAGCACTCGAAGCGGTTGCGGCCGTTGCGCTTGGCCTCGTACAGGGCCATGTCGGCGTAGCCCAGCAACTGCTCGGCCTGGTCGTGATCGTCCGGCGCCACGGCCACGCCGATGCTCACCCCGACGCTGAACTGGTGCCCCTCGATATGAAACGGCGGGCAGATCGCCTCGATCAGGCGCTGGGCGGTGATGCGCGCGGCCTCGGGCGTTTCCAGCCCGGCCAGGACCACGGCGAACTCGTCGCCGCCCAGACGCGCCAGGGTGTCATGCTCGCGCAACTCGCGGCGCAGGCGCTTGCCCAGGGCGCGCAGCAGCTTGTCGCCGAAGGCATGGCCGAGGGTGTCGTTGATGTTCTTGAAATTGTCCAGGTCCAGGCACAGCGCGGCGGTCAGCTTGCCGCTGTCCTCGCCGCGCAGCAGCGCCTGCTTGAGGCGTTCGTGGAACAGCGTGCGGTTGGGCAGGCCGGTCAGCGCGTCATGGTGGGCCATGTGGTGGATCTGCGCGTGGGCGGCCAGCTCTTCGGTGGCGTCCTCGGCGACGAACAGCACATAGTCGCCCTGCCCTTCGCGGTTCTGGCAGAGCATGGCACGGCTGCGCAGGGTACGCGGGCCGCTGGCGGTGTCGACCCGGGTCTCGGCGGCATAGCCCTTGCTGCTGCGTGCGCCCCGGGCCAGTTGCTGCTCCAGGTAGTCGGCCGCCGCCGGTGCCAGGCACTGCTCGGGGAGCTTGCCGATCATGCTCGCGCCCTGGTCGCCGAACAGCCGCTCGGCCTGCTGGTTGGCCAGGAGGATCTGCTGGCTCTGCAGGTCCTGGACGATGACGCTGGCGGGAATGTTGGCGATCACCGAATCGAGGAACTGCGACAGGGTGGTCATCTCCTGGCTGTACTGCTCGGCCAGTTCCTTGGCCTGGAGCAGCTCCAGCTCGCCTTGACGCCGTTCGGAGATATCACGGGTGATCTTGGCGTAGCCGATCAGCTGGCCGCTGGCCTCGTCCTTGATCGGCTCGATCACCACGCTGGTCCAGAAATGCGAACCGTCCTTGCGCTGGCGCACGCCCTCGGCCTGGAACCGCCCTTCGACCCGCGCCGTGGCCAGGCTCAGGGCCGGCAACCCGGCATCGCGGTCCTCGTCGGTGTAGAACACCGAAAAGTGCCGGCCGACGATCTCTTCGGCCAGGTAGCCCTTGGCCCGCTGCGCCCCGGGATTCCAGTTGGCGACGATTCCTTCGGGGGTGAGCAGATAGATGGCGTAGTCCGCCACGCTCTGGATCAACAACCGGTACATCATGTCGGAACTGGGGGCGAGCGGCATGGAGTCCACCTGAACCTGCAAGGCACGAAAAGGAAACTTCCGGACCGCTTGTCGGAACAGTCCGAAATGACGAAGTGCTGGCATTATGCCGCTTGACGAATGGCTTTTGTGAAGTCCGTCACAAAAAATCCTGTATCAATCAGTGCCGACGATGCATCACCAGAAAGTTGCGCAACGGCGGTTCGTCCTCGAGGGCAATCTCGCGTACCTGGCGTGGCAGACCGGCCACGAGGGCCTGGCAGAACGCCAGGGCCGGCGCATCCGCGGGGTAGCAGCGCAGCAACCAGTCGCCCTGCCCCTCGCTCAGCACTTGCCGGGCCACGGCAGAACCGATGCCGAGACGACGGTACTTCTTGAGAATGAACAGATCGGCCAGCTCCAGCGCATCGATGCCCGGCAGCTCGCTGCGCTCGACCAACACGAAGCCGGCGATGAAACCGTCGACCAGCACCAGGCTGGCGCTCCAGTCCGGCGACTGCCAGTAACGCTGGAAATGCGGCTCATGGATATAGAAGCGTCCGTCCACCTCGACATCCTCCTGCTCCCAGTCGGAGGATTCGTAGGCGTAGAACTGGTAGAGATTGCGGATCAGGTCGACGTGCTCGGGACCGGTCTGAAGCAATTCGATCGGGGCAGACATGCAGGGGGCTCGAAGTGATCGGGAGAGCGAGTCTACACCTGTTCATTCAACCCTGTTGAGCAGGGCTCGCCGACGCGCCCAGGCTCAGTACGGGGCGTCTGGCAACGCCGCCAGCGCATCGATCTCCACCAGCATCCCGTCCAGCGCCAGGCGCGGCACCGGGATCAGCGTGCAGGTCGGCGTCATCCTGCCGCCCCAGGCCCATTGCGCCTCGGCCACCCACTCACGCAAGCGCGCCTCGGAGTGGTCCACCACCAGCAGGGTGAGCTTGCACACCTGTGCCAGGGTGGCCCCCCGGGAGGCCAGGGCAATCTTCAGGTTCACCAGGGCCTGGCGCGCCTGCTCGTCGAAACGGGCCGACAGGTTGCCTTGCAGGTCCTCCCCGCCCTGCCCGGCGACGTACACCAGCCGGCTGCCGGCGCGCACCTCGGCGACATGGGAATAGGCATTGGCGCTGGGGTCGTAGAGACCTTCGGGGTTGGACAGTTCGAACGCGGCTGGCTGAGACATGGTTTCGCTCCATCACTGATTGGCAGGAGCGAGCGAGTATCGGACCTCAGGTTAAGTCGAGGTCAAGCCCTGACCACGCAACCATCCCCCCTGTTCATTTCTCCTGCAGTACCGCTCTGCCCTTCACCGCGCGCGGCCCGCGCCAGGCCCAGAACAGCAGCCCCGGGAACGGGGCGTAGACGACGAACACCACCCACAGCATCTTGCGTTCGGCGCGTCGGTCGCTGCCGATGATGTGCCAGATGGCCCACAGCTCCAGCAGGATGACCAGCAGCGCGACGACGAACCAGAATGTTCCGAATTCCATGAAGCTTCTCCCGTTGGCATGTACTGGGTTGGGTTGCAGTGCGTGCCAAGGGTTCATTCGGATCTTTCACCGCGTCAGTGACTGCCCTCCTGCTCCAGCGCGTTGGTGAGTGCCTGCGCATCGGCATACTCGTGCCGCGCCACCAGTACGCCCTTGTCCAGCGTCAGCCACAGTACCTTGCCCTCGGCCCCGGCATAGCGGCTGGCAACCTGGCCCTCGCGGTCGAGCAGCACCCGGTAGCTGTAGTCGCGCATGGCCGGGATGGCGAACAGCTTGCTGATCAGCGCCGGCATGCGCTGGATATCGGCAACGAAGGCCGCGTGCCGAGCTTCCAGGTAACCCTTGGGGCGCTCGGCCAGGGCAGCTTTCATCAGCTTGGCGCCGTCCATGTCTCGGGCCACCAGCAGGATGCGCGTGTCGGGGCCAAGGCTGTAGGGCTGGTCATGCTGGTCGAGCAAGGTCCAGGGGGCGAGCGCCTCACCCGGTTGCACGGCGTGGGCGAGTAGCGGGAGCAGGCTGAGCAGCAATGCGGCGAGGTATTTCATTTCGATCAGGATCCTGGTGACGTTGCGAGATCGCCAGCATAGCCCAAAGCGTCGGCTGATCCCGCGGTTGTCTTTCCCCCCTCCCCGACGCACACTCATCCCCGCCAGCCAGGAAGCGGAGTCCGCAGTGCCCACGCCACGTCAATTCAGCAAGAAGACCAGCACCAGCAACATGCTGCGGCTCAAGTCCACCGACGGCAGCACGCAGCGCCCCTACCGGGTCGACTTCGTACTGCTCGAGCACTTTTCCATGGCCAGTTTCACCGTGGCCATGGACGTTCTGGTCACGGCCAACCTGCTGCACGCCGAAAGCTTTGCCTTCACGCCGCTGTCTCTGGCGGGCGACCGTGTGCTCAGCGACCTGGGCCTGGAGCTGGTCGCCACCCCGTTCGACACACGGCGCTTGCCGGACGTCGATCTGCTGGTGATCTGCGGCGGCCTGCGCACCCCGCTGAAATACCCTGACCTGGATCGCCTGCTGGTCGACTGCGCCAACCACGGCATGACCCTCGGCGGTCTGTGGAACGGCGCCTGGTTCCTGGGGCGCGCCGGGGTACTCGATGACTATGGCTGCAGCGTGCACCCCGAGCAGCGCGCCAGCCTGGCCGAGGTCAGCCCGCAGACCCGCATCACCCCGGCCAGCTTCACCCTCGACCGCGACCGCCTGACCGCCGCCAGCCCCAACGGCGCCATGGAGCTGATGCTCGGCCTGGTGCGGCGCCAGCATGGCGACGCCCTGGCCGAGGGCGTCGAGGAGATCCTGTCGTTTTCCGGTGCGCGTTATCGCCAGGTCGGGCCGGGGGCGAAGAAGTCCATGAGCCTGCACCTGCGCACCATCGTCGAGCTGATGGAAAACAACCTCGAGGAGACCTTGAGCCTCGACCAGCTGGCCGCCTATTCGGGACGTTCACGGCGGCAGATCGACCGCTTGTTTCAGGCCCAGCTGGGCACCTCGCCCCGGCGCTACTACATGGAACTGCGCATCACCAAGAGCCGGCGGCTGCTGCAGTATTCGGACCTGTCGGTGATGGAAGTGGCGGTGGCCTGCGGCTTCGTTTCGGTGTCGCACTTCAGCAAGTGCTACGCGGCCTACTTCGGCTATCCGCCGTCGCGGGAGCAGCGGCTGGGGGAATGAAGCCGCCCATTCCCCCTCACCGTACCGCGAAAGGGCCGCAAAGCGACCCCCGCGATCTCAACGGTCCTGCGCGCCTTCGAACCACGCCAGCTTGTCACGCAACTGCACCACTTCCCCGACGATTACCAGGGTCGGCGCATGCACTTCATGGCGCGCCACCAGCGCCGGCAGATCAGCCAGAGTACCGGTGAACACCCGCTGGTTGCGGGTTGTGCCCTGCTGCACCAGGGCGGCCGGCGTGCTCGCCGCGCGGCCGTGACGGATCAGCTCGGCGCAGATGGTCGGCAGGCCGACCAGGCCCATGTAGAACACCAGGGTCTGCGCGGGCGCCACCAGGTCATGCCAGGGCAGGTTGCTGGTGCCATCCTTCAAGTGCCCGGTGACGAAGCGCACCGACTGGGCGTAGTCGCGATGGGTCAGCGGAATCCCGGCATAGGCCGAACAACCGCTGGCCGCGGTGATGCCGGGCACCACCTGGAACGGGATGCCCTGCTCAGCCAGCTCCTCGATTTCCTCGCCACCACGGCCGAAGATGAACGGATCACCGCCCTTGAGTCGCAGTACACGCTTGCCCTGACGGGCCAGATCGACCAACAGGCGGTTGATCTGGTCCTGAGGCACCGCATGGTCGGCGCGGCGCTTGCCGACGTAGATGCGCTCGGCGTCACGCCGGCACATCTCGATGATGGCCGGGGCCACCAGACGGTCATACAACACCACATCGGCCTGCTGCATCAGGCGCAAGGCTCGGAAGGTCAACAGATCCGGATCACCCGGCCCCGCCCCCACCAGATACACCTCGCCACCCTGCTGGGCCGGTGCGCCATCGACCATCGCCTGCAGCAGACGCTCGGCCTCGCCGCCCTGACCTGCCAGCTGGCGTTCGGCGATCGGGCCCTGGAACACGTTCTCCCAGAAACCGCGACGCTGATTGACGTCCGGGTACAAGGCCTTGACCTTGTCGCGAAAGCGCGCCGCCAAACCGGCCAGCTCGCCATAGGCGGACGGGATCCAGGCTTCCAGCCTGGCGCGAATCAGCCGCGCCAGCACCGGAGCGTCGCCACCGCTGGAGACCGCCACCACCAGCGGTGAGCGGTCGACGATGGCCGGGAAGATCACCGTGCACAGGGCCGGCGCATCCACCACGTTGACCGGCAGGTTGAGCGCCTGGGCGTCGGCCGACACCTGGGCGTTGAGCCCGGGGTCATCGGTCGCCGCGATCACCAGGCGGCAGCCGTCCAGGTCGGATGCCTGGTACCCGCGCACCAGGACCTCGCCCCCTCCCTCACGGGCCAGCGCGGCGAGCTGGCCATCGACGTCCGGCGCCACCACCCGCAGCGCGGCGCCGGCATCGGCCAGCAGACGCGCCTTGCGCAAGGCGATCTCGCCACCGCCGACGACCAGCGCACGGCCACCCTGCAGCTTGTGGAACAGCGGCAGGTAGTCCATTCAGCGAATGACCTCGACGCCACCCATGTAGGGCTTGAGCACGTCCGGCACCCGGATCGAACCATCGGCCTGCTGGTAGTTCTCCAGCACGGCGACCAAGGTACGGCCCACGGCCAGGCCCGAACCGTTGAGGGTATGCACCAGTTCCGGCTTGCCGGTTTCCGGGTTGCGCCAGCGGGCCTGCATGCGGCGCGCCTGGAAGTCACCGCAGTTGGAGCAGGAGCTGATCTCGCGGTACTTGTCCTGGCTCGGCACCCATACCTCGAGGTCGTAGGTCTTCACCGCGCCAAAGCCCATGTCGCCGGTGCACAGGGCCAGCACACGGTACGGCAGCTCCAGCAGCTGGAGCACGCGCTCGGCGTTGGCGGTCAAGCCTTCCAGCGCTTCCATGGATTTCGACGGTTCGACGATCTGCACCATCTCGACCTTGTCGAACTGGTGCTGGCGGATCATCCCGCGGGTGTCGCGGCCCGAAGCACCGGCCTCGCTGCGGAAGCACGGGGTATGGGCCACCAGCTTCAGCGGCAGTTGCTTGGCGTCGAGGATCTCGCCGGCCACCAGGTTGGTCAGCGACACTTCGGCGGTCGGGATCAGGTAGAAGTCGGCCTCGCCTTCGCGGCTGATCTTGAACAGGTCTTCCTCGAACTTCGGCAGCTGGCCGGTGCCCTGCAGGGCCGGAGCCTGCACCAGGTACGGGGTGTAGTGCTCCTCGTAGCCGTGCTCGCCGGTGTGCAGGTTGATCATGAACTGCGCCAGGGCGCGGTGCAGGCGGGCGATCGGCCCACGCAGCACGGCGAAGCGGGCGCCGGACAGCTTGGCGGCGGCTTCGAAGTCCAGGCCACCGCTGATCTCACCCAGGGCGACGTGGTCCTTGATCTCGAAATCGAAGGCCTGCGGTGTGCCCCAGCGGCGCACCTCGACGTTGTCGTCCTCGCTGGCACCCACCGGTACGCTGGCATCCGGCAGGTTGGGAATGGTCAGCACGATCGCATCCAGCTCCGCCTGGATACCATCCAGTTCGGTCTTGCCGGCGGCCAGCTCATTGGCCATGCGCTCGACGTCGGCCATCAGCGGCGCGATGTCCTCGCCCTTGGCCTTGGCCTGGCCGATGGACTTGGAACGGGCGTTACGCTCGGCCTGCAGCTGCTCGGTGCGGGTCTGCACCGCCTTGCGGCGCTCTTCCAGTGATTCGATGCGCGCGACATCCAGGCTGAAGCCACGGGAGGCCAGGCGATCCGCCACTTCCTGAAGTTGGCCGCGTAACAGTTTGGAATCGAGCATATCGTTCTCTCGTTATATGTAGGTGTTGGTTCAGAATCGGGTCAGGGACAGGCCGGCCCAGGTCGCGAGCAGCCCGCCCACCACGCTAATACCGGTATAGCCCAAGGCCAGTGGTACCTGCCCGCTTTCGAGCAGGCGCACGGTGTCCAGCGAAAAGGAAGAAAAGGTCGTCAGGCCGCCAAGGAAGCCCACGATCAGGCCCGCGCGCAGCTCGACCGGCACCATTGGCCTGTGCAGAAACAGGCCGTAGAGCAGGCCGATCAACAGGCAGCCGATCAGATTGACCGCCAGCGTACCGAGATAGAAGTGCCGTGGCCAGTGGGCAGCCACCCAGTTCGAGGTGGCAAAACGCAACAGCGTGCCGGCGATGCCACCCGCGCTGACGGCGGCGATGAGTGCGATCACGGCTTTCTCCGCTGTCGGGGGCTGGTGCGGTCGAGCTCGGCCAGATACCGCAGCTTCTCGCCGATCTTCAGTTCCAGGCCACGGGGCACCGGCTGATAGTACTGGCGCGGCTCGAGCTGCTCGGGGAAGTAGTCTTCACCGGCGGCATAGGCGTCCGGCTCGTCGTGGGCGTAGCGGTATTCCTCGCCGTAACCCAGCTGCTTCATCAGCTTGGTCGGTGCGTTGCGCAGGTGCAACGGCACCTCGAGCGAGCCGTGCTCGGCGGCTTCGCGCATGGCGGCCTTGAAGCCCATGTACACCGCGTTGCTCTTCGGGGCGCAGGCGATGTAGGTGATGGCCTGAGCCACCGCCAGCTCGCCTTCGGGGCTGCCCAGGCGCTCCTGCACGTCCCAGGCCGCCAGGCACAGGCTCAGGGCGCGGGGGTCGGCGTTGCCGATGTCCTCGCTGGCCATGCGCACCACGCGGCGGGCGATGTACAGCGGGTCACAACCACCGTCGAGCATGCGCGCATACCAATACAGCGCGCCGTCGGGGTTGGAGCCGCGCACCGACTTGTGCAGCGCCGAGATCTGGTCGTAGAAGGCCTCGCCGCCCTTGTCGAAGCGCCGACGGCTGTCGCCCAGCAGGCTCTGCAGCAGCTCGACGCCGATCTCGCCGCCATCTTCGGCCAGGTCGGAGGCGTTTTCGAGGAAGTTGAGCATGCGCCGGCCATCGCCGTCGGCGGCGGCCATGAGCATCCTGAAGGCCTCGTCGCCCAACCGCAGGTTGCGCCTGCCAAGGCCGCGTTCCTCGACGAGCGCACGGTCCACCAGCTTGCGCAGGGCCGCCTCGTCCAGGCTCTTGAGCACGTACACCCGCGCCCGCGACAACAGGGCGTTGTTGAGTTCGAAGGACGGGTTCTCGGTGGTGGCGCCGATGAAGATCAGCGTGCCGTCCTCCACGTAGGGCAGGAAGGCGTCCTGTTGCGACTTGTTGAAGCGGTGCACCTCGTCGACGAACAGGATGGTACGCCGGCCGTACTGGCCGGCCTGCTGCTTGGCCACCTCGACCGCCTGGCGAATTTCCTTGACGCCGGCCAGCACCGCCGAGACCGTTTCGAAGTGCGCATCGCAGAACTGCGCCAGCAGCCGCGCCAGGGTGGTCTTGCCCACCCCCGGCGGCCCCCAGAAGATCATCGAGTGCAGCGCCCCCTGCTCCAGCGCCTCGCGCAGCGGCTTGCCACGCGCCAGCAGGTGCTCCTGGCCGACGTACTCGTCCAGGTTGGACGGCCGCAGGCGCGCGGCCAGGGGCTGGGCGACGGGTTCGCTTCGAAACAGGTCCATCACAGGCTCCGGTTACTCCTTGATGACGTCAGCGCCCTTGGGGATGGCGAACTGGAACTTGCTGTCCGGCACCGCCTGGTTGGCCTTGACGCCATTGAACAGGATGTTGGTGCGCTGGCCGACGCTGTCGATCAGCTGCATGTCATTGATCAGGCCCTTGCGGAACGACACGCGCAGCGAGTCGAACAGGGTGTCCCTGGTCTTGGGTTTCAAGGTGAAGTCCATGACCTCGCCCTGCTCCTTCGAGGTGATGTCGAAACTCTGGCTGATCTTCGACACGTCACCGGACAGCAGCAGCGCCGGGGTCTGGTTCAGGCGCACATCGAGCTTCTTGATGGTCGCCTGCTCCAGGTCAGGGTCCCACAGGGTGACGTTCTTGCCGTCGGAGACCACCACCTGCTCCTGCGGCGCGTCGGTGTGCCAATAGAACAGGCCCGGGCGCTTGACGGTCATCTTGCCAGTGGTTTCCTGCAGGCTGGTGCCGCTGGCGTCCAGGGTCAACTGGGAAAAATTGGCTTCGATGGTCTGCGACTTTTCCAGCAACTGGGTCAGGCGCTGAACGTCCTGTTCGCCGGCCTGGGCCGACAGGCTGGCCGCGGCCAGGGCAGAAACCAACAGCATGCGAATCGCGCGCATGGGAATCCTCGTAGAACGGTTAAGGGGCCGGGCACACACCGTGCCCGGCAAGGTGATCATCAATCGCGTGGGCCGCCCGGGGCAATCACTTCCCGCGAGCCGTTGCTGTTCATGGGGGTGACCACGCCGGCCATCTCCATCGCCTCGATCATCCGCGCGGCGCGGTTGTAGCCGATCTTGAGCTTGCGCTGCACCGCCGAAATGGATGCCCGGCGGCTTTCCAGCACGAACTGCACGGCTTCGTCGTAGAGCGCGTCGGCTTCCGAGTCTTCGCCATCGCCGCCGCCACCGCCGCCCTCGAAGCCGCTGCCGGCCTCCTCGACGCCGTTGAGGATGTCATCGTTGTAGTCCGGCGCGCCGCGCAGCTTCCAGGCCTCGACCGTGCGATGCACCTCGTCGTCGGAGACGAAGGCGCCGTGCACGCGGATCGGCAGGCTGGTGCCCGGCGGCATGTAGAGCATGTCACCATGGCCAAGCAGCTGTTCGGCACCACCCTGGTCGATGATGGTCCGCGAGTCGATCTTGCTCGACACCTGAAACGCCATGCGTGTAGGGATGTTGGCCTTGATCAGGCCGGTGATCACGTCCACCGACGGGCGCTGGGTGGCCAGGATCAGGTGGATACCGGCGGCACGGGCCTTCTGGGCGATACGCGCGATCAGCTCTTCGACCTTCTTGCCGACGATCATCATCATGTCGGCGAACTCGTCGACCACCACCACGATGGTCGGCAGGGTCTTCAGCGCCGGCGGCTCGTCGTCCATGCTCTCGCGGCGATACAACGGGTCGTGGATGATCTCGCCGGCTTCCTGCGCGTCCTTGATCTTGCGGTTGAAGCCCGCCAGGTTGCGCACGCCCATCGCCGCCATCAGCTTGTAGCGGCGTTCCATCTCGGCCACGCTCCAGCGCAAGGCGTTGGCGGCGTCCTTCATATCGGTGACCACCGGGCAGAGCAGGTGCGGGATGCCCTCGTAGATCGACAGTTCCAGCATCTTCGGGTCGATCATGATCAGCCGCGCGTCTTCCGGGCTGGACTTGAACAGGATCGACAGGATCATCGCGTTCACGCCCACCGACTTACCGGAACCGGTGGTACCGGCCACCAGCAGGTGTGGCATCTTCGCAAGGTCGGTGATCACCGGCTTGCCGCCGATGTCGTGGCCCAGGGCCAGGGTGACCGGCGACTTCTGCTCGTCGTACTGCGGCGTGGAGAGCACCTCGGAGAAACGCACCATCTGGCGGTTCTCGTTGGGGATCTCGATACCCACGGTGGTCTTGCCGGGGATGACCTCGACCACGCGCACGCTGGTCACCGCCAGGGAACGCGCCAGGTCCTTGGCCAGGTTGGCGATCCGGCTGACCTTGACGCCCGCGGCCGGCTGGATCTCGTAGCGGGTGATCACCGGACCCGGGTGGATCGAGTCGACCGAGACCTCGACGCCGAATTCCTTCAGTTTGATTTCCAGCAGGTGACCGACACCGGCCAGGGATTCCGGCGAGTACTCGATCTTCTTCTGCTCGGCCGGGTCGAGGATGGAGATCGACGGCAGCGTGCCTTCCACGGCGCTGTCGACGAACAGGGGCGCCTGCTTCTCCTTCATGACCCGCTTGCTCGGCTCGGGCGCCTTGGCTACCGGGGCCGGCATGTTGATCACCGGCGCTGGCTGCTGCTCACGCTGGGCAACATGCTTGGTCAGCGCCTCGTCGCGCTCGATGATGCGCTCGCGGGCCTTGACCTGCTCGCGCTTGTCCGCCACCACGGGGACGACCACCTCATCGACCTGCTCATCCACTTCACGCAGTTGCGCCACCAGGCGCTTGCGCTCGTTGCGCGCCTCCCACCAGCGGTTGGCGGCGTTCTGCACCAGCTCGAACAGGTCGAGGGTGATCTTGCCGGTGACATCCATCACCTTGAACCAGGACAGGTCGGTGAACACGGTCAGGCCGAACAGGAACAACGCAATGAACATCAGCGTGCTGCCCTGCACGTTCAGCAGATTGCGGGCCAGGTCACCCAGGCTTTCACCCAGCGCGCCACCGGCGGAAAACGGCAGGCTCGCCGAGGGATGGAAATGGATATGCGCCAGGGCGGCGCCCGACAGCACCAGGAACACCAGGCCGATCAGCCGCCAGGAAAACAGCCAGCCGCTCCACTGCCAGGGCTGGTGGCGCTCGCGGAAGATCTGCCAGGTCTTGATCGCCAGCAGCAACGGGAAGATATAGGCGAAATAGCCGAGCACCATGAACAGGATGTCGGCGAAATAGGCCCCGGCGCGACCGGCGGCGTTCTGCACCTGCTCGGCGTTGCTGGTGTGGCTGAAGCCAGGATCGGACGTGTCGTAGGTGAGCAGGGCCATCCACAGGTACAGGCACAGGGCGCCAACGGCGATCAGCGCGCCTTCCTTGAGGCGATAGTGCAGCTGCTGCCGCCACAGGGGCACTGGCAAGGGGGCTGGAGTTGCGGTGGATTTCTTCAAAACGCGTCTATTCCTGCGCGTACTGCGCGTCCAATAGTGATTGGCCGTCCGCCGGCCAATGAGCCACTACTTTTAACATTACTGCCCGCCAGCCGCCATGACGGCACGCTATATGGCGCGTGAACGGGGGCTACTTTCATATGGTTGCAATTTGAGCATGCATTTTCTTTTGTGACAAAGGCTTATGCTGTGTTTTTGCACAGGTGTGACAGCAAAAGTGGCAGATGGTGCCGGTCGCTGCCGCGACCAGACGACATTTGTCGACCGGTGCAGGAAGCCTGTGGGAGCGGCCCATCGCGACGCAAGGCCGCTGCCACAGGGATCGCGCAAGGCGTTGACCTCATTTGCCAGCCACGCCATGCTGGCCTCTCCCCTCCCCCGCCGCCCAAGAACACCATGCTCACCTGGCTGACCCGCGACTCGCTGACCTTCCCGCCCCTGAAAAAGGCCATGCATGATCCCAACGGCCTGCTCGCCGCCGGCGGCGACCTGACCCCCGAGCGCCTGATCGCCGCCTACCGCCACGGTTGCTTCCCCTGGTACCAGGACGGTCAGCCGATCCTCTGGTGGTCGCCCGACCCGCGTACCGTGCTGTTCCCGGACGAGCTGCACGTCTCGCGCTCGCTGGCCAAGCTGATTCGCCAGGGCCGTTACCAGGTGAGTTTCGACAGCGACTTCCCGGCGGTGATCGCCGCCTGCGCCGCGCCACGGGACTATGCCGACGGCACCTGGATCACCGACAACATGCGCGCCGCCTATTGCGAACTGCATCGCCGCGGTATCGCCCACTCGGTCGAGGTTCGCCAGGATGGAAAGCTGGTCGGCGGCCTCTATGGCCTGGCCATGGGCCGCCTGTTCTTTGGCGAATCGATGTTCAGCCGTGCCGACAACGCCTCGAAAGTGGGTTTCGTGACCCTGGTCGAGCACCTCAGACAGGCCGGTTTCGTGCTGATCGACTGCCAGATGCCCACCAACCACCTGCACAGCCTGGGCGCCCGCGCCATCAGCCGCACCCGCTTCGCCGAGTACCTGGCGCAATACCTGGACCAGCCCAGCGGCGCCAGCTGGGTTACCTAGTCGAGTTCCCGGAGCTGGCTTACACTTAGAGACAAAGTCTCACCTAAGGGGTTGATCATGACAGAGTTGGCGCGGTTGAAGTTCTATGCCACTCAACCCCACTCCTGCAGCTACCTGCCGGAGGAGCAGGCCACCACGCTGTTTCTCGACCCGAGTCAGCCGATGGACGTGCACGTCTATGCCGACCTGTCGGAAATGGGCTTTCGCCGCAGCGGCGATCATCTCTACCGCCCCCATTGCCAGCATTGCAACGCCTGCGTGCCCGCGCGCATACCCGCCGCGCGCTTCATCCCCAACCGCCAGCAGCGGCGCATCCTCAAGCGTAATGCCGACCTGACCGTCAGCCCCGCCCGTCCGACCTTCAAGGAAGAATACTTCGACCTGTATCGACGCTATATCGAACAGCGCCATGCCGATGGCGACATGTACCCGCCGAGCCGCGACCAGTTTTCCACTTTCCTGGTCCGCGACCTGCCCTTTTGCTGGTTCTACGAGTTCCGCCTGGAGGGCCGGTTACTGGCCGTGGCGGTGTGCGACATGCTGCCCAATGGCCTGTCGGCGGTCTACACCTTCTACGAGCCCGACGAGGAACGTCGCAGCCTGGGCCGCTACGCCATCCTCTGGCAAATCACCGAAGCCCTGCGGCAAGACCTCGAAGCCGTGTACCTCGGCTACTGGATCAAGAACTGCAAGAAGATGAACTACAAGACCCAGTACCGCCCCATCGAACTGTTGATCAACCAGCGCTGGGTCACCCTCAACTGAAAGGCATTGGCTTGAAACACAATTTTCGGGCATAATCCACGCCACTTTTTTGCCCGGTGCAGTCGCGCGTCGGGCCATCACTGGATACCGAGGGCTTTACTGCATGTCGAAAGAAGACAGCTTCGAAATGGAAGGCACTGTCGTCGACACCCTGCCCAACACCATGTTCCGCGTGGAGTTGGAAAACGGGCACGTCGTTACCGCGCACATCTCTGGCAAGATGCGCAAGAACTACATCCGTATTCTCACTGGCGACAAGGTCCGCGTCGAACTGACGCCATATGACCTGAGCAAGGGCCGCATCACCTACCGTGCGCGCTAAGCTCAAGCCATGAAAAAGCCCGGCCATGTGCCGGGCTTTTTTGTGGGCTTCCATAAAACGAGGCGGCGGTGCAGCTCTTTCGCCGGCAAGCCGGCTCCCACAGGAACCGCACAACCTTGTGGGAGCCGGCTTGCCGGCGAAAGGGCCGCACAGCGACCCCTGCCTTATGCGACCTCAGCCGTGGTCTCGTAGTCGAACACCAGTTCGCCATCACGCAGGTCGATGTGCACCACGCCACCGTGCTCGGCCAGTTCGCCAAACAGGATCTCCTCGGCCAGCGGCCGCTTGATCTTGTCCTGGATCAGCCGCGCCATCGGCCGCGCGCCCATCTGCACGTCGTAGCCCGAGGCCGCCAGCCAGCCGCGAGCGGCATCGCTGACTTCCAGCAGTACACGCTTGTCTTCCAGCTGCGCCTGCAGTTCGATGAGGAACTTGTCGACGATGCTCTTGATCGTCTCGTGGGACAGACGGCCAAACTGGATGATCGTGTCCAGACGGTTGCGGAACTCCGGCGTGAAGCTCTTGCGAATGACTTCCATGGCATCGGACGAGTGATCCTGGTGCGTGAAGCCGATCGAGGCCCGCGCGGCGGTTTCGGCGCCGGCGTTGGTGGTCATGATCAGGATCACGTTGCGGAAGTCCGCCTTGCGCCCGTTGTTGTCGGTCAGGGTGCCGTGGTCCATCACCTGCAGCAGCAGGTTGAAGACTTCCGGGTGTGCCTTCTCGATCTCATCGAGCAACAGCACGCAGTGCGGCTGCTTGGTGATGGCCTCGGTCAGCAGGCCGCCCTGGTCGAACCCGACATAGCCGGGCGGCGCGCCGATCAGGCGCGACACGGTGTGCCGCTCCATGTATTCGGACATGTCGAAGCGCACCAGTTCCACGCCCAGCGCCTTGGCCAGCTGGCGGGCCGCCTCGGTCTTGCCCACACCGGTGGGGCCGGCGAACAGGAACGAACCGACCGGCTTGTCCGGCGCCTTGAGGCCGGCACGGGACAGCTTGATGGCCGTGGCCAGCGAGTCGATCGCCGCATCCTGGCCGAACACGGTCAGTTTCAGGTCACGCTCGAGGTTGCGCAGCAATTCCTTGTCGGAACTGGTGACGTGCTTCGGCGGAATCCGCGCGATCTTGGCGACGATGTCCTCGACCTGAGGCACGTCGATGCGCTTGACCCGGTTGGCCTCCGGCTGCAGGCGCTGGTAGGCGCCGGCCTCGTCGATCACATCGATGGCCTTGTCCGGCATGTGCCGATCATTGATGTAGCGCGAGGCCAGTTCGGCGGCGGCGCGCAGGGCCTCGTCGCTGTACTCGATGTTGTGGTGGCTTTCGAAGCGGCCCTTGAGGCCACGCAGGATGCCCACGGTGTCTTCCACCGACGGCTCGGTGACATCGACCTTCTGGAAGCGCCGCGCCAGCGCGCGATCCTTCTCGAAGATGCCGCGGAACTCCTGGAAGGTGGTCGAACCGATGCAACGGATCTCGCCGGACGACAGCAGCGGCTTGAGCAGGTTCGACGCATCCATCACGCCACCGGATGCCGCACCGGCGCCGATGATGGTGTGGATCTCGTCGATGAACAGGATCGCCTGCGGCCGCTTGCGCAGTTCGCCGAGCAGCGCCTTGAAGCGCTTCTCGAAGTCGCCGCGGTACTTGGTACCGGCCAGCAGCGCCCCCAGGTCGAGCGAGTAGACCACGCTCTGGGCCAGCAGGTCGGGCACCTGGCCGTCGACGATGCGCTTGGCCAGGCCTTCGGCGATGGCGGTCTTGCCCACACCCGCCTCACCCACCAGCAGCGGGTTGTTCTTGCGCCGGCGCGCTAGGATCTGCGCCACGCGCTCGACCTCCTGCTCGCGACCGACCAGCGGGTCGATACGCCCGGCACGCGCCAGTTCGTTCAGGTTGCTGGCATAGGCATCCAGCGGATTGCTGGACGACGAGGTCTCTGCGCCCTCCTCGTCCTGCATGTCCTGGTCGCTTTCGTTGTGCGGTCCGTGCCCCGGCACCTTGCTGATGCCATGGGCGATGTAGTTGACGACGTCGATGCGGGCCACGCTCTGCTGCTTGAGCAGGAACACGGCCTGACTTTCCTGTTCGCTGAAGATCGCCACCAGCACGTTGGCGCCGGTGACTTCACGCTTGCCGGAGCTTTGCACATGGAACACGGCGCGCTGCAGCACGCGCTGGAAGCCCAGCGTCGGTTGCGTTTCCCGATCCTCGTCATGCACGGGGATCAACGGCGTGGTCGAATCGATGAACTCTTGCAGATCGTGCCTGAGCTTGTCGAGATTGGCGCCACAGGCGCGCAGAACGGTCGCGGCGGCTTCGTTGTCAAGGAGTGCCAACAACAGGTGTTCGACGGTCATGAACTCATGACGCTTCGAACGGGCCTCCTTGAAGGCCAGATTGAGGGTGACTTCGAGCTCGCGGTTTAACATAGCTTCACCTCATACCCAAGTGGTCGGCGATTAACCGTCCTTCTCGATTTCACAGAGTAGCGGATGCTGGCTTTCCCTGGCGTATTGGTTGACCTGCATGGCCTTTGTCTCGGCGATGTCCCGGGTAAACAATCCGCATACTGCCCGCCCTTCGGTATGGACGGTCAGCATGATCTTCGTTGCCAGCTCGCGGTTCAGATTGAAGAACGTCTCGAGCACTTCGACGACGAAATCCATCGGCGTGTAGTCATCGTTGAACAAAACCACCTTGTACATCGGTGGCGCCTGCAGGATCGGCTTGGCCTCCTGAACCGCAAGGCCTGCGCCATCGTCCTCATGCCCGTCCTCATGCGACTGCGGGCGATCCTGATTGAATGTTAGTCGAATCTCACTGAGTACATGCATGGAAAGAATTTCATCATGATCGACAGGTTAAGGTTGTGGGTTGACCGCGCAGGCCGCGCTCAGCGTGGGCGCCAGCTGACCTTGACTATCGGCAAAACGGTGTTACAACCAATAAGAACCCACCGTGGTCGATAAAGATCCGCGCAGTCAACCAGATTTTCTCGCAAGGTTCGTATGCGGATGAAGTGGATGATACTCCAGTGATGGAGTCCTTTGCAGAGGGACATAGGGATGGCAAGCGGTAAAGTCAAGTGGTTCAACAATGCCAAGGGCTACGGATTCATCAACGAAGACGGTAAGACCGACGACCTGTTCGCCCATTATTCGGCGATCAAGATGGACGGCTACAAGACCCTCAAGGCCGGACAAACCGTGAATTTCGAGATCGTCCAGGGCCCCAAGGGGCTGCACGCAGTCAACATCGATGGCACCAAGAACGACGCCGCTATCGAAGCGCAACGCGAGCCTGCCACGGCTAACCGTTGATCCGCTCTGCCGTCTGCCGGTAAACGTAAAAGCCGGTCGCTTCTTTAACAAGCAAGCGACCGGTTTTTTTCGTCTGGCTTACATGTGCTTGATCAGCGCTTCGCCAAAGCCCGAACTGCTCACCAGTGTCGCGCCATCCATCAGACGCTCGAAGTCATAGGTGACTGTCTTCGCCGCGATGGCACCGTTGGTGCCCTTGATGATCAGGTCGGCCGCCTCGGTCCAGCCCATATGGCGCAGCATCATCTCGGCCGAGAGGATCACCGAGCCTGGGTTGACCTGGTCTTTCCCGGCGTACTTGGGCGCGGTGCCGTGGGTCGCCTCGAACATGGCCACGGTATCCGACAGGTTGGCACCTGGCGCGATGCCGATACCCCCCACCTCCGCCGCCAGGGCGTCGGACAAATAGTCACCGTTGAGGTTCAGGGTGGCGATCACGTCATATTCGGCGGGGCGCAGCAGGATCTGCTGGAGCATGGCATCGGCGATGGCGTCCTTGACGACCACCTCGCAGCCGGTCTTCGGATTCTTGAACTTCATCCAAGGGCCGCCGTCGAGCAGTTCGGCGCCAAATTCATCGCGCGCCACCTCGTAGCCCCAGTCCTTGAAGGCCCCTTCGGTGAACTTCATGATGTTGCCCTTGTGCACCAGGGTCAGCGACTTGCGGTCGTTGTCCACCACGTATTGCAGGGCCTTGCGCACCAGGCGCTTGGTGCCCTCCTTCGAGACCGGCTTGACACCGATGCCGCAGTCCTGGTCGAAGCGGATCTTGGTGACGCCCATTTCCTCCTTGAGGAACTTGATCACCTTGTTCGCCTCGGGCGAGCCTGCCTTCCACTCGATACCGGCATAGATGTCCTCGGAGTTCTCGCGGAAGATCACCATGTCGACATCGCCCGGCTTTTTCACCGGGCTCGGCACACCCTGGAACCAGACCACCGGACGCAGGCACACATAGAGGTCGAGCTGCTGGCGCAGCGCCACGTTGAGGGAGCGGATGCCACCGCCCACCGGTGTGGTCAGCGGCCCCTTGATCGACACCACATAGTCTTTCACCGCATCCAGGGTTTCCTGTGGCAGCCAGGTGTCCTGGTCATACACCTGCGTGGCCTTCTCCCCGGCATACACCTCCATCCAGGCGATCTTGCGCTTGCCGCCGTAGGCCTTCTGCACGGCGGCATCGACCACCTTGATCATCACCGGCGAGACGTCCACGCCGATACCGTCGCCCTCGATGTAGGGAATGATGGGGTTGTCGGGAACATTGAGCGAATGGTCTGCATTGACGGTGATCTTGGCACCATCAGCCGGAACCTTGATTTTCTGGTATCCCATGCTGCACTACTCCGCTTTTCCTGGGGTGATTGGAACTCGTGCGATCCACTGAGCCTAAACCACATCCGCTGACCTGCAAGGTGGCATCCCGGGGTCGGCACGCCCATTGGCGGGCAAACCCGCGCCCACAGAACCAGGCACCTCCCCGCCGAGCGGGTTTACCCGCGAAAATGCATGGCCCAGGCCTGCGGCAACACGCCACATTGCCCCTACGTCTTTGGTCTTATAAATGGCGCGATCGCACTTGACCTTGCTGATTAGCCCAAAGGGTTTGATATACTGCGCCGCGACCACAGGGTCATCGGGGCGAACCCTTGGAAAATGCGGCTCGCCCTTGGTCAAGAATGACCGCAAAGCCTGGGCCGTTACCGCGTCCCAGCACTTGACGCTCGACTGATGCATCCACCATCACCGCTCGCAGCCTCTCGACTTTCCGCTCATGGCGTCGCCAGGGCGAAGCGCCTACCCTGCGCACCTCGAGACTCGAGTACGCTCAGCACATAGAGAGTTAACCCGCATGCCCACCCGTTCCAAGATCATCTACACCTTCACCGACGAAGCCCCTGCCCTCGCCACCTACTCGCTGCTGCCGATCATCGAAGCCTTCACCGCTTCGGCTGACATCGCCGTCGAAACCCGCGATATTTCCCTGGCTGGCCGTATCCTCGCGGCGTTCCCCGAGCAACTGGGCGCAGAGAAGCAGGTAGGCGATCACCTGGCGGAACTGGGCCAGCTGGCGACCACTCCTGAAGCCAACATCATCAAGCTGCCGAACATCTCCGCATCGGTACCGCAGCTGAAAGCCGCCATCAAGGAACTGCAAGCCAAGGGCTTCAACATCCCTGACTACGCCGACGAGCCAGCCAGCGCCGAAGAGAAAGAATCCCGCGCCCGCTACGACCGCATCAAAGGCTCGGCCGTAAACCCGGTACTGCGCGAAGGCAACTCCGACCGCCGCGCCCCGCTGTCGGTCAAGAACTACGCGCGCAAGCACCCGCACAAGATGGGCGCCTGGGCCGCCGACTCCAAGTCGCACGTCGCCCACATGACCCAGGGTGACTTCTACGGCAGCGAGAAAGCCGCACTGATCGAGGCCGACGACAGCCTGCGCATCGAGCTGGTCGGCAAGGACGGCAGCACCACCGTGCTGAAAGAAAAGACCGCCGTCAAAGCCGCCGAAGTCATCGACTGCGCCACCATGAGCCGCAAGGCCCTGAAAGCCTTCATCGCCGAGCAGATCGCCGATGCCAAGGCCTCCGGCGTGCTGCTCTCGGTCCACCTGAAAGCCACCATGATGAAGGTCTCCGACCCGATCATGTTCGGCGTCATCGTCGAAGAGTTCTACAACGACGTGCTGGCCAAGCACGCTGCCGCACTGGCTGAAGTCGGCTTCAACGCCAACAACGGCATCGGCGACCTGTACGCCCGCATCAAGGATCTGCCAGCCGACAAGCAGGCCGAGATCGAAGCCGACATCCAGGCCCTGTACGCCGTTCGCCCAGCCCTGGCCATGGTCAACTCGGACAAGGGCATCACCAACCTGCACGTGCCGAGCGACGTCATCGTCGACGCCTCGATGCCGGCGATGATCCGCGACTCGGGCAAGATGTGGAACACCGCAGGTGAACTGCAAGACGCCAAGGCGATCATCCCGGACCGCTGCTACGCCGGCATCTACCAGGCCACCATCGAAGACTGCAAGGTCAACGGCGCGTTCGATCCGACCACCATGGGCAGCGTGCCGAACGTCGGCCTGATGGCACAGAAGGCCGAAGAGTACGGCTCCCACGACAAGACCTTCCAGATCAAGACCGACGGCGTCGTGCGCGTGGTCGACGGCAAGGGCAATGTCGTGCTGGAACAGAACGTCGAAGCCGGTGACATCTTCCGCATGTGCCAGACCAAGGACGCGCCGATCCAGGACTGGGTCAAGCTGGCCGTCAACCGCGCCCGCCTGAGCAACACCCCGGCGGTGTTCTGGCTGGACCCGGCCCGCGCCCACGACGGCGTGATGATCGAGAAGGTGCAGCAGTACCTGAAGGATCACGACACCTCCGGCCTGGACATCCGCATCCTCGCACCGGTCGACGCCATCAAGTTCTCCCTGGCCCGCATCCGCGAAGGCAAGGACACCATCTCGGTGACCGGCAACGTGCTGCGCGACTACCTGACCGACCTGTTCCCGATCATGGAGCTGGGCACCAGCGCCAAGATGCTGTCGATCGTTCCGCTGATGAACGGCGGCGGCCTGTTCGAGACCGGCGCCGGCGGTTCGGCACCGAAGCACGTGCAGCAGCTGGTGGAAGAGAACTTCCTGCGCTGGGACTCGCTGGGTGAATTCCTGGCCTTGGCCGCTTCCCTGGAGCACCTGGGCAACACCTACGACAACCCGCGCGCCAAGGTCCTGGCCAACACCCTGGACCAGGCCACCGGCAAGTTCCTCGACACCAACAAGTCGCCTTCGCGCAAGGTCGGCGGTATCGACAACCGCGGTAGCCACTTCTATCTGACCCTGTACTGGGCAGAAGCACTGGCCGCCCAGACCGACGACGCCGCCCTGCAGGCGCGCTTCGCCCCGCTGGCCAAGACCCTGGCCGAGAACGAGGCGACCATCGTCGCCGAGCTCAACGCGGTCCAGGGCAAGCCGGCCGACATCGGCGGCTACTATGCCCCGGATGCCGAGCTGACCGCCAAGGTCATGCGCCCGAGCCAGACCCTGAACAGCGCCATCGCCGCACTGTAAGGTTCGCTTGACGTAACAGCACAGACCCCGGCCACGCACCGGGGTTTGTGCTTTCTGCAGAGCAGATACGGCCCCTTGTAGGAGCGGCCTTGTGTCGCGAAAGGGCTGCGAAGCGGCCCCAGGATTTCAGCTTCGCAGCGGAAATTGTCGGGGCCGCGTTGCGGCCCTTTCGCGACACAAGGCCGCTCCTACAGGCCCGCGCCACCTGAGGAAACACAAATGACCTGGCAACCCCACATCACCGTCGCCACCATCGTCGAACACGAAGGCAAGTTCCTCTTCGTCGAGGAATTCAAGGCCGGCCAGCACGTGTTCAACCAGCCCGCCGGCCACCTGGAAGCCAACGAAACCATCACTCAGGCCGCCCTGCGCGAAACCCTGGAAGAAACCGCCTGGGAAGTCGAACTCACCGGCGTGGTCGGCATCTACCTCTATACCGCCCCGAGCAATGGGGTCACCTACCAGCGCATCTGCTTCGCCGCCCGTCCCGTACGGCATCATGCCGACCTGGCGCTGGACAGCGACATCGTTCGCGCCGTATGGCTGACCCGCGAGGAACTGCTGGCCGAACCGTCGCGCTGGCGCAGCGAACTGGTGCCGCGCTGCCTCGACGACTACCTGGAAGGCCCCCTGCACAGCCTCGAACTGTTGCGCGACTGACGTCAGCCCGCGGGTTTGATAGAATCCGCGCTTTTCCCCAGATACACACCGGTAGCCATGACCAGCCCAGCACTCAAAGACCCCGCCAAGACCCGCGTCATCGTCGGCATGTCCGGCGGCGTGGACTCTTCCGTCTCCGCCCTTCTGCTCATGGAGCAGGGCTACCAGGTGGAAGGTCTGTTCATGAAGAACTGGGAAGAGGACGACGGCACCGAATACTGCACCGCCCGTGAAGACCTGGCCGACGCCCAGGCCGTGTGCGACCGCATCGGCATCAAGCTGCACACCGCCAACTTCGCCGCCGAATACTGGGACAACGTGTTCGAGCACTTCCTCGAAGAGTACAAGGCCGGGCGCACGCCGAACCCGGACATCCTCTGCAACCGCGAAATCAAGTTCAAGGCGTTCCTCGACTACGCCCTGTCCCTGGGCGCCGACCTGATCGCCACCGGCCACTACGTGCGCCGTCGCGACACCGGCGAGCTGACCGAACTGCTCAAGGGCCTGGACCCGAACAAGGACCAGAGCTACTTCCTGCACGCCGTCGGCGGCCAGGAGATCGCCCGCACCCTGTTCCCGGTGGGCGAACTGGAAAAACCCGAAGTGCGTGCCATCGCCGAGAAACACGGCCTGGCCACCGCCAAGAAGAAGGACTCCACCGGCATCTGCTTCATCGGCGAACGCCGTTTCAGCGACTTCCTCAAGCAGTACCTGCCGGCCCAGCCAGGCAACATCGAAACCACCGACGGCGAAGTGATCGGCCGCCACCACGGCCTGATGTACCACACCATCGGCCAGCGCCAGGGCCTGGGCATCGGTGGCCTGAAGGACGCCGGCGACGAGCCGTGGTACGTGCTGCACAAGGACCTGACCCGCAACGTGCTGGTGGTCGGCCAGGGCAACGAGCACCCGTGGCTGTTCTCCCGCGCCCTGCTGGCCTCGGAGATCTTCTGGGTCAACCCGATCGACCTCGGCAGCCCACGCAAGCTCACCGCCAAGGTGCGCTACCGCCAGGGCGATCAGCAGTGCACCCTGGAGCGCACCGAGAGCGGCTACCGCGCCGTGTTCGATGAGCCTCAGCGCGCCGTCACCCCGGGCCAGTCGGTGGTGTTCTACGACGGCGAGGTGTGCCTGGGGGGCGGTGTGATCGAAGTCGCCGAGCCGTGGAGCCCGCGTCAATGAACAACCTCCAGGAGCAGCTGGTCGCCCTCGGTGGCGTGTTCCAGGCCGCGGTACTGGTCGATCGCATCGCCCGCACCGGCCAGGCCAGCGAAGCCAACATCGGCTGCATGCTCGGCAGCCTGCTGGTACGCGACCCGAAGGACACCCTGGAGGTGTTCGGCGGTGACGACCTCAACCTGCGCGACGGCTACCGCGCACTGGTCGGCGCCCTGGAGCGCGACCCCAGCAGCCTGCAGCGCGAGCCGCTGCGCTATGCCCTGTCGATGCTCGGCCTGGAGCGCCAGCTGAACAAGCGGGGCGACCTGCTCGACACCATCGGCAACCGCCTGCCGCAGATCCAGTCCCAGGCCGAGCATTTCGGCCTGGTTCACGAAAACGTCATCGCCTCCAGCGGAGCCTTGTACCAGGACACCCTGAGCACCCTGCGCCAGCGCATTCAGGTGCACGGCGACATGCGCTTCCTGCAGCAGGCCAGCAACGCCTCGAAGATCCGTGCCCTGCTGCTGGCCGGCATTCGCGCCGCGCGCCTGTGGCGCCAGCTCGGCGGGCACCGCTGGCAGCTGGTGCTCAGCCGCCGCAAGCTGCTCAACGAGCTGTACGGGATGACACGTACTACCGATTGACACAGAAACCTGCAGGAGCGGCCTTGTGTCGCGAAAGGGCCGCAGCGCGGCCCCAGGATCTCGAGCCTGACTCAAGATTGCCGAGGCTGCTGCGCAGCCCTTTCGCGACACAAGGCCGCTCCTACAGGGGATCGCAACATTTTTGATAGGCCCGACCTTTGGTCAGCCACCCGACTCGGGCGCGTTTTTCATGTATGATATGCGCCCTTCCAAAAGCCTGACTGTCCGAGAACACCCCATGCAGCTCTCCTCGCTCACTGCGGTTTCCCCTGTAGACGGCCGTTACGCCGGCAAAACCCAGGCCCTGCGCCCCATCTTCAGCGAATTCGGCCTGATCCGATTCCGCGCCCTGGTCGAAGTGCGCTGGCTGCAGCGCCTGGCCGCCCACCCGCAGATCGGCGAAGTGCCGGCGTTCTCCGCCGAAGCCAACGCCGTGCTGGACAGCCTGGCCACCGACTTCAAGCTCGAGCACGCCGAACGCGTCAAGGAAATCGAGCGCACCACCAACCACGACGTCAAGGCCATCGAGTACCTGCTCAAGGAGCAGGCCGCCCAGTTGCCTGAACTGGCCAAGGTCAGCGAATTCATTCACTTCGCCTGCACCAGCGAGGACATCAACAACCTGTCCCACGCCCTGATGCTGCGCGCCGGCCGCGACGAGGTGCTGCTGCCGCTGATGCGCCAGATCGCCGAGGCCATCCGCGCCCTGGCCCACGCCCACGCCGACGTGCCGATGCTGTCGCGCACCCATGGCCAGCCGGCTTCGCCGACCACCCTGGGCAAGGAACTGGCCAACGTCGTCTACCGCCTGGAGCGCCAGATCGCGCAAGTGGCCGCCGTGCCGCTGCTGGGCAAGATCAACGGTGCCGTGGGCAACTACAACGCGCACCTGTCGGCCTACTCGCAGATCGACTGGGAAGCCAACGCCCGCGCCTTCATCGAGGACGAGCTGGGCCTGGTGTTCAACCCGTACACCACCCAGATCGAGCCGCACGACTACATCGCCGAGCTGTTCGACGCCATCGCCCGCTTCAACACCATCCTCATCGACTTCGACCGCGACGTCTGGGGCTACATCTCGCTGGGCTACTTCAAGCAGAAGACCGTCGCCGGTGAAATCGGCTCCTCGACCATGCCGCACAAGGTCAACCCGATCGATTTCGAGAACTCCGAAGGCAACCTGGGGATCGCCAACGCGCTGTTCCAGCACCTGGCCAGCAAGCTGCCGATCTCGCGCTGGCAGCGTGACCTGACCGACTCCACCGTGCTGCGCAACCTGGGCGTAGGCTTCGCCCACAGCGTCATCGCCTACGAAGCCAGCCTGAAAGGCATCGGCAAGCTGGAAGTCAACGCCGCCCGTATCGCCGCCGACCTGGACGCCTGCTGGGAAGTCCTGGCCGAGCCGATCCAGACCGTGATGCGCCGCTTCAACATCGAGAACCCCTACGAGAAGCTCAAGGAGCTGACCCGTGGCAAGGGCATCACCCCTGAAGCGCTGCTGACCTTCATCGACGGCCTGGACATGCCGGCCGAAGCCAAGGCCGAGCTCAAGCAACTGACGCCTGCGACCTACATCGGCAACGCGGTGGCCCAGGCCAAACGCATCTAAGCTGACCGTCGCGTCCAACGCCCGGCCTGGCCGGGCGTTTTTATTCCCGTACGAAAACTACGTTTTTTCAATAGGTTGAACATGAATTCTGATACTCCACTGCAACTGTTGGGCGGCCTCACGGCCCGTGAATTCCTGCGCGACTACTGGCAGAAGAAACCACTGCTGGTGCGTCAGGCCTTCCCCGACTTCGTCAGCCCCATCGATGGCGACGAGCTGGCCGGCCTGGCATTGGAAGAAGAAGTCGAGTCGCGCCTGGTGCTGGAACACGGCGAGCGTCCATGGGAGCTGCGCCGTGGCCCGTTCGCCGAGGACGCCTTCAGTGATCTGCCCGAGCGCGACTGGACCCTGCTGGTCCAGGCGGTTGACCAGTTCGTGCCAGAGGTCGCCGAGCTGCTGGAAGAATTCCGTTTCCTGCCCAGCTGGCGTATCGACGACGTGATGATCAGCTACGCCGCCCCCGGTGGCAGCGTCGGTCCGCACTTCGACAACTACGACGTGTTCCTGCTGCAGGGCGAGGGCAAGCGCAACTGGAAAGTCGGCCAGATGTGCAACAGCGACAGCCCGCTGATCGACCATGCCGACCTGCGCATCCTCGCCGACTTCGAGCAGAGCGACGAATGGACCCTGGAGCCGGGCGACATGCTCTACCTGCCTCCACGCCTGGCTCACTACGGCGTGGCCGAGGACGAGTGCCTGACCTACTCGGTCGGCTTCCGTGCCCCGAGCGCAGCCGAAGTGCTGACTCACTTCACCGACTTCCTCGGCCAGTTCCTGCCAGAAGAAGAGCGCTACAGCGATGCCGACGCCCAGCCGGTCAGCGATCCGCACCAGATCCAGCATGACGCCCTCGACCGCCTCAAGGCGCTGATCGACAAGCACATGGCCGACAAGGACCTGCTGCTGACCTGGTTCGGCCAGTTCATGACCGAGCCGCGTTATCCGGAGCAGGTCGTCGGCGAGGAGTTGACCGAGCAAGAGCTGCTCGACTATCTCGGACAGGGCGCCATCCTCATCCGTAACCCGAGCGCACGCATGGCCTGGTCGGAGTTCGGCGACGACCTGCTGCTGTTCGCCAGCGGTCGCAGCTGCCCACTGCCAGGGAAATTGCGCGAACTGCTGAAGCTGATCTGCTCCGCCGACGCACTGCACAGCGAAAATCTTGCGCAGTGGCTGCAGGACGAAGACGGCCTGATGCTGGTACAACAGCTGGTCATGCAAGGCAGCCTGGGATTCGCCGATGAATAAGATCAGTGTTCGACTGGCCGACTGGCACAAAGACAACGCCGACATCCACCGCATCCGCAGCGCCGTGTTCGTCGCCGAACAGCACGTGCCGCCGGAACTGGAGTTCGATGCCGAGGATCCGACCGCCGTGCACTTTTTGGCCATGGAGGGCGACTATCCGATCGGCACCGCCCGCCTGCTGCTCGACGGCACCATCGGCCGGGTATCGGTGCTCAAGGACTGGCGCGGCCTCAACGTCGGGGATGCGCTGATGCGTGCGGTGATCATCGAGGCGCAGAACCGCGACCTTGGCAAGCAGATGCTCAGCGCCCAGGTGCATGCCACCCCGTTCTACGAGCGCCTGGGCTTTCGCGTGGTCAGCGAGGAGTTCCTCGAGGCCGGCATCCCGCACGTGGACATGGTCCGCGACTCACGCGAGATCGCCTGAGCCATCACGTTGGCGGCCTGCTCCTTGTAGGAGCGGCCTTGCCGAGGCGTCGGACCGGTCGGAAAGGGCCGCATGGCGGCCCCGGCGATCTTTGTGTCAACGCTGAAATCCTGGGGCTGCTACGCAGCCCTTTCGCGACACCAGGCCGCTCCTACCGGGTTACGCTCTACCCCTCAGGCAATCACGATCTGCCCGTCCCCTACCCCCTGACCCGCGATTCCCACCAGCGTCACGCTGTCCCCGCCGAACTTCAGCACCAGGTCATCGCCGACCTGGCTGGCATGGGCACGCCAGTCCGGCGCCGCCGTCCCGCCGTCCACACCAATGAACACCAGCCGGTCCTGGCCGGTGAAGTCCAGCACCCGGTCCTGGCCGAAATGGTCGCTGAACAGGAAGGTGTCGCGCCCCCCGCCCCCCATGAGCACGTCGTTGCCCGCGCCGCCGACCAGCACGTCATTGCCGGTGCCGCCCTGCAGCCGGTCGTCCCCGCCGAGGCCGAACAGCCATTGACCCTGGCTGCCCGCCACCAGCTGGTCGCCGGCCTGGGTGCCGTTGAACGAGGATGCGTAGGGCGTGATCTTGCCGCTGTCGAACAGACCTTGCGCCGCCACCCCGTGGCTGACCTCCCTGCTGAAGATCAGCAGGCTCGACTCTTTGCTCACCAGGCTCTCGACATTGCGCACCAAGCTGATGCCGCCCTGTGCGTCGCGCACGTACAGCGTGCCCTCGCCGTCCCGGGCGATACTCAGGTTGGCCAGGGCATCCTGCAGCTTCAGGCTGTCATGCCCTGCGCCGCCATCGATCAGGTTGAAACCGCCGTCATCGCGGAAGGTGTCGTTGCCCGCCCCCCCTTCCAGATAGTCGTTGCCCCGCCCGCCGTGAATCAGGTCATCCTTCTGCGAACCGATGATGAAGGTACTGCCCTTGTGCGGCTCGGCGTTGCGGTTCAGATCCTCGACCCAGGTCGAGCCACGGGTGACGTCGGACAGATTGCTGACCACGATGGTCGAGTCGCGGCTGGTCCACTGATAGAAGGACGAATCCAGTACCCGGCCCAGCCCATCGGCATAGGCCGAGGGCAGGTGCGACAGCCAGGTGGCGATGTTGCCGATGGAGAACGGCAGCAGGTTCCAGGCATCGGAGGCGTAGTGATCGTTGAAGTTGACGATGTTGTTGGTGGCCGAGGCCTTGGCGCCGTCGTGCACGCCCAGCGTGCCCCAGGTCGCCGAGGTGCCGTCGAGCACTCGGAACACCGGGTCGTTCTCATAGCCGATGTTCAACACCTTGCTGGCATCGGCGGCCTGTGTCGGCGAGGCGAAGGCGACGTAGCGCGCATCCTGGTAGAAGCCGCCCCAGCGCGAGGCGCTCAGGTCCGCGAGGCTGTTGACCGCCAGGCCGCCGAGGCTGTGGCCGCTGACGGTGACATCGGCGCCGCTCAGGCCATTGGCCTTGGCGAAGGCCGCCACATCGGCGAGCAGCCGGTCGAAAGCGTTACCGGCATAGTCGCGGGCATAGCCGGCCGGGCCAATCGCCGCCAGCAGGTCGTTGATGGCATCGCCGATGCTGTCGCCCAACAGATTCTCGCGCGGGCCGCTGGTGCCGCGAAACGCGATACCGACGCCGGTGAGCTGGCCGGCGCCATCGTAGCGACCGAGGATTTCCACCTGCGCCGAGGTATAGCCCGGCGCTTCGCCGTGGAAAGTGCCACGCGCGTCGATCTTGCCCTGGTAACCCAGCTGCGCCGCGCTGATCGGCGTCCAGCCAGCGGCCTTGACCTGGGCCAGGGCCTTGGCCTCGGAGTCGGGGTTCCACGGGATCCCGGGAATCACCCCCTGGCTGTCGGTGCCGCCAATCAGGGCCTTGACCAGCGTGGCCGGCAGGCCCAGGCCGAAACCATGCTTTTGATAGCCGGCGGCGAAGCCATCGTCGATGCCGTGGTAGGCATAGGTGGCCAGGGCCATGGCGTCCTTGTAGAGCGAGGTGCTGGCGCTGCTGTCGAGTTTTCGGTAGTCGAATACGGGCATTGGTTTACATCCCTGTTTCTAGTAGGAGAGGCGCCCCCAGCGACTTCGTCCATTGACACGACTGGCAGGCGAAAGGCAAAGCTGGCACGCACCCGGCGACACGTCCAACCCGAAGCCATGGCAAACCTGGCAAAGATGCGGGCATAAAACCTGTACATGCATACAGATAAAACTTGCCTGCACGGCCTGCCTTGCGCATCCTAGTGCGCATCTTTCACGATGAAGCGTTTTCGGCCATGCGGCTCTTTCTCTGCGAAAAACCCTCCCAGGCAAAAGACATCGCCAAGGTGCTCGGCGCGCAACGCCGTGGCGACGGCTGCTGGCAAGGCACCGATGTCTGCGTGACCTGGTGCATCGGCCACCTGCTGGAGACCGCCCCGCCCGACAGCTACGACGAACGCTACAAGCGCTGGTCGCTCGACGACCTGCCGATCATCCCCGAGAAGTGGAAGATGACGGTCAAGCCCAAGACCGCCAGCCAGTTCAAGGCGGTCAAGCGTCTGCTCGGCGAGGCCCGTGAGCTGGTGATCGCCACCGACGCCGACCGCGAGGGCGAGATGATCGCCCGCGAGCTGGTCGAGCATTGCCGCTACCGAGGGCCGATCCAGCGCCTGTGGCTGTCGGCGCTGGACGATGCCTCCATCCGCAAGGCGCTCGGGCGCTTGCTGCCGGGCCAGGAGACCTTCAGCCTCTACCACTCGGCCCTGGGCCGCTCGCGGGCCGATTGGCTGATCGGCATGAACATGAGCCGCCTGTTCACCCTGCTCGGTCGCCAGTCCGGTTACCAGGGCGTGCTGCCGGTGGGCCGGGTGCAGACACCCACGCTGCGCCTGGTGGTGGACCGCGACCGCAGCATCGCCGACTTCGTGCCGGTGCCGTACTGGGCCATCGAGGTACAACTGGAAAGCGCCGGCAGTGTGTTCAACGCCCAGTGGCGCGCCCCGGAGGATGCCTGCGACGATCAGGGCCGCTGCCTCAAGCAGGCGCTGGCGCAACAGGCCGCCAAGGACATGCGGGCCGCCGGCAGCGCCCGGGTGCTGAAAGTGGCCACCGAACGGGTACGCGAGGCCGCTCCCCTGCCCTTCGACCTCGGCACCCTGCAGGAGGTGTGCTCGAAGAAGCTCGGCCTCGGCGCCCAGGAGACCCTGGACATCGCCCAGGCCCTGTACGAGACCCACAAGCTCATCACCTACCCGCGCAGTGACAGCGGCTACCTGCCCCTCAGCCAGCACGGCGAAGCAGCCGGTATTCTCGCCGCCCTGCAGCGCGCCGACGACAGCCTAGCCCCGCTGCAGCCGCATCTGGAACCGCAACGCCGCTCGCGGGCGTGGAACGACCAGAAGGTCAGCGCCCACCACGGCATCATTCCCACCGCGGCCGCCAGCGACCCGGCACGCCTGGCGCCCAAGTACAAGGCGGTGTATACCCTGATCCGCGCCCGTTACCTGGCGCAGTTCCTGCCCAACCACGAATATGACCGCACCCAGGCCGAGTTCGACTGCGCTGGGCAGGCACTGCGGGCGGTGGGCAAGCAGATCGTCGAGCCGGGCTGGCGCCGCGCGCTGCCCGAGGCGCTCACGCCCACCAAAGGCCGCGAGGCACCACCGGCCCAGGTACTGCCGCCATTGCGCGAAGGCCAGGATTGCGCGGTGCATGGCCTGCAGCTGAAAGACCTGTGGACCCAACCGCCCAAGCCCTTCACCGAAGGCGACCTGATCAAGGCGATGAAGAACGTCGCCAAGCTGGTGGCCGACCCCCGGCTCAAGCAGAAGCTCAAGGAAACCACCGGCATCGGCACCGAGGCCACCCGCGCCAGCATCATCCAGGGCCTGCTCGACCGCGGCTACCTGGTCAAGAACGGCAAGGCCTTGTCTGCCACGCCCGCGGCCTTCAGCCTGATCGACGCCGTGCCGCGCGCCATTGCCGACCCAGGCACCACGGCCATCTGGGAGCAGGCGCTGGACATGGTGCAGAACGGCGAAATGAGCCTGGACGAGTTCGTCGCCCGGCAATCGGCCTGGATGGGCAAGCTGGTGCAGCGCTGCGCGGGCATGCGCCTGACCATCAGCGGGCCGGCCGCCGGCAAGGCCGCGGCGCCGTGGAAGAAAAAACGCAAACGTGCGGACAAGAGCAAGGCCACGGCAGGCGCAAGCAAAGCAACGGCGGGCAAGACCAGGCCGCCACGGCGCAAGGCGTCGACCTAGCAGGCATGCTGCCTCGGCCGTGCCGCCCTGTGCGCGGGCAAACCCTGTACAGAAGGCACGGCGACTAAGTCCCGCTCTTCAACCGGCTGAACGCCCGGGTCAATTCGCGGTTGAACGCCTTGCCATTGTCATTCTTGCTGTACAACCGCGCCCGCACCTCGGCCGGGGGGTAGGTCCCCGGGGCATTGCGGATCCGCGGATCCACCAGCGCGTCGGCCGCCGTGATCGCATTGGCGTAATGGATGGTGTCGGTGATCGGCGCGATCACCTCCGGGCGCATCAGGTAGTCCATCAGCGCCCAGGCAGCCTCCGGGTGCGGCGCATCCTTGGGCACCACCAATGCGTCCAGCCAGATCAACGTGCCCTGCCGAGGGATGCGGTAGTCCAGGGTGAATGCCTTGTTCGCCTGTTCCGCCTGGGTCTGGGCGATCGCCACGTTGCCGTTCCACGACATCGCCACGCAGGTCTCGCCGTTGGCCAGGTCGTTGATGTTGCGGTCATTGTCGAAGTAGCGGATGTACGGACGCACCTTGCGCAACTGCGCTTCGGCGGCCTTGAGGTCCTCCAGGCGCTGCTGGTTGATGTCCAGGCCCAGGTAGCGCATCACCGCCGCGAACACCTCGTTGGGATCGTTGAGCAGGCTCACCCCGCAGTCGGCGAATTTCGCCACCACCTGCGGATCGAACAGCATCGCCCAGCTGTCGGTCGGCGCATCCGCCAGCCGCGAGGCCACCGCCTGCGCCTGGAAACCCACGCCCGTGGTGCCCCAGGCATAGGTGCCGGCATAGCGGTTGCCCGGGTCGAATACTGCCATGTGCTGGCGGAACTCCTCGCCCACTCCCTGCAGGTGCGGCAGCCGCGACTTGTCCAGCGGCTGCAGCGCGCCGCTGGCAATGGCCCGGCTCAGGTGCTGGCCGGCGCTGAGCACCACATCGTAGCCGCTGCCTCCGGTCAGCAGCTTGGTTTCGGCGGTTTCCAGCGAGTCGAAGTGATCGGCGACCACGCGAATCCCGGTCTGCTGTTCGAAACGCTTCAAGGTATCCGGTGCCAGGTACTCGCCCCAGATGTACAGGTTTACGGTAGGCTGCGGCGCGTCGGCGGCCAGGACCGACGTCGCCGCGCAGCCCAGGACCAGCGCCAGGGCCAAGCCTTTCATCAGCGGCGACCTCCGGCGTATTGCGGCATGGTGATACAGGCGACATTGCCACCGCCGAGCAGGATCTCGCGGCTGTTGTCGATACCGATGATGCGATGGCCGGGGAACAGCTCGGCCAGGGTGGCCTGGGCCACGGCGTCGTTGCGGTCGCCGAACAGCGGCACGACGATGGCCGAATTGCCGGCGTAGTAGTTGATGTACGAAGCGCAGATCTGCGTGCCGGCCTGACGTACGTGGGTGCCTTCGACCTGGTCCAGGCCCGCCGCCTCCTCCGCCGTCCAGCGCAGCACCTCGGGCTGTGGCAGCTTGTGCACCTTGAGTGCGCGGCCGCGACTGTCGCGGGTGCCGCGCAGAATGTCGTAGGCCTCCTGGTAGATCTCCCACTGCGGATCGTCACGGTTGTCGGTCCATTGCAGCACCACCTCGCCGGGGCGCACGAAGCAGGCCAGGTCGTCGACATGGCCATCGGTCTCGTCGAACTTGCAGCCACGGGGCAACCAGATCACCTGGTCGGCGCCCAGGTAATCCTGCAGGCGGCGGGTCACTTCGTCCTTGCCCAGGTGCGCGTTGCGATTGCGGTTGAGCAGGCACTGCTCGGTGGTCAGCAGGCTGCCCTGGCCGTCACTCTGGATGCCACCCAGTTCGGCGATCAACGGTGCGCGGTAGCGGTCCAGGTGCTCGATCTCGAGGATCTTGCGGGCGATCTGGTCATCCTTGTCCCAGGGGTAATAAAGGCCGCCGTCCAGGCCGCCGTAGGCGTTGAACTCGAAGTCCACGCCACGCACCTCGCCGCTTTGATCGTTGACCACGAAGCATGGCCCACTGTCGCGGAACCAGGTGTCGTTGCAGGTCATCTCCACCACCCGCACGTGGGCCGGCAGCAGGTTGCGGGCGTTGGCGTACTGGGCAGCCGAGGCGCAGACGGTCACCGGCTCGCTGGACGCGATGGCCGTGACGATCTCGACCCAGACCTTCTGCGCCGGCTTGGCGCCATTGCGCCAGACATCCGGACGCTCCGGCCAGCCCAGCCAGCAGCGGGTCTTGGGCTCGAATTCGCCAGGCAGGCGGAAACCATCGGCCTTGGGCGTGGTGGTGAGCGAACGTGCCATGGTCAACCTCGGTATCGGTGAGTGATGACTGCACGCTACGCCCCGCCGACGCAGGCTTCCAACGATGAAAACTCAGCGATAGGTGAACTGGATTCAGCTATCGCCCAGCTGTTCGATGAACCATTCGATGAATTGCGCCACCGCGCCACGCTCCAGGCGCAGCCGCTCGCAGACCAGCGCATATTGCCCCTGGGCGGTGACGCTGGCGCTGAACGGGCGAACCAGGCGACCGCTCTGCAGGTCGGCCTGGCAGGTGAGGTTGTCGCCCATGGCCACGCCCTGCCCGAGCAAGGCGGCTTCCAGTGCCAGCGCCGCATGCGGAAAGTACAGCTGGCGCGTGGGCAGGGCGTCCTCGGCATGGGTCGCCAGCCAGGTGGTCCAGGTACGACCGTCCTGGTCATCGTGCAGCAGGCAATGGCGCACCAGGTCACGTGGCCGCTTCAGGCCGCCCTGGTTGAAGAGCCCGGGGCTGCATACCGGGAAGAACTGCAGCAGCGGCAAGGGCCGGACGAAGTGGGTACTGGCATCCAGGGCGCTGGTGCCATAGGTGATGGCCAGGTCCACGTCCAGTGCTGGGGCTCCGGCGTCGATCGGCTGCTCGTGCAGGTGCAGGGTGATATGTGGGTAGCGGCTGCTGAAGTCGGCGAGCCGCGCCACCAGCCACTTCTGGGCCAGCTCGGCGGTGACCGCGACCCGCAGCACAGCCTGGGAGGCCGGATCGCGCAGTTCGTCGCAGGCCTTGCCGATCAGCTCGAAGGCCTGCTGCAGATGATGCAGCAGCCGCTCGGCCTCGGCGGTCGGGCGTACCTGGCGCCCCACCCGCTCGAACAGGGCCACGCCCAGTTGCTCTTCCAACTGGCGGATCTGGTGACTGACAGCGCTGTCGGTGACGCACAGCTCGGCCGCGGCGCGGCCGAAGTGCCCGTGGCGGGCGGCGCATTCGAAGGTGCGCAAGGCGGTGAGGGATGGCAGGCGGCGCATGGCGAAATGCCTTGTCGTTGTTTTCAGGGGCCGCTGGATCATATCGCCAACCTGGCAAAAAACACGATCGACTGGCGATGTGAAAATTCTCTGCTACTTTTTCATGAAAATAATCAAAACAAATTTCACGAGGTCCCGGCATGTTCAAGCAATCCGCCCAGCACGTCGCCAGCTATTACGCTAAGACCTACCCTGCCCCGATCCCCCTGCGGCCTGCACTGCAAGGCAGCCATGACACCGATGTGCTGATCGTCGGGGCCGGGTTCAGCGGGCTGCACACTGCCTTGCGCCTGGCCCTGGCCGGCAAGCGCGTCAGCGTACTGGAGGCCAGCCGGGTGGCCTGGGCGGCGTCCGGGCGCAACGGCGGCCAGGCGTTGCTGGGCTGGTCCTGCGACATGCCACCGCTGGAGAAAGCCCTGGGCCTGGAACGTACCCGGCGCCTGTGGGACAGCATGTGCTGGGCGGCCGAGGAAATGCGCGACCTGCCTCTGCGCCACGGTTTCGAGGTGGACTACCGCCCGGGCAGTCTGTGGACCGCGGTGCTGCCACGCCGGGTGAAGCTGCTGGAAGAAGCCCGGGAGGAAGCCGCCAGCAAGTTCGGCTACGACTGCCTGCGCCTGATCGGGCGCGACGAGTTGCCCGCCTGGATCGACAGCCCCCGCTACCAGGCCGCCCTGTACGATCCCAACGGCGCCCACCTCAACCCGCTGAAGCTGGCCCAGGGCCTGGCCGGCATCATCGAGCAGGCGGGAGGCCGGATCTTCGAGCAGAGCCAGGTGCTCGACTATCGCGAGCAGGGCGCCGGCTTCGTGGCCCGCACCGACAAAGGCGAAGTGCGCAGCGCCGTACTGGTGCTGGCCTGCAATGCCTATATCGACGGCCTCGACCGCACGCTGTCGCGCCGCCTGCTGCCGGTGGGCTCCTACCAGATCGCCACCGCGCCGCTGGACGCGGACTTCGCCGCGTCACTGCTGCCGCGCGACAGTTGCGTGATCGACAACCAGTTCGTCCCCGACTACTTGCGCCTCACCCCCGACCACCGCCTGCTGTTCGGCGGCGGCTGCACCTACCTGGGCGGCATCCCCAGGGATGTCGCCGGCGCCACCCGGCCTTACCTGGAGCGGGTGTTCCCGCAACTGCGCGGGGTGGCCATCGAGCACGCCTGGGGCGGCCATATCGACTGCAGCATCCAGCGCACCCCGGACATCGGCCGCCAGGGCCAGCGCTACTGGCTGCAGGGCTTTTCCGGCCACGGCGTGCTGCCGACCCTGGCCGGCGCGCGCGCGGTCAGCGACGCGATCCTCGGCGACGACGACCTGCTGGCGCTGTACCAGGGCATCGACAATGGCCGCTTCCCCGGCGGCGATCTGCTCGCCGCGCCACTGGAGGCGGCGGCCAAGGCCTGGTACAGGATGCGCGACCATGTCTGAGCCGATCGACGACAGCCAGGCCCTGGCGCGACTGGTACGCGACCTGCGCAAGCACCGGGGGCTGACCCTGGACGAGCTGGCCGGACGGGTCAAACGTTCACTGGGCTTTCTCTCCCAGGTCGAACGTGGCCTGTCACGCCCGACCGTGGCCGATCTCACCGCCATCAGCGAAGCGCTGCAGGTACCCACCACCTACTTCTACCAGGCCGTGCCGCCCCGGGAGATCGACTGGGTCACCCGCCCTGGCGAACGCCGCACCTTGTATTACGCCGGCGGTGTCACCGACGTGCTGGTCTCGCCGACCCTGAACGGTCGCTTCGCCATGCTCGAAAGCCACCTGACACCGGGTGCCAGCAGCGGCGAGGGGCACCTGGACGACAGTTCGGAACAGGGTGGTTTCGTGCTTGAAGGTGAGCTGACCTTGTGGCGGGAAGACCATGAGACCGCCGTCACCTTGTTTGCCAATGACAGCTTCCAGCTGCCGCCCCACAGCCAGTTCCGCTACGCCAACCTGACCGAACGGACGACC
The DNA here is from genome assembly GCF_029836165.1 of Pseudomonas sp. GD04091. Taxonomy (GTDB): domain Bacteria; phylum Pseudomonadota; class Gammaproteobacteria; order Pseudomonadales; family Pseudomonadaceae; genus Aquipseudomonas. The sequence continues at coordinate 216,370 of NZ_JAOEBG010000002.1, forward strand.
CGGGTGCTCTGGGTGTTTCGCTGAGCGCAGGCTGTGTTGTCGAGCTGTAAACAACGCCCTCTGTGGGCGCGCGCCAGATCAACGATCTCATGTGTTGTTCCAACGGAGCACAAGCAATGACCAGCGACAGCCGCTTTCCCGATCTGCTCAGCGAAGTACGCGCCTTTCGCGCCGCCCACCCGGACGTGCGCTACGTCGACCTGATCAGCCTGGACATCCCCGGACACTTCTACGGCAAGCGCTATCCCATCGACATGCTGGAAAAGGTGGCGGCCGGCAGCCCGCTGAAGCTGCCGCAGAACTGCGTCCTGCTCGGTGCGCAGGGCGGGCTGTTCCCGATCGGTGACTACTGCTTCAACGACGGCGACCCCGATGCCCCGCGCCGCCTGGTACCCGGCACGCTCAAGCCGGTGACCTGGGAGCGTGAGCCGCTGGGGCAGATGCTGATCAGCTCCGACGGCACCGCGGCCCCCATCGAGTTCGAGCCACGCGAAGTGCTGGCCCGCGTCCTGCGGCGTCTCGAGCGCCGTGGTATCCGCCCGGTGGTGGCCTTCGAACTGGAGTTCTACCTGTTCGACCGGGCGTTGCAGGACGGCATGCCGCAGTTCCCCCGCGACCCGTCCACCGGCGATGCCGACGATCAGCCGAACATGCATATCGAACGCCTGTCGCGCTTCGCCGACGTGCTGCGCGAGATGGTCGATACCGCCAATGCCCAGGGCGTGGACGCCAATGTCATCACCGCCGAGCTGGGGCCGGGGCAGTTCGAGATCAACTTCGGCCATTGCGACGACGGCCTGCGCGCCGCCGACTGGGCGGCGCTGTTCTGCCGCAGCACCCGTGGCGTGGCGTTGAAGCATGGATTGCGTGCTTCGTTCATGAGCAAGCCTTACCTGCAAGCGCCGGGCAGCGGCATGCACGTGCATGTCAGCCTCTACGACCAGGCCGGCGACAACCTGCTCGCCGCCGACGCCCAGCGCCCGCTGCGCCACGCCGTGGCCGGCTGCCTGGCGTGGCTGGCGCACTGCATGCCGATCTTCGCCGCCAATCACAACGCGTTCCGCCGCTACGGCGCCATGGTCAATGCCGCCAGCCGCGCCAGCTGGGGCTTCGAAGACCGCGATGCGTGCATCCGCATTCCCGAGTCGGACCCGCGCAACCTGCGCATCGAGCATCGCCTGGCCGGCGCGGACGCCAACCCGTACCTGGTGCTGGCGGCGATTCTCTGCGGCATGGAACATGGGCTGGATGCCGGCCAGGAGCCGATCGCAGCGCTGAACGAGGATCGCGGCAGCGGGATCGACTTTCCCAAGGACATGCTCAGCGCGGTGGCCGCGATGCGTGGACACCCGGCGGTCAACGAGGGACTGGGAGCGGAGTTCGTGATGGTCTATTGCGAGAACAAGCGCCAGGACCACCTGGCATTTCTGCAGGAGGTCAGTGCCCGCGAATACCGCTGGTTCCTGTGACATCCATCGCCGGACAAGCCCGCTCCCACGCATCCATGACTACGAACCGGCGTTGGAGCGGGCTTGCCCCGCGATGAGGCCGGCACTGGTATCGCCTGGCGCCCAGGATTACCATGTACCGCCTTCAGCGCGGCCTTTTGCCGCACCCCGCCCCTTCGCCAGCCAAAGCCCCATGCCCTTCGAACTCACCGTAGAACCGCTCACCCTGCTGATCCTCGCCCTGGTCGCCTTCGTCGCCGGTTTCATCGACGCCATCGCCGGCGGTGGCGGCCTGCTGACCACCCCGGCGCTGCTCACCGCCGGCATGCCACCGCACCTGGTGCTGGGCACCAACAAGCTCAGCTCCACCTTCGGCTCGGCCACCGCCGGTTTCACCTACTACCGACGCAAGCTGTTCCACCCGGCACAGTGGCGCCCGGCACTGTTCGGCACCCTGGTGGGCGCGCTGATCGGCGCGGTGGTCGCCCACTACATGCCGGCCGAGTGGCTGAACAAGATGCTGCCGGTGATCGTCTTCGCCTGTGGTGTCTACCTGCTGTTCGGCGGCACGCCCAAGGCGCCGCTGGACGCCGACATACCGATCAGGAAGAAATGGCAGTTCCCGCAAGGCTTCACCCTGGGTTTCTATGACGGCGTCGCCGGGCCCGGCACCGGCGCCTTCTGGACCGTGAGCACGCTGCTGCTCTACCCCATCGACCTGGTCCGCGCCAGCGGCGTGGCGCGCAGCATGAACTTCGTCAGCAACATCGCGGCGCTGACGGTGTTCATCATTTCCGGGCAGGTGGATTACATCGTCGGCCTGTGCATGGGCCTGTCGGTGATGGTCGGCGCCTTCTTCGGCGCCCGCACGGCGATCAGCGGCGGCAGCAAGTTCATCCGTCCGGTGTTCATCACCGTGGTGCTGGCGCTGACCATCCGCCTAGCGTGGCAACACTGGTTCGGCCAGGCCTAGCCTTCTGGCCACATAAAGATCGATCAGATACCGGGCGATCGAGCGCCCGGCCGGCAATGGCGGCAGGTCATGGACGCTGAACCACTGGGCGTCCTCGATCTCGTCTGGCTGCATGACGATCTCCCCACCCGCGTATTCGGCATGGAAGCCCAGCATCATCGAGTGCGGGAACGGCCAGCACTGGCTGCCGACGTACTGGATGTTCCTCACCTCCACCGCCACCTCTTCACGCACCTCGCGCACCAGGCAGTCCTCGGCCGACTCGCCCGGTTCGGCGAAACCTGCCAGGGTGCTGTACACCCCGGTGACGAAGCGTGGCGAGCGGGCCAGCAACACGTCGTCGCCGCGCGTGACCAGCACGATCATGCTCGGCGAGATGCGCGGGTAGCTGCGCAGGTCGCAGGGCTGGCAGTACATCGCCCGCTCCCAATGGATCTGCGTCATCGGCTGGCCGCAACTGCCGCAGAAGCGGTGCTCGCAGGCCCAGGTGCCGATCTGCGCGGCGTAGCCGAGCACCTTGTAGGTATCGAAATCGCCCTCGAGCATGAACCGGCGCAACCCCTGCCAGCCGCAACCCGCTACCTCGCTGGCACTGCGCAGCTCCAGCAGGAACACCGGCTGGCCGTCGAAATGGCCGATGCCGTGCTCGCACAGCACGTCCAGGTCCTGGCGCTTGAGCCAGTCGCGGGGGAACAGCGCGCCGTTGGCGTCCACCAGGAACCCTTCCGGGCTGCGGGCGACGACCAGCCCCCCGGGGATCTGCGGGTCGAGTACTGCGGTTGTCCAGCGTGCTGACATGGTTCGGGTTCCTGAGAGGCGCCCGCCAACCCGGTCAGTCGGCGAACGTCGGTTGCTGTTTGCTCATGTGCGCGGCCACGGCCACCCGCAGGTCTTCGGACTGCAGCATGGCGGCGTTCCAGGTGGCGATGTAGTCCAGGCCATCGTCGATGCGATGGTCACGCATGTAGCTGATCATTTCCTTGGTGCCGGCCACGGCGACCGGGGATTTTGCGGCAATCTCGCGGGCGATGGCAAAGACTCCGTCGAGCAACGCCGCCTGGTCATCATAGACACGGTTGACCAGGCCGATGCGCAGCGCCTCCTGGGCATCGACCTTGCGCCCGGTGTAGGCCAGCTCGCGCATGATGCCGTCGCCGATGATGCGCGGCAAACGTTGCAGGGTGCCGACATCGGCGGCCATGCCCATGTCGATCTCCTTGATCGAGAACTGCGCATCAGCGGCGCAGTAGCGCATGTCGCAGGCCGAGACCAGATCGATGGCTCCCCCGATGCAGTAGCCCTGGATCGCCGCCAGCACTGGCTTGCGGCAGTTGTCCACGACGGTGAACGAACGTTGCAGGCGCTGGATGGTACGGCGCAGCAGGCGCGCGTTGCGCCCGACGTCCTTGCCCAGCTGCTGCGCCAGGGCAGCCAGCATCATCAGGTCGATACCGGAAGAGAAGTGCTTGCCGGCACCGCTGATGACCACCGCGCGCACCGCGTCGGTGTCGTCGATCCACTGGAAGATCTCGACGATCTCCTCCCAGAAGGCGGCGTTCATCGCGTTGATCTTTTCCGGGCGGTTGATCTGCACGTGGGCGATGTTGTCGGTCAGTTCGACCTTGAACGCGGTGTAGTCGGTCACGGACGGCACTCCATTGGGGAAAGGGTTCACAACGCAGGATCTTAGCGCACCCGCAAGGCCGCACATGTGCCAAAAGCGGGACTGGATACCTTGCACCGCGCGCGACGATGGGGCACCGTGCGCGACTGCTGAATCAAAAGGATACAAATTCATGTCCCGTTCCCTGACCGGCGCCCTCGCCCACGGCTTCCTGGGCCAGTCGCCGCGTTGGTACAAGGCTGTCATCTGCCTGTTCCTGCTCCTCAACCCGTTGCTGCTGGCGACCCTCGGCCCGGTGGTCACCGGATGGGCGCTGGTGATCCAGTTCATCTTCACCTTGGGGATGGCGCTCAAGTGCTACCCACTGATGCCCGGCGGCCTGCTGCTGGTCGAGGCGCTGCTGCTGCGCATGACCACGCCCGAGGCGCTGTACCAGGAGCTGCAGCACAACTTCCCGGTGATCCTGCTGCTGATGTTCATGGTCGCCGGCATTCACTTCATGAAGGAGCTGCTGCTGTTCCTGTTCTCGCGGATCCTCCTGGGCGTGCGCTCCAAGGCCGTGCTGAGCCTGCTGTTCTGCGTGCTGTCGGCGTTCCTGTCGGCGTTCCTCGACGCCCTGACCGTGACGGCGGTGATCATCAGCGCGGCGGTGGGCTTCTATGCCGTCTACCACCGTGTCGCCTCGGGCACCAATCCCCGCGAGGAGTCTGCGCTGGACAGCGACCATCAGGTCGAACAATTGCACCGCGATGACCTCGACCAGTTCCGCGCCTTCCTGCGCGGCCTGCTGATGCACGGGGCGGTCGGCACGGCGCTGGGTGGCGTCTGCACCCTGGTGGGCGAGCCGCAGAACCTGCTGATCGGCCATGAGATGGGTTGGCACTTCGCCGATTTCTTCAGCAAGGTCGCTCCCGTGTCGATGCCGGTGCTGGCAGCAGGCCTGGTGACCTGCGTGCTGCTGGAGAAGCTGCGGCTGTTCGGCTACGGCACGCTGATGCCCGAACGCGTGCGCCAGGTGCTGGCCGCCTACGCCGCCGAGGACGATGCCGCGCGCACATCGGCACAGCGCGTCGCCCTGCTGGTGCAAGGCCTGGCCGCGCTGATCCTGATCGTCTGCCTGGGCCTGCACATCGCCGAGGTGGGCCTGATCGGCCTGCTGGTGATCGTGCTGATCACCGCCTTCACCGGCATCACCGACGAGCACCGCCTGGGGCGCGCCTTCCAGGATGCCATGCCGTTCACCGCGTTGCTGGTGGTGTTCTTTGCCGTGGTCGCGGTGATCCATGAACAGCAGCTGTTCAGCCCGCTGATCGCCTGGGTGCTGGCGCTGCCGAGCGAGCAGCAGCCAGGCATGCTCTACCTGGCCAACGGCCTGCTGTCGGCGATCAGCGACAACGTGTTCGTCGCCACCATCTACATCACCGAGGTCAAGCAGGCGTTCCTCGATGGCGCGATGAGCCGCGAGCATTTCGAGACCCTGGCGGTGGCGATCAACACCGGCACCAACCTGCCCAGCGTGGCCACGCCCAACGGCCAGGCGGCGTTCCTGTTCCTGCTGACCTCGGCGATCGCGCCGCTGATCCGGCTTTCCTACGGGCGCATGGTGTGGATGGCGCTGCCCTATACCGTGGTCATGGGGGGCCTGGGCTGGTGGGCGGTGACCTACTGGCTGTAGCTGGGACCTGTGGGAGCGGCTGCAGCCGCACACCGGCCAAGCCGGTGCCATCCACCGCGTTGGATGCTTCGCGGGTAAACCCGCTCCCACAGACAGCGCGCCCCTGCGCAGCTGTCTCTCCTCAGGTGCGCACGCTCGTCGAACCCTGACTATCGTTCAGCACGGCTGTCGATTTTCCCCTGTCCCAATCGACTACCCAGCACACCCACCCGAGGAGGTTCACCCCATGCGCAAGCTCATCGTCGCCGCCTTCATCACCCTCGACGGCGTCATGCAGGCCCCTGGCGGGCCGGGGGAAGACACCAGCGGCGGCTTCACCCACGGCGGCTGGATTCCTCCGTTGGCCGACGAGGCCTTCGGCCAGGCCATGCAGGCATTGTTCAGTCAGCCGTTCGAACTGCTGCTGGGACGGCGTACCTACGATATCTTCGCTGGGTTCTGGCCCAACGTCGGTCCCGAGGCACCGGATCGCCCACTGGCCGACCTGTTCAACGGTGTGGCCAAGCATGTCGCCACCCATCGTCCGGAGTCCATCGACTGGCACAACAGCCACGTCCTGGGGGCCGACGTAGCGGCTGCGGTCCACGCGCTCAAGCAACAGCAAGGGCCGGCGCTGCTGACCCAGGGCAGTGGCGAGCTGGTACGCCAGTTGCTGGCGGCCGGGCTGGTGGACGAACTGCGCCTGCTGATCCACCCCTTGCTGCTGGGTCGCGGCAAGCGCCTGTTCGGTGACGATGCGCAGGCGGCGACGTTCGAGCTGGTGGAGTCGGCCGCCACTCCCAAAGGCGTGCTGCTGGCGCACTATGTGCGCAGTGGCCGGGTGCTGACAGGGTCATTTTGAACGACATCAGCAGCTCAGGCATGATTCAGCCACACCCGATCCAGGCCCAGGACTGGCCCCTTTACCGCGACTTGTGTCTGCAAGCATTGCTGGACTCCCCCGACGCGTTCGGCAGTACCCATGCGACGGAAGTGGCGAGCACAGGGCCATGATCCGGGTATAAGATCGAGGCCCCTGTGCCAGAGATCCCCGCCATGCTGCCCACTGCCGCCTCCCAACACAGTGCTCGACGCACCAAGCTGCAGGCCTTGCGTGGCCGCGTCGGCCTCGGGCTGGTGGCAGGGCTGTCGGTGCTGGCCGGCATGACCGACGCCATCGGGCTGCTGGCCCTGGGCGATTTCGTCTCGTTCATGAGCGGCAACACCACGCGCCTTGCGGTGGCGATCAGCCAGGTCGACCTGGCGCTGATCCTGCGCCTGGCCGTGGCAATTTTCAGTTTCGTCCTCGGCAATGCCCTGGGCGTGCTGCTGGCACGACTGTCGCGCCGCCGCGCCGCGCCATTGCTGCTGATCGTCGCCGCCCTGCTCGCCTTCGCCGCTGGCTGGCCCACGGGCGCCACGTTCCCGGCGCTGATAGCGGCGACTCTCGCCATGGGCATGCTCAACGCCGTGGTCGAGCACGTGAACGGCCTACCCATCGGCTTGACCTACGTCACCGGCGCGCTATCGCGCTTCGGTCGTGGTCTGGGGCGCTGGATGCTGGGGGAACGACGGCATGGCTGGCGGGTCCAGCTGGTACCTTGGACGGGCATGCTGCTGGGCGCGGCGCTGGGGGCCTGGCTGCAGCAACGGTTCGGTCTGCTGGCGCTGTCGGCCAGTTGCGGCCTGGCTTGTATCTTGGCGCTGCTGACGCGGTTCATCCCGCGGGCCTGGCAACTGGGCTACATGCCGCGCTGAGCCCGTTCAGCGTGACAGCGGCCCGCAGTGCATCACGCTGTTGCACACCAGTAGCTGGGCAAGCGCAAACCCCACCACGCTACCGCAAAAGCCCAGCCCGGCGACCTGCCATGGCAGGCTGCCCCTGGCCCGCCGAGGTATCAGCCAGGCTGTCGCCGCCAAGCCTGCCAACAACCCAGGGGCGGAAAAAACATGCCCCAGCCCCAGCAACCCATCGGGATGCAAGCGCCCGCCTTGCAGGCGCAGGTAGGCCAGCAGCGTCGCCGCTACCGCCGCCGTAGCGCCGGTGATGAACAGGGCTGGAGCGCGCAGCGCCAGGCTGGCCATCAGCACCATCGCGTACAATCCCATCACATACCAACCGCCAAGGTACAGCGGATAGCCCAGCGTGGCACCTGACAGCCAGAGCGCCACCATGATCAAAGCGGAAAACACCAGGTCTTCCCTGAGCCCCATCGACATGTCCACTCCCTGCCTCCAGACCTGACGCTGATCAGTCTAGCCAGCGGCACGCCAACGGCCGCCTCGATAGTCACTATCGAGCACGACAATTTCTAATGCCCGGCCACGCCCAATAACCTTGATTCATCGATTCGATGCCGACGAATCCCCGAATCACGGACTGCCCGCCATGAACATCATCAACCGCCTGCTGTTCGCTGCCCTGACCGCCGTTGCCATCGCCGTGCTGAGCGGCTGTGCCACTCACCCCGAACTGCGGCCCTACACCGCCGAGGAAACCCGCCAGCTGCAGCTCGAAGCGCTGCAGCGCCAGGGGTTGAGCCATGCAGAGTACGAACGCCGCAGGCTCGCAGTGTTGCGCGCAGGCCAAGAGCAGGTGGTGACGGATTCCGCCAGCAACGCCGGCTCCACCCGCGGCTGATCGCGGCAAAGGCTTTACCCCGGCGCTTGCAAAGCTGTTAGCCTTGCCCTGTTCAGGTCACCACGGACAGCCCATGGCCAACCACAAGATCGAGATCCGCCGGCGCAACGTCGAGAAGATCCTCCATGCCGCCGAGCAGGTGTTCGCCGAGAAAGGCTACGGCGCCACCTCCATGGGCGATATCGCCGAACTGGCGCAACTGCCGCGCTCCAACCTGCATTACTACTTCAACACCAAGGACGACTTGTATCGCGCCGTGCTGCAGGACCTGCTGGACGTGTGGAAGCAGGACGCGCTGTGCTTCGAGCGCTTCGACGACCCACGGGTGGTGCTGACCAGCTACATTCGCGCCAAGATGGGCCACTCGCGCTCGCGCCCCCTCGGTTCGAAGATCTGGGCCGAAGAGATCCTGCACGGCGCGCCGCTGCTCGGTGCCAGCCTGGACGACACCCTGGTGCCCTGGGCACAGCTCAAGCAAGCGAAGATCCGCAGTTGGGTCGAGGACCAGCGCATCCTGCCGGTGGAGCCTTCGGCGCTGCTGTACATGATCTGGGCGGCGACCCAGCACTACGCCGACTTCGGCTACCAGGTGACGCTGCTCAACGACGGCCAACCGCTATCGGATCTGGCCTTCGAAAGTGCCGTACAGACGGTGACCAGTGTCATCCTGCGCGGGATCGGCCTCGAACCCTGACTTCCTCTGCAAGGACTTGCCATGCAACACACCCCTGCCGAACGCGCCGAGCGCAGCGTTCATCATGTCCATGAACTGATTCACGCCGTTTTCACCGGGCCTGCGACCGACACGACCCAACAGCTGGATGAACTACTCGCCGCGTTCGCCGAAGACTTCAGCATGGTCGGCACGGCGGGCAAGGTCGTCGATCGCGCACAAGTGGAGCAGTTGTTCAGGGGGATCGCGGGAACGCGTTGCGGACTTGAAATTGTCGTCGACGAGGTGCGGGTGGTGTGGCAGGCCGGGGCCAACGTGGCGCTGCGCTACCGGGAAACCCATCGCCTGGCGGGCCAGCAGACGCGGCGCTGGTCGCTGGCGATCATCGAATGCACGGGCACGGGGGTGATGTGGCACTGCCTGCAAGAAACACCGATCGGCGACTGAGCATCGCGGGGCAAGTCCGCTCCCACGTGCATTCCTGCTGGCGTGGAAGCGGGCTTGCCCGCGATGATCGCCTCAACCAGCCTCGCGATAGGGATTGCGCGGATCCTGAGTCCAGTTCAGGTAGGGCTTGCCAGTGTCCTGGGCGAGCATGTCGATGCAGCCCTCCACCGGGCAGGTGATCTGGCACAGGTTGCAACCCACGCACTCGTCCTCGATCACGCTGTAGCGGTGCGTGCCATCGGCCTTCAGCGTGCTGGCGATGGCCTGGTGCGAGGTGTCCTCGCAGGCGATATGACAGCGCCCGCAACCGATGCAGGCGTCCTGGTCGATCTGCGCCACCGACTTGTAGTTGATGTCCAGGTACTTCCAGTCGGTGGTATGCCCCACGGCCTGGCCGCGGAACGCCTCGAGGCTGGGGTGACCCTGCTGGTCCATCCAGCGCGCCAGGCCATCCTTCATGTCCTCGACGATGCGAAAGCCATGCAGCATCGCCGCGGTACACACCTGTACCGCGCCGCTGCCCAGGGCGATGAACTCGGCGGCGTCGCGCCAGGTGCCGATGCCGCCGATGCCGCAGATCGGCAGGCCGCGAGTCTCGGGATCGCGAGCGATCTCCGCGACCATGTTCAAGGCGATGGGCTTGACCGCCGAACCGCAGTAACCACCATGGGTGCTCTGGTCGCCGACGATCGGGTGGGCGACCATGCGGTCCAGATCGACGCTGGTGATCGAGTTGATGGTGTTGATCAGCGATACCGCGTCCGCGCCGCCGCGATGCGCCGCCCGCGCCGACTGGCGGATGTCGGTGATGTTGGGGGTGAGCTTGACGATCACCGGCAGCGAGCAATGCATCTTGCACCAGCGGGTGACCATTTCCACATACTCCGGCACCTGGCCGACGGCGGCACCCATGCCGCGCTCGGGCATGCCGTGAGGGCAGCCGAAGTTGAGTTCGATGCCGTCGGCACCGGTGGCCTCCACCAGCGGCAGAATGAACTTCCAGGATTCCTCCACGCACGGCACCATCAACGACACCACCAGCGCCCGGTCGGGCCAGTCCCTCTTCACCTGGGTGATTTCGCGCAGATTGATCTCCAGTGAGCGGTCGGTGATCAGCTCGATGTTGTTGATGCCCTGTACCTGGCGGTTGGCGCCGTAGTGCGCCGAGTAGCGCGACGACACGTTGACTGCCGCCGGGTCCTCGCCCAGGGTCTTCCACACCACCCCGCCCCAGCCGGCCTCGAAGGCGCGGACTACGTTGTAGGCCTTGTCGGTGGGCGGCGCGGAGGCCAGCCAGAACGGATTGGGTGCCTTGATGCCGGCGAATTCGATGGACAGGTCGGCCATTTACGCAGCCTCCACGTTGAGCATGAGTTGGGCATGGATGGCTTCGGCGGCCAGCTTGCCGTGTTGCACGGCCTGGACCGTGAGGTCCTGGCCCAGGGCGGTGCAGTCGCCGCCGGCGTAGATGCCCGGCACGCTGGTCTGCAGGCGCGCGTCGACACGGATGCGTTCGCCATCGCGGGCCAGTTGCGCCGCCAGCGGGTCGCCGAGGCTTGCATCGTCGAAGCGCTGGCCGATGGCCTTGAAGATCGCGTCGGCAGCCAGCTCGAAGGCCTCGCCGGTATCGTGCAGGCGCCCATCGACCAGGTGCGTGCGCACGAAACGCATGCCACGCACCCGACCGGCGTCATCGAGCAGCACCGCATCGGGCCGCGCCCAGGTGTGCAGGCGCACCTGGTTCTGCTTGGCGATCTCCTGTTCATGACCGGTGGCGCCCATGTCGGCGTGCCCACGGCGGTACACCAGGTTGACGTCGCGGGCACCGAGTCGACTCATCTGCACGGCCATGTCGATGGCGGTGTTGCCGGCACCGATCACCAGGCAGCGATCAGCCAGCGGCAACCGGAGCAGATCGTCGGCCTGGCGCAGTTCACGGATGTACTCGGTGGCGGCCAGCAGGCCCGGCGCGTCTTCATCTGCCAGGCCCAGCTGGCGCACGGCGTCAAGGCCCAGGCCGAGGAACACCGCGTCGAACTGGGCGTGCAGTTCGCCCAGCGAGAGGTTGCCGCCCAGGCGCTGGCCATGGCGGATCTCGATACCGCCGATGCCCAGCAGGAATGCCACTTCGCGCTGGGCGTAGTCGTCCACCAATTTGTAGCGGGCGATGCCGTATTCGTTGAGGCCACCGGCCTTGTCCCGCGCCTCGAAGATCACCACGTCATGGCCGTGCATGGCCAGGCGGTGCGCGCAGGACAGGCCGGCGGGCCCGGCGCCGACCACGGCGATGCGCTTGCCGCTGGCCGGCGAGCGCTGGAACGGATGTTCGGTGAATCCGGCATGGTCCAGGGCGTAGCGTTGCAGCTGGCCGATCAGCACGGGCGCGCACTCCTGGGCGTTGTTGCGCACGCAGGCCTGCTGACAGAGGATTTCGGTCGGGCAGACCCGCGCGCAACTGCCGCCGAGGATGTTGGCCGAGAGAATGCGCTCGGCGGCGCCTTGCAGATTCTCGTCGCTGATGCGGTGAATGAACGAGGGAATGTCGATCTCGCTGGGACACGCATTGACGCAAGGTGCGTCGTAGCAATACAGGCAGCGGGCACTTTCGACGGCGGCCTGGCGGGCGGTGAGCGGGGGCGCGAGGTCGCCGAAGGCCTCGGCCAGCTGGTCGGCGCCGGCCCGGGGGCGCGGCAAGTGGTTCAGGGCGTCGATCACGGTTGTAGCCTCTCTTTTTTTATTGAACACGATGCTGGTCAGGCATCGGTCCGTTCTGGGGATGGCAGTCAACAGGTGCATGTGTGTTGTTATCAGGGGGCGCGTTGCGCCCCTTTCGCGACACAAGGCCGCTCCCACAGCCACAGCGCCGATCCCTGTGGGAGCGGCCTTGCGTCGCGATGGGCTGCAAAGCAGCCCCAAGGCCTCAGCGCGGAACCGGTGTCGGCCTCGATTGCTCGGCCCGACGCTCCAGCACCTCGTACACCGACGGATACGCCGGCCGCTCCACATAACGGCCCGCGCCCGGCTCGGCGCGCAGGTCGCCGTCGGCCCAGAGCACCTTGCCCTGGCTGATGGTGTGGCTGGGAATACCGCGCACGGTACGGCCCTCGAAGATGTTGAAATCGACCCGCTGGTGATGGGTCTGGGCGCTGATGGTGCGCGTACCCTGCGAGTCCCACAGCACCAGGTCGGCGTCGGCGCCGACGCGGATGGCGCCCTTGCGCGGGAACAGGTTGAAGATCTTCGCGGTGTTGGTCGACGTCAGCGCGACGAACTCGTGCATCGACAGGCGGCCGCTGTTCACCCCGGCATCCCACAACACCGCCATGCGGTCCTCGATACCGGCGGTGCCGTTGGGGATACGGCTGAAATCGTTGCGGCCCATGGCCTTTTGCTCGGCGCAGAAGCAGCAGTGGTCGGTGGCCGTGGTGTGCAGGTTGCCTGACTGCAGGCCGCGCCACAGCGCCTCCTGGTGCTCGCGCGGGCGGAACGGCGGGCTCATCACGTAACCGGCGGCGGTGGCCCAGTCCGGATCGCGGTAGACGCTGTCGTCTAGCAGCAGGTGGCCCGGCAGCACCTCGCCGTACACCGGCTGGCCCTTGGCCCGCGCATAGGTGATCTCATCCAGTGCCTCGCGGCTGGAGACATGCACCAGGTACAGCGGCGTGCCCAGCGTCTCGGCGATGCGGATGGCGCGGCTGGCGGCCTCCCCTTCGACCTGGGACGGGCGCGACAGCGGATGCGCCTCCGGCCCGGTCAGGCCCTGGGCGAGCAGCTTCTGCTGCAGGTGATAGACCAGCTCGCCGTTCTCCGCGTGCACCGTCGGCACCGCGCCCAGCTGCAGACAGCGCTCGAAGCTTGCGACCAGGGTGTCGTCGGCGGCCATGATCGCGTTCTTGTAGGCCATGAAATGCTTGAAGCTGTTCACCCCATGCTTGGCCACCAGCTCGCCCATTTCCTCGGCGACCTGCTCGCTCCACCAGGTAATGGCGACATGGAAGCCGTAGTCGGACGCGCTTTTCTGCGCCCAGCCACGCCAAGTGTGGAAGGCTTCGAGCAGGGACTGCCGAGGATTGGGGATGACGAAGTCGATGATCGAGGTGGTGCCTCCGGCAAGGCCTGCGGCAGTGCCGCTGAAGAAGTCCTCGCTGGCCACGGTGCCCATGAACGGCAATTGCATGTGGGTGTGCGGGTCGATGCCGCCCGGCATCAGGTACTGGCCACTGCCGTCGAGGACTTCACAATCGGTGGGGGTTTCCAGGTCACTGCCGATGGCGCGGATCAGGCCATCGACACACAGGACATCTGCACGGTAGCTCTCTTCATGGGTAACCACGGTGGCGCCACGGATCAACAGGGACATGCCGTTTTCCTCGCAGGCTGACCGGTCTTCTGGCCGGTTCTTGGAATTGTGCTTGGCCAGGCGCGGGAGGAAACGCTTCAATCCTGTCAGGCCTGACAAGAATCGAGGCTAGTATCTGTTCGGATATTGATCAAGAAAAAATATATGCAAATACAAAATTTAATAAATCATTGATTAATAACGAATATTTACCTAAATCACCAAAATGAGACACCCTTTCACCATTTTGACGCACTTGACAGGAAGCCAAATTGGTCAAGATTTTCTACGCAAAATCAGCTGTTTGAATCCAGGCAGGATGGCGCAGGCCGCGCCGGTGATTTTCCGGGGTGCACCCGTTTGAACCACACGGGTGTCGGACCTGCCAGACCAACGGCGCAAGACAGGGTTCACCGTGCCCTGCCCTGAAAACGATGAATGCTTTTGCAAGTCAGTGAGTTACCTCCGGTCGGCGGCGGCCCGCCGGGAAAGCGCGAGCTTTCCCGGCACGTTTGTTGAAAACGCAGGCCACAACCGCCTGGCCGGACCGGAGGTGCAGTACTGGTGGTATGCGTGTACTCCGGCCATCGCGTCAGCCCGATGAGCGACAACTACAAGAAAAACCTGGAGAACCCCATGCAACAGAGCAGATCGCAAGTGGTCGAGCAGCAGGGTCTGTTCGAGCTCGACGCCGGCAGCGACGTCCTCGACAGCCCTCGTTACAACCACGACATCGCCCCGACCAAGGTGCACCAGCGCACCTGGAACAAGTGGCACATCACCGCGCTGTGGGTGGGCATGTCCATCTGCGTGCCCACCTACACGCTCGGCGGCGTGCTCACCGCCTACTTCGGCCTGAGCGTGGGCGAGGCGCTGCTGGCGATACTGCTGGCCAACCTCATCGTGCTCATCCCACTGACCCTCAACGCGTTTCCCGGCACCAAGTACGGCATTCCCTTTCCGGTGCTGCTGCGCTCATCGTTCGGCATCCTCGGCTCCAATGTGCCGTGCCTGATCCGCGCCGTGGTGGCCTGCGGCTGGTTCGGCATCCAGACGATGTTCGGCGGCCTGGCCATCCACCTGTTCCTCGGCTCGCTGTTCCCCGAGTGGAAGGCGCTGGGCGGCACCGGCGAGGTGATCGGCTTCCTGCTGTTCTGGTCGCTGAACCTGTGGGTGGTGCTGCGCGGCGCCGAATCGATCAAATGGCTCGAGACGCTGTCGGCGCCGCTGCTGGTAGCGGTCGGTTTCGGCCTGCTGTTCTGGGCGCTGCCGCACATGTCGATGAGCGAACTGCTGGCCCAGCCGCCCAAGCGTCCCGAAGGCGCCAGCGTGGTCGGCTACTTCTGCGCAGGGCTCACCGCCATGGTCGGTTTCTGGGCCACCCTGTCGCTGAACATCCCCGACTTCAGCCGCTACGCGAAAAGCCAGAAGGACCAGATCCTCGGGCAGATCTTCGGCCTGCCGCTGACCATGTTCCTGTTCGCCTCGCTGGGCGTGATCATGACCGCTGCGTCCGCCTCGCTGGTAGGCCAGACGGTGTCCGATCCGGTGAGCCTGATCGGTCATATCCAGAGCCCGGGCTGGGTGGCCCTGGCCATGGCGCTGATCATCATCGCCACGTTGTCGACCAACACCGCGGCCAACATCGTCTCGCCCACCAACGACTTCCAGAATATCGCCCCGCGCCTGATCGGGCGCAGTCGTGCGGTGTGGCTGACCGGCTTCATCGGCCTGGCGCTGATGAGCCACGAACTGCTCAAGAAGCTCGGCTGGATCGTCTCCGACCTGAGCCTGGAGAGTGTCTACTCCAACTGGCTGCTGGGCTATTCCAGCCTGCTCGGGCCGATCGCCGGGATCATGGTGGTGGACTACTTCCTGGTCCGTCGCCAGTTCCTCGACCTGGCCGGGCTGTACCGCGACGACGTCTATCCGGCCTGGAACTGGGCCGGGTTCGTCGCCTTCGGCGTACCGGTGGCACTGACCGTGATGGCCATCGGCAACAGCAGTTTCAGCTGGTTCTACGACTACGGCTGGTTCACCGGCTCGCTGCTCGGCGGCGGGCTCTACTACGCCCTGGGTGGCGTGGCGGTGCGCGGGCCGGCGCGCCTGGCCAAGCCGTTGCCCTGATGCGCCTTGGCCGGCAAACCACCCTCAAAGAAGAACAAAGCCCTGAGGAGACACCCATGACCACCCCCGCCAAACAGATCCTGCAATCCACCCATCGCCACATCGACAGCGCCCGCCTGTGGCAATCGCTGATGGAGTTGGCGCGCCTCGGCGCCACGCCCAAGGGCGGTGTCTGCCGCCTGGCCCTGACCGACCTCGACCGCCAGGCCCGCGACCTGTTCGTGCAATGGTGCGAGGCCGCCGGCTGCAGCGTCAGCATCGACGCGGTGGGCAACATCTTCGCCCGTCGCCCGGGGCGCAACGCCAAGCTGCCGCCGGTGATGACCGGCAGCCATATCGACACCCAGCCCACCGGCGGCAAGTTCGACGGCTGTTTCGGCGTGATGGCCGGCCTGGAGGTGATCCGCACCCTCAACGACCTGGGCGTGGAAACCGAGGCAGCGCTGGAGGTGGTGGTGTGGACCAACGAGGAAGGCTCGCGTTTCGCCCCGTGCATGATGGGGTCGGGCGTGTTCGCCGGAAAATTCACCCTTGAACAGACCCTGGCCAAGCGCGACGCCCAAGGGGTGAGCGTCGGCGAAGCACTGCACGCCATCGGCTACGCCGGTGACCGCGCCGTGCTCGGCCATCCGGTGGGCGCCTATTTCGAGGCGCATATCGAACAGGGCCCGATCCTCGAAGATCAGCACAAGACCATCGGCGTGGTGCTCGGTGCCCTCGGCCAGAAATGGTTCGACCTGACCCTGCGCGGGGTCGAGGCCCATGCCGGCCCCACGCCGATGCACCTGCGCAAGGACGCTCTGGTCGGCGCCGCCGCCGTGGTCGAGGCGGTCAACCGCGCCGCCCTCGCCCACCAGCCCCACGCCTGCGGCACGGTCGGCTGCCTGCAGGCCTATCCCGGCTCGCGTAACGTGATCCCCGGCGAAGTGCGCATGACCCTGGACTTCCGCCACCTGGAAGGCGAGCGGCTGGACGCGATGATCACCGAAGTGCGGCAGGTGATCGAAACCACGGCCGCGAAACACGGGTTGGCCTACGAACTGATTCCCACCGCCGATTTCCCGGCCTTGTACTTCGACGAGGGCTGTGTCGAGGCGGTACGCGATTCGGCACGCAACCTGGGCCTGACGCACATGGACATCGTCAGCGGCGCTGGACATGACGCGATCTTCCTCGCCGAGCTGGGCCCGGCCGGGATGATCTTCGTGCCGTGCGAGGGTGGGATTAGCCACAACGAGATCGAGAATGCCGCGCCGGAAGACCTCGCGGCCGGCTGCGCGGTGCTGTTGCGGGCGATGCTGGCGGCGTCGGAGGCGATCGCCAACGGGCGGTTGGCGGCCTGATGCCCAGGATGCGCAGCTGGTGGAAGCCGCTGCGCAGAGCGCGCTGCGTGGGAGCGGGCTTGCCCCGCGATGCAGGCGACAAGGTGCATGGCACCGGCGGTGCCGGTGTTCGCGAGGCAAGCCCGCTCCCACGTTACATATGCACCTCCCGTGAACCTTGGTTGATACCGGTGCATGCCCCTTGCCGCAAAACTCCTGCGCACGACGGTATACTCGCCAGCCCTCGAACCGCCCTGGGAAACCGTCATGCAGCAAGTCCTGCTCATCGTCGATGTGCAATCCACCTTCAGCCCCTCCGAGAAACTGGTGGATGGCATCCGTGTGCTGTCCGCGCATATCCCCACCATCGCCTCGATCGAACTGCACGACGAGCAGGTCACCCCGTTCCAGCGCCAGCTCGGCTGGCATCCGGCCCATGAAGACGTGGCCCTGGTCGAGGCCGACAAGGTGTTCGTCAAGCATGGCTACGGCCAGACCGCCGAGACCCTCGACTACATCAAGGGCCTGGGCGTCGAACGCGTGCTGGTCTGCGGGCTGCAGACCGAAACCTGCGTGCTGGCCGCCGGCTTCGCCCTGTTCGACGCAGGCCTCACACCGACCCTGGTCACCGACCTGACCATGGGCTCTTCGCTGGACCGCTCCGGGCAGCTGGGCATCAACCTGTGGAAACACCATTTCGGCCATGTCACCACCGCCGCCGAGGTACTGGCCGGGCTGCGAGATTCGCCCCACCCCGCCCATCGGTAATGCCCTTTGGGAGAGGGCCGACCAGCGCGTCAGCGGCGCCTGGCGATCAGCTGTTCAACCCAGCTGCCCGCGCCCGTGCCGCGTGCAGCTTCTTGTAGCTCTCCACCAGACGCAGGTGGCGGTCCAGCCCTTCGAGCTGCAGGTTGGTCGGCGTCAGGCCATGGAAGCGCACGCTGCCGTCCACCGAGCCCAGCACCGCGTCCATCCGCTCATTGCCGAACATGCGCCGGAAGTTGTGCTCGTAGTCGGCCATCTCCAGCTCATCATCCAGCACCACCTCCAGCACCACGTTCAGCGCCTGGTAGAACAACCCGCGCTCGACCGTGTTGTCATTGAACTGCAGGAACATCTCGACCAGCTCCTTGGCGTCCTCGAAGCGCTGCAGCACCAGGTGGATCAGCAGCTTCAGCTCGAGGATGGTCAGCTGGCCCCACACCGTGTTGTCGTCGAACTCGACGCCGATCAGCGTGGTGATGGTGGTGTAGTCATCCACCTCGGCATTGTCCAGGCGCTTGAGCAGCAGCTTCAGCGAGCGGTTGTCGAGCTTGTGCAGGTTGAGGATGTCGGCCCGGAAACCCAGCGCGCGGTTGGTGTTGTCCCAGATCAGGTCCTCGACCGGGTAGATCTCCGAATAGCCCGGCACCAGGATGCGGCAAGCGGTGGCGCCGAGGTCGTCGTACACCGCCATGTACACCTCCTTGCCCAGCTCCTCGAGGATGCCGAACAGGGTCTGCGCCTCCTGCTGGTTGGAGTCTTCGCCGTGGCCGGAGAAATCCCACTCGACGAACTCGAAGTCGGCCTTGGCGCCGAAGAAGCGCCACGACACCACGCCGCTGGAATCGATGAAGTGCTCGACGAAGTTGTTCGGCTCGGTCAGCGCGAGGCTGTCGAAGGTCGGCTGCGGCAGGTCGTTCAGCCCCTCGAAGCTGCGGCCCTGGAGCAGTTCGGTGAGGCTGCGCTCCAGCGCCACCTCGAAGCTCGGGTGGGCGCCGAACGAGGCGAACACGCCGCCGGTGCGCGGGTTCATCAGGGTCACGCACATCACCGGGAACTCACCGCCCAGCGACGCGTCCTTGACCAGCACCGGGAAGCCCTGCTCTTCCAGCCCCTGGATGCCGGCGACGATGCCCGGATACTTGGCCAGCACCGCCTGCGGCACGTCCGGCAGGCACAGCTCGCCTTCGAGGATCTCGCGCTTGACCGCCCGCTCGAAGATCTCCGACAGGCACTGCACCTGCGCCTCGGCCAGGGTGTTGCCGGCGCTCATGCCGTTGCTCAGGTACAGGTTCTCGATCAGGTTGGACGGGAAGTACACCGTCTCGCCGTCCGACTGGCGCACGAACGGCAGCGAGCAGATGCCGCGCTCCTTGTTGCCCGAGCTGGTGTCGTAAAGGTGCGAGCCGCGCAGCTCGCCATCCGGATTGAAGATCTCCAGGCAGTATTGGTCGAGGATCTCGGCCGGCAGCGCGTCCTTGGGTCCGGGTTTGAACCACTGCTCGTTCGGGTAGTGCACGAACGGCGCGTTGGCGATGTCCTCGCCCCAGAACTGATCGTTGTAGAAGAAGTTGCAGTTCAGCCGCTCGATGAACTCACCCAGCGCCGAAGCCAGCGCGGCTTCCTTGGTGGCGCCCTTGCCGTTGGTGAAGCACATCGGCGACTGCGCGTCGCGCACGTGCAGCGACCAGACGTTGGGCACGATGTTGCGCCACGAGGCGATCTCGATCTTCATGCCCAGGCCTGCGAGGATCGCCGACATGTTGGCGATGGTCTGCTCCAGCGGCAGGTCCTTGCCGGGGATGTAGGTGGTGCTGTCGGACACCGGCATCAGCAGCGCCTGGGCATCGGCGTCGAGGTTGTCGACCTCTTCGATGACGAACTCGGGGCCGGTCTGCACCACCTTCTTCACCGTGCAGCGGTCGATGGAGCGCAGGATGCCCTGGCGGTCCTTCTCGCTGATGTCCTCGGGCAGCTCGACCTGGATCTTGAAGATCTGGTTGTAGCGGTTCTCGGGGTCGACGATGTTGTTCTGCGACAGGCGGATGTTTTCCGTGGGGATGTCGCGGGTCTGGCAGTACAGCTTGACGAAGTACGCCGCGCACAGCGCCGAGGAGGCCAGGAAATAGTCGAACGGCCCCGGGGCCGAGCCATCGCCCTTGTAGCGGATCGGCTGGTCGGCGATCACCGTGAAGTCGTCGAACTTGGCTTCAAGACGAAGGTTGTCGAGAAAATTGACCTTGATTTCCATGCGCAGGGGTACCAGAAAACGGGCGGGAACGGAGAAATGGCGGGCATTATCCGGGATTTTTGCCGGGAAGTGTTGCTTCGGGGCTGCCGCCCGGCAGGAGCGGCCCCACACCGGCCTTCAGCGTAATTCGGGCCGAGGCTCCTGGCCCCTGGCGTTCTTCTTGGCGATGGCTTTCATCCGCGTCGCCGCCCGCTGCACGGTGGCCATCTTCTGCGGACGCTTCATGCCGCGCCATTTGCGGATTTCCTCGCGGGTACGGCCGCAACTGACACACAGCTCGCTGTTGAGCTGGCAGAGCGAGACGCAGGGGTTGTCGATGTCTTTGGCCATGGGTTGGCGGGTCCGCGAGTTGGAGTGACGTGGTGTGGATTATACGGTGCTCGACGGGCTGTCGCTCGACACCGCCCCCCATGCAATCAAGAACCTCATGCCTGAACAAGGCTACCGGTCCAGAGACAGCACGAAGGTTGATGGCACAATGACTCACAAATGATTATCATTAGCTTTTGATTTCATCAAGTCGACCCTTCCATGAACTCCAACGATGTCGTCGCCGATCTCTACCAGGCGCACAACAGCTGGCTGAAAGGCTGGCTGCAACGGCGCCTGGGCTGCTCCAGCGAAGTCGCCGACCTGGCCCAGGACACCTTCGTCAAGGTGCTGGGCCGCAACCTCGACGGCCTGCGCGAGCCGCGCGCCTTCCTGCGCACCATCGCCCACGGCCTGCTGGTGGACAAGGTGCGGCGCAAGGCGCTGGAGCGCGCCTACCTGGCCACCCTGCAGACGCTGCCCGAGGCGCTGGCACCCTCGCCCGAGCTGACCTGCTCGCTGCTCGAAAGCCTGTATGCCCTCGACCGCCTGCTCGGCAGCCTGCCACCGAAGGTGCGCCAGGCCTTCCTGCTGTGCCAGCTGGACGGCCTGAAGTACGCCGAGGCCGCCGAGCAGCTCGGCGTGACCGTGAGCTCGGTGAAGAAGTACATGCGCACCGCCCTGCTGCACTGCCTGGAACTGCAGGCATGAGCTGCACGCAGCAAAGCCTCGACGCGGCCCTGGATTGGTACATCGAGCTGCGCGAAGCCCATGCCGAAGACCCCCGACGCCAGCGCTGGCAGGCCTGGCTCGACGCCTGCGACGCCAACCGGCAAGCCTGGCTACGGGTGCAGACGCTGCAGCAACGGTTGTCGGGCGACGACGGCAAGCTGCTGCTCTCGGCCTGGCGAGCGACGCCGCACACCACTTCACGGCGCGCCTTCGTCGGCAAGCTCTGCCTGCTGCTCGGCGGTGCCGGCGGCCTCGCCTATACCGGCCAACAGCTGGCCTGGCCCACACTCGGCGCCGACCTGCGCACGGCCACCGGCGAGCAACGGCGGATGGCGCTGGACAACCAGCTGGTACTCGACATCAACACCGACACCGCCCTGGATATCCAGGCGCGGCACCACGGCACACAGCTCGCCCTGCTGCGCGGCGAGATCATGGTCGATTCGCGTCAGGCACTGCCGCTGCAGACCCAGGTGCGCAGCGGCCAGACGCTGATCCAGGCCGGCCAAGCCCGCTTTGCCGTGCGCGCCCTGGACGACCAGCCGACACGCATCTCGGTGTACCAGGGCCAGATCGGCGTGGTGCTGGCCGATGGCGAGCACAGCGTCACGGCAGGCCAGCAACTGCTGCTGAGCGCCGGCCATTTCGAGCGTATCCCCTTGCCGCTGGCCTCCGACGCCTGGACCCGGGGCCTGCTGATCAGCCAGAGCATGCCCCTGGGCGAGTTCGTCCAGGAGCTGGACCGCTACCGCCCCGGTTTCCTGCACTGCGCGTCCGAGATCGCCCAGTTGCGCATTTCCGGCTCCTTCGACCTGCATCGACCCGACGAGGTCCTGGCCACCCTGGGCCAGGTGCTGCCGGTGCGGGTGCGCTACCGTAGCCGCTACTGGGCGACGCTGGTGCCTGCGGCGTGAGCTCAACTGCTCACCCCACTGGGAGCACACTGCCCCCTACCCCTGTGGTCCCGCGAAGCGCGGCGCCAGGACGAACTGCTTGGGATTGCGCCCCAACCACCGCGCCGCCAGGCGATTGACCGTCTGCAGGTCGAGCGCACGCAGGCGTTCGGGCTCGTTGGCCAGGCCGGCAAAATCGTCATCGACCATCGCCACCTGCATCAACGCCTCGCTCCAGTACAGCGCGCTGCGCCGCTGCTGGCGCTGGTCGTTGAGCAGCGCCAGGCGCGCCTGCTGCAGTTCGCTGGCGCTGATGCCGGCATCGGCGATCCGCTGGATGACGTCACGGG
Organism: Pseudomonas sp. GD04091; assembly: GCF_029836165.1. Taxonomy (GTDB): domain Bacteria; phylum Pseudomonadota; class Gammaproteobacteria; order Pseudomonadales; family Pseudomonadaceae; genus Aquipseudomonas. The sequence continues at coordinate 238,915 of NZ_JAOEBG010000002.1, forward strand.
CCTGGCTGGCCAGCGCCTCGGCGCGCTCGGGGGCGGCGGTGAAGTTGAGCCGCGCCAGGTAGTAGGACGACGGCAGGCGCGTGAGCAACTGGGAGAAGCCGATGGCATAGACCCCCGAGGCCTGCTCGCGGATCGTCTGGCGCAAGCGCAGGCTGGCGACCTGATCCAGCAACTGCAGGGCCAGCACATCTTCGCCACGCCACTCGGCCGGGCTGCTGTAGAGCACGCTGACCATGCTCTTCGGGCTGCTGGACCAGGGGTAGGCCTCATTCATGGCCCGATGCAGCGGGCGCACGCCACGGTCCTGCCAGTGCGGGCGCACGTCGTCCGCACGGGGCAGGCTGGCGAGCCAGGTGCGGCTGAGCGCGCGCAGCTGCGCCACATCCGCCGGCCCGGAAATCACCAGGGTCATGCCCGGGCGCACGGCGAACAGCTCGGCATGGACACGGGCCAGTTGGGCCACCTCGAAGTGCCGCCACGGCCCTTGCGCCTCGCTGACCATGCGCTGGCCATTGGCATAGGCACTGCGGTTGATCGCATCCATGTAACGCCGCTCGGCAGGTTGGTGCTGCAGGCCCTCGGCCATGCGCTGGCGCATCTGCTCCAGCGGCGCTGGGTCGAACCGGGCGGCCGTCAGCTTGAGGTTGAGCAACTTGAACAGCGTCTCCAGCTGGTCCGCCGGCGCCGTGCCGCGCAGGCCATGGAACAGGCTGTCGCTGAACGGCTGCAGGCGCACGCCCTGGCTGTCGGTCAAGCGCGTCAGCTGACGCGGCGAATAGGCGCCATAGCCGCTGCGCTCGGCAAGCTGGACGGCCCAGTGCTGCTGCCCGGCCTGATCGTCGTCCTCCAGCGAGCTGCCCCCGGCCTGGCGTAGCTCCAGGCGCACATTGTCCTGCAGGCTGGGGTCGGCCTTGACGATGACGCGGATGCCGTTGCCCAGGCGCCACTGCACCGCACCCACTTCGCTCAGCGCGGCCATGTCGCTCAGACTACCGGGCGCAGGGGCTGCCAGGGCCAGTTCCTGGGCCGCGGCCGTCAAGGCGAAGGCTCCCGGCTGGCTGGTCTGGGCTCGCTGCCACGCGGCCTTGAAACGAGCATCGTCAAAACGCCCGGCATCGCTGTCCGGGCCGATCAAGGCCAGGCGCGGCGAGGCCTGCTGCAGCAACTCGGTGACCGCCGCACGCACATGATCGACACCGATCCGCGGCAACCAGTCCTCGGTCAGGGCCAGTTGCTGGCGCTTGTCGAACATCGGCATGTGGAACTCCAGTGCGTCGGCCAGGCCATCGGCCAGCACCGGGTGCTCGTAGCGTTCCTGCCCGGCCGCCTGGCCCTGCAGCTTCTCCAGCAACCGGCGCTTGGCCGACGCCAGTTCACTGGCCGTCACCGGCTCGATGGCCAGGCGGCGCAGTTCGGTGAACAGCCGCTCGGCGGCGCCCGGCAGGTCGTCATCGCCCAGGCGCAGCATGAACAGGTACTGGGCACGCCGGGCATCGAGCAGGGTCGAGCGCTCGGCCGTGCCGGCGCTGGCGAAACCGCCCTGCTCGACCAGCAGGTCGAGGCGTTCGTCGAGCACGCCGAGCCACAAGGCATCGATCAGGTCACGCCACTGGCCGTTCTGGGTGTCGAGCGGCGCCGGCAGGTCGCGCTGCAAGGCGAACTGCAACAGGCGCTGGCCTTGCTCGGCGTCGAACACCTGAGTCACGCGCAGCGTCGTGTCGCCATGGAAACGCGGCGGCGTCGGATGGCCGGTCTGGCCGCGCGGCTGGGCGGAAAATGCCTGGCGGATCGCCTCGCGCACCTTGTCCTCGTCGAAGCTGCCGACCAGCACCAGGGTCATGCGCTGTGGCTGGTAGCCGTCGCGGTAATAGGCCACGGCCTGCTCCAGCGGCGCGTGGCGGATGATCGCCAGGTCGCCGATGGGGTCGCGGTGCTGATAGTCGCTGTCGGCGTAGCGTAGCGCTTCGAGCTGCTGGTTGATGCGTTGGCCGACACCCTGGCGCAGGCGCCATTCCTCGACGATCACTTCGCGCTCGGCCTCGAAGGCGGCCGGCTCGAAGCTGACCTGCCCGGCCCAGTCGGCCATCACGCGCAGCGCCAGGTCAGTCTGGTCATCGGGCAACGACAGCTTGTACAGGGTGCTGTTGAAGCGGGTCGCGGCGTTGATGTCCGGCCCCAGGCTGATGCCCTCGCGCGCCAGCGCCTGCAAACCGGACTGGCCGGGGAAGTGGCGCGTGCCCTTGAACGCCATGTGCTCGACGAAATGCGCCAGGCCGCGCTGTTGCGCCGTCTCCTGCATCGAGCCGCTGGCCACCAGCAGGCGCAGCTCGACGCCCGGTTGCGGGCGTGGCAACAGCAGCACCCGCAGGCCGTTGTCCAGCCGGTAGTCGCGCAGCCCCGGGCGTACCGGCAACTCGCCGGTGGCGCTGGGCGTCTCGGCGCCGCCGCGGGTGTTCAGCGGCGTGGCTGCGCAGGCCACGAGGTTCAGCACGCAGGCCAGCAACAAGGTTCTAGTGAGCATCGACGAGGGGTTCCTTGACGGCGGATCGAAGAAGGTCCAGCTCGATCACATGATCGGCCAGAGCAGCTAGATGAGGCTGGTGGCTGACCAGCAGGATGGCGCTGTCGGGCAAGCGCTTGCGCAGCAGCGCCAGCAATTCGCTGGCCGTCTGCGGATCGAGGGCCGAGGTGATCTCGTCCAGCAGCAACAACCGTGGGCGGTTGAGCAGCAGGCGGGCGAACAGCAGCCGTTGCTGCTCGCCGCCCGACAACCGCTGGCGCCAGTCGGCGCGCAGCCCCAGGCGATCGCCCCATTCGCCCAGCCCGACGTCGTCCAGCGCCTGACGCGACTAGGCTTCGCTGAACGCCGCAGCTGGCCTGGGATAGGCCAACAGCTCGGCCAGCGGCTCGTCACTCAGGTAACCCTGCTGGGGTATCCAGAGTGCCTCGCCGCAGCGGGCCAGGGTGCCGTGGTAATGCGGCCAGAAGCCGGCGAGCGTGCGCAGCAAGGTCGACTTGCCCACTCCGGAACGCCCGTGCAGCAGGGTCAGGCTGCCGGATGGCAGGTAAAGGCCCAGCGGCCCCAGCAACAGCTTGCCGTCGGCATGCCGCACGCTCAGGCGAGCCTCCAGCACGGCGCTGGACGCGGGGCTGGCCTGCGGCACCGCGCGATCGGTATCGAGCAGCCGAACGAAGCCATGCAGGCGCTCCACGCAGGCCGACCAGAGCGCGATATCACGATAGGCATGGATGAACCAGCTCAGTGAACCGGAGACCTGGCCGAAGGCCGACTGGATACGCATCAGCCCGCCCAGTTGCAGCTGCCCCGCGAGGAAAGCCGGCAAGGCGAAGAAGAACGGCGCGATGATCGTCACCTGCTTGTAGCCGACCGTGAACAACGCCAGGTTGCGCTCGGCGCGCATCAGCTGGTACCAGTTGCCCGCCACCTCGGCGAAGCGCCGGCCCAGGGCCTTGCGTTCACTGCTCTCGCCCTGCTGCCCGGCGATCGCCTCGGCATGCCGTCGACGCAGGATCAGCGCCCCTCGGTAATCGGCCTCGCGCTGTTGCTGCTGGTAGTTCAGGCGCTGCAGTGAGCCACCGATCCACTGGGTCAGGCCGATGCCCAGCACCGTGTAGATCACGCACGCCCAGACCATGTAGCCCGGCAGCCGGTACTCGTTGCCCCCCAGGCTGAAGGCGAAGCTGCCCGACAGGGTCCAGAGGATGGCGACGAAGGACACCAGGGTCACCAGCGCGCGGACGAACGACAGCAGCAGTTGCACGGTCAGCTCGATCATCTGGCGGATGTCGTCGGCGATGCGCTGGTCCGGGTTGTCCGGCTCATGCCCTTGCAACTGCAGGCGGTAGTGGCGGCCATCAGCCAGCCAACGCCCGACCACATGCTCGGTGAGCCAGGCGCGCCAGCGGATCAGCAGCTGCTTGCGCAGGTAGTCGGCGTACACCACCGACAGGATCATCGCCACCGCCAGGCCGGCGAACTGGTACAGCAGGCGGTACAGCGCGGGACCATCGACGGCCTGCAGAGCGTTGTAGAAGGCGCCGTTCCATTCGTTCAGGCGCACGTTAAGCCACACCCCGAACAGGGTCAGGCCAAGCACCGTGGCCAGTAGCGCCCAGGCCGGCCAGGCCTGGCGCGAACGCCAGAACGGCCGGGTGATAGCCCAGAATTGTCGTAGTCGGTTCATCGGTATCGGCCGCCGCTCAGAAATCGTAGGCCAGCCCCAGCCACAGCTGGCGCCCCGGCTGGTAGACCTTGTAGGTGCCGCCACGCCAGTTCAGGGTGTCGCTCTGGTTGCGGGTGTTGAACAGGTTGCTGACCTCGGCGGTGAAGCCCAGCCCGCCGGCGAAGGCCGGCTTCCATTGCAGGCTGGTGTCCCAGCGCCACAGCGAGCCGATGCGTGCCGAACTGTACTTGCGCACCCGCAGGCCGCTGTCGGGCAGCGTGTAGTAGCCGTCGGCATCGGTGTCGTGCTTGTAGACCTGATCGCGGCTGCTCTCGAACGTCACCCGGTTGAACAGCGACAACCCCTGGGCCTGCCAGGTCGCCTGCCAGTCCAGGTTGAGCTTCCAGGGGGCATTGAAGTCGGTGGCGGGCAGGTCCCTGGCACTGATCACCTTGCCGTTGTACCAGGCCTTGTCCGGGTCGAGTTTCATGCTCAGGTCGGTGTCGGTGTAACCCAGCTCCAGGGCGGTGTCACTGCGGGTGCGCTGCCAGGCCAGCGAGGCGCCGAAAAGGTGTTCGGCGCCCTGCCAGCGCAACGGTTCGAGCATGCTCACGCTCAGGTAGACGTTGTCGCTGTCGATCCTGCTGTCGTTGGTGAACTGCTTGATGCTGCGTTTGCCGCTGTCGCGGCTGTCCGGGTACTTGGGCCGGCTGCGCACCTCGTCGCGGTGCTTGCGGTTGACGTACTGCAACGACCACAGGCTGTTGCCCCAGCGCTGGCTGAGGCCGACCATCAGCTCGTCGCTGTAGGGGGTCTTGAGGTCGTCCAGGCCTTCGTAGTCGGGCGTGGCGTCCCAGCTGCCGTCACCGTTGTCGATCAGTTCCAGGCAGCTGGGGTCGTAGTAGCAATGCTTGAGGCCGCCGTTCTGCGCGCCATACAGGGCATAGGTAAGCATCGAGCTGCCGTAGTAGCGGTTGGCCCCGGCCTTGAGCACGGTGTCGCCATTGCCTTGCACGTCCCAGGAAACCGCCAGGCGCGGCGCCAGGTTGTTGCGCCCGACGAAGTCGTCGCGGTCCAGACGCACGCCGGGGCGCACGGTCACCCGGCCCCACTCCACGGCATCCTCGGCGAACAGGTGATAGCTGGTGTAGCGGGTCGAGGCGGAGCCGGCGAAGAACGCATCGACCTGCTGCAGGTTGTAGAAGTCCTGCATGCCAGTGAAGGTCGCCGAGTAGTGGGTCTGGTCGCGCTTGAACTCGGCATCGACCTGGTTGATCCCCGCCCCCACCGTCAGCTGGTGGCCCAGCACGCCGGTGCGCAACTGGTCGAAGGCGAACTGGCCGGACAGCTCGACGGTGTCCTGGTAGCTCTGCAGGCTGCCGGGGCCGCCGTACTGGAAGTTCTTCGGATTTCGCCAGTCGCTGAAGTCACGGACCATGATGCGAAAATCGGTGTCGCCATCACGTTCGTCGGTCACATGCCGGTAGCTGGCCGAAAGATCCAGGCGCCCCAGATCGGTCAGTTGCTCGAGCTTGAGGATGCTGCCCAGGCCATCGTGACGGCTGCGGTAGCCGGAGTCGGCGATGGTGTTCTGGAACATCTGTTCTTCGTAGCCCGAGTACAGCACCGTCCAGTGCAGCGTGGTCTCGGGCGTGGCATACAGGCTGAACTTGGCCGAGAGGTTGTCGGACTGGCGGCGTTGCTGGCGGTTGCGTGCCGGGCTGTCGGTGGCGACCAGCTCGTCGCCCTCGATGATGAAGCCCTGCCCGCCCAGGTCGCGCATGGGGATCTTCGAGTCGCGCCGCGAAGCGCTGACCACCACGCCGAGGTTCTCCGCCAGCTGGGTTTCGGCCCAGGCGCCGTAGTCGCTCTTCTGGTACTTGGGCTGGAAGCGCGCCGGGCGATCGACGCTGTTGTTGGCGCTGTCGAAGTCCAGGCGGCTGTCGCTGAAGGTGCGGTTCCAATCGGCATCGCTGTGCCGGTAGTACACGCGCCCGCCCTGCCCGCCTCGCCAGCTGCGCGAGGTGGCCTCGACCACGCCGCCGGTGAAGCCGCTGTAACGGGCGGAGATGTTCGAATCGTGCACTTCGAGGCTGTCGATCAGGCGACTGTCGAGATAGAAGCCTTGTTCGCTGGAGGTGCCCGAGGCCAGGGTCACGCCGTTGCCGGGGTCGACCGGGTCGAGGTCGTTGTTCATGCGCATGCCGTCGAGGCTGAACAGCCCCTGGTAAGGCCGCGAACCATGGATGGAAATCGAATCGGGCTTGATCTCGCCCTGGTTCAGGCCGCTCTGGCTGCTGTTGGAGAACTGCACCACCGGGTGGCTGCGCAACAGGTCGGTGAGGTTGCTGTTGGCCTGGGGGCGCTTCTGGATCTGTTCGGCGGTGAGCGCGAACGGGTTGGAGAAGCGTTGCTCGTCTTCGTTGTGCAGGCTGTTGACGTTGGTCGGCTGCAGACGCACGGAACGATCGTCGCCGGCCTGGTCGCGGCGGACCAGGTAGCCGTTGCCGGTGTTGACGGCGCTCAGGCCACTGCCGGCCAGCAATGCCTCCAGCGCCGCGGCGACGCTGAAGTGTCCCTCCAGGCGTGACGCCTGATAGCCCTCCACCAGCCGTGAGTCATAAGCCAGGCGTGCACCGCTGTGTTCGGCGAAGCGTGTCAGGCTCTGACCGAGGGGCCCCGCGGGGATGGAAAAGTAGCGGCGCTCGCCGGATTGCTCGCGGGAGGCCGGTGCTTCATCGGCCAGTGCGCAGGGAGCGGCCGCCAACAGCATTGAAGCGCAGAGCAGTACCGGGAAAGTCGAGGTATCGGAAGGCATCGATCGTGATCCGTGCTAGGCAGTGTCGACCCCAGGGAACTGGGAATCATTATCGACTTGTTATGCCGAACGGGATCGTGAAAGGGACAACGGCAGTTGCAAGAAACTGGCAATGCTACGCGGCTGCCTGCGTCAGCGGGGTGTCGCGCCCTGCATTGGCAACGCGCGTCGCGCACTCATGAAAGGCCGCGTTTATTGTGGAATTCAAGTACACAATCGAAAGAATAATTACCCGAGATAGGAATTTTTCGCTTTCCTAGACTAGCGCGATCTACCCTGCCTGGATCGTATGCCATGACACACGCCCCCGCTTGCGCTTCGGCCTCGACACGCCACAGCGTCTTCGCCATCACGCTGCTGGCCATTGCCGCCTTCGTCATCGTCACCACCGAGTTCCTGATCATCGGCCTGCTGCCCGCCCTGGCCCGCGACCTGGATATGTCGATCTCCGCAGCCGGCCAGCTGGTGACCTTGTTCGCCTTCACCGTGATGCTGTTCGGCCCACCCCTGACCGCCGCCCTCGCCCATATCGAGCGCAAGCGCCTGTTCATGGTCATCATGCTGATCTTCGCCGCCTCCAACGCCCTGGCGGCCGTGGCGCCGAACATCTGGGTGCTGAGCCTGGCGCGCTTCATCCCGGCGCTGCTGCTGCCGGTGTTCTGGGGTACCGCCAGCGAGACGGCCAGCCAGCTGGTCGGCCCCGAGTGGGCTGGTCGCGCCGTGGCCCAGGTCTATCTCGGCATCGCCGCGGCCACCCTGTTCGGCATCCCGCTGGGCACCGTGTTCGCCAACCTGATCGGCTGGCGCGGCGCGTTCTGGGGCCTGACCGCGCTGTCGCTGCTGATGCTGGTACTGCTGGCGCTGTACATGCCGCCCCTCGCGCGCCCGGAGCGCAGCAGCATCGGCCAGCAGATGCGCATCCTGCGCGATGGCCGTTTCATCGGCAACATCGTGCTCTCGGTGGTGGTCTTCACCGCCATGTTCACCGCCTATACCTACCTGGCCGACATGCTCGAACGCCTGGCCGGCATCGCCCCGGTGGCAGTCGGCTGGTGGCTGATGGGCTTCGGCGCCATCGGCCTGGTCGGCAACTGGCTCGGCGGGCACTTCGTCGACCGCAACCCGTTGGGCGCCACCGTGGTGTTCGTGCTGATCCTGGCCGCGGGCATGTCCCTGAGCATCCCGCTGGCCGGTTCGTATGTCGGCCTGGCGGTGGCGCTGACCGTCTGGGGCATTGCCTACACCGCGCTGTATCCGGTGTGCCAGGTCCGCGTGATGAAGGCCGCCAGCCATGCCCAGGCCCTGGCCGGCACCCTGAATGTCTCGGCCGCCAATGCCGGTATCGGCCTGGGTGCCATCATCGGCGGCTACAGCATCGAGCAGGCGGGCCTGGCCAGCATCGGCTACATCGCGGCCGCGATCGCGCTGGCCGCGGCGGTGATCTGCCTGTTGCTGATCCCGTTCAAGGAGCGCCGTGCCATCGTGGCCGGTTTGCAGCGCGTCGGGACGCGAAATCGATGAACGCGTCGGGTGCATTTCGCCTGACGGCAAAGGCGCAACTTCGGTTTCGACCCGCCGTGCTTGCTGCTACCCTGGCCGCCACCGCGCTGTCTGCCCCCGTGCAGGCAGCCACCCCACGCACTCAATGCATGAAGCGTGTGCGCCCACCTCGGACGCTAAAGGTAGAAGGATTTTCAATGAGGCTTACCGAGCACCTCAAAGGCATCGAGGTTTTCGTCACCACGGCGGATGCCGGCAGCTTCACCGCCGCCGCCATGCAACTCAATCTTTCGACCTCGGCCGTGAGCAAGGGCGTCGCCCGCCTCGAAGCACGCCTGGGGACTCGATTGTTCGAGCGCACCACCCGAAGCCTTGCCCTGACCGACAGCGGCGAGGCCTTCTACCGTACCTGCACACGCATTCTGGCCGAGCTGGAAGAAGCCGAAACGGTACTGACCGCACAGCGGCAGGAGCCTGCCGGGCGCCTGCGCATCGATGTGCCGGTGACCTTCGGCAAGCAACATGTCCTGCCGTTGCTGCTGAACTTCACCGAGCATAATCCACGCCTGCGTCTGCATGCCTCGTTCACCGACCGCTTCGTCGATCTCATCGAAGAAGGGATCGACCTGGCGGTGCGTATCGGCAGCGTCGAGCAACTGCCGAACCTGCTGGCGCACCAGCAGCTTGGCCAGGAACGCCTGATCTTCTGCGCAGCGCCCCAGTACCTGGGCCAGCACCTGGAGATCCAGCACAGCCATGAGCTCGATCAGCTCGACTGCATCCTGTATGGCCGTGCCGATGGCAGTGTCAGCCCCTGGATGTTCAGCGGCCCCAATGGCCAGATCGAACGGCGTACCATGAACGGCAGAATCACCGTCGGCAGCGGTGAAGCCCAGGTGCAGGCGGTCAAGGGCGGCTACGGTATTTCGCAACTGGCGACCTGGATGATTCGCGACGAACTGCAGCGCGGCGAACTGGTGCAAATCATGCCGCACCTGACAACGCCGGGGCTGGCGGTGCACCTCATCTGGCCGCGTAGTCGGCAATTGCTGCCTAAAGTCGACCTTATGCTGCGTTTGCTTTCCCAGCATTTGACGCCGCTGTTCCTCGACCACAACTAAGGCAAAGGGCCCCGCGCGTCGATTTGATCCTGCCCCGTAGTGCCCGCATACATCCACGTGTATGCTGGCCAAGCTCTGCGATCGCCCTGCGGATTCGCTGCCGCCCTTCGCGATCAGGCCACGATCGAGCACTTGCGTACCGGACGCCCTGCCCCATGACCGTCGACCTGAACGCGCTCTACCCCAAGCTTATCCACCTGATGCTGGACACGGTGTTCGTGGTCGACCGAGACAACACCATCGTGTTCGTCAGCAACGCCTGCGAGGCCTTGCTCGGCTACCGCGCCGAGGAGCTGACCGGCACGCCGATCACTCGCTATCTGCATCCCGACGACCTGGAGACCACCCGGGCCTCGATCATCCGGGTCATGAACGGTCAGGCGCATTTCGACTTTCGCAACCGTTACGTCCGCAAGGACGGCGGCGTCGTGCACATTCTCTGGGCGGCGTTCTGGTCCGACGAAGTCGGTGCCCGGATCGGCGTGGCGCGCAACATCACGGCGCTGGCCGAGGCCGAAGAGGAACTACGCTTTCTCGCCCACCACGACCCACTGACCCGCCTGTGCAACCGCTCGCTGTTCAACGACCGCCTGCGCGCAGCCCTGGATATGGCGCGGCGCGAGGAGCAGGTGCTGGGGTTGCTGTTCCTGGATATCAACGATTTCAAGGGCATCAACGACGTGCATGGCCATGCGGCGGGCGACCGCGTGCTGTGCGCCGTCGCCCAGCGCCTGCAGGGCTGCGTGCGGGCGACCGACACGGTGGCCCGCATGGGCGGTGACGAGTTCACCGTGCTGCTGCCGGATCTCCCGTCGGCCGGTGCCGTGGCCGAGAAGGTGGCGCAGATACTCGCCGTCATGGCCGAACCGTTGGGCGAGGAATTCGGCGCGATTGGCATGCCGTCGTGCAGCATCGGCGTGGCCTGCTACCCCATGGACGGTACCGACGCCGACACCCTGCTCAGCCTGGCGGATGACGACATGTACCGGTGCAAGAGGCATCGCCCCAAGGCCGGTTGAGGACGCGGGAACCTGGGCGTCAGCCCGGGAGCAATGGTTGCGCGGACAAGGACTTGCAGGACGACCTGCGGCCTGTCGCCTGCCAGAACTTTTTCCGCTTGGGCGGTCTATTGGTCAGCGCGCCAGGACGACGGCGTGCCACCGTGTCACCACCGGCCCAATCGCCATTCAGAGGTTGCCCCCACCATGAAACTTCCTGCCCCACGCCTGCTGATCATCGGCCTGCTCGCGCTCGCGACGGTGGGTCCGGCTTCGGCTGCGCAGATGAAGACCAGCAGCCCGGCATCCACTCCCGCGCCCAAGGTCGCGGCGATCGACACCCCGTGGCCAAGCCTGGCCGGCGAACAGACCGGGCCATTGCTGGCCCATGACGACCGCTACCGTCACGACGGGCGCTGGCATGACCGTCGGGACGACTGGCGCCGGGAACAGTGGCGCCGCGAACAATGGCGCAGGGAACAGCATCGGCGGGCGATGGAACGGCAACGGTACTGGGAGCGTCATCATGACCGCGCGCTGCATCACCGCTATGATGACGACCGCCGCTACTATCGCCGCTAAGCCCCGAACGAGGAACAAAGGTGCCACGGGTTTCACGAGAAGCCCGGCGACGCCTCTTGTGTTGATCGGTAAAAGGCACGACAGTAGCCCACTGTCACTGCCATGAAACGGAGATTCGCCCTTGACTACCGATCGCCTGAGCCTGCTGCAATTCGAGCATCTCAGCCTGAGCCCCGCGGCCGTCGAACAGTTTTCCATCGCACTGGAGGCGCTCCTGCGCCTCTCGCTCTCCGAGAGCATCACCCACCACGTGGCTCACTATCTGGGCGACCTGGCCGAAGCGCAAGACGCCCGGCAGTTGGCTGAGGCCGTGGGCCTGGGCATCGGGTTCATCTGGGAGCTTCGAGCCGCCCACACCATCAAGGCGTCCCAGGAGAAGGCACTGCTGGAGGTCTTCAGAGAGTCCCGCGAGCGCGCCATCGCACTGGCTGAAAGGAACGCCTCCCCTCGCCGTCCATGACCCTTGCGCCCTTCTTCCCCTTGCAGTAGCAGGGCGAACAATGAGATAGCCAGGCGCCATCAAGTCGAGAGAACCGAGTCCGATCTCATCGCCCGACCACGGCCCTTCCCTTCCTGCCATTCGTTCAGACAGCGCTGGAACGAAGCGATGACCTGACTCCCCCGGCGCTCGGCCAGGTAATAGATAAAGGTCTCGGTGAACACCGGATCATGCTCGATGCGAACGACCTTCAGCCGTGGATCGGCAATGTACTCCGCCTCGGAAACCGCGCCGATGCCGATCCCCCGAATCGCCGCCTCCCGCAACGCTTCGCGGCTGCCGATTTCCATGGCGATACGTGGCGTCACCTGGGCGCTTTCCAAGGCTCGCTCCAACGCCAGTCGCGTGGTCGAGCCCTGCTCTCGCCGCAGCAGCGGCTGCCCCTGCAGTGCCTGCAAGGGCACGACGTCATGGCGCGCGAACGGGTGGTCGAGACGCGCGAACAGGATCACCGGATGCCTTGCATACCGTTCGCAGACAAAGGCCGGATCATCGTGCAATCCCGCCAGAACGCCGATATCGGTGACATAACTCTGCAGATCCGCAAGCACCGATGCCGAATTGCCCACCCGGATCGACACGTCGATCTGCGGATACGCCTGGCGATAGCGATCGACCATCTCGATCACATGGAACGGCCCCACCGCACCGATCTTCAGTTGACCACGATTGAGCTTGCCGGAGTCGCGCAGCAAGTTGGCGGCCTCGGACTCGAGCATGGACATCTGCTGGGCGATGGGCAGCAGCGCCCTGCCCACGGCGGTCAGCTCGATACGCCGCCCCCGCCGATGGAAAAGCTCGATATTGAACTCGCGCTCCAGCCCCTGGATCTGGTTGGTGGCGGTCGGCTGGCTGAGGCCGATGGCCCTGGCCCCGGCGCTGAAGCTGGCGTGCCGGGCGACGGCGAGAAAAGTGCGCAGGCGAGCGCTGGACATCCATAGATCCTTTGAATGGTTTGCTGGCGAAACCCATATTGAATTGATGGCGTGACTGTCACATGACAGCCCTAGTTTTGGAGTCACCGACAACAACCCTTCCGGTAACGCCATGACTTCGTTCTCACGCCTGTTCCGCCTTGCCCGCCTTGCCGTACTGCCGTTGCTGCTTGCCCCCACCGCGCAGGCGCAGCAGACACTGACCGTCGGCCTGATCCCGTCCGAAGACTCCCAGGCCATGATCAAGAGCAGCCAGCAGGTGCTCGACCAGTTGCAGGAACGCCTGGGGATGCCGGTCAAGCCGTTCGTCGCCACGGACTACAACGGTGTGATCGAGGCGCTGCGCGCCGGCAAGCTGGACGTTGCCTACCTAGGTCCGTTCTCGTACGTGTTGGCCAACCAGGTTGCCGGCGCCCAGGCGTTTGCCGTGGCCGTGACGAAAAAGACCAGCAGCAGCGCCTACCACAGCCTGATCATCGCCCGTCGCGACAGTGGCATCCGGGGCCTCGACGACCTCAAGGGGCGCACCTTCGCGTTCGTCGACCCCAGCTCCGCCTCGGGCCACCTGTTCCCCAAGGCCGGCCTGGAACAATCCGGCCACGACCCCAAGGCCCTGTTCTCCCGGGTGATATTCTCCGGCTCGCATGATGCCAGCATCCTCGCCGTGGCCAACCGCAAGGTGGATGCCGCAGCCGTGGCCGACCGTATCCTCGCCAGCGCCATCAACAATGGTCAGGTGAAGCAGGAGGACTTCCAGGTGGTCTGGTCCTCGCCGGACATCCCCGAGTCGCCCATGGTCTGGCGCAGCAACCTCGACCCCGAGCTGCAGGGCAGGCTGCGCGCCGCCTTCGCCGCGATCAAGGATGTGCCATGGGGCGACCAGGGCATGCTCGACGGTTTTCAACCCACCCGCGACGCCGCCTACGATGTGGTTCGCGACACCGCCAGGGTCCTCGATCTCGACCTGCGGAGCCTGAAATGATCCGCGTCGAGCAACTGACCAAGGGCTACGCCGACAACCCGGTGCTGCGCGGCATCGATCTGCAGGTCCAGGCCGGCGAGTTCGTGGTGATTCTCGGGCAGTCCGGCGCCGGCAAGTCCACGCTGCTGCGCTGCATGAACCGCCTGGCCAAGGCCGACGGCGGTCGGCTGGAGCTGGCCGGGGTCGATGCCATGTGTGCCCGCGACCAGCGCGAGCTGCGCCGACGGGTGGCGATGATCTTCCAGCATCACAACGTGGTGCCACGCCTGTCGGTGCTGAAGAACGTGCTCACCGGCCGCCTGGGCCACAGCGCCACGCTGCCGTCTTTGCTGCAACTGTTCAGCCGCGACGACGTGGCCCTGGCCCACGACTGCCTGCGCCGGGTGGCGCTGGAGCACAAGGCCGAGGCGCGCACCGACGCACTCTCCGGAGGGCAGATGCAGCGCGTCGGCATCGCCCGGGCGCTGGCCCAGCGTCCCCAGGTGATCCTCGCCGACGAGCCGGTGGCCAGCCTGGACCCGCAGACCGCGCACCGGGTGATGCACTACCTGCGCGAAGCGACCCACACGTTAGGCATCACCGTGGTCTGCAACCTGCATCAGGTGGAACTGGCGCGAAAGTTCGGTGATCGCATCGTCGGCCTGGCCAGCGGTCGCCTGGTCTTCGACGGCCGCCCCGATCAACTGGACGATGCCGCCCTGCGGCGCATCTACCCCGACACGCCCGCCAGTGAACCGCCAGCGCCCATGGCTGTCGCCCGCCCGCCCCTCGCCACCGGCACAGGAGCCTGACCATGTCCCTTCGAAACCATCAATGGCTGGTGAAAACCCCAACCAGCACACGCGGCTGGCTGAGCACCTGCGCCCTGGTCCTGGCCGTGCTCTGCGTGCTGCACTGGAGCGCCGACGGCGCGCAACTGAGCTGGAGCGAACTGGCCAGCGGCCTGCCACAGATCGGCGATTTCCTCGGTCGCTCGCTGCCGCCGGACCTGAGCATCCTGCCGAGCCTCTGGCGTCCGGCACTGGAGACCCTGCAGATCGCCCTTTGGGGCACCTTGCTAGGGATCATCCTGGCCGTCCCCCTGGGTTTTCTCGCCGCACGCAACCTGCACGGCAACCGCTGGCTCTACCAAGGCACCCGCCAACTGCTCAACATGATCCGCAGCATCAACGAACTCATCCTCGCGCTGGTGTTCGTGTCGGCGGTGGGGCTGGGCCCGTTCCCAGGCGTGCTGGCCCTGGCTCTGCACGGGGTGGGCATGCTCGGCAAATTCTTTGCCGAAAGCATCGAGGAGATCGACCAGGGCCCGATCGAAGCCTTGCAGGCCACCGGTGCACGGCCTCTGCAGGTGATCGCCTTCGGCGTGCTGCCGCAGGTGATCACCGCCTGGATTGCCGTGGTGCTCTACCGCTTCGAAGTCAACCTGCGCTCGGCCACGGTGCTAGGCATGGTCGGCGCCGGCGGCCTGGGCTTCGAGCTGGTCAGCAGCCTCAAGCTGTTCAAGTACCAGGAAACCGCGACCTGCATCCTGGTCATCACCCTGATGGTGGTGCTCGCCGACCTGCTCTCGAACCGCTTGCGCCACCGCATTCAGGGCGCCAGCCGCCACTGATTTTCTGTTCGCTTGCCTGCCGTGCACGCCCCGGCGTGCGCGACGGGCCACTCATGCCCGGAGTCAGCGCAATGCCCGACATCGAAGTCATCGGCCAGGCCGAAACCTGCCTGCGATCGATCGGTTGCCACCAAACCCGCCAGCCGCCGAACCTGGCCGCCCGCCCCGCACACATCAAGGAACCGTTCATGCCCGCCTGTTTCCACAACCCGGTCACCACCGTATTCGGCGGTGGCAGCCTCGACCGCGTCGCCCAGTTCTGCCCAGGCAAGGTCGCCTTGGTGACCTTCCCCGAAGCCTCGTCACTCGGCCTGGTGGCGCGGGTGCGCAGCCTGCTTGGCGAGCGTCTGGTCGAGGTGATCGACAACGTGCAACCCAACCCCGATGTCGCCTGGCTGCGTGGTGCATACGAGAGATTCTGGGCCGAACACGACGATTGCCAGACCGTCCTCGCTCTGGGTGGCGGCAGCGCCATCGATACCGCCAAGGCCTTGATCGTCGGCACCACCAGCGGCCGCTTCGACGAGCTGCTGGAGCTTCTGGCCAGCGGCAAACCTTTCACCCCGGGGCGCCGCAAGACCCTCGTCGCCGCCCCGACCACCGCCGGCACTGGCAGCGAAGTCACGCCCTGGGCCACCTTGTGGGACGCCGCCGGGCAACGCAAATACTCCCTGCACCTGGACTGCACCTGGCCGAGCGTGGCGCTGGTCGACCCGGACCTGATGCTCAGCGTGCCTGCCGGGGTGACCGTGTCCACCGGGCTGGACGCCTTGTCCCATGCGCTGGAGTCGATCTGGAACCACAACGCCAACCCACTTTCCGACACCTTCGCCGTGTCCGCCATCGAAGACATCCTCGACTGCCTGCCGCGCCTGCGCCAGGACCTGAACAACCGCGACCTGCGCGCGCGCATGGCCCTGGCCGCGCTCAAGGCCGGCATGGCGTTCTCCAATACCAAGACCGCCCTGGCTCACTCTATCTCCTACGAGATGACGCTGCGCCACGGCCTGCCCCACGGCATCGCCTGCTCGTTCACCCTGCCGCTGGTCCTGGGCCTGGCCTGGGGCCGTGACGTCGGGCGCGACCAGACCTTGCAGAAGGTCTTCGGCAACGACCTGCGCGTCGCCCAGCAACGCCTGCGCGACTTCCTCCAGCGCCTTGGGGTGAAGACCGAGTTCGAGGACTACGGTGTGACACGCGCCGAAGCCTGCGCGATGATCGACCTCGCCATGCAGGGTGCCCGCGGCCGCAACTTCATCGGCTCGCACGCCGGCGCCAGCGAACAGGGCTGCTGAAGCGCACCGCGAACTGCAGTTCCACGAGAGCCTCTGGGCGAGTACGGTTATCATCTGTTCGTCTTGCAGACTGCTGAACCCGAATCCGGACATGGAGTCACCATGAACATCGAAAAACTGCAGAACCGCCTCGCCTTCCTGCGCCAGGCCGAACAACTCAAGAGCGTGATCCGCAGCGCCCACACCTCCACCGGCCGCGCCGAAAGCACCGCCGAGCACACCTGGCGGCTGTGCCTGATGGCCATCACCTTCGCCGACGAACTGGGCGAGCTCGACCTGCTCAAGGTCCTGAAGATGTGCCTGGTCCACGATCTGGGCGAGGCCATCCACGGCGACGTGCCCGCCGTCAGCAAGCAGGGCTTCCCCGACAAGAGCCAGCAGGAGCGCGAAGACCTGTTGCAGCTGATGGCGTCGCTGGACACTCCACTGCGCGACGAGATCATGGCGCTGTGGGAAGACTACGAAGCCGCGACCTCTCCCGAAGCGCAGGCGGTCAAGGCGCTCGACAAGCTGGAAACCCTGCTGCAGCACAACCAGGGCCGCAATCCGGCCGGCTTCGACTATGCCTTCAACCTGAGCTACGGCAAGCGCTACACCGCCGCCACGCCACTGTTCGAGGCGCTGCGCGCGCTGATCGACGCCGACACCCGGAAGAACCTCAACAACGGCATCACCCTGCGCAGCGAACACGCCCAAGACGCCGACGCCATCACGCGCCTGACAGAGGCCGCGTTCGCCCATGCCGAACACAGCAGCCACACCGAGCAGTTCATCGTCACGGCCTTGCGCCGGGCGGGGCAGCTCACGGTCTCGCTGGTGGCCATGGAAGGCGGCGCCCTCGTCGGCCATGTGGCGATCTCCCCGGTGACGCTGTCATCCGGGGCTGACGGCTGGTTCGGCCTGGGACCGGTCTCGGTGGCGCCTCAGCGCCAGGGCCGGGGCATCGGCTCGGCGCTGGTCAACGCCGCGCTGGCCCGGCTGCATGAGCTGGGTGGCCAAGGCTGCGTGGTGCTGGGCGATCCGGGCTACTACGGCCGCTTCGGCTTCAAGGCCCATCCAGGCCTGAGCCTGCCCGGCGTGCCCGCCGAGTACTTCCAGGCACTGGCCTTCGCTGGCGATGTGCCGCAAGGCACGGTGCAGTACCACGCGGCGTTCGAGGCCACGCAATAGCCGCGCCAGTGCCTTGCCACGCGTGGCGCCGGCTACGCCGGTGTTCGCGGCTAAAGCCGCTCCCACACCGACCGCGCCAGCCTCGCGCCGTACACCCTCCTGTGGGAGCGGATCACCGACGTTGCCACACCTGCCCTTGCGCGCTGACCACCCACGGCGCGTGCCCGGCGTCGATGCGCACACCACCGACCCAGCGCTCGGCAGGCGCCTGGTCCAGCCAGTTCACCTGCCCCGCCAGCACCTGCTCGCCCAGCGCGGTCAAACGCAGCGGGCGCTGCCACCAGTGCTCGCCGGGACCTTCGTGCAGCAGGGGGCGTGGCGTGTCGATCAATGGCCGCAGCAGCACATGGAACATCAGGTCGCCCAGGTAAGGCAGCGGCTCCTCGCGCGCCATCAGTTCACTGAACACGCGTCCGGCCGGCAACTCGCCATGCCGGGCCAGGACACGCAAGGTCAGGCGCTCGGTCAGGCTCAGGCCGTCATCGGCCCCCGGCAACTCCTGCAATTGCCGGGCGAGCGCCGCGCCAAGCAGCGGCAGCGCCTCGTGGCGGCACGCGGCAAGCGCGGCCCAGGCCGTCGGCTCAGGCGCGGTATAGGCGGCCCAGGCCTGGCGCGCCAGCACCAGGGCATCCTCGCCGAGGCTGCGGCGTTGCGGCCACAGCCAGGCCAGCAGATCAGGCGCGAGCTGGCCGATACCGACGAAACGCTCGACGCCCGGCACCCGCTCGACCTCGACCAGTTCCAGGCGCCTGGGCAGCGCAGTCAGGCTGGCCAGCACGCGAACGAGGAACAGCTGGTCATAGGCGTCCGCCTCGCACCACAGCACCATCTCACTGTCGCCACTCAACTGCGCCAGTGCCGTGCGTTGGCGCGCCTGACGCTGGGCCAGGTCGACAGGGTCGAGCTTGAACACCCGCTGCACGTAGGCGGTGCGGATACGCCAGTAGTCATCTTCCGGCAGGGCCGGCACAGGGCCCATCACCATGGGATCGTCGAACATCCAGAATGCCCCGGAGAATCCGGCGATGCGCAGGCTGTGCTCGATGTCGCTGCCACAGCGCCAGTGCTGCACCTGCGCCTGATCATCGGCGGCGAAACCCGGATGGCGGGCGGCGAAGGCCACCGCGTCGGCATGCGCCTTGAGCTTCGGCCAGCTGGCGAAGCCGGCCTGGCGGGCCACCAGCCACTGGGTATCGGCCAGGCGGTAGTCCGGGCCGGGCAGGCCCAGGGCGTGCAGTTGCGCACGGGTGTCGGGGTCCAGTGCCTTGAGCAGACGCTTGGCGCGCTTGCGCAGCGCAGGCAAGTCGAGAAGGCCGTGGTGGCGGGATGCATCGATGGCGGGCATGCCAACTCCTTGTGGGGCTCGGTCCGCCGACAAGCCGGGAGCTGGTATGGAATGAGGTGTTCAGAGCCTGGGGAACCCCTTCGCGCGGACCGCGGGCGCAGCGAACGCCTGGGGCAGACTCTAGCGGGACACGGGCCTGGATGCAATCGATGTGCTCCAGCGCCTGTGGCCATCGTCTACCTGGACGTTTAGAACGCGCCTTTCCTTCGTACCAGGTTCCCCGATGCAAGCACTTCTGCAAGAGATCCTCGATCACGTCCGCCCCCTGCTCGGCCAGGGCCAGGTGGCGCAATACATCCCCGCCCTCGCCCAGGTCGATCCCGACCAGCTGGGCATCGCCGTGCAGAGCCTGGACGGGCAGCTGCACTGCGCCGGCGACGCGCGCACGCCGTTCTCGATCCAGAGCATCTCCAAGGTGTTCAGCCTGGTGCAGGCGATCAACCACAGCGGCGAGGACATCTGGTCGCGGCTGGGTTACGAGCCGTCGGGCCAGGCCTTCAACTCGCTGGTGCAGCTGGAGGTGGAGAAAGGCCGGCCACGCAACCCGTTCATCAATGCCGGCGCCCTGGTGATCTGCGACATCAACCAGTCGCGCTACGCCACCCCGTCCCTGTCGATGCGCGACTTCGTCCGCCGTCTGGCGGCCAATCCGCGCATCGTCAGCGATGCCGTGGTGGCCGAATCCGAATATCAGCACCGCGCGCGCAACGCGGCGATGGCCTACCTGATGCAGGCCTTCGGCAACTTCCACAACGATGTCGACGCGGTGCTACGCAGCTACTTCCACCACTGCGCGCTGTCGATGAGCTGCGTGGACGTGGCCCGCGGCTTCGCCTTCCTGGCCAACAGCGGCTACTGCCCGCACAGCGGCGAGCAGGTGCTCAGCCCGCGCCAGGCGCAGCAGGTGAACGCGATCATGGCCACCAGCGGGCTGTACGACGAGGCCGGCAACTTCGCCTACCGGGTCGGCCTGCCGGGCAAGAGCGGCGTGGGCGGCGGCATCGTCGCGGTGGTGCCGGGGCGCTACAGCATCTGCGTGTGGTCGCCGGCGCTGAACGCCTCGGGCAACTCGCTGGCAGGGTTGCGGGCGCTGGAGTTGTTGAGCGAGCGGATCACCGGGTCGGTGTTCTCGGCGGTGTGATCCCCGTCGATCTGCGCCATGTCCAGGCGCGCCGTTTCCTCGAGCCCCAGTGAGCAGCCTGCCACCAGCGCCAGCGCGGCGGCTCCGTACAGCGCCACGCCGAGGGGATCGTGTTCGGTGAGAATGAGGATCGCCGTGGCGATGCTCGATGCCGTTCCCCCACCCAGGGCCGCGCCGATCTGGTAGCTGGCCGAGATCCCCGAATAACGCATGGCCCGCGGGAACTGCTCGCCGAGGAACGCCGGGATCGGCCCCTGGGTCGCCCCCATCAACGCGCCGGTCAGGCTGTAGGCGACCAGGGCGATGGCGAAATGGCGCATGTCCACCAGGGCGAAGAAGGCGAACAGCCCCAGCGCCATGACCAGCGCCCCGAACACCATCACCGGGCGGCGGCCCAGGCGGTCCGACAGGTGGCCGAACAGCGGTGCCGACAGCACGATGGCCAGCGACAGGGCCAGGTCGAACATCAGCGCCTGGGTACTGCCGTAGCCCACCTGGGTGGCGTAGGTCAGGAAAAAAGTGCTGCCGATATAGGCGATGGTGCAGTAACCGAAGGCGATGCCGGTGCACAGCAGCATTTGTCGTGGCCGTTGACGCAAGGCCTGGGCCAATGGGGCACGCACGGGCTTGACCTTGGGCGTGGCCAGCGGCGCCTTCAGCCGCGCATACAGCCCGATCAGCACCAGACAGCCGCCCAGCCAGAACGGGATGCGCCAGGCGAAGTCCACCAGGTTGTCATCGAACGCGGCGCTGACGATGGCGAAGACCGCCGCGCCGAGAATCCCGCCCACGCCGATGCCCATGCTGGTGAAGCTGCCCCACAGCCCGCGCCGGCCCGGCGGCGCCGACTCGATGCCGAACAGCGCGGCGCCGCCCCACTCGCCCCCGGCGGCGAAGCCCTGGACCAGGCGCAACAGCACCAGCAGCACCGGCGCGGCCACGCCGATGCTGGCATGGCTGGGCAGGCAGCCGATGAGGAAGGTGCTCAGGCCCATCAGCAGCAAGGTGGCGACCAGCACGTTCTGCCGCCCCAGGCGATCGCCGAAGTGACCGAATACCAGTCCACCCAGGGGCCGGGCGAAGAAGCCGGCGCCGAAGGCGCTGAAGGCCACCAGGGTGGCGGTCAGGTGGTCCAGCTCCGGGAAGAACACCTGGGGAAACACCAGCGCGGCGGCGGTGCCGTAGATGATGAAGTCGTAGAACTCCAGGGCCGTGCCCAGGCCGGATACGCAGAAAGTGCGCAAGGCGCAGCGGGAAGGTTGTGCATGCATTGTTGTTGTTCTCGTGATGCGGATGGGCTCAGAAACGTTGGCTGCCGGCCTTGGCCAGTTGCAGGGGCGTGCCGGCCACGTAGTCGAGGAAGCCGTGCTCGGTGTCGATGCCCACGCTCAGCAGCGTCTGCCAACGCTCGGTGTCGGGCAGGGCCAGGTCCGGGTGGAAGCAGATCGGCGCGGCGTCGCCCGCCGCGCCACACATGGCCTCGGCGCGGGCACGCAGGTCGGCGCCGGTCATCTGGCCGATCACCTGCTCCAGGTGAGCCAGCCGGCACTGGGTGTCGGCCCGGTCGGCGACTTGCTCGCCTGCGGCGAGCTGCGGGTCGAGGAAGTGGTTGGTGTGCAGCAACCAGCCATCCTCGCGGGGCAGCACCAGCGCCGTGCGCTCGGGGCTCAGCTCGATGCTCACGGCACGCGGGCTGCGGTCCTCGCGGGAGAACACGGTGAGCACGGTGGAGGCGCTGACCCGCGCCGAACGGGCCAGTTCGATGGCCTCCTCGACACTGCGCGCCTCGTCCAGCAGGCGCCGGGCGATGGCGTGCACCGGCACGCCGCCATCGGCGTTGTCGCTGCGATGGTGAAGGATGTTGAAATGCAGGCCCAGGCCGGCACTGTTGACACCCAGCTTGGCCAGCATGCCGAACTCGCAGAACAGCTTGACCGCAAGGCCGCTGCGGCTGCGCAGGGCCAGCATCAGGCCGTGGGGGCAGAGGCTGTCATGCCAGTCCCAGGTCTGCAGGGTCTGCGGCGCGCGCACCCCACGAGGGGCATGCACGGTGGTGGAGCATTCGCTGTGGCGGCTACGGGCCGCCAGCACCTCGGTGCGGGCGTTGAGGCTCGCCAACTGCCACAGCGGCAGGCCGGCGCCACTGGCCAGGCCGTGGATTTCGTTGGCCAGGTCCGGGCTCCAGGCCTCGAGAGCGGCCAGGCTGTTCTCGCCGATGCGCCGGGCCTCAGCCAGCGTCACGTCGACGCGGGGAAAGAAGTCCAGGTACCGCCCGGTGGTCTGGCGAATCTGCTCGGCGAAGCGCTCGCCGACCTGCTGGCCACGGGCGTGGGGATCGGAAGTTTCGGTAACGAAGGCATGGATCTTCACGGCGGGTTTCCTGATGGGACGCAAGCGGCAAGCCTAGCGGCGAGGACAGGTGCCGATCATCGTCATCCGCCGCACAACTTTTGTGCCCGAAAGGAAAAACTCAGCCGCGCAACCCCTGGCCACGCAGCTGCTCATGCAGCAGGGCGATGAACGCCTGCACCTTGCGCGTATTGCGCCGGTGCGGCAGGTACAGCACGTGTACCCAGGGCCCGAACGCGCTCAATGCCCGCCAGTAATCGGGCATCACTTCCACCAGCTGCCCTTTGGCCAGGTACGGCGCGGCGCACCAGGTGGGGACGAACTGCAGGCCCTGGCCGTCGAGCAGGCAGGCCAGCAGGAAGTCGAAGTTGTCGCTCACCAGCTTCGGCGTGGGCTGACGCACCCGCACCGTCTGGCCCTCGTGCTCGATCCACCAGAAGGCGCGATTGAGCAGCGGGTGGCGCAGCAGCAGCCAGTCGTGCCAGGCGTAGTTGTCGAGGGTGATGGCATCGCCGCGCCGGGCCAGGTAGTCGGGGCTGGCGCAGAGGATCACGCGGTTTTCGATCAAGGGCTGGGCGATCAGCTCGGGCTGGTCGGTGGGGCCGTCGCGCAGCGACAGATCGTAGCCGCCATCGATCAGGTCATCGTTGGCGTCGTTCAGGTTCACTTCGAGGCGAACCTGCGGATGCTCGCGCATGAAGCGGCAGCACACCTGGTTGAGAAAGGCCGGGCCGAACGACGGCGGCGCGGTGATGCGCAGCGTGCCGCGCAGTTCGTGCTGCAACTGCTCCACCTCCTCGGTGACCCGTTGCAGGTGCATCAACGCCTGGCGCGCCCCTTCGAGGTACAGGGTGCCGGCTTCGGTCAGGGCCATGCGCCGGGTGGTGCGTTCGAACAGGCGCACGCCCAGCTCGGCCTCCAGGTGGGCGACCGCCTTGGTGATGGCCGACGGCGTCTTGCCCAGCTGCTCGGCGGCGCGGCTGAAGCTGCCGTGCTCAGCGGCGGCGACGAAGATGGTCAGGGCCGTCATTTTGTCCATGGTTGCTTCCTGGTGGGCACAAGTGGGGCGTGGCGAGTATCCCTGCCTTTAACCGTCAACGACAACCGGGGCGTTGCATCGACTCAGTACCGGAACGGCGTCAGCCGGTGCCCTGCTCCATCGACTCTTTCCCAGACACGAAAAGAGTTGTGCCTGCCGCGCCGTTTAACCTCCGCTCGCGCCTGGCTAGCCTGCCGTGACATCACTCCAAGCACGAGGCATCGAATGAAGCAGCTCCTGAAGATCGCGCTCGGCGCCGGCCTGGCCTGCACCGCCCTGCCCGGCTTCGCCGCCGTGGACCTGATCCTGCACAACGCCAAGGTCTACACCGCCAGGCCAGGACAGCCGTTGCAGCAGGCCGTGGCGGTGGAAGGCGAGAAGATCGTCGCGGTAGGCAGCGACCAGGCCGTGCTGCGGTTGAAGGCCGACGCCACCCGGACCCTCGACCTGGGCGGCAAGGTCCTGATGCCCGGGCTGCTCGACTCTCACGCCCATGCCATCAAGGGCGGCCTGCAACTGGAGCTGGCCGATCTGGCCGGCGAGCAGATTCCCCTGGAACAGCTGGAACAGCGACTGCGTCAGTGGCGTGACGACGGCAGGGCGCGGCGCGGCGAATTCCTCAGCGTCGGCGGCCTGCCGCCGACCTACTGGGACGATATCGCCGCACTGGAGCAACGCTTCAACCAGGGCGAATGGGCGCGCCAACCGATCCTGCTGGCCGCCAACGACATGCACACCGGCTGGGCCAACCGGGCCATGCTCGCCCGGGCCGGAATCGATGCGGCGAAGATCGCCGCGCTGCCGGCCGCGGCCCGCAACACCATCGGCCAGCACCCGGACGGCACGCCCAACGGTTTTCTTGTCGATGCCGGCCTGTATCCGCTCACCGACCTGCTGCCGCCTCTGACTCACGACACCTTGATGACCGCCGGGCGCATGGCCCTGGATCACTACAAGCGCCTGGGCGTCACCGGCTGGATGGACCCGCTGGCCAACGAGCTGCCTGGCGCCGACGTGCACAACGATTCGCTCGGGGTGCTGCCGGTGTACAAGGACCTGGCCCTGCGCGGCGAGCTGACCGCCCATGTCGCAGCGCTGCTGATGGCCGACTCCAGGGCCCGCCCGGCCGACCTGGATGAACTGGACAAGGTACGCCGGCAGTTCCTCGGCGTGCCCAACCTGACCCTGCCCGGCATCAAGGTATTCGCCGACGGCGTCGCCGAGATGCCGGCACAGAGCGCGGCGATGCTCGAGCCCTACAGCAACTCCGGGCAATACGGCGAACTGCTGCTGGACCCTGCGCATTTCGGCGAACTGGTCAGCGCCGCCGATGCCCGCGGCTGGCTGGTGCACGTGCACGCCATCGGCGACCGTGCCGTGCGCGCGGCGCTCGACGGCGTGGCCCAGGCCCGCCGGGATCGCGACAGCGGCATCCCCCACTCGATCACGCACCTGCAGATGGTCAATCCCAGGGAGTACCCGCGCTTCAAGCAGCTGAACGTGATCGCCTCGATGCAGCTGTACTGGGCCAGCGCGGACGACGCCAACCTCGAACTGGTCAAGCCTTATGTCGACGCCATGGCCTTCCTGCATACCTTCCCGGCGCGCTCGCTGCTCGCCCACGGCGCCACCCTCGCCGGCGCCAGCGACTGGCCGATCAGCACGCCCGATCCCTGGCAGGCCATCTACCAGGCGATCAGCCGCTCCGGGCCCAAGGGCGTGCTCAATGCCGCCGAGGCCATCGACCGCGAAACGATGTTCCAGGCCTACACCTTCAACGCGGCGCGGGCCATGCGCCTGGAACGGCAGATCGGCTCGCTCGAGGTGGGCAAGCAGGCCGACATGATCGTGCTCGACCGCGATGTCTTCAGCGTCGCGCCCGAAGCGCTGCGCGATACCCAGGTGCTGCAGACGTGGTTCGCCGGAAAACGCATCTACGTGCGTTGAGCCTGCGCCCGGTGGGAGCGGGCTTGCCTACGATCACCAACAACGCCGGTGCCACGCGCCGCAGTGTATGCTTCACCGCGGCGCGACGCTCCGACAAGCCCACTCCCTCACGCGCCCCTGACCGCCAAGGACATCGTCATGCCCCGCCTGGACTGGTTGAAACATCACATGGCCCACTGCGACACCCTCGCCCAGTGGCTGCACCAGCAGTTCCACTACGAGTATGTGGACGTGCCACTTCGCGCCTGGCAACGCGAATTCGCCGAAGGCCAGCACAACGGTCAATGGCAATGCCTGGTGGCCCTCGACGGCGACCGTCTGCTGGGTAGTGCCGCCCTGACGGCCGATGACCTGCCCGGGCGCAGCGACATCGGCCCCTGGCTGGCATGCGTGTTCGTCGCCCCGCAGGCACGCGGACAAGGCCTGGCACAGCGGCTGGTCGAAGGCATCTGCGACCACGCGCGCAGCAACGGGATCACCAAGCTCTACCTGCATACCCACGACCGCAGCGCCTACTACGCAAAGCGCGGCTGGACACCCATGGAACCGTTCGAGGCCTGGGGTCGCGAGCATTGGCTGATGTCACGTGTGCTCTGACTGACGACTTCACCCCTGTGTCCGGGGCAAGCCCACTCCTGCCCCACACAAATGATTCAGCACGGAATTATTTGGCGCGCCGTTGTATCTGATCCCTTAGACCGGGCTGGCCAAACCATGGCCATGCCCCTCAGCCTCAAGGACAACGGCCCATGAAATCACGCAAGAAATCCGTCAAGCCCATCGGCCTGAAGGACATCACCATCGTCGACGACGCCAAGATGCGCAAGGCCATCACCGCCGCCGCCCTGGGCAACGCCATGGAATGGTTCGACTTCGGCGTCTATGGCTTCGTCGCCTACGCCCTGGGCAAGGTGTTCTTCCCCAACGCCAGCCCCGGCGTGCAGATGATCGCCGCCCTGGCCACCTTCTCCGTGCCCTTCCTGATCCGCCCGCTGGGCGGGCTGTTCTTCGGTGCCCTGGGTGACCGTTACGGCCGCCAGAAAGTACTGGCCGCGACCATCGTGATCATGTCGCTGAGCACCTTCGCCATCGGCCTGATCCCCTCCTACGCCAGCATCGGCATCTGGGCGCCGATCCTGCTGTTGCTGGCGAAGATGGCCCAGGGCTTCTCGGTGGGCGGCGAGTACACCGGCGCCTCGATCTTCGTCGCCGAGTATGCCCCGGATCGCAAGCGCGGCTTCCTCGGCAGTTGGCTGGACTTCGGCTCGATCGCCGGCTTCGTCCTCGGCGCCGGGGTGGTGGTGCTGATCTCGACGATCCTCGGCGAGGAGCAGTTCCTCGAATGGGGCTGGCGCCTGCCGTTCTTCCTGGCCTTGCCGCTGGGGTTGATCGGCCTGTACCTGCGCCATGCGCTGGAAGAGACACCGGCCTTCCAGCAACACGTGGAAAAGCTCGAACAAGGTGACCGCGAAGGCCTGGCCAGCGGCCCGAAGGTGTCGTTCAAGGAAGTCGCGACCCAGCACTGGCGCAGCCTGCTGACCTGCATCGGCGTGGTGATCGCCACCAACGTCACCTACTACATGCTGCTCACCTACATGCCCAGCTACCTCTCGCACAACCTGCACTACAGCGAGGACCATGGTGTGCTGATCATCATCGCGATCATGGTCGGCATGCTGTTCGTGCAGCCGATGATCGGCCTGCTCAGCGACAAGTGGGGGCGCAAGCCGTTCATCATCATCGGCAGCGTCGGCCTGTTCCTGCTGGCCATCCCGGCGTTCATGCTGATCACCAGCGGCAAGCTGGCGGTGATCTTCGCCGGCCTGCTGATCCTCGCCGTGCTGCTGAACTTCTTCATCGGCGTGATGGCCTCGACCCTGCCGGCGATGTTCCCCACCCATATCCGCTACAGCGCCCTGGCCAGCGCCTTCAACATCTCGGTGCTGATCGCCGGCCTGACCCCGACCATCGCCGCCTGGCTGGTGGAGAGCACCGACAACCTGTACATGCCGGCCTACTACCTGATGGTGATCGCCGTGATCGGCCTGCTCACCGGCCTGACCATGAAGGAAACCGCCAACCGTCCGCTGCGCGGCGCCGCTCCGGCGGCTTCCGACATCGAAGAGGCACGCGAGCTGCTGCAGGAGCACCACGACAACATCGAGCAGAAGATCGAGGACATCGACACGCAGATCGCCGAACTCGAGGCCAAGCGCAAGACCCTGGCCCAGCAGCACCCACGCATCGACTGAGCGGCTTGTGAAATCCGCCGGAATGCTTGCCTGATCCTCTGAACCTGCGGGGTGTACCGGTTCCGCACCGGCACCCCTGTGCTAGCGTTTCCGGATTGGGGGGCAACGTACCCCCCGCCTGACAGAACGACGCGACATCAACCGATGATCAGCAGGTGAGCCCGATGGAACTACGCATCAACCAGCAGACCTACCAGGTCGAGGCCGACGCCGACACACCCTTGCTCTGGGTTATCCGCGACGACCTGGGCCTTACCGGCACCAAGTACGGCTGCGGCCTGGCCCAGTGCGGCGCCTGCTCGGTGCTGGTGGACGGCAACGTGGTACGCGCCTGTGTCACTCCGGTGGCCGGCGTGGTCGGCCGTGAAGTCACCACCATCGAAGCGATCGAGACCGACGCGGTGGGCAAGCGTGTGGTGGCGGCCTGGGTCGAGCACCAGGTGGCCCAATGCGGCTATTGCCAGTCCGGCCAGGTGATGGCGGCCACCGCGCTGCTCAAGCACACGCCGAAGCCCAGCGATGCGCAGATCGACGCGGCGATGGTCAACCTGTGCCGCTGCGGCACCTACAACGCCATCCATGCCGCCGTGCACGAACTGGCCCAAGGGGAGAACGCCTGATGAACGCGCGTATCGACACCCCTGACGACCTGCGGCGGCTGCGCAACGGCGAAACCGTCAACCTGTCGCGCCGACGCTTCCTCGCCGGCACCGCCATCGGCGCGCTGGTGCTCGGCTTCGGCCTGCCGCTGGGCTCGGCGCGGGTCCAGGCCGCTGCCGCCAGCGCGCAGCGCGGCACCCTGGTGCCGGCCTTCCTCGAGATCCGCCCGGACGGCAGCGTGCACCTGCTCAGCCCGTTCATGGAGGGCGGGCAAGGCGTCAACACCGCCATGGCGCAGATCGTCGGCGAAGAGCTGGATGCCGACCCGGCCACCTTCGTGGTCGACAGCGCGCCCGCGGGCGAAGCCTACGTGGTGATGGAGAACGGCCTGCGTATCACCGGCGGCAGCATGTCGGTACGCATGAGCTACCCGACCATGCGCCGCCTCGGCGCCCTGGCCCGGGCCATGCTGCTGCAGGCCGGCGCCGAACAGCTGGGCGTGCCGGTCGCCGAACTGAGCACCGAACCTGGCAAGGTGGTGCATGCCGCCTCGGGCCGTTCGCTCGGCTATGGCGAGCTGGCTGGCAAGGCCCTGGATCTGCCGGTGCCGGACCCGGCCAGCGTCACGTTGCGCGACCCCAGCCAGTTCCGCTGGATCGGCAAGCCGGTGCAGCGTCTCGACGCGTACGACAAGTCCATCGGCAAAGCCGTGTACAGCATCGACATCAAGGTCGACGGAATGCTCCACGCCGCCGTGCAGCATGCCCCGCGCCTGGGCATGACCGTCGCGGGCCTGCGCAACGAGGGCCAGGTCAAGGCCATGAAAGGGGTGCACTCGGTGCACCAGTTGCCGGGCGCGGTGGCGGTGGTCGCCGAACGCTGGTGGCATGCCAAGCGGGCGGTGGAGGCGCTGCAGGTGGACTGGCAGGAGCCTGGCGCCGACAGCAAGGTGCGGCCGATGCCCGCCGACTTCTCCAGCGACGGCTGGCGCGAGCACCTGGCCGCTCAGACCGGGCCGAGCCGCGACGAGGAGAACGAAGGCGACGTGGCCAGCGCCCTGGCCGGCGCCAAGAGCACGGTCGAAGCCACCTACCACAACCAGTTCCTCAACCATGCGCAGTTGGAGCCGCCCTCCGCCACCGCCCGCTTCAACCCCGACGGTAGCCTGGAAGTGTGGTTGCCCAACCAGGCGCAGGACATGTTCCGCGACGACATCGCCAAGCGCACCGGGCTGGCCCCGGCGCAGATCACCCTGCATTCGCCGCTGCTCGGTGGCTTCTTTGGCCGGCACTTCCTGTACGACTCGGCCAATCCCTATCCGCAGGCCATCGCCCTGGCCAAGGCCGTGGGCCGCCCGGTGAAGCTGATCTGGAGCCGCGAGGAAGAGTTCCTGCGTGATGCCATGCGCCCCATGGCGGTGGTCAAGTTCCGCGCTGGCCTGGACGACAAAGGCATGCCGGTGGCCATCGAGGCGATCAGCGCCACCGAGGGGCCGACCGAGGCCATCGCCGGCCAGCAGGGTGACAAGGTCGACCCCACCGCGCTGGAAGGCCTGTCGGGCAAGGCCTACGCCATCGCCAACAGGCGCATCGCGCAGATCTACGTCAAAGGCCCGGCCATGCTCGGCTACTGGCGCTCGGTGGGCAACTCGTTGAACGACTTCTTCTACGAGTCGTTCCTCGACGAGCTGGCCGACAAGGGCGGCCACGACCCCTACGAGCTGCGTCTGCAGCTGCTGCGCGACAACCCGCGCCTGACCACCTTGCTGCAGGCGGTGGGCGAGCTGTCCGGCGGCTGGAAACGCGGCCCGTTCAGCGCCGAGGATGGCAGCAAACGGGCGCGTGGCGTGGCCATGGCCTCGCCGTTCGGCTCGGAGGCGGCGGTGATCGCCGAGGTTTCACTGGAGGGCGGCCAGGTCAGGGTGCATGACATCTGGCAGGCCATCGACCCGGGCAGCATCGTCAACCCGGCGATCATCGAGGCCCAGGTCAACGGCGCGGTGTCCCTCGGCCTGTCCCAGGTGCTGCTGGAGGAAGCGGTGTGGCTGAACGGCATGCCACGGGCGCGCAACTACGATCTGTACCCGGTGCTGCCGCCGTCGCGCATGGCCCGGGTGCATGTGCGCATCGTCGAGAGCGGCGCGAAGATGGGCGGCATCGGCGAACCGCCGTTGCCGGCGGTGGCACCCGCGGTGGCCAACGCCGTGGCGCGGCTGACCGGCCAGCGCGTGCGCAGCATGCCCCTGAGCCGCCATACCTTCAGCTGACACGACAAGGACAGCCCATGAACAACAGCCGATTGGCAACAACCGCGGGCTGGCTGGCCCTGCCGTGCCTGGTCGCGGCAGGCCTGCTGGCCTGGTACGTCACCCGCGAGCCCGCCTCGCCGTTCGCCGCCGCAGACAGCGCCGATGCCGCCCTGGTCAGCCGCGGCGAGTACGTCGCCCGGCTCAGCGACTGCGTGGCCTGCCACAGCCTGCCGGGCAAGGCACCGTTCGCCGGTGGCCTGGAAATGGCCACGCCACTGGGCGCGATCCACGCCACCAACATCACCCCGGACCGCGACCATGGCATCGGTGCCTACAGCCTGGCCGACTTCGACCGCGCCGTGCGCCATGGCGTGGCGCCCGGCGGACGCCGGCTGTACCCGGCCATGCCGTACCCGTCCTACGTCAAGCTCAGCGACGACGATGTACGGGCGCTCTACGCGTTCTTCATGAAAGGCGTGCAGCCGGCCAGCGAGGCCAATATCCCCAGCAGTATCCCCTGGCCGCTGAACCTGCGCTGGCCCATCGCCCTGTGGAACGGCCTGTTCGCGCCGAGTTCGCCCTATGCGCAGAAGGCCGACCAGGACCCGCTGTGGAATCGCGGTGCCTACATCGTCCAGGGCCCCGGCCACTGCGGCAGCTGCCACACGCCCCGAGGCCTGGCGTTCAACGAGAAGGCCCTGGACGAAGCGGGCGCGCCCTTCCTCGCCGGCGCCCTGCTCGACGGCTGGTACGCGCCAAGCCTGCGCCAGGACCACAACACCGGGCTCGGGCGCTGGAGCGAGCCAGAGATCGTGCAGTTCCTCAAGACCGGGCGCAACCGGCACGCCGTGGTGTACGGCTCGATGACCGAGGCGTTCAACAACTCCACGCAGTTCATGAGTGACGACGACCTCAACGCGATCGCCCGCTACCTCAAGTCGCTGCCCGGCGATCCGCAGCGTGACGGCGCGCCCTGGCAGTACCAGGCGCTGAACGCGGGCCTCGACACCCCGGGAGCGCACGCCTACGCCACGCGCTGCGCCAGCTGTCATGGCCTGGATGGCAAGGGCCAGGCCGAGTGGATGCCGCCGCTGGCGGGGGCCACCTCGATGCTGGCCAAAGAGGATGCCTCGGCGATCAACATCACCCTCAACGGCTCGCAGCGCATCGTTGCCGCCGGGGTGCCGGATGCCTACCGCATGCCGGCGTTCCGCGAGCAGTTGTCGGACCAGGAGATTGCCGAGGTGTTGAGTTTCGCCCGCGACGCCTGGGGCAACCACGGGAGCGCGGTGGCGGCGAAGGCGGTTGGCGAGCTGCGCGGACATACCGATCCGGCCAGCAGCAGCCCGATCATCCTGCATATGCGCTGAGCAGCCCGCTCCCACGGGCACACGGCACGACGAGGTCTCACACATCATGGAAAGCATCGACCTGCTGGTCCTGCGTACCACCTTCGACTGGCTCCAGGCCGGCCACCGCGTGCTGCTCGCCACCGTCGCCCGCACCTGGGGCTCGTCGCCGCGCCCGGTCGGCTCGATGATGGCCCTGCGCAACGATGGCCGGGTGGTCGGCAGCGTTTCCGGCGGCTGCATCGAGGACGACCTGATCCACCGCTACACCACGGCCTACGGCGGCCCTGGCCTGCCCCAGGGCACGCCCGAGGTGGTCCGCTACGGCGTCAGCGCCGACGAAGCCCACCGCTTCGGCCTGCCCTGCGGCGGCACCCTGGAGCTGATCCTCGAGTTCAGCCCCGCCATCGAGGCCTTGCAACCACTGCTCGCGCGCCTCGACGATGGCCAGCTGGTGCGTCGCCACCTGGACCTGGACAACGGCGAGGTCAACCTCGAAAGCACCGCGACCCCGGAACAGTTCGGCTTCGACGGCCAGCACATGGTCAACACCCTCGGTCCCGGCTACCGCATGCTGCTGATCGGCGCCGGAGCGCTGGCCGAGTACCTGGCGACCATGGCCTTGTTCAATGGCTTTCGCGTGGCCGTCTGCGACCCCCGACCCGAGCACATGGCCACCTGGTCGGTGGCCGGCGTCGAGCATCGACGGGGCATGCCGGACGACGTGGTGCGCGCGTTCAAGGTCGACCTGCGCACCTGCATCATCGCCGTCAGCCACGACCCCAAGCTCGACGACCTGGCGCTGCTCGAAGCCCTCCACGGCCCGGCGTTCTACATTGGCGCCATCGGTTCGCGGCGCAACAGCCAGTTGCGCCGCGAGCGCTTGATCGAGCACTTCGGCGAGAGCGAGGCCTCGCTGGAGCGCCTGCATGGGCCCATCGGCATCTACATCGGCAGCAAGACCCCGGCGGAGATCGCCGTGAGCGTGATGGCCGAAGTGCTGGCGGCGAAGAATGCCGTGGCCTTGCCGGGTGCGGTAAGTGTGTCCAAGGCCAAGCGCGAGCGTGAGCATCAGCCCTTGTAATGCCCCACGATGAGGCTGGCACGGCGCACACACGTGCCAATCAGTGTCTATGCTTCCCAGCGCGAACCTCCCATCGGTATCGACCCCAAGGAAGACAGACTCATGAACCCGACTCGCGCCATCGCTTTCGCCTCGCTCATCCTTGCCGCCAGCCTCACCGCCCACGCCGCCGAACTGCCCATCGCCAGCGAAGCGCTGGAGAGTCACATCACCACCGAAGTCACCAGGATCGACCTGTCCAGCCGGCAGGTCACGGTCAAGGGACCTCACGACAAGGACGTGACCTTCCAGCTCAGCGAACAGGCCAAGGCCCTGCCCAACCTCAAGGTCGGCGACCAGGTCGACATCTACGTGACGCGCGCCATCGCCTACGTGCTCAACACCAACGAAGGCGGCGCGCCGAAGGCCTCCGAGGAATCCGGCACCATCCGCGCCACCAAGGACAACCCCAACCCCGGCGGCGAGGCGTTCCGCCAGGTGAAGGTCACCTCGCAGATCAAGAAGATCGACCTGGACAGCCATGAGGTCACCCTGCTGCCGCCCGAAGGCAAGCTGCAGGTGGTGAAAGTCGAAGACCCCGAACTGCAGGCGCGCATGAAGAACCTCAAGGTCGACCAGACCGTCGATGCCATCTACACCGAAGTGCTGCGCGTGGAGACCTCGCGCCCAGCCCAATAAAACCTTTGCCCGGCCCGCGCATCGAAAGCCATGTGAGCCTTTCCCCTTACAGGAGGTTTCCATGGCGATGCGCCTGGCCGTGCCATTCTGCTGCTGCCTCACCCTGGCCCTCGCGGGCTGTTCCGGCGCCCGCGACCAGCGGCTGCCGCCGCCCACCACGCAACAGGTCGAACTCCAGCGCTACCAGGGCACCTGGTACGAGCTGGCGCGGCTGCCGATGTTCTTCCAGCGCGACTGCGTGCAGTCCGAAGCCCACTATGGCCTGCGCGCGGACGGGCGTATCGATGTCACCAACCGCTGCCAGGAGAAGGATGGCCAGTGGGACGAAGCCAAAGGCATCGCCGAGCCGCAGGTGGCCGGGCGTACCGACAAGCTCTGGGTGCGTTTCGACAACGGGTTCAGTCGCCTCGCGCCGGACCTGACCAAGGGCGAATACTGGGTGCTGTACCACGACGCGGATTACCGCGTGGCGCTGGTCGGGCATCCGAACCGCGAATACCTGTGGCTGCTGTCACGCACGCCGACGGTCAGCCGCCAGACCCAGACGCAGCTGCTGGAACGGGCGCGCCAGCAAGGCTATGCCACCGACCGGCTGATCTGGCGCCAGCCCTAGCGGAGTCGACGCCGGCACGCACCCACGGTAAGGTGAGCCTCCCGGCTCACCCAAAGGATTGCGTGCAATGATCACCTGCCACCTCAAGTACGTCATCGATCCCTACCAGATTCCGGCCTTCGAGGCCTACGGCAAACTGTGGATCGGCTTGGTCAACCGCATGGGCGGCACCCATCACGGCTACTTCCTGCCCAGCGAAGGCGCCAACAACATTGCCTATGCCCTGTTCAGCTTCCCCAGCCTGGCGGCGTACGAGCAGTACCGCCACGCCTGCGAGACCGACCCGCAGTGCATCGCCGCCTTCGCCCTGGCCACCGAGCAGCGCTTCATCCTCAGCTACGAACGCAGCTTTTTGAGGCCACTGTTCGACTGACTGTCGCGATCCCGGCAAATCCCACTGAACTAACGCTCCCCGACGACGATCCTCACCTGAGCACCCTCGATTCCGGATCGTCGACTGACAAGGAGCCTGCCCCGTGACCACCACCACCCTCCCCCGTTGCACCCCCGGCCCGCTGCACGCGACGCTGCTGGCCGGCAGCGTGCCGCTGTTTCTCGGCGCCCTGCTGAGCGACATCGCCTACTACCAGAGCTACCAGATCCAGTGGAGCAACTTCGCCGCCTGGCTGATCGCCGGCGCCCTGCTGTTCAGCGGCCTGGCGCTGCTGTTCGCCCTGGCCAACCTGATCCGCGCTCCGCGCAAGGCCGGCCGCCCGACCCTGTACTTCGTGTTGCTGCTGGCGACCTGGCTGCTGGGCCTGCTCAACGCCTTCGAGCACGCCAAGGATGCCTGGGCGGTGATGCCCTCGGGGCTGGTGCTGTCGGTGATCGTGACCGCGCTGGCGCTGATCGCCACCTGGATCGGCCTGACCAACCTGCGCACGGAGGCCGAGGCATGAAACACGCACTGAGCGCCCTGAGCATGGCCCTGCTGCTCACCGCCTGCGGTGGTGATGGCGACAAGACCCAGGCCCACGGCCCGGACCCGAAACTGCCGGCGCCCGAACGCGGCCTGCTGCCCAGCATGAAGATCGCCCAGCCAGCCGCCTGGGGCGAGCGCAAACCCACGGTGCCGGAGGGCTACAGCATCACGGCCATCGCCACCGACCTGAAGATCCCACGCCAGACCCTGGTGCTGCCCAACGGCGATATCCTCGTCGCCGAAGGCCGTGGCGGCAGCGCCGCCAAGCTCAAGCCCAAGGACGTGATCGCCAGCCAGATCAAGGCCAAGGGCAATACCCAGGTCAAGGGCGGCAACCGCCTGACCTTGCTCCGCGACGCCGACGGCGATGGCAGATACGAACTGCAGACGGTGTTCGCCGAGAACCTCAACGCGCCCTACGGCCTGGCCTACGACGACGGCAAGCTCTACGTCGCCAACCAGGACGCCCTGGTGCGCTTCGACTACCAGGATGGCCAGACCCAGGCCGACGGCCCGCCGACCAAGGTCAGCGACCTTCCCGCCGAGATCAACCACCACTGGACCAAGTCCCTCGCCGTCAGCCCGGACGGGCGCTACCTGTACGTCGGCATCGGCTCCAACAGCAACATCACCGAGCGCGGCATGGAGGCGGAAGTCGACCGCGCCATGGTCTGGCAGATCGATGCCGTGACCGGCGCCCACCGGCCCTATGCCACCGGCCTGCGCAATCCCACCGCGCTGGCCATCCAGCCGGGTACCGGGCAGCTGTGGGCGGTGGTCAACGAACGCGATGAACTGGGGCCGGACCTGGTACCGGACTACCTGACTTCGGTGCAGGAAGGCGCCTTCTATGGCTGGCCCTACAGCTACTGGGGGCAGCACGTCGACGACCGCGTGCGGCCGCAGAATCCGGAAAAGGTCAAAGCGGCGATCAAGCCCGACTACAGCCTCGGCTCGCATGTGGCCGCACTGGGCGTCGATTTCTCCAACACGGCCATGGGCGAACGGTTCGCCGATGGCGTCTTCGTGGGCGAGCACGGTAGCTGGAACCGCCCTGACCCGGTGGGCTACAAGGTGATCTTCGTGCCGTTTCGCGATGGCAAACCCGCTGGCGATCCCGTGGACTTCGCCACTGGTTTTCGCGGCGAGGACGGCAAGACCCGCGGGCGGCCGGTCGGCGTGACGGTCGATCCGAAGGGCGCGTTGATCATCGCCGACGACCTGGCCAATACCCTGTGGAGGGTGACACGCCTGCCGTGACACGGGCCGTGGGACCGCTAGTGACGCGCTTTCGGGCGCCACGTCTCCAAGACCTCGATGAACGCCTGCAGAGGCAGGCGTTCAGCAGGCCAGTCCTTCAGGTAGTGGTGCTCGATCACCACCGCGTCGTCCTCGAACGCGACGTGATAGGCATTGCCGCTGTAGGCTTCCACCAGCCGATTCTGGCGGGCGGCCAGGGCCTTCTCCAGCAAGTGCTCGAGCGCCACGGCCGTCATCTCTTCATCGAGAAACTGCTGCAGGCCTGGGGTTAGGGGATTGGACATCGGCAGGCTCCCTTGCGCGTGTGACGAAAAAGGCCGGGCATGATGCCCGGCCCTGGTGAAGGTAACGCAGGATCAGTAGTCAGGATAGGCGGTGGTCACCACCGTGCCAGTGGCATCCATGTAGCCGACGATGTTGAACGACGCCGCCGGGGTGCCCGCCTGGCAGCTCGCCCCCGATGGTCCGCGGAACTGGTTGCCGTTCAGCGCGGTACGGTTGTTGTACGCGTTCTGGATGGCAGCCACCACATTGGCTTGCGAGCAGCTGTCCGGGAACATCGTGGAGATGCTCTTGGTGCCGCTGGCGCCGTTCTCGGTGATGGTGAAGTTGCGCAGCACGTAGACCCCCGCCGGCCCTTGCGGTGTGCCGGTGCCCGCCCCGCTCACCGTGGTGGGCGACTGGCCGCCCGGCCTGCTGTGGAAGCCTTTGGCCCGGTTACCGGATGCCCGTACCTCCACTTCCCCGCAAAACACATGCTGCTGGTTGACCGCCGGCGCGCCGCCAGAGTTGGCCTGTGGGCACGCCACGGCAGCCTGGGCCGATGCCACCGGCAGCAGACCGAGTGCCAGGCTGCCGATGACTGCCAGGCCAGCCAGCGCGCTGCGCGCATGAGGGATAACGAAAGTCTTTTTCATCATGAAGCTCCTTTTTGCAGTGACAGGACGTTGTTGTCCTCGGGGATCCGCCGCTGCCGGCGGAAAGCGCGGTAAAGCGTTCAGCCGATCAGCAGCCACTTGGCCCGGGCGAGGTAGGCGGCGCGATCGTCCAGGCCGTTGAAGCCGCCATTGACGCGCCGCGTGACCTCGCGCAGATCGTCCTTGTCGGCCCAGTCGTTGAGCTTGCGGTTGGCCCAGAACCAGCCGGCGACATCCACTGCCAGGGCCGGGTCGCTGCTCACCAGGGCGGGGTCGTCGCGGTTCTCGAAATCACGCTTGCAGTACTGGCCGTACTGGCGGTAGTTGGCGCGGCCGGTCAGCTGGATCAGCCCGCGGCCCTTGAAGCGAGGACCATCGCCGGGCTGCAGGTTGCCCAGGTCCTTGCGCCCTTCGTAGGCAGAGCCTGAGGCCAGCTCCTCGGTGTAACGCAGGCAGCCGCTCTCATGGGCGATCTGGGCGAGGAAGTGGGCGATGCGCAGCGGCGTGTCGATGCGGTAGCGGGTCAGCACGTCGAGCACGGGCTGGTGGAACGCGTCGATGCGTGTGCCGCTGGCATTGATCAGCGCCAGCCACAGCTTGGCCGCGACCAGCCCGCCGGGCAGGCCCACCCGCAGCGCGGCCAGGGTCGCGTCGCCCGGCGCCACCGGCTTGCCCACCGGGCTGCCGATGATCTGCTGGAAGCTCTCCAGCGCGCCGCGCGTCCCCGCGCCCCACAGGCCATCGCTGCCAAGCGTGCAGCTGAAGCCGCGCTGCCCGCTGTTCAGATTGAGCAGCAGCTGCAGGCTGCGCACATCGGCGGCGGCGTTGTTGCCGCCAGTCCCTACGGTGTTGGTGATGCACATGATCTGCTCCTTTTTTCCGGGCAAGCCGCTCCCCGTGGGGCAGCGGCCTGGCCGTGCCTTGATGTCGAACCGGTAGGAAGTTGGGGTTGGCGCTACTTGTCGGGCGGCGCGAGGGTGACGCGGTAGGCGAGCGTGTTGCCTTGGGTGAACAGCTGGATCTGCAGGTCATCTTTGCTCGACTGGCTTTGCAGGTGGCCGAGCGTCAGCGGTCCGCAGCGGCCGGCGCCGCCGCCTTTGAGGGCGTAGCTGTAGCTGTGCGTCGCCTCGTCCGCGCCGGTGAGCTGCAGGTCGAAGCCGCATGCCCACCCGCCCTCGAAACGGATCTTGCCGGCCGCCTTGCCCAGCCTTGCGGCTGGATCGATGTTCAGGGTCACGGGGACGTCGACGCCGTTGTCCTTGAAGGTGCCTTCGTACTCGCCGGCCCATGTCGGGGCCAGGCTGGCCAGCGCCAGGGCGCCGACCAGTGCGGTTGCCAGGTGTCTCATGGTGACTCTCCTTGTTGTGTGATTGCGGGGTTCAGAACGCCAGCACCAGCCCCGCCCACTTGGCGATGGCCAGGGCCAGGTCGGGCTGGATCACGCCCAGCGAGGCCAGTGCCGACAGCACCGCCGCGCCGACGACGCACAGCACCCGTTTGCCGACGGACATCCGCGCCGGGCGGCCAGGCTTGTTCTTCAGGATCGAGCGCATGGTTCGTGTCTCTTGGGTTGACAGCAGCAACCGCATCGAGCGGTCAGTTCGCCTGGCCATCGCCGGGCCTCCCGTAGTGCCCGAACAGCTGGCCGTCGAGGTACACGACGATCGCTTCGCGGGCATCGCCGGGCACGGCGATGCTCAGTTGGTGCAGCGTCTGGTTGCGCCGCGGCGCGCGGCCGATCCGCAAGGCCAGGGCGCCTGGGGCATCGCCGGACTCGACGGTGGCCGCCAGCACCACTTCCATCGAAGCGATGCGAATGCCTGGCCAGCGCAATCCGGTGGCCTGCTGGGCGCAGTGCATGGCGCCGCCCAGGGCCTGGATGAATGATTCGAGACGGTTCATCACGAGGCCTCCTGGTCGTCGGCCAGCCAGAACGGCCGACGCGCGAAGCCCACGTGGTAGATCAGGGACTGCAGCACCACCTGGTGCTCGCCGATGTTGAGCAGATTGAAGGTCTTTTCGATGCCGACGATGCGCCCCTTGGGCGGCTCGCTCAGGCAGCGGTTGAGCAGCGCGGTCTGCGCCTGGATCACGTCCTGCGACGTCAGCTTCTCCGGATCGGTGCTGCCGACGACGATGCGTTTCACATATCCCACGTCCGTTAGATCGAACATCACGGAACTCCTTTCCGGAAAAGACTGACGGCCAACCCTGGCGAAAGCTCACCTGACCAGAAGGCTGGCGTTGGCCAGATCGCCCGTTACTGCTGGGTGATGGCTTTCGGTGCGACCGACTGGGCAATCATGTCCAGTACCCGCGCCAGGCCTTCCGGCATGCCGTCGTCGGCCGCATGGACCTCGACGTGGTACTTGGCCGACTGGTCGGTGGAACGGGTGTTCTCCTTGTGCGAGGACACCGAGCCGGAAATGTTGACCTTGGCGCTGAACGGTCCCCAGCCCACGCTGGCCTCGGCCGTCATCGCTGCCTGGGC
The DNA here is from genome assembly GCF_029836165.1 of Pseudomonas sp. GD04091. Taxonomy (GTDB): domain Bacteria; phylum Pseudomonadota; class Gammaproteobacteria; order Pseudomonadales; family Pseudomonadaceae; genus Aquipseudomonas. Next base: position 278,846 of record NZ_JAOEBG010000002.1, read on the forward strand.
GTCGGTGGCTTCGCGTGATTGCTCGGAGTTCTTCACCTCCATGTCGAAGGTGATGTCGACCTTGTTGATCGACAGGTTCGGCACCTTGACCACCGCCAGCAGCGGGACTTCCAGCTCGACCCGCTCCATCGGGATGGAGCCGTCGTCGGGCTTGCTGGTCGACGGCCGGTCGTAGCGGAAGCTGACGGTACGCACGTCACCGACGGCGTTGGGGTCTGTCGGATTGTTGGGGTCAGGTGGCGGCGGCAGGAAGCCGATCACCTTGATGAAGTCGGCGGTGGCATTGGCCAGTCGCACCTGGGCGTCGCAGGCGGCGGTCAGCGGACCGCCGATCAGGTCGCCCATGGGCAGGCCGCGGAACTGGTCACCCATCGAGAAGTTAGCCATCTCTGTTTCTCCTAGATCAATTTATCGAGGTTTTGCAGCAGCCGAGCCATCCCCTCCGAAGGGGGCTGGGTTTCGACTTTGAGGGTGACGCGCGCTAACGGCCCGCCTTCACCATTGCGGCGAACGCCCAGATCGACGTTCAGAGCCTTGTGGGTCTCGCTCGGCCAGCCGGAGCCGTCATCGCCGGCACCGCCCTGCCCGGCATCGGCGGCCATGCCGCCGTCGCCGTTGAGGCCGACCTCGAACGAGATTTCCATGTCTTTCACGGCCATCAGCCGGGCGCCCACGAGCGACAGCAACGGCACCCGCACCACGCGCTCTTCGCCGTCCTGCGCCTGGGGCGAATGCGACGGCAGTCGCACATCGATGCTGACCGGCCGGTTGTCCTCGTCGAAGTACTGGCGCACGGTGGAGACCTGGAAACGCTGGATCTTGTCCTGCGCTTCGGCCACCGCGCCGGCGATGCTCTGGATGAGGTGATGGAGGGATTGATTCGCCACTTCCGACGCTCCTTGTCACATTCGGTGCCGATGCCGTCCTGCTGGCTTCGGTATGGCCATCGGTTACAGGGTTCAGGCCCTGAGGACGGCACCGGGGATGGGTGGATGGTTGGGTTGTCAGGTGAGTCCAGATTACGGTCGGCCCAGGCCGGTGTCCGGGGGCTGGCGTCCCACAAACCTGGCCATGCGTCCCAGAATCGCCTGTTCAGTGACTGGCCAGGTCGTGGATCCAGCGGGCCAGCGCCGGCCCGTGCGCGTCTGCCGGTGCCTGGCTGGCCATGGCGGCCAGCTCGCCGCGTTGCAAGGCCTGGCGCGCCGCCCGCGGCGACAGGCCGAACGTCTTGCGAAACACCTTGCTGAAGTGCGCCTCGTCGATGAAGCCATGGGCATAGGCCACATCACCGATGCGGCGCTCGGCATTGCCCGGCTCGCCCAGCGCCAGCAGGCAGCGCCGCAGGCGTCGTCGCTGCAGGTAATGACCGACACCTCCGAAGCGCTCGAACGCGCGATACAGCTGGCTGCGCGAAGTGCCCAGGGCCTTGGCCAGCATGGCCGGGCTGAGGTCGTCGCGGTGCAGGTTGAGTTCGATGTAGCGGCGCACCCGGCGCCCGAGTTCGTCGTGCCCCGACGGGACGATCGCCGGGCGCTGCGCCACCGCACCGACCAGGCAGGCCGCCACCATGCTCAGCACCGGCTGGCTCAGGTGCAGGCCCTGATCCTGGGTCAGGTCGGGCGCGGCCACGGCCAGGGACGACAGCAGGCTGGCCAGCAAGCGTCCTGCCGCGCTCTTGCCGCACAGGCGCAGGCCATGCAGCCGATCGCCGTCGTGCAGCAGCGCGGTGCGTGGAATCACCAGGCTCAGCGCAGCGCCGCGGGTCATGCGGAACGCTGCCGGCTGCGCCAGGTCGAGCAGCACGGCATCCCTGGCCCGCACGCGCAGGCCGTTGCCACAGGCCAGCCCGCGCTGCAGGGGTACGTGCAGGACGTAATGGTCGAGGTCGCACCAGCCCAGGCGGGCCCGATCACGACCATAGCGGGCAGCATCCAGACGCCCGCTGCAGAGAAGAAAACGGTGGAAGTGAAAGACCGTGAACGAGGCGTTGAATGCATCCCCCGCCCGGCTTGACGGGTTGAACAGCAGGTCGGCGGTGCGGCGCCAGCTGACGAAGGCATCAGTGGCGATATGGAGGGTGGGAAGCGGTGCAATGCGGGGGGTGGTGGGTGAGCGGTCAAGGTGCGAAGCAGTGATTTCCATAGTGCGGGCTCAATCTATCCATGAGTTGAGCCGGAAAAGTGGTTCACTTCCGAAGAACTTGTAGCTTTTTGCCATCACCAGCTAGAGGCGATTCGCCACCTCGAGCAGGAAATCTCCGACAACACGTTCACAAAACAACAACGGCTTGCAACGAAAGCGATATTTTTTCTGTAACGAAAATGTAAAATTCGCTTTCGCATACCTATAACAAGCTGGAGCTTCACATGTTTGCCTTCTTCCGCCCTGCCGCGCACCAGGCGCCGCTGCCCGCCGAGCGCGTCGACAGCACCTATCGGCGCCTGCGCTGGCAAATCTTCGCCGGGATCTTCTTCGGCTATGCCGGCTACTACCTGCTACGCAAGAACTTCTCCCTGGCCATGCCCTACCTGATCGAGGAAGAGGGCTACACCCGCGGTCAGCTGGGCGTGGCGATCTCCGCCATCGCCATCGCCTACGGCCTGTCCAAGTTCCTCATGGGCCTGGTCTCGGACCGCTCCAACCCACGCTACTTCCTGCCGTTCGGCCTACTGGTCTCGGCCACGGTGATGTTCATTTTCGGTTTCGCGCATTGGGCCACCTCCAGCGTGGCGATCATGTTCGTGCTGCTGTTCATCAATGGCTGGGCCCAGGGCATGGGCTGGCCACCCAGCGGGCGGACCATGGTGCACTGGTGGTCGCAGAAGGAACGCGGCGGTGTGGTCTCGGTATGGAACGTCGCCCACAACGTCGGCGGCGGCCTGATTGGCCCGCTGTTCCTGCTCGGGCTGGGCTGGACCAACGACTGGCACGCGGCCTTCTACGTGCCCGCCGCCGTGGCGGTGCTGGTGGCCGTGTTCGCCTTCGCCGCCATGCGCGACACCCCGCAGTCGGTGGGCCTGCCGCCGGTCGAGCAGTACAAGAACGACTACCCGCAAGGCTACGACGACAGCCATGAACAGGAATTCAGCGCCAAGCAGATCTTCGTCGAGTACGTGCTGCGCAACAAACTGCTGTGGTACATCGCCCTGGCCAACGTGTTCGTCTACCTGCTGCGCTACGGCGTGCTGGACTGGGCACCGACCTACCTGAAGGAGGCCAAGCACTTCAGCGTCGACACCACCTCGTGGGCGTACTTCTTCTACGAGTGGGCCGGCATCCCCGGCACCCTGCTGTGCGGCTGGATGTCCGACAAGATCTTCCGTGGCAACCGCGGCCTGACCGGCATCGTGTTCATGGCGCTGGTGACCGTCGCCACCCTGGTGTACTGGCTCAACCCGCCGGGCAACCCGACCATCGACATGATCGCGCTGTTCTCCATCGGTTTCCTGATCTACGGACCGGTGATGCTGATCGGCCTGCAGGCGCTGGAACTGGCGCCGAAGAAGGCCGCCGGCACCGCCGCGGGCTTCACCGGGCTGTTCGGCTACCTGGGGGGCTCGGTGGCGGCCAGTGCGGCGATGGGCTACACCGTCGACCACTTCGGCTGGGATGGCGGCTTCGTATTGCTGGTAAGCGCCTGCGTGCTGGCGATCGCGTTCCTGATTCCGACGCTGCGCCATACCAAGGTGGCGAGCGTTGCTCGCGAGGCGACAGCCTGACACACATGAAAAAGCCCGGACGCAGCGTCCGGGCTTTTTATTTCAAGCGGCCTGAAACAGCCGCGTGATCACCGGCTGCTGGCGCTGGCGCGCCTGCCAGATGTCATAGTCCACCTGAATCGTCAGCCACAGTCGCGCCGTGCTGATGCCGGCCATTTCCAGGCGAACCGCAAGATCCGGCGAAACCGCCGCACGGCCATGGAGGACACGGGACAGCGCTTCTCGCGAAAAGCCCAGATGCTCGGCCAAAGCCTTCACCGTCAAACCCAGCGCGGGCAGGACGTCTTCGCGCAAGGTTTCGCCGGGATGAGGCGGGTTGTGCATAGCCATGTTTGAGCCTCCTGATCAGTGATAGTCGAGATCGTCGACCAACTCGACGTCATAACCCGTGAAGCGGAACACCAGTCGCCAATTGCCTGAAACGCTGACCGATCAAAAGCCGCCCCGTTCACCCTTGAGAGGGTGCAACCGCCAGCCCGGCACACTCATGTCTTCGGCGGTGATTGCGCTGTCGAGAAACTGCAACTGTCGTTTCAAACGCTGCGCATGGCCTGGCTGGATACCTCGGGTAATGCCCGTTTCGTGGAATAGCCGCAGTCCCTTGTGGCGAAAGCTGATGATCATGGAGCACGCATCCGTTCAGTGCGGGAGAGCGTGAGTGTGATCCTATGCGTCACGCCGAGCAAAATAACATATGTGACTCTATACGTCACACCCTGCACGCGAACAGATGTGCAACGAGGGCCTTGCGGCGCCCTCGAGATTGATGTCGGCGTGGGCACTCATGGCGGTGAGCGGCGCCGGCCACCGCCCTTAGCCCCCACCACTCGCCCGATCCCGCGCCGGGCATTGCGCCCGGTACAGGTTCAACGCCGTATTGATGATCCCGATATGGCTGAACGCCTGCGGAAAATTCCCCAGCATCCGCTTCCCCGCCGGGTCGTACTGCTCCGCCAGCAAGCCCACGTCGTTGCACAACCCGGTCAGCCGCGCATAGAGCGCCTGCGCCTCTTCCTGGCGCCCCAGCAGCACATAGACATCGGCCAGCCAGAACGAGCACACCAGGAAGGTGCCCTCTCCCGGCGTCAGGCCGTCGCTGCAACTGTCGCTGTCGTAGCGCAGCAGCAGGCCGTTGCGCAACAGGCGTCCTTCGATCTGCTCCAGCGTGCGCAGGAAGCGCGGATCCCGCGCCGGCAGGAAACCGGTGAGGGCGATCTGCAGCAGGCTGGCATCCAGCTCGGTCGAACCGTAGGCCTGGACGAAATGACTGCCACCTGCATCCAGCCCACGCTGGCAAACCTCATTGCGGATCTCGTCCGCTACCCGCCGATAGTGCCGCCCCCTCTCGCGGTCTTCCTCGGTGGTATCGGCCAGGCCCGCCGCCCGGTCGAAGGCGACCCAGGCCATGACCTTGGAATGCACGAAATGCTGGCGGCCACCGCGCACCTCCCACAGCCCTTCGTCCGGCTCACGCCAGATGCCTTCGAGGTACGGCAGGATCGACCTGGCGATGGCGGCGCTGCGCGGGTGGCGCGGCAGTCCACCCTTGATGGCCTGGGTCATGGCGTCGGCCAGTTCGCCGTAGATGTCCAGTTGCCGCTGCTCGGAAGCGGCATTGCCGACCCGCACCGGTTGCGAGCACTCATAGCCGGGCAGCCACGGCAGGGTGAACTCGGGCAGGTCACGCTCCCCGGCCAGGCCGTACATGATCTGCATCTGCTCGGGATTGCCGGCCACCGAGCGCAGCAGCCACTCGCGCCAGGCCTGGGCCTCGTCGAAGTAGCCAAGGTTCATCAGCGCCAGCAGAGTCATGGTGGCGTCGCGCAGCCAGCAGTAGCGGTAGTCCCAGTTGCGCTCGCCGCCGACGCGCTCGGGCAGCGAGGTGGTGACGGCGGCGACCATGCCACCGGTGGGCGCGTAGGTCATGGCCTTGAGGGTCAGCAGCGAACGCCGCACCAGGTCGGAGTAGGGACCGACGTCGGGGCAGCGGGCGGCGAAGGAGCGCCATTGCTCGAGGGTGTGTTCGAGGTCGTGGTCGACATCGCAACCGGGCTGCACGGGCAGGTGCGAGGCCTGGTGACAAAGGCTGAACACCTGGCGCTCCCCCGCGCGCACGCGAAAACGGGCCACGCTGTGGTGGTCGCGGCCGTGGGTCTCGGTGCTGCTGCGCAGGATCAGGCGATCGGGGCCGGCGACGGCGCTCAGGGTCAGCGGGTCGATCTTCTCCACCCAGGGCACGCTGCGGCCATAGTCGAAGCGCAGCACCAGGTCCATCTCGAAGGCCGTCTCGCCGCTCAGGCCCTCGACGATGCGCAGCACGGCGTTGTGCTCGCCCAATGGCATGCAGTCGAGCACACGGGCGCGGCCGCTGGCGGTGGTCCAGGTGGTTTCCAGCACCAAGGTGTCGTCCAGGTAACGCCGGGTACGGTGTTCGACGGGGTCGCTGGGGGCGATGCGCCAGCGACCGTTTTCCTCGTTGCCCAGCAGAGCGGCGAACACCGCCGGGGCATCGAAGCGCGGCAGGCACAGCCAGTCGAGGGCGCCGTCGCGATTGATCAAGGCGGCACTGCGGCAGTTGCCGATGAGGGCGTAGTCTTCGATCAGAGCGGGCATCGGGGATCCTCTGGCGGGTGGGCCTGAGTTTGGATGCCTTGGCGGTTGCAGTCGTTCCGCTGGGAGTTGCGCAGTGGCCTCAGCCCTCATCGCGGGGCCAGTCGCATCGGCGCACCGCCGCACACAGGCATAGCGCATGGTTTGAGATCGGCGCGGTCGCTGTGGGGGCGGCTTCAGCCGCGAACACCGGCGCAGCCGGTGCCAGGCTCCGCGTCGCCTGCTTCGCGGGCAAGCCCGCGCCCACAGGAATAGCGCAAGTTCGCTGCGCGATGAGGGCTGAGCCGATCAGCGCTCACCCCAAGTCATGCCACTCGCGTTTGTCCCGCGTCAGCAGCTCGTCACCCGCCTCGGGCCCATCTTCCCCGGCCGCATAGCCATGCACCTCGCCATCTCCGGCAGCCCAGGCATCCAGGAACGGCTGCACGGCGCGCCAGCCGTTCTCGATATTGTCGGCACGCTGGAACAGGGTCTGGTCCCCGGTCAGGCAGTCGTAGATCAACGTCTCGTAGCCGGTCGCCGGGGTCATCTTGAAGAAGTCCTTGTAGGCGAAGCCCAGCTCGACGTTCTCCATCACCAGCTCCGGCCCCGGGCGCTTGGCCTGCAGGTCGAACCACATGCCTTCGTTGGGCTGGATCTGGATCTTCAGGTAGTTGGGCTTGGGCCGCTCCAGCTCGCTTTCGCGGAACTGCGCGTAGGGCGCGGGCTTGAAGCAGATGGCGATCTCGGTGTCGCGCACGCTCATGCGCTTGCCGGTGCGCAGGTAGAACGGCACGCCGGCCCAGCGCCAGTTGTCGATCATCACCTTGAGGGCGACGTAGGTCTCGGTCTGGCTGTGGGCGGCGACATTGGGCTCCTCGCGGTAGCCGGGGAGCTTTCTGCGGCCCTGCTTGCCGGCGCTGTACTGGCCGCGCACGGAGTTGCGCAGGGCCATCTTCTGCGACCAGGGGCGAATGGCGCCGATCACCTTGGCCTTTTCACCACGCACGGCGTCGGCGCCAAAAGCGGCGGGCGGCTCCATGGCGACCATGGCCAGCAGCTGGAACAAGTGATTGGGCACCATGTCGCGCAGGGCGCCGGTGTTGTCGTAGAAGGCCCCGCGCGTCTCGACGCCGACGGTTTCGGCGGCGGTGATCTGCACGTGATCGATGTAATGGTTGTTCCAGAACGACTCGAACAGACCGTTGGAGAAACGGCTGACCAGGATGTTCTGCACGGTTTCCTTGCCCAGGTAATGGTCGATGCGGTAGATCTGCCGCTCGTTCATCACCTTGAGCAGGCGGGCGTTGAGCGCCTCGGCGCTGGCCAGGTCGGTACCGAAGGGTTTCTCCACCACCACCCGTCGAAAGCCTCCGCCCGATTCATCGAGCAGGCCGGCGTCGCCCAGACGCTGGGCCACCTCGGGGAAGAAGCGTGGCGAGGTGGCCAGGTAGAAGATGGCATTGCCGTGGCTGGTCTTGTCGATACGCTTGGCCAGCGCCTTGTAGGTCTCGGGGTCGAGAAAGTCGCCGGTCTGGTAGTCCAGGCGCTTGGCCAGGCGTGCCCAGAGCTTTTCGTCCAGGCACTTGGCCGCGCCCTCCCCGCCTTTGTCGCGTTCCTGCATGAACCCATGCAGGCGTTCGGCGAACTCGGCGGCCGTGGCGGCGTTGTGGTCGACTCCGACGATGCGCAAGTTGCGATCGAGCAACCCGTCACGGCTGAGGTTGTACAGCGCCGGCATCAGCAGGCGCTTGACCAGGTCGCCGTTGGCGCCGAACAGGAACAGGGTGCACGGCGGCGCAGCGGGGATGGTCGATTTGCTCATTCAGTCCTTCTTCTTCTCGATGTGGCCGCCGAAGCCCAGGCGCATGGCGGAGAGGATCTTGTCACCGTAGGTACCCTGCTGCTGGCGCGAGCGGAAGCGCGCGAACAGCGCGCTGGACAGCACCGGCACCGGCACGGCCTGCTCGACGGCGGCGTCGATGGTCCAGCGTCCTTCGCCGCTGTCGGACACCGAGCCGCTGAACTCGCTGAGCTGCGGGTCGGCGACCAGCGCGTCGGCGGTCAGGTCCAGCAGCCAGGAGGTGACCACGCTGCCACGACGCCACACTTCGGCGATCTCGGCCACATCAAGGTCGAAGCGCTGGTCCTCCGGCAGTTCCGGGCCGCCCTTGCTGCGCAGCAGGTCGAAGCCTTCGGCGTAAGCCTGCATCAGGCCGTACTCGATGCCGTTGTGCACCATCTTCACGTAATGACCGGCACCGGGTGGGCCCGCGTGAATGTAACCGTGCTCGGCGCGCTGGTGCTCACCCGTGCGTCCCTGGGTACGTGGAATGTCGCCAACGCCCGGGGCCAGCGTCTTGAACAGCGGTTCCAGACGCTCGAACACCGCCTTTTCGCCGCCGATCATCATGCAGTAGCCACGGTCCAGGCCCCACACACCGCCGGAGGTGCCGACGTCGAGGTAGTGCAGGCCGCGCTTGGCCAGTTCGGCGGCCCGACGCACATCATCCTTGTAGAAGGTGTTGCCGCCATCGATGATCGCGTCGCCCGGCTCGAGCAGGTCGGCCAGTTGCGCGATGGTCTGCTCGGTGATTTCGCCCGCGGGCAGCATGACCCATACCGCACGCGGCGCCTTGAGTTTGTGCACCAGCGCACCCAGGTCGTGGGCGCCCACGGCGCCTTCGCCTTCCAGGGCGGTGATGGCTTCGCGGTTGCGATCGTGGACCACAGTGCTGTGACCTGCGCGCATCAGGCGCCTTGCGATATTGCCGCCCATGCGGCCAAGCCCGATGATTCCCAGTTGCATGTGCCGACGCTCCCGTTGGTTTTGCTTTACAACAATTGAAGATTTCAGATTAGTCCAGCGTTCTGGCAGAGGGTTCACCGACGAACGGGGCGACAACGATAAACAAAAAAGTTCCCAAGGGCCTGCGAAGAATTCAGAATGCGCGCCGCATGAAGCGACTACGCTTCAAATTGTCACCAGCCATGCGAGGTGTGCCATGGGTACTCTGATGCCTGCTACTCCCACCCAGACCCTCTATGTCACCGTGCGCCGCGACGAGCTGCGCCAGTTGAAGGACGAACGAGACCAGCTGCGCCAACAGGTCGCCCAGTTGAACCTGCTGCTGGAGCAGGCGCGCCTGCAAGGCAAGGCCACCGCACTCTGATTCACCACGTCTTGCGATGGGAGCCATCCGGCTCCCCTCTGTGCCATGACGCCCTTCTTTTACGCTGTGCCGCGCCGATCGCGGACCAAGCCCGCCTGCCTACGCTGCATGACCCTCATATTTTGCAACAACTAGCCAACGTTTGCGCGGGTAAACCGTCACGACAAAAATGACCAACGGGTCACTTTGCTGTCGTTTCGTCCCCTACACTCCAGTTCCGGCCCGCGTTTTGCTCGGAAAAAGTGACGTAAAAAAGTCGAACTTTCCAAAACACGGGCTGGTCAGGACTTAAGTAGGCCGACGCAAAGGGACTTCCTCACGCCAGGCCCACCCACCCCAACCAGTCCATACGTCTTTCGGCGGGAATGCCGAACGTGCCGTGCCTGCGCGCACGAATCTGGGGCAAGGAACGCACTACGAAGATGCAACGACGATCAGAGAGCAGACCCACGAGCCAACGTTGAGCAAACACCGAACAAGGGACGGAGAGAAGTATGATCAGTGCCGCTGTCGAACCTCACGTAGAGTCATTCAACCCGGATAACCGCGAGCCGTTGCCCCCTGCCCTCGCCCCGACAGTCAAGGCACCCGGCGCCCGGCGCCAGCACAATCCGAACAAGCGCAAGATCCTGTTCGTCACCTCGGAGATCGCCGACCTGGTCAAGACCGGCGGCCTGGGCGACGTGTCCTCGGCCCTGCCCCGGGCCCTGGCCCATCTGCACGATGTGCGGGTGCTGATCCCCGGCTACCGCCAGGTGGTCGAGAGCGACAACCCCATCCATATCGTCGGCGAGCTCGGCGGGCATGCGGCCTTGCCGCCGTGCAAGATCGGGCGCATGGACCTGGCCGACGGCCTGGTGATCTACGTGCTGATCTGCCCCGAGCTGTACCAGCGTGACGGCACGCCCTACGGCGCCAACAACGGCCGCGACTGGCCCGACAATCATATCCGTTTCGCCCGCCTGGGCCTGGCCGCCGCGGAAATCGCCGCAGGTGAAGGCATGGCCCACTGGCGCCCCGACCTGGTGCATGCCCACGACTGGCCGGCGGGCCTGGCTCCGGCCTACATGCATTGGCGTGGCCTGAGCACCCCGACCCTGTTCACTATCCACAATCTGGCTTACCAGGGTGTGTACAGCCGCGGCTGCAGCCCGGAGCTGGCGATCCCGGATCACGCCATGCAGCAGGAAGGCATGGAGTTCTACGGCAAGCTGTCGTTCCTCAAGGCCGGCCTGGCCTATTCCAGCCACATCACCACGGTCAGCGCCACCTACGCCCGGGAGATCACCACCCCCGAGTTCGGCTGCGGCCTGGATGGGTTCCTCGCCAGCAAGGCCCAGCACGGGCTGCTCGGCGGCATCCCCAACGGCATCGACGAAAGCTGGGACGCGGCCACCGACCAGCACCTGCAGCACAACTTCAGCATCAACGACTGGGCCGGCAAGGCGCGCAACACCCAGCAGGTGCGCGAGCTGTTCGAGCTGGAACCGTCCGACGGGCCGCTGTTCGCCGTGGTCTCGCGACTGGTCTACCAGAAGGGCCTGGACCTGACCCTGGGCGTGGCCGACGACATCGTCCGCCAAGGCGGCCAGATCGCCATCATCGGGCGCGGCGAACCCGAGGAAGAGCAGGCCATGCGCGAGCTGGCCCTGCGCTACCCGGGCCGGATCGGCGTGCGCATCGGTTTCAACGAGACCGACGCCCGCCGCATGTTCGCCGGCAGCGACTTCCTGCTGATGCCATCGCGCTACGAGCCCTGCGGCCTGAGCCAGATGTACGCCCAGCGCTTCGGTTCGCTGCCGGTGGCGCGCAACACTGGCGGGCTGGCCGACACCATCGAGGACGGTGTCACCGGCTTCCTGTTCGACGATTCGACCGTGGACAGCTACCGCGAAGCCCTGGCCCGCGCCTTCTACGTGTACGGCAAGAAGGACCTGCTCAACGCCATGCGCTGCCTGTCGATGACCCAGCCGTTCAACTGGTGCCAGGCGGTGGAGCCCTACGCCCGGCTGTACGAAGACCTGGTCAGGCAGGCCCACCACGCCCATTACTGAGCGGAGAGTCGACGATGCACAGGCATGGCGCACACCTGCTGGACGCCACGTCGGCGCGTTTCGCCCTCTGGGCGCCGGATGCGCGCAGCGTGAGTGTGGAAATCGAACAACAGCTACCGCTGGCGCTGTTGCCAGATGAGGATGGCTGGTACACGGGCGTCGCCCGCTGTCAGGCGGGCGACCGTTATCACTTTCTGATCGATGACCAGCTGCGGGTGGCGGACCCCGCCTCGCGCTTCCAGCCCGAAGGCGTGCAGGGCCCGAGCGAGCTGGTGGATATCGGCACCTACCCCTGGCGGCACCCGTGGCAGGGTCGGCCCTGGCACGAAGCTGTGATCCAGGAGCTGCACGTAGGCCTGCAGGGCGGTTATGACGGCGTGGCCAAGGCGTTGCCACGCTTGGCGGAACTGGGCGTCAGCGCCGTCGAGCTGATGCCGCTGGGGCAGTTTCCCGGCGAGCGCAACTGGGGCTACGACGGCGTGCTGCCATTCGCCCCACAGCACAGCTACGGCACGCCGCAGGCGCTCTGCGCACTGGTCGACCAGGCCCACGGCCAGGGCCTGATGGTGCTGGTGGACGTGGTCTACAACCACTTCGGCCCGGACGGCAACCACCTGCCCCGCTACGCCAGCCCATTCTTCCGCGAGGACCGCCAGACCCCCTGGGGCGCGGCCATCGACTTCCGCCGCCCCGAGGTGCGCGCGTTTTTCATCCAGAACGCGCTGATGTGGCTGTGCGACTACCGCTGCGACGGCCTGCGCCTGGATGCGGTACATGCCATCGACCAACCGGACTTTCTCATCGAGCTGGCGCGCGAGGTACGCGCCGCGGTCGAACCCGGGCGGCAGGTCTGGCTGGTGCTGGAAAACGAGCACAACCAGGCCACGCTGCTTGAGCACGGCTTCGACGCGCAGTGGAACGACGACGGCCACAACGCCCTGCACGTGCTGCTGACCGGCGAGACCGAAGGCTACTACGAAGATTACAAGGACCGGCCCATCGACCAGCTGGCGCGCTGCCTGGCGGAAGGTTTCGTGTTCCAGGGCCAGCCCGACCGCCATGGCACGCCGCGCGGCGAACCCAGCGACCATCTGGCGCCCAGCGCATTCGTGCTGTTTCTGCAGAACCACGACCAGATCGGCAACCGCGCCCTCGGCGAACGCCTCACCCGCCTCTGCCCGCCCCAGGCATTGAAAGCCGCCACCGGCCTGTTGCTGCTGGCGCCGATGATCCCGCTGCTGTTCATGGGCGACGACGACGGCAGCCGCAAGCCGTTCCTGTTCTTCACCGACTTCCACGACGCGCTGGCCGATGCCGTGCGCGAAGGTCGGCGCGGCGAATTCGCCCACTTCGATGCCTTCGCCGACCCCGATAGACGCGCACAGATCCCCGACCCCAATGCCGAGGCCACCTTCGAAGACTCCAAGCCTCAGCGCCAGGAGGTGCTGGCCGGCTGGCACGGTCTTTACCAGCAGTTGCTGACGCTGCGCCGACTCCACGTCATCCCGCACCTGCCTGGCGCCCGCGCCCTGGGCGCGCAGGTGCTGGGCGAGAAAGCCCTGACCGCGCGCTGGCGCCTGGGCAACGGCCAGGAGCTGCGCATCGACCTCAACCTCGACGTGCAGCCCCAGCCCGTGGCCCTGCCCGCCCTGGCGCGGCGCCTGTACGACAGCAGCGACAACGCCCACCCCGACTCGACGCTCGCCGCGCACAGCTGCGTGGTCAGCCTGCTGCCCCCCGATCAGGAGACGCCATGAGCGAACAGCCCCTCCATCGCCTGGCCGCCCGGGTCGGCCTGGCCCGAGACTGGATCGACGCCAACAACCGTGCGCAGCAGGTCAGCGACGAGGTGTTGCGCCAGGTACTCCAGGGCCTGGGTCATCCGGCCGACAGCGACACCGCCATCACGGCCAGCCTGTCGGCCGTCGAGCAGGCCGAGGACAGCGAGCACCTGCCGCCGCTGCTGACCGTCGACCAGGGCCAGCCCCTCGCCCTGCAACGCTATTTCAGCGCCGGCCGCCAGGCACGCTGCAACCTGGAGGACGGCAGCCTGCGCAGCCTCAGCCTCGATGCCCAGGCGCGTCTGCCGGGTGAGCTGCCGCTGGGGTATCACCAACTGGACATCGACGGCCGCACCTTCACCGTGGCCGTGGCGCCGCCGCGCTGCCATGCCCTGGAGGACCGTGTCGAACAACCGCCCCCGCGCTGCTGGGGCCTGTCGGTCCAGCTGTACAGCCTGCGCCGCCCTGGCGATGGCGGCTATGGTGACTGCCTGGCCCTGGCGCAGCTGGCCCGCAGCGCTGCCGAGCGCGGCGCCGATGCCCTGGCGATCAGTCCGATCCATGCCCTGTCGACGTTGGAGCAGCGCCACTACAGCCCGTATTCGCCTTCCAGTCGCGTGCTGCTCAATGTGCTCTACGCCAGCCCCACCGTGGTGTTCGGCGACCGCGAAGTGCGCATGGCCATCGAAGCCTGCGGCCTGCAGCAGGCCCTCGAGGCATTGGAGCAGCAACCGCTGGTGGACTGGCCACGGGCCGCCGAAGCCCGCCTGCGTCTGCTCAAGGCGCTCTATCAGCACTTCAGCCAGGGCGAGCATCCGCTGCGCAAGGACTTCGACAGTTTCCGCGTCAACGCCGGGGAACAGCTCGAGCACCACTGCCGCTTCGAAATGCTGCAGGCCGAGGCGGTGAACCATGGCCTGGGCGCCGACTGGCGCAACTGGCCCGAGGCCTGGCACGACCCCTACCACCCTGAAGTGGAAGCCTTCGCCAGCGCCTACCCGGCGCGGGTCGAATTCCATGCGTTCTGCCAGTGGCTGACCGAGCGCAGCCTGCAACGCGCCCAGGACGCGGCGCGCAGCAATGGCATGGCGGTCGGCCTGATCGCCGACCTGGCGGTGGGTGCCGACGGCGCCGGCAGCCAGGCCTGGAGCCGTCAGGACGAGCTGCTGGCCGACCTGAACGTCGGCGCCCCGCCGGACATCCTCAACCGCGCCGGGCAGGACTGGGGCATCTGCGCCTTTTCCCCCGAAGGCCTCAGGCGTAACGGCTACCGCGCCTTCATCGAGATGCTGCGGGCCAACCTGGCCCATGCCGGCGGCCTGCGCATCGACCACGTGATGGGCCTGCGTCGCCTGTGGCTGATCCCCCGTGGCGCCGAGCCGAGCGAGGGGGCCTACCTGGACTATCCGCTCGACGACCTGCTGCGCCTGCTGGCCCTGGAGTCGGTTCGCCACCAGGCGATCATCCTCGGCGAAGACCTCGGCACCGTGCCCGAAGGCCTGCGCGAGCGCCTCGCCGACAAGGCCGTGCTGGGCATGCGCGTGCTGCCGTTCGAACAGGCCGCGCCGGGGCAGTTCAGGCCGATCCTCGACTGGCCCGACAACGCCCTCGCCACCACCGGCACCCATGACCTCGCACCCCTGGCCGGCTGGCTGGTGAGCCGCGACATCGACTGGAGCCACCGCCTGCGGTTGATCGACGCCGCCAGCGAACTGCACTGGCGCCATACCCGGGCGTTGGAACGCGATGGCCTGCGTCGCACCCTGGAACACAACTACGGGCCGCTGCAGGGTGATACCGCGCTGATCGACGCGGCGATCCGCTATGTCGGCCATACCCGCGCGCCGCTGGTGCTGGTGCCGCTGGAGGACCTGCTGGGCAACGACGAGCAACCCAACCTGCCCGGCACCACCGCGGGCCACCCCAATTGGCGCCGCCGCTTCAAGGCCCAGGTGCGCGACCTGCTCGACGACGAAGATGCCGCCCGGCGCCTGGAGTTGCTGGCCCAGGCTCGCGAACAGGCATGGGAGCGTGACCGATGAAAGCCTTGACCGCCACCGTGCGCCTGCAGCTGCACAGCGACTTCACCCTGGATGACGCCGTGCCGCTGGTACCCTATTTCGCCCGGCTGGGCATCAGCCACCTGTATGCTTCGCCGATCCTCACCGCCCGAGCCGGTTCCCGCCACGGCTACGACGTGGTCGACCCGACCCGGGTCAACCCGGAGCTTGGCGGCGAAGCGGCGCTGGAGCGCCTGGTGGCCGCCCTGCGCCAGCACGGCATGGGGCTGATCCTCGACACCGTGTCCAACCACATGGCCGTGGGCGGCGCCGACAACCCCTGGTGGCAGAGCCTGCTGGCCTGGGGCCGGCGCAGCCCGTACGCGGAATTCTTCGATATCCAATGGCATTCCAGCGACCCGTTGCTGGCCGGGCAACTGCTGCTGCCATTTCTCGCCAGCGACTATGGCCTGGCCCTGCAGAACGGCGATATCCCACTGACGTTCGAGGCGGAGCACGGGCGCTTCGAGGTCGCCCATCATGATCACCGCTTCCCGATCTGTCCGCTGGACTACGGGCGCATCCTCGGCCAGTCCGAAGACCCACGCCTGCAAGCGCTATCCGCGCGCTTCAATACCCTCGGCGAAGCGGCCGAACCGCTGACCGAGGCCCTGCCGCTGCACCAGGAACTGGCCCGCCTGGCCGCCGGCGGCGCGGACCTGCAGGGCGCCCTCGCCGCCTTCGACGGCCGCCTGGACAGCGGCTTCAAACGCCTGCATCTGTTACTGGAACGCCAGGCCTATCGCCTGGCCAGCTGGCGCACCGCCGCCGACGACATCAACTGGCGGCGCTTCTTCGACATCAACGAACTGGGTGGCCTGCGCGTGGAGCGCGCGGTGGTCTTCGAAGCCACCCATGCCAAGCTGTTCGAGCTGATCGAGCGTGGCCTGGTCGATGGCCTGCGCATCGACCACATCGATGGCCTGGCCGATCCACGCCGCTACTGCCGCAACCTGCGCCGGCGGGTGACCAGCCTGCTGGCGGGGCGGCCCCTGGATGCGGCCGTGGAGCACTTTCCCCTCTATGTGGAAAAGATCCTCGGCACAGGCGAGCATCTGCACCGCGACTGGCTGACCGACGGCACCACCGGCTACGAATTCATGAACCAGGTGTCGCTGGTGCAGCACGACCCCGACGGCGAAGCGCCCCTGGGCGAACTCTGGAACAGCGTCAGCGAGCGCCCGGACTTCCCGGAGGAAGTGCGCATCGCCCGCCACCAGGTGCTCAACGCCGGCCTGGCCGGCGACTGTGAATCGGTGGCCCAGGCCCTCCTGCAGGTAGCCCGCGACGACCTGATGACCCGCGACCTCACCCTCGGCGCGATTCGCCGGGCGCTGCAGGCGCTGGTCGAGCACTACCCGGTGTATCGCACCTACATCAATGCCTGTGGCCGCCCGGCCGACGACGAGGGGTTCTTCCAGCAGGCACTGGCAGGCGCGCGCCTGTCACTGGGCGAGGCCGACTGGCCGCTGCTCGACCAGCTCGAACGCTGGCTGGGCGGCCAGCCCTGGCGACAGCTGCCACCGGGGCGACCCCGCAAGCACCTGCGCCATGCCTGCGTGCGCTTCCAGCAACTGACCGCCCCCAGCGCCGCCAAGGCCGTGGAGGACACCGCCTTCTATCGCTGCGCGCGGTTGCTGTCGCGCAACGACGTGGGCTTCGATGCCGAGCGTTTCAGCGCCGATCTGGCCTGGTTCCACAACGAAGCCCAGCGTCGCCTGCGCGACTTCCCGGACAATCTGCTGACCACCGCCACCCACGACCACAAGCGCGGCGAGGACTGCCGAGCGCGCCTTGCGGTGCTCAGCGAGCGTGGCCCCTGGCTGGCCAGCCGCGTCGAGCACTGGCGCGAGCTGGCCACGCCGATGCGCGAGGCGCTGGACGATGGCGATGCCCCCAGCCCGGCTGACGAGCTGCTACTGTTCCAGACCTTGCTCGGCAGTTGGCCACTGAACCTGGACCTGCATGACCCGGCAGCCCTGCGCGCCTACGCGCAGCGCATCCGCCAGTGGCAATGCAAGGCCCTGCGCGAAGCCAAGCTGCGCAGCAGCTGGGCGGCGCCCAACGAACGCTATGAACAGGTGTGCGCGAAGCATGTCGAGGGCCTATTGCTCGATGACGAGAATCAGCAACTGCGCCAGTCACTGCACGATGCCGCGCAGCGGCTGGCCTGTCCTGGTGCCCTCAATGGCCTGGCGCAGTGCCTGCTGCGCATGACCACCCCCGGCGTGCCGGACCTGTACCAGGGCAATGAATACTGGGACTTCTCGCTGGTCGATCCGGACAATCGCCGCCCGGTGGACTACCCCGCGAGGCGGGCCAGCCTGGCGGACGACATGCCCCTGGCCGACCTGCTCGGCCACTGGCGCGACGGCCGTATCAAGCAGGTGCTGATCGCCCGGATGCTCGATTGCCGCCAGACCCATCCGGAGCTGTTCAGGCGCGGCGCGTACCTGCCGCTCGGCGTCCAGGGCCGCCACGCCGACAGGGTGCTGGCCTTTGCCCGCCTGGGTGATGGCGAGCGCGCGATCATCGTCGTCCCGCGGCTGGCCAGCCAGCTGCTGGGGCCGGCCACCACGCCACTGATCCCAGCACAGAACTGGGACGATACTCGGCTCGTTCTGCCGTTTGCCTTGTCGCCTGCCAAGTGTTCGGGACTTTTCGGCGGCGGTGCTGTCCCCCCTTCAAGGGAGCTGATGTTGAGCACCGTGCTGATGGAGTTTCCGGTCAATGTGTTGATTGAACATGCCTAACTGCATCCAGGAGCGTCGTGATGAGTGTCGATGAAAAACGTATTCGCGAATTTGCCTACCAGATCTGGGAGTCGGAGGGTAAGCCGGCCGGCCAGGAGGAGCGGCACTGGGAAATGGCCCGCAAGCTGGCCGAGGCCGAGGCGCTAGCGCCCAAGGCCGCGCCGCGCAAGAAGGCGACGGCCAAGCCGAAGGAGGCCAACCCCGTCGAAAAACCGGCTCCGGTGAAAAAGCCCAGAGCAGTGAAGAAGCCGGCCGCGGGCTGATTTCGTCGTAGTGCCTGTACCGGCCTCATCGCTGGCAAGCCAGCTCCCACAGGGTCCGTGCAGGCTTCTGGAGTAACGCTGTACCTGTGGGAGCTGGCTTGCCAGCGATGGGCCGCACAGCGGCCCCGCTTCCGCCCCCCGGACCACGAGGACCGCCATGAGCCCCCGCACCCCGAAGAAGACCCGCTCCGTCGCCCCATCGCGCATCCGCGAAGGCCTGCCCTTTCCGCTCGGCGCCACCTGGGATGGCCTGGGGGTCAACTTCGCCCTGTTCTCGGCCAATGCCACCAAGGTCGAGCTGTGCCTGTTCGACCCCAGCGGCGAGCAGGAAATCGAGCGCATCGAACTGCCCGAGTACACCGACGAGATCTACCACGGCTACCTGCCCGACGCCCATCCGGGCCTGGTCTACGGCTACCGTGTACACGGCCCGTACGAACCCGGGAACGGCCACCGCTTCAACCCCAACAAGCTGCTGATCGACCCCTATGCCAAGCAGTTGGTGGGCACCTTGAAATGGTCCGAGGCGCTGTTCGGCTACACCATCGGCCACCCCGACGGCGACCTGTCGTTCGACGAGCGCGACAGCGCGCCCTTCGTGCCCAAGTGCAAGGTCATCGACCCGGCGTTCACCTGGGGCCGTGACCAGCGCGTGCTGATTCCGTGGGAACGCACGATCATCTACGAGGCTCACACCCGGGGCATCAGCATGCGCCACCCGGCCGTGCCCGAGCACCTGCGCGGCACCTTCGCCGGGCTGGCCAATGACGAGCTGCTGGCGCATATCAAGGATCTGGGCGTGTCGAGCATCGAGCTGCTGCCGATCCATGCCTTCGTCAACGACCAGCACCTGCTGGACAAGGGCCTGAACAACTACTGGGGCTACAACAGCATCGCCTTCTTCGCCCCGCACCCGCGCTACCTGGCCAGCGGCAAGATCGCCGAGTTCAAGGAGATGGTCGCGCACCTGCACGACGCCGGACTCGAGGTGATCCTCGACGTGGTCTACAACCACACCGCCGAGGGCAACGAGCGCGGCCCGACGCTGTCGATGCGCGGTATCGACAACGCCTCGTACTACCGCCTGATGCCTGACGACAAACGCTTCTACATCAACGATTCCGGCACCGGCAACACCCTCGACCTCAGCCACCCACGGGTACTGCAGCTGGTCACCGACTCGCTGCGCTACTGGGCCGGCGAGATGCGCGTGGATGGTTTCCGCTTCGACCTGGCGACCATCCTCGGTCGCTATCACGACGGCTACAGCGAGCGCCACGGCTTCCTCGTCGCCTGCCGCCAGGACCCGATGCTCAGCCAGGTCAAGCTGATCGCCGAACCTTGGGACTGTGGCCCCGGCGGTTACCAGGTGGGCAACTTCGCCCCCGGCTGGGCGGAGTGGAACGACCGTTTCCGCGACACCGTGCGCAGCTTCTGGAAAGGCGACGAAGGCATCCTGGCCGATTTCGCCTCGCGCATCACCGCCTCGGGCGACCTGTTCAACAACCGGGGACGGCGGCCCTACGCCTCGGTCAACTTCGTCACGGCCCATGACGGCTTCACGTTGCGCGACCTGGTGTCCTACAACGACAAGCACAACGAAGACAACGACGAGGACAACCAGGACGGCACCAACAACAACCTGTCGTGGAACTGCGGTGTCGAAGGCCCCACCAACGACCCCGAGATCAACGCCCTGCGCATGCGCCAGATGCGCAACTACTTCGCCACTCTCCTGCTGGCCCAGGGCACGCCGATGATCGTCGCTGGCGACGAGTTCAGTCGCACCCAGCACGGCAACAACAACGCCTACTGCCAGGACAGCGAGATCGGCTGGGTGAACTGGGACCTGGACGAGGATGGCAAGGCGCTGATGGCTTTCGTCAAGCGTCTGACACGTTTGCGCCTGGCCTACCCGATCCTGCGCCGCTCGCGCTTCCTGGTCGGCGACTACAACGAGGCGATCGGGGTGAAGGACGTGACCTGGCTGGCGCCGGACGGCAGCGAGATGACCGTCGAGCAGTGGGAAGACCCCCACGGGCGCTGCCTGGGCATGCTGATGGATGGCCGCGCCCAGGTCAGCGGGATTGCCCGGCCCGGCGCCGAAGCGACCATGTTGCTGATCGTCAACGCCTACCATGACGTGGTGCCGTTCAAGCTGCCGACGGTGCCGGAGGGGGACTACTGGAGCTGCCTGGTGGACACCGACCGCCCGGAGATGCGCAAGCCACAGCACCTGGCGTTCGAGACGCTGTTCGAGGTCAAGGGACGGTCGTTGCTGTTGATGGTGTTGCAGCGCGAGGACGAGTGAACCTGACAGGGGCGGCCCGGTCCTAAGCTGTACGTGGAAGCGGGCTTGCCCCGCGCTTGCAGGAACAGGTCTTGTGACCCATCGCGAGGCAAGCCCGCTCCCACGAGGATATCCAAGCCGATACAGGAGCCACCGTGAACCTCGAAGCCGGCAGTGCAGGTTTCGCCAGCGTCAGCCAGGCCCCGGCCGTGCACCGGATCAAGGTGCTGACGGTCAATACCCACAAGGGTTTCACCGCCTTCAACCGGCGCTTCATCCTGCCGGAACTGCGCGAAGCGGTACGCAGTACCCAGGCCGACATCGTCTTCCTCCAGGAAGTGCTCGGCAGCCACGACCGCCACGCCGCCCGCTACCCCGGCTGGCCGCGAACCTCGCAATACGAGTTCCTCGCCGACAGCATGTGGAGCGATTTCGCCTACGGGCGCAACGCGGTCTACCCCGACGGCCACCACGGCAACGCCTTGCTGTCCAAGTACCCCATCATCGAACACCGCAACCTCGACGTCTCGATCACCGGCCCCGAACGTCGTGGCCTGCTGCATTGCGTGCTCGACGTGCCCGGCCAGCGCCAGGTGCATGCCATCTGCGTGCACCTGTCGTTGCTCGAACGCCACCGACAGCAGCAACTGCACCTGCTGCGTCGCTTGCTCGACGCCCTGCCCGTCGACGCCCCGGTAATCATCGCCGGGGATTTCAACGACTGGCAGTTGCGCGGCAATCGCACGCTGCGGCTGCACCGTGACCTGCACGAGGCGTTCGAGCGCCACCATGGGCTACTCGCCCGCACCTACCCTGCGCGCCTGCCACTGCTGCGCCTGGACCGCGTCTACCTGCGCAATGCCGATAGCCATGCGCCGAAAATCCTTGGCCACCGGCCCTGGACGCACCTTTCCGACCACCTGCCACTGGCGGTCGAGGTGCGCCTCTAGCAACGATTCGGCATAGCCGGCGACCGGCAAAGCACCGTTCTCGATATGCGCAGACAAAACTTCAACATTTTCAATATGTTGAACTTACAAACAGGCATTCTTAGACAACCTCACGCTTTCTTGACGCAAGCGCCGTCGTCTCCTTAGCTGAACAGAACCAACACAGTAAAAATTCGTGCCGGGCCCTCTAGCTCGCGCCTTCGTGCGCGCCCCAAGAGGCTGGCGCGCTGGTTTGGGTCGCCCCCTGTTTGAGTCGTACAGCTCGTGACATCAGGCCAGGTCCTCGGCTGTTCAACTCACAACAACAGGAGATCCGCCATGAAAAGCACCTCGAATCCCTTGCGCTTCGACGCTTTTTTTTGCGCGGTTTCCACGTCGCTGCTCCTGGCAACCCCGGTGGAAACCTTCGCGCTCGAACTGCAGGAGGGCGAGCCCTTCGCCCGCTTCCTGGAACAGCCCGAGGTACCGCGACTATCGCTCGAGCCGCTGAGCGCCAGCGGCTTGAACCAGGGCATGCTCAATGCCTTTTCCGAACGCATGGGCGAGCGCCATGGCCAGCTCTCCCCGGACCTGATCGCCAGCCAGTGGTCACAGTTCTTCCCCGGCGCCCCGCGCCCGGGCGCCCAGCCACCCGCCCAGCTCGAAGCCCCCAGCCAGCAGTTGATGATCGGCCCGGACCTGTTCGTGCGGGAAACCGTCGCCGGCAACGTGCACCGTGCCGGGATCTTCGTCGGGCACAACAACCTGCAGAGCAGCTTCAACGGCATGCGCCCCCTGCTCGGTGACAAGCAGCGCAACGCGGTCAACCTCAGCGGCGAGAGCCTGGGCGTGTACTGGAGCATGACCCATGAACAGGGCTGGCACGTGGATGCCGTGGCCATGGGCACGCGCATCGATGTCAACGGCCGCTCCCAGGCTGGACAGCGGGTGGACGACAGCGGCCATGCGATGACCTTCTCGGTGGAGGGTGGCTACCCCATCGGCCTGGGCGGTGGCTGGGTCATCGAGCCCCAGGCGCAGTTGATCAACCAGCAGTTCTTCCCCGGCAGCCAGGTGCAGGAAGAGACCTTGCAGGCGTTCGACAGCCAGCCCAGCTGGAGCGGCCGGGTCGGCGCGAAACTGTCGGCGAGCTATGAAGTGAAAGGCATGCCCATCGAACCCTATGTGCGTACCAACGTGTGGTACGACTTCAGCGATGGCGATGTCGTCAAGCTCGACCAGGTGGACAAGATCTCCAGCTCGCGCAGTTCGACCTCGGTGGACCTGGGGTTGGGGCTGGTGGCGCGGGTCACGCCGAACGTCGCGCTGTTCGTCAGTGCCGACTACAGCACGGACGTGGATGACAATGACCTGAACGGGTTGATCGGCAGCCTTGGGGTCAGGATGCGCTGGTAGGCGGCTGGAACGGCACGAACCGCTTCGCGGGCAAACCCGCTGCCACAGGCTCACCTCTGGCTTGCAGCCCCGTGGTGTACCTGTGGCAGCGGGTTGTACCGCTCCTGCAGGCATCATCACGGCGCCAGGTGCTGGTGGGCTGCTGCCCTGGCAACACCCCATTGCTGCTCCACCAGCAAGCACACACGAGCTTCGCGGTGAATCAGGGCCTGCGGTCATGGCACAGCTCTTGCGACACCCCCTCCATCACCCACCGCCCGCAAGGCCCGCCATGCCCGCACTGCAAGCCCTCACCTGGCTGATCTCTCCCCTGGCCCTGCTCGCCCTGTGGGCAGCTGTCGCCGCCGCCGGTTTGTTCCCGGCCAACCTGCTGGTTCCACCCATGGAGGTGTGGCACAGCTTCGCGCAGCTGCTCGACAGCGGCGAACTGCAGGAGCACCTGACCGGCAGCCTGTCACGCCTGGGGCTGGGCTTTGCCGCCGGCGCGCTGGCCGGCCTTGGGTTCGGGACCGCCATGGCCCTGTCACGCACGGTCGAAGCCTACTGCTCGCCGCTGTTCCATACCCTGCGCCAGGTCCCCAGCATCGCCCTGATTCCGATGCTGGTCCTGCTGCTGGGCATCGATGAGGCATTCAAGGTGGTGATCGTCGCCAAGACCGTGTTCTTCCCCGTGGCGCTGGCCACGCTCGAAGGCATCCGCGCCATCCCGCGCAGCCACTTCGAGGTGGCCGCGGTGTACCGCCTGCGCTGGCCAACCCTGGTCGGGCGCATCGCCCTGCCCGCCGCGATCCCGGCCATCGTCACCGGCGTGCGCGTCGCCCTGACCCGCGCCTGGGTGGTGCTGGTGGCATGCGAACTGCTGGCGGCCGACAGCGGCCTGGGGCAGATGATCGAGATGGGCCGGCAGATGCTGCGAATCGATGTGGTCATGGTGGGTGTGGTGCTCACCGGGTTGATCGGTTTCGTCCTGGACTGCTCGCTGCGCCGTATCGAACGGCGCCTGTCCAACTGGCAAGCTGCCGGGAGGTCGTGATGAAACGGCAAGGATTGCGTGGCCTGCTGCTGCCGCTGCTGCTGATCGCGGCCTGGGAATATGCCTCGCGCCAGGACGCGGCGGGGGCCTATGCCTTCGTGCCGCTGGCGGTGATTGGCGGCGCCTTCATCGAACTGCTGGGCAATGGCGAGCTGTGGGTGAACCTGCTGGCAAGCCTGACTCGCACCAGCACGGGCCTGCTGCTGGGGATCACCGGGGGCGTGAGCCTGGGCGCGCTGATGGCCTTGTCGCCAGTGGCCAACCGTCTGATCGCACCGCTGTTCCACGCTTTGCGCCAAGTACCGATGCTCGGCTGGATCCCGCTGATCGCCCTGTGGCTGGGCAATGGCGAGGCCTCCAAGCTGCTGATCGTCAGCCTGGCGGCGTTCTATCCGATGGTGCTCAACACCTTCGAGGGCCTGCGTCAGGTCGATACGCGCCACCGCGAGGTCGGCCAGGTGCTGGTGCTCGGGCGCAAGCAGCAGTTGCGGCTGATCCTGTTGCCCGCCGCCCTGCCGAGCATCGTCACCGGGGTGCTGCAGGCCCTGGCCTTCGCCTGGGTCACGGCGGTGGGCAGCGAACTGTTCCTCGCCTCCGGCGCCGGCCTTGGCAACCTGATGATGAACGCCGAGGCCGGCGCGCGCATGGAGATCATCGTGATCTGCGTGCTGTGCATCGGCCTGTGCGGCTACCTGATGACCTGGCTGTCCACCCTGCTCGCCCGCCGCCTGTTGCGCTGGCGCCCTACCCGTTGAAAGGCCCGACCATGAACGCCATCGCCCATACCTTGCCCACCCGCGCGCAGACCGGCGCACTGAGCATCCGCAACCTGAGCAAGGCCTACCCGCTCAACGGTCGCCCCGTGCCCGTGCTGCAAGGCATCGACCTGGACATTCGCCCGGGCGAGTTCGTCAGCATCCTTGGCGCCAGCGGCTGCGGCAAATCCACCCTGTTGCGCCTGATCGTCGGGCTCGACCAGGACTATCAAGGCCAGATCCTGCTCGATGGCCAGCCCGTGCATGGCCCTGGCCTTGAACGGGGCATCGTGTTCCAGGATCACCGCCTGTTCCCATGGATGACCTTGCGACAGAACATCGCCCTGGCCTTGAAGAACCACGATCTGGCGCCCGCGGAAAAGGCGCGGCTGGTGGACACGCACATCGACCTGGTGGGCCTGCAAGGCTACGAGCAGGCCTACCCGCACCAGCTCTCCGGCGGCATGGCCCAACGCGCGGCGATTGCCCGAGCGCTGGTGAACAAGCCCCGCGTGCTGCTGCTCGACGAGCCGTTCGGCGCCCTCGATGCCCTGACCCGAGTGCGCTTGCAACAAGAGTTGCAGCGCATCTGGGTGCAGGAACGCTGCACGGTGGTGATGGTCACCCATGACATCGAGGAAGCCCTGTACCTGGGCGACCGGGTGATCGTGATGGAGGCGAACCCAGGACGGGTCGGCGAACAGCTGCGGCTGGACCTGGCGCACCCGCGCGAACGCAACGATGGCGCATTGCACAACTACAAGCAGCGCCTGCTGACGCAACTGGTCGGCCATTGAGCGGCACGGCAGGACAGATCGCGCAGCCTCAGGCCGGATCGCGCAGGCTTTTGCCTGATCCGGCCTTTTGCAACATGCAGTTTCAAATCCCGCACCGATAGTTGCCGTTCCCTGAATGGCAAAGAGGCTATCGTCGTGCGCCAGCGTTTTCTGAGTTCCCTGTCCCTGCTCACCCTGTCCATCAGCGCCGCCCACGCGGCCGAGACCTTTCCCCTCGACACCCCTCGCCTGAACGGCCTGGACAACTTCCGCGACATCGCCGGCACCACCAGTGCCTACACCACCCGTCATGACGGCGTGATGCGCAGCGGGGTGTTCTACCGCTCCAACGCCCTGACCCCGACCCCGTCGGACCTGACGATCCTCGAAGGCCTGGGCATCGGCGACGTGTACGACCTGCGCACCCCGAGCGAAATCGCCGCCACTGCGGACACCCTGCCCGACGGCGCCAGCTACCACAACATCGACATCATCGGCAGCACCACCTCCGGCGCCAACATCACCAACGTCTCGTTCACCAGTGCCGCCCAGGCCAGGGAAATGATGCTGGAAACCAACCGCGCCTTCGTCAGCGACGCCGGGATGCGCGGCCAGTTCGGCGTGCTGTTCAACGAACTGGCAAGCGCCGATGGCGCCGCGCTGTTCCACTGCACCGCCGGCAAGGACCGCACCGGCTGGACCGCCGCCGTGCTGCAGAGCATCGCCGGGGTCGACGACGCGACCATCATGGCCAACTACCTGGCCACCAACGACTACACCGCCGCGCGCATGGCCGCCACGCTGAAGGCGCTGCCCCCGGCCATGGCCGCCATCTACCAGCCGCTGCTGGGGGTGGACGCCAGTTACCTGCAGGCCGGCCTGGACGAGGTCAACGCCCGCTACGGCAACATGGACAACTATCTCAAGCAGGGCCTGGGCCTGAGCCAGGAGACGATCTACGTACTGCGCGGCAAGATGGTGCGCTATGCCAGCCTGCCCGGCCAGGCCGGGTTGCAAGGCAATGCCGCCGCGGGCGCGCAGTTGCTCGGGCAGCTTCAGGACAGCGAACTGTCGGGTCGCTACAGCGCCTACAACTACTACCTGCAGTCAGCCATCGACGCCGGCAGCCTGGGTGGCGTCGAAGCCACCGTGGGTGGCCAGGTGCATGCCGACGCGGCAAGTTTCCTGTTGCGCCAGGGCGCGCTGATCGACCGGGCGGCGGCCCCGCATGCCAGTGGCGCGCAGCTCAAGGTCGGCCAGAGCCGCCTGTGGAGCACGGCGCTGGCCGGCTACCTGGGCACCGATGGCTCGAGCCAGGCGCGCAGCAGCAACGAGCACAGCCAGGGGATGATGGTCGGCCTGACCCAGCGCTTCTCCGAACAGCTCAGCGCCCATGCCGGCCTTGGCTACAGCCAGGGCAACGTCGGCGCCGCGGGCGGCGAGGCGGACACCGACCTGACCTTCGTTGGTCTGGGCCTGCGCCTGGCGCCCGACGGACTGGAACAAGGCGTGTTCCTTGACGCCAAGGCCAACGCAGGCTGGTTCGACTACACCAGCAAGCGCGAACTCGGCGGCGGCTTGGGCACAGCCAAGGGTGACAGCCATGGCACGCTCAGCGGAGCGAACGTTGCCCTGGGCTATCGCCTGCCAATGCAAGGCATGATCCTGGAGCCGAGCCTGGGCATGCGCATCAGCCATGTGGACCTCTCCGGTTTCCGGGAAAAAGGCAGCGAACTGGCACTGGAGGTCGACGACCTGCAGGCGACCCGACGCAGTGCCACGGCCGACCTCAAGGCCGCCTTCGCGCCTGTCGCGCTGGGCGGCGGCTGGCAGCTGGTACCTGGCGTCGAGGTAGGTTACGAGCATGCCTTGGGAGATCGCCACATCGACAGCCAGGGCCATCTGTTGGGACTGGATATCGAGCAACGCGCGGCGTTC
This sequence comes from Pseudomonas sp. GD04091, assembly GCF_029836165.1. Lineage (GTDB taxonomy): Bacteria > Pseudomonadota > Gammaproteobacteria > Pseudomonadales > Pseudomonadaceae > Aquipseudomonas. The sequence goes on from NZ_JAOEBG010000002.1 coordinate 306,375, forward strand.
GACAACCGCGACCAGTTCCTCGGCGCCGTCAGCCTGAACGCCAGCCTCGGCGGCCTGAGCCTGGGTGCGGAGCTGGCCGCCAGCGGGGGCGGCGACAGCCATGGCGTCAGCGGTGGGCTGAAGGCCAGCTACGCCTTCTGAGCCGGTACGATGCCGCGCAGGCCGCGCCTCACCTCGGTGGGGCGCACGCCATAGGCCTGCTGGAAGTACTGGGCGAAACGCCCCGGGTTGCTGAAGCCATAGCGCGACGCGACCTCACCCACTCCACCGACATCGCCCCGGGCCAGGTCCTGATAGGCCCGTTCCAGACGGACCTGGCGCTGGAAACTGGCGATCGAGGTGCCGGCGAAGCGACGGAAACCTTCCTGCAAGGCGCGCAGGCTGACATTGGCCAGCGCCGTCAGCTGCGTGCCGCTCACCGGCTGCTCGGGGTGCTCGCGCAGATAATCCATGGCCAGCCGCACGTGTCGCGGCGCGATCATCGGCGCAGGCCGGCGCAAGGCCTCGCTATGGTTGTGCGGCCAGGCTTCGAGCAGCGCATCCACCAGCATCTCCTGCAGCCGCGCCGGCATCAGCGCAGCGGTGTCGAGCAGCGGTTCGAAGCTGTCGCCGGTGGCCAGTTCGAGCAGCGCGCGGATGCCTCGAAACGCCGCCACCTGCAGGTCGACCACCGGCTCGAAACGGATCGACTCATGCAACGCTCGCCCCAGCAGCAGCGCCAGACGCTCGTTGAACAGGCCGCGACGGATCGATATGCCGCACTGGGCATGGTCTTCGGCAAAGCGCACCGAGCGGATCTCGGCCTTGTCGATCGCCAGCCCCACCTGAGCGAAACCGACCGTCTCGCCACGGTGCGCGAAGATGACTTTGCCGGCGCTGGGCAGGACGAAGGTGATCTCATCCTGAGGCGCGGGAAAGGTGATGGAGAAGTCGCCCCGGTAGCGCATGCGGCGAAAGCTCATGCCGTCCTGGCGGCCATAGACGCCACCGATGACGATATCGCCGGGCAACGGCGTCAGGTCGGCGTAGAGGCTGCCGAACAGGCGGCTGAACTGCACGGCGAAATCCTCGCTGCGCATGTCGGCGGACCTGAGGATGATCTGCTTGCGGGACGAGGCACTGAACACCTTTGGCGGTCTCCATGACGGGCGGGGAAGATCGGTTGCGCCGCAACCCTAGCTGACACAAGTGACAGCGACGTGAACGGGCCCGCCGACAGCGCGGGATCAGCGCGCGCCCAACCCGTCTTCAGGGTTGGGCGGCGCCGCGGGGCCCTCCACGGCCACGCTTGGCGTCGCTCGACTCTTTATGGCCAGCGCCAGCGCTCGCTGCATGTTCAGTCGCGCATACTGGCCAATGCCGGGGGCAGTGTTGCCTGCGCGCTCGTCAACCGCAAGCGCAGCGGTAAGGTCCACGTCGCCGCGCTTGCCTGCCAGCGGCCAGGCACTTTGGCGCAACATCGCTCTGACCTGCCCCGGTGTCAGATCCGGATTGATGGACAGCATGGCAGCGACGGTGCCCGTGACCAATGCCGTCGCATAGGAAGTGCCACAACCGGTCCCCTGATCGACGCCCATCCACTCGATCGTGGCCGGCCTCAGGCATGCGGCAGCGGTGATATCCACCCGGCGTCCCCGGTTGGAACTGTGGCGCGGCACGACAAACCGGCCATCGCCGATCGCCACGTCCAAGCCGCTGCGCTGATGACCACCCACCACCAGCAGTTGATCCGACAGCAACGAGGTCGGTAGATGATCACCCGTGGTGGACGAACCGTTGCCAGCTGAACTGACCACCACCACGTCCGGATGGTTGAGCTTCAACCAGGCGAAATAGCGTTCAAGAAGTTTCCCATAGCCCTCGAATGCCTGGTCGGAACGCACATTGGCGGCCACCGGCTCGCCATACAGGTTGGTAGCGCCAAGCCGATGGATGCCCCAACTCCAGTTGAGCACGCGCACACCGTCCTCCACGAGGTTGACTGACGCCGCCACCCGGGCGATCACCCCCGAGGGAGCCCCCCGGTCAACGATGATCGCGAAGCCATCGCCCGCTCCCTCCAGACGGCTCAGAAATCCCAGGCTGCCGTGTTGCCCGGCAGCCGCGACCAGTACCCCGGAAACGATCGATCCATGGGCATTCTCCGCCGGCTGATCGAGTGCGTACACGCAGGTGGCGGGGCGCTCGCACGAGCGCGCGTACCCGGAGAGCTCGGGGACATCGAAGTCAACGGCCTTCTCGATGACACCCACCAGGATTCGGTGCGTGCGCAGGCTTCGCGTGTGGCCTCGATAGAGGTCGATGGCTGGCTGGAAGTTGTTCGCGACCCAACCCTGAAGATCGGCAGGCTCGATGACCCTGTCGCGGTCCGGCAAGGCGCCCTGGTTATCGTCCTCGACCAGAACACCGGCCACCGCGGCATCCTCTTCGAGCAGGCGCAGCAGCGAGTTGCGTTGCTCCAGGCGCCTCGTGCCGAGGCGGAACTGGTAGACATTCAAAGGCGCGATCGCACCGACGATCTCCAGGCCATGCGCACTGGCGATGCGCTTCGCCTCGACCAGGCCCTGGGCATCTTCGAGAAATACCAGGCTGACAAGATCGACCGTGGTCAGCACCCGATCAGCGATCCTGACCCGCCGGCCCAGATGGCTGGCCACGACCTGAGCCCGTTGCCGACTCAACCATACGGCGTTGCTCGTGCCACCGTTGGCGCGCAACCACATGGGCCCACTGGACCGTGCGAGGTCGTCCGGACGCAATCGCAGCACGCGCCCGAAACGCGTAACCCGCTCTGAAGTGACATCAGCGCCATTGATGACCACCGTAGGCGTGGGCTCGGGCATCCCCTTGACCTGCAGGCACCACTCCATCGGCGCGTCGGCGCTCCAGGTTTCGCAGGGAGCGAGGCTTTCGATGCGGATAGCCGTCGCCCAGGCCCTGGAGTCGTCGAGCCCCAGACACGCTGCCAGGACCAGCGGCCACACTGTCAGATTGCGCATTCCGGCAACTTCCGTGTCACGTTGCAGGGAAAAGGCGCAAGGCTTGCCAACTCTGGCGCCGGGCGCCGCCTGAGGCAAAAGGTAAATACTCGACACCCATGCGCCTACTGGCAGAAATGCCAGGTCGGCACACCGGGAAAACCTGCAAGCAGCCGCCTGACCGGTCGCAGACGGTGCGCCGGGTTCCTCATGGGCACGGCTTGAGAGGACGCCAGGCGGAGATTGATCCAGCAACATTTCGACGCAAATTACTGGCCTAACACCCCCCCTGTGCCGCTAGAATGGCCGCCTGGCGTGTGCTGCGTGCGCCCGGGAGCCTTCCCGAATACGGAGAACATTCATTTGTTTTCCGTGAGATCCGTCCATGTTGCACGCATGCCTCCATTCTCCCTGGCGCTTACCGTCCCGTGTGTTCACGGTTTGGGTTGCCGCGCCGCTTTACCCATCCTTCTTCTCGCCCTTCGCCGCAGTGGCCCGATGCCTTCGGAGCCAGCGTCTCGCCGTGTCCGTTGTCCGCCGCGCCACTGCCACCCCGAGGGCGACGTCATGAACGAGGACCGCTACATGAATGCACCCCTTACCCACAAGCAGCCCTCGATGCTGCGCCAGCTGCTGGCCACCGAAGCCGCCGGCGGCGTGCTGCTGATGCTGACCGCCGCACTGGCCATCGTGATCGCCAACAGCCCCTGGGCAAGCGCCTACCAGCACCTGCTGCACCTGCCCGTCGGCCCGACGCTGACCGACAAGCTCGGCCCGATGACCGTGCACATGTGGATCAACGATGGCCTGATGGCGATCTTCTTCCTGCTGGTGGGCCTGGAGATCAAGCGCGAACTGGTCGACGGTCGCCTGTCCAGCTGGGAACAACGCCGCCTGCCGGCCCTGCCGGCGCTGATGGGCATGGCCGTTCCCGCACTGATCTACCTGGCCGTGGTTCGCGGCGAGCCCGGGCTGGCCGGTGGCTGGGCGATCCCGGCCGCCACCGACATCGCCTTTGCCGTCGGCGCCCTGGCGCTGCTGGGGCGCCACGCGCCGCTGTCGCTGAAAGTGATGCTGGTGTCCGTGGCGATCATCGACGACATGGGTGCGGTCGCGATCATCGCCGTGTTCTACACCTCGTCGATCAACCTGCTGGCCTTGGCCGGTGCCGCCGGTATCGTCGCGGTGATGCTGGCGTTCAACCGCCTGCGCGTGGTCGCCCTCTGGCCTTACCTGCTGGGTGCGGTCGCGCTGTGGTACGTCACCCTGCTGTCGGGTGTGCACGCCACCATCGCGGGTGTGGTCGCCGCCCTGCTGATCCCCTACAGCACCGGCAACAGCAAGGAACGCGAAGCCAGCCCGCTGCTCCGTCTGGAGCATGGCCTGGCGCCGTGGGTCGGCTTCCTCATCGTGCCGGCGTTCGGCTTCGCCAATGCCGGCGTGTCCTTCGGCAACCTGGGCTGGAGCGACATCTTCGCGCCACTGCCGCTGGCCATCGGCCTGGGCCTGCTGCTGGGCAAGCAGATCGGTGTGTTCGGCGGCGTGCTGCTGGCGGTCAAGACTGGCCTGGCGAGCAAACCCCATGGCGCCAGCTGGCTGCAGATCTATGGGGTGGCGATGCTCTGCGGCATCGGCTTCACCATGAGCCTGTTCATCGGCGAACTGGCCTTCCCGGGCCAGGCCGAGAAGATCGATGCGGCGAAGATCGGCATTCTGCTGGGCTCGCTGCTGTCGGCGGTGATCGCTTGCGTGATCCTGCGTTTTGCGCCCAAGCCGGCGGATTGAAGTGAATGATCGAGGGGCCGCTATGCGGCTCCTTTGCTGTCCACTCTCGCGAACGCCCACCATCATCAGCGTATCGGTCATGAAACTGGCGGGAACCAACATTGCCCACGCATGCGATTCACATGCGACCTCCAAATCCCAGGCATAAAAAAAGAGGCCTTTCGGCCTCTTCTTCGTGACCCCAGCGACGCACTGCGGATCGAATTTGGAGCGGGAAACGAGACGTGTACTAGGACAGTAAGTCGTTGTTTCCCAATCACTTTCTTCGCCGAGGTGGCCAGCGAAGACCTCAATTGTAGCCTTATTTTTCGTCCTCGACAACAAAGATCGTCCAGAGATCGCCACTGAAGTCCAAGGACACCTACTCAGCACACCAGACCCGCACTCGGCGCACCGCTATCCGCGAGGGCCTCGAACTCGTCAGCTACGCCTCATCCTCTGCCTGCCACATCCACACCGCGATGCCGCTTCCAGTGTGGGCACTGTTCGGCTGCCGCCGGGAGCGACATGCTCCGCGCATCGCGGCGCGACGCTCCATCCATCTGCACAAGTCACCCTGGAAGCACGCACACCGTAGCCGCGGGGCACCGGCGCGCGATTCTTTATCGATATATCAGGATGCCGGAACAAGCATGACAGGCGCGGATTCGCTAGGTCCCGCCGGAGGCTGGACGACGATTGCCATCCCTCTCACGCGTTGTGAAACCGTTGGCCTATCAGGCCATACCGAGACGGTTTTGCAGGAGCCGTAGCTTCTCACGACCCTGATAGCGTGAGCGTCACTGTCGAGCCTGCGCACCGACGCTCGACCTTCTAATGATCGATGAATTTTTGCACATCGAGCACACAACGGATACCAGTAGTACGGCCTGGTGAGAAGCACTCAAAGCGAGCGTCGGAACTCGCCTCCTGCACAGACAACAGGCCGCCCATGAGGACGGCGGCAAAGGAGTCGGCCATGTAGTTCTTCTCCTGGAAGGAGACGGAGCATGCACGAGAACAAGAATGAGGCACCAATATCAAAGGTGTTCTACCGCCCGATCGAAGCGTCCATCCGCTGGGCTGGACTGCTGCGGTACGAGCAGGTGATCTTGGCCTCGATTTCGTCGCCAAGAAATCTGCCACAGTCGCTGGACTGCCCGCGCTGGGGCGAGCTGCGGCTGTACACCGACCGCATTTTCGACGGCATTCTCAATGGGGAACTGCCCTTCGGGCAGAACGGCATCACGGCACGCGACACCGCACTGATCGACTCCCCTGACCTGACGATTCGCCACATCGATCTGAAGTGCTGGATGCGCCAGCACTACCCCGAGCAACGGCCCAGCTTCCTATTCTCCCGCAGCGAGCGCATCACCCATCCCTTCATCTCACTGGAAACTGGACAAGCCATGCTGGTCGAGCGACTGGCCCTGAAATCCGCCTTGGATCAGTACAAGCGTCAATTGCACGAGCTGCAAGAAAAGCACGACGCGCTCTTGAAGCAGGCTACGGTCATCCCAGCCTGCGCGCAGTGCCCGATCAGCGATCGAGCCGAGGCCACGTACCTGAACATCATCGGCGGCATGCTGGAACTGATGCTCGGGCAGTCGCCTTCAGGCACACCGTACTCCAGCTTCAAGACGCAGGAGGCCGTGGTGAGCGCCTTGGTCGCTCATCACAGTGGTGCCATGGGGATTGCGGAGCGGACGTTGAACGGCAAGTTCGCCACGGCCAGGCGCCGGCTGCGTAGCGCTTCCCTCTGAGATTTTCCAGCTTGTATGTGCAGTCGCGGAGATTGCATTTGCAGTGTCTTTCCGCAGCCGTGTCTATTGAATAGAGGTCACGCCAACAAACGCTACCTAGCGTTCAGGAGTGACCGCCATGTCGCAAACACCTGTACTGCCACCGAACGAGCGCCGCATCCTGCGCCTGGAAGAAGTCGAAGCGAAATCCGGCTTCAAGCGTGCCCACATCTACAACCTGATGAGGAAGCGCCAGTTTCCGCAAGCGCTGCGCCTGGGCGTGCGCGCCGTGGGCTGGGATTCCATCGAGATCGATCAGTGGATCGCCGAGCGCGTCAACAGCCGGGCCTGAGCCGTTCTCCCGCGGACTACCCATCCTCACACGGAGAACGCCATGCAGGTCGTATCTATCATTTCAACCAAAGGTGGCGTCGGCAAGACCACCACGGCCGCAAACCTGGGCGGGCTCGCGGCGGATGCGGGGCTGCGCGTGCTGCTGCTCGATCTCGACGTGCAGCCCACCTTGTCTTCCTACTACGAGCTGGCCCACCGCGCGCCTGGCGGCATCTATGAATTGCTGGCCTTCAACGAGGGGGACCTCGGCCAGCTCGTGTCCCGAACGATCATCACGGGCCTGGACCTGGTGCTGTCCAACGACCACCGGGGCGAACTGAACACCTTGCTGCTGCACGCGCCGGACGGGCGCCTGCGGCTGCGGCACCTGCTGCCAGCCCTCGCTCCGCTCTACGACCTGGTGCTGATCGACACCCAGGGCGCGCGCTCGGTGCTGCTGGAGATGGCGGTGCTCGCCTCCGAGGTTGCGCTGTCGCCCGTGACCCCGGAAATCCTAGCGGCCCGAGAACTGCGCCGCGGCACCATCCAATTGCTGGAGGACATCGCGCCGTACCGGCACCTGGGCATCGAGCCACCGCCGCTGCACCTGCTCATCAACCGCGTCCATCCGGTGTCCGCGAACTCCCGGCTGATCCAGGCGGCCCTGCGCGACTTGTTTCAGGACCACGCTGGCATCCGCGTGCTGGGCACCGACGTGCCAGCCATTGAGGCGTATCCGCGCGCCGCGACGCGCGGCTTGCCGGTGCATCGGGTCGAATACCGCCAACCACCAGGCAGAGTCGCCCCCGCCGCACTCGACACCATGCGCGCGCTCGCCAGCGAGTTGTTCCCGCAATGGCAGGACCGATTGGCCCGCGTGTCCGGCCGCCTGCAGCGACCCGTTGAAACCGGGAGGTCTCATGGCGAACGCACATGAACTGGCCCGAGGCCACAAGCGGCTGCGCGCCCTGATCGAGTTCGCTGTCGGCGAAGGCTGGCACGTCAAACGCACGCCTGGCGGCCACCTCAAATTCACCAAGGCAGGCTGCGCCGCGATCTACACAAGTTCGACGGCCAGCGACCACCGGGCGACCCTCAACGCCCGTGCGCAGATCCGCCGCGCCGAACGCGAAGCTCGGCCCCAAGCGCAGGGAGGCGGCCATGGCTGAGATCACCTCCCAGCAGATGGCCGGGAAGTTGCTCGCGGCCGGGTTCGAGCGCAGCAGCCCGTCAGCCTCGGCCCTGAGCGATCCGATTGCCGACACGCCGATGGTCGTGACCCTGGACCAGTTGCGCCCCTACGACCACGACCCACGCAAGAAGCGCAACTCAGCCTACGAGGAAATCAAAGCGTCCATCCGCGAGCGCGGCCTGGACGCGGCGCCGGCCATCACCCGGCGTCCCGGTGAAGACCGCTACATCATCCGCAACGGTGGCAATACGCGATTGGCCATCCTGCGCGAACTGTGGTCGGAGACCAAGGACGAGCGCTATTTCCGCATATCGTGCCTGTTCCGTCCGTGGCCCGAGCGTGGCGAGATTGTCGCGCTGACCGGCCATCTCGCAGAAAACGAACTGCGCGGCGGCCTCACGTTCATTGAGAGGGCTCTTGGTGTCGAGAAAGCACGCGAGTTCTACGAGCTGGAAATCGGCTACCCCCTGAGCCAGTCTGAGCTGGCGCGCCGCCTGGCCGCCGACGGATACCCCGTGCAGCAGTCGCACATCAGCCGGATGGCCGATGCGGTGCGCTACCTCCTGCCCGCGATCCCGACCGTGCTTTACGCCGGGCTGGGGCGCCACCAGGTCGAGCGGCTGTCGGTGATGCGCAAGGCCTGCGAGCGCACCTGGGAGCAGTACGCCAAAGGCCGCTCACTGGTTCAGGACTTCGACGAGTTCTTCCAGGAAGTGCTGTCGCAATTCGATGTCCAGGCCGACGAGTTCTCCGCGCAGCGTGTTCAGGACGAGTTGATCGGCCAGATGGCCGAGCTGCTGGGCGTCGATTACGACGTGCTCGCTTTGGACATGACCGAATCTGAGAGCCGCCAGCGCGCCTTGATCAGCGAGCCGACACCGCCCACGACGCCACCTGTATTACCGGAGCCGGGAGCCTTCGCGCGTCCACCTGCCGATACCTCGCCACCCATCGCAGGGCCTGCACCGGCAGCGTCGCCTGCAGGCCGACCTGCAGCCACCCCCTCGGCGCGTGAGAGCGACTCGGATGCCGGGCAGGCGAGTACGGTTGGCCCGGCAGCGGACGACCACCTGCTTCAGCAACACATCGTCTCGCCGGCACCGACGACCGAACGGCTTCAGTCCATCCAGCGCATGGTTGCGGACCAGTTGGGGGATGCGTTGCCGCCCGACTTCTCGGCGAATGTTTTGCAATCCATCCCGGTGCAGGCAGGCGGGCTCTATCCAATCTCCGATGTCTGGTATATCGACCCGGGCCTGGACACGCCCGAGCGCTTGCGCAACCACATCGCGCAGTTCGCCCGCGAGATCGCGGGTGAGGCGGGTCTGGACGAGTGCATCGATGACCGTCCAGACGGCATCGGCTTTGCCTGCCGCGCCCGCACTTCAAAGCCGGCGCCGCTGGGGCGTGCCGTCCTGGCGCTGCTGGCGTGCCTGGCCGGTCAGCAGCCTGCCGACGTCGGCCTGGACAGCGGGCAAGTTGTCATCGACCTGCCGGCGCTGCTGCACGGTCAGGGCGACGCAACCCGGCGATTGAGCGACACCGCGCTGGTCAAGCTGTTCCGGCTGGTGCGGTTGGCCCGCCGTCTGCTCGACCTGGAAGCCGGCGTTGCGGACTCTGGAACGTGAGCGAGGGAGGCCAGCATGTCCGCACCACACCCACTCAACCAGGCCGTCATTGCCCAGGCCCTCTATGACCTGCGCAATGGGCAACTGCGGCGCTGCAAGCTGATGGGGTTTGGCGAGGAAGAACTGGACGCCCTCAAGCATCCCGCGCTGATCAGCGTGCTGGCCAACGCCAATGTTTCCTGGTGCTCGGTGACGGTCAACCGCGAAGTGCTTCGACGACTGCTCAAGCAGGCGCAGGACGTGGAGAAGGAAATCGCCACGGTCGATCGCATGCTCAGACTGGGCGCGAGCACCGAGATGGTCAGCCGGTTCTATGGCTTGACCCACCAGGAGGTGGCGCTTCGTCGCGACATCCTCGGCCTGCCGAAGCGCAAGGGCCGTCATCCTGTGCTGGACGAGAAGCAGGACACGGAGCTGTGGAGGCAATGGAAGGCCACGACCGGCAGCAGGAACGTCGATCTCGAAGACGAAACCTCAATCCTCGATGCCGCCATGGACTTGGCGGAAGGCATGTCGCTGCCTCTGTCGGTGGTCTGGGCCTCGATCAAGAGTTGGGTCGATCAGGGATTGGGTTGAGCCATGGCCGTGGACGACACCGCACCACGCCGTGGCCCCATCGCACTCGCAGACTTGTTCGACGCGGCGCTGAAAGACCTTGTGCCCAAACCCAGCCCCAGTGCGCCAGCACCCATGCCTTCGCCGACGCCGACGCCCACCACGTCCGGCGATGCCTTCCTCTTCAGCGGCAACCGGCATGAAACCGTGCCGCGGCGGCTGTTTCTCGACCGCCGCCTGACGCCGCTGGAAAGGAACGCCTGGCAAGTGTTCCGGCTGATGCTCAACGACGATGGCGTGACGGCATTCCCGACGTATGAGCAGCTTCGGCCGTGGCTGGCCTCGATGCCCTGCGCCGGTCAGGCCTCCCATGAAACCGTCGCTCGGGCGCTGACGCTACTGCGCCTCACCCGATGGTTGAGCCTGGTGCGGCGCAGACGCGACCCCAAGACCGGCCGCATCCTCGGCAACCTCTACGTCTTGCACGATGAACCCCTGACGCCGTTCGAGGCCATGCAGCTCGACGCCGACTACCTGGCGCTGGTCAGCCAATCCCTCGGCCATTCGGCCAAGGCCGTCCAGATGGTCGGTTTGAACACGCTCAGGGAGATCGCTGAAGATCCGCTGCTGTCCGGTCGCACGTTGCCGTCGCGGCTACAGATCCTTGCCGAACGCCTCGACGGCCAGGGCATCACCGCCACCGAAAGTTATCCACAGGAGGACGCGACTCACGAATCCGAAGAAGGTGCTTCGAGCCTTCTTCGGAATCCTGATGACCCCACTTCGGATTCCGAAGCAGGGCTGAAACCCGCGCCAGACGCCTCTCTTCGGAATCCGAAGCAGGCCCGTACAGTACGTAGTAGTCGTATTAATGAAGTACGTACTACCGCGCAGGCGCGCGCGCTGGGCGATCTCCAATGGCCCAAGCGCTTCGCGCAACTGAAGGCAGAACAAAAGGCGGGCGCCAAGGTGGCATTGCAGCAGGTCGATGCTCTGCTGAGGCAGGCCGTGCTGGACGAATGGGCCACACGCTGCGCCAATCATGGCATCCGCAATCCCGCGGGGTATCTGTTCGGGATCATCCAGCGGGCCATCCATGGTGAGTTCAACGCCTGGGCCAAGACAGAAGCGCCATCGGCACCCGTCCCGCCAAACGAACGGCCGCCACCAGCACCAGCTCCTCAGCCGCAGGGTAAGCCGGTTCCGCCAGAAGTCGCCAAGCAGCACATCGAGCGGCTGCGCAACCTGCTCGCCAGCAAGTGAGCGGGCCTGCAAGACGGTGCAAGTAGATGTCCATGGCTGCCTGTAGAGCTATCCCCTGGGGATAGCTCCGCCGCTGGGCACCACACCGATCAGTCGCAGACCTGGCATCGAACACCTGCCGCAGCATCGGCGTTGCCCGCCCTGATCCCAGCATGCAGCGTTCGTTGGCGCTCCATGGAGCTATCCCCTGGGGATAGCTCGCACCGCATGCAACTGCCACGCCTTAAACCGGGGCCTGCCGCGTTTCGGTTTGTTGACTGACTGCCTTCCGCATCCTGCCGAAGCTGTCCGCTCTTTTCCAACAACGAGCGGACACCATGGCAACCAATGAACCTCTGCAACTGAATCTCGGAGCCCTGCGCAGCGCGATGTCGCTGACGCTGCACACGCACCATGCTTCCCGCATCTGGCATGGCCGTGCCGCGGCTGAGGGGCGACCGGGCATCGTCGGCCTGAACGGCTACATCGCCCAGATGAACAAGATGCGGCGCGGCGCTGAGCAGGACGACCCGTACTCGGACTGGTGGATGCTGCGCATTGAGGACAAGCTCGACCAGACCAAGATCACGCTGCAATCGCTGCGCGAACAGGTGGACCAGGCGCTCGCGAACGTGCCGCCAGCGCTCAGCCTGGGCGAAAACCTCAACGTGCAACCCGTCAAGCTGCCGCTGTTCGTCAATGCGCAGCTCGGCTTTGCAGCCGTCTATCTGCTGGCCGACTACGACGACATCGCCCGCAAGCTGATCCTCGCTCACCACACCGCGCTCATCGACCGCAGCACCTTGGAGCGCTGGCTCAATGAGGGTGCCCATGCGTTGCGCAGCCTGTTCTCGCTGGCCCAGCAGTACCGCTATTCGGGCTGCACCCGCGACGACTTCGCTGCGAAGAACGCCGCAGCACGGGCGGCGCTGGAGAAATTCGGCGAACTGCCGCAGGACGTGCTGGAAGGTACGCGCCGCTCGAAGTTCGCGCCACCCATCGTGCGCCGTGGCCTGCAGCAGCGCGGTGACAGTCCTGCCGCAGCCGCTTTCGAGGGCGAAGAAGCCGCTGCCACCGAAGCACCCGAAGCGACGGCCGGCGAGGACGCGCAAGCATGAGCGACCCGAACCGCGATACCCGCTACTTCCGCCCCCTGCAACAGACAGCCTTCATGAAGCTGGAACACGCAGGCTCTCAAAAGGCCCTTTTGAAGCCCTTTAAGGGTAAAGGGGACTTGGAGGCCTGGGCCAGCCAGTGCTTCGCCATGCGCGACGAGCTGATTGCCCTGGCACAGCGACAGGTGCTGCCGCAGGCATGCGGGCACCCGTTCCACCTGCTGCCTGTGGAACTGGCCCAGCAATCCACTGGCGCGGGGACGACGTTTCTGCGCTGGCGCAGGCACGACAGGTCAGCCATGGGCGTGGCCTTGTGGCAGGAGCTGATGGCAAGCACCAGCACGCCGGTCAACCTGCTGGCTGACCTGCACGCGATCGAGCTTCAGCGCATCACGCTGAACATGCAGATCAGCCTGTTGCACACCTTGGGCAGGCAGGCCCAGGAATGCGCCAGCAAGGCTGCCGAGGCGGAAGACGCTTACCTGCGCCGGCTCAAGTCCACCCCACCCGCAATGCGCGATCGGTGATCGCGTCCAGCAAACCAGCACGCGCCCGCCGCCGACCAGGTGCGGGTATTTCAACCACCACGGAGATTGCAACATGAGCACGCATTTTTCTGGCGAGGGCAACATCGGTTCGCCCCCCGAGTACCGGGAGTTCCCCAACGGCAATGACGAACCCAGCCGCCTTCTGCGTCTGAACGTCTATTTCGACAACCCCATCCCCAAGAAGGATGGCACCTTCGAGGACCGCGGCGGCTTCTGGGCGCCGGTGGAAATCTGGCACCGCGACGTCGCCCACTGGAAGGACCTCTACCAGAAAGGCATGCGCGTGCTGGTTGTCGGCCGCATGGAGCGCGAACCCTGGAAGAACAACGAAGATCAGCCGCGCGAGACCTGGCAGATCAACGCGCGCAGTGTCGGCATCCTGCCGTTCCGCATCGAGTCCGTGGCCCTCAGTCCGAAGTCGCAGGACGCGGAACCGAAGCCCCAGGCCGCCCAGGAACCGGCTGCGCCGAAGGAGGCAAAGCGCAGGAAGTGAGCCAGCATGGAGGGCGGCCGCGGTTCTTCGCCGTCCTCCATACACCCGCGAGTTATCCCCAGGGGATAGCTCCATCAACGTCCACCGGCTTCTACGCGCTCCCGAAAATCGCGGCTCCCGGCCCACACACCCCCGGCCGCACGCCATTCCCGTCCCAGCCATTCCATCCCGTGAAAGTGGTCGCCACCGCATGCGGCTTGTTTGCTGCTGCCTCTGGTGGTGCTCGGCATCCTCGATTCCAGCAACTCAATGAACCACGGAATTCGGATGGACGGACATGCGGCTGTTTTTGTGCGAGAAGCCCTCCCAGGGCAAAGACATTGGCCGGATTCTCGGCGCGACGCAGCGCGGTGAAGGCTGTCTCAGCGGCTCCGGCGTCACCGTCACCTGGTGCATCGGCCATCTCGTAGAAGCGGCAGCTCCCGAGGTCTATGACGCGGCGCTCAAGCGCTGGTCGCTGGAGCAGTTGCCCATCATTCCCCAGCAATGGCGGGTCGAGGTCAAACCGAAGACCGCCACGCAATTCAAGGTCGTCAAAGCGCTTCTGGCGAAGGCGACCCATCTGGTCATTGCAACCGACGCCGATCGCGAGGGCGAGCTGATCGCCCGCGAGATCATCGACCTGTGCGGCTACCGCGGCCCCATCGAGCGGCTATGGCTGTCGGCACTCAACGATGCTTCGATCCGCACCGCACTCGGCAAGCTGCGGCCGTCTTCCGACACGCTGCCGATGTACTACTCGGCACTGGCGCGCTCGCGCGCCGACTGGCTCGTGGGCATGAACCTCAGTCGGTTGTTCACCGTGCTCGGGCGACAGGCAGGCTATGACGGCGTGCTGTCCGTCGGCCGCGTCCAGACCCCGACGCTCAAACTGGTCGTGGACCGCGACCGCGAGATCGCGGCTTTCGTATCGGTGCCGTTCTGGGTCATCGACGTGTCCCTGTCCACGGGCGGCCAGGCCTTCACCGCGCAGTGGGTTCCGCCCGATGGCTGCACCGACGACGCCGGCCGCTGCCTGCAGCAGCCCATCGCCCAGCAGGCCGTACAGCAGATCCGCGCTGCGGGCAGCGCCCAAGTGGTATCGGTCGAGACAGAGCGCGTGCGCGAAGGCCCGCCGCTGCTGTTCGACCTGGGAACGCTTCAGGAGGTTTGTTCCAAGCAGCTTGGGCTGGATGTTCAAGAGACCCTTGAAATCGCGCAGGCCTTGTACGAGACGCACAAGGCCACGACGTACCCACGTTCGGATTCCGGCTACCTGCCCGAAAGCATGTTCGCGGAAGTGCCGACTGTCCTGGACAGCTTGCTCAAGACCGATCCCTCGCTGCGCCCGATCATGGGCCAACTCGACCGCTCGCAGCGCTCTCGCGCCTGGAACGATGGCAAGGTCACGGCGCACCACGGCATCATCCCGACCCTCGAACCCGCGAACCTCTCTGCGATGAGCGAGAAGGAGCTGGCCGTGTACCGGCTCATCCGGGCGCACTACCTTGCGCAGTTCCTCCCTCACCACGAGTTCGACCGCACCGTGACCGAGCTTTCCTGCGGCCAGCAGAAGCTGGCGGCTACCGGAAAGCAGGTGGTCGTCAAGGGCTGGCGCCTAGTGCTGGCCGAGCCGCAAGCGGACGAGGACAGCGACGGCGCCGCGCGCAGCCAGGTGCTGCCTGCACTACGCGAGGGCGCGGCGTGCCGAGTGGCCGAGGCCGAGATCAAGGCGCTCAAGACGATGCCGCCCAAGCCGTACACGCAGGGCGAACTGGTCAAGTCGATGAAGGGCGTTGCGCGCTTCGTCAGCGATCCGCGGTTGAAGCAGAAGCTCAAGGACACGACGGGCATCGGCACCGAGGCGACACGGGCCAACATCATCAGCGGGCTGATCGCTCGCGGCTATCTCGTGAAGAAAGGACGCTCCATTCGCGCATCGGATGCGGCATTCACGCTGATCGACGCCGTGCCTGCGGCGATTGCAGATCCCGGTACGACGGCGGTGTGGGAGCAGGCCCTCGACATGATCGAGGCCGGACAGCTCACCCTGGACGTTTTCATCGCCAAGCAGGCCGCCTGGATTTCGCAGTTGATCGCGCAGTACGGCAGCACGTCCCTGTCCATCAAGGTTCCCCTGGGGCCAGCATGCCCGCAGTGCGGCGCACCGACGCGCCAGCGCACCGGCAAGAGCGGCCCATTCTGGTCGTGCAGTCGCTACCCCGACTGCAAAGGCACGCTGCCGGTCGAATCCGGCACGTCCAAGCGTGGTGCCTCGCGCCCGCGCAGTAGCGGCCGCAAGGGCTCCTGACCAACGCAGTTCCCCGTGAGCCGTGCCCGCCATCGGCGGCGTGGCCCGTGTCCCGCATGCCCTGCGGGATGCCCAGCGCGCAACGCCTTCTTCGTCCGTGTGCGCGTCCCGCCCAGCCGTCCCCGGCCGCGGGACCTGAAGGTAGCTTCTCCGCGAACCGCCTCCCGTGCGTTCTGCTGATCTGTATTGCTTCCGCCTCTGCGAAGGGTCCCCCGATGGCTTGCCACAGCGCGCGAGCCACCCGGAGACCCTTCGTGGTCAGCGGTATTCGATGCCGTGCCCAACGGCGAAAAATTGGGCTCCTTTTGTGCGCGGATGTGCGCCAGAAGCTGCCGGCGCCAACCACGACATGCGCCGGGTGTGATTGCTGATGAGCAGGCGGTTCTAGCGACGACCGGGCCTGCAACAGCCCACGGGTGGTTCTGTCCTCCCGAGCCGAAGGCCCTGCGGCCTTCGGCGCCTTTCTCCCGCCGATCAACACTCCGGCCCGCTATCGGGCCACACCAACAGGAAACCGACGTATGCAACAACCGGAGCAAGTACGAGCCGCGTTCGAGCGCGACATTGGCAACAAGGTGCTGTTCATCAAGGACGGCAAACTGCTGTTCATCAATGGCATCAGGCTCAAAGCCATCGCCGACCGCAAGGCGTACTTCGCTTCGCTGCGCGCCCGGCAGGCCCAGCCCATTGTCATCCTCGCCGAGCTGGCGCCTGACGAGGCATTTGCCGTATGGAGGCAGCATGTGCTGGGCAATAGGTCCGACTGACCTGGCACCGACGCGCCACCGCGACAGCCCCGCATTCGATGCGGGGTTTTGTTTTTGCTGCGCCCATCAATCGGGGCTGTGTCGGATGCCGATTTCCAACTGACGCGACGCGGCACTCGCACGAAGCTGCACGCATGTTCGCTGATTCGTCAGCACATGCCAGCAGCCAGGGTTCCAGGCTGCCGCGGGTCTCTCCCGCGTCGCCCACCAGTCCGCATTGCATCAATTCCGTGGACGCGCGTCCCCATGACGCCGATGCTTTTTTTCAACCGCGTGCGGGAGCTGCCATCCCGTGGGGGACGAGGCCCCGCTTTTCCAAGGAGCCCATCCATGTCCCAGCAAGCCTCTTTCGGCCAATTGGCCCTGACCTACTGCGGCAAGTTCCTGCCGCTCGAAGTCCTGCAAAGCGCCGCCGGTCACTACATCGGCACGCGCGATACCGAAGGCCCGGTTTCGCGGGAATCCCGCGAGTACTTCCGCAGCCATGCCGCGGCTCAACGTGCCCTCGTTAGAGGCGGCTGGTCCCAGCTCGCCGTTTCCTGATCCAACTGGAGGAATCACGTCATGAACCAGCTACTGCCGCGGGAAGTCGTCGATCAGATCATGAGGGAAGAGCAGCATTTCGCTGCCGCGCCCCAAGCCTTCTTCGAGGCCTGGAAGCGCGGCGTCGAGATCGCTGGCCCCGAATGGTTCGGCGACGGCACCCGTGAAGGCTTGAACCAGGCCAAGAGCAAGTGGGATCTTCGTCCCAACATGCTGCGGCTCAACGACGCCCTCGGCGTCCTGAGCAGTGGGGAACGCATGTTCCTGTCCGCCATGGTCAGCTTCTACAACGCGCGCGAGGGCGGTGCCATGCTCAAGCGCTGCCATTTCGACGGGCTGTCGGACTTCGATGGCCTCGATCTGCAACGCCGCAAGGTCATCGCCGACCTGCTGGTGAACTACAACGGCTGGTAAGCCGGTCTCCGGCACACCACCGTCTTTTCGTTCCCCCCGTGAGGGACATGCGCCCACAAGGCCATGTCCCTCGACTTCTTTTCCATCGCCCAGCACCGACGGCCTCGGGCTATTTCCTGCGGATGCCATCGTCCGCATGGGCCGGCTCCGCTCACTTCTCGAAAGGAGCCACCATGGCAAACAACTACTACGAAGGCACGGGCGTTCTCGTGCTCGACCGCGTGACCCCCGTTATCAAGGCGCTATTCGGTGCCTTCGCGCTGGACGAAAACCATCCTGGCAACGGACAGGCCTACATCGCTCAGATCGCCGAGACCAATGATCCGCGATGGACAGATGTGCTGGACGGTCTGGAAGACCTGGCCACACAACTCGGCATCCCCATGCCCGACGACGAAGAACTGTCGATTCCGCCTCTGCTTGAACGGCTGGCAGCGCACTTCGGTGCTGACCAGGACTGGGAGCTGGAGAACCTCATCGAACACCACAATTTCGAGGGCAGCGCCGACCTGGAAGCCTTGCTTCTGATCGCCTACTACTTCGATGACGGGCATCACCTGACCGCCATCCAATTCGAGGGCTGCTGGTATTGCAGCAAACCGAGGCTGTTCGAGTTCGGCGGCAATGGTTGCTACCTGAGCCGCGAGGTCCAAGTCTTCAGAACGTCCTCGCAGGCGCTCCAACTCGGCGACCAACTGCGCAAGACCATCGTGGCCACCGACATCGAAGAGGCCTCGGCGCTGCTCGCACTGGAGGTCGTCAACCTGCTCGCGGGCATCAACGACGAGCATTTCCGCCTGAACGTGCGCCATCGCATCGCCGAACGGCTGGCCCTGATGCCAACGAACAGCGCCGCCTGACGCATTTTCGATTTTCAACCCACCGGGTCCAATTCCCGGTGGCGGGAATTGGCTCCATTATTCAATCTGGAGAGTTCCCATGTCCCAGAAATCAAACCCCTTTCTCCGCGGCTACTGGAATCTTAAAGTCATCCGCATGCTGACCATCAGCTACGAGGACGGAAGTCCGCATGTCTGGAGGCCCCTCCACGCGAGCCAACAACACTTCACCGACGAGGAACTGATTTCGTCCTCGTGCATCGTCACCAACGATTTCGCCGTGGTCAGGAATGGTCCCGAACCCGTGAGTGCCGGAGTACTGGCCGAATGCGATGCCGGTGAATGTGTCAGCGGCGAAGGCGCAATCGGTGCCGTGGTGTATGCCATCCATGGCGAAGACTTCGACGGTCGCCCGGTCCACGTCGGCGACTCCTATTCGGCCGAGGCCGCTCGGGAAGTCGTACAACGCCTGAGTTTCGAGACCGGCTACTACAGCCGGTGCTGGGAAATCAGCAGCGCGCACATCAGCCAGGAAACCGGCCAGTACCTCGCCAACCTGGCAGACCTTGCTACGCCGGAGGCCTTTCTGTTCATCACCTTCCGGGTCCCGTACAGCCCAGCGATCGGCATCAAACTGATCTCCACGCCCTGGACAGATGAGAACCTGGAGCACGCCGAGGGCATCAGCGCGGAGCAGCTTTGGCAGGAGTACCGGAACAAGGGCATGCCGGACGACCTGGCAAGCATCCTTGAACTGGCTGGCCGGGCGGATGTACGCATCCTCATCCTCGACGCCGACGCTCCGGCGCTTCTAGGCCTGCCGCTGGCCGTTTCCTAGCAGCCAGACGGCGCGCCTGCTTTCCTCTTTGTCCCCCATGCCAGCCCGTCTCCTCGCCAGGAGCCGGGCTGGTCCATTTTCATAGGAGCAACCTCATGTTCCCCGACCTCATCTCGTCCGCCCCCGATTTCGAGCATCAGCTCGGAGCCTGCGTCAGTGCCATGTGCCAGGAGGACGCCATCGGCCAGACCCTGGTATTCGAGCGCGACAAGGGAACGCTGCACATGCGCCACATCGCCATGAAGGAGCTGGTGGAGATCAACATCGATCGCTACGAAATGGTGGTATTCGATGGCGGGACCATCAGCGGCGATTCTTGGAAGCATGTCTTCTTTCCACGGCAACGCACGCACTACTTTGTGTACGACGCCTGACCCCAACAGCCCCTCACCCGAGGGGCTTTTACTTTCCAGCGCGTGCATAAAAAAGCGGGAGCAACCGGATGCACATTGTTTGCTGTCTCGCGCGCGAGGCCCGGCCATGCTGACCCCATGCCTCGCTGACAGCCGTCAGCAGCATCCCAGGTAGCCGCGATCTTCAAGGCTACGGCGCGGTTCCACCGCGTTGATCACCCAGCTCGCACCGCATCCGATCGCGAGCGGCCACCAGTTCTGGTGGCGGATGCTTTCGCCTTATCAACCCACCGCGGGGTTACGCACCTCCCCGCATGCGTGGGTCGGTGTGTCTCCGCTTCATCCTATGGAGATTCACCATGAGCACCACATCCAACGAGAAATCGTACTTCGACCTCCACACCTCGGGCATCGGCTACATCCAGCGTGTCCGTGAAGTGCCTGTCCGGGGCGGCCGCCGTGCGCAGCCCTTCCTGGCATGCACCATCGCCGCGCTGGTCGGCCCCGCCAGGGACCCCAGCTATCGCTACTTCGATGTCAAGGTCTCGGGTGCCGAGGCCAAGAAGCTGGTCGAGCGCTACATCGGCGTTGACGATCCCAAGCAGCGCCCGCTGGTGCGCTTCCGCCTCGGCGACCTCTGGGGCGATGCGTACATCCGCGACAAGGGTGAGCAGAAAGGCCAGGCTGCCGCGTCCCTCAAGGCGCGACTGCTCAAGGCCGAGCCGCTTGACCGGGCCGAACTGGCTTCGATCAGGCAGCACGAGCTGATCACCCGCGGCATCGGCTACCTCAGCCGTCCCAAGGACGTCACCCCCAAGGATGGCGACCCGTTCCTGTCCTGCACCGTCGCCGCGCTGGCCGGACCTGTCGCTGAACCGGACTATCGGTACTTCGACACTATCGTCACCACCCCTGAAGCCGAGCACCTGGTTCGCCGGTGCGTGCAGGCCATCGAGGGGGATCGCAAGGTGCTGATCGCCTTCCGTCTGAACGACATGAAGATCGATCCGTACATCCGCACCAAGGGCGAGCACGCCGGGGAACCGGCCGCAAGCCTGGAATCGACGCTGGTCCACATCGGTCTGATCAAGATCGACGGCACCCAGGTCTATCCGACGAGCCAGGAGCAAGCCGAGGCGCCGCAGGCCCAGGACGCACCCGCGCCCGAAGCCGAGGACGCCGACGACACCGCTGCCGAGCCCGCCGAGCGCGAGCCCGAGGCGCAAGTCGAGGAGCTGGAGCCGGCATTGGCTGCTTCGTTCTGATCCGGCATGGCCCCTCACGGGGCCTTGTCGTTTTTCCTCCCCGCATCTGTCGCGTCCCCAAGACGTCCAAGGTGCTTGCGTCTTTTCATCCCCCGAGTCCCGCGTGGTCACACGACCGCGCGGTTATCGCATTTCTCAAAGGAGATCAGCCATGTCTCTGGCATCCCGTTTTGCTCCGCAATCCCCGATCCTGCGCTCCGATCGCCCACTCTCGGACGACCGTATTCGTGCCGTTGTTCCCTCAATCTTTGCCGACGCTCCGCATGGCAGCCGATCCGATCGATATGCCTACATACCGACCTCGACCGTGCTCGCCAAGCTGCGCCAGGAGGGCTTCGAGCCCTTCATGGTGTGCCAGACGCGCGTGCGCAACGAAGACCGGCGCGAGTACACGAAGCACCTCATCCGACTTCGCCATGCAAGCCAGATCAACGGCGACGAGGCGAACGAGATCATCCTGCTCAACAGTCACGACGGCACGAGCAGCTACCAGATGCTTGCCGGCATGTTCCGGTTCGTCTGCCACAACGGCCTGGTCTGCGGAGACACCACCGCCGACATCCGCGTGCCCCACAAGGGCGACGTGGCCAGCCAGGTGATCGAAGGTGCCTACGGAGTCCTCGAAGGCTTCGAGCGCGTGCAGAACTCGCGCGATGCGATGCGCACCATCACCCTCGATGAGGGCGAAGCAGAAATCTTTGCGAACTCTGCGCTCGCACTCAAGTACGACGACCCGGCGAAGTCCACGCCTGTCACGGAGAGCCAACTCCTGGCACCCCGGCGATGGGACGACCGCAAGAACGACCTGTGGGCTGTCTTCAACCGCGTCCAGGAGAACCTCGTCAAAGGAGGTCTGAATGGACGCTCGGCCAACGGCCGCAATCAACGCACCCGTCCGGTGCAAGGAATCGACCAGAACCTGCGCCTGAACCGGGCGCTTTGGCTCCTGGCCGAAGGTATGCGCCAGCTCAAGGCGTGATGCCAAGCGGACCTCGCCCATCTCGGGCGAGGCCCATTCCTCTCATCCACAGGGTGCCGTCGGCGACCCCTCATTCATTTTCAGGAGAACCATCATGGCAACCACATCGGCGCCCGAGAGATCGGTATCGCCCATCGTCGTCCCGGGCCAGCTCACGTTGCGAACCATCCGCGGCAAGAACGGCCCGTTCACGGTCGGCCGCCTCGCTACGCACCTCGGTGTGTTCGAGGTCAAGGACCCTGAGCTGGAACAGTACCCCGAAGGCAAGTACGACGGGGAATTCATCATCAGGTACATCTTCCCGAAGTCCTACCCGGTCGGCGGTGGCATGCGGTTCGAGATCCGCGCCAGCCTGGACGGGATGACGCTCTACGGCATCGACAAACTGAGCCGCGACGAAGCCCGCAGCTTCGCCACGCAGGACGTCGATCCGCTCGATGAAGAACTGGGGACGCAGCCTGCGGCAACGCCGGCCAAGCCCGCCAAGGCATCCAGGCCCGCCAAACCTGCACCCGTGCAGGCATCCGCGGACCCGCTGGTCGATACCACGCCCTTCGGCGTGGACGCACCGCCGCCCGTTGCGGCCGCTGCCACTGGCAGTACCGAAGACGGGGACGCCGCGTTGTTCGGTCTGCTGTGGCCTTTGGGAGAGTCCGTAAAGCTGGATTCGACCATCGACCGCCGCACGCTGCGCTCGCAGATCGTTCGCCTGGGTCAACTGGGCTTCGCGCTCGACTTCAAGACGCAGGAGTGGAGCCGCCAGGCCGAACTGCAACCTGCGTGATCGCAGACGCCGCTTCCGCGGTGTTCTTCATCCACCCGCCGGGGTTCCTTCCCCATGCGGGAGAGGCCCTGGCCATTTTCTGGAGGTCTCCATCATGTCCACCATCACTTTCGATGCACCCCGTTCCGCGCTGGATGAATCCGCGTGGCGGGCTGTCTGCACGACAGCCGCCGAGCACGCCCAGCGTGGTTGCGGCCTGTCATGGGAACACTGGGTCACGCTTTTCAGTACGGAGATCGACGCGCAAGCCAATCGATTGCCGCAGCACCAGCGCGCTCAGGCGTTGGAAATCGCAGCCCAGGAATGGGACTACGCGACACCTGCCGAGCGACAGGAAACCCAGGACTGGCTTGCCGACAACGGCTGCTGCTCGCACGGGATCACGCTCGGCTGCTGCCCGGCCGGTTGCGGTTCGTACTGAGGACTGACACCGGACTTCATCGCCGCATCCGCGGCATTCCATCACCCGCTGGGGGTTCCTCCCTGCGGGGAGGCCTCCGGCTCTACGTTTCCAGGAGGCCTCTCATGGGCTGGTATTTCTCAAACCAATCGCGCTCTGAACTGATCGCGGAACTGATCGCACCGCAAGAGACCGAGCGCACCAGCGCGAAGGTCATCGCTCACGCCCTGCGCGGCAACGTACTGTGGTCCGTGGTCGAAATGACCGCAAAGGTCGAAGGCGTGCATCGTGATCTGGCACCGGGCCAGAGCGTGCGCTACATCCGCTGCGATCTGCTTGAACGCAGCGGCGGCCAGTGGGGCTACAAGCCGCTGGAAGAGTCCATGCACCCGTACTACTACACGTGCCCGCTGTCCTATCTGGACCTCGCACCGGAGCAGTCCGCCGACTGGCGTGCAGGCGTTCGCGCCTACCACGCGCGACGTCGCACACCCACGGCATCCGCGGCACCCGCCGCGGCGCCGATGGCCTGAGCCAGGAGGAACCGACATGGACCCGATCCTGGCAGTGCTCCCACCTTCGCTGTTGAAGCTAATCGAAGGGAGTTTGTCCAACGACGAAGTGTCCTCCGACGAGGAAATGCTGGGGTACTTCATCGACAACGGCCTCACCGAGGAACAGGCGCAGCAGGCACTGACCTACCGCGACCAGTACCTCAACAACATCTACCTGGACGGCTTCACGCCGATCACCGCGGTGGACGAGGCGCTTCGCTTCAACCCGCACACCCGGCAGTTCGAGCCGGACTGAGCAGTTTTCTTCCACCCCCTGGGGCAGTACTTGCCCCAGCGGGCGGTGCTGTTCCCGTTCATCCGAGGACACCACCATGCCCGCACACACTTCATCCACCACGCTGTACCGCATCGACGAATGCCCGGACGTGATGGCCGACGCTTGCGTCGGCGATGACCAGGGCAACCTGATCTTCCTGTCGATCTGGGCGCGGGACACCGCCATCCAGCAGTTCCTGGCTCGCCTGACCCTCGGGCGCGACGAGCAGGGGCTGGACCAGTTCCACATCCTCACCGACCAGGGCGGCAGCGTCCCGGTGTTCATCGGCAACGTCGAGCGCCTGGAAAAGCGCATGACGCGCGCCTTCCGGCGAACGCTGTTCGGTTCGCTGTCCAACGTGTGGCTGTTCGACCGGCGCTGCGTCAAGCCCGACAAGGCCAACGCCAGCGCGATGGCGCTGCTGCCCCGCGATAGCGCCCATCGGCTCGACCGCCTGTGGATGCTGGTGCGGGACACCTGCCCATTGCCGCTGCTCGATCACTGGCGCGAGACCGTGCTGGAACTGCTGCAAACCCGCGAGATGCTGGCCCGCCTTCCTTTCGCCCTCGGGCCGCTGGAAGGCTACCGGCTCGCCGTCGACGTGCCGGCGCTGACTCAGGCGCTGGGCTCGCTGATCCGCAGTGACGTACTCACCGCCTACCCATACCCGGCCAAGATTTGGACGCCGGAAGCGGTAGCGGCTTGACCCGCCCGCGGAGGCACGCCTTGGCGTGCTTCCGCCCTTCATCCCCGCCAACCAGGAGACTTCCATGGCCCTCATGTTCCCGCGGCTTGCCCGCAATTTTGCCAAGAACGGGTACTACCCGACCGACGAACCCACGCTCGAAAGAGCCCTCAACGCACTGATGCCCAGCGATGGGTCGATGTGCATCCTCGATCCCTGCGCCGGCGAAGGCGTGGCGATTGCCGAAGCCGCCCACGCCCTCGGGCGCGAGCAGGCCAAGGCGTTCGCCATCGAGTTCGACGCGGAGCGGGCACGCCATGCCCGCGGGCTGGTCGATCACTGCCTGCACGCGGACCTGATGGACACGATGATCTCCAAGCAGTCCTTCGGGCTGCTGTGGCTGAATCCGCCGTATGGTGACCTGTCCAAGGACGTCAACGGCAACATCGGCTATCAGGGCCAGGGCCGCGCCCGCCTCGAAAAGCTGTTCTACCAGCGCAGCCTGTCGCTGTTGCAGTACGGCGGCGTGCTGGTCTTCATCATCCCCGGCTACGTGCTCGACGCGGAGCTGGTCGGCTGGCTGACGCGCCACTACACGGACCTGCGCATCTACCGAGCGGTGGAAACGCAGTTCAAGCAGGTGGTGATCTTCGGACGCCGGGTGCGTCAACGCGAGCTGGTGTCCGATGGCGTCAAGGCCGTGCGCAATCTGCTGCTGCAGGTTGGGCTTGGCGAAGTCGAAGCCGACGAGCTGCCGAGCGAATGGCCGTTCCTGCCGTACATCGTCCCCGCCAGCCCGGCCGAGCCGGAGCACTTCTTCCGCGTGACGATGGAGCCCGAGCAGTTCGCCGACGAGGTTGGCAGGCTGCAAGGCCTCTGGCCGTCGCGGGATACGCACCTGGGGGCCGCGCAGCAGTCGCTGCGTCCACCGGCGCGGGCCTTGTCCCAATGGCATCTCGCCCTGGCCCTGGCCGCGGGCGCGATCTCTGGCGTCGTGCGCTCCAAGACGGGGCGCGTGCTCGTCGTCAAAGGTGACACCCATAAGGACAAGACGCTCCAGCGGGAATTCACCGAACGCGAAGACGGCTCCATCGCCGAGACACGCATCCTCACCGATAAGTTCGTACCTGTCATCCGCGCGTGGGACATGACGCCTGGCTCCGCAACGCGGGGCGATGTCTTGACCATCCGCTGATTCAACGGACGCAATGCCGTCCTGCTGTTCCACATCAAAGGAGAAATTCCATGTTCCCCAATCTGTTCAAGCGGCGCACGCCGCAGAAGCAACCGTTGTTCGCACCGAGTACCTTGAAATTGAGCGAGAAGGTGCATTGGCTGGCCCGGAGAGGCCTGATTGACCCCTTGGCCTATGTCCAGCGCCATGTGCGCGGTGACTGGGGCGAGATCGACGAGGCCACACGCCAAGCCAACGATGTGGCAATCCAACAGGACAACCTGATGATCTCGCAGTTCAGGATCACGCCGGACCTGGCGCTGATCGTCCAGACCAGCGAAGACCACCAGACCACGGTGATCCAGCTTCCCGAAGAACGGGACATGATCTAACGGCACCACATCGTCGCCTTTATCCAACTGACTGAGCCACTTCACTCCGCCAAGGGTGTTGTGGCTCAATGAATCCATCAAGGAGGAGCCCATGGCATCGCATCGCATCGAAACCTACTGCCGCAAGCTGGCGTTCCCCATCGGGGCGCTCATCCTCAGCAAAGGCGTCGATCGCCTCGTCCGCGAGGGCCGTCTTGATCCGATTCCGTACTTCCGCCGCCACGTCCGTGGCGACTGGGGTGACGTGAGCGAAGGGCAATGGCAAGCAAACGGCATAGCACTTCAATCGCATGAGCTGCTGGAGTCGCACTACG
The DNA here is from genome assembly GCF_029836165.1 of Pseudomonas sp. GD04091. Lineage (GTDB taxonomy): Bacteria > Pseudomonadota > Gammaproteobacteria > Pseudomonadales > Pseudomonadaceae > Aquipseudomonas. Next base: position 332,836 of record NZ_JAOEBG010000002.1, read on the forward strand.
TGATTCATCCTGAACTGCGTATTCGCATCGTCACCGATGCGGGCCGCAGTGCCACCTTCATCGGGCTACCGTCCGAAGACTGAGCGTTTCACCAGCAGGCCGCCAGCGCCTGCACTTCCGATCTACGTCGGCCGCGCGCCGATTCCTCTTCCCACCACGGGGCATGCGATTGCCCCGCTGGGGGTGGTGCATGCCCCATTTTCTTTGGAGCATCACCATGTCCCTTGATCTCGAAACCACCGCCGCCGAGGCCGCGCCTGCACAGGGCGAACTGCTCGATGCGGAATCTTCCCCCCTGACCCTGAGCCTTCAGGATTTCGTTGGCGAGTTCGGCGACGAACTGCTCGACGCCCTCAACAGCGCCAATCCGCCGGTCTATACGGGCCAGCCGCAGGCGCACCGGCAACTCGTCGTCGCGAGCCTCAAGCGCAAGCTGTTCGAGGCCCAGGCCGAAGTCGTCCACGCCGCCGCCGAATTGCTGATCGACCGCGGCGAACGCGCTGCAATCGTCAATGGCGAAATGGGCTGCGGCAAGACGACCGTCGGCATCGCCACGGCCGCCGTGCTCAACGCCGAAGGCTACCGCCGCACCCTGGTTCTTTCGCCACCTCACCTTGTTTACAAGTGGCGGCGCGAGATCCAGGAGACGGTGGCGGGCGCAAAGGTGTGGGTACTCAACGGCCCGGATACCCTCGTCAAACTCATCAGGCTGCGCGAGCAGTTGGGTGTGCAGCCCACGGGCCAGGAGTTCTTCGTCCTGGGGCGCGTGCGGATGCGGATGGGCTTCCACTGGAAGCCGGTCTTCACCACGCGGCGCACCCGCCACGGCGACGTGGCGGCTTGCCCGGACTGCGGCACGGTCATCACCGACCTCGACGGCGAGCCGGTCAACCCGGTCGCGCTCGAAGCCGAGGAATACCGCAGGAAGTGCAGCCACTGCGCCGCGCCCCTGTGGACGCTGATCCGCCCGAGAAGCCTGTCCGGCAGCGACCAGTCCTCGGCTGTCCTCAAAGCCTTGAAGCGCATCCCGACCATCGGGGAAGTCACCGCGCAGAAGCTGATGCAGAAGTTCGGTGACGGCTTCCTGGCCTCGATGCTGGGCGACAACATCCATGAATTCATCAACCTCATGGATGGGAACGGCGAGCTGGTGTTTTCCGACCGTCAGGCCATGCGCATGGAACGTGCGATGGCCAATATGGAGTTCGGGTTTGGCGAGGGCGGCTATCAACCCTCGGAGTTCATCAAACGCTACTTGCCGCAAGGCACGTTCGACCTGCTCATTGCCGACGAGGCGCATGAGTACAAGAACGGTGGCAGCGCCCAGGGTCAGGCCATGGGCGTGCTGGCAGCGAAGGCTCGCAAGACCTTGCTGCTGACTGGCACGTTGATGGGCGGCTACGGCGACGACCTGTTCTACCTGCTGTTCCGAGCCCTTCCGGGGCGGATGATCGAAGACGGCTACCGCCCGACCACGAGCGGCAGCATGACGTCGGCCGCCATGGCGTTCATGAGGGATCACGGGGTCCTCAAGGATATTTATTCCGAGAGCACCGGCACGGCGCACAAGACCGCGAAAGGCACGAAAGTCAGTGTCAGAACGGTCAAGGCCCCGGGCTTCGGCCCCAAAGGCGTCTTGCGCTGCATCCTGCCGTTCACGATTTTTCTCAAGCTCAAGGACATCGGCGGCAATGTGCTTCCGCCGTATGACGAGGAGTTCCGTGAAGTCGCGATGGACACGGCGCAAGCCGCGGCCTACCGCGACCTGGCAGGTCGGCTGACTGCGGAGCTGAAACAAGCTCTGGCGCGACGCGATACGACCTTGCTGGGTGTGGTCCTCAACGTGCTGCTGGCCTGGCCGGATACATGCTTCCGGTCAGAGACCGTGGTGCATCCGCGCACGCGCAACACCCTGGCGTTCGTCCCGGCTCAGTTCAACGAGTTCGAGATCAGCCCCAAGGAGCGTGAGCTGATCGACATCTGCAAGCAGGAGAAGGCGCAGGGGCGCAAGGTCCTGGCCTACACGGTCTATACCGGCACGCGCGACACGACCAGTCGGTTGAAGGTGCTGCTGGAGCAGGAAGGTTTTCGGGTCGCGGTACTGCGCGCAAGCGTGGATGCCAGCCGCCGCGAGGACTGGATCGCCGAGCAACTGGACCGCGGCATCGACGTGCTCATCACCAATCCCGAGCTGGTCAAAACGGGGTTGGACTTGTTGGATTTTCCAACGATCGTCTTCATGCAGAGCGGCTACAACGTCTATTCGTTGCAGCAAGCGGCACGTCGCTCCTGGCGCATCGGGCAGAAGCAGCCCGTGCGCGTGATCTACCTGGGCTACGCCGCTTCCTCGCAGATGACCTGCCTGGAGCTGATGGCCAAGAAGATCATGGTCTCGCAGTCCACCTCGGGCGACGTGCCTGAATCGGGGCTCGATGTTCTGAACCAGGATGGTGATTCCGTCGAGGTCGCACTGGCCCGGCAACTGGTCGCCGCCTGACTACCACGCCTGCGCCGGCCTCGCGCCGCCGGCTTCCTTGTTAGTTCCCACCTTGCAGCCGTGCCCACGATCGCGTGGGCATGGCTGCGCTCTTTTCCATCCAAGGAGATTTCAATGAATACCAACACTCAAGCTACCCGCGGAGTTCTCAACACCCGACTCACGCTGGACGTGGCCTATCTGCTCAACGGAGTACCCGCATCGGAGATGCTGGAACGCCTGCGCAGCATGTGCGAACGCGCCATCGGCGAAGGCATGTTGACTGGCGAGACTGCTGCGGACGTGGACGCTTGGTCGCTCGACGTTTCCACTAGGCCAGCCTCAGCCTCGCTGACCGATGACGCCGCACTGGAAACCGAGATCGCCTCGTTCATGCGGCAGCGTATCGAGGACGGAAACCTCGGCGCAGAAGACATCCCCGTGCGCCTGGCGCGCTATGGCCTGATGGTCCCCGAGGCGTTCGTCTCCGAAATGCGCGAGCGCATGGGCGTTGGCGATGGCAGCGATGCTGAAAACCAGGCCGCCATCGCGGCGCCTGCCACCGTCACACCGTCTGGAGAAGTCGTACTGCAGGTCGCGGTCGCGTGTGCCAACGCTTCGGGGATGCCCGACATGCCGATCTTCACCGTCCGGGCTACCCAGGAGGAATACGACCTGGGCGTCCACTATGACAAGGCCAAGGACTTGGCCGAAGAAGCCCGGTACGAAGGGCCATTCGTCTGCTTCGATGCTGCCGAACAAGGAGCCATCCTGTCGGCTGTCCGAGAACTGGAGCTTGTCCCGCAGGTGATTGTTGTCGATATGACCGACGGCCAGATCCACTCCATCTGCTGCGATGCCGGCGAGATCAAGGTTATCTGCTACGACACCGGCGATACCGACGAGGACTCGCCGGTGGTGGCGGATCGTCCAGTGGGCGAGAACGGCCAGCTCGTGCGCTGCTGGGCGCATGCCCAGTTGGCGCAGGTCGATCCCGGCCTGAAGCTGGCTCGGGATTGATCCGGCGAGCGTCACGCATCGACTTTCACAGGCCCCCACGCGGGGCCTTTTCTTTTCTTGGTGACGCGCTGCCGGCAAATCGGGCGCAGCGTGGTTCGCATTGTTTGCTGCCGCAAATAGCCCCAACGGCGATGGTGAGGGCTCGATGTTTCAGGACGCCGAGCTATGTGCCCATCCTATCCCTGGTTCCACCATTCCGAACGCCGCCTGCTGACGGGATTTCTCGGCCTGCTCTGGTCGATGCTCGCCGGCGGCTGCGCGACCACCACGGTGCCGGTCGCACCCGACGCCATCGAGGCGGTTTCGGCCGCACCCGAAGCCGAGGAGTCCGAGTTCATTCCCGTCGTCCGCTACGGCCGGTACACCCTCGTGGAACTGGCGCCCACGGCAGCGCAGCGCGACCTGCTGTTGCAGACCATCGACGTGTCCATGCCCGAGGATGCCCGCGCAACGGTCGGCGACGGGCTGCGGCATGTGCTCAAGCGCAGTGGCTACGGCCTATGCCAGACGGCACACGCGGTGATTGAACTGTACGCGCTGCCGCTGCCCGCAGCGCACCTGCATCTCGGCCCCATGGCCTTGCGCGATGCGCTGCTCACGCTGGCTGGCCCGGCCTGGGAACTGCACGCGGATGATCGCGCAAGGCAGATTTGCTTCGAGCGACCCGGTGACAGCGCGTCCACAGAACATGTACCCGAGCCGCCTGCCACCGAGGCGGCGCAGACGTTTCCGCTGATGCCTTCCATTTCTGGAGGCCAGCCATGACTACTCCGCATTCCTCCCGGCGCCCAACCGCCGTCGTAGTGGCGCAAAGCCTGCTCTGGCTCTGGCTGCTCGGCCTAAGCGTCGTCGTGGCCCTCGGCTACCAGGCGATGAATGACCAGGCCGACCAGGAACGCCTCGATACCCGCCTGCAACGCCTCGAAGCGCAGGCGGCGGGCCTGGCCGAGACGATCGAAGCCATCCAGCACCGTCCGGCCTTCGCAACGGCGGCAGACCTGAAAGACACCCGCCAAATCCTGGAAGCACGCGCGGCCCAGGTCGAGAAAGCCCTGAGCGCCTATGCCGCTGCCGACGACCTTCAGACGTTGCGCACGGAGGTCGAACAGATGAAGGCGCGCCAGACCGCCTCGCGTGCCGTGCCACCGGCTCAGCCGCGCACACCGAGCAAACCCGCCGCCAAGCCAGAACCACCGCCGCTGCCGTTCCGCGTCGTTGGTGCCGAATTGCGCGCCGGCCAGCGCAGCGTGTCGGTCGCGCCGACCGTCGGGGACTTTTCGCCTGACCAGCTTCAGGTGCTGCTACCAGGTGATGCGGTCGGCCCGTGGCGCTTGCAGGCGATAGAGGGCAACGCCGCGGTGTTCCAGGCCGGCGACCAGACGCGCCGTGTCGCGATTCCCTGACCGGAGCACACCACATGAAGCCGTCGATCATCCTTTCCGCACTCCTGTTGCTGTCTGCCCAGTTGCCCGCCTGGGCGCAGCAGCAGGCCATGAGCCCCGCCCGCAATGCGCAAAGCCAGGAGCGCCCCCTGGTCGCTCGCATCCCGGACGACCGGGTGGCAAGCGACTGGGGTCTGCAACCGCAGGAGTGGGCTCGCTACCGCGAATTGATGGACGGGCCGCTGGGCATCTACTCGCCCAACCTGGACCCGCTGTCCGCCCTGGGCATCGAGGCACGCACCGACGAAGAACGACGCCGCTACGCAGAACTGCAGGTGCAGGTCGAGGCGCGCCGCGTCGAGAAGCTGCTGGCATACCAGCGCGCATACGACGAGGCGTGGCAGCGCCTGAACCCCGGCATGCAGCGTGTGAACCTGCCCGACGACAGGCCGGCGACCGCGGCCGCACGCAGCAGTGGACGGACCGCTGTCTTCGTCAAGGACGGCTGCGCACCCTGCGGGCAGCTCGTGCAGCGCCTTCAGTCTTCGGGGGCCGAGTTCGACGTGTATGTGGTCGGCAGCCGTCAGAGCGACGCCCACATCCGCGACTGGGCCAAGCGCACACAAATCGACCCGGCGCGGGTGCGTAGCGGCGGGATCACGCTCAATCACGACAGCGGCCGCTGGCTGTCTCTGGGCTTGCGTGGCGATCTGCCGGCCGTTGTGCGCGAGGTGAACGGGCAATGGCAGCGCCAACCCTGAGCGCCTTTCCGGCCACGCGAGCGCTGCGCTCGCTGCTGCTTGCTGGCGTCCTGCACGTCGGCCTGGCTCAGGCCCAGGAGGTTCCGCCACCGGCTTACCAGCTTGCCGCCCAGCGCGCCGGCATTCCCTCAACCGTGCTCTACGCAGTCGCCCTGCAAGAGAGCGGCATACGGCGCAACGGGCGCATGGTCCCATGGCCGTGGTCCTTGAACATCGCCGGTGCATCGCGCCGGTTCGCGAGCCGGGACGCCGCCTGCGCCGGACTGCAGCAGGCGATGCGCTCCACGCCGCACACCCGCATCGACGCCGGCCTTGGGCAGATCAACCTCGGTTACCACAAGCACCGCTATGCCACCGCCTGCGACTTGCTCGACCCGTACCGCAACCTGGCGATCGCCGCCGAGATCCTGAAGGAGCAGTACGTCCCCGGCGAGGACTGGCTGCTGGCGATCGGCCGTTACCACCGTCCCGCCGGCGGCGAGCCCGCCGCCCGGTATCGGCGCAGCGTGTCCCGCCACCTTGCCCGCGTGCAAGGCACACGCCCAGCCGTCACTGCGCTCACGCAGCACCAGGAGACTTCACGATGACGATTCCCCATTCTTCCCTGCGGCGCCTGCTCGCACTGGTGGCGGCGACGCCGCTGACGCTGCAGGCCGCCGAGCCCTTGACCGTGGTGGAAGACCACGGCGGCGCCTCGGCACTGCCGTATTACGAAGCCCTCAACCTTCAGTCGCGCGCCGACCGTCCGCCGCCGCGCATCGAACTGCCGCGCGTGCCCAACCATGTCTTCGATGAAACAGCGATGTTGCCGGTGCGCAGCGCCAAGCTCACACCCGGCACTGTCGCGCGGCGGGTGATCGAGGCTCCGGGCCTGCGGCCTTTCGTGATCGTCGGCGACGATGACGCCTCCCAGGCTTGGCTGCGCCGCCACGCGGCCTCCCTGCGCGAGCGTGGCGCGGTCGGCCTGGTGGTCAACGTCGAGACGGCGCAGGCGCTGGCGCGGTTGCGCGCACTGGTGCCGGGCGTGCCGTTGGCACCCGTGGCCGGCGACGACCTGGCCGAGCGCCTGGGCCTGCGGCACTACCCGGCGCTGATCACGGCCACCGGCATCGAGCAATGAAGCCATGTCGGGGAAACAGCCTGTCGAGGTGCTGCTTCGCCCAGCGGTGGAGCTTTACACCGTCGCGGCGTGTGCAGGCGCCGCGATTCTGTCCCTGGTGGCCCCATGGTCGCTCGCGCTGAGCCCGGCCATGGGCGTGGGCAGCGCGCTGGCGTTCGCGACCTACGGCGCCATCCGCTATCGCGACGCGCGTGTGATCCTGCGCTATCGCCGCAATATCCGTCGCCTCCCTCGCTACGTGATGACGAGCCGGGATGTGCCGGTCAGCCAGCATCGGCTCTTCATCGGCAAGGGGTTCCGCTGGGAGCAGAAGCACACGCACCGGCTGGTGCAGACATACCGGCCCGATTTCCGCCGCTACGCGGAGCCGACGCCGGCATACCTGCTGGCGCGGCGCCTGGAGGAACGGCTGGAGTTCGCGCCGTTCCCGATTTCGCGTCTGGCCCGGCTCACGGCCTGGGACGTGCCTTTCAACCCGGTGCGGCCGCTGCCGCCCGTGGGCGGGATGCCGCGGCTGCACGGCATCGAGCCGGAGGAAGTGGATGTCAGCCTGCCGCTGGGCGAGCGCGTCGGCCATTCGTTGGTGCTGGGGACGACCCGCGTGGGCAAAACACGGCTCGCCGAACTGTTCGTCACGCAGGACATCCGCCGCAAGAACGCAGCTGGCGAGCATGAAGTCGTCATCGTCATCGATCCGAAGGGCGACGCCGATCTCCTGAAGAGGATGTACGTCGAGGCCAAACGTGCGGGCCGCGAGGGTGAGTTCTATGTGTTCCATCTCGGCTGGCCCGAGATTTCCGCGCGCTACAACGCGGTGGGCCGCTTCGGGAGGATTTCGGAGGTCGCCACACGCGTTGCGGGGCAGCTATCCGGTGAGGGCAACAGCGCGGCGTTCCGCGAGTTCGCCTGGCGCTTCGTGAACATCATCGCGCGCGCCCTGGTGGAACTGGGGCAGCGCCCGGACTACATGCTGATCCAACGCCATGTGATCAACATCGATGCACTTTTCATCGAGTACGCCCAGCACTACTTCGCAAAGACCGAACCCAAGGCCTGGGAGGTGATCGTCCAGATCGAGGCCAAGCTCAACGAGAAGAACATCCCACGCAACATGATCGGGCGCGAGAAGCGCGTGGTGGCCTTGGAGCAGTACCTGAGCCAGGCCCGCAACTACGACCCCGTGCTCGACGGCCTGCGCTCGGCGGTTCGATACGACAAGACCTATTTCGACAAGATCGTGGCGAGCTTGTTGCCTTTGCTGGAGAAGCTCACCAGCGGCAAGATCGCCCAGCTCCTGGCGCCGAACTACTCCGACCTAGCCGACCCACGGCCGATCTTCGACTGGATGCAGATCATCCGTAAGCGGGCCATCGTCTATGTGGGCCTCGACGCGCTGTCCGATGCCGAAGTCGCCGCGGCGGTCGGGAACTCCATGTTCTCCGACCTGGTGTCCGTCGCTGGGCACATCTACAAGCATGGCATTGACGACGGACTGCCCGGCGCGACGGCAGACGCCCGGGTGCCGATCAACGTCCATGCAGACGAGTTCAACGAGTTGATGGGCGACGAGTTCATACCGCTCATCAACAAGGGGGGCGGCGCCGGGCTTCAGGTCACCGCGTACACGCAGACCCTCAGCGACATCGAGGCCCGCATCGGCAATCGCGCCAAGGCTGGCCAGGTGATCGGAAACTTCAACAACCTGTTCATGTTGCGGGTTCGGGAGACGGCGACCGCCGAGTTGCTGACCAGGCAGTTGCCCAAGGTGGAGGTCTATACCACCACCATCGTGAGCGGCGCGACCGACAGTTCGGACATCCGCGGCGCGACCGATTTCACGTCGAATACCCAGGACCGGATCAGCAGCACCAGCGTGCCCATGGTCGAGCCCTCGCACGTCGTTGGTCTGCCCAAGGGCCAGTGCTTCGCGTTGATGCAGGGCGGTCAGCTCTGGAAGATTCGGATGCCTCTACCCGCACCGGACGCGGATGAGCTGATGCCGCAGGATCTGCAGCAGCTCGCCGGGTACATGCGACAGAACTACACCGACGCGACGCAGTGGTGGGAGTTCACCAGTTCCCCGGCCTTGCAGGACGCGGATTTGCCCGATGACCTGCTCAACGAGGCGGCCATTGGCGTGCCGGCCGCCGGCGCGGACGATGCGGCCGGCAACGAGGCTTCGCCATGAGCGATGCTGCCGCCTCCGCACAGCGGGAGCAGAGCCGCCGCCAAGGCCTGATCGTCGGCACGATCACCTTGCCCTTCAGGGTGTTCGGCGTGCTGATCGCCTCGCTGCTGTTCTCGATCGTGGTCGAGTGCGTGGGCATGCACCTGTTTTGGCCAGAACAAGGCTGGCGGCACTCGCAGCAGATGCTGCAGTACGAGCTGGGGCACCTCTCCAGTCATTTCACGCGCAGCGTGGTCGTGCAGGAGCCGGGGCGCACGGCGCATGAGCTGGTGGATGCCGGATACGAGTGGGTGTTCGTGCGCTCGGGCCTGCTGGAGCGGATGAGCCAGACCGCCGAGCGCGCCCGCGCGCCCAGTCATGGGCAGGCGCGCAACTTCCGGTACTACGTCAGCCAGATGTATGTTTGGGCCGAAAGCTACTTGATCGCGGCCGCCTTCACCACGTTGACCTTCATGGTCCGCCTGCTGGTGCTCGTGCTTACGCTACCGTTGATCTTCACGGCAGCATTCGTCGGACTGATCGACGGCTTGGTCCGCCGCGACGTGCGCCGCTTCGGCGCAGGCAGGGAATCGGGCTTCATCTACCACCGCGCCAAAGCCTCGCTCATGCCCTTGGCCGTGCTGCCCTGGGTCACCTACCTGGCATTGCCGGTCTCGGTGCATCCGCTGGTCATTCTGCTGCCCAGCGCCGCGTTGCTGGGGCTGGCTGTGAGCCTCACGGCGGGCAGCTTCAAGAAGTACCTGTGACCGTGCCTTGCGCGCTCGGTTGCTCCCTTCAACCGAAGCGCGCTCGGCCGCTACTTCGCGCCACGCAGCCGCAGCGCATTGAAGATCACCGAGGCCGAACTCAGGCTCATCGCGAGCGCCGCGATCATGGGCGAGAGCAGCCAGCCGGTGAAGGGATAGATCACGCCGGCCGCAATCGGCACACCAATGCCGTTGTAGATAAAGGCGAACAGCAGGTTCTGCCGCATATTGCGCACCGTGTCGATGGAGACTTCGCGCGACACCGCAATGCCGCGCAAGTCGCCCTTGATCAGGGTGACCTGCCCACTGTTCATCGCCACGTCGGTGCCTGTCCCCATGGCAACACCCACGTCGGACTTGGCCAGGGCGGGCGCATCGTTGATGCCGTCTCCTGCCATGGCGACCACGTGGCCTTCCTGTTGCAGCTTGTCCACCAGCGCCAGTTTGTCCGCTGGCTTGACCTCGCCATGCACTTCGTCGATCCCGAGCTTGGCCCCGACGGCCTTCGCCGTGGTGAGACCGTCGCCGGTTGCCATCACGATGCGCAGGCCGCTGGCGTGGAGGGTTCGTATCGCGTCGGGGGTACTGGCCTTGATGGGGTCGGTCACCGCGAGGATGCCCGCGAAGCTGCCGTCCACCGCCAGGTGCATGATGCTGGCGCCTTCCGCGCGCAGCCGCTCTCCGTCCGCCTGCAGCGCCGAAACTGGCACGCCTTCCTGTTCCATCAACGCGGTATTGCCCAACGCCAGGCGGCGTCCCTCGACCGTGCCGCGCACGCCGATGCCGCTGCCGGACTCGAAATCGGCAGGCTTGGCCAGTTGCAGCCCCTTGGAACGCGCAGCGCTGACGATGGCGTCCGCCAGCGGATGCTCGCTGCCCTGGTCCAGGCTTGCAGCCAGCCTCAGCACCTCATCGGGGGTGAAGCCCGGCGCCGCGATGGCCCGGTCGAAAGCAGGTCGGCCTTCCGTGAGGGTGCCGGTCTTGTCCACGATCAGGGTATCGACCTCGCGCATCTTCTCGATCGCGCCGGCATCGCGGAACAGCACGCCCTGCGTGGCGGCGCGGCCGGTGGCAACCATCACCGACATTGGCGTGGCCAGGCCCAGCGCGCAGGGGCACGCGATGATCAGCACCGCCACCGCGTTGATCAGGCCGAATACCCAGCTCGGCTCGGGGCCGAACAGCCCCCAGACAAAGAAGGTGGCGATGGCGATCAGCACGACCACGATCACGAACTTGCCGGCGACGACGTCGGCCATGCGCTGCATGGGCGCCTTGGAACGCTGGGCCGAGGCGACCATCTGCACGATCTGCGAGAGCATGGTGGCAGCGCCGACTTTCTCGGACTGCATGACCAGTGCGCCACTCGTGTTCAGCGTCGCACCGATCAGCTTGTCGCCGACCCGCTTGGTCACCGGCACGGGCTCGCCGGTCAGCATGGACTCATCGACCGCGCTGCTGCCTTCGGTCACGGTGCCATCGACCGGGACCTTCTCACCCGGGCGCACGCGCAGGAAATCACCGACATGCACGTGGTTGAGCGGCACGTCTTCCTCGCTGCCATCGGCATTGATGCGCCGCGCGGTTTTCGGTGCGAGACCCAGCAATGACTTGATGGCCGCGGAGGTCTGAGAGCGCGCTTTCAGTTCGATGATCTGGCCCAGCATGGTGAGGGAAATGATCACCACCGCCGCCTCGAAGTACACCGCCACCCGGCCCATCGAGACGAACGAATCGGGGAACACCCCCGGCGCCACCGTGGCAACCACGCTGTAGATGAAGGCTGCACCCGATCCCAAGCCGATCAGCGTCCACATGTTCGGGCTGCGATGGACGATCGATTGCCATCCCCTGACAAAGAACGGCCAACCCGTCCACAGCACGACCGGCATGGACAGCACCAGTTCCACCCATGTCTGGGTCTGCATGCTGAACAAATCCAGTTGATGTCCGAACATGGCAAGTACGGTGACGATCACCGTGAACGGCAGCGTCCACCAGAAGCGCCGCTGGAAATCCTTCAGTTCGCTGTTGTCTTCCTCATCCAGCGGAATGATCGGCTCCAGCGTCATGCCGCATTTCGGGCAGTTCCCGGGATGGTCCTGTTGCACCTCCGGGTGCATGGGGCAGGTGTAGATGGTTCCCGCCGGCACGGATGCCGGCTCGGCGGCCGGTTCGCGTTGTGCGTGAACTACCGTCCCATGGGCATGCTCGTGACCGTGGCCATGCCCCTTTTGGGCTTCTGCTTCGGGCACCAGATGCATCTGGCATTTGGGGCAGCGGCCAGGGCGATCCTGCCGGATCTCCGGGTGCATGGGACACACGTACATCGTGCCGGAGGATGCTACTTGAGCGGACGTCGCACTCACCGCATATCGCGCGGGATCGGCGATGAATTTTTCTCGGCATCGGGCGCTGCAAAATCGATAGGTCTCGCCGTTGTGCTCTTCACGATGCGGTGATTCGGGCGGCACGTCCATGCCGCATACGGGGTCCTTCGAGCGTGCCGTTGTGCTTGCAGATCCTTCTTGGACGCCGTCCTGCCTATCGGGATGATGATCCATGCCCATGCCTTTCAGGTTAGTGGTTGATTCCTTTGCTGTCCCTCGATGTCTTTGGCGCGGCCCGCTTGCCGATCGTCTGGTCGCGAGGGCCTACATACTTGCGCCGCGCGATGAGCGCGGGCCGCATCAGCTTTGGCAGCAAGATGCCGCCGCGTCGCCATCCTTGCGCGAGCGGACCGAATCCTCATGCAGCGACTCGCTGAGCTGGTCCACGACGATGGCCCAGGCTGCATCCGCCTTGATCTGTTCGGCCAGGAACTGGCGTTGCGCGTCAGTCCAGAACGGGGCGTCCTCCAGCCTGACGTCGGCAGCAAGTTGATTCGCTTCAATGAAGCGCGAAATCGACTCGGCGTCGCTATCCAAGCCAAGCTGACGAAAAAGGTTGGTCATTCGAGGGGTCGATTTGTCCATTGAAGCCGTCCCTAATTGCAAAAAATCTAGATAAAGAATAGCCGATGCAAGCCATGCGGTCCTGGCGAGGCCGCCCGCCGCCCCGACGGAGCCATGAGGCACCCGTCACTGGGGCGCGCGGCGAGAGTACCGAAGCCACGTCCAACACCCTGTACGCATGGCGCCGGGAGTTACCCAGCAAGGCGCGTCGTCGAGCGTTCGACTGTGGAAGTGGCACTCGGAAAGCCCGCTTCGGTTATCCGCAGCAGGATGTGCGGCGAGCTGTCGCTCCGCAACATCCGCCGCTCCTTGCGTCGCCGCTCGTACTGGCCGGGCCGGCGGACTGCTGGACCAGCTCTGGCGTATAGCCAGCCTCCTGGATGGCCTCCGCGAATTCCGCATCGGTTGCGGCGCCAGAAATCTGCACCAATCGATCGCGAACGCTGATCTCGATGCGAGCGGTGTCGTCCGTTGCGACGATCGCCCGTTGGATTCGTCCGGCACAACTGCCGCATGTCATGTCGGGTACACGAAAAGCTGTCATTGCACGCTCCTTTCAAGGTAGTGAAAGAAGTGTGAACCTTGACATCGTTGGAATGTCAAGCGATTCGTGCAAGGGCTTTTTGACTTTGGCCGGGCGCAGCCCCAGGAAGTGCCTATGACGACATAGGCGACCGTGACGACTAAGCCCGCAGCCGTTCGTACACCTGCCTCCATGCTTCACCCGCCCGGACCTTCGCGGCTTCCATTTCCGAGCGGATGAGCGCGGTCATCTCGGCATGGCCCGCCTCGGCTTCCTCCCAGATGAAATACCGGCGCATCTCGTGCGCCGTGTCATCCACGAAGGCGATCGTCTCGAACAGGAGCGGATCGCCACCTGGCCCGTGGTTGTGGTCCAGCCCGAGAAAGACTGTGGAGATGCGGACGTCATCGATCCATGTTTCCGCGACACGGCGGTCACCCGCCGCCATCCAAGCGGACCATTCCACAAGGCTCTCGCACAGCACAGCGCGACGCCCGTCGAGCTTGTAGTGCATCAGGCGTGGGAAGCGGGGAATCGGCATGGTGAAAGAGTACTCCAGGTCCGCCTTTCCTCCCAATCGGCCCATCGGTCGATCCCGAGGTTCCGCAAGGCTCTTGTAGCCACTGTTCAACCCGCGCGTCTGCGTGCGCCCCCATGAATCCGGTCGTGCGCGGGTTCCTATTGTTTGCGGCCTAAAGCAGCCCCGATCTCCACGATCAAGCCATTGCTGATTACACAGGAATGGCGCGATGGCGGCTTCAACCTGGCGTCGTGCCGCGCATCGCGGCGCGCCCACTCTTTTCGTGATGGCCCTCCTGCTGGGCCACACACCGATGGTCCTGGCCGAGTCCCCGGCGCAGCGCCAGGAACTGGCCGCCACGCTGCGCCAACTCGACGCTTTGGAGCGCACCGTCGCGGACAGCGCCTCGCGGTCCTCCATCACACCTGGCGAGCGCTACCACTTCGATTACCCGCGGCTCCTGGCTGACCTGGCGCGCGTGCGCGCTGGCATCCAGGCCCATCTCACGCCGTCGCGGGCCCAGCCGCGCGACCCCTCCGAACTGGCCGGCGACTACCGCACCGAGCGGGCCGTCGAGCCGCCGCCGACAACGACTGCGGAGGGCAAGCCATGAACGGCGCCCAGGTCTCGGCATTTCAAGCCAACAGCGGCATCGCGCCTTCCGCGATGGCGACCGTCCTGGTCGGTGTCGTGTTCGCGGTCCTGCTCGTGTGGGGCGTCTGGGCCATCCGAACGGCCTACGTGGGGTGGTCCGAGAGCCGCCTCAACCAGCGCCAGTTCCTCGGCGTCTGCATCCGCTTCGTCGCGATGTACCTCGTCCTGACCTTTTTCCTCCTCTCCTGACCTGAAAGGCCTCACCATGCACAACCGCATCCTCACTTCCCGTTTTGCCCAGCGCGCCGCCGTGGCCCTGGGCGCCGCCGCGCTGCCTGCGCTGTCGTTCGCACAGGGTCTGCCGCAGTTGGAGAACCCAACCCGCGGCACCGGCAACGGCATCATGGAAACGATCAGGAATTACGGCTACGACATCATCATGCTCGTGGCCCTGCTGGTGGTGGCGTCGATGTTCATCGGCGTCTGCTATCACGCTTACGGGACCTACGCGGAGATCCATACCGGCCGCAAGACGTGGGGCCAGTTCGGCCTCACGGTCGCCATCGGCGCCGTCCTGCTCGTGATCGGCATCTGGCTGCTCACCGAAGCCACCGGCATCCTGTAAGGCGAGGCTGGTATGTCCGAGCAGCAGCACGTCCGTGCTGACGGGACGGTCACGTTCCTTCCGCACCGGCTCAACCGCCATCCCGTAGTCGTGCGCGGCCTCACCGCCGACGAGTTGTGGATTTGCTGCGGCCTGTCCGGCGCCGCCGGCCTGCTGGTCGGCGCGCCGCTGTCCTGGGTGTTCCGCACGATTGCCATCGCGCCGACGTTCGTGGTCCTGGGCGTCGCGCTCGGCGTGTTCATCGGCGGCGGCATCCTGCGCCGCCTCAAGCGCGGGCGTCCCGACACCTGGCTGTACCGTCAACTGCAATGGCGCATCGCCACGCGCCATCCGCTGATGGCCGGCTGGGTGGGCGGCCATGTGCTGATCTCGCGCTCCGGTTTCTGGACCACCCGAAGGCCTGCTTCAAGGGGGGTGCGATGAGCCGTTTCAAGAACGAGATCACCCACCTGCAGGCGCACATCAAGACGCTACGGCTGGGCGCAGGAGCACTGGTCATCATCGCCCTGGTCATGGGCGGCGGCTGGTGGAACGCCCCGCGCGATCTGACCATCCACGTTCCGCCCGACCTGCGCTCCGGCAGCACCAGGAAGTGGTGGGAAGTGCCACCCGAATCGGTCTATGCGTTCACGTTCTACGTGTTCCAGACGCTCAACCGCTGGCCGACGAATGGCGAGCAGGACTACGCGCGCAACCTCCACACGCTCTCACCGTACCTCACCCCATCCTGCCAGGCCTTTCTGCGGGCGGACTACGAATACCGCCGCAGCACAGGCGAGCTGCGCCAGCGCGTGCGCGGCATCTACGAAATCCCCGGCCGCGGCTATGGCGACGACCCGACGGCGCGCGTGCGCGTGGTTTCCGACCGCGACTGGGTGGTGACGCTGGACATCACTGCCGACGAGTACTACGGGGCAGAGCAAGTCAAGCGTGCCTTGGTGCGCTACCCCGTGAAGGTCACGCGAGTTGACGTCGATCCCGCCCGCAACCCGTTCGGCCTGGCGCTCGATTGCTACGAGGGCGCGCCCCAGCGCATCAGCGCGCCGGAGCCGACGCGCCCGGCCTCGGGCGGCTTGTCGCCGCAAGCGCCCCAAGGAGAAACCCCATGAAGCACGCTGTACTCACGCTGCTGGGGCTGCTGGCCGTGGCCGCGGTTCCCGCTGTCCAAGCGGTAGAGATCCTGCGCTGGGAACGCATGCCGCTGGCGGTGCCGCTGAAGGTCGGTCAGGAGCGCATCGTGTTCATCGACCGTAACGTGCGCGTGGGCGTGCCGGCAGGCGTGGGTGAGCGACTGCGTGTGCAGAGCGCGGGTGGAGCCGTGTACCTGCGCGCCAGCGAGCCGATCGAGCCCACGCGGCTGCAACTGCAGGACGCCGACACGGGCGCGCTGATCCTGCTCGACATCGCCGCCGATCCGCCCAAGGACGGGGAGCCCGAACTGGAGCCAGTGCGCATCGTCGAGGGCAACAGCACCCCGGCGCGCTATGGCGACCAACCCGACGCTGCCGACGGGACGCCGGCTCGCACCCAAAATCAGGCAGGCGCGCGGGCAGCGCGGCGCGAAACCCCGGTCCCGGCCGTCCTGACGCGCTTCGCCGCGCAGAACCTCTACGCGCCGCTGCGCACGGTCGAGCCACTGCCAGGCGTTATGCGGGTCAACCTGCGGCGCGATCTGGACCTCGGCACGCTGATGCCGACGCTGGCGGTGCGCGCACATGCGCTCGCGTCCTGGCGCCTGGAGGATCAGTGGGTGACGGCCGTGCGCCTGACCAATAGCAGCAACGGCTGGATCACCCTCGACCCGCGCGTGCTGCAAGGCGATTTCCTCACGGCCACCTTCCAGCACGAAGCGCTCGGCCCGCGCGGAACGCCCGAGGATACGACCGTCCTGTACCTGGTGACGCGCGGGCGCGGCCTTGCGCAGTCGATGCTGCCGGCGATCAACCGCTTCGACCCGGCCGTGCATCTACCTCGGCCGGAAGCCAGTTTCCAGGACATCAGCGACAGCAAGGAGGCCCGCCATGCGCAGTAACGGACTCCTGAAGTGGCTGATGATCCCCGTGGCCTTGCTGGTGCTGTTCGTCGCCATCCGGCTGTTCTCAGGCGGGGGCGCATCGGCACCGACCGCCGCGGATGGCGGCAGCAGGCTCACGCCGGAGGAAATGAAGGCGCTGGGTATCGAGGGTGATACCCCGCGCGACACCGTGGCGACGCTCGTTGCCCAGGTGAAGCAGTTGCGCACCGAGCTTCAGACCGCGCTTTCGGACAACAAGTCCCAGCGCGAAGAGAACCAGCGGCTACGCCAGCGCGAAAACTCCATCGACCAGCGCATCAATTCGGCGCTGGACGCCGAGCGCTCCAACCTGCGCCGCGACCAGCAGCAGGCGGCCAGCGAACGCCAGCAGACCGAGGGGCTGCTCGCCGACTTGCAGCGACGCCTGGACAGCATCGGCGGGCGCGGCGACGGCCATGCCGATCTGCCCGTGGGCCTGGGGCTGCGCGACGGCGACGAGGCCGGGATGGAAGGCGGCATGCGCTGGATCGAACCGGACGACGCGAAGCCAGCCGATGGACGCAACAGCAGTCGTGGCACGGGAAGCGGCATGAACTTCCCGACGAGCTTCGGACCTGCGCAGAGCACGCTGGAAAGCACTGCGGAGAGCGTTGCGAATGCGGGCGCCCGCGCCGCTGGGGTCAAGAGCGCTAAGCCCGTCTATACCGTGCCGACCAATTCGACGCTGATGGGATCGGTGGCGATGACGGCGCTCATCGGCCGCGTGCCGATCGACGGAACCGTCAACGACCCGTACCCCTTCAAAGTGTTGGTCGGGCCGGACAACCTGACCGCGAACGGGATCGACATTCCCGACGTGGCCGGCGCCGTGTTCTCCGGCACCGCCTCGGGCGACTGGACGCTCTCGTGCGTGCGCGGCCAGGTTCGCAGCATCACCTTCGTCTTCCACGACGGGACGGTTCGCACCATCCCCGAGGACCGCGACGGCAACCAGCAGAACAACCAGCAGCGCGACGGCCTGGGCTGGATCAGCGACCCCTATGGCATTCCTTGCGTCAGTGGGGAGCGGCGCAGCAACGCCCAGCAGTACCTCGGCTCGCAAGCCCTGATCACCGCGGCTGGTGCCGGCGTGGCCTCGCTCATCGACAGCGACAGCGGCCAGATGTCCTACGTGGGCGCCGACGGCTCCATCGGCAGCGTCGGCATCTCGGGCAACGAGGCCGTGGGCCGCATCCTGGCCGGTGGCGTGCGCGACATGGCCGACTGGGTGAACAAGTTGTACGGCCAGGCCTTCGCTGCCGTCTATGTCCAGCCGGGCGCCAAGGTCGCCGTCCATCTCGAAAAGCCGCTTGCCATCGACTTCGATCCCGAAGGCCGCAAGGTCGATCACCGCGCAGGAGAAAGCCATGCTCTTGAACTTGACTAAGGGCCTGGCGCTGGCCCTCGCCGTCGTGGTGCTCGGCGGATGCGCCACCAGCAAGGAAAAGCTGCTGCCCCACGGCGACAGCACGATGATGGACATCTGGCAGCAGAACGCCGGTGACGGCGGTGGTAGCGCCGGCCAGGTGGCACGTCGGCAGTTGCTCGATGCACGCCAGAGCCTGCGCCGGCCGTTGACCGAAGCCGACGTGCAAGCCGCACCTTCCGAGCAGATGCGCTACACGCGCACTGCGCGCAACGAGGTCTATCGCCAGTTCCAGCGCCTGCCCAATCCCGATCTCGTGATGTACGTGTATCCGCACCTGGCAGGCACGGACCCCGTGCCGGTCCCGGGCTATACGACCGTGTTCCCGCTGTACCAGCGCGTGCAGTACGCCATGCCGGGCGAGCGCGTGGAGGACTACTGATGCAGTGGAAATTCCCGTGGCTGAGGCCGACCGCCGAAGGTGCCAACGATACGACCGATGACGACCAGCCGGACGGGTGGCAGCGCCACGTCGAGACCTTGCGCCAGGCTGGCATCCCCGAACCTGGCGCGGCGCTCCAAGGCCGCAGGCCGGCGACCGTGACCGACGATCAGGCGCTGTACGACGTGGCGCCTTCCTTCGTGGAACTCCTGCCCTGGGTGGAGTTTCTGCCCGAGTCGAAGGCCATGCTGCTGGAAGACGGGCACTCGGTGGCGGCCTTCTACGAGCTTGTGCCGCTGGGCACCGAAGGCAGGGAGCCTGGCTGGCTCGCCCACGCCCGCGACGCCTTGGAGAACGCGCTCCAGGACAGTTTCGATGAACTGGACGAGAACCCATGGGTCCTGCAGCTCTACGCGCAGGACGAACCGAGCTTCGACCAATACATGCAGACGCTGCGCGACTATGTGCAGCCGCGTGCGCGCGATACGGCCTTCACCGAGTTCTACCTTCGCTTCTTCGGCCACCACCTTCGCGCGGTAGCTAAGCCTGGCGGTCTGTTCGAGGACACGGTAGTCACGCGGCTGCGCTGGCGCGGCCAGACCCGGCGCGTGCGCATGGTGGTCTATCGCCGCGCGACCGGACAGGCCAGCCGCCGTGGCCAGACACCCGAGCAGATGCTGAACATCGTCTGCGACCGCCTGTGCGGCGGACTGGCGAACGCCGGTATCCGGGCTCGGCGCATGGTGGCCGCTGATGTCCACGACTGGCTACTGCGCTGGTTCAATCCCCGGCCCACGCTGCTCGGGCCTGGGGCCGATGACCGGGAGCGCTTCTATGCGCTGGCCCGCTATCCAGACGAGACCGAGGACGGCGAGATCGAACTGGCGAGCGGGCGGGACTTCAGCCAACGATTGTTCTTCGGCCAGCCGCGTTCCGACGTAACGCACGGCACCTGGCACTTCGACGGTATGCCGCATCGCGTACTGATCACCGATCGGCTGCGCATGCCGCCGGGCACGGGACACCTGACCGGCGAGACCCGCAAAGGGGATGCCATCAACACGCTCTTCGACCAGATGCCCGAGGACACCACCCTTTGTCTCACGATGGTCGCCACGCCCCAGGATGTTCTCGAATCGGATCTCAATCACCTGGCGAAGAAGGCTGTGGGAGAAACCCTGGCGTCGGAGCAGACACTCAAGGATGTGCATGAAGCCCGCTCCCTGATCGGCAGCGCGCACAAGCTCTATCGCGGGACGCTGGCGTTCTATCTGCGCGGGCGCGACGAGGCGGAACTGGACCGGCGCGGCCTGGACCTGGCGAACGTGATGCTCAACGCCGGGCTACAGCCGGTGCGCGAAGACGACGAAGTGGGGCCACTGAGCAGCTATCTGCGCTGGCTACCGTGCTGCTACAACCCCGGCCAGGATCGGCGTAAGTGGTACACCCAACTGATGTTCGCCCAGCACGCCGCGAACCTGTCTCCGGTGTGGGGCCGTGCCCAAGGTACGGGGCACCCCGGCATCACGATGTTCAACCGCGGGGGCGGCCCGATCACTTTTGATCCGCTGAACAGGTTGGACAGGCAAATGAATGCCCACCTGTTTCTGTTCGGTCCCACCGGCTCCGGTAAGTCCGCGACGCTCAACAACCTCTTGAACCAAGTCACGGCCATCTATCGGCCGCGGCTGTTCATCGTGGAAGCCGGCAACAGCTTCGGATTGTTCAGCGACTTCGCCAAACGCTTGGGCCTGACAGTGAACCGGGTGAAGCTGGCCCCCGGCTCAGGCGTGACGCTGGCGCCGTTCGCCGACGCCCGCCGGCTGATCGAAACGCCCAGCGACGTGCAGACCCTCGACGCCGATGCGCTGGACGAGGATCTGCTGTCGGACGCCGCCGTGATGGATGCGGACGAGCAGCGCGACGTACTGGGCGAATTGGAGATCACGGCACGCCTGATGATCACCGGCGGCGAGGACAAAGAAGAAGCGAGGATGACGCGGGCTGATCGCTCGCTCATCCGTCAGTGCATCCTCGACGCGGCCGAGCACTGCGTGGCCGAGAAGCGCACGGTACTGACGCGCGACGTGCGCGACGCCTTGCGTGCTCGCGGCAATGACACGACGTTGCCCGAGATGCGGCGCGTGCGGCTGCTGGAGATGGCAGACGCGATGGACATGTTTTGTCAGGGGGCCGATGGCGAAATGTTTGACCGGCCCGGCACCCCGTGGCCCGAGGCCGACATCACGCTGGTCGATCTGGCGACCTATGCCCGCGAGGGCTACAACGCGCAGCTCTCCATCGCCTACATCAGCCTGATCAGCACGGTGAACAACATCGCCGAGCGCGACCAGTACCTCGGTCGGCCAATCATCAATGTGACCGATGAAGGCCACATCATCACCAAGAATCCGTTGCTCGCACCCTACGTGGTCAAGATCACAAAAATGTGGCGCAAGTTGGGCGCGTGGTTCTGGCTGGCTACGCAAAATATCGACGACCTGCCACGGGCCGCGGAGCCCATGCTCAACATGATTGAGTGGTGGGTGTGCCTGTCGATGCCGCCCGATGAAGTCGAGAAGATCGCGAAGTTCCGCGAACTCTCGCCGGCGCAGAAGGCGCTGATGCTGTCCGCGCGCAAAGAGGCGGGGAAATTCACCGAGGGCGTCATCCTCTCCAAGAGCATGGAAGTGCTGTTCCGTGCTGTGCCACCAAGCCTGTATCTCGCGCTCGCGCAGACCGAGCCCGAGGAGAAGGCCGAGCGCTTCCAGCTTATGCAGCAATATGGCTGCACCGAACTGGAAGCAGCCTTCAAGGTGGCCGAGAAGATCGACCAGGCGCGCGGCATCGAGTCGCCGGCTCTGGAACTTTCGTAAGCCGGAGAACGCCATGAAGCAGAAACGACCTTCCATTCCGATGCAGGTGCAGGCGTCCCGCCATCGGCGCTCGCGGCTCCGCTGGCCCTGGGCCGTGGCTGCTGCGCTGGTTGCGCTGCTGCTGATCTGGCTCATGTCCCGGTCGCCCGGCGAATCTTCAACGCAGCCGCCTGCGACGGTCTCCACTGCGCAGGTGGCTGGGCCTCCCTGGCAAATGGGCAACCCCGAAGGTCGCTTCACGCTGACGCTCCATGCCGACCTGGAATGCCCGTTTTGCCGGGAGTACTTCCCTCAACTGAAGCGATGGGTCGGCAATAACGCCGACGTGGCCCTGCAATGGCACCATCAGCCGCTGGCTGCGCACGAGCCGGCCGCGTCAGCCGAGGCACGTTTGACCGAGTGCGTCGCCGAAGCTGGCGGGCATGCCGCGTTCTGGCATGCCGTCGAGTGGGTCTATGCCCACACGCGCAGTGACGGCCAGGGATTGCCCGATGGCCTGCGCTACCCCGAATCGACGCCGGCCGTTGAGCAGTGCATGACAAGCGAACGGACCGATGTGGTCATCCGTGCCCAGGCTGCGGAAGCCACCAAGAGCGGCGTGACCGCCACGCCATCGCTGCGTCTGCTTGATCGCCAGACGGGCCAAGCCATCCTGTTGCAAGGGCCGATCGAGGGCGACGCCTTGCTGTCGGCCATGGACATGCTGGCGGCTGATGACGCGGACGCTGCGCCCGCTACCGATAAGCCTACCGACGCCACCGATGCGCCCCGGTAGTGCATGGCCCTTGAGGCCACACCGCCACCACTTCTTCAATCACGGCGGGGGCTTCGGCTTCCGCCTTTTTCGTTGGCTTGAGACAAGCAGGTATGCGGGCAGTCCGCGATGCGCATTGTTTGTTGGGATCGCATCGGATTCGCGTTTGACTATGGCCCTGATCTACTTCCGGGACACGCGACATGCCAGCATCCTTTTCCAAGTTCGCGCCAGGCTGGAGAACACTCGGCTTGGCCGTTGCGTTGCCGGCTGCCCTGGCCGTTTTCAGCCCGTCCACCTTCGCCGCCGACGTACTGGTTGTCACCGACAGCCGCCACCCCGTCAAGACGATGGGCGGCGAGCGGCTGATCGAACTGGACGAAGCCCACCGGATTGAAGCGGAGCTTTCTGCGGAACTGCCTGCCGACCCCGAGCAGGCGACGGCCATCGTCAAGCGCCGGCTGAACCAGGGCGGTGCCGACATCCAACGCCGCATCGCTTCCGCATACCAGGGCGTCACCGACGCATGGAGCCTAGGCGTCACGAGCATTCCGGCCGTCGTGGTGGATAAGCGCTACGTGGTCTATGGCGAGCCAGACGTGGCCCGCGCCGTCGCGCGCATCGAGCAGCGTCGGAGGACCCAGCCGTGACCCGACCATTCGACCTGATGCGCCGCCTGCGTGCTGGCGTGGCCTCCGTGCTGCTGCTCAGCGCAACGGGCAGCTATGCCCTCAACACCGCGACCATCGTCGGCTCGGTGGCATCGCCAGACTGCCTCGAATACCGCGTCGTTGGAATCTGCTACTGGCTTTACTGCACCTGGACAGGCTGCACGGTGCGCACGTCCATCAAGGTGCGCCACTACATCCCCGATGCGGTGGTGTCGTCGTACTCGAACACCGGGGAGAACCCCTGGGTTGAAGTGCGCGCCATGAGTACGCCCAATCCTTCGGCCCAGGCCGGCGGGGACGGCACCACCAACGAGGATCACGAAAACAATCTCGCCAAGTTCAAGAACGCCGACGTCATCGGCCATCCCGGCGCCGAAGTGTTCAACCAGTTCGTCTCGTCGTCGGGCTACTTCTGCGAGGGTGCGGGTACGGCGTTCATGCCGTACTTGCTGAGCACTCTGGACACACTGGCCTGGCGCTATAACGTGCCCGAGATGGCCTACCCGGAAGCGCTTATTCCGGGCATGCGAGAGGTCGGCGCACGCACCACGATGAACCTCTGGGGCAACGTGTACCCCCGCGGCGGCTTCCTGCACCAGACCGACGACCACAAGGCCGGCGCAGTAGTCGCCCAGCGCGCTGGCGATGTCGTCACGCGCCGCGGGCAGATCCACGTCTATCAGCCCCTGCTGGCGAACTCGCGGCCCGGCTACTGGCCCGCCGGCGCGCTGATGGAGGGAGATGCCTCGACCGGCAAGTGGCAAGAACTCACTCCCGTTCTGTCCTCGTCCTGCACGGTCTTCCCGCGCAGCGGCTTCCTGACCCAGGCCCAACAGGGTGACTACGCCTGGGCGCTGTGGCGGCCCTATGCGTGCTGCGAACGCCGCGGCCAGGTGTTCCTCGGCAGCGTCGATTTCTATTGAGGGTACGGCGATGAAGCGTCCTGAACTGATGAACCTCTCCCCGAAGGTATGCCGTTCGCTGCGCTCGACCGTGCTGGCCGGCGCGCTCGCGTTGGGCTGCGGCCTGGCATGGGCACAGACCGGCTTCCAGACCAGCGGCCCCGTTATCGGCGATGAGGTCATGTATTCGATCGGCGGCGGCAGCGCGGTGTCCATGGGCCGTGCGGCCGGCATGCGCTCCATCGGGGTTGGTGTGGGCTGGAACAGCAACCTGATATGCGGCGACATGAGCATCCAGACCACGTTGCGCAATCAGCTCAACGGCATCACGAACGGCTTCCAACAGATCATGAGCAACGTGATCCAGAGCGCGACGAGTGCCGTGGCATCCCTGCCTGCGCTGATCATCCAGCGTGCCGATCCCGGCCTCTACAACCTGCTCACCAACGGCGTGCTGCAAGCGCGGATGGATTTCGACCGCTCCAAGCTGACGTGTCGTGCAATGGCCGAGAAGATGGCCGACATGGCGGGTGGACAGTTGGGCTGGAGCCAGATGGCCGAAGGCATGGCGTTGCGCGATGCTGTGTCGAGCACGGATGCCGTGTCAGCCATCGAGCAGGCCGAGACGCGCCGCGGCAACGACGGCGTGCCTTGGGTGGGCGGCAGCAATGCCGGCGGCGCTGGCCAGCCCGCGATCCGGGTGGTCGGCGACGTCACCCGCGCGGGCTACAACCTGGTCAACGGCCGCGGCGTGACGGACACGTCGTCCATCACGCCCGCCAGTTGCGCGAGCCTGTCCTGCCAGACCTGGACCTCGCCGCAGCAAGCGGTCGAATGGGCTACGCGGGTGCTCGGGGAGCAAGAGCAGCGCACCTGCGATTCCTGCACCAAGACCGAGACCGTGCCCGGCGTCGGGCTGACGCCGCTGATCCAGGAGGAATACGAGGCGAAGCTGGAAGCCCTGCAGGAGTTGGTCTCGGGAACGCGCAACACGACGTTCGAGAACCTGCGCGAGGCCGGCAGCACGTCGCTGCCCATCACGCGTGGCGTCATCGAGGCGTTGCGCGACGAACCGGACCAAGACCTGCTGGCAAGGCGCCTGGCGTCGGAGGTTGCGCTGTCATCGGTGCTGGAGAAGGCACTGCTGCTCCAGCGGACCCTGCTGACCGGAAAGAAGGAACCCAACGTCGCGGCGAACCAGTTGGCGGTCGAGGCCGTGAACCACGAGAGCAACACGCTCGACCAGGAGATCCGCAACCTCAAGACCGAACTGGAGCTGCGGCGCGAGCTGGCGAACAACTCCCCCATGGCCATCATCCAGCGCCACGGCACGCGCGCAGCCGGATCGCGCGGCATCTACGAAGGTGATCCGGTGCCCGACCGTCTCGACCAGTTGCAGAAGGGCAATCCGGGGAGTCGGCCATGAGCGCGACTCGGCTGCGTCCGCGCTGGCTGTTCAGCCGGCGCGCGGCGAAGGCGCTGCTGTGGGTGGTTGTGCTCCTTGCTGCCGCCGTGGGTGCCAACGTCGCCGGAATCTATCTCGTCGGCAGCGTGGCCGGCTGGGAGCGGTGGTTGGCGGCCGCTGCAGGCTACTTCCTGGTGTGGCGGCTGTGCCTGTACGGCGCGACGGCCTACGGCTGGGTCTGGATGCGCCGCCGGCTGCTGGCGCGTGAGGACGACGCGCAAGCGCGGCGCCGCCTGGTGCGCAGCGAGATCGCCGGCGCAGTCGCCATCGTGGCGCTGGAAGCCAGCCTGCTGATGCAAGGCTGAGGGGGGATTCGTGACATGACGCTTTTCACCACGGATTACCTGGAGTACTACCTGACCCTCGTGTCGTGGATCGTCCATAACGGCATCTGGGCAGTGCTGGTGTCGAGCGGTGTATTCGCGCTGCCTTTCGTCGCCATCATCGTGCAAGAGTGGCTGAAGGCCCGTGCGGAAGGCGCCGACGAAGGCAACAAGGGCGTGCTCTCGGCTGCGCGCATCGAGAACCGGGTATTCGTCGCAATCGTGGTGGTGATGTTCGCCGGTATTCCATTCATCGACGTGGACCTCAACACCATCCAGTACGACAGCTCGCGCTCGGCGCAGTGCCAGGTCAGCGTGCCGCAGCCCACGGATACCGGCTGGTCGCAGTCTTTCAGCACCATCAACAACCAGTCGGCGAAAGTGCCGGTCTGGTGGGCCTTCATGCACGCGCTCTCGCGCGCCGTCACGGGTGCGTCGGTGGCGGCGATCCCGTGCGGTACGGACCTTCGGCAAATGCGCATGGAGATCGACGCGACCCGCATTGACGATCCAGTGTTGGCCCAGGAAGTGGCGGATTTCTCGCGGGATTGCTATGGCGCTGCGCGAGCCAAATTGTTCATGCAGCGGCCTCAGCTCGATGAGCAGCAGATGCACGACGTGACTTGGATCGGGTCCAGGTTTTTCACGGACACGAGCGGCTACTACGACACCTATCGCTCCAGCACGCCGCGCGAGGACTGGCCCTACGACAGCACCCGTGACGCAGGGCTCGCGCAGGTGGCCAGCGGTGGCGGCTACCCGACCTGCCGCCAGTGGTGGAGCGATGGGAGCAACGGCCTGCGGGCACGCCTGCTGGGTCAGGTGGACCCGAGCCTGTTGAATCGGCTGGCGGGCTGGGCCGGGTTCCTGAGCCGGGCCGAGGTGGACGACTCGGTGATCCGCGCCATCGCATCACCGCGGCAACAGAAATTGAACCAGGGCAGCGTCTATACCGATTACGGTGGCCAGATCGAAATGACCGACCCGAACATCATCACCCGGGCGGCAGCCGACGTAGGACTGGCGGTGGGCTCGCTGGGCTACTTCCCCGCCATGGATGCAATGCGCCAGGCTCTTCCGATGGTGCTGGCGCTCTTGAAGATGGCGCTGGTCATTTGCATTCCGGTGGTGCTCATGGTCAGCACCTACAACCTGAAAACACTCGTGACGGTCAGCGTGGTGCAGTTTGCGCTGTTCTTCGTGGATTTCTGGTTTCAACTCGCGCGCTGGATCGACAGCACCGTTCTCGACGCGCTCTACGGATGGGGCTGGGGATGGAACCGGCCGCATACGAATTTCGATCCGGTCATGGGCCTCAACAATGCCTTTGGAGACATGCTGTTGAATTTCGTCATGGCGACGATGTTCATCGTACTGCCCTTGTTCTGGGTAACCGCCTTGGGATGGGCGGGCTACGCCGTGGGAGGCATGTTGCAAGGGCTTGCTGCTGGTACGGCAGGCGCCAAAGCGGCCGGCGGCAAAGCCGCCGACATGGCGTTTGGCGGCGCTATGAAGTGGGCATCGACACCCAGCAAGAAGAAGTAGTGCCTTGCTCCTTCGCTAGGTCTCATCAGATGGATCATGTGGATCTATCCGATACTCATCGTGGGTATAGAGGCCAAAACCAGCGTGCCCGTGCCGCCACTCTGGTTCGGGTGGCTCCCATTCGACGGTATCGTACCCCCGGGCCACAAACACCAGCGCGACCAGCAGCAAGGCCAGCCAGAAAGCAACGTAGAGCAGCAGCCCCAGGATAGCCAGTTTGCCGGCCCACAGCAGCGCGGCAGCGCCAGCCAACGGCACACGCTTGGACACCAACCAGTTCGTCACCCGCCGTTCGCCGCGCGCGTAGGCGCGCCACCCGCGGCCAAGGGCGCGGCCGAGGCGTTCTGCGGTACTGATGCGAGTCGTGGTGTTCATGGTCGTCTCCTGCTACAGAGGAATGCCTATTCCAGTTTGCTCCAATTCATTCGGTTCGGGGCTTCAATATGTTCTCTTGCTGCTTCAGGACGCCTCATCATTCGGTTCCACCGGGCCGGGGTCGGGCTCCACGCCGATGCGGTAGGTGGCAACGAAACGCGGCCAGTCCACATGGTCAACCAGGTCGATGTCCTCCATGACGCTGACCTTTGCTCCCGCACGCTCGAACAAGGCGATGCTCTTGGCGGGGTAGTTGTTGCGCGACGGATAGAGCACCCCGTCGAACACCGGCTTGCCGTCGTCTCCGAGCATCGCATGCACCTGAGCCGACACCTGCTGCGTGTGCGTGTAGTCGCGGCTGGCCAACTGCTCCAGGTTCAGGCCGAAGTAGCCCGCCATGACGCCCGGTGCGGTGAGATCGGCCAGAAGCACGTCGGCCATCACGCCTACGGCACGCACCATCCGGCTCTGGACTTCCTTCATCGCGATCGAGCGCTTCGTGTCCGCAAGCCACTGGTGCTTGTGAAACACCGACTCCATCAGTGCCGTGGGCAGGTCGTGCCCCAGGTAGAGCACGCCGTAGGCCCGCGCCGGGTCGTCGTAGCGATTGGTGCTGCTACGGCCATAGTACAGCGTGCTGCCCCGATAGACGACGCGGCTCACGTGCTGGAGCAGCTCGCCGGCATCGATCAGGAAAGAAGGCAGCTCGCGGTTCATGGCGGTCTCGCTTCAATGCACCTGAACGCCCAGCACGTTGAACACGGCCTCGGCCACGTCATCGATCGTGCCATGCGTCACCGCATCCACCGGCGAGCGACCGCCCAGGCCTTCGAGTGGTTCGGACAGCGCGCGGTAGATCGTCCAGTGATCGATGCCTTCGACCTCCTGAAGCACGGTCTGGGTCAACTGCTGCTTCACCGGGTCGAGCTGCCAGTCGGGCAGCTTCTGACCGCGCGGCCCCACGTTCAGCGCCAGCAGCCGGCGGGCGAGGATGTCCTTGTAGATCTGCTGGCGCGACTTGTCCGCCAGCTTGGCGAACTCGGCCGGCGGCAGGTTGTGCGGTTGGTTGAAGGTCTCCAGCAACACGGCGCGGCCTCGCTGAACATCGGTTTCATTCGGTGCCCAGCGCGTCTCGGCGCGCAGCGCGGCCGTCTTGCGTGTCAGGGCCTGCTCCACCGTTTCGCCTTCGAGGTTGGCGGGCAGTTTCACCGCCTCCACGCGCTCGTGGATGAACGCCTGCAACTCGGCCGCGAAAGCTGGGGCATCCCGGATTTCGACGGTATCCGCAAAGCGGCGCACATCCTCCACCGTGACACGCGGCAGACGGTCGGCAATGAATTCAATGGCGGTGGGCATGGTCATCTCCCAGGTAGGTTTGCGATAGGACCCACTCTAGTCGCCTTTGTCGCGTTTGTCAACTTAGTCGCCTTGATGAGCGCCTACCTGGCGGAACCAGCGTCCCAGGAGCATAGGCCGGGGCCGGGGGCCAGGTCGCCGTCCAATCCATTCCAGCGGGTTCCACATTGACGCTGGAGTCCCGCCCCGCGCCCCGCTATACCGAAACGGTTAAAGGCCAAAGGGTCGAAATGGCAAGGGAATGGGGTGCAAGGGGAAAGGCCCTACCCGAAAAGGCCAAAAGGCCTCCCGATCGGCCCGTCACCAGGACATCTACATGCTCTCCCTGTTCCAGCGAAAACGGCCCGCGGTCGCTGTCGCACCGACGCCACCACCCGTCACCGCCCTCCCGAAAGGGCTGCTGCGTCCTGAGTCGGCCGCATCGCTGCTGGCCACCCCACGCCGGCAGAAGCTGCTGGAGCACATCTGGCAGCGTACCTCGCTCTCGCGTAGGCAATTCGCCACCCTGTATCGCACGCCCCTGGAGCGCTATGCCGAACTGGTCCAGGCCTTCCCGGCCTCCGAGGCGCATCACCATGCCTACCCGGGCGGCATGCTCGACCACGGCCTGGAGATCGTCGCCTACAGCCTGAAACTGCGGCAGTCCCATCTGCTGCCCATCGGTGCCAGTCCCGAAGACCAGGCGGCGCAGTCCGAAGCCTGGACCGCCGCCGTTGCCTATGCTGCGCTGCTCCACGATATTGGCAAGATCGCCGTCGATCTACACGTCGAACTGGCCGACGGCAGTACTTGGCATCCGTGGCATGGCCCGCTGCACCAGGCGTACCGATTTCGCTACCGTGACGACCGCGAATACCGCCTGCACAGCGCCGCAACAGGCTTGCTCTACCGCCAACTGCTCGACCGAGACGTCCTGGACTGGCTCAGCGGCTATCCGTCCCTGTGGGCGTCGCTGCTCTACGTCCTGGCCGGGCAGTACGAGCATGCCGGCATGCTGGGCGAGCTGGTCGTGCAGGCCGATCGGGCTTCGGTGGCCCAGGAGCTGGGCGGCGATCCCGCGCGCGCCATGGCCGCGCCCAAGCATGCGCTCCAGCGCAAGCTGCTCGATGGACTGCGCTACCTGCTCAAGGAAGAGCTGAAGCTGAACCAGCCCGAGGCCTCCGATGGCTGGCTCACCAATGACGCGCTATGGCTGGTGAGCAAGACGGTCTCCGACAAGCTGCGCGCGCACCTCCTGTCCCAGGGCATCGACGGCATCCCTGCGAACAACACCGCCGTCTTCAACGTGCTGCAGGACCATGCCATGTTGCAGCCCACCCCCTCCGGCAAGGCCATCTGGCGCGCAACCGTCACCAGCGAAAGCGGCTGGTCCCATGCCTTCACGCTCCTGCGCTTGGCCCCGGCGCTGATCTGGGAGCCCTCGGAACGACCCAGCCCATTTGCCGGAACCGTGACCGTGGAAAATACCGGCGAGGCCGAGGATGGAGCGCACACGTCCGCGCCTGGCGCTGCGCCACTGCCGGGCACAGCGTCGGCAGAGGAGAGGGAATCTGCGGCCAGCCCCGCTCCAGCTACGTCGAAAGGAACCCGCGCCATGCCTCCCAGCCCGGACAATCAGCCCGACCCGCTGGAAAGCATGCTTTCGATGTTCGGGGCATCGCCTGGGCCGGAGCAGTCCGTCGATGCCCAGCCAGAGGAACCCGACGACGCAGCGGCGCCGCTCGATCCCCCCGCATCGGCCCCAGGCCCTTCGGAGCCAGCCGCGCACGATTCCGCCCCATGCGCCAGGCGGCCTTCAGGCGAGCATTTCATGGCCTGGCTGAAACAGGCCGTCCAGACCCGCAAGCTCATCATCAATGACGCCAAGGCCCTCGTGCATACCGTGTCCGACACGACTTATTTAGTGAGTCCCGGCGTTTTCCAGCGCTATGCACAAGAGCATCCACAAGTTGCGTTTCAGGCCAAGCTGGATGGCCTGGCAAACTGGCAGTGGATTCAAAAGCGCTTCGAGAAGATGCAGATCCACCGCAAGCAGGCCAATGGATTGAACATCTGGACTTGCGAGGTCAAGGGGCCTCGCAAGTCCAAACGGCTCCATGGCTACCTGCTCGCTGACCCTGGCACGCTGTTTCAGGAGCTACCGCCGAACAACCCATTTCTGAGCCTTGTCAGCGAGTCTCCTACACGGGGCAACGCCTCCACGGACTAGCCGCGATACCCACCTTCCTCGCATGCGCAATGGATGCATGTCCTAGGCCATCAAGGACGCTGAATGTCGATGTAGTCTCCATCGGTTCGCAGCACCAGGGCCACCTCAGCATTGCCGCGATTGCGCCAGAACCAGCCGTGATTGCCGGTGAAAGCAGCCACAAGCGTTCCCTTGTCGGAAGGAACACCCCTTCCTTTTTCGTAGCTGATTGAACGTCCCCCGCCGTCGCCATGCGTATCGAAGTTCACCGCACCAGCCCCCTCGACGGCCCAGGCGAAATTGGCCTCGGCGCCTTCCTTCATGCGCAGTTTGATTTCAATCCCTTGGCCGGGTGCCAGCGTGAAGCGCGTCTCGTCACGCCAGCGCGGCTGAGGCTCCGCTGCTGCAGGAGCCGGAGAGCTGGCGGATGCAGCCTTTGTGGAGCTTTCCTCCGGGACGTTCGCGGGTCGGGATTGTTGCCCCATTTCAGCCACGCTGGGCGCTCCGGCCATAGCCTTCTTGGCATCGGCTTCCGCGTCACTAGCGGCCTCGGCGGCTAACTGGTTCTTGATCTCTCCCATCTCGGTCAAACGCAGGACGCGGCCAACGCCGGTCGGATCAATGCCGTACTCAGCGGGCAAAACCACCGTTATCAATATCACCGCAGCGGAGACGGCGGCAATGATGGTGGAGCGGAAAAGTTGCTTGGAGGATGGCAATTCTGCCGGGGAAGGAACAGCAGTGTTGTACATGAGTAGATTCTCTCTCTTGGATTCAGGAAACGAAGAAGCCGGTGAGCTGGTAGCCGACGAGCATGAAGCCCAGGCTCATCATGATCACGTTGGCGCTATAGGCATGGCGGAGAAAGCTGGCGCCGCGGCGCCAGTAGCTCATGGCGATCAAGATGACAGCCAACGCCAGCAGTTGGCCAATTTCCACGCCCACATTGAAGGCCAGCAAATTGGGCACTAAGCCGTCCGGCGAGACCTCGTATTCCTGAATCTTTGAGGCAAGGCCAAATCCATGGAATAGCCCGAAGATCAGCGTAGCTGCCTTGGTATTAGGCTGAAAACCGAACCAGCGCTGGTATGCCCCGATGTTGTCGAGCGCCTTGTAAACCACTGAAAGCCCAATGATTGCGTCAATGAGATAGCTGTTGATCCCGATGTTGAAGTAAACACCCAGGATCATTGTGGTCGAGTGCCCCAGCGCGAACAGGCTTACATAAAGACCGATGTGCTTGAGTCGGTAGAGGAAGAAAATGACGCCAAAGAGGAACAGGATATGGTCGTATCCCGTCATCATGTGCTTGGCACCGAGATAGAGAAAAGGCAAGAGGTTCACCCCTGAAATCTCTTGGATGTACCCCTTGTCGCCCTCGGTCACGGCGTGGGCGAATGCGTTGCCCACTCCGAAAATTGAAAGAGCA
The DNA here is from genome assembly GCF_029836165.1 of Pseudomonas sp. GD04091. Classification (GTDB taxonomy): domain Bacteria; phylum Pseudomonadota; class Gammaproteobacteria; order Pseudomonadales; family Pseudomonadaceae; genus Aquipseudomonas. The sequence goes on from NZ_JAOEBG010000002.1 coordinate 365,490, forward strand.
AGAAGGGGTCGCCTCAGAAAACGGAAAATAAAGCACGTTAAGGCAAAACGGCTCCGCCGTTGGGCATCAATACGGCTTTGTCATTGACGCGCTGTCGCGCATTCCTGGCAGAACACAACAGCAGGATCGGCGTTCAACAGTTCCGGCTCCAAATCACTGTGACAGGCGCAGCACAGCCCATAGGTGCCAGAGTCGAGGCGGGCCAGCGCAGCTTCGACCTTGCGCTTGCGAATGGTCAGCCGCTCCCGCAATCCTTGGGCAAGAGCCTGTTGTTGGAGGGCGTCGATACGCGACACCCTACCGACACAGGATTGATCCAGCTCGACCGGCGCGGCGGACTGTTGAGCCTGCTGGATTGCCTCAACGGTTTCCCTTTGCTCGATCAGCAGTCGAGCGCGGAACTGTTCCATGTCCATTGAGGCGACTCCTTCGCTATCGCAGTAGAAGCGTGGGGATGGTCGAGGAACGCAGCAGGTCAGCGGTCTTGCTGCCGAACATCAAAGTGCGCAGCGGCGAGTGACCGAATGCGCCCATGATGAGCATGTCGATGGACTGCTCCTTGACCGTCTTGGCGATGATGCTTTCCGCATCGCCGGGGATCAGTGAGGCGGTGACGTCGAAGCCAGCCGATTCCAAGGTGGTCTTGGCCCAATCAAGCTGCTTGGGTGCATCCTGGCTTTTCTTCCCCGACATCAGCAGGATGATAGGCAAACCTCGGAACAGCGGGCTGCCAGCGACCATTTCGACGCCACGCCGGGTCACGACACCGCCGTCGAAGGCGATCATCACGCGCTGCGGCTCTTTGAAGCCTTCGGTCACGGTCAGGATCGGTTTGTGCAGCGAACGTACCACCCGCTCCACATTGCGGCCCAAGTCGCGCTGTGTGGCTTCTGCGGCTTCGCCACGGCGTCCGAGTATCAGCAGGCGCACGCCGTCTTCCTGTTCGGCCAGCGTTGCTTCAAGTTCGCCGTGCCGCTGGCGAACATCGACCAGCGCGGCACCGGCAGCGGTGGCCCGTTCGCGCAGTCGGTTCAGGAAGATGCGGCCTTGCTCGCGAGCATTCTTGGTGCGGGCCTCGTCTTCGGCGGTGAGCTTGGTCAGCAGATTTTCCTGGGCGTCAATGCCGATGGCACCGCTGTGATCTTCGCCCGATCCCTGCTCGGGGTGGCGGTCGATGACGTGCAGAAACTCCAGCGGCGCGTCCATTCGGCGAGCGGCCCATGCGGCGTAGTCGGCCACGTAATCGGCGAAGTGGGATTGATCCACGCAGGCCAGCACTTTGTTTTCGTTCTTCATGATCCTGTTTCCTCTCAGTGGCCCATCAGCATGTCTTCGGCACCGTCTTTGTCATGCACGGCGAACTTGTCCACCATTGTGGCGCTGGCCTCGTTCAAGCCGATGACTTCGACCTCGGTGGCTTCACGGCGGAACTTGATGACCACCTTGTCTAAGGCGCTAACAGCGGTGATGTCCCAGAAGTGGGCGCGACTTACGTCAATGCGCACTTTCTCGATGACTTCCTTGTAGTCGAAGGTATTGATGAAGCGATCCGCCGAGGCAAAGAACACTTGGCCGGTAATGGTGTAGGTGCGCACGCGGCCTTCGTCCTCGGTGCGAGAGGTGACGCGCAGAATCTGGCCCACCTTGTGGGCGAAGAAGAAGCCCGACAGCAGCACTCCGATTAGCACGCCCTTGGCCAAGTCGTGGGTGCCAACCGTCACTACCACGGTGGCCAGCATCACCATGCTGGAACTTTTTGGGTGCTCGCGCAGATTGCGGATCGAGGCCCAGTTGAAGGTGCCGATAGACACCATGATCATCACCGCGACCAGTGCGGCCATCGGAATGCGGGCCACCCAGTCACCGATAAACACCACCATCAGCAGCAGAAACACGCCAGCGGCCAGCGTGGAGAGTCGGCCACGACCGCCGGATTTTACGTTGATGACCGACTGGCCAATCATGGCGCAACCTGCCATGCCGCCGAGGAAGCCGGTAGGGCTCTGTTGCAAAGATTGGCGGCAGTCAGAGGTAGGCTGTCGCTCTGCGCCGATCAGGCGGCTGCTGCGAAATGGTGGTTGAGCATGCCCATGGCCTCCGTCAGCGCCGAGGGCCCAATGCCAAAAGCTCTCTCCACAAGGCGCACCTCGCCCCTGATGCCGGGCTGCAGGCACCAGGGGCGAGCCTGTCCTTTGCGCAGGGCTCGCATGACTTCGAATCCCTTGATCGTGGCATAGGCCGTGGGGATCGATTTGAAACCGCGCACCGGCTTGATCAGTATCTTGAGCTTTCCGTGATCGGCCTCGATCACGTTATTGAGATACTTCACCTGCCGGTGGGCCGTCTCCCGGTCCAGCTTTCCTTCGCGCTTCAATTCGGTGATCGCTGCACCATAGCTCGGCGCTTTGTCGGTATTGAGCGTGGCAGGCTTTTCCCAGTGCTTCAGGCCTCGCAGGGCCTTGCCCAGGAACCGCTTCGCTGCCTTGGCGCTGCGGGTCGGCGACAGGTAGAAATCGATCGTGTCGCCCCGCTTGTCGACTGCCCGGTACAGGTAGGTCCACTTGCCCCGCACCTTGACGTAGGTTTCATCCAGGCGCCAGCTCGGATCAAAGCCACGCCGCCAGAACCAGCGCAGCCGCTTCTCCATCTCCGGGGCGTAGCACTGGACCCAGCGATAGATCGTCGTATGGTCGACCGAAATGCCGCGTTCCGCCAGCATTTCCTCAAGGTCGCGATAGCTGATCGGATAGCGACAATACCAGCGCACCGCCCACAGGATCACATCACCCTGGAAATGGCGCCACTTGAAATCCGTCATCGTTCCGTCCGTCCAATCTCCGCCAAGCATGCTCAAGCTTCACGATTTTTGCAACAGAGCCCACACGAGTATTGAGCATAGTCGAGATTGGTGCAGATCACTTCTGATATTGAACTGTCAGGAGCTGGCTGCACAACAGCCATTACGCCCAATCAACTGGTGCAGTCGTCTTCTGAAAATGACATTTGGTATCTCTCATAAACGGATGTTTTTGAGAGAACTATCTTCGGCCTTCACACGCACGAAAGGCGGCGAAGCTCCGCCGTTAATCCGTCCGCCGGAGATCTCGCCCAGGCAGGCTGAAGGCCGAGCAAGCCTGACAGGCCCGAAAAGCCCGGCACGGGCGTCGGCGGCGATGACGGCGGCGGCATTATCCAGGGTTGATGATGGAAGTGGAGGATATCGACAACCTCTCGCGCAACCAAGACATCGCGGTCGGACTGCAAGTGATCTTGAAGCCACGGGCCCGTCCCACCCCGACATGGACCTCGATGCCCGAACGGACGTTAGATTTCGAGTTCTAGGCGTTCTGCGATGAAGGTTGGATCCCAGCCGGGATTGAAAGTGTCGACGTGGGTGAATCCGAGCCGCTCGTATAGGCCACGCAGGTTCGGGTGGCAGTCGAGCCGCAGCTTGGCGCACCCCTGCGTTCGCGCGGCATGGCGGCAAGCCTCGATCAGCGCGGAGCTGACACCCCGGCCCGCATGTGTCCGTCGCACCGCGAGCTTGTGCAGATATGCGGCCTCCCCCTTGAGGGCGTCGGGCCAGAACTCGGGATCCTCGGCCGACAAGGTGCAACAGCCGACGATGCCGTCGCTGCAACTCGCGACTAGGAGCTCGGATCTCAGGACGAAGGTCTCCGCGAATGTCCGGTCGATCCGCGCGACGTCCCAGGCGGGCGTTCCCTTGGCGGACATCCACGCCGCAGCGTCGTGCATCAGCCGCACAACCTCGTCGATATCACCCGAGCAGGCGACCCGAACGTTCGGAGGCTCCTCGCTGTCCATTCGCTCCCCTGGCGCGGTATGAACCGCCGCCTCATAGTGCAGTTTGATCCTGACGAGCCCAGCATGTCTGCGCCCACCTTCGCGGAACCTGACCAGGGTCCGCTAGCGGGCGGCCGGAAGGTGAATGCTAGGCATGATCTAACCCTCGGTCTCTGGCGTCGCGACTGCGAAATTTCGCGAGGGTTTCCGAGAAGGTGATTGCGCTTCGCAGATCTCCAGGCGCGTGGGTGCGGACGTAGTCAGCGCCATTGCCGATCGCGTGAAGTTCCGCCGCAAGGCTCGCTGGACCCAGATCCTTTACAGGAAGGCCAACGGTGGCGCCCAAGAAGGATTTCCGCGACACCGAGACCAATAGCGGAAGCCCCAACGCCGACTTCAGCTTTTGAAGGTTCGACAGCACGTGCAGCGATGTTTCCGGTGCGGGGCTCAAGAAAAATCCCATCCCCGGATCGAGGATGAGCCGGTCGGCAGCGACCCCGCTCCGTCGCAAGGCGGAAACCCGCGCCTCGAAGAACCGCACAATCTCGTCGAGCGCGTCTTCGGGTCGAAGGTGACCGGTGCGGGTGGCGATGCCATCCCGCTGCGCTGAGTGCATAACCACCAGCCTGCAGTCCGCCTCAGCAATATCGGGATAGAGCGCAGGGTCAGGAAATCCTTGGATATCGTTCAGGTAGCCCACGCCGCGCTTGAGCGCATAGCGCTGGGTTTCCGGTTGGAAGCTGTCGATTGAAACACGGTGCATCTGATCGGACAGGGCGTCTAAGAGCGGCGCAATACGTCTGATCTCATCGGCCGGCGATACAGGCCTCGCGTCCGGATGGCTGGCGGCCGGTCCGACATCCACGACGTCTGATCCGACTCGCAGCATTTCGATCGCCGCGGTGACAGCGCCGGCGGGGTCTAGCCGCCGGCTCTCATCGAAGAAGGAGTCCTCGGTGAGATTCAGAATGCCGAACACCGTCACCATGGCGTCGGCCTCCGCAGCGACTTCCACGATGGGGATCGGGCGAGCAAAAAGGCAGCAATTATGAGCCCCATACCTACAAAGCCCCACGCATCAAGCTTTTGCCCATGAAGCAACCAGGCAATGGCTGTAATTATGACGACGCCGAGTCCCGACCAGACTGCATAAGCAACACCGACAGGGATGGATTTCAGAACCAGAGAAAGAAAATAAAATGCGATGCCATAACCGATTATGACAACGGCGGAAGGGGCAAGCTTAGTAAAGCCCTCGCTAGATTTTAATGCGGATGTTGCGATTACTTCGCCAACTATTGCGATAACAAGAAAAAGCCAGCCTTTCATGATATATCTCCCAATTTGTGTAGGGCTTATTATGCACGCTTAAAAATAATAAAAGCAGACTTGACCTGATAGTTTGGCTGTGAGCAATTATGTGCTTAGTGCATCTAACGTAGAAGTAACCGGCGCTGCGCGGCTTTATCGCGCTGCGTCCGAGTTGACTGCCGGGTTGGGCGGCAACGCTTCGATAGAGCGAAGGATTGCCCGCACTATTGCCTCCCTTTTGAAAAGGTCATCCATCCTGTTTGGCGTATCAATATTCAGTGCGAAGAATACGGGGCCAGTCGGCCACTCAACCCATCCTACCCACCAACCCATGCGGCCTTCCCAGCCCGTCTTTGCGCGCAGTATCCAGTTGCGACCGGCTTCCACAATCATGAGGTCCTTGACCAAGCGCTGATGTTCTACCCGAAAGGGCAACTCGTTATGATAGAGCTTCCTGAGAAATGCAATCTGTTCTTGTGCCGCGATAGCAAGATTGCCATCTATCCAGTAATCGCCATTACTTGTCGAAGGATCGGCGTTGCCATAGTCGATTTGCTTCAAATAGCGTCGAGCCTTGTCTTCACCGATCTCTTTTGCAAATAGCTCATAAATCCAGACAGTAGAATTCCGCATTGCTGATCGCAAGTCTTGGTCTTGGTTGTGAGCTGCAAAGCTTCTTTTGATGCCGTCCCATCGGAAAACTTGAAACTCATCACGTGCAGCGCCTGCGTCAAGTGCAAAAAGTGTATGTGGAATCTTGAATGTCGAGGCCGGCGAGTAGCGTTTCTCTGACCGCACCTGATCAAAAACCAATATGACACGATCTGTTTGGCGTTCGTCTGCCACAACTATCGTGCCTTTGGCTTGAAATTCGCTGAAAAACTTCCGCCAGTCAGAACGTTCGCGCATGCCTTCTTGTGCATGCGCGAACGTGCCAAAAACAAAAGTGGAGAAAAGTATTGCGAAGATTCGGATTGCCATTAAGTTTTCCTTGACGCCCAACGCTTGAGCTCAGCCGACCGAAACCGCGTAGCGGTTTTGGGTCGGCTGCAGCGATTTGTTGGGCGACAACTTGCCATATTCCCAGTGATCGGGATTTGGTGTGTTTTCCGCACTATGTGCGTGCAACCGCATCATACTCCCCGTGACCGCGAAGGTCTCTCGCTCGGGAAACACACGACAGTCCAAGCACGATTGTTGCAAGAACCAAACAATACGCGATAACTGGCCAGGCCGTGTCGCGCGGCAACAGCGAAATGATGAGCGTTCCAACACTCCCCAGCAGCAGCCCCCCCAAGCAGAAGTAGACTGCCGTAACGGCTCCTGCAATATGGTCGAACCCTCGAAGCGCACCATTGGGTGCAACGGATACCGCTGTCGCGACGCCGACGCCCACTAGCCACATTGGGGCAATAAAGCCCAACACGGACTGCGGAATCCATAGCTCGGTGATGACAAGCAAGACTGCGCCTGCTATCAGGCAGCCCATCCCCATTCGCAAGGCACTCAGGCTGCCCCACTTGGCGATTACGCGCCCCATGAAGCGGGCCGCAAGCATCATCGCAATTGCCACTGTTGCGAACAACAGACTGAAGCCAAACTGGGACATGCCTTGCCTACCCATCATCAATCCGGGCGCTATGGAGAAGAAGACGAAGAAGCTGCCCATTCCTGCGGCATAACACACTGTGTACAACCAGAAGTTAAGGTGCTTGATGGGAAGCAGAAGTTGTGACCATTGCAAAGCTGCTGGTCGCTGCACCCGGGTCTCAGGCCAGAGCCGCCACGCTGCTGTCAATGCAGCGATCATTCCCAATCCCAAGAACGCAAAGATCGCCCGCCACCCGAACCAGGTGTCTATGACCGCTCCCAGCAATGGGCCTATCGCCGGAACCATAGCAAGCATAGAGCCAAGCAAGCCGTAGATGACGTTACTTTCCTTGCGACCTGCGTAGATATCACGCACTGTTGCAAATGTGGCAACAAGGCATGCCGAGGCACCACAAGCTTGGAGAATCCGAAAACCCAGAAATACTCCAGCCGATGACGTGACGACGAGGCCGATTGAGGCCGCAACGTAGGCGGCACCGCCCGCCAGTAGCACGGGACGACGTCCCAGCCGGTCCGACAGTGGCCCAAACAAAAGCTGACCGGCCCCTATCATGACCAAATACGTTGTCAGCGTAAGCTGAATTGTGCCCGCTGTCGTACCAAGAGCATGTGGCATGAAAGGCACCGCTGGCAAGTACATGTCCATGCCGAGTGATGCCAGTAAATCGAAAGGTGATAACAACAACACAGTGACGGCAAGGGAATACCGCCAATTACAGTTCTTTGAGCGCACGAAACCATCTCCTTGAACGAAGGATTTGGCGGCGCTCCCGTAGAGCAAAAGGGTTCATGAGAACGCCGCAACAACCGAAAAATGAAGGTTGCTGCGGCTTACTTGTCTGCTTTCTTGGAAGTGCTCATTTGCTGACTATCTCATGGCTGAATTTGAATCGTAACAATTCTCAAGCAATTCCGCGAAGAATCTTTTTGTTCGCCCAACGTTTGACATGAGGGGCGGCCAAGGGCGCCAGCCCTTGGACGTCCCCCTCGATGGAAGGGTTAGGCATCACTGCGTGTTCGCTCGAATGCCTGGCGTGTTTGAACCATGTACACGGCTGGACCATCTGGGGTGGTTACGGTACCTTGCCTCTCAAACCCCGCTTTCTCGTAGCATCGGATCGCTCGCAAGTTGCTCGGCGACGGGTCCGTTTGGATCTTGGTGACCTCGGGATCATTGAACAGCAACTCAACCAGAGCTCGAACCAGCTTGGTTCCCAAGCCTTTGCCCAGTTGTGATGCATTCGCCAGTGACTGGTCTATTCCGCGTACTCCTGGATCGGTTTCTTCTTCCCACCATCCGTCCCCGCTTCCAAGAGCAACGTACGACTGGGCATACCCAATCGGCTCTCCATTCAGCATTGCAATGTATGGAGTGACGGACTCTTGCGCTAAAACGCTTGGCAAGTACTGTTCCTGTACGTCAGCAAGTGTCGGGCGTGCTTCTTCTCCGCCCCACCACTCGACGATATGAGATCGATTTAGCCACTCATAGAGCATCGCAAGGTCATGCTCAGTCATGAGGCGCAGTGTGACGGAATCGTTGCTGTTGGTCACGATGCTGTACTTTGTGATGCCTAACTGGAAATAGACCAACCTGCTTTCGCAAGGGATGTTGGCCTAAAAGTTTGTAACCGCGCAGTCGGGGTGGTGCAAGTGCTTGATGTGCAAGGCATTTGTTCTCCCGTGATGCTGTTGTGGTGGTGTGTTAGGCAGCCTAAACGATGTTGGCGCGGGGAGGGTGGTGGCATGCCCCGGAATGAGTGGCCTAACGCCTGAGTTAAGCCGCGGTGCGCAGTGGCAAGCGGCGTGCGAAGCTTAGCGTAGCACGCAAGCGCCGCCACGAAGCAACGTCGGCTTGAACGAATTGTTAGACGGGCGTCAACTATTTGTCCGTGCTCAGGATGAGTTGTGTAATAACTTGACCGACAGAGGCAACTAATTCGTCACGTTCTACGGCCGATAGTTTCGGGGCCGTTGTATACACCGCTACAGCGTAATCTCTCTCCTGGGCTTTAAAAAAACCAATGTCGTTCCGGCCCCCGTTGGCGCAGGTACCAGTTTTCTCTCCAACAACCCAATCTTTAGGAAAACCCGCTCGTAGTGTCGCGTCTCCCGTTTGGTTTCCGATCAGCCACCTCTCAATGGTGTGGGTCGAGGTGGACGTCAGTGCGCCGCCATAGAGGACTTTAGCCACAGTACGTGCCATAGCAATAGGCGTAGTTGTATCTCTGAGGTCGCCAGGTGTGTTGTCGTTCATCTCCGGCTCTTTCCGGTCTAGCCGACTCACAGAGTCGCCAATTTTACGAAAATACTGCGTCATTGCAGCAGGTCCGCCAATTTCTCTCAGTAAGAGGTTAGTAGCCCCATTGTCGCTAAGCTGCACCGCAGCTTGCGCTGCCTCGAGAACCGTCATGTGTCCCGATGCTAGAAACCGCTCCGTGGCAGGAGACCATTTGACGATCATGTCCGGCCCATATGAAAGTTTTCGATCCCCCCGCTCGGTGCCTGAGTCAATTCTTTCAAAGACCAGCGCGGCTAGCGGAAACTTGAACGTTGAGCACATTGCAAAACGCTGCGCCATTCGGTGGCCCGCGACGATCTCTCCTTGGGGATCGACGATCGCAACACCGATCTGAGCTGCTTTTTCGCGCTCTAGCTTCTCAAGATCGGTCTTGAAGGTTAATTTTTCCGACGCATATGCAGAGTGAGCGATCCCTGCCAGTAATAGTGCGTGAATGAAGCGCATGGTGATCCCTTGAGATGGAAATTATCTTTGTACGCCCGTCTAACGCCTGAGTTAAGCCGACTTGCGTAGTGGAGCCAAAGCCATGGCAAGCTCATTCTGCCATGGCTTTGGTGTAACGAAGCAAGTTCGGCTTGAACGAATTGTTAGGCACCAACGCGGCGCCCCTCACAACGGTTTCCGGAAGCAGCGTACTTGAGCAACCTCCGTGAATCCAGCCGCCAGGTGCGCCGAGGTGCTTGCGCTGTTGGTAAGTTGAGTGTCGGAGGCGAATTCGGTGCATCCGCGACCACGAGCCCAATGCTCGGCGGCTTTTACCAGAGCTACACCTACGCCCTGACGCCGCGCACTTGGCACAACGTACCAACCCTCCAAGAACGCAACGTTGCCGGAGTAGCACTCCTCCGCATACGGGCGGATCGAAAGCTCGGCAAACCCTAGTGCTTCTCCGTCGGGTGCTACAGCAATGAGGACAGCAGCAGGCCGGGCGACTTTTCCGGACAGAAATTCTGCGATCTCTGACTGGTGCTCTTGACATGTGCCATCTGGCCACAGCTCACAGCGCATGCTTAGCCAACTGGCCGAATCGGTAGTTTCAACAGGCCTGACGAGCGGCGAACTATCCATTGGTGCCTAACTTTGTTTTAGGGCGACTGCCCTGCTGCGTAACATCGTTGCTGCTCCATAACATCAAACATCGACCCACGGCGTAACGCGCTTGCTGCTTGGATGCCCGAGGCATAGACTGTACAAAAAAACAGTCATAACAAGCCATGAAAACCGCCACTGCGCCGTTACCACCGCTGCGTTCGGTCAAGGTTCTGGACCAGTTGCGTGAGCGCATACGCTACTTGCATTACAGCTTACCAACCGAACAGGCTTATGTCCACTGGGTTCGTGCCTTCATCCGTTTCCACGGTGTGCGTCACCCGGCAACCTTGGGCAGCAGCGAAGTCGAGGCATTTCTGTCCTGGCTGGCGAACGAGCGCAAGGTTTCGGTCTCCACGCATCGTCAGGCATTGGCGGCCTTGCTGTTCTTCTACGGCAAGGTGCTGTGCACGGATCTGCCCTGGCTTCAGGAGATCGGAAGACCTCGGCCGTCGCGGCGCTTGCCGGTGGTGCTGACCCCGGATGAAGTGGTTCGCATCCTCGGTTTTCTGGAAGGCGAGCATCGTTTGTTCGCCCAGCTTCTGTATGGAACGGGCATGCGGATCAGTGAGGGTTTGCAACTGCGGGTCAAGGATCTGGATTTCGATCACGGCACGATCATCGTGCGGGAGGGCAAGGGCTCCAAGGATCGGGCCTTGATGTTACCCGAGAGCTTGGCACCCAGCCTGCGCGAGCAGCTGTCGCGTGCACGGGCATGGTGGCTGAAGGACCAGGCCGAGGGCCGCAGCGGCGTTGCGCTTCCCGACGCCCTTGAGCGGAAGTATCCGCGCGCCGGGCATTCCTGGCCGTGGTTCTGGGTTTTTGCGCAGCACACGCATTCGACCGATCCACGGAGCGGTGTCGTGCGTCGCCATCACATGTATGACCAGACCTTTCAGCGCGCCTTCAAACGTGCCGTAGAACAAGCAGGCATCACGAAGCCCGCCACACCGCACACCCTCCGCCACTCGTTCGCGACGGCCTTGCTCCGCAGCGGTTACGACATTCGAACCGTGCAGGATCTGCTCGGCCATTCCGACGTCTCTACGACGATGATTTACACGCATGTGCTGAAAGTTGGCGGTGCCGGAGTGCGCTCACCGCTTGATGCGCTGCCGCCCCTCACTAGTGAGAGGTAGGGCAGCGCAAGTCAATCCTGGCGGATTCACTACCCCTGCGCGAAGGCCATCGGTGCCGCATCGAACGGCCGGTTGCGGAAAGTCCTCCCTGCGTCCGCTGATGGCCGGCAGCAGCCCGTCGTTGCCTGATGGATCCAACCCCTCCGCTGCTATAGTGCAGTCGGCTTCTGACGTTCAGTGCAGCCGTCTTCTGAAAACGACACCACCCTGCCCTTTCCCTGGCGTTTTTTGTCGCGTGTTTTAGTTGCATGAAATAGAATACTTGCGACTAGAACCGGAGACATTACGCCATGAAAGACAAGAGCGCCGCCGCTGGCCTGCTGCTGGGATATGCCCGCGTCAGCACCGACGACCAGGACTTGACCAACCAACGCGCCGAGCTGCACGCCGCAGGCTGCACGCGCATCTTTGCCGAGAAGATCACCGGCACCAGGCGCGACAGGCCCGAGCTGGCCCGCGTGCTCGATCACTTGCGCCCTGGCGATGTTGTGACTGTGACCAGGCTTGACCGCCTGGCCCGCAGCACCCGCGACCTGCTGGACATTGCCGAGCGTATCCAGGCGGTCGGCGCGGGTTTGCGCAGCCTGGCCGAGCCGTGGGCCGACACCACCACCCCGGCCGGCCGCATGGTTCTGACCGTGTTTGCCGGCATCGCCGAGTTCGAGCGTTCCCTAATCATCGACCGCACCAGGAACGGCCGGGAAGCGGCCAAGGCCCGAGGCGTGAAGTTCGGCCCGCGCCCTACCCTCACCCCGGCGCAGATCGAGCACGCCCGCGAGCTGATCGACCGTGACGGCCGGACGGTGAAGGAAGCGGCCGAGCTGCTGGCCGTGCATCGTTCGACCCTTTACCGGGCGCTGGCGCGTGGCGAGGAAGTGACAAAGACCGAGGCCCGCCGACGTGGTGCGTTCGCCGAGGACGCATTGAGCGAAGCCGACGCCCTGGCGGCCGTCGATGATGAACGCCAGGAAGAAGGCCCCGCGTTCCTCGATGGCGACGGCCCGGCCGCCGACCTGCCGCCGCCGCCGTATCGAACGCAGAGCCTGCCGCAAATCCTGGCGGCCCTCCCCGATGACGAGCTGGCGAGCTGGCCCGGTGAGCTGGCCGACCAGGAGGGGGTCGTCTCAGAAAACGGAAAATAAAGCACGCTAAGGCGTAACTACCCTCGGCTACACCGCGTCGGCACCACGCGGCTCTTTCTCCCCTTGCAGCGAAGCAATCAGCGGGCAAGAAACGTTCCCTTGCCGCGCATGGCAGGCGAACACAAGTTCGGATAGCACGGTTTCCATGCGCGCCAGGTCGGTCATTTTTTCGCGCACGTCCTGAAGCTTGTGCTCGGCCAGGCTGCTGGCTTCCTCGCAGTGGGTGCCGTCATCCAGCCTCAGCAGCTCTGCGATCTCGTCGAGGCTGAATCCGAGCCGCTGGGCTGATTTCACGAAGCGCACCCGCGTCACATCCGCCTCGCCATAGCGGCGGATGCTGCCATAGGGCTTGTCCGGCTCCGGCAACAAGCCCTTGCGCTGATAGAACCGGATTGTTTCCACGTTGACCCCGGCCGCCTTGGCGAAAACGCCAATAGTCAGATTCTCCAAATTTTTTTCCATATCGCTTGACTCCGTACATTGGTACGGAAGTAAGCTTAAGCTATCCAATCCAGATTTGAAAGGACAAGCGTATGTCTGAACCTCAAAACGGGCGCGGGGCGCTCTTCACTGGCGGGCTAGCCGCCATCCTCGCCTCGGCTTGCTGCCTGGGGCCGCTGGTTCTGATCGCCCTGGGGTTCAGCGGCGCTTGGATCGGCAACTTGACGGTGTTGGAACCTTATCGCCCGATCTTCATCGGCGCGGCGTTGGTGGCGCTGTTTTTCGCCTGGCGGCGCATCTACCGACCGGCGCAAGCCTGCAAACCAGGGGATGTGTGTGCGATTCCCCAAGTGCGCGCTACTTACAAGCTCATTTTCTGGGTCGTGGCCGCGCTGGTTCTGGTCGCGCTCGGATTTCCCTACGTCATGCCATTTTTCTATTAATCACAGGAGTTCATCATGAAAAAACTGTTTGCCTCTCTCGCCATCGCTGCCGTTGTTGCCCCCGTGTGGGCCGCCACCCAGACCGTCACGCTGTCCGTACCGGGCATGACCTGCTCCGCTTGTCCGATCACCGTCAAGAAGGCGATTTCCAAGGTCGAAGGCGTCAGCAAAGTTAACGTGACCTTCGAGACACGCGAAGCGGTTGTCACCTTCGATGATGCCAAGACCAGCGTGCAGAAGCTGACCAAGGCCACCGAAGACGCAGGCTATCCGTCCAGCGTCAAGAAGTGAGGCACTGAAAACGGCAGCGCAGCACATCTGACGCCCTTGTCTGCTACCACAAACGAAAAAGGATCTGTCGCATGACCCATCTAAAAATCACCGGCATGACCTGCGACTCGTGCGCGGCGCACGTCAAGGAAGCGCTGGAAAAAGTACCCGGCGTCCAATCTGCCATAGTGTCCTATGCCAAGGGCGCGGCCCAGCTCGCCCTTGATCCAGGCACAGCGCCGGACGCACTGACCGCCGCCGTGGCTGGCCTGGGCTACAAAGCGATGCTCGCCGATGCCCCGCCGACCGACAACCGCACTGGGCTGTTCGACAAGGTGCGCGGCTGGATGGGTGCCGCCGACAAGGGCAGCGGCGGCGAGCGCCCGTTGCAAGTCGCCGTGATCGGCAGCGGTGGAGCCGCGATGGCGGCAGCACTGAAGGCCGTCGAGCAAGGCGCGCAGGTCACGCTGATTGAGCGCGGCACCATCGGCGGCACCTGCGTCAAGGTCGGTTGTGTGCCGTCCAAGATCATGATCCGCGCCGCCCACATCGCCCATCTGCGCCGGGAAAGCCCATTCGACGGCGGCATGCCACCCACACCGCCGACGATCTTGCGCGAGCGGCTGCTGGCCCAGCAGCAGGCCCGTGTCGAAGAACTCCGTCATGCCAAGTACGAAGGCATCCTGGACGGCAATTCAGCCATCACCGTTCTGCACGGTGAAGCGCGTTTCAAGGACGACCAGAGCCTTATCGTTAGTTTGAACGAGGGTGGTGAGCGCGTCGTGATGTTCGACCGCTGCCTGGTCGCCACGGGTGCCAGTCCGGCCATGCCGCCGATTCCGGGCCTGAAAGAGTCACCCTACTGGACTTCGACCGAGGCCTTGGTCAGCGACACCATTCCCGAACGCCTGGCCGTCATCGGCTCGTCGGTGGTGGCGCTGGAACTGGCGCAAGCCTTCGCCCGGCTGGGTAGCCAGGTCACGATCCTTGCGCGCAGCACGCTGTTCTTCCGCGAAGACCCTGCCATCGGCGAGGCCGTCACAGCCGCCTTCCGTGCCGAAGGAATCAAGGTACTGGAACATACGCAAGCCAGCCAAGTCGCCCATGTGGACGGCGAATTCGTGCTGACCACTGGACAGGGCGAAGTGCGCGCCGACAAGCTGCTGGTCGCCACCGGCCGGACACCGAACACGCGCAGCCTGGCATTGGAAGCGGCGGGGGTAGCCGTCAATGCGCAGGGGGCCATCGTCATCGACAAGGGCATGCGCACCAGTAGCCCGAACATCTACGCGGCCGGCGACTGCACCGACCAGCCGCAGTTCGTCTATGTGGCGGCAGCGGCCGGCACTCGTGCGGCCATTAACATGACCGGCGGCGACGCCGCCATCAATCTGACCGCGATGCCGGCCGTGGTGTTCACCGACCCGCAAGTGGCGACCGTGGGCTACAGCGAGGCGGAAGCGCACCACGATGGCATCGAAACCGACAGCCGCACGCTGACGCTCGACAACGTGCCGCGTGCGCTCGCCAACTTCGATACCCGCGGCTTCATCAAGCTGGTCATCGAGGAAGGCAGCGGACGGCTGATTGGCGTACAGGTGGTGGCCCCGGAAGCGGGCGAACTGATCCAGACGGCTGTTCTCGCCATTCGCAACCGCATGACGGTGCAGGAACTAGCCGACCAGTTGTTCCCCTACCTAACGATGGTCGAGGGCTTGAAGCTCGCGGCGCAGACCTTCAGCAAGGACGTGAAGCAACTGTCCTGCTGCGCCGGATAAGGAAAAGGAGGTGTTCGATGAACGCCTACACAGTGTCCCGACTGGCCCTTGAGGCCGGGGTGAGCGTGCATATCGTGCGCGACTACCTGCTGCGCGGATTGCTGCGGCCAGTCGCCTGCACCACGGGCGGCTACGGCTTGTTCGATGACGCCGCCTTGCAGCGGCTGTGCTTTGTGCGGGCCGCTTTTGAGGCGGGCATCGGCCTGGACGCATTGGCGCGGTTGTGCCGGGCGCTGGATGCGGCGGACTGCGATGAAACAGCCGCACAGCTTGCCGTGCTGAGTCAGTTCGTCGAACGCCGACGCGAAGCGTTGGCCGATCTGGAAGTGCAGTTGGCCGCGATGCCGACCGCGCCGGCCCAGCAAGCGGAGAGTCTGCCATGAACAGCCCCGAGCGCTTGCCGACCGAGACACACAAGCCGTTCACCGGCTACCTGTGGGGTGCGCTGGCGGTGCTCACCTGTCCCTGTCATTTGCCGATTCTCGCCATTGTGCTGGCCGGCACGACGGCCGGCGCGTTCATCGGCGAGCACTGGGGTATTGCAGCCCTCACGCTGACCGGCTTGTTTGTCCTGTCTGTGACGCGGCTGCTGCGGGCCTTCAGAGGTCGATCATGAGCGCTTCCCAGCCAATTGAATGGACAGTGGCGCAACTGGCGCAGGCGGTCGAGCGCGGGCAGCTTGAGCTGCACTACCAGCCGATTGTCGATTTGCGCAGTGAGCAGATTGTCGGCGCGGAAGCCCTGTTGCGCTGGCGTCATCCGACGCTCGGACTGTTGCCGCCGGGCCAGTTCCTGCCCGTGATCGAATCGTCCGGCCTGATGCCGGAAATCGGCGCATGGGTGCTGGGCGCAGCCTGCCGTCAAATGCGCGACTGGCGGGTGCTGGCATGGCAACCGTTCCGGCTGGCCGTCAATGTTGCGGCGAGCCAAGTGGGGCCAGATTTCGACAAGTGGGTAAAGGGCGTGCTGGCCGATGCCGGGTTGCCCGCCGCGTATCTTGAAATTGAGCTGACCGAATCGGTTGCGTTCGGTGATCCGGCGATCTTCCCCGCCCTGGAAGCTTTGCGACAGATCGGTGTGCGCTTCGCCGCCGACGACTTCGGCACCGGCTATTCCTGCCTGCAACACCTGAAATGCTGCCCCATCAGCACGCTCAAGATCGACCAATCGTTTGTCGCCGGACTCGCCAACGACCACCGCGACCAGACCATCGTGCGCACCGTGATTCAGCTTGCGCATGGGCTTGGCATGGAAGTAGTGGCCGAAGGCGTGGAAACATCGGCGAGTCTTGATTTGTTGCGACAAGCGGACTGCGACACAGGACAAGGCTTCCTGTTCGCCAAGCCGATGCCGGCGGCGGCATTCGCCGTCTTCGTCAGTCAATGGAGGGGTGCCACCATGAATGCAAATGATCCGACTGCCACCAGTTGCTGCGTGTGCTGCAAGGAAATCCCGCTCGATGCCGCCTTCACCCCGGAAGGCGCGGAATACGTCGAGCACTTCTGCGGGCTGGAGTGCTATCAGCGCTTCCAGGCGCGCGCCAAGACCGGGAGCGAAACCGATGCCGATCCGAACGCCTGCGACTCATCACTGTCAGACTGAGGCATACCCTAACTTGGCGTCAGACCATCCGGCGCTAAATCGTCAGAATAGAGTTGCCTTCCGAATTGATTGACATACGCCGTCAAGGGTCATAGATTTCTTCCTGACACATTTCCCTCAGGAGGATACCTTGCACGGTCAGCGCATCGGTTACGTCCGCGTCAGCAGCTTCGACCAGAACCCAGAACGGCAGCTCGAACAGATCCAGGTGGATAAAGTGTTCACCGACAAGGCGTCGGGCAAGGACACACGGCGGCCCGAACTGGAACGGCTGCTCGCCTTCGTGCGCGAAGGCGACACGGTCGTGGTGCACAGCATGGATCGTCTGGCGCGCAACCTCGACGACCTGCGCCGCCTGGTGCAGGGCCTCACCCAGCGCGGCGTACGCATCGAGTTCCTTAAGGAGCATTTGACCTTCACCGGCGAGGACTCGCCGATGGCGAACCTGATGCTGTCGGTAATGGGCGCGTTCGCCGAGTTCGAACGCGCCTTGATCCGCGAGCGGCAGCGCGAGGGCATCGCGCTCGCCAAGCAGCGCGGGGCCTACCGTGGCAGGAAGAAATCCCTGTCGTCTGAGCGTATTGCCGAACTGCGCCAACGTGTCGAGGCTGGCGAGCAAAAGACCAAGCTGGCTCGTGAATTCGGAATCAGTCGCGAAACCCTGTATCAATACTTGAGAACGGATCAGTAAATATGCCACGTCGTTCAATCCTGTCCGCCGCCGAGCGCGAAAGCCTGCTGGCGTTGCCGGACACCAAGGATGAGTTGATCCGTCACTACACGTTCAGCGAAACCGACCTCTCGGGGTCGTTTGCGGGAAGGGGCGGAATCCTACGCTAAGGCTTTGGCCAGCGATATTCTCCGGTGAGATTGATGTGTTCCCAGGGGATAGGAGAAGTCGCTTGATATCTAGTATGACGTCTGTCGCACCTGCTTGATCGCGGCCGCGATAGCTAGATCGCGTTGCTCCTCTTCTCCATCCGCGTTCCAAGCTGCGGAAAGGCACCCATAAGCGTACGCCTGGTCGAGCAGGCGACGCGGATCGACGTCCAGCGCACGAGAGAATGCGTCCGCCATCTGTGCAATGCGTCTAGGATCGAGACAAAGGTCGTCTCTGTCAGCCGGATCGTAGAACATATTGGCGGCGCCAAAGCCCACTTCACCGACCAGACCGACGGGATCTATCACCAGCCAGCCGCGACTGGAGAACATGATGTTTTCATGATGCAGATCGCCATGTAGCCCACGCAGTTCCGAGGCATTGCTCATCATTTGATCGGCTATAATCGCCGCGTGGACGTAGTCAGTTTGACAACCTGCGTTTTGATCATCGCGCGCCCGCTGAAACAAAGCTGCAAAGCGATCCCGGATCGGGAGAAGGGCAGAAGGCAGGGGTTCCTCAGATGCGGCATACAGCTTCGCCATTAGTTCCGCTGCAATTTCGGTCGCCTGGTAGTCGCCGTGCTCGGCAACGATGTGAGAGAGCATTCGCTCCCCGGCATATTCGAGCAACATCAGATTGTTCTCACGACCGAGCAACCGGACTGCTCCCCTCCCATTGCGCCATACCAGATAGTCGGCCCCGCGCAGTTCATCAGCAATGTCTTCTATAGGTTTCAATCCCTTGACGATTGCAGGAGTCCCGTCTGGCAATGAAACTTTCCAAACGAGGCTGGAAAAGGTGTCCGCAATGAGAACAGGTTGCGAAACGTGCCAATGAGCAGGAAAAACAGGCGGCATGAACATCAACCCCAAGTCAGAGGGTCCAATCGCAGATAGAAGGCAAGGCGTTCGCGGTCGGGGGCTTCGATCCCCAATACATTGAATAGGACAGCGAAGGCGCGCTCTGCTTCATCTGGCGCTGCCCAGTTCTCTTCGGCGTTAGCAATCATGAGTGCCAAATCGGCATAGCGATCTGCTGTTCCGAGCCGCCCAAGGTCGATCAGACCCGTGCATTGAAGAGTTTTAGGGTCCACCATGAAGTTCGGCATGCAGGGATCACCATGGCAAACAACCATATCGGTGCGCTCTTGGTCGAGCCGCACCGGTAGCTCTCGTTCGACACGAGCCAAAAGATCGAGCTGCGGCGTACTCTTGTCCTCGTCCGGTAAGAAGTCGGGATTGACGGCATTGCGGGACACCACATCAACGGCGCGTCCGAACATTCGCGACAGCCTGCGCTCAAACGGACATTGATCAACCGATAGGCTGTGAACAGCGCCAAGTTGCTGCCCCATTGACGGCCACGCTTTGAGCAAATCCGCTCCAGACAGATCAGCCGCCGGTACTCCCGGAATTGCCGTTATCACCAAGCATGCACCCTCCTGTTCCTCCTGCCAGTTGATGACCTCGGGGCAAGCCACACCTCGACCTTTGAGCCAAATGAGGCGGTCACGCTCTCCAGCGAGCTCACCGCGGCGGGAAGCAGGTGCGATTTTCGCGAAGGCATGCCCGTCACCACGTCGAAAAACAAAATCACCAGATTCTCCGCCTCTGACAGGCAACCAGTCAGAATGCGATTCACCAAAAAAAATATTAGTTCGATTCAATGGAGGTTCCTTCAGTTTTCTGATGAAGCGCGGAGGTGGCTCAACTTGCGAAAAGAAACGAGTTGCGACGTAAGTCCGAGAACATGCTTTCCATGGTCTCTGAGCTCGCCTTTGGGACCGACATATCGGTAGAGAGTGACGCGCTCGATGCCGAGTTCCTTGCAGAGATCGGAAACTGAAGTATCGCGCTGGGCCATGGCGGCTTGCGCGAGACGCACCTGAGCTTTGGTGAGCGCGAATTTTCGTCCGCCCTTGCGACCGCGCGCTCTCGCGGAGGCGAGACCCGCCATGGTGCGCTCTCGGATCAGATCCCGCTCGAACTCGGCCAAGGTGGCGAAGATTCCGAACACCATGCGACCGGACGCAGTCGTGGTGTCGATCTGAGCGCCCTTTCCAGTCAGAACCCGCAGGCCGATCTTGCGGTCTGACAGCTCCTTCACCGTGTTGACCAGATGGGCAAGCGATCGTCCGAGGCGATCGAGCTTCCAGACCACCAGCACATCGCCGTCACGCAATGACTTGAGGCAGGCAGTCAAGCCAGGGCGATCATCACGACCGCCGGAAGCAAGATCATCATAGATATTGTCCCGTTCGACACCTGCGGCGCGCAAGGTGTCGTGCTGCAGGTCGAGAGACTGCGAGCCATCGGCTTTGGAGACGCGGGCATATCCGATCAGCATGTATCACAAACGTTGGTTTGAGGCGGCGCTTCGGCCACGATTGCATTGACCTCTGGAAATGTATCTCAACCAGCTTCATAAACAAAGCGTCTTGAACGCTATCAGATTTTGAAAAAGGAACATGTATGCCGCGTCGCGTCACTCTAACCGATCGGCAGAAAGACGCGCTGTTGCGCTTGCCGACTTCACAGACGGATTTGCTCAAGCACTATACGCTGAGTGATGAAGACCTTGGGCATATCAGGCTGCGTCGGCGCGCTCACAACAGGTTCGGCTTCGCCCTGCAATTGTGTGTCCTGCGCTATCCCGGCCGGGTGCTGGCTCCAGGCGAACTGATCCCTGCAGAGGTCATCGAATTTATCGGAGCGCAGCTTGGCCTGGGTGCCGACGATCTCGTAGACTATGCTGCCCGCGAGGAAACACGGCACGAGCATCTTGCCGAGTTACGGGGGCTCTACGGCTTCCGCACCTTCTCCGGACGTGGTGCGAGCGAGCTGAAGGAATGGTTGTTCCGAGAAGCCGAGATGGCGGTGTCGAACGAGGATATCGCCCGTCGCTTCGTAGCCGAGTGCCGACGCACCCGCACTGTCCTTCCCGCGACATCCACGATCGAGCGGCTTTGTGCCGCGGCTCTCGTCGATGCCGAGCGACGCATCGAGACGAGGATCGCCATTCGTCTGCCTATGTCGATCCGAGAACAGTTGCTGGCATTGCTCGAGGAGACGGCTGATGATCGGGTGACCCGTTTTGTGTGGCTGCGCCAGTTCGAGCCTGGCTCGAACTCTTCGTCGGCCAACCGGCTGCTCGACCGGCTCGAATATCTGCAACGCGTCGATCTCCCCGAGGATCTGCTTGCCGGCGTTCCTGCCCATCGGGTGACTCGTCTGCGCAGGCAGGGTGAACGGTATTATGCCGACGGCATGCGCGATCTCCCGGAGGACAGGCGGCTTGCGATCTTGGCTGTTTGCGTCTCGGAATGGCAGGCGATGTTGGCCGACGCAGTGGTCGAAACCCACGACCGGATCGTCGGCCGTCTCTACCGTGCTTCGGAGCGTATTTGCCATGCAAAGGTCGCAGACGAAGCGGGGGTGGTGCGTGACACCCTGAAATCCTTCGCCGAGATCGGGGGCGCCCTGGTCGATGCACAGGATGATGGCCAGCCGCTGGGCGACGTCATCGCGAGCGGATCAGGGTGGGACGGCTTCAAAACCCTTGTTGCAATGGCAACCAGGCTCACCGCCACCATGGCCGACGATCCGCTCAACCATGTGCTCGACGGTTATCACCGCTTCCGCCGATACGCTCCACGCATGTTGCGCCTGCTCGATCTGCGAGCTGCGCCCGTTGCACTGCCGCTTCTGGAAGCGGTGACGGCCCTTCGTACCGGTTTGAACGATGCCGCGATGACCAGCTTCTTGCGGCCCAGCTCGAAATGGCATCGCCACCTTCGGGCCCAGAGGGCTGGCGACGCTCGCCTATGGGAGATCGCGGTGCTGTTCCATCTGCGCGATGCGTTCCGCTCCGGAGATGTCTGGCTTACTAGGTCCCGGCGCTATGGCGATCTGAAACACGCACTCGTTCCGGCACAAGCCATCGCGGAAGGCGGTCGTCTCGCTGTGCCATTGCGGCCGGAGGAATGGCTGGCAGACCGGCAAGCTCGCCTCGACATGCGGTTGCGCGAGCTTGGCCGTGCCGCTCGCGCAGGCACGATCCCGGGCGGGTCGATTGAAAACGGCGTTCTGCATATCGAGAAACTCGAAGCCGCCGCGCCGACAGGCGCCGAAGATCTGGTGCTCGATCTCTACAAGCAGATCCCGCCCACGCGCATCACCGATCTCCTGCTGGAGGTGGATGCGGCGACCGGCTTCACCGAAGCGTTCACCCATCTGCGCACAGGAGCACCCTGCGCTGACCGGATCGGGCTAATGAACGTTATCTTGGCGGAAGGGATCAACCTCGGCTTGCGCAAAATGGCGGATGCGACAAACACCCACACCTTCTGGGAATTGATCCGCATTGGACGGTGGCATGTCGAGGGCGAAGCCTATGACCGGGCGCTGGCCATGGTGGTCGAGGCACAGGCAGCGTTACCCATGGCCCGGTTCTGGGGCATGGGCACGTCGGCTTCGAGCGACGGACAGTTCTTCGTCGCTACAGAGCAAGGTGAGGCCATGAACCTGGTCAACGCGAAATATGGCAATACCCCGGGCCTGAAAGCCTATAGCCACGTCTCCGACCAATATGCGCCGTTCGCAACCCAGGTGATTCCTGCAACGGCAAGCGAAGCGCCTTACATCCTCGATGGCCTGCTGATGAACGATGCTGGACGCCATATCCGCGAGCAGTTCACCGACACGGGCGGCTTCACCGATCACGTCTTTGCCGCATGTGCCATTCTCGGCTACCGGTTCGCTCCGCGCATCCGCGACCTGCCATCCAAACGGCTCTACGCGTTCAATCCGTCGGCCGCCCCGGCGCACCTGCGAGCGTTGATCGGCGGAAAGGTCAACCAAGCCATGATCGAGCGCAATTGGCCCGACACCCTGCGCATCGCCGCCACCATTGCTGCCGGGACCGTCGCGCCAAGCCAGATTCTGCGGAAACTCGCCTCCTATCCGCGGCAGAACGAGCTCGCGACAGCCCTGCGGGAAGTCGGTCGCGTCGAGCGCACCCTGTTCATGATCGACTGGATTCTGGATGCCGAACTCCAACGGCGTGCCCAGATCGGGCTCAACAAAGGCGAAGCTCATCATGCGCTGAAGCGGGCAATCAGCTTCCACCGCCGCGGTGAAATCCGCGACCGTTCCGCCGAAGGCCAGCATTACCGCATCGCCGGCATGAATCTGCTCGCCGCCATCATCATCTTCTGGAACACCATGAAGCTCGGCGAGGTCGTTGCAAACCAGAAACGCGATGGAAAGCTGCTATCGCCCGATCTCTTGGCCCATGTTTCGCCGCTCGGATGGGAACACATCAATCTCACCGGAGAATATCGCTGGCCAAAGCCTTAGCGTAGGATTCCGCCCCCTCCCGCAAACGACCCCCTCTCCATCATCCGGCAGCGGCGCGGCCCGGCCAACCGGCTGGGCTTCGCCGTGCAGCTCTGTTACCTGCGCTTTCCTGGTGTCATCCTGGGCGTCGATGAGCCGCCGTTTCCGCCCTTGTTGAAACTGGTCGCCGACCAGCTCAAGGTCAGCGTCGAAAGCTGGGACGAATACGGGCAGCGGGAGCAGACCCGGCGCGAGCACCTGGTCGAACTGCAAACGGTGTTCGGCTTCCAGCCCTTTACCATGGGCCACTACCGGCAGGCCGTCCAGTTGCTGACCGAGATGGCCTTGCAGACCGACAAGGGCATCGTGCTGGCCAGCACCTTGATCGAGCACCTGCGGCAGCAGTCGGTCATTCTGCCTGCCCTCAACGCCGTCGAGCGGGCGAGCGCCGAAGCAATCACCCGCGCCAACCGGCGCATCTACGATGCCTTGGCCGAACCGCTGTCGGACGCGCATCGCCGCCGCCTCGACGATCTGCTCAAGCGTCGGGACAACGGCAAAACGACCTGGCTGGCCTGGCTGCGCCAATCGCCCGTCAAACCGAATTCGCGGCACATGCTGGAACACATCGAACGCCTCAAAGCGTGGCAGGCGCTCGACCTGCCTTCTGGCATCGAGCGGTCGGTGCACCAGAACCGCCTGCTCAAGATCGCCCGTGAGGGTGGCCAGATGACGCCCGCCGACCTGGCCAAGTTCGAGGCGCAGCGACGCTATGCCACCCTGGTGGCGCTTGCCATCGAGGGCATGGCCACCGTCACCGACGAAATCATCGACCTGCACGACCGCATCCTGGGCAAGCTGTTCAACGCCGCCAAGAACAAGCATCAGCAGCAATTCCAGGCGTCCGGCAAGGCGATCAACGCCAAGGTGCGGCTGTTCGGCCGCATCGGCCAGGCGCTGATCGAGGCCAAGCAGGCGGGCCGCGATCCGTTCGCCGCCATCGAGGCCGTCATGTCCTGGGATGCCTTCGCCGAGAGCGTCACCGAAGCGCAGAAGCTTGCGCAGCCCGAGGACTTCGATTTCCTGCACCGCATCGGCGAAAGCTACGCCACGCTGCGCCGCTACGCGCCGGAATTCCTTGCCGTGCTCAAGCTGCGGGCCGCTCCCGCCGCGAAGGACGTGCTCGACGCCATCGAGGTGCTGCGCGGCATGAACAGCGACAACGCCCGCAAGGTGCCCGCCGACGCGCCGACCGAGTTCATCAAGCCGCGCTGGCAGAAGCTGGTCATGACCGACACCGGCATCGACCGGCGCTACTACGAACTGTGCGCGCTGTCGGAGATGAAGAACGCGTTGCGTTCCGGCGACATCTGGGTGCAGGGGTCGCGCCAGTTCAAGGACTTCGAGGACTACCTGGTGCCGCCCGCGAAATTCGCCAGCCTCAAGCAGGCCAGCGAATTGCCGCTGGCCGTGGCCACCGACTGCAACCGGTACCTGAACGACCGGCTGACGCTGCTGGAAACACAGCTTGCCACCGTCAACCGTATGGCGACGGCCAACGAGCTGCCGGACGCCATCATCACCGAGTCAGGCTTGAAGATCACGCCGCTCGACGCGGCGGTACCCGACACCGCCCAAGCGCTGATCGACCAGACGGCAATGATCCTGCCGCACGTCAAGATCACCGAACTGCTGCTGGAGGTGGACGAATGGACGGGCTTCACTCGGCATTTCGCGCATCTGAAATCGGGCGACCCGGCCAAAGACAAGAACCTGTTGCTGACCACGATCCTCGCCGACGCGATCAACCTGGGCCTGACCAAGATGGCGGAGTCTTGCCCCGGCACGACCTACGCCAAGCTGGCTTGGCTGCAAGCCTGGCACATCCGCGACGAAACCTACGGGGCGGCGCTGGCCGATCTGGTCAACGCACAGTTCCGCCATCCCTTCGCCGAGCACTGGGGCGACGGCACCACCTCATCGTCGGACGGCCAGAACTTCCGCACCGGCAGCAAGGCCGAGAGCACCGGCCACATCAACCCGAAATACGGGAGCAGCCCAGGGCGGACGTTCTACACCCACATTTCTGACCAGTACGCGCCATTTCACACCAAGGTCGTGAACGTCGGCGTGCGCGATTCGACCTACGTGCTCGACGGCCTGCTGTACCACGAGTCCGACTTGCGGATCGAGGAGCATTACACCGACACGGCGGGCTTCACCGATCACGTCTTCGCCCTGATGCACCTCCTGGGCTTCCGCTTCGCGCCGCGCATCCGCGACCTGGGCGACACCAAGCTCTACATCCCGAAGGGCGACGCCGCCTATGACGCGCTGAAACCCATGATCGGCGGCACGCTCAACATCAAGCACGTCCGCGCCCATTGGGACGAAATCCTGCGGCTGGCCACCTCGATCAAGCAGGGCACGGTGACGGCCTCCCTGATGCTCCGAAAGCTCGGCAGCTACCCACGCCAGAACGGCCTGGCCGTGGCGCTCCGCGAGCTGGGCCGCATCGAGCGCACGCTGTTCATCCTGGACTGGCTGCAAAGCGTGGAACTGCGCCGCCGCGTGCATGCCGGCCTGAACAAGGGCGAGGCGCGCAATGCGCTGGCCAGGGCAGTGTTTTTCAACCGCCTGGGTGAAATCCGCGACCGCAGTTTCGAGCAGCAGCGCTACCGGGCTAGCGGCCTCAATCTGGTAACGGCTGCCGTCGTGTTGTGGAACACGGTCTATCTGGAACGGGCTGCGCACGCGCTGCGTGGCAACGGCCATGCCGTTGATGACGCGCTGTTGCAGTACCTGTCGCCGCTCGGTTGGGAGCACATCAACCTCACCGGCGATTACCTCTGGCGCAGCAGCGCCAAGATCGGCGCGGGCAAGTTCAGGCCGCTACGACCGCTGCAACCGGCTTAGCGTGCTTTATTTTCCGTTTTCTGAGGCGACCCCAAGAACAAGTGCGAGGAAAGGCAGGCAGCTTCGCCACAGGCATGGCAAATCCGCCGATCGATCGAAACGGTCGTGCATGAGAACTCCTACGAATGGAAAAATGGCTGGCGAGTGCGAGGGCCTGGAAAGCACATCGCACTCATGAGAGCTAGGCCATTCGAGGGGGGCGTTCCAATCGGTACGCGATTAAGAAGACCAGCAGCGTCAGCGCGAAGATCAGCCGATCCAGCCCATGCTGTACCCAGGTCGAGAGATCGGCGACCGGACTATGGAGCTTTTCGTGTGAGTGGTCGTTGATGTGGTGGGGGTGCGAGAGATCGAAGGCCAAGCTCTCAGCCTCGTCACTGGATTGCCCGAGTTCCCCGACATCGATCTCATGGTGATGATGGGTAAGCGACGCCAGCTCGGCGAGACCGTGGGACATGAAATCGCCGATGGCAGACTGCACCACGCCGGCCAACAGCAATACCAACACCAGCCGCTGTAGGAAGGGCGAGCCCCATTTTGCAAAGAGCCGAGTGCGGTCATACATGCGGGATCAGGGTTGGAATGCTAAAAGTGGATGTTCTTCATGTCTCAAAGGCAATATCATATCCCCCCCGGGGGCATACGATCAAGTTGACAATCATGCATGTTCATCAGACACATCCTGCGATCATCAAACGGCTGCGCCGTGCGGGCGGCCACCTCAACAGCATCGTGGAGATGATCGAACAAGGACGCCCGTGCCTGGACGTCGCGCAACAACTTCAAGCTGTGGAGAAGGCCATCCAGCAAGCCAAGAAGACGCTGATCCAGGACCATCTAGATCATTGCCTGGAGGATATGGTCGGCCCCCTTGGACCTGAACAGCGCGACGCCATGACGGAGTTCAAGGAAATCACGCGGTATCTATGAGCCAGCCCGTGAGCTGTCTGCGCGGATGGAAGCCTTGCTCGCGCGCTATCGCCTGCTAGTCAGATGGTTTCCTTTGAGGGGAACCAACCGTGTCGCGCACCAGGCCCATACCGCATCCACCGCCTGTCTCGGCGACGGCGACCGTTTGCGGACGAGAAAATAGTCGGGCTCCATGACCGCGCTCGCATCCGTCACCTGAACCAGCCGGCCAGCATCAAGGTCAGCAGCCACGAAGGCACGGCACGCCAAGGCGACCCCCTGGCCCGCCAGGGCCGCATCCAGCGCCAGGGTGGTCTGGTTGAACACGGCTCCCGGGAGCTTGCCGCCGGTTTTCAGGAACTGCGGCCAGTGATCGTGGGAATCGTGCAGGAGCGGCAGCGCTCGCAACTGCTCCAGGCTCAAGGGAAGCGCCAGGCCGCTCGCCAGGTGCGGACTGGCCACCGCTACAAGCTCCTGCCGAAACAGCAACCGGGCTTCCAGGTCTGTCGGGAACGGCCCGCGGGTCATCCGCACGGCGATGTCCACTTGGTCGCGATCGAAGTCCGACAACGCTTCCGTTGCCACCGTGCGCAGGTCCACCTCGGGCAATGCGGCCTGCAGTTCGGCCAGGCGCGGGATCAGCAGCTTGGCGGCGACGGTTGGCGTCACGCTGATCGTCACCATGTCGGGACGCACCAGCAGCCGCCCGGTCGATTCGGCCAGGGTGTCGAAAGCGCGGGTCACATCCACCAGGTAGGCCGCACCGCGCGGGGTGAGCGCCAGACCGCGCGCGAGGCGTTGAAACAGCGCGATGCCCAGATGTTCTTCCAGCGCACGCACCTGCTGCGCGACGGCGCCTTGCGTCACGCCCAGCTCTTCGGCCGCAGCGCGGAAGTTCAGCCTGCGGCCCGACGCCTCGAAGGCCCGCAGCGCATTCAATGGCGGGAGCTTGCGGCGAGATGGGATCATCGAAGACATATCCAGTAGTTTTTCTACATGCTACAGCTTTTATTCATCGCGTGAAGTTTTACCGTTGCCTTGGGATAATTGAGCACTAGATCAAGATATTGGAGCTATTCATGTCTGTAGAAAAAGTCGCACTCATCACCGCAGGCGGGTCCGGCATGGGCGCCGCCGCAGCCCGCAGGCTGGCCCAGGACGGCTACCGCGTCGCCGTGCTGTCCTCATCGGGCAAAGGTGAAGCACTGGCCCAGGAACTCGGCGGCGTGGGCGTCACCGGCTCGAACCAGTCGAACGACGACCTGCAGCGCCTCGTCGATCTGGCAATGGAGCGCTGGGGCCGTATCGACGCGCTGGTCAATTCCGCCGGCCACGGCCCGCGCGCGCCGATCCTCGACATCACCGACGAGGACTGGCACAAGGGCATGGAGGTTTATTTCCTCGGCGCCGTGCGGCCGGCCCGCCTGGTGGCGCCGATCATGGCGGCCCAGGGCGGCGGCGCCATCGTCAACATCTCCACGGCCTGGGCCTTCGAGCCTTCCGACATGTTCCCGACCTCGGCCGTGTTCCGCGCAGGGCTGGCGAGCTTTACCAAAATCTTTGCCGACACCTACGCCGCGAAGAACATCCGCATGAACAACGTCCTGCCCGGCTGGATCGACAGCCTGCCCGGCACCGACGAGCGACGCGACAGCGTGCCAATGCGCCGCTACGGCAAGGCCGAGGAAATCGCCGCGACGATCGCCTTCCTGGTGTCGGACGGCGCGGGCTACATCACGGGCCAGAACATCCGGGTCGATGGTGGCATCACCCGTGCCGTCTGAGCTGGCGCGCATCGACGCCGCGGCGTGGGTCCAGCTTGCCGCGGCAGCGGATGACCCGCAGCACGGCTTCCGCTACATCAACCTGTGCTCGGTGGATGCCAGTTCCAGGCCGCAGGCGCGCATGGTGGTGCTTCGGCATGCCGACGTCGCGCGGCGGCTGCTGGAGATCCACACCGATGTGCGCAGCGCCAAGTGGCGCGAGTTGGCCGCCAACCCGCAGGCCACGGCCCTGGGATTCTGCCCACAGGCACGGCTGCAACTGCGCTTGCAGGGCCTGGCCGAACTCCATGCGCCAGCCAGTGAGCGGGCCGAACGGGCCTGGCAGACGCTGCCGGCGTGGACGCGGCAGACCTATGCGGGCGGTCCACCGGGTGACGAGCTGGCGTTTGACGCGGCCCGCGAAGCCGCTCCAGGCGCGGCCGCGCATGAAGCGGATGGCAAGGCGCATTTCGGCGTGGTGACGTTCCGAGCGGAAGCACTGGACTGGTTCCAGTTGCAGCGACAGGGCAACCGGCGCGCGTGCTTTGCCTATGGCGCGGACGGTGCGCTCGCCGGTAGCCAATGGGTCAATCCTTGACCTTTCGATTTTTCACCTGATTCGCTCGGCACGTGCCGCAGCGCATCCGAGCGGTCTTTCTTGAAGGAGGCGCGCTCCACGCTTTATTCCACAGGGGGACACCATGCTTCGCGCTTATGCGGCCCTGGCCGCACTCGGTCTCATTTGGGGGACGAACTTCATCTACATGAAATGGGCGACCGAGCTGATCTCCCCCATGCAGACGGTCCTCATGCGCGTGGTCTTCGGCTTCTTGCCGCTGGCGGCCATGGCCTGGCGGGCCAAGGTCATCACCCGCGAGCAATGGCGCGTTCTGCCGCATTTCGCGGTCATGTCGGTGCTGGCGACGAGCTTCTACTACTACGGTTTCGTCGCCGGAACCGCCTTGCTGCCCACGAGCGTCGCCGGCTTGTTGAGCGGGTCGATCCCCATCTTCACCTTTCTCTGTGCCTTCCTGTTCCTGCGCGAAGAGCGTCCGACCGGACGCATGGCAGCGGGCATCGCCCTGGGCTTTGTGGGGATCGTCCTGAGCGCGCGCCCCTGGGAGGGCGCGCACGGTGTTTCGCTGCTTGGCGTGTTCTGGATGATCGCCGGAACGTTGAGCCTCGGCGCGTCCTTCGTCTATGCGAGGCGCTACCTCTCTCCCTTGGGCCTGCCGCCGCTGGCGCTGGCCACATGGCAGACAGGGCTGGCGGTGCTGACGCTGCTGGTCCTCACTGACCTCCACGGCATCACGGCGATCTCGGCGGACGTTCACGCCATGCTGGGCGCGATCATCGGGCTGGGCATGCTGGGCACCGGCGGGGCGTTCCTGATCTACTACTACATCATCCAGAAGCTCGGGCCGGTGCGCGCCTCCGGTGCGACTTACATCGCGCCTGTCGTCGCGGTCGTCATCGGCGCAGCGGTCGGAGAGCACGTCTCCGGGATCGAACTGCTGGCGCTGGCGCTAATCCTCGGCGGCGTGGTGCTGATCCAGACCGCGAAGCGCAGCGCCTAGCGCGTGCAGCCCCTTTCAGTCGATGCAAAGAGGCTCAAACGACTTGACGAGTTCGTCCACCGCCTTGACCTGCTGCAACAGCGGTTCGAGCGCATCCAGCGGCAGTGCGCTGGGGCCATCACAGCGTGCATGCGCCGGGTCGGCGTGCGCTTCGAGGAACAAACCGCCAATGCCGACCGCCATGCCGGCCCGCGCGAGTTCGGGCAACTGCTGGCGACGTCCGCCCGAAGCCACTGCACCCGCTTCCCGGCGTTGCAGGCTATGGGTGACGTCGAACACCAGCGGCAGGCCACCGCTGGCAACGCTCATTTCGCGGAAGCCCAGCATGTCCACGACGAGATTGTCGTAGCCGAACTGCGCGCCACGCTCGCACAGCAGGACGCGCGGGTTGCCGGCCTCGTGCAGTTTATGGACGACATGCCTGATCTGGCTGGGGCTGAGGAACTGCGGCTTCTTGACGTTCACCACCCGCCCGGTGCGCGCGATGGCGACCACTAGATCGGTCTGCCGGGCCAGGAAGGCCGGGACCTGCAGTACGTCGGCGACGGCAGCGACCTGCGACGCCTGATCAACCTCATGCACGTCGGTCAATACCGGGCATCCAAACCGCGACTTGACCGCATCGAGGACCCCCAGCCCTTCGTCCAGGCCGACGCCTCGGAAAGAATGGATCGACGAGCGATTGGCCTTGTCGAACGATGCCTTGAAAACGAAAGGTATTCCCAGCTTGCGCGTCACCTCCGCGAAGTGCTCGGCCGCAGCCAGGGTCGTATCGAGATCCTCGATGACGTTAATGCCGCCGAACAGGACGAACGGCAGGTCGTTGGCGACTGTGATGCCCTCGGAAATGGCGACGCGCAGGGACGTGGCTGAAGATGTCGATCGCATGAGGCTTCTTCTCGTGATGTCAACGACCCGGGGGCGAAAGCGCCGAGTGCCTTCGGCTGAAGAATGCTCCCCGGTCCCGGGTTTTGCGTGCAGGTGTGTCCGCAACCGCACTTACAGGGTCCGGCCGGAGTCCGCGCCGGCGGCTCCGCCCGTGACCACGGTCTTCCTTCAGCGGCTCACTGAAGGCCAAGCGCCTTCATCAGCCCCGGTTTCTGGCTTGCGAAGGTGCCATAGAAGATCTCGTTGCCGACGATCGTGATCGGGGCCACGCGCACGCCGGTTCGTGACTTGGCCTCCGCGGAAATCTTCGGGTCGGTCAGGTCGCGCTCTTCAAACGCGATGCCCTGCTGGGACAGCCACTCCTTCAGCGCCCGGCAGTCCGGGCACGTCGGAGTGCTGTAGATGAGGATGTGCGGGGTGCTGGCCTGGGTCATGGTCGCGCCTTCACTTGCCCCGAGCGGCAAGCCAACTCTTCATCATGGCGATCTCGCCTTCCTGCGCGGAGATGACTTCCTCGGCCAGCTTGCGGACCTCCGGGTCCTTGCCGTACTGCAGCGCCACCTTGGCCATGTCGATCGCGCCCTGGTGGTGCGGGATCATGCCGCGCATGAAGTCCACATCGGCGTCGCCGCTGAAGTCGATCATCATGTCCGCGTGCATGCGGTCGTTGCCGGCACGGTAGGCGGCCGTCGAGGCATCGCCCGAGCTGCCGGCCGCCGCCTGCTGGCCGTTCTCGCCGAGCCACTTGTTCATCATGGCGATTTCACCTTCCTGCGCGGAGATGACCTCCTGGGCCAGCTTGCGGACCTCCGGGTCCTTGCCGTGCTGCAGCGCCACCTTCGCCATGTCGATCGCGCCCTGGTGATGCGGGATCATGCCGCGCATGAAATCGACGTCGGCGTTGCCAGTGAACTGCGCCCCCATCCCGGCGTGCATCTGGTCGTTCACGGCACGATACGCGGTCGTGGAGGGACTGTCCGTGGACGACGCACTCGACGGCATCGCGTGCCCCTGGTGACCTCCGCTGGCGATGGCCTGCGCCGCCTCACCCGACGGGTCCACCTTCTTCTGGACGGCCACCAGGCCCGCGGCGACCACCACCGCTCCGACGATGAACAAGAGGCTGAACTTGTTGACCTTCATGAAAAACTCCTTGATGTGAGGTTGATGGGATCCAATGTACGGATTCCCATGGTTGGAAGGTCAAGCCCCTGCAGCAAAAAAATGTCGATCGTTCTGCAACAGGGTGCAAAAAGACGGCGTGACCGCTCGTTTCTGCTGAGCAGACTTGACCTTACAACGGTGGCAAACAATAGGCTTGAAGTCGTAGACCAGGCATAGCTCCTATCCGCTCTTGCATGCGCTTTTTGTCCCCGCCCGCTGGGCCGATGCGCCATATGAACCGATAGAACCCATGAAAGGAAGATCCATGACGACCAATAAACACGCCAACCACGGCGCCAGTGCGACCTCCGATAACCCGGCAATTCGGGCTTATCAAGAGGCCAACGACAAAATGCACGGCGATATGACCATCGAATTCACGGGGGATGCGGACACAGATTTCATGCGCGGCATGATCCCGCATCACCAGGGCGCGATCGACATGGCGAAAGTGGTGCTCGCCCATGGCTCAGATGCCGAGGTTCGCCAACTCGCCGAGGATGTGATCCGCGCCCAGGAAGGCGAGATCGCCAAGATGAAGAAGTGGCTGTCCGACCGCGGTCTCTGATCGCCTTCCCGAAAGAAACCATTTCGCAGGGCCACGTCAGCGAAGACGAAAGAAACGAAGGCGGATCGCCTCCTTCGCATTTTCCCTGTTGGTGATGGCTCGACTCTCGAACGGAGCATTCGAGTACCTGCGTAATTCGAGGAACCAACATGAACAACCAGACTTGGCGGCGCAAAGCGCTTGCGGTTGCGGTAGGCCTTGCGGTGCTGAATGGCGGACTGGCCGTGGCCGATGAGAAACAACCGCCCTCCAAATCAACAGTCAATACCGACCGAATTGCCGATACACCGGCTGATTCAAGCTCGGCGCGCATGGTGAAGACGCCCGGTGCGCCGGACATGAGCGAAGCGGATTTCCAGCGCGGCACCGAAATCTATTTTCAACGGTGCGTGGTCTGTCATGGCGCGCAGCGCGAGGGCGGCACCGGCAAGCCGCTGACGCCGGAAATTACCCAGGCGCGTGGCGAGGCCGCGCTCAATACCTTCATCACCCACGGCACGGCCGGCGTCCATAACTGGGGCACATCGGGCGTCCTGAGCAAACAGGAAATCACCGTCATGTCCCGCTTCATCATGCACAAGCCCCCGGCGGCGCCCGCGCAGCGGTGAGGCAAGCGCTTTTCCTCAGAACCCAAGGCAATTGCGCTGGTGACTTGATGAATATCTGACGCGCCGGTTATCGAACCTTGTCTCGATGAAATCGAAATCCCGAATGAAGCTACCAACCACGAAGCAGGAACTCCTCGACAAGGTTCGCGCCAGTCACCGAAAACTCAATGTGGAAACTGCCACGGTTTCCGCAGAACACTACCGGCACACCGCCATGATCTGGCAGGAGCCGCGCCTGCACACCAACGCTGCGATGGTACTGGTGGACGTCATCGTCTGGAACACGATGATCCTGCAGTTCGCGCACGATCGGACGCCCGGACCTTCGGCGTCCTTTTACTCGGCGAGTGCGATGGCGCAGCGGGCCGAGCGTCTTTCTGCCGGCTTCCAACGCCGTTTCGCGGGCAGAGACCTTCGCGAGTTGGCAACCATGCTCACGGAGGGGCAGAACCGGGTGCTCGATTGCGTGGCGCACCATTCGGACGCCTCGCTTTTCGATCCCGCGGTGAGCCCGATGAAGACCCTAGGGCGCAAGATCCAGTTCTTCACCTCCACCGCCTACGACGACGCGCTGTCGAAGCTGCGGCAGTGGAAGCAGGTGCTGTAGCGGCCGAGGCGACCCACCGCGCGGAGCGCCTGCCGCACCGGCCCGATCAGACCGGACCCGGCCGCGCCGGCTTTCGCGCGGCCTGCCACAGCAGCGGCACCAGGATCAGCGCCAGGGCCGGGAAGATCATCCAGTTGACCGCCTGCCAGCCCGAGCTGTGCAGGATCGAGCCCGCGAGGAACGACACGGCGGCCGTGGCGGCGAACACGAAGAAGTCGTTCATTCCCTGCGCCTTGCTGCGCTCGGCCGGGGTGTGGCAGTCGGTGACCATCGCCGTCGCGCCGATGAAGCTGAAGTTCCAGCCGATGCCCAGCAGCGCCAGCGAGCCCCAGAAGTGGGACAGCCCGAGCCCGCCCAGGGCCACCACCCCGGAGGCGGCGAGCAGCACCATGCCCACGGCGGTCACGCGCTCCTTGCCGTAGCGCACCATCAGGCGCCCG